>CAUPJC010000001.1:0-345796 GCA_963511475.1 uncultured Flavobacterium sp.
ACGGAGATTATGTAGAAAAAGACCAAGCTATTGCTGAGGTTGATTCTGACAAAGCAACACTTGAATTGCCAGCTGAAATGAGCGGAATTATAACTCTTAAAGCAGAAGAAGGTGACACAGTAGCGGTTGGGGCAGTAGTTTGTCTTATTGATACTGAGGGAGCAAAACCATCAGGTTCTACACCAGTAGCAGCTCCTGTTGCTGAAGCGCCAAAAGCAGCACCTGCACCAGCTCCAGTAGTAGCAACACCAGCTCCAGCAGCATCTTATGCAGCAGGAACGCCGTCTCCAGCAGCTAAAAAAATATTAGACGAAAAAAATATCGCTCCAGCTACAATATCAGGAACTGGTAAAGGCGGAAGAATAACTAAAGACGATGCTGTAAATGCAGTGCCTTCAATGGGAACTCCAACTGGAGGAAATCGTGGTTCTGAGCGTACAAAATTATCAATGTTGCGTCGTAAAGTGGCTGAGAGATTAGTAGCTGCTAAAAACGAAACAGCAATGTTAACGACTTTCAATGAAGTTAACATGACGCCAATCAACTTGATTCGTAACGAATACAAAGATGCATTCAAAGCAAAACACGGCGGACTTGGTTTAGGATATATGTCTTTCTTTACTAAAGCCGTTACCAGAGCTTTAGAATTGTATCCAGACGTAAATTCTATGATGGATGGTGATCATAAAATTGCTTTTGATTTTGCAGATATCTCTATCGCTGTTTCTGGACCAAAAGGACTTATGGTTCCTGTAGTTCGTAATGCTGAAAACTTGACTTTCCGCGGTGTTGAAGCTGAAATTAAAAGATTAGCACTTAGAGCTCGTGACGGTCAAATCACTGTTGATGATATGACAGGAGGAACTTTTACAATCACTAATGGTGGTGTTTTTGGTTCTATGTTATCTACTCCAATTATCAACCCTCCTCAATCTGGAATCTTAGGAATGCACAACATTATCGAACGTCCAATTGCTGTAAACGGTAAAGTGGAAATTCACCCAATGATGTATGTAGCGCTTTCATATGATCACCGAATTATCGACGGACGCGAGTCTGTTGGTTTCTTGGTTGCTGTAAAAGAAGCTTTAGAAAACCCATTAGAATTATTGATGGGCGGTAATGCTAAAAAAGCATTGGAATTGTAGTCAATTCAATTTTAAATTCACAAAATCCCAAATTCCAATATTGGTTTTTGGGATTTTTTTATGGGAAAAAGTTTCAGAATCTGGTGGTTTAGGAGCAAGAAAATGTGTTTCCGTTAAAAGTGATTGGTGTGTTTTCTCCTTTGTCGAGAGGACAAACGTAAGTTTATTGTAGCTAAATCACTTGATTCTCAAATAGTAAAATCTTCGTTGAATTCCCCGACAGTTATACTAACGGTTGATAATATTGCTGTTCGAGAGGAAGAAAATATCAGTCTCTAAATAACAGATAATTTTCAAACACAATAACAATAGGAAAGGTAGCTTTTACAAGACTTTTATTTTAAAAAAAAAGGTATATTCTCAAGTTATAGCTACAGTTTTTTTTGTCAGGTGTATAGTTTTTGTAGTGTTTTTTAGTGTTAAATTTTGAAAAAAGAAGCCTAAATTTGAGTTTGGCCATTTTTTTTTGTCAAGAAGTGATTGTGCTATTTTGTCGTATGTAAATGTTAAAGAAGCATTTATAAAATAGCTTGTTGAATTTATTCATTAAAAAAAAACTATACTTATGAAAACAAAAAACTACATTTTATTTCTATTTCTTTCTCTTTCTCTTTTGCAGAGTAATGCCCAAACTGTGGCCGTAAGAGGAAAGCAATTGTTTGTAAACGAACAACGTTATCGAATAAAAGCGATCGATTATAGCAGAGGGACAGGTGATACAGGAAATTATACTCAGGATATTGCTCTTATGAAAGAGGCAGGTATAAATACCATTAGAACCTACGCTCCGATCAATAATGTGGCTGAGCTTAATGCATTTGCTGCAAATGGAATTAGAATCATCATGCATTTGAATGAAAACGATTTTGAAAATTACATTAACACTTATAAAAATCACCAAGCTATTTTGATGTGGGAATTTGGAAATGAATATAATTATCATCCAGAATGGTTTGGAGGAAATATCAATGTTTGGTATTCAAAATTACAAGCCTGTGCAATACGAGCACATCAACTTGATGTAAATCATCCAGTAACTACTGCTCACGGTGAAGTACCTACTGCCTCAGTTTTGAGTGCATGTCCAGCTGTGGATGTTTGGGGTTTAAATCTTTATCGATGGGATAATGATGTGCCTGCAATAGATGATTTTAGAAGACTTTCTCAAAAAGCAATGTATATTTCAGAGTGTGGTGCAGATTCCTACGATAAAAGGACGAATACGATTAGGGAAGATCTACAAATGCAGGCCAATAGTAATATTCTAACAGGTATTTTTAATCGTTATGATGATTGTATAGGAGCTACGGTTTTTGAGTTTTGTGATGAATGGTGGAAAGCCGGGAGCCCAGATATTCAGAATCCGGGAGGGTCTGCTCCAAATAGTTCAGGGGCACCATACGACGGTAGTGCCGATGAAGAATATTGGGGAATAGTACGTAGAGATCGTTCAAAAAAGCCTTCTTTTTTTAATTTAAAACAAATATACACTTCGTTAGATGTGTTCAATAAAAAAATTGAAGCCGAGTCTTATAGTTTCATGTCGGGAGTACAAACCGAGACATGTGCTGAGGGTGGATTAAACGTCGGATATATAGATTCCAATGATTGGATGGCTTATAATAGTATAACTTTTCCAGCAACGGGAGTATATACCTTCGAGTTCCGTGTGGCTAGTATCAACGGAGGAAAACTTTCGGTTGATTTTAATGCAGGAAGTGTCTTTGTGAATAGTGTTACGTTTAATGGTACAGGAGGGTGGCAAAAATGGGAAACTGTTAGTTTTACAAAAGAAATTCAAGCGGGTACATACAACTTAGGGATTTTTGCTACTATAGGAGGATGGAATATTAATTATTTTGTCATTAAATCTGGAGGGCAGACTCTTCGCCAAGGGGCAGAAAAAGAAAAAATGATCACAGAGTCAGAAACAGATGAGGTTCAGGATTTTTCAATCTTTCCTGTCCCAGTTAATGAAAAAATGAATGTTCATTTTGGGAAAAATAGCAACAATTTGGGAGTTCAAGTTCTAAACATGAGTGGGATATCCGTTTTAATGGACAATATTTTAAATGATTCAACTATAGACGTAAGTGCGCTTTCTTCTGGTCTTTATCTACTTAAAGTTTCAAATGGAAATCAAGAAATTGTGAAAAGCTTTATTAAAAAATAATTTCAAGGATGGTTTGTTAATCATACGTTCTGAGGCTCATTGAAGCAATTAAATCCCAAATTCCAATACTGGTTTTGGGATTTTTTTTGTTAGTATAATAATTAAAAATATTTTCCGTATCGGTACGGAATATTAAATTTTAAATTATTTTTGTTTAAAACCCAAATAATGTCAAATTCCATTTTTCAACAACTCGATTTTAATGACTTTGCAAAAGATAGCAAGGAAATTGATATTGATATATTTGATGTTGAAAAACATGGAATTATTGAAGTTTATGAAAATGAGGGACATCCCGCTCTTTTCTTAAAAGAAGTAGAGTCTTTCGATTTACAAACATTAAAATTGATTGCTGAAATTCAGCATACATGTTGGAATTTTCAAAAAGTTTTATTTCTCTATGTTTATACTAAAACAGAAATTAGAATTTATAATTGTTCTGTAAAACCTTTCGTTTTTGATAAAAATATAACTGACTTAAAGTTAAAAAGTCAATTACAAGAACTGCAACTTTTTTGTTGTGAGGAAACAGACGAAGTAAAATTAAAAACTCTTAATATACTTTTTTCAAGAATTGCTATTGACACGGGATTTATTTGGTCAGCAATTGAAGCTAAAGAAATAAAAGACAAACTAAATCTCCAAAATAGAGTTGATAAATATTTAATTAAGAGTTTAATTAATGTTTCGAGGAAGCTAGAAAAAGAAGGGTTAAAAGACAAAGACATCATTCATAAATTAGTGATGCGTTCTTTATTTTTATTGTATTTAGAAGATAAAGGAGCGACTACAAAACCATTTTATGCTACTTTTTTAGATCATACGGATTCTTATTTTAAGGTTCTAGAAAACATTGAAGCTACTTATAATCTATTCGAAAGATTATCCAATGACTTTAATGGAAGTTTATTTACCATAACTCAAGAGGAAAGAAAGCTAGTCAAACCAAATCATTTAGAATTAATAAAAAAATGTTTTATTAATGGTTGTGAAAATGATGAGCAAATTGCTCTTTTTGAAGGCTGGAGATTATTTGATTTTAGTATTATTCGAATTGAATTATTAAGTGAAATCTACGAAAACTTTTTATCGGAATTAGATGAAAAAAATAAAAAAGATTCTGGAACTTTTTATACACCTCCATCATTAGTTGAACTGATTTTAAATGAGAAGTTACCCATTCAAAAAGACAAAACGAATTACAATATAAAAACACTTGACCCAAGTTGTGGTTCAGGAATATTTTTGGTTCAAAGTTTTAAGCGTTTAGTAAAACGTTATGAAAACAAACACAAAAAGAAGTTAACGGATTTCAATGTTCTAGTAAAGATTCTAAAAGACAATATTTTTGGGATTGAAATTGAACCAAAATCAATTAAAGTAGCGGCATTTAGTTTGTATTTAGCGTTGTTGGACAATCTAGACCCAAAGACAGGTTGGTGGAATGGAAATATAAAATTTCCTTATTTAATCAACGATCCAGAGGACTCAACTATAAATGAACAAGGATATAATCTTTTTAAAAGAGATACTATTTCAGATTTCGAAATATCAAAATTGCAAAATTTTCAATTGGTAGTTGGAAATCCTCCATTTGGGACAAAGAACTTATCCACGACAATAAAAGCTTATTGTGAAGCAAATGATTTTGCTAAAGAAATGGTTTTGCCATTTATGCACAAATCTACTTTATTAGCGCCAAAAGGTGAAATTGCTCTGATTTTTAACACAAAAGTTTTGACTAATACAGGTGGGACGTATCAAAATTTTAGACAATGGTTATTCAACGAAAATTATGTAGAAAAAATTTATAACTTTTCTATTTTAAGAAAGGCAAAAAAGAATTTTGGAGGTCAGCTTTTTGGTTCTGCAGTTGGACCAATTAGCATTGTATTTTACCGAAAAGAAAAACCTGAAAATCCAAAGGAAACGATTACTTATTATGCTCCTAAAACTTATATAAAAAATGATGTTTTAGAAGGAATTGTTGTTGATTCATCAGATGAAAAGCATTTACCAAGAATTGAGTGTGAAAAGAAAGATTCAAAAATCTGGAAAATTGCAATGTGGGGTAGTTATTTTGATTTTGAGTTGATTGAAAAATTATCAAATGGGTTTAATAGTTTAGGTGTATTTATTCGATCAAATGATAGAATATGGGATTGTGTAAAGGGAATTATGTCTGACTCTTTAAAACCTGAATTTATACCTGATAAAATCATATCACCCAAATTTGTTGAAAGATATTCTTCTTCAAAAAAAGCATTGATTCCGAATAATAAGTATTATAGGAGAATTAATGATAAATTTATAAAAGCTCCATTTTTAGTTTTTAAAGAAGGTCAAACTAAAAAAAGATATTGTGCATCAATAATTGATTATGATGAGTATTTTACAAATTCGTTGTATGGTTTTTATAATGGAGGAGATTTTAGAGACTCAAAAGTATTGTGTTTGTTCTTGAATTCAACTTTTTCAAGCTATTTTCTGTCCATTTCGACTTCGACTTGGGGAGTAGAAAGAGAAAGAATAAATCTTAATGAACTTTTGACTATTCCGTGTGTTTTGGATGATTTAAGTGAAAATAAAAAAGAGCAACTTTCTACAATATCGGATAAAATAAATACAATAAAGAAATCAAACGAAGTAATTCATGACATTTCTTCTTTAGAAAAAGAAATAGACCAAATAATTTACAATGATGTTTTGAAATTATCTGAAGATGAGCAAATAATAATAAATGATACTATAAATTACAGTTTGGATTTATTTGAAAAACAAGAGAAATCTGATGCTGTAAAACACGTTTTAAAGATTGATTATTATTCAAACAGATTAACCAATGATTTAAATAATTGGTTAGATGATGTAGATTTAAAAGCGTCAGTAACACATTATAATATTGATAAAAATTGTCCTTTATATATGGTCAAAATTTCTTTTGGAAATGAATATAGAAAGCCAATACTTTCAAAAGAAGATATATATAAAGAGTTGAAAATTTTAGATGAAAAACTTTGGGAAGAAGAAGCTCAAAATTTATATTTTAGAAAAAAACTAAACTATTATCAAAATGATGATGTTTATATCATAAAACCAAATCAAAAACGTTTTTGGAGTCAAACTACTGCTATGGAGGATTGTAAATCTTTATTAGTTGAAATTCTTAATATGAAAGAATAATGGCAGGAACTTTAAAAACTTCAATATTTCTAAATTTTCAAAACAAATTCAAAGAAAGATGTACAACTTTGTTTGTTGAGGCGTATTCTACTTCCATTTCAAATAAATCTGTTTTATTGGATTTTCATGAAAACGACATAACGGCAATTCTTCATAATTATATCGATGAAAATCCTAAAAGAAAAACTTGGGAAATTTCAACAAATTTAGAAAATCATCTATTTGATAGAGAGGCAGAATTTGTTAAAGGTTTTGCCGCAGAATTTTCAAGGATTGATATGCGTTTTAGCAAATTTTGGCAGAAAGAAGAATTTAAATATCATGTAGAAGCTAAGAATCTTAAAGCAAACGATTCTGGTTTAAAAAGAAGATATATTTCAACTGGTATTGATAATTTCTTAAAAGGTGGAAAATATTTTGAATGTGAAGGATTTCTTGTCGGGTATATTCTTGAAGGGACAGTTGATAATTGTGTCGAAGGTATAAATAAGTTACTCCAAAAGGATGAAAGAGTAGCTGAAACGATAAATAATAATTGTTTTTCTAATCATGATAATAAGGAGCTCTTTCATCTTTTTTTAGATTTTGTAAAATAGTATTATGGATATAGAAACTAAAATATTAAAAGCTTTAGAAACCAACAAACTCAATCCTAATAAATTAGGAGAAAGAAAATGGTACAATTATTTTATCTCAGTAAATAAGTTAGTTTGGTCTAGAAATCTTTGGGATGGTTATGAAATTCATGTTTATTCAGATCAGTATAGAACTTCACATATCGGGACATTTAAGATTTAATTTTCATGAAAAAATACTGAATTATTCGTCTATATTATAACCAAAAACTATTTATGGCAACAAGTAAAAAACAAGCTGCTATCGGCTTTATCTTCATCACAATGTTAATCGATATTACAGGTTGGGGAATTATCATTCCCGTTATTCCAAAATTGATTAAAGAATTAATACACGGTGATGTTAGTGAAGCGGCGAAATACGGTGGCTGGCTGACATTTGCATATGCGATAACCCAATTTATGTTTGCGCCTCTAATTGGTAATTTGAGTGATAAATTTGGTCGAAGACCCATAATCCTAATTTCGCTTTTTGCTTTTTCACTGGACTATATTTTGCTGGCATTTGCCCCAACGATTACTTGGCTGTTTATAGGGAGGATAATTGCAGGCTTAACCGGAGCAAGTATTTCAACGGCTTCGGCTTATATAGCCGATGTGAGTACGCCAGAAAATAGAGCCAAAAACTTCGGAATGATAGGAGTTGCTTTTGGACTCGGATTTATAATTGGTCCTGTTATTGGAGGTGTTTTGGGACAATACGGATCCAGAATTCCGTTTTATGCGGCAGCAGTTTTATGTATGCTTAATTTCTTGTACGGTTATTTTATTTTGCCCGAATCATTATCAAAAGAAAACAGAAGGCCAGTGAATTTGAAAAGAGCTAATCCAATTGGAGCTTTCTTGAATTTAAAGAAATACCCATCATTATATGGATTATTAATCGCTTTGTTTTTGATTTATGTTGGATCACATGCGGTCGAAAGCAACTGGAGTTATTTCACGATGTATAAATTTAGCTGGGATGAAAAAATGGTCGGAATTTCACTGGGTGTTGTAGGCGTTTTAGTAAGCCTGGTTCAAGGCGGTTTGATACGATGGACCAGCCGAAAATTAGGGAATGAAAAAAGTATTTACGTTGGAATGACATTATATACTATTGGAATGTTTTTGTTTGCTTTTGCTTCCGAAAGTTGGATGATGTTTCTCTTTTTGATTCCGTATTGTCTTGCTGGAATCGCTGGGCCTTCATTGCGAGCTATAATTACGAATCATGTTTTGCCAACCGAACAAGGCGAAATTCAAGGAACAATTGCGAGTTTAATGAGTGCAGCAACCATTGTCGGGCCACCAGTAATGTCTGGTATTTTTTATTATTTTACACATAAAGGAGCACCATTTGAATTTCCCGGAATGCCATTTATTCTTGGTGGTTTATTAATGATGATTAGTGGTATTGTTGCTTATTTTTCATTGAGAAAACATGCTGTTTCAAATACAAGTACTGATTAAAGTAATCTATAATTTCTTTGTGTTTAATTGAGAGACCAGCGTCAAAGAAGCTAAATAGAATAATATATGTTTTAGCAGTATAAAACTTTCTTTTTAAGGGAGTTTTTTTTTATACTTGCATTTCAAAAAATCTACTCAAAATATGAAGAATCAAGTTAAAGTATTGTTGCTTTCTGCAATGGTTTTATTTTTCCAAAACAGCTTTTCTCAAAAGAAAAAACCAAAGCAAAAAAGCAAACCTAAAACCGAAACGATAAAAGGCGATCCACAGCCAGTTGGAGATGTAATGCTTGCGGTAGAAGAAGCGCCAATAACAGTTGAAGAAGTATCACAAGTAAGAGAGCTTCGTTCTGATGGGAATTATGGCCGCTATGTTACTGAAAAAATAAACGACGAATCAATTTGGTTTTATGATAAATACAACAGCAATTATAAGTTTGGAATCAAAAAAAGAGACCAGATTCTTTTACCAGCATTATTCGAGAGAAAGACATATCCAGCTGTAAGCGACGGTAATTCTTTTCCAATAGGAATTGGGAATAATTATGGGCTTTATAATGTTGAAAAAGAGATTTGGGAAATCCCAATGATTTACTACTCTTTGAATCATATTGGGAACGATATCTTTTCGGCACGTACAAAGAATGGCTATTATGGCGTATTAAGCAGAGACAATAAAGTGTTGATTCCTTTTAAATGGGGGGAAATCAGTACCGTTTCTGGAGTGGAGAACTATTTTATTCTGCAGGATAAAAAAACAAATTTGAGAGGGTTGTATAGTCTTTTGAATGGTAAATTTATGATTCCTTGTGAATATCAATACGTACAAACAGTTGAGAATAGTAATTATTTTAAGGTTGATAATGAAAAAGGTTCTAATTTGGTTACAATCGACAATAAGCCAAAATTCAAAAAATGGTACACTCAAATAAACAGTGTTAGCAGCAGTAAAAATTTTATCGTAAAGCTAAACGACAGAATGGGGATTATTGATGAAAATGAAAATATTGTTTTACCAATTGAATACAAGGATATTAAAACTTATCCCTATAATGACGGTTCTTTTTTGGCTGTCAATAAAGACGGAAAATACGGTTGTGTCTTAATCAACGGAAAAGTTTCTCTGCCATTTGAATATGACCAGATTAACACCAGTTATTCCAATAGTCTGAAAACTACTAAAAACAATAAATGCGGATTGATACAAGTAAACAGTGGTACTCCTACGGAAATTGTTACTTGTGAATACGATAATATCAATATCGAAAATGAAACATTTATTGTAGAAAAGAACAATCTGTTTGGGATGTTGGATTCTTTTGGAAAATTAATTGCTCCTTGCGAATATGAATCCATAGACAAGGTTGTAAGCAAGAACAACAACTATTCTAGTAATTTTGTCTTCATTGCCAAAAAGAACAAGAAATTTGTTTTGCTGGACAAAAATGCACAACAAATCTCAGCAATTGCATATTCTAATATTTCTCCAGTTACTTTCTTGAATAAAAGCGGCTCTTATTATGATGAATCAAAATTTAGTTACTTGATGTGTCAAAACAATAATAAAGCAGGTCTTTTGGATATGATGGGACAGCAGGTAATGGAATCTAACTACGAGGAAATTGTTGGAGAAAACAATAATATTTTGCTCGTAAAACAAAAAGGAAAAATTGGCGCATACAATTTGCTTACAAAAACCGAAACACTTCCTTGTGTTTATGATCAGATAATACTGGATGCAAATGGTAATTATGGAGTTAAGGGAAAAGAAATTTTCTCAATTGATTTGAATGACAATACAAAAACGGTTAAGTTGTAATTAATCCTAACTGTTTCTTTAAGTAAAAATGGGCTGTCCGATAATTTTCAGACAGCCCATTTTTTGAAATATAAATACGGTTTACTCTTTTATTAGTTTTACTGTCTTTTCAGCTCCTTCTGATTTTATTTTTAGAAAATAAACACCATTTGAGAAATTGGATAAATCAATTTCGGAACGATGATCGTTTATTTTTTTGGACAGAAGTGTTTCTCCTTTGATGGAGATAAAGGTAACTTCATCAATAATTGAAGTATTTGAAATTGTCAAAACGTTTTTTACTGGATTTGGATAGAAGGAGAGATTCGTGATGTCAAAATCGGGAGTTCCTAAAGTGCTTAATTTTGTGGTTACGGCTAGTCGTTCTTTACTTTCAATTCCGTTTATCGTTTGTGAAGCATAATAGGTAGTGTTGTCGACCAAAACGGTTGTTAATGGTAAAGCGGTTTCGGCAATTTTACTGGTTTTGTTCGTTGATCCGCTTGCTTTTATGTACCATTTAATATTTGGAATATTAATTTTAATATCCGCTAAAGTTTGTCCAGAAGTAAAATCAAATGTTGTAGAGTTTTTACCATCCACAAGAGGTGCTGAAGGATTGATCTTGTTTTCTGAAAACAATATGAAACATCCGTTTTGATCTTGTACAATTACGTCGTAAATTCCAGAAGTTAAATTTGTAAATGTATTGTTTGTTGTGAATATATTCAAATTCGGTGAAATAGCGTATCTAATTTCTCCACTTCCTCCTGATGCATTAAGTGTTATAATTTGATCTTTGGATTCAACAATTGCTAAAAGCGGAGTTGCGGGTTCTAGTATATAAATGGGCATCGTTTGAAAAACGCAATTGAAAGCATCCTTAATTGTTACATTATATGTGCCAGCTGATAAGTTTGAAAAAATATTTGATGATTGATTATTTGTTATTGGGATTCCAACATTATTTTCAAGTGAATAAGTATATGGCGTTTGCCCTCCAGTTGCAATTACACTAATCGAACCTGTATTATCTCCTTTGCATCTAATGTCGTCCTTTGATGTAGTTACTACTAAAGGATTTAGCGGTACTATTCTTATAAAATTATTACTTGTTGTGCAACCATTAGAATCTTTTACAGAAATAGGATAAGTTCCAGCACTTAAATTTGTTAAAGTATTACTGCCGAAAAATGTAATTCCGCCGTCTTTTGAATAGAAATATGGACCAGAGCCTCCAGTTGCTGTAACAGTAACTGTAGCACCGTTTATACAGTCAATAGATTTTGTTATTGCTGTAGTTGCTATTAAAATTGCGGGTTCGGCTAAATTTACAACCAATTCAGTTGTATTTCCTAAAGCATCTTTTGTAGAAATTAAATATATTCCAGGTGACAGAGAGTTTAAAATAGTATTAGATTGGTATGCACCTCCATTAATAGCATAAGTATACGGAGCTTGACCTCCCGTTGAAGAAATTATTATTGAACCATCTTTGCTGCCATTACAACTGATACCTGTAATAAGGCAATTAGTCGACAAAGGATCAAGAACAATTGAATTATTATGTGAATATATGTTTATTGAAACAAAAACAATAAAAAGGAGTAAATTTTTTTTCATAAGTAAGAATTTTATCAAACAAATGTATTTAGTTTTTTACAAGAAATTACTTCAAATACAAACAATGATTAAAATAATCAATTATTCCTTTTCCTTTCATCAAAACATCGGCTCCAATAATGCCGTGAACAGGTTTTACTTTGTACTGGCTTAAAGCTTCATTCACGTGCGATAAATCGAAGATAACGAGATTTAGTTTGCTGTTTTTCCATTTGTTTAACTGCAGTTTGTTGTTGGAAGACATTTGTGTCAGCATTCCCGTAGCTCCGGCTCCCGAAGCTTTGGTTTTGGAATTTTTGGCTTCCAATATAAAATGTTCGATACTTTCAAATCCCACACAACTATTGGAAGCGCCTGTATCCAGTATGAAATTCCCTTTAACGCCATTAATCTTGGCCTTAACCAGAAGATGCTGGGTTTTGGTTATTTTAAATTTAACTTTTTTATAATCTGCCTTCTTCAGTTTTTCGTGTAAGTTTTTCATGTTAAGTGCTAGTGTAAGAAGTAAAAATAGTATTCTTAACGTTATATCTCCTTTTTAAACATAGTTTTTTCTTTTTGAATACGTCTTTTAATGAGTTTGAATAATGCAAAACCTCCCAAAAGTATAGCTGTAATGACAATCCCCAGCAGTAAATAATTGTTTTTATCTTTGTTTTCGATATCGCCATAATATACAAATGATGCCCAATAGTAAGGTGATTTTTTTGCGTTCGGGATCTTTTTGTTATTCAAAAAATCAAGTTTAGCCTGATGGTTGGCCTCAAAATACGAATTGTTTTTTTTAATATTTTTATAGAAATCACCCATAAATATAGAGGTGGTGTAATCATTTACTTTCCATAGAGAGAATAATAAATTTTGCGCTCCTGCAAATTGAAAACCTCTTGCAATACTCATGGCACCTTCGGATTTGAACAGTTTTCCAATCCCGGTTTCGCAGGCACTCAAAACAACCAAATTTGGATTTATGTTCAAATGATATAATTCGGAATACAATATTTCCCGATCATAAAACTTAATGCTGGCAGGTGTTTCAATGTCGCCGGCGTCTGCATGAGTTGATAAATGCAATATAGAATAATTAGCAGCATTGTTTTTGAAGTTTTGAAAAGTTGCATTACTGTTTTCAAAAAAGCGTCCTTTAAAACTGCTTCTGATAGACTGCAGTTCTTCTTTTGAATAAGTCAGTGTGTAATTTGTTTTTTCAAAAACAGGAAAGATGCCTAGAACGGTTTTCTCTTTTGCGCAAAACGGTTTTGCAGTCAAATAAAAGCTGGCAGAATTGTTGTATGCAATTTTGAAATCATTGAGCAAATAATGCATTTTTTCAAAATTATCTGTTGCTGACGGCTTTGTAATCAAAGCCTCAAAAGGCAGGAAATTTAAAATTCCATCAGGGATTATGATGAGGTTTTTATAACTTGATTTAGATGGCAATAATAGATTTTTATATGCTGAATGAGCAGTTTTTTTATAGTTGTCAATGTCGTTTGTGATGCTGTCAGCGTTATAAAAAAGGCCTATATAATTTGGTATTGGCTCTCCGCACATTTGTCCCGTACAAAAAGACTGCATGGAAATTTGTTTGTTTTGTATAGTGAAAACATACACCGTTTCTGAACCCCAAAAATACTCAACCATAATGGCATCATCTGATTCTAATTTAAAATATAATGCATTGACATTAATAATTGTTTCATTTTGTTTTGTTCGGACCGGCTGGTACTCTTTTACCAATAGCATTGTCTCGTTCTGTTTTTTGATGGCTTTGTTTATTTTAGAGATATTTGCCAAATCACCTTTTTGCTGTTCTTTCAGGATCTCATTATTCCAAAACCGTAATTCTTCTATTTTTTGCTTTTCCTTTTTTGAAGCAGTTCGGTTTTGGTAAATTTCATTTTTTAAAACGCACGATTTGTTGTGTTCTACTAATTGAAAAGCTCTTTCTATATAAGCTGAATTTGGATTTTTTTTAAATAATGATTGATAAATGAGGATGCATTTTTCGATGCGCTTTCGGTTTTTAATTTGGGTAATGATTTTAGAATTTTCATACACGATGAGCGTTTGAAATAATTTCTCTATACGAAAAGCAAGATCATAGCTTTTTAATGCTTTCTCAGGCTTTTTTTGTGCTGTAAATAAATCGGCTTGTAAGTCCAGAGCGTCGAGTAAAACAGTTTCGGCATAAAGAGACTTTTCTTTGGGAAGTATGTTTTTTTCTTTGGAATAGCTGGATATTAATGTTTTGAAAATTGTTCCGAGTACTGTTTGAGCTTCGGTTAAATTATTCTGTTTTAGCAATAGTGCAGTTTCTTCCAAATAAAATTGTGCTTTTTTTCTGGGTTCTAGGTCTGCTAAGTTTTTAAAAATAGTTTTGGCTTCTGTAAAATAGCTTAAAGCTTCATCTTTTTGGACGTTAATTTTAATCCGATACAGATTAATATAAGTGTTAAATAAAGATTCCGCTTGTGTTTTGTCTTTTTTTAATAATGGAATTGCTTTTAAAAAAGCCATTTCAGCATTATATGAATCTTCATTTGTCGATCTCAAAAGATAATTTGCTCCTAAATTATTCAGCAAAAGCCCTTTTTGCGTTGCTGTTAATTTTTCGGTTTGGATAGTTTTTTCAATTAAATCTATTGCCTCAGTAATTCTTCCTGAGTTTTGATACACATTCGATAAATTAAGAATGGCAGCGATTTTCTGCGATTCGTTTTTTTGCGCATTAGCGATAAAATAATAGTGTCTGATGGTGTTTTCGGCACTATTATAATCTCCTATTATGGTGTATAAATTCCCAAGCGGTTTCAGGCAGTATTCAATTATATCATAATCCGTAAGCTGATAGTTCTGATAGGTTTTCCATGCTTTTTCATAACTGGCAATGGCTTGATTTGTTTTTCCAAATTTATTTTCAAAATACCCTTTATTGCAGTTAAGAACGACAATAGAAAGCAGTCCTTCTTTTGTTTTTTTGTCTTGACTTTTCCAAAAAAGAGTTTCAACAGTGTTGAGGTTTTTAATATCCTCCAATGAAGGACTGGCGACAAAATAATCTATAGCATCATAAGTGATGTCTTCTTGTGGCTGTTTTTGCCCATAGAGACTCAGAGCTGTAAAAAGATAAAGTAATATACTGTTTTTTATCATAACATTTTATCGTCTGATATTCGAAAGAATTGTTTAAAATTTAAAAAAAAATGGAAGATGTAACTTTGCTTTTCTTTGTGCCAAAACATTAGAACTTCCAAATAGCATATAACTGACAATAATTAAAATTATTGTCAAAGTTAAGTACATAACGCGCTCCAAAACTGGGGCCGATTCGGGCAAAACCTACAGTGAAATCAAATAACAGCCCTGATTTTAATTCTGGAAATGAGTTTGTGGTTGTGACGGTTGAGTAATCTGTCCGTAATAATAGTTTTTCCGAATTTCCTTCATATACCTTAGTTTCTATGTGTTGAGTCTGCTTTTCGGAAACATTTATATTGATTTGAGCTCCCGCTCCAACACCAAAATAAGTTGAAATATTATATCGGAACAATACCGGAATTTCCCAGTTAATGTTTTTGTTCTCAACAGCTGTGGTGATTTGGTTTAATTGTAAAGCTCCAGAATCCTGATTTAATTTTTCAGTGAAAGTAGTTACTCCGTCATAGGAAGTTACACTGTTTAGAAATTCGGCCTGCATGTAATAGCGATACGATTTAAACGGAGAGATTGTAGCTCCCACAAAATAACTTTTGGAATTTTCTAAATTTGGATATATGTTGTAACCTGCTTTGGCTCCAATGGATATTCCGGGAGTAAATCGGGTAGTGGCATAATTGGTTATGATGGGTTCATTTTTATCAAAGATAATTGCGGTTCTGCTTTTGGTTTTTATCTTATGAAAATCTTCATTGAATTTCATGGAGTATTTGACAAAGCCTTTGGTACTGTCAATTTCTTTTACATTTTTTTGGTTACTGCCCGGTAGGTAAATATTTCTGAAAACAAAAAATATCTGTGTATTTCTCACAATAGTATCCAGACAGCTTACGGTTGGAGTTTCGCTTTTGGGACAAATAGGGCATTCAGGATACATGCCTTCAATTTTTAAAGTTTTTTTGTCAAACATATCTGGAATGTCAGTTTCGAGCTGAATTTTTCTTGCTGGTCCTTCGCCATTGTTTTGAAAACGGGTTTTAAATTTGACTCTTTTATAGCGTACAAATCTATAATTCATAAAACTTCCGTTCGATCCCATTTTGTTAGGATCATGGGAAGTAACAATTTCCATTTCGAGATTTTTAATTTTATGGTTTTTAAAACTTCGGTTAGGGACATAAATAGACCGCATGGTTATGGTGGCACTCGTGTCTTTGATCATTTCGGGAGTGGTTTTAAAAGTGTAAAAAACATTTCGGGTTTCTCCTGGGTTGTGATTGTCTATTTCTAAAACAGAAACATTTTTATAGCTGTTTTTTGCTTTTAATAAAGTAGAATCTAAGTCGGTTTCGTTGGTGGCTTCTCTATATTTTTTGGCGAAAGCCAAAGTTTCATTTGATGCAACATAGCGATTGGAATTGTCAATATCATCTGCTGAAACGATATTGTTTTCTTCTACAGCTCTTTCTCCTGCATAAGACCTTGCTTCCTCTAGATTGAAATTGTTGTTTTTGAATTCTTTTTCGTTGTAAAAAAGATAGAGTTTTCCGTTGGTTACATAGTTTTCTAAATTTTGATAACTCACAATCACCTGCATTTCCTGTTCTGGAATAGGGTCGCAATTTTTTTGAATAGACAGTCCGTTTTGATCAGCAATAGAAGCAATATCTTTGTAATTGGTGTCTTCAATATCATTGACTACAACCTTTTTAGGACGTGTAGCGGGAGGTTTTCCGTTGTCATAATTATTGGTTACGGTAAGTCTGGCGGTATAGGTTCCTTTGTTTTTATAGACGTGTTTCGGTTCGGCTTCTTTGCTGTAATGACCGTCGCCCAACTCCCATAAGTATGAATAACTGGGTTTTGGCGCGCCAGCAATAGGAATTAATGGAGGCGTTTCGGGTTTGAAACTAACTAAATTTCCTTTTTGATCGTATCCAATATTGGCTCTTCGGGTAATGGTGTCTTTTACTTTTGTCTGTGCATAGAGCTGGAAAGCTGTAATTAGAAAAAAAACGAATAGCGATTTCTTCATATTTGTTTGTTTTGGTCGGTCAATATAGTTTTTCGGGATTTTTAAAATTCAAATAATTTTTAAATGTAAAAAAAAGCGGTGAGCAAATCACCACTTTTTCTTATTAATTGAATTTGTAACTTATTGAATTGCATTGATTGCAGCTATTAATTGCGCTTCGGTACCTACAGTTGTTTCTGCTAATGTGAAGGTGTAAACAGCATTTGCAGTTGTAGTAACGGCTTTGATAGCATACCTCCATTGTCCATTGTCTTCGGTGGCAAAAATTACGTGACAAGCCAGTCCGATCGGAATTTGACCGTAATGTTCGCTGAATAAACCTGCTGTCGTGTAAGTGTCTAATTTAGCTAGGGCGTTTTGACCTTCGCCGTCATAGGATAAATATATAGCACTGTTGGTATTGTCATAACCTTCGGGAGCATCAGCAAGAATGGTTGTTTTTGGTCTTGGGTCACTATAGAATTTATCTACGTTTGTCCATCCAAAGTTTCCAAAAGAAACATAATAATTATTCCCTTCTCCTTGAACACCGCCTTTTCCTCCTGCTGTTCCAGGATCGGCTACATTTCTCCAAACTAAATTTTCTGGATCTTCCAAATTGCCTATCCAAAGAAGCATTCCTGTTTCCAGACCTCCGGTTAATTTTGCTGGGACAAGTAGGTTCATATTGCCCACTGTTTCTAGAGCGTCCCCGTCTTGTGTAGCTTTTATGTAAAACTCTCCGCCAGAGATTAATAAATTTTTCTTTCCGTCTGTTGTTAATCCCATGGTTGGTTTGTTGGCAACAAGCATGTGTCCTTTGTCAAACAATTCTACATACTCAATGTTGATAGCTCCAGTTACTGCAACCCCATTTTTTCTGAGATTATCTCTGTTGATCATGATTTTGACCCCTTTTGCAGAAGTTAGCGTGACAGTTCCAGAGGCTTCGGTAATAGTGAAGGTTTGTTTTAGTTTTGTTAGCGCTTCAGCTCGGATTGCTTTAAACTCGGTTGCTGTTGCTGGAATGTTTGGGATGTCAGTATCTGGAGTGTCATCGTTTGTACAGCTCACCATTGCCATTGCTGCTAAAAATAAAAATGCGATTGATTTTAAATTTCTGTTCATGATTTCTAATTTTTTGTGAATCAGTCTTGAAATCTTCAAGAGTTTGTTTTTGATTCTGGTTGTTAATTATAGTTTCTTTTGTTGTATATCAATTAAGGTTTGATATTGTTACCCTTGTTTTGATTTTTTTTATCATCGGGTAATTAATGCCCAAAGTTTGCTGAGGAAACTGATTCCTATTTTTTTAATGTTTTCCATAATCTAAAAGTTTTTAAAAGTTCTAATTATCGATTTATATGATTATATCCATTTGGTTTTAGAATTGTTACCCCTGTTTTGATTTTTTTTCTTTTTGATACTAAATATGTGGTTCTACGTGAACCGCGTAAGGGATAGAAGTAAGCTGCCGAAGCAGCACGGATAGCCCGACCGCATTATGGAAAGAGGTCGAATACTCGTAAAGCTGGGTTGGCCTCTTTTTATAATGGGGTAACGCCCAAAGAGTTATTGCTATTTATAAAAAGTGTTGTGGATTGGTTTTCTTTCTTTTTTTAGTATTTTCGGTAAAAAGTTTTTTTATGGCTTCAACGACTGTTCATCCCGACCAAATGTATATTGAAGGATTGGCGAATAATGATTCGGCGATTATTCATGCTATTTATAAAAAGTTTGTGCCGAAGGTGGTCAATTATATAAGGAACAATTCGGGTGATGCCGATAAGGCGGAGGATGTGATTCAGGAAGTGATGATTTTACTCTTTAATCAGGCGAAAGCTGGACAGCTGCAATTGACTTGTCCATTTGATGCGTACTTTTTTTTGCTGTGTAAGCGAAAGTGGCTCAATGAGCTGAAAAAACATTCAAATAAAGGGGTAACAATTAAGGAAGAGCTGACATCTATACATGAATCTGCTGACGAAATGGTTTTGCAGACCGAATATTTTGACGAGAAACAGCAATTGTACGATTTGATGTTTCAAAAACTTGGTGAGAAATGCCAGGAATTGCTACAGTTGAGTTTTACGCTTCCATCGATGGAACAGGTGGCCGAAAAACTGGCAGTAACTTATGGTTATGTCCGTAAGAAAAAATCGCTTTGCATTGGTCAATTGACGCAGTGGATTCAAGAAACCAATCGCTTTAAATCTATAAAAAATACCTAGCCATGAACGAAGATCACTTTTTGGAATTTGACGAATATATTCAGGGCGAGATGAAGGTTGCCGATAAATTGGCTTTTGAGCAGCAACTGAAAGATCAGCCTGATTTGGCTATGGGCTTTGAAACCTATAAAGAACTTCATCTTCATTTGGAAAATAAATTTGGACAAGCCAATGAACTAAAAGCGTTCAAGCAGAATTTGAAAGCGGTTTCTAAAGATCACTTTAAAAAGGAGAAACATAAAGTGATTGCTTTTAAGCCTTGGCATTATGCAGTGGCGGCTTCAGTGGCGGTTTTGTTTGGATTGTTTTTTCTGAATCAGAATTCGGATCCAGCGTTTGAGGATTACAATCATGCGGAAACTGCTTTTTTTACGGAGCGCGGGGAAGCGAATGACAATTTAAAACTGGCACAGGATGCTTTTAATGCTAAGCAGTATAAAACAGCAATTCCGCTTTTTGAGACTATTTTGAAAACGGATCAAAGTGCTGAAATTCAATATTTTTACGGACTTTCTTTGCTGGAAGATAATAGATTGCCAGAAGCTGAATCGGTTTTTACAGCATTGCAATCGGGTAATTCGATTTATAAAAACAAGGCAATCTGGAGTTTGGCTTTGATTAAATTAAAACAAAAAGACTATAAATCCTGTAAGGAACTGCTGTTGACCATTCCTGAAGATTACGAAGACAATGATCAGGTTGATGCTTTACTTGAAGAGCTGGATTAAGGTTTCTGAATAGTTGTTTCGCAAAGATTCGCAGAGGAATACACGAAGATTCACAGAGATTATTTTAAAAGATTCGCAGAGATATTAAAGTCTTTGCGAATCTTTTTTTTCTTTGTGAATCTTAGCGAAAAAGCCTTTGTGTAATTCCTTTTTTGCAAAACCCCGTTTTTTCGAGTATTTTTGCAGCATTAAATTTTACACTTGGAAACAAAAGCAATACTTACCGATACACACACTCATTTATATTCAGAGGATTTTGACATGGATAGAAGCGAAATGATGCAACGTGCCATAGATAATGGTGTTTCCCGTTTTTTTGTTCCTGCCATAGATTCGACTTGCACCCAAAGTATGTATGATTTGGAACAGGATTATCTTAATAATGTATTCTTGATGATGGGTCTGCATCCTACTTATGTAAAAGATAACTATCTGGAGGAATTGCAGCATGTAGAAAATGAGTTAGCCAAAAGAAAATTTATTGCTATTGGCGAAATAGGTATTGATTTATACTGGGATAAAACTCATTTGGTCGAACAGCAAAATGCTTTCAGGAAACAAATTCAGCTGGCCAAACAGTATAAACTTCCAATAGTGATTCATTGCCGAGAAGCTTTTGATGAAATATTTGAGATACTGGAAGAAGAGAAATCTCCTGAATTATTTGGGATTTTTCATTGCTTTACGGGAACCTACGAGCAGGCTTTACAGGCGATATACTATAATATGAAATTGGGAATTGGCGGAGTAGTGACTTTTAAGAACGGAAAAATAGATCAGTTCTTAAACAAAATAGATTTAAAACATATTGTTCTGGAAACGGATTCTCCTTATTTGGCTCCGATTCCGTATCGAGGTAAACGTAATGAGAGTAGCTATTTGGTAAACGTTGCCGATAAATTAGCCCAAATATATGGTGTTTCCACAAATGAGATTGCATCTGTAACAACCAATAATTCGATTGAAATATTCGGTATTTAATATAGAATTTCTGTAACTTTAATATTTTTTTTGTTCTTTTGTCCAACTAAATTGAAAACCAAAATGAATAAATTTGATGCGATTCGGTCTTTTTATGATTCCGAAATAAACGAAGGGATAATAAAAGTTATTGATCATCCGATGATGAAAGCTTTAATGAACTTTTGTTTTCCTGGGCAGGATGATGAAATTTGGAAAGAACAGCTTCGCAAAACACACTCTATTCGTGATTTTCAATGCAACTTTATTTATCATGGAGTGCAGCAAGTTTTGGAGAAAAGTTCAGAGGGATTAACTACTTCGGGCTTTGAGAAACTGGAAAAAAACACATCTTATCTGTTTATATCCAATCACAGGGATATTGTTTTGGATACAACTCTGCTAAATGCTTCTTTGTTCGATTACGGTTTGGATATGACTTCATCAGCCATTGGTGATAATTTGGTCAAAAAATCGTTTTTAAAAATATTAGCGAAATTAAACAGGAATTTTTTAGTGCTGCGCGGATTGTCTCCAAGAGAATTATTGGTAAGTTCTAAACTGCTTTCTGAATATATGGCACAGCTCTTATTACATGAAAACCGTTCGGTTTGGATTGCACAGCGCGAAGGAAGAACCAAAGACGGGAATGACGAAACCAATCCTGGGGTTTTAAAAATGATTGCAATGGGATCTGATGAGCCTAATATAATGGACTATTTTAAGAAGATTAAAATTGTACCTGTTTCTATTTCTTATGAGTATGATCCAACAGATGCTTTGAAAATGCCACAGCTATTGGCCGAAGCAAACAATGAGATTTACAAGAAAGAGAAAAATGAAGATTTTAAAACTTTGCTGAGCGGGATTATTGGTCAAAAGAAAAGAATACACATTCATGTAGGGGATGTGCTTGACGCTGAAATCGATAACATTATTAAAAATGTTGATACTACTAACAAGCAGGTACAAGCATTGGCACAAGTAATTGATGATTCTATTTTGTCTAATTATAAGTTATGGACGACCAATTTTATTGCTTATGATATTTTGAACTGCTCGAATCGATTCTCTCATTTATATACTGAAAACGAAAAATTATTATTTGAGAGAAGATTAGAGATGAGAATTAATCATGAGCATCCAGTTGCTAAACAAGGTTTTTTGGATATGTATGCGAATCCGGTTGTAAATAAATTAAAATATGTTGACGCACTTGCACTCTAATCCAAAGATTCTTTTGATTTATACCGGTGGAACCATTGGTATGAGCAAGGATTTGGAGACTGGAGCTCTTAAAGCTTTCAATTTCAGTAAGCTTCTTCATAATATTCCCGAATTAAAATTATTGGATTGTGAGATAGATACTTTTTCTTTCGAAAATCCGATAGATTCATCGAATATGAATCCTGAGCATTGGGGCGAAATTGCCCAAACTATCGAAAAACATTACGCCGATTTCGATGGTTTTGTGGTGCTTCACGGCTCAGATACGATGTCGTATTCGGCTTCGGCATTGAGTTTTATGCTCGAAAATCTTTCGAAACCTATCATTTTTACAGGATCTCAATTGCCTATTGGGGATTTGAGAACCGATGCCAAAGAGAATTTAATTACGGCGATTCAGATTGCTTCTTTGCAGGAAAACGGCAAACCGTTAATCAAAGAGGTTTGTCTTTATTTTGAATACAAATTATATCGTGGCAATAGAACGACTAAGATTAATGCCGAACATTTCAGAGCTTTTATTTCACCTAATTATCCATTTCTGGTCGAATCGGGCGTACATTTAAAAGTCAATTCTGAATTATTTTTGCCTATAAATGAAGAAGGTCCGTTGAAGGTTCATACGCATTTGGATAACAATGTAGCCATCATCAAAATGTTTCCGGGAATCAGCGAGACAGTGCTGTCAGCGATTTTAAATATTGAAAGTTTAAAAGGAATTGTACTGGAAACCTACGGAGCAGGAAATGCCCCGACCGAAGATTGGTTTTTGTCGCTTTTGCAAAATGCAGTTAATAGAGGATTATTTATTGTTAATGTCACGCAATGTTCTATAGGAAGCGTGAGTATGGGGCATTATGAAACAAGTACCACAATGAAAAAACTAGGAATCATTTCCGGAAAGGATATAACTACCGAAGCTGCCGTTGCCAAATTAATGTATTTATTAGGACAAAATATACACCAAGAAGACTTCAAAAACGCTTTCGAAACTTCATTGAGAGGAGAAATGCAATAATATTGATTTTTTATTTTCGAAAGTCATTTTTTTTAGTGTTCTTTGCACTCCTAAATAAAAAGAGAGGTGTCCGAGTGGTTGAAGGAGCTAGCCTGGAAAGCTAGTATATGGGTAACTGTATCGAGGGTTCGAATCCCTTCCTCTCTGCAATAAAACGACAAACCCTAGAAGTCATAAGATTTCTAGGGTTTGTCGTTTTATATTATCTAATTGTATTTATATTAAATGTGAAAGTTTAATCCTGAAGCGCGATTTTTACTGTGGGAAGCATTCTTTTTACAAATAATTTATAAGCAGTTTCAGAGGGGTGCAAGCCATCTGAAGCGACTAGATTAGAATTGTTAAGACCTTGCCGTGTTATATCTGTAATTGAAATAAACTGTACGTTTTTACTAATACAAAAGCTCTCGGCAAAAGTATTATATTGGTCAATTTCGGTAGAAATTTTTGTTCTTCCCATTTCGTCAAAGTTTTTAGCATAGGGAGTATAAGCATAATCAGGGATTGAAAGCACAATGACATTTTTGTTATTGCCTTTTGCAAGTGCTATTGCCTTATTTAATAATTCAGGAAATTCTTTTTCGTATACTGTAAAATCCATATGCTGATATTGATTATTAACGCCAATTAAAAGCGTTACCAAATCGTAATTTGAATCTAAATTTTGAGTTTTAATGGCCGAAATTAAATTAGTTGTTGTCCAGCCGGTTGTAGCAATTACTTTTAATGAAAAATCTGACTTAGGATAAATTGTTTTCAAATTTGTTTTGAGCTGTTCTGGATATCTGCAAGTTTCACAAACACTTTGACCTATTGTGTAGCTGTCACCCAAGGCTAAATAATTTACTGAATTTGAAATAAGAGTTGTAGGTATTGCTGGTGTGGGCGGTATAGATGGTTTGGGTGAGATACCAGCTTCTGTTGCCATTTCTTCAGCACTGCAACTACTGAGGAATATCGATATTAAAAAAACAACTATTTGCTTGGTTTTTAGTTTCATGATGTTTGTAAATTAAGTTTTTCATTCTTTATACTAATTACGTTAAATAAGGAACTATGGTTTTAGGGAATTTCGCTTTTTTAGGATTGCTGTGTATTTTTATTCGCAAAAAGTACTGTTAAGTTATACAATTATAAACATAGTTAGAACGTTTAGCGGAATGAATTTAAAATGTCCTCAGCGATGTTACATGAAATAACTCTAAGCAGACTATTTCGTACAGTGCTTCTCTGCAAAAGAAAAACGTTCAATCTTAAATGGGTTGAGTATTTTTTTTATGATATTTGTAACAGTTAAGCATAAGCAATGCCTTTTGAACTTTAAATTCTTGGCTACCTAATAAATTCTCAGAACTAATGATGCGATTATTCCTTGGCTGTTTTCTTTTTTTATCAATTTTTAAAGGGTTTTCTCAGGAGAATGAATTCTCAATAGATTCATTGAATGTTAAAATTGATAGTCTTTACAGAGAAGATCAGTTTTATGCGGGGCTCAATTACAATTCAATTGTAAAAAAGCCAGAAGGTTTGTCACAAGGAAAAATATCTTTTGGTTTTAGTGCAGGATTTCTTAGGGATTTTCCGCTTAATAAGAGCCGGACGTTTGCTATTGCGCCAGGAATTGGTTTCTCATTTAATAATTATATCCAGAATATGTCTATTTTAGGAACAAATGACAGTCCAAATTATAGCATTATACAATCCAATTATGATAAAAACAGATTTGAGCAATTTCGGGTTGAAGTGCCAATTGAGTTTAGATGGCGAAACTCAACTCCCGAAACTTTTCAATTCTTCCGAATATATGGCGGTTTCAAATTCAGTTATCTATTGTCGGATAAATCAGTTTTTGATTATGGCACTCAAAAGATTGTTATAAAAAACAATAAAGATTTTGAAGAACTGCTTTATGGAGTATATCTTTCAATGGGATACAGCGCCTTTAATCTTCAGGTGTATTATGGATTAAATTCTTTTTTTAAATCCACCGCCCAAATCGATTCAGTGCCTGTTACTATGAATACTTTGAGTCTTGGTGTGGTTTTTTATATTTTATAGCCACAGAAAAAGAAATAGTATTTGAGGAATACTACCCAACAGTACTCCGATAATTATTTCGTTTGGTGTATGTGCCTGCATTACCAAACGCGAAGAAGCTACAAATCCGTTCATCAGCAATAAAAAAGGAACAATAAATACGTTTCCTGTCTGTAAATGAATATTCAGTCCAAAAGCAAAAACGGTTAAGGCCGAAATGGCAAGCATGTGCAGACTGGCTTTGAATTTGGCATAAAGTAGACCAAGAGCAAATAAGGTGCTAAATAATGCTCCTATGAAAAAAAAATGCAATTCTGGGTAATGTTCTAACGGGATACTTTTTCGAAGCAATAAGATGATTAAAAAGCTTTGAAAGACCAGCGGTATTTTGCGCTGTTCCAAGTCGGTAATCATTATGTTGTCTACTTTACCCGTAAAACGGAGCAGGTAGTATAATGCCATCGGAATCATAATGGTCACAATTGAAATCTGCAAAAAAAATGGTTCCATCTGCCTAATAGTAAAATCAGAGCTGTGAAATAAAAAATAGAAGATACAGGCTTGTACAGAAGTGAAAAGCGGATGAAATAAATAGGAAAATATGGGGAGTATCTTTTTCAATTTTTAAAAGCAGATTTGGAGAAATTAGTTTTTAGAGAGGCAGAATTATAATTTTTTTCTCATCCTAGCTACTGGAATTTCCAGCTGTTCACGGTATTTTGCTATGGTTCTTCGGGCAATTGGATATCCTTTTTCTTTGAGTATTTCGGCTAAAAGATCATCAGGAAGCGGATTTTTTTTGTCTTCTTCTTCGATAGTATTCTGCAAAATTCTTTTGATTTCCAGTGTAGAAACATCTTCACCCTGATCATTTTTCATGGCTTCGGAGAAGAATTCTTTTATCAGCTTTGTGCCATAGGGAGTTTCAACATATTTACTGTTCGCAACCCTTGAAACAGTAGATATATCCAGTCCGATCATATCTGCAATATCTTTTAAAATCATTGGTTTTAAACGGGTTTCGTCGCCATCCAATAAATAGTCTTTTTGATAATGCATAATCGCATTCATCGTTACAAACAAAGTGTCCTGACGCTGTTTTATAGCGTCTATAAACCATTTTGCCGAGTCTAGTTTTTGTTTAATAAATTGTACGGCATCTTTTTGAGAACTTGATTTGTCTTTTGACTCTTTATAGGTTTGCATCATTTCCTGATAATCTTTGGAAATATGCAATGATGGCGCGTTTCGGCCATTTAAGGTTAATTCTAGTTCGCCATCAACAATACGAATTGCGAAATCGGGTACTATATTTTCGGTGATTTTATTATTTCCGGAAAATGATCCTCCAGGTTTTGGATTAAGTCTCTCAATCTCGTGGATCGCATTTTTAAGCTGTTCGTTAGAAATGCCAAATTTTTGAATCAGTTTATCATAATGCTTTCTCACAAAAGCATCAAAATGCTGATCGATTATGGTAGTTGCCAAGTCAACAGATTCTGTTGGAGTTTTGTGTTTGAGCTGCAGTAGTAAACATTCCTGTAAATCACGAGCTCCAACACCAGTTGGTTCCAGTTCGTGAATGATATTCAGGATGTTTTCCACTTGCTTTTCAGTAGTGTAAAGTCCTTGCGTAAATGCCATGTCATCTACTAAATCAGCAGTGCTTCTTCGGATATATCCTGTATCATCTATGCTTCCTACCAAAAACTCGGCAATATCACGCTGTTCATCATTCAAGATGAAAGTATTTAACTGATTGATGAGGTCTTGGTGAAAACTTATTGCGGCGGCAAATGGAGTTTCTTTGGTCTCATCATCATCGCTGTAATTATTGGCTTGAGTTTTATAATCGGGTGTGTCATCGCTGTTTAAATACTCATCGATGTTAATGTCTTCAGCATCTATTCTGTCAGATTCTGAATCTTCATAGTCGTCATATTCTTCAGTGTCGAACTCGTCTTTTTCGTAATCATCCTCTTCTTTTCCAGATTCCAAAGCTGGATTTTCATTCATCTCTTCCAACAATCGCTGTTCAAATGCTTGCGTAGGCAATTGAATTAACTTCATCAACTGGATTTGTTGCGGAGATAATTTCTGTGATATTTTTAAATTTAAAAATTGCTTTAGCATTTATTTTATTGTTTAAAGGTTTAAGAGTTTAATTGTTTAAAGTTCTAGTGTTTAAACAACTTTAAACAATTTAAACGAAATTAAACTTTTCTAAAATTCAGCATTTCCCGGCGTCCTTGGGAACGCAATTACGTCACGTATGTTTGTCATTCCAGTTACAAAAAGCACCAGCCTTTCAAATCCAAGTCCAAAACCGGAGTGAACAGCCGAACCAAATCTTCGGGTATCTAAGTACCACCATAATTCTTCTTCGTCGATTCCTAAGGCTTTCATTTTTTCAACCAAAACATCAAAACGTTCCTCTCTTTGCGAACCTCCTACGATTTCTCCAATTCCAGGGAAAAGAATATCCATCGCACGAACTGTTTTTCCATCTTCGTTCAAACGCATGTAGAAAGCTTTGATATTGGCAGGATAATCAAATAAGATTACAGGACATTTAAAGTGTTTTTCTACTAAATAGCGTTCGTGTTCCGACTGTAAATCAGCTCCCCATTCGTTAATGATGTATTGAAATTTTTTCTTTTTGTTTGGAGTCGAATCTCTCAAAATATCAATCGCTTCGGTATAAGAAACGCGTTTGAAATTGTTTTCCAAAACAAAGTTTAGTTTTTCCAACAAAGCCATTTCGCTTCTTTCTGCCTGTGGTTTTGATTTTTCTTCTTCGAGAAGTCTTCCTTCCAAGAATTTTAGATCATCGGCACATTTCTCAATGGTGTATTTGATTACATATTGGATAAAATCTTCTGCCAAGTCCATATTGTCATCCAAATTATTGAAAGCCACTTCCGGCTCAATCATCCAAAATTCAGCCAAATGACGGGAAGTATTCGAATTCTCCGCTCTAAATGTTGGTCCAAAAGTGTAAATCTGACCCAAAGCCATCGCAAAAGTTTCTCCTTCTAATTGTCCCGAAACCGTTAAATTAGTATGTTTCCCAAAGAAATCTTTTTTATAATCAATAGCGCCTTCTTCGTTTTTAGGCAGATTGTCCAATGGTAGCGAAGTCACTTGGAACATTTCACCAGCACCTTCTGCATCAGCACCTGTGATGATTGGGGTATTTACATATACAAATCCTTTTTGCTGAAAATAGCTGTGAACCGCATACGATAAAACCGAACGCACACGCATAATCGCTCCAAAAGCATTTGTTCGAACTCTTAAATGCGCATTTTCACGAAGGAATTCCAACGAATGTTTTTTAGGTTGCATTGGGAATTTCTCTGGATCTGAGTCTCCCAGTATTTCCAGTTTGTTAACCTGAATCTCATATTTTTGTCCAGCACCTTTGCTTTCCACCAAAGTTCCTGTAACCGAAACCGCAGCGCCAGTTGTAATTCTTTTTAAAGTTTCATCAGGAGTAGTTGAAAAATCGACAACACATTGTATATTATTGATAGTTGAACCATCATTTAAGGCAATAAACTGATTATTTCTAAAAGTCCTAACCCAGCCTTTAGCATTAATTTCCTGTAAAGTCGTTGTACTGTTTAATAAGTCTTTAACTTTTGTGTGTCTCATTTTAATTTTAGATTTTAAATTTCTGAATTTTGAATTAAAAAAATCAATGTTATAATTCTATTGCAAATATAATCGATTTGTTTTAATTGTCATCTTACGTAATGGCGTAATATGAGGAGCTGTTTCCCGCTTTTCGTTGCAATCTTTTTATTTTTAAAGAAAAAATAAAAAGGATTTTCACTGTAATCGGGGCTAGGCAGTAGTGGAATTTTCGTTTTTGAAGAAGATTTGAGTCAGACGGGCTTTCTAAAAATACCTATGGCTAAATTTGTTATGTAAATTGGCAAAGCAATCAAAGACAAAATAGAACAAGTTACCAATGTGATATTAATAGTTTGATAATTATCAAATAATGGAAAATTGTTCGTTGCAAATAATTCGGTGTAATAAATCACAATCCAATAGGCTAGAAAACTGCCTATTAAAATTACTGAATGTATTATAGTTAGTATTTTTACAAGTCTTTTTTTTAATTTCTCCTGCACCAGCCAATAACCAAATCCATAAATTAAATATATAATACATAGAATTACTGCGCCATAAATATGTGGAATTATGTAGTAAGTGTCATGAACATTTATGTCAAAGGTTCCGTCCATGTCGTATAAGCCGATTAATAAAATTATCATCGAAACAAGCCAGAATAAATAATGAATCTTAATTTTTTGAGGAATGATAAACTTTGTTTTCTGTAAAAATGACATATAATTGTTTATGATAAATGAAAGTACATAAAATCAAATATAAAACAAAAATCCAGCTTTCGGCTGGATTTGTTATTAGAAAAGATTGTAAAGTTTAGCGAAAACTGCTTATAAAATCTATTATTTCTTCTCAAAATCATCAATCTCTTCATCAGTGAATTCTAGGATTTCAAGTTTCGGTTCGATAAATTCCTGTTCGTTTGCCAATGTTTTGTTCAGGGTTAAAACTAAAGCTGGTAATAACATTAAATTTGACAGCATTCCGAATAATAAAGTCAACGAAACCAATCCGCCAAGTGCAATGGTGCCGCCAAAACTAGAAAGCATAAATACCGAAAATCCAAAGAACAGTACAATAGAAGTATAGAACATGCTCAGTCCGGCATCGTTAAAAGTTGCATATACGGATTTGCGGATTTTCCAGTCGTTTTTCTTTAATTCCTCTCGATATTGTGCTAGGAATCGGACGGTATCATCTACCGAAAGTCCAAATGCAATTCCGAAAACCAATATCGTTGAAGGTTTCAGCGGGATATCAAAAAAGCCCATAATTCCAGCGGTTAACAACAACGGCAGTAAATTTGGAATAATCGAAACCAAAATCATTTTAAACGAACGGAACATAAACCCGATTAAAAGTGCCGTTAGGAAAAAAGCAAAAACCAATGACGAAAGCAGATTATCAAGCAGGTAACCTGTTCCTTTTTGGAAAACAAGTGCTTTTCCTGTAATCGTTACGTTGTATCGGTCTGGAGGGAAAATTTTATCGGCTTCTTTGCGGATTTCGGCTTCAATTTTTGGTATTGCGCCTCCGTTGTCATCCCGCATAAAAGTAGTAATTCGGGCAAATTGTCCTGTTGAATCCACATAGCTTTTCATGATATCACCTTTGGCGTTTTTGGTAGCATTTTTAGCATACGATAAAATGAAAGCCTGCTCCTGTGAAGTTGGCAGTTCGTAATATTCTGGACTTCCATTATAATAAGCCTGTTTGGAATATTTTACCAAATTGACAATTGAAATGGGTTTTGATAATTCTGGGATTTCATCAATTGCTGTTTCCAGTTCTTCCATTCGCTTGAGCGTAGAAAGTTTCATCACTCCTTTTTTGTGTTTGGTGTCAATCATGATTTCCAATGGCATCACTCCGTCAAATTCTTTTTCGAAGAAAAGAATGTCTTGGAAGAAAGGAGCTTTTTTAGGCATGTCTTCAATTAAACTGCCGGAAATACGCATTTTGTAAATTCCTATAATACTGATTACAAGTAATGAAACAGCAACGACGTAAATAGAAAATCGGCTCTCTTTTACATTTCGCAAAATCCAGTCCATAAATGATTTTACATAACCTCTGTCAAGGTGTTCAATATGACGGTCTTTTGGTGCAGGTATGTAACTGTGAAAAATTGGAATCACAATAATGCATAAAAAGAATAATGCCATAATGTTAATGGAAGTCACGTTTCCAAATTCAATTAGCAGTTTGTTATTTGAGGTGATAAAAGTAAAAAAACCAATAGCCGTTGTTAAATTGGTCATAAGAGTTGCCATTCCTATTTTGGTCGTAACACGCTGCAGGGCTTTGGCTTTATTTCGGTGGACTTTGTATTCCTGATGGTATTTATTGGTCAGGAAAATACAATTCGGAATTCCAATTACAATTATTAAAGAAGGAACTAAAGCTGTTAAAACAGTGATTTCATAATTGAATAATCCCAAGAAACCAAAAGACCACATTACGCCAATAATCACGATAATTATCGAAATTAACGTAGCTCTAAAACTTCTGAAAAAGAAAAAGAAAAGCAATGAAGTTACCAATAATGATGCTCCGATGAAAAGACTTATTTCACTAATAATAGTCTGTGCATTTAGTGTTCGTATGTAAGGCATTCCGGAAACACGCAGATCAATGCTGGTTTCTTTTTCGAATGCTTCGACCGCAGGAACTAATTTGTTTACAACAAAATCACGGCGGATTGAAGAGTTTACGATTTTCTTGTCCAGATAAACCGCAGAACGGATTGTTCCTGATCTTTTGTTGAAAAGCAATCCTTCATAAAAAGGCAGATCATTAAAGAGTTCCTTTTTTAATTTTTCAAGATATCCTTTGTCTGCAATTTTGCTGGGGTCTGCAAAAGGTACCAATTCGAATTTTTGCAGCGCTTCGTTTTTTTGTAATTTCTTTAAATCGTTTATGGAAATAATTAAATCAACCGCTTTGTCTTCTTTCAGGCTGTTCATCAATTTAGTCCAGGCTGTGTAAGCTTTTGGAGTAAAAAATGTTTTGTCTTTTACGCCAATGATAATCAAATTCCCTTCTTCGCCAAACTTTTCTAAAAAAGCATTGTATTCAATATTAACGATATTGTCATCGGGAAGCATATTGGCTTCTGTATGCGTAAAATGGATGTTTTTCCACTGCATTGCCAAAAAAACAGTTATCGCTACAATAATCGATAACATTAAAATTCTATTTCGAAGTACCACTCGGGCAATTAATTCCCAAAATCCTAAACTAAACCACTTGATCATGTCTGTTTTTTAAATTCGGCAAAGGTAGACAAAACCGCTGTTACCCTTGTGTTTTAAGGAATTCTTTTTGTTAATTTAAGTGTTAATTTTTTATTTTTATTTTATACCAAAGTAGCGTTGTAGCTGTTAATTTCTATATATTTGATTTTTTTCAAGGTACACGAAAATATTGGAATAACTAGGTTATGAAAAAATACAAAAATACAGTGTTTTATTTAGGGGTTACAGGTGGTTTTTCCGCATTAATATATTGGATTATTAACAAAGGAAAACTTTTGGAGAACAAAGAGACTATCGTTCAGCCATTGGAAAGCAATGATTCCTGGAACGATTTTCTGACTTCAATGATTCATAATGTGCAGGATCCTTTGGCAATTTTATTGGCACAAATTATAATGATTATCCTTGTGGCTCGTCTTTTTGGATGGTTTTTCAAAAAAATTGGACAGCCATCAGTAATTGGTGAAATTATTGCTGGAATTGCACTTGGTCCTTCCTTATTGGGTTTGTATTTTCCTGATTTTTTTCATGCACTTTTCCCTGCTAATTCATTAGAAAACTTAAAGTTTCTGAGTCAGATTGGACTGATACTTTTTATGTTTGTAATTGGGATGGAACTCGATATCAAAGTATTGAGAAATAGAGCAAAAGAAGCAGTTGTTATTAGTCATGCGAGTATCGTTATACCGTTTGCGTTAGGAATTGGACTGGCCTATTTTGTTTACGATCGTTTTGCTCCCATAGGAGTTAAGTTTCTTTCTTTCAGTCTGTTTATGGGGATTGCAATGAGTATTACCGCCTTTCCCGTTTTGGCAAGGATTGTTCAGGAAAGAGGAATGCATAAAACCAAATTGGGAGCTATTGCCATTACCTGTGCCGCCGCCGATGATATTACGGCCTGGTGTTTATTGGCTGTTGTAATCGCTATTGTAAAAGCAGGAACTTTTGAAAGTTCGATGTATATTATTTCATTGGCTGCGATTTATGTGCTGGCAATGATATATCTAATAAAACCTTTCTTAAAAAGAATTGGGGATTTGTACGGTTCTAAGGATAGCTTGAGTAAACCTGTTGTTGCTATCTTTTTTCTTTTGTTAATTATATCATCTTATGCTACTGAATTAATTGGTATTCATGCGTTATTTGGTGCTTTTATGATGGGAGCCATTATGCCTGATGTTCCTAAATTCCGAACTGTATTTATTGGTAAAGTTGAAGATGTATCTGTAATACTGCTGTTGCCTTTGTTCTTTGTGTTCACAGGACTGCGTACCGAAATTGGTTTGATAAACGAGCCGTACTTATGGAAAGTTACCGGTTTTATTATTCTTGTAGCTGTAGTGGGTAAGTTTTTTGGAAGTGCTTTGGCCGCCAAATTCGTTGGGCAAAGCTGGAGAAACAGCCTCATCATCGGAGCCTTGATGAATACCAGAGGTTTGATGGAATTGATTGTTTTAAATATTGGACTGGCCCTTGGTGTACTTACTTCCGAAGTTTTTACAATGATGGTAATCATGGCATTGGTTACTACTTTTATGACAGGACCGGCTTTGGATTTAATTAATTATATTTTTAAAACTACCGATATTTCCGACCATGAAGAGGAAATTGATCAAAGCAAGTATAGGGTTTTGATTTCTTTCGGTAATAATGAAAAAGGGAAATCTTTGCTGCGCTTAGCCCACAGTTTGGTTAAAAAACAAAATGAATCTACTAGTATTACTGCACTGCATTTGTCTTTGAGTGATGAAATGCATTCCTTTAATATGGAAGATAAAGAGAAAAGCAGTTTTAGTCCGATTGTGAAAGAGGCTGTAATATTGAAACAGGAAATTACAACGATGTTCAAGGCAACTCTGGATGTTGAATCAGAAATAATTGATATTGCAAATCAGGGAGATTATGATTTATTGCTGGTTGGCTTAGGCAAATCTATTTTTGAGGGAACATTATTGGGCAAAGTAATTGGTTTTACTTCCCGAATAATTAATCCCGAAAGACTGCTGGATAAATTTACAGGAAAAGAAGGTTTGTTTGATAATTCTCCATTTGATGAAAGGACCAGACAGATTGTTCTAAAAGTTAAAATGCCATTGGGAGTTTTGATTGACAAAGAGTTAAAAGAAGTAAATCAGGTTTTTGTTCCCATTTATTGCTCTGAGGATTCCTTTTTGATTGATTATGCCCAAAAATTAATTTATAACAATAATACTTCGGTTACCTTTTTGGATATGAAAGGGCACATGGAATCTAATTTTGTTATTGAAAGTGCTATAGGTTCTTTAAAACAAAAATTCCCAAGCAATGTAATTCTAAATAACGAATCTATTCTTTACGATGAATTTTTGCAGAAACAGGATTTAATGATTGTAAGTTTGGACAGCTGGAAAGACTTATTGGATTCCCGCAGCACTTGGTTAAGCGGTGTGCCTTCGGTTTTGATTATAAAACCGTAAAATAGGAAAAGTTGACAATTTTTTTTAATCAATGGTAAAAGTATTACTAAACATAAGTTTAATTGTATTACTTTTAGCTTGCTAATCTATTGATTAGCAGTTATTAATTAACCAAATAAAATTATTATGTCACAAATTCCTATTGTGTTACCCGACCTTAGTGATGCTGAAGCAGCAACTATCCGTACCAGTATCAATGCTGTTAAAGCTATTCTGGCACCAAAGTTTATTAATATGGAACCCGAAGATCGAACCCGATTTGGCTCAATAAACGAAAAAAACAAACTCATAATCAATAAAGTGAGGGAATACCGCGACAACATGCCTGGCTTGTCGAATCCAGATGTCAATTGGGCAAATTTTATAAAAAACTCCACTACCCGAAAAAATTACATGCTGGTACTTGATTTGTTGGGAGAAATTACAGAATTGTGTAATGACCCCCGCATTCTGGTCGATTATACTTTATATGGCGATGCTAGAAAAGATTATAAATATACCAAATACAAAGCCGAGGATGATGGAGCAGGAGCTGCCGGATTCGAAAATAAGTATGATGAGTTGAAACAGTTTTTTGCGGGAGCAGACGAAGCAACTGCAACTCCATAAAGTTTAATAGTGCTTATTATACTGGAAATCGCTTTGAAAAAAGCGATTTCTTTTTTTTACACACTGCCGTAAACAGTGGGCTGAACGTGTATTTATACGTCCCTGACGTGTATTTCTACGTTGCTGACGTCAATTTATACGTGTAGCTACGTGGTAATTCACGTTCTTGACGTCTCTTTTTACGCTAGCAACGTATATTTTCACGTTCGCAACGTAAAAATATACGTTTTTTTGAAGTATTTGCTTACTTTAGCAGGAATTGTATCCCACTATAGCATTTATTTTATACAACTAAAAAAAACCTCTGAATTCATGACTAAATATTTTAATTTATTACTGTTGTTCCTATTCATTTCTTGTAGCTCAAATAAAAGTAAAGTAGCTGAGAACAATTATTTTAACAGAAATTATTTTTATAATGATTCCTTGAAAGTTGGAATTGATTTTGATAAAAATATTCAATTCAGGGAAGTTTCTTTGGATAAAGAAAGGGAATTTAAACAATTATTAAAGCGTAATAAATTATCATCAAAAGATCTCTTTTTAGTCGCAGATGCAAAAGAAAAAGGCGTTGAGATGTACTTTTTTTACCAAAATGTCTCATCATCGAATGTTACTTCAAACAATACTAAAACTGTAAAGTCTGATACGGTAAACAATATTTTATTTTTCGAAAAACAAAAGGGGAAAAGAAAGGTTGTAGGATTGGTAAAAACTAATTCAAGTACGGACAAAAACTCTTCGATATTTGTGAATGATTTATTGAATAAAATAAGTATTGACTCATTGAACACCAGGAAAATGTCATTTATATCCATATTTATGAATAACTTTCCCGATGCTCATCCCAATCCTCTTTTTGCAAGTAAAAAACTGGAAACAGCACCATTAAAATCGAAAGGAGGGAATGATGATAAATTCCAGTTCCTATCAACGGTTAATGCATCAATGTCTAACAATAAACTGTATGATTCTTTAATTGTAGATTACGAAAAAGAACGTAAACAAATTTTCAATTCCGTAATCGCCGATTTATCAAAGAAAGATGGCGTTTACCAAGACCGTTCTGTTTTTGGTAAGATTTCAGAAATAGCAAAAGAAAACCAAGTGATTATGCTTAATGAAGATCATTACTATCCAAAACACAGATTGTTTGCGATGGAATTGTTAGAAACTCTGAAAGCGAATGGATATAATTATTTGTCGTTAGAAGGATTTAATTATTTAAGTTCTGAAAAAGAGTCAACTCCAAATTATCATAATGGAATTTATACAGATGAGCCTTATTTTGCACATTTCATCAGAAAAGCAATAGCAATGGGTTTTACTGTTTCAGGACATGAAAACTTTGATAAGGGAGTTGAAAGAGAATTGGGGCAGGCAAAAAATATTATAAAGATTATAGAGAAAGATCCAAAAGCCAAAGTTTTTGTGTTTGTAGGGCATGGTCATCTTGAAAAGGCAAATACTAAAGACAAAAGAATGGGAGAGTATTTTAAAGAATTGTCTGGAATTAATCCAATTACCATCAATCAAACAGTAATTTGTGCAGATACCAAACAAGATTTAACTTTAGTTCCTCGCAAATATTTTACTGACACAACGAAAGTAAAATCTTCAGCAGATTATTTTTTAGTTAACAATCTTAAGCCAAACTTAAAAATAATTTATCCTAATGCTGCATTCAAAAAAGCAATTATTAAGGACAGAAAATTTTCCAACTATAAAAACAAAGAAGTTTTAGTTGAAATAGTAGATTTTAAAGAATTTGATTTAATGAAAAATCTGGCTATCCCAATTGAAAGTTTTTTAATGACTCCTAAAAACGAAACTATTAATTTTGAATTGCCAATTGGTAAATATCACATTTTTGTTAAAACAGAAGACGATGAAATAATTTATGATGATGATTTAACCGTAAGCTGATAATTTTATTTTCGAGTTTGTTTTTGTCTGTAAAAGAGAATAAACAGCCAAAGAATTAGCTTTAAAAAAGAAGTATATTTGTTTTAAATTAAACGTATCATGAACTGGATTTTACTCATCATAGCAGGTTTATTTGAAGTAGGTTTTGCAACATGTTTGGGCAAAGCCAAGGAAACTACTGGTATGACCTCTACTTTGTGGATGGTCGGTTTTTTTATAGCGCTTTCTATTAGTATGGCACTTTTGTACAAAGCAGCTCAAACGCTGCCAATTGGTACAGCGTATGCAGTTTGGACGGGGATTGGAGCAGTTGGAACTGTTTTAGTTGGTATTTTTGTATTCAAAGAACCGGCAGCTTTCTGGAGACTTTTCTTCTTGTTTACATTGATATCGTCTATAATCGGGCTGAAATTTGTGTCGTCTCACTAAAAAGAAATTAGCTCTTTTTGCCTTTATTATAATCCTAAATCCAGAATGAATGTCAGTTTTAGAGCAATATTGTCCTCAAATCTGCTTAATTGATTTGGACCATAACGGTAATAGCCTCCAAGCCCCAATCCATTGAAGATTTTGTTAAGTTCGATACCAGATTCAAAATAGCCCTTGTTTAAGGTTTTAAAGTCAATTCCAATATGATTTCCAGAATTTTTCATAGAACCCCAAGCCATTCGGGTTACAAAATCAAGTGAAGGTTTTAGCTTATTGAAAATATGAATTCGGTTAAAACCGTGTTTAAAATGAAAAGACAGGTATTCGCTGGAGAAAAATTCATTGAAAAACATGGTTTCAAAACTGTTTCTTCCTGCAAATGTAATTCTCTTAAAAATCGTTTCCTGGTTGAGGTTGTTTGGTGAGTTGCTGTACAATTGAGGCAGCGGAATGTCGCCAAAAGCACTTCCGGCTTCCAGCAGTAAAAAAGTTCTTTGTCCGTCTAAATATTTGATTTGATAATCGGCTTTAAAATCAATTTTGGTATAGGAAAAATCATTATTCCAAACATTTGGAATGGATTGCGTTAGTTGTAATGTGAATTTTGGAAACCGTTTTTCGGATTCAATTCTCCCGCTTGGGGTTTGCATATAATTACTGTGCGGACTCCATTTTAAAGAAAGTGTTGCCGTAGTCATCGTATAACTGTGATATGAAGTGCCATTTAAGACGTAGATATAATCAAATTGCGGTGTTACAAATGTATTAGCAAGAGCCAAAACGCTTTCTGTTTTTGGAATAATTTTGGATTCCAATGCAAGGCGCCAGCGCTCATATCGGTAAAAAGTATTGAAATTTATCGAACGCGGGTCATAAATTTTGAATGATTTTTTTTCGACAGCATAGTCGGTACTGGCGATGTCACTCAAATCATCGGTATAGCTTACGCCAAGCCAGCTGTTAGAGAATTTATCCACTCGGGCACTGACTCCTAAATTGTATTTGAAGTTGTAATCTCGCAGTCCATAAGCGCCGTAACCTTCCAGTCGGTATTTTTTTGAGAAATAATCATTTGTCGTGCCTCCAATGCCCAGCCGCAGTCCTTCATAATTGTTATAGCTCATAAATTTACGCAAATCAAAATCCCAAAATCCTAAAGGGAGATATCCAGTTAGAACTTTACGGCCAAAATTCAGTCTGCTTTCAATTCTTTTTTTTATTGAAATGCTGTCCAGCGACAAGTAGGTTCGCTCGCTTCGGCTGTCCAGACTGTCTTTTCTAAATTCGTTCCAAAAGCTTTCGGGCTTATTTATGCCATTTTCCTTTATTTCAACTTGGACTATCGGTTTTTTGATTGCCACAGGAGTGGTGTATTGAATGTCGAAATTTGTGGTTTGCGAAAGCAGATAAATATAATCGGATTCGTTTCTTTTTCTAGTTGTCAGATCTTCTTCAACATCGCCGTCAAATTCAATTGTTCCTCCCAGTATTTTTATATCATCATCATTAGTGCCTTTTACAATTTTAAATGTTGTCGAGGTAGGAAACCATAAATATTTCTCCGGAATGAACTTAAATTCATGAATACCGGTAATATCCAGTATGCCTTTGATGCGCATAATCGCTTTTGCAACAGCAAAATTAATTTCGTCGATATACAAGATTCCTTCCAGACCCGCAGCCCTTTTTTCTTTTTTGTTTTTAAAGTGAATCATAAAGGTGTTTCGGCCATCTATAGCTACAGTGTCTAGTAGTTTGAAGTTATAATCCTTTAGGGCATCATTATCAATTGGGCTGTTGTATTTTGTTTCAAAAAGCTCGTATTTTCGGTCGTAGATAGAGTAGGACTGAAGGTTAAAAGTCAGAATCTCATAAACTGGCTGTTTGAATCCTGCCATTTTTGTGCCTAAAATGGTTTCTTTTAATCTCTTGCCGTCAAATTGATATTTTGATACTTTCTCTGTTTGAAACAAATGCTGTTTCTTGATGAGCTGTTTGAATTTGTAATCGGTTGAATCGAGTTTTTTTAGATACGTTTCATACTCATTGGTCACAAAAACCGAGTCTATAGCCCCGTTGATGGAGTCTGGATTGGCAGTAACAATGAGTTTGTTATAGGATTTGAACTCAAAACTTTTTAGTCTTTTCTGCGGATTGTTTTGCTCTTTATTTTGAATGGTTTTCTTTATAATGACCAATGCAGGGTTCTCATTGGAAACAACAACTTCATTGAGCTGGTCTGTTTTTTGATGAAGGGCAGTTTTATAAAATACTTGGCTGTCTGTTATGGTAATGATTTGGTTAAGGTATCCAATGTAGGAAACTGTTATTGCGGTTATTTGGTTTCTGGACTGCAGACTGAATTTTCCGTCCACATCCGATATGGTGTTGGAACTATCATTTGAAGTGATGGAGGCGAAAGGAAGTGCTTTTTGAGTTGAAGCATCTTTCACAATTCCGTTTACTTGAAATTGCGCCTTAAGCGAAAACGTAAAAAAGAAGAACAGAATAATAAAGTGCTTCATAAAAACGGTTTAATACAGAACGTCTTTTATATGTTTTGCAACACAAAAATAAGAATAAAAAAAATCTGTCCAGTTCTAAAAACGAGACAGATTTGTTAATTCTTTCCTATTGAAAGGTTAAACTTTCATTATTTCGGCTTCTTTTGCCACCAAAAGTTCATCTATTTTTTTAATATAAGAATTAGTCAGGTTTTGAACTTCTTCTTCGGCACTTTTGCAGATGTCCTCGGAAGTTCCATCTTTTTCTAATTTTTTGATATCAGTATTAGCATCTTTTCGGGCATTTCTAATCCCAATTTTGGCGTCTTCTGCTTCTGATTTTGCTTGTTTTGCTAATTCCCGTCTTCGGTCTTCGGTAAGCGGCGGAACGCTGATGATAATCATGTCCCCATTATTCATTGGATTGAAACCAAGATTAGCAATCATAATTGCTTTTTCGATAGGATGCAGCATGCTTTTTTCAAACGGCTGCAACGTAATTGTTCTGGCGTCAGGAACACTGATTTTAGAAACTTGTGACAGCGGTGATGCTGATCCGTAATAATCAACAAAAACACTTCCCAGCATCGCTGGCGATGCTTTTCCAGCACGGATATTTAAAAAAGCTTTTTCTAAATGCTCAATTGAACCTGTCATTGATTCTTCTGTGCTGTCTAATATAAATTCAATTTCTTCTGTCATTTTTTTTTAGATTTTAGACTTCAGATTGCTGTACTGCTATCTGAAAACTGACTACTGCTAACTATATATTAACTACTGTTCCTATATTTTCTCCTTCACAAATTTTCAATAGATTTCCTATTTTGTTCATGTCGAAAACGACTATTGGTAATTTGTTTTCCTGACTTAATGTGAATGCTGTAGTATCCATTACATTCAATCCTTTTTTCAATACATCTTCGAAAGAAATGAAATCAAATTTTACTGCTCCTGCATTTTTCTCCGGATCACAGTCATATACACCATCTACACGGGTTCCTTTTAGAATTACATCAGCATTGATTTCAATACCGCGCAAAACTGCTGCTGTATCTGTTGTGAAATATGGATTTCCGGTTCCGGCTCCAAAAATTACAATTCTGCCTTTTTCTAAGTGGCGGTCCGCTCTTCTTTTGATATATGGCTCTGCAATAGATTCCATTTTTAAAGCTGTCTGCAGGCGGGTTTTCATTCCTTTGTCTTCAAGCGCTCCCTGCAACGCCATTCCGTTAATAACAGTAGCAAGCATTCCCATATAATCGCCCTGTACTCTATCCATTCCCTTACTGGCTCCAGCCACACCTCTAAAAATGTTTCCTCCTCCAATTACGATAGCGATTTCTACACCTTTGGCATGAATTTGCTTGATTTCATCGGCATATTCGGCCAATCGTTTTGGGTCAATACCATATTGTAAATCACCCATTAAAGCTTCACCACTTAATTTCAGAAGGATTCTTTTGTATTTCATCAGTCAGTTTGTTTTTTTAAGGTCTCCCTTCGTTCATCGAAAGTAAATTGCGTCAGTGATTGAGTTCAATCTCACGAAATTTGTGCAAATATAGACATATTCTGTTTTTTTTGAAAATAGTGTTCCTTAAATATTTAAATTAAGTTTTTCGTAAGATTTTTTAGCAGATTCATATCCAATATTAAAAATAGCTTCCATCTTGATTTTGCTGGTTTCGAATGTGCTGTATTGAGACAAGGCTTCGGGTTCTATGAGCCAATTGCAATGATCAAACTTTTGTGTACTTGAATTTGCCGAAAGCAAATCAAAAGCTCTTGCTGTTACTGATTTGATTGAGTTTAAATCACCAGCTTGAATTTTTTGAATGGGACTCACATAAACCCCAATTAAAGTTTCGCACTTTTCTTTTAGAATATCTGTTGGAAAATGATTGAGTATTCCTCCGTCACTGTATAATTGACCGTCAATTTCATAAGGGGACATTATTCCAGGGAATGATGATGATGCCAAAATTGCATCTATTGTTTTTGTTTCTGGGTCAAATATTTTTGATTTGCCTTTTATCATATCAGTTGCTGTGATGTATACTGGAATTTTAAGTTCAGACAAAGTCGTGTCTTTAAAAATATCATAAAAATACTCTTTGAATGATTCGGAATCTATTAAACCGGCTTTTGAAAAGGTGAAATGTTTCCAATGGAAAAAATAAATAGATTTAAAGAATTCTAAAATGGCTACAGGAGATTTTCCGCTCCCATATAAAGCAGCAACAATGGAGCCAGCACTTGAACCCGCAATCTGCTGGGGATAAATGTTTTTTTCTTCCAGAAATTGTAAAACGCCCGCATGAGCGATACCTTTTGACCCTCCTCCAGAGAGTATTAAACCTATTGATTTTGTTTTTTTGTTCATTTAATAAATTTATGCATTTTGTTTGTTCCGAGATGATTTTTATCACATTTTAAACATAATCATATCCCTAAATTTACATCAGATAAACATGTATATGAAATGAGCATATTGTTATTGAGGCAACGGTAAAGTAATCACCAAAAAATGATGAAATAAACGGCCAGATAATCAATAACAATATGTAAATTTCTTTTAATATGAATTAAATTTAAGATATATGAAAAGTTTGGTAGCAAAAGCATTGTTTAACAGTTATCCCTATTCAGAGTATAAAAAAATTGTGAGCGATTTGCTGAGAGAAGGTAAGTCAACAGGGAATGAACAATCGGAAGATTTGTTGCAGTACAGTGTTTTAAACGAAATTCGTTTGAAACGTTTGGATAAAAGAATAGCTGTTACCGAAGAAGTCAGTTCTAAACTGAAAGCATTAAAGAAAGAATATATCTGGTTAGTCATTGCTGAAGGCTGGTGTGGAGACGTTGCTCAAATTCTGCCAATACTGAATAAAATGGCTCTTGAAACTGATAAAATAAAATTGAAAATTATTTTCAGAGATCTGAATGAAGATTTGATGAATCAATATTTGACAAATGGAAGTAGAGCTATTCCAAAACTTTTAATTATTGATAAAGAATTGGGAAAAGTTTGCTGTCATTGGGGGCCAAGACCTAAAGGAGCGGTAGATTTAATTAACAACTATAAAGCGCAATTTGGAGTTGTTGATCAAGAGGGTAAAGAGCAATTGCAATTATGGTATTTGCATGATAAAGGACACTCTGTGCAAAATGAAATTATGGAAATGATTTATTCTATAAGGGAGTGTGTTTGTTTGTAAATTTGTTTTAAAAACGAATTAATTGATTTTAATTTTTTAGGAATCTTTAATTGTTTTTGGAGAACGGCTACTGTGAAAAGCACGTAAAACTTTAATTCTATTGAATGTGATTCTGTAAATAATAAGATAGGAACCCAGAATGATGTTTCTGTATTTTTTTGGATTTTGTGACGAGAAGCCGACATTCAGGGTGGAGGTAGTGACTGTTTGACAATTCGTTTATTCGAATATAGATTTCATCAATGAAATAATCGGCTAACTTTAATCCAAACGTTTCTATCTCATATTCATGAATCGATGGAAGGTCTATAAAATCAAAAAGTTTTGAGGTGACTACTTTGAGATTTTTCTTCTCCATTCCTCAAAATGCTTTTTTGATTCTTCTAAAGTATAAAACTCTCCCTCTTCTTTAATCAGAGAGGCGAATTTTTTTTGGGACATAGGTTTGCCTGGGATAGCGTAATTTTAAGAATTTTCTTTTTTCGTTTTCATCGTAATTATTTTATTCTTAGAATAAAGAAATTTTTTGAATTATAAAAATCCTAAAAAAGTTGTGGAGAAAATATCTAGGACAGTATATTATTGATTTTGAATCAAAGTAGCTTCGAAATCATTAACATTAATTGCATCACCAACATTGTAATCACCAATTTTTGTGCGGCGCAAAACAGTTAAGTGCGAGCCCGAATTCATAGCTTTTCCAAAATCAAAAGCGAGAGAACGAATGTAAGTGCCTTTACTGCAAACTACTCTGAAATCAATTTCCGGAAGTGCAATTCTGGTGATTTCAAATTCATGAATAGTTGTTTTTCTCGAAGCAATTTCTACTGTTTCACCAGCACGAGCGTGTTCGTAAAGACGTACACCATCTTTTTTTATGGCCGAAAAAACAGGCGGTATTTGATCAATTTCGCCTAAAAACTGTTTTACTGTTTCGTGAATTAAAGATTCATCGATATGATCCGTTGGGAAAGTTTGATCGATTTCGGTTTCCAAATCATAGGAAGGTGTTGTGGCTCCAATATAAAAAGTTCCTGTATATTCTTTGGCTTGACCTTGAAGTTCTGATATTCGTTTAGTGAATTTTCCGGTACAGACTAATAATAGGCCAGAGGCTAATGGATCCAAAGTACCCGCATGTCCAATCTTGAATTTTTTTGGCAATCCTGCTTTATTGATTAACGCATATTTGAGCTTATTTACCGCTTGGAAAGAAGTAAAGTGCAAAGGTTTGTCAATTAAGAGAACCTGACCGTTTAAATAATCTTCGGTTGTCATTAAATTACAGTCAAAGGATGGATGAAATAATGAATTGCAAGTAATACAATTCCAGCTATAATTCGGTAGTAGCCAAAAACTTTAAATCCATTTTTTGTCAAAAAACCGATGAAGCTTTTAATTGCTAAAAGAGCAACAATAAATGCAACTACATTTCCTATAATCAGTAAATTAATCTGATCGTCAGACAATACAAATCCGTCTTTATAATAATCATAGCATTTTTTTGCCGTAGCACCTAGCATAGTAGGAACAGCCAGAAAGAAAGAGAATTCGGCAGCAGAAGTTCTTGATAGTTTTTGTGACATTCCTCCAACAATTGAAGCGCCGCTTCTGGAAACTCCAGGTATCATGGCGAGACATTGGAATAGACCAATTTTAAAAGCTTGTAAATAAGTGATTTCTTGCGAGGTTTCGGAGGTGTTTGGATTGTTGAACCATTCATCTACTTTTAATAGAATAATTCCGCCTATTAATAATGACACCGCAACTGTTACTGGATTTTCTAATAAAGAATCGATAAAATCACTTAGTAATAATCCAAGAACCACAGCCGGAATAAAAGCTACTAATAATTTGAAATAAAAATCAAAGGATTGAAAAAAACGCTTGAAATATAAAATTACAACTGATAGGATGGCTCCCAATTGAATTACAATAGTAAAAAGTTTGGTGAAATCATCCTGTGCTATTCCAAAAAAAGATGAAGCGATAATCATGTGTCCTGTAGAAGAAACTGGCAAAAATTCAGTAATACCTTCGATAATAGCAAGGATAATAGCTTGTAAAGTATTCATTTATGCTTTTTTTGAATTTTTAAGAATAGCATAAATAGTGATTCCAAAACCAATCAGGACTGTTGTTGGAGCCAGACGGATTCTTCTGAAATTGAAAATTTCTTCATTAAATACATTTGGGTCATCACTTCCTCCTCCAGACATTAGTATAAAACCTAATACAATTACGCCAATTCCAATTAATAGAATTTTATAGTTTACTTTTTCAAAAAGGAATTCGTGTTTATTTTCTTCGTTGTTTTTCATTTTGTCATCGGGGAAAAGAGCAATCTCATTTCCATATTTTATTAATTTAGTATAAATCGTCAGTTCTTAAATTCAGGAATCGCTGTGTTGCAAAATAAGTGCTCAGCCAAGTAATTAGAACTCCAATTCCAAATATGCTGATTAATACAAGAGCAATAAGTAACGGATCATTTAAAATTCCCAGACTCGGATATGTATTGTCAAGATAAATCAGCAGGGCTAATAAAGCAAGAACCGCAAGACCAGCTCCAATCATTCCCAGTTTTATGCTGCGCATTACAAAAGGTTTTCTAATGAAAGATTTGGTAGCGCCAACCATCTGCATGGTTTTAATGATAAAACGGTTAGAATAAATGGACAAACGCAAGGAACTGTTTATTAACAATACAGCGATAACCGTTAATAATCCGGTGGCGATTAATATCCACATACTCACTTTTTTGATGTTATCGTTAACCAGATTTACCAGCTGTTTGTCATAAACAATATCCGAAACCATAATGTTTTTGCGCAAACGGGCTTCTATTTTAGCAATACTGTCTTTTTCTACAAAATTTGCTTTTAAGTGAATGTCATACGAATTCTGCAAAGGATTTTCGCCAAGGAACGTCATGAAATCTTCACCAATAATATCCGAATGCTGTTTTGCAGCAGCTTCTTTGGAAACGTATGCAAATGATTTTGCAAAACGGGCAGTTTTTAATTCTGTGCCAAAAGCTTTTACAATAGTGTCATTAGCTTCGTTCTTAAAAAATACTGTCATTGCGATTTCTTCTTTGAAATCGTCAGCCAGTTTTTTAGAATTTATAATAAAAAAGCCCAGTACTCCTAAAAGAAATAATACTAAGAATATACTCAGGACTACCGAGAAATAAGAAGAAAGTAACCTGCGTTTTTGGAATTTATCAAAAGATGAAGCCATAGTTTTTTGTAATTATGGGGTAAAAATAATAAACATATTCTTTAATTAGAAGTTATAACGTGCAAAGTTTCGACATTCTTACAAGAACATCTAAAGTTTTTCGTAGCGCTTTGCTTTTAATTATGCTTGATAGGTGAAATAATTTAAGTGAAAAGTAATTTCAACCCTGCGATTGTTAAGCCAAGTGCGAGGAGATATTTTAATGTTTTGGAGTTAAATTTCTGACTACCAAAATACGACCCCAGCAAACCTCCAATCACTGTAGCAATCACTGCTGCCTGTAAATCTTCGGTTAAATTAAAACCTCCTTTGTGAATTTGTCCGTAGAGTCCCGAAAGCGAATTAACAAATATGAACAATGCCGATACCGCAGCTGTCTCTTTTAATTTTGACCAGCGCATCAAAAGCATTACGGGACTAAGGATTATACCGCCGCCAATACCTAACATTCCCGAAAGAAGCCCTATAATACTTCCTGAAAAAAGCCCAGCCCATAACGGAATTTCTCTATTTGGCTCCTTATTTTCTTCAAACTGATACAATAAACGAATGATGGAAATAAAAACACAAACGGCTAGTATTTTTTTATAAATAGAATCGGATAAAGTCATTGTGCCTCCCAAAAAAGCCATTGGAACACTCGCTATTGCAAAAGGGAGAAACAGCTTTAAACGGAAAAATCCCGATCTGTAAAAACCGATAAAAGAAAACAAAGATACTGCTAGATTCATGACTAAAGCAGATTGTTTCATCATAATTGGAGCTACTCCTGCCATTGCCATAACTGCTAAATAACCACTAGCACCGCCGTGCCCCACAGACGAGTATAAAAAAGCAACAATAGCCAGCAGTAACAGCAATAAAATAGAATTATAATCCATAAGTTGTTTGAATAAGATAAAAAAAAACTAAAATTTTAAGTTTTGAAATTCTTGGTGTGCAAAATTCTTAATGCGTTTTTCGATTTCGTAAAATACAGCAATGGCTTTTTCGCCAGCTTCGGTTAATCGGGCACCACCACCGCCTTTTCCTCCTAATAATTTTTCCACCAAAGGACTTTCGGCATGTTGGTTCATTTCTTCAACCAATTGCCAAGCTTGTCGGTATGCCATTTTCATTTCTTTGGCTGCATTGGTTATAGAACCCGTTTTTTGAATGTTTTCTAAAAGCCAAATTTTTCCAATTCCCAAAAAAGGACCTTCGGCTTCTTCAATCCAAAGACGAACTTCAATTTTATATTTTTTAGTGGAAGACATAGGTGTGTTTTTAAAAACATACTGCAAATATAAATGGTTTTACTTACTAAAAACTAATGAGTTCAGTTTTTTTATTGCAAAAGAGTCGGCTTCTTTGCGTCTCTGCGCCTTTGCGAACCCAATTTCACGCAAAGGCGCAGAGACGCAAAGAATAAGGGATGATGATAAAAATCCTAAATATCTCCCCTTAGCCCCGATAGTAGTGAAAATCCTTTTGTGCCGGGGTTCGGCACAAAAGATTGTAACGGATAGCGGGACTAATGCTCCTAAAACGCCTAATCTTTCTGCTCCAAAATCAATTAATTAAACTCGGGTTTTTTAATAAAAAAATAGCTTTGGTAACAAGCGACAATAAACGTAAATTTGCGCTTTTACAATTTTAAAACTTAGAAACTTAGTTACTCAGTAGCTTAGCAACTTATAAAGATGAAATACAATCCGAACGAAATAGAAGCCAAATGGCAAAAATACTGGGCTGACAATAAAACTTTTGCAGCTAAAAACGATTCAGACAAACCAAAACATTATGTATTGGATATGTTTCCTTATCCGTCTGGAGCGGGACTGCACGTGGGGCATCCGCTGGGGTACATCGCATCGGATGTGTATTCACGATACAAAAGACACCAAGGTTTTAACGTGCTGCACCCAATGGGCTATGACAGTTTTGGGTTGCCGGCGGAGCAATATGCGATTCAGACCGGGCAGCGTCCTGAGGATACAACTCGTGTAAATATTGACGGTGGTGTGGACAAGGAAGGAAAAGTGATTGCCGGGTACAGAAAGCAGTTGGACAAAATAGGATTTTCATTTGATTGGGATCGTGAAGTGCGTACTTCGAATCCCGATTATTACAAGCATACGCAATGGATTTTCATTCAATTGTTTAATTCTTGGTACAATAAAAATACTGACAAAGCTGAAGATATTTCTACTTTGGTTTCCGTTTTTTCTACGGAAGGAAATGCAAACGTAAATGCAGTTTGCGACGATAATATTGAATTGTTTTCGGCAAATGAATGGAATGCTTTCGCAAAAGAACAGCAGGAGAAAATTTTGCTGCAATACCGATTAACCTATTTGGCAGAGACCGAAGTGAACTGGTGTCCGGGATTGGGAACGGTTTTGGCTAATGACGAAATCGTGAACGGTGTTTCGGAACGTGGCGGATATCCTGTGATTCGTAAAAAAATGACGCAGTGGAGTATGAGAATTTCGGCTTATGCGGAGCGTTTACTACAAGGTTTGAACGATATTGACTGGAGCGAAAGTATTAAGGAAAGCCAAAGAAACTGGATTGGGAAATCGGTAGGGGCGTCTGTAGAATTCAGATTGCAGAATTCAGAAAGCAGTATTTCAGTTTTTACGACTAGACCCGACACCATCTTCGGAGTTACGTTTATGACTCTAGCCCCAGAACACGAACTAGTTTCCCAAATCACAACTCCAGAACAAAAATCTGCTGTTGAAGCCTATATAGAAAAAACAGCCAAACGTTCCGAAAGAGAACGTATGGCGGATGTAAAAACCATTTCGGGAGTTTTCACTGGAGCGTATGCAGAGCATCCATTTACCAAAGAACCGATTCCAGTTTGGATTGGGGATTATGTTTTGGCTGGTTACGGAACAGGTGCTGTAATGGCGGTTCCTTGTGGTGATGAAAGAGATTATGCATTTGCGAATTTCTTCAAAGGACAAAACGGAATGCCCGAAATCAAAAACATTTTTGATAAAGACATTTCGGAATCTGCTTTTGGAGCCAAAGAAGGTTTTCAATTGGTAGATTCTGATTTTTTAAATGGATTAGGATACAAAGAAGGAACTAAGAAAATAATTGAAGAGCTTGAAAAAATAGGTCAGGGAAAAGGGAAAATCAATTACCGTTTGCGTGATGCGGTTTTCTCCCGACAAAGATATTGGGGAGAGCCTTTCCCGGTGTATTATGTGAATGGCTTACCGCAAATGATCGATGCGCAGCATTTGCCTATCATCTTGCCGGAAGTAGAGAAATATTTGCCAACCGAAGACGGATTACCTCCATTAGGAAATGCTTCTGTTTGGGCTTGGGATAGTTTGCAGCATTCAGTTGTCAGTACGCAGTTTATAGATAACGTAAATATATTTCCTCTCGAATTGAACACGATGCCAGGTTGGGCGGGAAGTTCTTGGTATTGGATGCGTTATATGGATGCAAAAAATGAAGGAGAATTTGCTAACAAAGAAGCTTTGGCATATTGGGAAAGCGTGGATTTGTACATTGGTGGAAGCGAACACGCTACAGGCCACTTATTGTATTCGCGTTTTTGGAACAAATTCTTAAAAGACAAAGGTTTTGCGCCAACCGAAGAGCCATTCAAGAAGCTGATTAATCAGGGAATGATTTTGGGGATGAGTGCGTTTGTATATAGACTTGATAATATTCAGATACAAGCAAAAAAACCATTGACAGAATTAGTTGAAAATGGCTTTGTTTATGAAGGAATACAATTTACGCATAAAAAATCTGTAGACTTTGATGAAGACATAACTCATATGTTTAAGTCAAAGAATAAAGTTTTTATTTCTGAAAATAAGAAAAAGAACATACTTTTAGATTTTGCAAATTACTTTTTAAAACATGACGGTTTTAATGGGGGAGGACCCAATATATCACAGCTTCATACGGATGTTTGTTTCGTAAATGCATCAAACGAATTAGATACTGAAGCTTTCAAGAAGTGGAGAGAGGAAACTGCAGATGCAGAATTTATTTTCGAAGAAAATGGCAAATTCATAGTAAGTCGCGAAATCGAAAAAATGTCGAAATCTAAATACAATGTCGTTACTCCAGATGATATTTGTACTGAATACGGAGCCGATACTTTGCGTTTGTACGAAATGTTCTTAGGGCCATTGGAACAAGCCAAACCTTGGAACACGGCAGGAATTTCGGGTGTTTTTGGTTTCTTGAAAAAATTATGCCGTTTGTATTTTGACGAAAATGGTTTGATTGTTACCAATGACGAACCAACAAAAGACAACCTGAAATCATTGCACAAAACCATCAAGAAAGTAGCGGAAGATATTGAGAGTTTCTCTTTCAATACTTCGGTTTCACAGTTTATGATTTGCGTGAATGAATTGTCAGCGCAAAATTGTCATTCTCGTGCTATATTGGAGCCGTTGGCAATTGTGATTTCGCCTTATGCACCGCACATTGCTGAGGAATTATGGTCATTGCTAGGAAATACAGGTTCTATTGCAACCGTTCCGTTCCCGGTATTTGAGCCGGCTCATTTGGTAGAAAGCGATAAAGAATATCCGGTTTCTTTCAACGGAAAAATGCGTTTTACCATCAATCTGCCTTTGGATCTAACCAAGGAACAAATCGAAGAAATCGTAATGAAAGACGAAAGAACTATCAAACAACTGGATGGTAAAACACCAAATAAGGTGATTATTGTTCCGGGGAAAATTATCAATTTGGTGGGGTAAAAAAAATCTAATTTTAAATACTAAGAATCCAAATTTCAATGGCATTAGGCTTATTGAGATTTGGATTTTTTATTGGCATATATTTAACGGATGTCAAATTGACATTTTCTAAATTTGGTTCAGAATTTGATATAGTTTTGGTGTAAAATTAATTTAAAAAAGAAACTTATGTTAGGATTTAGTTTGCCATCGATGATTTTAATGGGCGGTATTATGCTAGCAAGTTGGTTAGTAAGCTCAAGATTAAAAAATAAATTTGAACAATATTCTAAACTGCATTTGCAAAACGGAATGTCGGGTGCTGAAATTGCTGAGAAAATGCTCGCCGACCACGGAATACGTGATGTTCGTGTAATTTCGACTCCAGGACAATTGACAGATCATTACAATCCTGCGGACAAAACAGTAAATTTAAGTGAAGCTGTTTATAACCAAAGAAACGCGGCAGCTGCAGCTGTTGCAGCACACGAATGCGGCCACGCAGTGCAGCATGCGGTAGGTTATCAATGGTTAACGATGCGTTCGCAGTTGGTCCCAGTTGTAAATGTGGCTTCATCCTACATGCAGTGGATTTTGTTAGCGGGAATTTTGATGATTAGAACTTTTCCATCGCTTTTATTGATTGGAATTGTGATTTTTGCAGCAACAACCTTATTTTCTATTGTGACACTGCCAGTAGAATATGATGCGAGTAATAGAGCTTTGGCATGGTTAGAGAACAAAAGAATGCTGACACAGCAAGAACAGGCTGGAGCCAAAGATTCTTTGAAATGGGCCGCTAGAACGTATGTAGTTGCTGCATTGGGTTCTATTGCTACCTTACTGTATTATGTTTCTATCTATATGAATAGAAGGTAAGTAAAAAAGAAAATTACAAATAAAAAAATCCAAATTTCAATACTACTATTGGAATTTGGATTTTTGTTTAAAAACTAGTTTCGGCTATAAAGCTATTTTGCTTTATTAACTTCGACTATGTATTTTTCTAAAGCCATTGTCATTGACGGCGTTCCGGGTGTTGGAGCCATAATGTCTACACGTAATCCGTGGTCAAGAGCTTCTTTTTGAGTCGTACTGCCAAAAACAGCTATTCGAGTATTATTTTGTTCAAAATCTGGAAAGTTTTTATATAAAGATTTGATTCCAGTAGGGCTAAAGAAAGCCAAAACATCATAATAAACATCGGCTAAATCAGATAGGTCACTCATAACAGTTTTGTAAAAAGTAGCTGGAGTCCAATCAACTTTTAAAGAGTTTAGTGTTACGGGAATGTCTGCGTTTAATTGGTCAGAAGCTGGAAGCAGGAATTTTTCGTCTTTATATTTTTTGATCAAAGGAGATAAATCAGCAAAGTCTTTTGGTCCAACATAGATTTTACGTTTTCTGTACACTACATACTTTTGCAGGTAAAACGCTATTGCTTCAGACTGACAAAAGTACTTTAATCCTTCAGGGATCTTATAACGCATTTCATCTGCCACTCTAAAAAAATGATCTACACCATTTTTGCTGGTCAATATAATAGCAGTGTAATTATTTAGATCAATTTTTTGAAGTCTAATTTCTTTTGCGCTTACTCCTTCTACATGAATAAAAGGTCTGAAATCAATTTTTACTTTATGCTTTTGCTGTAGCTCAAAGTATGGAGAATTTTCCACTTTAGGTTCTGGCTGTGATACCAAAATTGTTTTCACTTTCATATTTAAATAATTTCTAAACGCTATCTTTTGTAAACCAATAATACATAAAATAATAGGGTGCTATTTCGAGAGTGCAAAGATATAAAATAAAATAAAACAACCTGCTGAAAATTTCTTTTCTGTAGTTTTTTATTGAGAATAGGTAAAGAAAAACATTCAAAACTATTATGCTGTAAAGAACTAGCATAGGGATGTTCTTCAAAATAGAATCATAATAGAACAAAATGATGTCAATTGGGAGTAATAATAAACCAACATATGTCCTGTAGCTAATCTTTTGTAAATTATACTGTTCGACAATTTCTTCTATCTTAAATGCTGTTGCAATGATTTTTTCGATCAGGAATTTAGAGAAAATAAAGTAAGTGGCAAAAGTGAAAATTTGTATAAAAAGAATCCAGTCTGTTTTTGTGCCATAACCAAATTGGCTAAGTAAAATTTGAATAAAAAAAGAAAAAGAAATTATCTGGATAAAGAACAGCGAAATTGAAAACATGTCCATTAAATGACTGCTGTCTTTGTATATTCGGGTGTATTTGTCAGAAAAAATCAATTTTGTAAAATCTGCAAAGCGGTTTTCATAAACGGATTTGGTTAATGCAATAACGCCAAATGCCATAATAAAAATTATAGTTACCCAATCACTGGTATCTGTTATTCTTGGATGAAGTATGTGCTCAGTCATAATTCAGGCAAAATTAGTGATTTTTATAACATTATTTATTATAATTTTATAATAATCAAATGGCATAAAAAGGTTACTTTTGCAACGAAATTACGCGAAATATGAACAATTGCATTGTTATAATTCCTACTTATAACGAAATTGAAAACATCGAAAGCATTGTCAGAGCAGTGCTCTCTCAACACAAATCTTTCCATGTCTTGGTTATTGATGATAACTCTCCGGATCATACTGCTGATAAAGTAGTTATGCTTCAGGAAGAATATGGAGGCAGACTGTTTTTGGAGAAAAGAGCTGAGAAATCTGGCTTGGGTACAGCGTATGTTCATGGTTTTAAATGGGCTTTGAAAAACAATTATGATTTTATTTTTGAAATGGATGCTGATTTCTCTCACAACCCAAATGATTTAGAGAAATTATATGATGCCTGTCATTTTGGCGATGCTGATTTGGCGATAGGTTCTCGTTATGTTACTGGAGTCAATGTTGTTAACTGGCCTTTAAGCCGTGTTTTGCTGTCTTATTTTGCGTCCGTTTATGTACGTATGATTACCGGAATGAAGATTCATGACGCGACAGCTGGTTTTGTTTGTTATAAGAGAGTAGTGCTTGAATCAATTAATCTGGATAAGATTAGATTTGTTGGTTATGCGTTTCAGATTGAAATGAAATACCGCACCTATTGTAAAAAATTAGCCATTTCGGAAGTGCCGATTATTTTTACTGACAGGACTAAGGGGCAGTCCAAAATGAGTAATTCGATAATAGTTGAGGCTGTATTTGGCGTTATTTTATTGCGTTTAAAAAAAGTATTTAACAGTTTGTAAAAGAGAATGCTATGAATAGATATTTAATTAAGAATGCTAAAATAGTAAATGAAGGAGTTATTTTTGAAGGAGATGTTCTTGTAGAGAATGATCTTATTGTTGAAATTTCGGATAATATCAGCTTGAAATCGTCAGACTGTATGATTATCGATGCCGAAGGGAATTATCTTATCCCTGGTGTTATCGACGATCAGGTGCATTTTAGAGAACCGGGTCTTACGCATAAAGGTGATATCGAATCGGAGTCCAGAGCGGCGGTTGCGGGCGGAATAACTTCATTTATAGAACAGCCCAATACGGTTCCAAATGCAGTTACTCAGGAAATTCTCGAAGAAAAATACCAGATTGCTGCTGAAAAGTCATTTGCGAACTACTCTTTTATGATGGGGGCTACCAATGATAATTTGGAAGAAGTTCTAAAAACAAACCCGAAAAATGTTGCTGGAATTAAAATATTTTTAGGTTCATCGACAGGAAATATGCTGGTGGACAATGAAGCGGTTTTAGAAAAAATATTCTCCTGCACTTCCATGCTGATTGCTGTTCATTGTGAAGACGAGACAACCATCAAAAATAATCTGGAAAAATATAAAGAGGAATATGGCGAAGATGTTCCTGTAACAGCTCATCATCTTATTCGTAGTGAAGAGGCTTGTTATCTTTCTTCTTCAAAAGCAATTGCTTTGGCAAAAAAAACAGGTGCTAGATTACATGTTTTCCATCTTTCCACTGCCAAAGAAATGGAACTGTTTACCAATAAAATTCCTTTGGAAGAAAAAAAGATTACTGCCGAAGTCTGTGTGCATCATTTATGGTTTACTAATGAAGACTATGAAACAAAAGGTAATTTTATTAAATGGAATCCAGCTGTGAAAACAGCTCATGACAGAAAAGTGCTTTGGGAAGCGCTGAATGACGGGCGAATTGATGTAATTGCTACCGATCACGCTCCGCATACATTGGAAGAGAAAAAACAAAAATACCTGCAGGCTCCTTCAGGAGGTCCGTTAGTACAGCATGCTCTTGTAGCAATGTTTGAAGCCTATCATCAAGGAAAGATAACTGTGGAGAAAATTGTTGAAAAGATGTGTCATAATCCGGCTAAAATTTTCAAAATCGAAAAGAGAGGCTTTATTAAAGAAGGGTATTATGCCGATTTAGTAATTATCAATTCAGGTTTGCCTTGGAGCGTCAATAAAGAAAATATACTTTCAAAATGCGGTTGGTCACCTTTTGAAAAATTCACTTTTAAATCCAGAATTACACATACTTTCGTTAATGGAAAGCTGGTTTATTCCGGTTTTAAAGTAAAAGACATTCGTGCTGGAAAAAGAATGTTATTTGACCGATAATTATAGAATATGAAAAAGGTAATAGCGCTTTTTATTTTAGTTGTTTCATTTTTTAGCTGTAATAAGGATTTGGTTGAGAAACCGGACAATCTTATTGATAAAAAGGTGATGAAAGACATTTTGTATGATATGTTAATTTTGGATGCTGTAAAGTACCAAGATCCAAATCTTTTATATAAAAATGGAGTAAACCCAAAGACATATGTCTTCAAAAAATATAAAATAGACAGTCTTCAGTTTGCCAAAAGCAATGCCTATTATGCCGCTGATTATAGAGAATATAAAAAGATGTATGATGAGTTAAGCGATCGATTAAAAAAGGACAAAGAGGCTATCGACTCAGTAAATAAAAAGGCTAAAAAAAAGGAGGATGCGCTTAAAAAAGCTAAAGGAAAGAAAATAAAGGATTCTATTGCTAAAGTTAAAAAAGCGAAAGAATTAAAAATTAAAAAAGAAAAAGATTCTGTAAGTAAAGCCAAAAAGGCGAGAGAGCTGAGAATTAAAAAGATGGATTCTATAGCTAAATCCAAGAAAGCAAATAATTTAAAGCTTAAAAAATAGATAAATTACAAAACAACAATTTTCTTTATATAATCAGAAACGTCTGTGAATGTTATGTTCAAGGCGTTTTTTATTTTTTCATTAGCGTATAAATCGGTGGAGTAGGATGATTTAGCTGAAGCTTTGCTAAGCAGTCTTTTTTGACCAAAAACTGTAGAAGCTATCCAGCTCAGCGTAGATAAAGAATTCATCATAAAAGGAGTGGCGTGATATTTGGGTCTTTTGACTTTTAAAGCATCGGCAATTGAGAATAAAAAATCCCGAAAATTGATATTTTGACCTATCAGCGTGTACCGTTCCCCATGAATGTTACTTTCCATTAACTGATACAGTATGTTTACAACATCGGTGACAGCTACAAATCCAGTTGATCCCCTGCTGTAAAAGGGTAATCCGTTTTTTACTTTCGTAAAAATTATGCCGCTTCCCTGATTCCAAAATCCAGGACCGATAATAACACCAGGATTTATAATTGCAACTTTAAGGCCTTCCTGCTGACCGCGCCAAATTTCCATTTCTGCACCATACTTTGAAATTGCATAATCACTATGCAGTTTTTCAGGATTCCATTCGGTTTCTTCTGTAATAATCGATTCGTGTGCAGTTAAATCTCCAAGAGCAGCTATAGAGCTTATATGGCAAAGTTTTTGAATGTTATAGGCTAAACAAAAATTAACAATGTTTGCCGTGCCTTCAATGTTTGTTTTTCGAACCATGTTTTCGTCTTTTGGATCAAAAGAAATCATGGCGGCGCAGTGATATACTTTGTTAATTCCTTGAAAAGCATTATCTAAAGAAGGAATGTCAATAATATCAGCTTGTGTCCATTCAATTAATTCAAAAAGAGCTTCCTTATTGTATAAGGAAAACAATGATTTTGTCTTTTGAATGTTATCCGAATTTCTATAAATAGCACGAACTTGTTCTCCTTTTTCAGCTAAGTTAATTAAAAGATGTGCGCCGACTAAACCTGTTCCTCCTGTGACTAATACCATTTTGTAAAGATAATTAGATTGTTGGATTTTTTTATTGATGGATTTTCAAATTATGAAAATAAATTATCTGTGTCAAAATTGATTATAATAAAGCTACAACAAATCTTCTGCTGTAGCTTTTTTGCTTTGTTATTATGTAGAACTATAGGCTACTTTTTGTTTCCATTAAAAACGATAATTAAATAGTAATCAGAAAATTTTATAACCAAAGTTAATGCCTATTGTGCTGTATTTTGCTGACCAAGAAATATAATCACTTAGGATTTGTCTGGGTGCGTTGAATCTAACCTCTGCACTATATCTTCTTTTGAAGTCGTAGCCTAAACCTATTGCGAAATTGTTTCTCGATCCACTTTCCAGTTTTGTATTGTCGCTATATTCCAAAGTTGTTTTTCCAGCTACGCCAAATACGTAAGCGGCGTTAATGAAAATTTTTGAGGTTTTGTTTAAGAAAATATAATGTCTAATTCCTATAGGGAATTCTATTGAGCTATAATGGGCTTTGAGATTATAAGTTACGTCTTTACCCTTATTTCCAAAACCATCATTCTTTACAAATTTTTTTTCAGCTTCATAGTTTTGATAAGTTGGGTTTATGAAGAGACTCCAAGTGTTTTTGTTAAAAGGGAGCATATATTCTGCTTCAAGACCAATCTTGAAAATTGCTTTAGGATCCATTTTGGTGCTCTTGTTGTAGTAAGGATTTGGATCAGATATTGACAATGTAGCAAGGTTAATGCCTGGAGTGATTTTCAATATTAAGAGATTTTCAGGAGCTTTCTTTTCGTAATTTACAACTGAATTGGTACCGTAGCTATTATATTTTGAAAAGTATTTTACTAAAGATGATTTATTATAAGTGACTTTTTTTAAATCGCTTTCTGATATGTTATCGCATTTTACATTATTGTATAATTGTTGGCGATATTGCTTGTTTTCTTTAATATTGTCAGTTGAGATGTACATTTCTTGATTTGTTTCGTCAGAAAGATATTTTATATAAACGAGTTGCTCCAATTGAGTATTTTTTGTTTCATAAAAATAACGGGTCAGATTTTCTTGTGAAAAACTATATAATGTTGCATCGCCATCTATTAATAATTTCAAAAAAAGAATTTCTTCTTTCCAAATCGGATTTTTGTTAGTGGATAAACTATTTATATTATCACTAGTTCGGTCTATATTTACCTTAAATCGCTTATACTTACTGATGTTGTCAATTCCAAATTCTTGAACAGTAGTTATTGATTGAGTTAAAGATTGAGTGTCGCTTATTTGTGTTTTATATTCAAACTCAGTCGGGTTATTTCTCCAGTCTAGATTTTTTATAAAGCAATCAGTTTTGATACCATTATTAGAGATAAAGTATCCTTTTTCAAAAGTGATTTGTGAATATGAAAAGGTTAGGTAAAATAAGAAGGAGATAACTAATAAATTTTTCATTTATAATTGATTTTTTAAGTTTTTCAAAAGTAAACAAATTGTATGATTAAACTTAAGTTTCGCTAAGATAAATATGATAAGAATTATAAATAGATAGGTTTTTATGTAGATTATTGATAGCTAGCGTTTTTTTTTAATTGAGGAGTGTTAAATGGATATGGAGATTTGATTAGTGTATTAATTACAAATAAGTATTAAATTGTGAAGAGTGTTCTAGAGAATTAAAATTTAGAATTATTTTATTCTTTTCTACTTAATGTTTTATAGTGCACAGTACTAAAGGAATTAATTATATTTGCACAAATTATAAATGTAAGAATGAAAAATATTATTTCCGAATTACAATGGCGTGGTTTAGTTCATGATATCATGCCTGGAACTGAAGATCAGCTTTTAAAAGAAATGACAACTACCTATATTGGATTTGACCCCACATCAGATTCATTGCACATTGGTAGTTTAGTGCCGATTATTTTATTGGTTCACCTTAAAAATTTTGGGCACAAACCTATTGCTTTGGTGGGTGGTGCTACAGGAATGATTGGAGATCCTTCCGGTAAATCGGATGAGAGAAATTTATTGGACGAAGCCACTTTAAATCATAATGTTGAAGGAATAAAAGGCGTCTTGTCACGATTCTTAGATTTCAATGACACTTCAGCAAATGGTCCAGTTTTGGTGAATAATTACGATTGGATGAAAGGTTTGTCATTCATTAATTTTGCTCGTGATGTCGGTAAGCGTATCACAGTAAATTACATGATGGCCAAAGATTCTGTTAAGAAAAGATTAGCTGGCGAAGGCGAAGGGATGTCATTTACGGAGTTTACATACCAATTGATTCAAGGATACGATTTTTATCATTTGCACAAAGAATACAACTGTCTGCTCCAGATGGGAGGTTCAGATCAATGGGGTAATATTACGACGGGAACTGAATTAGTACGCAGAATGAATGTTGGTGAAGAAGCTAAAGCTTTTGCTATGACTTGTCCATTAATTACCAAAGCTGACGGTTCTAAATTTGGAAAATCCGAAGGCGGAAATGTTTGGTTAACTGCAGATAAAACATCAGTATATAAATTTTACCAATTTTGGCTGAATACTACGGATGTGGATGCTGAAAAATACATCAAGATTTTTACTTTCTTAGACAAAGAAACTATTGATGCTTTAATTGAAGAGCATAAAGTTGCACCACATTTAAGAGTATTGCAAAAGAAATTAGCTGAGGAATTGACTGTTTTTGTACATTCTGCTGAAGAATTGGAGAAAGCGATTGAAGCTACAGCTGCCTTTTTTAATCCTAAAATGGATGGTTTAATCAAGTTAGACACAAAGACTTTTTTAGAAGTAATTGATGGAGTTCCACAAGCTGAAATTTCAAAAAGTGATATTGAATCAGGATTGGATATTGTTACTGTTTTAAATGAAAAAACAGGTTTCTTTAAATCAAATGGTGAGGCAAGAAGAGCGTTGACTGCCAATTCTATTTCGGTGAATAAAGAAAAAGTGAATGAAACATTTGTGCTTTCAGCAAAAGATTTAATTAATAATCAATTTGTGCTGTTGCAAAGCGGTAAGAAGAATTATTTTGTGATTAGAGTGGTTTAATTGTTTTATATGTTTAATCGGTAAATCGTTTATTCGTTTAACCGATTCAACAAATAACCGATTCAACTTTTTAAATAACCATCAAATTACAGCCCCGAATATCCGAATTATCAAAACGTCCCAATACTTCGAAAGTGGTGTTGGGATATTTTTTGCCCAAATCCTGCGTGGCAATAAAGGAACAGGAATTGATGTTGGCTAGGTCAATTACGTTAATACCGCCCGTTTTGCCGTCATTTATGTACGTTAAAGCATCTTCAGTATCACGAATGTGTATCTGCATCCAAGAAGGGCATTCAAACACGCCGTTTCCTAATGAATAAGCCTGAGAAAGTAGTTCGGTCATGCCATACTCAGAATGAATGGCTGTAACGCCAAATCCAGTGCAAAGCTGTTCGTGCAGTTCTTCCCGAATCATTTCTTTGCGCTTGCCTTTCATACCGCCAGTTTCCATAATAATGGTGTGTCGGAGCTGAAAGTTCTGTTTTTCGATTAAATCTAATAAAGCATAGGTAACTCCAATCAGAATAACATTTTGCCCTGCTTGGTCCAACTCTATTAATTTTTGAATTAATTCCTCGTGATTGTTAAGGTAAAAACCGCTGTCGCTGTTATTGGTTAATTGTATTAAATCTTCAACCATATGAATCAATGAAGAGCCTTCTCTTTCTAAATAGGATGGAAGTAGAGCCAAAATCACATAATCTTCAATATTGCCGTAAAATTGAGAGAATGCTTGGCGGTAGCTTTCTTCATAAATGGAAACATCAGTGACCAAATGTTTGCTGGTAATAGAGCCCGTTGTGCCGCTGCTGGTAAAAGTAGTTTCAATTGGATCGCTGTTTGAGACAACATTATGGTTCTTGAAAAACTGAATAGGTAAAAAAGGAATCTGTTGCAGTGATTTTACTTTTTGTGGATTCGTTTTTAACAAATCGCAAAATTCTTGGTAAACCAAATTGTTTTCATACTGAAAACGGAATACTTTTAAAGCTATTTTTTCAAATTGCTTCTGGTTCGAAAGGGTAAATATGTCGCTGGCTGTAATCAAGATTTTTTTTGAGTGCAAAGATATTATATTTTAGTCCTTTATTAGTTTTTGATTTGTATAGCTTTAAAAAAAGGCATAAAAAAAGTTCCATTTGAAAAATGGAACTTTTTTATTTTATTGTGATGAAGAATTACTGTACTATCAGTTTTCTGCTGCTGGTTGAACCTTCTTCTGTTATCTGTATTATATAAACCCCAGGGGACAAATTTGCAATGTTTAGTTCTTTTGTGAAAATTTTGGTCTGCAGTGCTTTTTTTCCTAATACATCAAAAATAATAATATCTTTTTCTAATTCTTTTGTTGAAGTGATGTAAATTTTGCCAGTAGCCACAGGATTTGGATACAAATTTAACCCTTCAATTGAAGCGTCTTGTTGTGTTTTTGGCTGTTTGTTATCTTGCGCTGTTGCGTTGGTAGTGAAAAAAATAGCCGTTAAGATAATAATATAAAAGTAGTTTTTTTTCATTGGCTTTTTTAATGAAAAGTAAAGATAGAAAAAATAGTAATACAAAAAAAACATCCTAATTTTTTAGGATGTTTTTAATATTTTTTTAACTAGAGTTAGGTTTATTTAGTCAAGTCTACACCATTAACTGTTGCCCATGCACCAGCTGTTAATGAAGCTCCAGTCGCTGCAGCGCTAGTTGTGAAATTAGCAGCAGGGAAGGTTACAACTCCATCCCAAGGAGATTTAACTACACCTAAAATATTTTTAGAAGTTCCAGTTATTTTTATGTTTGTGATTTTAATTTTAGAACCATTCACTTGGTTAGTATTTGTTCCAGCATCTTGGATTTTTACAGCTGCACCAGTGTATACAGTTCCTGCTTCAGTGTAATCACCATAACCGTCTATGATAATGTTGCTGAAATCACCGTTTCCTTCGTTTTTAAATTGGATAGCGTCAACTTGAACATCACCAACTGATTCTGGAGTAGTTCCTGCTGCTCTTTTTAAAGTGATATTAGTAACTTTTGGAAAAAAATCATTGTTGTTTTTTGAAGATTCAATTTCAATTCCAAAATTTCCTTTTCCAGCTTGGTATGCATACCAGTTTGTACTTGCTTGACCTTTCCATCCATCTTGCCAGTCAAATGAGTCATCTGTGTTGCCATAAGAGATTGCATTTTTCAAACTCACAGTTCCACCATAAAATTCGAATCCGTCATCAGCACCTTTGTAAGAAACTAAATGGTCTAAAGTTGTTCCAGAACCTACAGAATAGAAAGAGAATCCGTTTAATTCTTTTGTTCCATCAGCTAATTTCGCACCAGCATATTCTACTCTTACATAGTTTAATGAACCACCATTGTGAGCATCATTTGTACCACCATAAGATAATGCATTTCCATCTTCAGAAGTTGAAGTTTTAACACCAGATACTGCATTGATCGGAGCATCACCATACATGATAATACCTCCCCAAGAACCTGCAATTCCTGATTTTTCAGTAAATACAACTGGTTTATCAGCAGTACCGTTGATGATTAATTTACCACCATTTAGTACAACTAATGCGTTATCTCCTGTTGCTTTGTCAACTGTAATGGTTGAACCAGCTTCAAAAGTTAATGTTACACCAGAATTAATTTTCACAATACCTTTCATTGTGTAATTTCCGTAAACATAAGTTTTGTTTGCTGTTATTGGTCCTGTTATTTCTCCAGTTGCTGCTGGAATTGCTGTTACAGTTACTGTTCTTTTTACTGAAATCGATTGAACGGTGTAAGTGATTACTGATGTTCCTACGGAAACCCCTACGATTGCTCCGCTTGTAGAGTTAACTGTTGCAACTGCTGGAGTCGCACTTGTATATGACCCGCCTGTTGTTGTACTTGTAAAAGTTGTTGTTTCTCCTACAATAATGCTCTCAGTTCCTGTTAAAGGAGCAACTGTTAATGGCGGAGTAGCATCATCATCGTTACTGCATGATGCGAATAATAAACCTAAAGACATTGCTAAGGCGAAAAATTTAGTTTTCATAATTGTTGTTTAATAGTTATTTTCTTGAAACAAAAATACCTCAGGAATTCAATCTGCACGTTAGCTAATTATTACAAAACAGTTATTATAAAAAGTCTATAATGTAAATAAAATGTAAAGTGTCTTTTGAATTTTCATTACAAAGAAAAAGCCCTAAATCAATAGGGCTTTCTGGTTTTGCAACTTTGTGCTTTGTTAAAATGTATAGCCAAGGTTTATAGAAAAACCTCTTCCTTTTTTATAGCTTTTTGTCAATGCATCTCCTATGACTGGAACTGTGCTATTATCTCCTATTTCGAATTGGCGTGAAGGATCTATTAAATTGTCTGCAGAGAATTTTACATCAAAATGGTCTGATAATTTACTGCTCCAAACAAAATCTAATTGTTGTACAGGCAATTCATAAATATGATCTAAATTGTTTGTCCCTACAGCATATATTCTTTTTCCAAATATTGAATAAACTAGTGAGATAGTATTACTCCATGTTTTGCTAAAATCAAACTGATATTTTAAATCAGAATTAATTAGCCAGTTTGAAGCTCCTTGTAGCTCTCTTGATTGATGAGTTTCAATAGATTGTGATTGAGTTCCGTCAGGATTTGTTGTAAATGGGCTTACTTCTACTTTAGTGCTCATTAATGAGGTGTTGAACCCTAATGAAAAATCTGAAAGAGTTGTATTTAATCGGCCTAAATCATAAATAAATTCAATTTCGGCACCATATAAAATTGCATTATCCGAATTTAAATAGGTAATGATTGTCGAGCCGGCTGCATTTGAAGTAAATGTTCTCTCAATAGGGTTTTTCATTTTCTTTCCAAAAAAACCTACTGCGAACATCTCTTTTGAAGTTGGGAAAAGTTCGTATTTTAAATCAAGATTATAGTTGTCACTATTTACTAAAAACGGATTTCCTTTCATCGAAGTTCCATCAGCATTGATGTATTCGATCGGGTAGGCTTCCATTATTACTGGTTTCGTATAGGTAATTCCACCAGCAAAACGAATATTTGCATTTTCAGTTACTCCGTATTTTGCATTCAATGAAGGTAAAAAATAAACTTTATCGTATTTCAGAGTTTCAAATGGTGCGTCAAAATTACCTTGTTGTCTGTATTGAGTTTCTCTATTAGTACTTTCAACTCTTAAACCAGCATTCGCTTCAAATTTTTCGTTGAATTTATAAAGCAAATTTGCATATCCTGCGTTTGCAGCTTCTTTTAATATTGCTTTATACGTTGAATTGGAACTTTCTTTAAAATTAAAAGCTTCAGAAGCAATATATCCATTCAATTGCTCGTCAATGCTGTTAAGTGGCGCATCGATGTTTGGACCTGCTGTTGGAGAAATAAAACGATAAGAAGATTCCATATCCGATGCATTTCCATTGTATCCTACAGTCAGTCTGTTGTTTTTGTCGTCTCCTCCAAATTTTAAATTGTATTCAGCCAATCCGGATAAATAAGTATTTCCAGTAATTTCTAAATATTGTTTAATGAAGTTGTTTCCGGCAATTGAAGCAAGTATTCCGTCATTTGGCGTTTTTACTCCAGAAAAAGCTTTTCTGTCCGGCTGATCGTATTTTGTTTTTGCAAAAGAAACTCCAGCTTTAATAGTTTGGTTTTTGTCTTCTGTCAATGCATATTCACTTATTAATTGATTGTTCCAATAGTTGGATTGATCTAGTTGGTTGGTTCTGATAAGTGTTTTGTTGGCTCCTGTTCCAGTCTCAGCATTGGCAACACCATATTGATCTTTGATTAGATTATCTGTAGTTTTTATGTAAAGACTGTTGAAAGTTAACTTTAAACGACTCGTAGAATAGTTTAAACCAAGCAGACCAGTTAAAGATGTTCTGTAATGATTGTCAGTAGTTATAAAGTCTGTTTTGTAGTCAATACCAGTACTTTGATAACGGAATGTTCTATCAACACCTTCTTGGATTTGAAAATTATTTTCTGCATTTATAGAGAAAAGATAAGTGAAGTTTTTTCCGTTGTTTAAATTAAATTTTTCTGAATGTAAAAGACCGATACTTGTGTTTAATGGGCTTTTTATTTCTGAAACGTCAAAACCGCTTTCAAAAGACTCTAAAGATTCTTGTGGAGTAAAAACATGACTTGTAGGAGTGTCGCCTAATAAAGATGGCAATGCTCTGTTATCTGCAGTTAAACCAAAAAAGCCTTCAGCTGAATCAGCATCTTTAGAAAGTGAAAAACTTTTTAAGTTGCTGTTTACTGTAAAGCTAGTTCCGATGTTGATTTTTGTAATGCTCTTTGATCCTTTTGAAGTTTGAATGTTGAAAGTACCACCAGCAAAATCTCCGTAAATGTTTGGGCTAAATGTTTTATAAACATCAATAACTCCTACTATATCTGTCGAGAATAAGTCTAAAGGGATGATTTTTAAAAACGGATTGTTTGTTGGAGCTGCTAAATCATTAATCAATAGATTATTGTAACGGTCTTCTAATCCGCGTACGAATAAACCTCTTGAGCCAACTTTTGTTATACCTGTAATCTTTGTCAAACCTTCTTCAACATCGCTCACGCCTTTTCTTGACATTTCTTGTGCGCCAATGCTTTGTTTGATTACAACTGCATTTTTTTGTTCTAATAATAAGGCAGTTTCTTTTTCTCTGTTACCTCCGTTAGATTTGACTACTACATCTTTCAGTTTGTAGCTTCCAGATCCTAATGAGCTGTTTGCTGTGACAGTTTCGTTAGCAGCGACAGTTACTGGAATTTCTACAGATTCGTAACCCAAAAAGCTAAATTGAATTGTATAATTTCCTGGAGCGGTTATAATGGTGTATTTACCATCAATATCAGTGTTAGTGCCAATTTTTGTTCCTTTTATCAGAACATTGGCAAAAGGCAGCGGCAGATTGTTGGAATCTTTATCTAATAGAACACCTGTTATGGTTCCAGTATTTTGTGAGAAACCGATAACGCAAATAAATAGTGTAAAGAATAGAAATTTTAATTTCATTTTAAGTAGTATTTAATTTTCCGCAAAGAAATGGCAGGTTTCTAGTCTTTGTGTTAACCATTCGTTATGAATCAATGTCATAATTATTATGAAATTGTTACCATATTAAATTAAGGTTAAGTCAGTCTTTTTAATGTTGTTAATAATAGTTTATTGTTACTTTTACATTGCAATAAAAAGGTATTGTATCTTATATAAAGGTTATACAATTAAAAAAGCTTAATTTTTGCTACTTAATATGAAGAAAAGAAACACCAAGATTCTCCTGGTTGATGATGAGCCAGATATTTTAGAAATTGTAGGCTATAACTTAGCACAGGAAGGTTATCAGATTGTTACCGCAGTTAATGGTAAAGATGCAATTGAGAAAGCCAGAAAAGAAATACCCAGCCTTATTATAATGGATGTTATGATGCCCGAAATGGACGGTATGGAAGCCTGTGAAGCTATTCGAAAAATTCCTGAGTTAAACAATGTTATCATTACTTTTTTGACAGCAAGAAATGAAGATTATTCTCAAGTGGCCGGATTTGATGCGGGTGCCGATGATTATATTACCAAACCAATAAAACCAAAATTATTGGTTAGTAAAGTAAAGGCTTTGTTAAGAAGACTGAAAGAACAGGATCAAAGCAGTGAAACGCTTAACGTAGGCGGTATAGAGATTAACAGAGAAGAATATAAAATTGTTAAGGATAATATAGAGATTGCTTTACCAAGAAAAGAGTTTGAATTATTCTATCTGTTAGCATCCAAACCTGGCAAAGTATTTAAAAGGGAAGAAATTCTGGATAAAGTTTGGGGCAACGATGTTGTAGTTGGAGGCAGGACTATTGATGTTCACATCAGAAAACTTCGTGAAAAAATTGGTGATGACCTTTTCAAAACTATAAAAGGAGTTGGATATAAGTTTGAAGCTTAGTTTTTTTATAAAAATAAGAAGGAAAAATTAACTCTAAACCGAGAATTACTTCATTCGAGTTTAGGAAAAAGAATAAAACTTTTACTCAGAATCTTAGTAACTTAGCTTCTTAGTTTAAAATTCTAAAAAGTTTTATCAAATAATTAATGCGTACGCTAAGTCAATAATGAAGATCAATTTCAAAAAAAGCTACAAGTTTGCTATAAAATCAGCTTTGTTTATCAGTTTATTTGTGTCGGGATTTTCTATGATCCTTTCCAGAATACTGTTTAAATCTTCATACAGCAGTATAGTGCTGCTTGGATTTATTACGCTGTTTTTTGTTTACCTGTTTTCATTTTTTGTTTTGCAGTATCGTGTGGAGCGGTTCATATACAGAAGAGTAAAAAAAATCTACGATGATGTTTCGTTATTAGAATCCAGTACATTTATCAATAAGCCGATTAATACTGACATGGAAACTTTGACCAGAGAAGTAAAGAAGTTTGCTACTGATAAAAAGCTGGAAATCGAAATGCTTCAGATAAGGGAAGAGTACCGAAGAGAATTTTTGGGTAATGTTTCCCATGAGCTTAAAACACCATTGTTTACTGTTCAAGGTTATCTGTCAACACTTATTGACGGTGCAATGGAGGATAAAACTATTAGAAAAAAATACCTGAAACGTGCCGAAAAAGGAGTCGAGAGACTTATCTATATTGTAGAGGATTTGGATATGATTACCAAATTGGAGTCGGGGGATTTAAATCTTGAGTTTACAAAATTTGATATCGTAAAACTGATTAAGAATGTTTTTGATCTGCTGGAAATGAAAGCAGATAAAAAAAACGTCACATTAGCATTTGAAAATGATAATATAAAGCCCATTTTTGTAAACGGAGATAAAGATAAGATTCAGCAGGTAGTCGAAAATCTGATTGTAAACTCTATAAAATACGGAAAAGAAGGTGGTTTGACCGAAGTTTCAATTGTAAATTTAACCAACAAAAAAGTTTTGGTCCGCATTTCTGATAATGGAGAAGGAATAGAAGCTCATAATGTGTCACGTGTTTTTGAACGTTTTTACAGAGTAGATAAAAGCGGTTCACGCTCCGAAGGAGGTTCTGGTTTGGGACTTTCCATTGTAAAGCATATTCTTGAAGCTCACAAAGAAAAAATTTATGTCGAAAGTGAGTTCGGAATAGGGTCTGAGTTTTCTTTTACACTCGAAAAGACATTTATTACCGATCAATTAGGTCTAAAGAAGTAATTAAATTAAACATTTGTTAATCTTAAATTAGTAAAATTAAAAATCTTATAATCAGTGTTTTATGCTGGTTTTTTATGATTTAATGGCTTGAAAATTATATCAGAAAAAAGTCATTAACATTAAATTATCATCTAAATAACGTTGTGTTAACATTAACTTAACATAGCAGTATCACCTTTGCCGCAAATTAACATTCATATAAAAGAAATGAAAAAAGTTATAGCTGCAATAATGATATTGGGTTTTGGTATGGTTAATGCTCAGGAAGTTACAAATGATCAAATTACCAAAGCGGTAGCCCGCTATATGGACTCCATCAATAAACTCAAACCCCTTGCAGTTAAAGAAACCGAAAAAAAGGAAAATTGGTATGACAAATTTTCTATACGCGGTTATGCACAGGTACGATATAATGGTTTGTTTTCCACCAATGATAAAGTTTCCTGTGACCAGTGCGATAAGTCTTGGGGTACAACTTCTTCCGACCCAGATGCAAAATCGGATAATGGTTTTTTCATCAGACGGGCCCGTATTGTTTTTTCGGGTCAAATTCATCCAAACGTATATTTTTACATACAGCCCGACTTTGCAAGTTCTCCTGGTTCAGGGGTAAATCATTTTGCGCAGCTGCGTGATGCCTATGTCGATGTTTCATTTGATAAGAAAAAGGAATATCGTGTTAGAATAGGCCAAAGCAAAGTGCCTTATGGTTTTGAAAACATGCAGTCCAGTCAAAACAGATTGACTTTGGATCGTAATGATGGTCTTAACAGTGCCGTTGCCAACGAACGTGACTTAGGTGTATTCTTTATGTGGGCACCAAGTGAAATCAGAAAGCGATTTGCTGATTTGGTAAGTGAAGGATATAAAGGTTCTGGAGATTATGGTGTGTTTGCTTTTGGAGCTTATAACGGACAGACCGCTAATAAATCTGAGGCTAATAGAGATCTGCATGTAGTGGCCAGAGTAACCTATCCTTTTGCTATTGGAAACCAGATTATTGAGCCGGGATTACAGGCTTATACTGGAAAGTGGGCATTTACAAATGAAATTTCGACAGGAGTAACTACACCTTTAGATAAAAAGTATGTTGTTGATCAGCGTGCTGCAGCTACTTTTGTTCTTTATCCAAAACCATTTGGGATTCAGGCAGAATATAATATTGGAAAAGGTCCCCGTTATGATAAAACAACTAATTCTATTCAATCAGATGATCTGCAGGGTGGTTATGTGACTTTGAATTACAAATGGGATTTACCAAAACATCATTTATTATATCCTTTCGCTAAATTTCAATATTATGACGGAGGCAAGAAATTTGAAAAAGATGCAAGAAGTTATATCGTAAGAGATTACGAATTTGGGTTGGAATGGCAGCCGTTAAAAGCTTTTGAATTAGTTGCAGAATGGGTTGTTTCTGATAGGACTTTTGAAGACAGCGCTAAAATGAATAACAGACAGCAGGGAAATCTGCTTCGTTTACAAGCCCAATTCAATTTTTAGATTTTGTAATGCAGTTTTACCAAAAAGAGAGATTCTTTCACTAGTTGTGGAGAGTTTCTCTTTTTATTTATACTTTTGATATTCAGTATTTTATTCCGTTTATTAAGTTATTTTTTCTTAATTGTAAATTTTGTGTAAAAATACCTAAATGGTAAAGATTGAATAACGCATGCTTAACACAAACTTAACTTAATGACATTACTTTTGTTAAAAATTTAAAGACAATTAAAAAATGAATGCAACTAAATTTAAAACAGTAATTCTTTTAATAGCAGTAATGATTATTGGATTTTCATTTACAGCTATTAATAAGGTAACGATAAAAGGTTCAGATACTATGGTTATTTTGTCTCAAAAATGGGCTGAGACCTATATGAAGAAAAAACCAGGGACTTCTATTCAGGTAACAGGCGGAGGGACAGGAGTTGGTTTGGCCGCTTTAATTAACGGATCAACAGATATTGCCAATGCAAGCCGTCCTATTAAATCTAATGAACTTGAAAAGCTAAAAGCAAAATACCGTACACTGGGAGTTGAAATTCCATGTGCCAAAGACGGTTTGTCTGTTTTTCTTAATAAAGGAAACAGTGTTACAGAACTTACTATAAAACAACTGGGAGATATTTTTTCCGGAAAAATTACTAACTGGAAAGAAGTGGGCGGTGCTGATGCCAAAATACAGTTATACGGAAGAGAAAGCAGTTCAGGTACTTTTGAATTTTTTAAAGATCATGTAGTTAAAACAGATTTTTCTCCAAGATGCCAGACTCTGCCTGGTACAGCTGCTATCGTTAATGCAGTTAAAAAGGACAAATACAGTATTGGATATGGAGGCTCTGCTTATGCTGAAGGTGTGAAAGACTGTGCGGTAAAAAAAGACTCTAAAAGTAAAGGTATACTACCTACAGTTGCGACTATTAAAAACAACAGTTATCCAATCACAAGGTACTTGTATATGTATCTGAAAGCAAAACCAACTGGAGAGACTAAAGCTTTTATCGATTGGATTTTGAGTTCTCAAGGTCAGGCGCTGATTGCCGAAGTTGGATATTATCCTTTAAAATAATATTGCATAACAGATCCCTCATTTTATATCGAAGTGAGGGATAATTATGTCTGTTGGATATGAACCCTAAAAAATTAAAATGAACTCTCAAATTCCACCAAAATCTAACACTTTTACGCAGGAAAGCCTAAAGAAGCAATTCAGGATTTCTGAGTTTCTTGCCGAAAAAATTATTTCATCAGTTGCGTTTTTATCGATAGCGTTTATTTTTTTAATTTTCATTTTTGTTTTTAAAGAGTCATTGCCATTATTTAGTTCTGGAATGGATTCTAAAGCAAAAACCGAAGCTGAAATGGCAACGGCTGATAAACCCGAATCCTATGGAACAGCTCCAGAAGAATTAAAACCCGAATCCTATGGGTCTGAACCAGAGGCTGAACTAAAGCCGGAAACGTATGGTTCTGAAGCTGTTTCCAATGAAGAACTACAACCTGAATCTTATGGAGATACTCCAAAAGAAGATTTATCAGTCTCATCAGCCGATGAAGTAACCGAAGCTGTTTCCCAAAATAAGGAAGGAGCAGACAAAACCTGGAGTACATTTTTTACTACAGAGTGGGTTCCAGTATCCGATAATCCTAGATTTGGGCTGTTAGGACTTTTAATAGGGACTTTAAAAGTAACTCTTATCGCCATGCTTATCGCTGGACCTTTAGCAGTTTTGGCTGCTTTGTACACCTCCTGTTTTGCCTCAAAAAGAGTTAAAGAAATAATTAAGCCTATTATCGAAATGCTAGCAGCTTTTCCATCAGTAGTTATTGGTTTTTTTGCTTTGATGGTGCTGGCTAGTTTCTTTCAGGATGTTTTTGGATATGATTCCAGACTGAATGCTTTTATTGGCGGAGTAGCGATGGCTTTGGCAGCAATTCCAATTATTTATACGATTTCGGAAGATGCATTGGCGGCAGTACCAAAAACTTATACTGAAGCGAGTCTGGCTTTAGGAGCCAGTAAGTGGCAGACTGCTTTTTTTGTGGTTTTGCCAGCGGCAACGCCAGGTATTTTTGCAGCATTATTGCTTGGAGTCGGAAGGGTTTTTGGGGAAACCATGATTGCGTTGATGGCAACCGGAAATGCAGCTTTAGTTTCAGCCAATCCGTTTGAAAGTGTGCGTACGTTTGCAGCAACAATTGGTTCTGAAATGGCCGAAACGGTATTTGGCGAAACGCATTACAGCGTGCTGTTCTTTATAGGATCATTACTTTTTATATTCTCATTTGCATTAAATGCGATCGCGGAGTTTTATGTGAAAGGCAAATTAATGAAAAAATTCCAAGGTAAATAATTATGGACACAGTTGTAAATCAAACAGAGAATCAATTTTTTTCCAGTAAAAAAAACAACTCTGAAGCAAAAGGAAAATTTTTCATTGGGCTGACGCAATTGGCTGTAATCCTTATTATTGCTATTCTTTTTGTTATTTTGGGAATTATTATTTATCAGGGACGAAGTAAATTTTCTTGGGAATTTATTTCTTCTTTTCCGACTAACGGAATGACCGAAGGCGGTATTTTTCCAGCCATAATAGGGACTTTTATTTTAGTGATTGTCATGTCTTTTGCAGCAGTTCCTTTTGGTACTATTACAGCACTTTATTTAACGGAGTATGCCGGTGAGAATTCGAAATTTGCGGCAGCAGTTCGATTTTCTGTGCGTACATTGGCGGTTGTGCCTTCTATTATATTTGGTCTTTTTGGACTTGGTTTTTTTATACAGTTTATTGGCGCAGGCGCAGATACTGTTTTCAATGACGGGCAATTGCGTTGGGGACAGCCTAATATTCTTTGGGCAAGTTTAACGATGTCTTTATTGACATTACCCGTTATTATTGTTTCTGTCGAAGAAGCTTTGAAAACAATTCCCAGAGAAATGAGAGAAGCAAGCCTCGCTCTTGGAGCAACAAAATGGCAGACTATCTACAAAGTGATTTTGCCAGAGTCTATCTCTGGAATTATGACCGGAACTATTCTTGCAGTAAGCAGGGGAGCTGGCGAAGTTGCGCCAATTCTGTTTACGGGTGCAGCTTATTATTTGGCTACATTACCAGGTTCTTTGAGTGATCAGTTTATGAATTTGGGATATCATATTTATATTATGTCCACTCAATCTTCTGATGTGGAGAAAACAATGCCAATACAGTTTGCAACAACATTAGTACTGTTAATATTGACATTATCGTTAAATGTAGTTGCAGTAATCATTAGAGCAAGAATCAGAAGAAAAGCGAAATAAGTATTAAGTTTTGAGTACTAAGAATTAAGAAGCTGCTGTTTTGAAAAATAAACATTTATTCCTTTTAAAGACAGTTGACTTAACCTATAAAAAATATGAAAGACATAAAAATAAAAGTTAATAATTTGTCACTGTATTATGGTGAAAAAAAGGCGCTGAACGAAATCACAATGGAGATTCCAGCCAATAAAGTGACTGCACTTATTGGGCCTTCGGGCTGCGGGAAATCTACTTTTTTGAGATGTATTAACAGAATGAATGACCTGATACCGAGTGTTTCTATTACAGGAGAGATGCTTGTAGAGGGAATTGACATCTATAACAAAAATGTTGATGTAGTTAATATCCGCAAAAAGATTGGAATGGTTTTCCAGAAATCGAATCCTTTTCCAAAATCCATTTATGAAAATATTGCCTATGGTCCCCGCATCAACGGAATAAAAGATAAAACGCAGTTGGATGAAATTGTAGAAACTTCTTTGCGTCAAGCCGCTATTTGGGATGAGCTGAAAGATCGTTTGGATGATTCTGCGCTTGGACTTTCAGGTGGTCAGCAGCAGCGTTTGTGTATCGGGAGAACATTGGCGGTAAGCCCGGATATTATTTTGATGGATGAGCCAGCCAGTGCATTAGATCCTATTTCTACCTCGAAAATTGAGGAATTAATACATCAGTTAAAAGAGCAGTATACGATTATTATTGTAACTCATAATATGCAGCAAGCGGCTAGAACGAGTGATCAAACTGCTTTCTTTTATATGGGGAATTTAATAGAAATGGGTAAAACAAATTCAATATTTACTAATCCTGTCCAAAAGCAGACCGAAGATTATATTACTGGAAGATTTGGATAAAAAGGGATTGTTAAAAGATTTAAAGATTGAAAAACTTCATGATTCATGAATCTTTTAATTTTTAAATCATTAATTTTCAAATAAAAAAGATGGCAACACATTTCGAAATAGAGTTAGGAAGATTAAAAAGCATTATTGAAAAAATAGGACACTTGGCTGAAGGTCAGGTAAGCGAAGCTGTAAAAATACTTTTGCAGGAACCAGAAGTGGCTGAACAGAAAATCATTAAAAAAACAGAAAGTAAAATTGATAAACTGGATGTCAAGATAGATGAAATTTGTCAAAGGATATTTGCTTTGCAGCAACCCGTTGCTTCCGATTTGCGATTTATTATGTCAGCAATGCAAATTAGCAATGAGATTGAACGCATAGGCGATTTATCTGTCAGTATTGTAAAGAAAGCTAAAAATATAAAGGAAAAACACGATTTGATTGTAAGGTTCAATATAGCTGCTATTTCTAAATTAGTTGAATTAATTACGGTTAAAACCAATAAATGTTTCTTAACCCGTGAAGAAAGCACAATTGGTGAAATTTTTGTTTTGAACAAAGAAATTAAAAATAAAACCGATGATGCTGTGCATGATATCATCAACGAAATGAAAGTCAATTCCAAAGCGGTGGTTTCAGGAACGAATCTTGTTATTGTTTTAAAACATCTGGAACGTATTTCGGAACATTGTACTAATATAGCCGAGTATGTTTATTTTATGGTCAATGCTAAAATTATAAAGCATGATAAATTTGATGATTTACCTAAAGAATAATTTTCTTTAAAAATTTCAATATAGATTGTAAAAAGTCGGAACTGATAAACGGTTCCGGCTTTTTTATTGGGTTTAAATAAAAGACTGAATTATAAAGCGAAATTTACACTTTGTAGGTTTGTGACTATTATTATCCTATATTTGAGAAAAGGTATGAAGAACACGTTTGTCAGACCTAGTTACCCATTTTATCAGTCTTATATACAACTTAGCAGAAACTTTACATCGACCGCAAACAAAAAAGAAAATGAAATCAATAATTCAACATTTAAGAGAAGAGAAAAACTTAACCCAAACCGAACTTGCCGAAAAGAGCGGACTTTCTCTAAGGACAATTCAAAGGATTGAGGCAGGTAATATCCCAAAAGGATTTACCTTGAAAGCTCTTGCAAATGTCTTTGAAACGGAACCTGAAAAGCTAATTCCTTCCAAAGAAATTATAAAACTTGATAGAGTAAAATTGATTAATTTTTCTAGTTTATTGGGTCTTGTAATACCTTTTGGAGGAGTTATATTCCCATTAATTTTAACCTACAAAACAAATGATCAAAAAAACAAACAACTTGGAAAAAGTATAGTAAGTGTTCAAATTCTAATAGCGGTTGCACTAGCTGTTTCTCAAATAGCAAGCCCATTCATTCAAAAAGGATTATCACTACATTTTCCGCTTTTTATATTTCCATTATTGTTAATTATTTGCTTGAAATTATTGGTTGTTATTATAAACGGTATTAGTTTAAATAAAAAAAACGATATACATAAAGCCTTTAAAATCAATTATTTATAAATCTACCAGTCGATTGACGTAAAATTGGCGTATTCTTTTTGCAAAGAAGTTGTATTCAAAACAAGAAATTTGCAAAAAAAATAATCTAATGAAAGTTTTAAAGAAAATTGTGTTGACCTTTTTGGTCATTTTGGTTTTAGCAGTACTTGGTGGCTATATTTATTTTGACCAAAAATTTACTCCAGAAAAAAATTATTTGACGGTAGATAATGAAAGTGGTTTTGTACTATTTAAGTGGGTGGGTTCTGAAAAAAATGCTTTGTTGCTTCCTATACATTTCTCGAATGACACAATAACTTATTATTTGCAATTTGACACCGGTTCGCCTCATACTGTATTTTACTCAAATTCAATTAAAAAAATTAGCCAAATCTCCATAAATAAAGAAGTTGCAAAAACTTTTTTCTACATTGGGAAAACAAAAATTACTTCCGATAAATTCAAAATTTATAATCACGGGAATGATAACAATAATGATTCAATAAAAATAATTGGGACTATTGGAGCTGATATTTTAGAAAATAGAAAAACAATCATCAATTTTAAAGAAAATAATATTGCTTTAAATTTATCTAAAGTGCCCTCTCAATTTCAAACTAAATTATTTGATTTTAAATTCAAAAAAAGAAAAATAATCGTTAAAGGTTTTTTAAAAGGACAAGAAGAAAGTTTTTTATTTGATTCAGGTACAAGTGCCTATGAATTATTAACCAACAAAGAAGTATGGGAAAGCTTGAAGCTGCCAAATTCGAAAATTAACATTGAAAAATCACAATCATGGGATAATGTTTTGACTACATTTACTGTAAACTGTAACCAAAAAATAATGATTGACACTCAAGAAATACCTTTAAATAATGTTACTTATGTGGAAGGATTTTCTCAAATTCAATATTCAATGATGAAATTTTCTGGTATGACAGGTATGTTGGGAAACAAAATATTTTTAAACAATAGTTTGTACATTGACTGTACACAAAACAAAATGGGAATTGAATGAATAAAACTTTCTGCTAACAGCTAAAATGGATTTAGACAATTAGCTTAATGGAAAGTTGGTTTTATATTTGGGGGAATTTTGTCAAATCCGAATAATGGGCTTAATTTAGTACCAAACCCCTTGTGTTTCCAGTACGGTGGTAGCAAGCGACACGCAGAACGGGAACGAAAAAAGAACTCTAATTTGAAAACAAAAAAATACCTTTTATTAATTTTAAGTATAATGTTATTTTCGTGTAGCGAAAATGACGACATTCCAAATCAGCAAACAAATTTACAAGCAGGAGTTGTGATTTCTTTTGATGATGATTATGTAGATGAATGGTTTGAAGTCAATAATGTTTTACAAAGATATGATTGGAAAGCAACATTTTTTGTGACTAGATTTAATCGATTATCGACACCTAAAATCCAAAAACTAAAAGATTTAAAAACTGGCGGACATGAAATTGGCGGACACGGATTAAATCACGTAAATGCACCTACATTTATTTCATCAAATAGTACAACTGAATATCTTAACCAAGAAATTTCTCCAATGTTAGATTTAATGAATAATAATAATTTATCGCCAACTTCTTTTGCTTATCCTTTTGGTTCAAGAAACACAACAACCGATAATTTACTTCTAAATCAATTTCAAATAGTAAGAGGAACAACATATGGTAATTCAAATCCAGCTTCTCAAAATTGTTACTACAATAATAACAGACTTGTTTTTGCTTTAGGACTTGATAAGAATTATTCGCATTTTAGTATTCCATATTTTTTATCACTTTTAGAATACGCAAAAAACAATCATAAAATTATTATATTTTATGCTCATAAACCGGTTAAGATTTTTCAAAATGATTACGAAACGGAATACCAAACATTAATAGAAATATGTAATTACGTAAAAAATAACAATATGAAATTTTATAAAATGTCCGAATTATATAATATTCAAAAAAGCATTTAATAAATTAAAGGGCATCAGCCAAAACCCGCTACAAGCAAGCTGGGGATTTTGCTTTCAGAATGACCGTTTTAAATCAGCATAAATTTGGCTAAACCTAAAGATATGGTAAGTTAGTCTCAGCCTGCTAGTAGCGCAAGAACGGCGGTAAATATTTTGCACACACTCAAGAATCTAATGCAATTTTTATATTAAATCAAAATGAACATTAACTTTTTATCTAACTTCTTTCTTTGGTTATTATTAATTACTTTACCAGAAATGATATTTTCTCAATCGACTGACTTTACTATTCAAGATGTAAAGTTTGAAAGTCAGGGCGACACTCTTGCAGGCTCGATTTTAACGCCTAAAAAAATAGTTGCAGCAGTTGTAATTGTTCATGGGTCTGATCCTGTAAAAAGAGAGATGGAGTTCGCTAAACGTCTTGCCAAAGAAGGTATTGCTGTATTGACATATGATAAACGCGGAGTTGGAGAATCTGGTGGTGTATATGCAGGACCATCAGTTGGCACGAATAATATTGACACTACTAATCTTAATTTATTATCTCACGATGCAAGTGAAGCAGTAAATACATTTCATACCTATTTGAAAGATAAAAAAATACCAATTGGATTAGTAGGCTTCAGTCAAGCAGGTTGGATAATCCCAATTGCTGCAAGCAAAAATCCGCAAATAGATTTTATGGTTCTATTTAGCTGTCCTACAATTACAACTCTAGAACAACTTCGATTTCAGTTTTATACTAATGGGAACAATAATTTTTGGGAAAATCATACAGAATCAGATGCACGTGAACATACTAAAAATGATCCGGACAGGTATCAATTCGTGGCAACTGACCCAAAAACTTCGCTTAATACTCTTTCAATTCCGGGACTTTGGCTTTTTGGTGAGAAAGATATACAGATTCCAGTAAAGTTGTGTATGGAGCAATTAAATACATTGAAAGGTCAAGGCAAACCTTTCGAATATACTCTGTTTTCTGAATTAGGACACAATACTGCTTTTGGCAATATTACAACACCTGTTACTATTTCAATTCAATGGATAAAACAGAAAGCTTTGAATATTAAAAAGTCTAAAGCATTAAAATAAAGCACTGCCTAGGACTGCCGTTTGGCAAGATTGCTAAATTCGCATTTACGTTTCGCAACATTTAGCCCCAATATTGTGATTCCTTAGGAATCTCCGCTAGGAGCTCCGCAAACAAAGTCCTCAATGGTATGGAACTCCACGCGGAGATTCCTAAGGAATGACAAGTTTGCGGATTGTTGGGATGTTAAAAAAAGTCATTTATATTGCTTTTAAAAAAAAAATTAAACTTCGCAATATATATTACAAAAACAAAATCTCTCTCTTCTTAGCCCCGAGTGGAGTGAAAATCCTTTTTTACCGGGGGGTCGGCACAAAAGATTGCAACGGAAAGCGGGACTAAATTCCCTGAATTGCCCAAATATTTCTTCTCCAAAAAAAATAACAAAACTTAGTTTAAAATACTTTAAACAGCTCTTCCCAATCAACGGTGGTTTCTAATTGTGGCAGTCCCTTATATTGGTCAATTTTGGCAATATCTTCAATTTTAAAGCGCTCTTGACAGGTAAATGGGACAAGACCTTCTTTCTGTAGTTTTTCGGCCAGATAAACCTGTTCGTACTGCCCGGGAGTTGGGATAAAAAAAGCTTTTTTGTTCAGTTTGACTAGATCCATAATCGTGGTATAGCCAGACCTGCAGAGTACTTTTTCGCTTTCATTGAAGGTGTATTCCAGCTGGCGGGTTTTCATGAAATTATAATAGGTTACATTGCCTATCTGTTCTTTCTTTTGTTCCGCTTCGATTATTCCTTTTATAAAAACTACTTTTCCTTCAAAACGTTTTACTTCTTCGGTCAGGTGTGCTTCGAGTAAACCACGCTGAGGTTCGGGCCCCGATAAAATAATCATCAGGTCATATTGAATTGGCAACGCCATTTTGTGCATTCGGCTCAATGGCCCCAAATACTTAACCTTTAATGGATTGTTTTCCAGATGTCCCAGTTTTCCAGTAAGATTTAATTCTGAATTTACATCCGGGATCCAGCAGGCAGTGAATTTTTTTATGATTTTCTGATGAATTTTACTGGTAAGCCAAGTGGTGTTTCCAGTCAGGACATTCAACTGATGGGTTATAAAGACAGACGGGATTTTTTTGCTGTAAACTCCCAATCGGTTATCTGATATGATTCCGTCTATTTTATATTTTTTTACCCATTTTTTTACAATGTTTTTCTCTTCGCTAATAGCTTCCAGCATTTTGGGCAGGCTTTTTATCAGTTTCCATTTAAAATTTTTGCCGTTTTTGGCATATTCAATCTGATAGGAAGGGAGTTCCAGGGTTTTCAAATACGGAAACTCTTTTCGGAGTAATTCAAGTGCAACTCCGTCCGAAGCAATTATTGGGGTGAAATTATTTTCCTGTAGCGCTTTAATAATAGGAATGCATCGGGTCGCGTGTCCCAGTCCCCAATTTAAGGGAGAGATCAAAATTGTTTTATTTTCGGAGTTTAAATTCATGTGTCAGTCTTACGGTTAAGTTGTAAGTCTAAAGATACTTTGTGTGTTGCCTTTTAATGTTTGCAGTGTATTACTAAAAGATTATTTAATATAATGAAATTTGATTTCCGATGCTAAAGTAACATCTTTTAATCTGAACGGGATAATTATTTTTTGGAGCAGGAAGATTTGTCCATTTCAAGGAATATAGTCCCGCTCTGCGTTTCAATCTTGTTGCCCGAACCCCAGGCAACAAGGATTTTCACTTCGATCGGGGCTAAGGAGGGAGATTTTGCTTCTTTGATTTTGAAATATAACCGCAAGGTTCGCAAAGAAAAAAAACATAGGCTCAAAGCACAAACTCCTATATGAACTTCTATGCCTTATATGGTTTAAAAAAAATGGCAATAAAAAAGGCTGACCAAATTTGGAAAGCCTTTTATAGTAATAGTATGAAACCGGTTTATTGCTTGATATACGTTTTATTTCCGTTTGAATTGATGTAATATTTACCTCCTTTCGGGCCGGTATATACTTTTTTGCCATTGTATGTGCCTGTAACTTTATCGGCAGTTTTCACTGTTGATTTAGTAACTTCTTTTTTAGTTTTGCTTGTAGTTTTGTCAGCAGTTGCTTTAGCGTCTTTGCTAGTTTTACCAGCAGATTTTGTTACTTCTTTTGTTGTTTTGTTTACAGTTGTTTTGCTCTCTTTAGTAGTAGCTTTAGCATCTTTAGTTACTTTATCCGTAGTTTTTTTAGTTTCTTTTACCGTTTTGTCAACAGTAGCTTTAGAATCTTTAGTTGCTTTATCGGCTGTTTTTTTAGTTCCTTTTACTGTCTTATCGGCTGTTGCTTTGGTATCTTTAGTTGCTTTGTCTGCCTTTTTTTTGGTAGCTTTTGTTGTTTTTTTGACAGTTGTCTGCTCTTTAGTTTTGGTTGTTTGTCCATAAAAAGCATTCGAAGCAATAAAGAAGAAACTCAATAACAATAATTTTTTACTAAAGCTTAGTAGTTTGTTTTTTTTGTTTTCGTTAATCTGTGATTTCATAGCTGTTTGGGTTTTAAATTAGATTTAAATTTAGTATTTTTTTTTAAATTATATACTAATTGTTTAAAAATAAGCCCTTAATTCAACACTTCCTGTATGAATAGCATCGCTGGTTTCGCTTTTTCGACCTTGGTAAACTAAATTCAAATCTAAAAATTTAGTCAGATTGACCTGAAATAATGTTTTCCAAGTGATGTTTTGTCCCTTTTGTAATCCTTCCAGCATTTGATATCCCGCCGAAGAATATTCATTGCCTGCAAAATCATTTTTATACAATGAGATTTCGCCGTTGATGTTAAATTTGGAAGTGCCTGTGTAACTAAATGCGGTGCCAAATCGGTTTTGTTTTAGAGTATCCAAACTCCCAATTTGATTTTCTTTACTTATGTATTCATAAAAAAGATCTAAGCTGACTTTGTCTGAAAACAGATAACTAATCTTCGGGATCCATAAATAGCCTTCGATGTCATAATTTTTTTCGGCAAATGTTTGGGATTCGGCTGTAGTCTCTAGCGTTCTGGCAATTACATCAAACAGCCAGCTTTTTTTCAGTAAGTGCTGATACTGTAACTGATGAAAACTGTTCTTGTTTTGAGTTGATCCAACAGATAGTAAATTTTGAGTTTCGTTTTTGGTGAAAGTATAGATAACCGAATTGTCTTTTTTTCCTCTGTTGTACGACAAATTGGTGGAAAAAGTTTTAATAAGTCCTAAAATGTCGTCCGAAGAAGAGTCAAATGGATTCAGCGCCAAATGTTCTCCGTCATTCTTGACTTTTCGATCCATAATAAAAGAAGTCTGCATATAAAAATGAGATAGTATTTTCTTGTAAGAGTTGCTGTTCTGCCAAATAATGGGATTGATAATAAAGGATTGCGAGAATCTATTTTGGTTGGTTTTGATATAAATTTGATTAGGCAGAAAGATTCGGGTATAAGTTGCTAAATCCGAAAATGGAGCAATCTCAAATTCTTCTAAATCCTTTATTCCATTGCCGTTGTAATCATTCCAAGTGTATTTTCCCTGACCAGCCGGAACTTCAACATACGTATAGTCTTGAAAAGGCATGGTGCCAGAATTAGTTTCGTACCGCGTATTGCTTTGAACCAGCTTCTTAAAATACTGGTCGCTATACACTATTCTGGAGTTAAGTGAAGGAGTGTTTTTCAAATTAGGATCGGTATAATCCAATTGCCTGTAGTTGACAAATAGGGAAATATCACGGCTCACTGTTTTGAGTAATTTGGATTGAAAATTATAACTGTTTGAGGTGTTAACTCTTTGCAGTAATCCATTTTGAACACTGTCGTTTATTCTTCTTGCATAACCCAATTGAAAATATACTTTGGTGCTGTCGCCATGACCAGCATATATTCCGTATTCTGAAAAACGCTGGCTAAGCATAGAAAACTGTTGGGTTGTTTTGTTTTTTTCCTGATTATCCTCAAAGTGAATGGTACTGCCGACCCAATTTTTTTTGTTATGATAGCGGATCTGTGAAAGGTTTCTAGAAAAAGTGGAACTGTTTTCCAGATCATCGCTTTTTAGATAACTCCCGTCGTTTTTTATACTCCATTTTTTGAATTCAAAATTTGCGTTGAGGTTGTTTTTTATTCCCGAATACGTATTGGAAAGTGCTAATTTTTCAAAAGCATAGGTAATGTTTGCAACAGTTGTAGAATCCTTTTTTTTAGGAACTAAATTAAAATTGATTCCAGTTCCCAGCAGGCTTTGATTTCCGATGGTAGTAACAGAGTTGACATTCCAATCGCGGTAAAATTCAATGCTGTTGATTCGCTCTGCGGGTTTAAAATTTGCTTGAACAGCTTGAAAATTGGCGAAAGCATCTATGTTCCATTTTTTAGAATACAAGCGCTGTTTTGCGTTGATTTCGCCCGACAGTCCTTGATTGTTGCTGTCGTCTATGGATGAAAATAAATTTTGGTCGCTGTTACTGACGGCCAATTCAAATGATACGGCTGTTTTCTCAGAGGGATTGTATTTTCCAAAAAAAGTAGCTACCTGAGATTTTATAGGAGCGATTAATTGAATGACAGGTTCATAATTACCTTGCGGAATGCCGTTGACTGGTGCCGAATATTCAAATATTTTATCAACGCTGGCTGGGTTGGTTAAAATGTAATTCCCTTTGGCTTGGCCTACCAAAGTAAACTGCACATTGTACAATTCATCATTAGAGTCTGTGGAATATTCGTAAATGGTTTCTGTGCCGAGAGTGGTTTTTTTGTACTGAATTTCCTTTTCGTCATAAGTGTCAGGAACTGCTGATGGAGCAACCATCAAAAGGGTATTATCTCCTGCTTCTGCCAAAATTTTAGCTTGTTCCTGTGAAAGATTCTGCTGAACGGGCTGATTTTTCAAATCATTTTCAGAATATACTGCAGCGCCAAAACTCCATTTTTTGTCGGTAAAACTTCCTCCGTCGTAAGTGATAAAGCGTGAATAATTGTTTTCGGAATATTGGTATTCGACCACAATGCGCATTTCGGATGTAATAGGGAATTGTGGTGTAAAAACAATTTCCCCCGAATTATAATCAATAATATAGTCGTTCTCCTGACCTCGCTTGAGTAAATTACCGTTGACATAAACCCGTTCTGAGCCAATGATGACCAGCACATATAATTCGCCGTTTTTTCCAACTAATTTATAAGGTCCCTGATTGCCTTCCTGTCCTTTGAAATTACTGCTGGCATAATTTCCGGTCACGAGTCCGCCCGATGCAAAAACGGTTGTCTTTTTGTTTTCTGTTCCAAAGTTAACAGTTGTCAATAATCCCTGTGTTTTTTTATTGAAATTTAGGAATCGGGTAGTATTGTTACCTATGAAAACATCTCCGGCACGAACATTCCAGCTGTCGGTAAACAGTTCCATGAATATGTTGTCATACTGATTCAGCCGTTGGGAATAACTGCCTTCCTGAACCGGAATGTTGGTGTCCTGAATCGAAGCTCGGATACTGACTTTTTCGGATATTTTTCCTGTGATTTTAAAGTCCAGATTCGAATTGACTACTGCGTTTTGATTATTACCTACAGTGACGCTTCTAGAAAGACTGCCTACAGTAACAAGCCCGTCAAACGGAACGCTTTTTGGCGTTAATGGGTTGTCGATTCTGTATAATTTTTGATTCGTGGCGTCGTTATCAATAATTTTACTGCTGTCATATACAGTATATTCTTTGGTTAAAATATCGGGTAGTTTTAGATAATGAACCGTTAGAGAATCAGAAGAGGATAGGCTTTGTTTTTTGAATAAAAGAATGCCTTTTGGAAAGTTTACTTCGTATGAAGTGCTGTCAATGACTTGGTTTTTATGGTCTAAAATTTTAAAGAAGCTGGAATTGATACTCACATTTTCCAGATGAATGGTATCTGTTGTGAAAGCTATTTTTTTGATGCTGTACCCCAAATCTGTTTCTTGTGCCTGAAGCGCAGAAAAACATAAAAGGACAATCCAAAATAATACTTTTTTTAGCATAAATACTATAACTCCAAAGTCCCAAAATTAGTGTTTATTATTTTATGATCTGTTAATTAGTCAGCAGTGGAAAATGTAGCATTGTAAACAAGTTTCTATAAAAAAATGGAAGTTGAATTAATCAACTCCCATTTTAATTATTTTTATTTCTGCAATCTGCAAACTAAAATCTGCAAACTGAATTTAACTCTCTTTAGTCACAATCTGCATGGTTTCTCTGCTTACTTGTTTCAAAAGAACCGTTTTGTTTTCTTCTACAGTTTGAGCTGCGTTTTCATTAAAATGTCTAATCGTGTATAAGGTTACGTCTTCGGTAAAATCTACTTTGAATTTTTTAGAAAGTATCGCATTCAATTCGTTGAAATTTCCAAATTTATCTTCCACACAAACTGAAAAACTAATTGCAGAATTCTGGATTAAGTTTACTTTAAGCTTAAATTGGTGAAACAGTCCAAAGATTTCGCTGATGTTTTCTTCCATGATGAAAGAAAAATCTATTGAAGATAAGGAAACTAATAATTGATTTCTTTTTACAATAAAACAAGGCAAATACGGTTCAAGATCTACACCTTTTGCAACAGCAGTACCTTTTAACAGCGGATTGATAAACGATTTTACATACAATGAAATCTCTTTTTTCTGTAAAGGCTGTAATGTTTTTGGGTGAATAACCGATGCTCCGTAAAAAGCCAATTCGATAGCTTCACGATACGAAATCTGGTTCAGTAAACTTGCATTTTCAAAATACCTTGGATCGGCATTCATTACGCCGGGAACATCTTTCCAGATAGTTACGCTTTCGGCATTTAGGCAATACGCAAAAATAGCTGCGCTGTAATCTGACCCTTCACGTCCTAATGTAGTGGTGAAATTGTTTTCATCAGAACCCAAAAATCCTTGGGTAATGTTTAAGATTTTGCGTTTAACGTTATTGGCAATGTTCTTTTGCGTCAAATCCCAGTCCACTTCAGCATCACGATAAGTTGAATCTGTTTTTACAAAGTTTCTAACATCCAGCCATTGTGTCTGTATGCCTTTGAAAGCCATAAAATGACTCAAAATAGTTGTTGAGATTAGTTCCCCAAAACTCACAATCTGATCGTAAACAAAGTTGTAATTTGGTGATTTATTGTGAGCTAAGAAATATTCTAAATCAGCAAATTGAGTATTTACAGCTGTGAAAACTTCATTTTTATCGTCTTCAAATAAATCCAATAAGATTTGATTGTGGTATTTTTTTACTTCTTGTACCGATGAATTTAATTCGGGTGATTTGTCAAAATAATTTTTGATTACGTCTTCAAGCGCATTAGTTGTCTTTCCCATTGCCGAAACGATAACCAGCACATCTTCATAACCCACTTGTTGTAAAACGTCATATACGTTTTTGATACCGGCAGCATCTTTTACAGAAGCACCACCAAATTTGAATACCCTCATAGTATAAAATTAAATTTCAAAAATATTTAAATTTCAAATTCCAAGCTTTGGTTTTCTGCATTGGAATTTTATTTTTTTGTTTTTCTAAATCCAATCAATTTTGGCTTCAAAATTGGAATTTGGATTTTTTATTTTGGTTTTTATTGATTTATTTTTTTTCCAGAAATAAATCAATTGCTGTTTCGTTCATTTGAACAACTCTCCAGTCCTCAAGAATATTGGCTCCTGATTTTTTGTAAAAATCAACTGCTGGAGTGTTCCAGTCCAATACGTTCCATTCAATTCTTCTTACTTTGTCTTTTTTTCCCTGTTTTATAATTTCAGTATACAAAGCACCGCCTAATCCTGTCCCGCGCATACTTTCCTTTACAACTAAATCTTCCAGATGAATTGTCTTACCTTTCCAAGTAGAGTAACGGTAATAATACAATGCAATGCCAACAATTTCGTTCGGGTCATTTTCAGCTTCAGCGACAAAAACATGAAACAGGGGTTTGTCTCCAAAACCATCACGCATGAGATCATCTACGGTTATTAAAACTGCATCCGGCTCTTTTTCGAATACCGCCAGTTCCTGAATTAGTGCCAGAACACCGTTCATGTCTTCTTTTTGACCTTTACGTATTTTCATGATTTTGTATTATTATTCTAGAATTATATTAAAAAACAGTCGATTATCAACTTGTTTTTATGAAATATGTAGCAAATATACAATACTGACAAACTATCTAAGTATTATTGTTTTCAATTTCACAAAAAAAACGATATTTGTGACTTCAAACTAACTACATCGATTTCGTAATGGAAGAAAGAAACAAAACATTAGGCGAATTTATCATTGAAAACCAAAAAGCTTTTCAATATTCATCGGGTGAATTATCTCGGATTATTAACTCAATTCGGTTAGCTGCCAAAGTTGTTAATCATAAAGTAAATAAGGCTGGATTAGTAGACATTGTTGGTGCTGCAGGCGAACAGAATATTCAAGGCGAAGATCAGCAAAAATTGGATGTATATGCCAATGAAGTTTTTATACAGACTTTAATTAATCGGGAAATTGTCTGCGGCATTGCATCAGAAGAGAATGATGATTTTATTACTGTCGAAGGAAGTGATAACAGTCATAATAATAAGTATGTTGTTTTGATGGATCCGTTGGACGGCTCTTCGAATATTGATGTAAATGTTTCTGTTGGAACTATTTTTTCGGTGTACAGAAGAATAACGCCTATCGGAACTCCCGTAACATTAGAAGATTTTCTGCAGCCTGGTGTTAATCAAGTGGCAGCGGGTTATGTAATTTATGGAACTTCGACTATGCTTGTGTATACTACAGGACATGGCGTGAACGGATTTACTTTGAATCCCGCTATCGGAACTTTTTATCTTTCGCATCCAAATATGAAATTTTCTGAGGATGGAAATATATATTCGATTAATGAAGGGAATTATGTTCATTTTCCGCAAGGTGTAAAAGACTATATCAAATACTGCCAGCTTGAAGAAGAAGACCGTCCTTATACTTCCCGTTATATAGGAAGTTTAGTTTCGGATATTCACAGAAACATGATTAAAGGAGGAATTTATATCTATCCGACAAGTTCCAAAGCTCCAAAAGGAAAACTGCGTTTGCTGTACGAATGCAATCCGATGGCTTTTATTGTTGAACAAGCAGGCGGGAAAGCATCTGATGGTTTTAACCGGATAATGGAAATTCAGCCAACAGAACTTCATGAAAGAGTGCCTTTCTTTTGCGGAAGCTTAAACATGGTTAAAAAGGCCGAAGAGTTTATGCATAAAGCAAAATTGAGCAAATATTAAACACTAAACCAAAAACAAACCAAAGAATAAACCAAAAAAATAGCTCCCATTTTCGGGAGCTGTTTTTATTTATACATGTTTTTCATTTCATACAGAAAGGTTTCTTCATCTACTTGTAAGTCGACTAATTTTAGTGCTTTATTAACTATGTAATTTACATTGCCAGGTGTAAAACCTAAGGCTAATGCAAACTTAACCAATAAATGTTCCTGCAAATCGCCCAATTGATGATCACGGTGTACAATTCTGGCCAGTTTGTAGAGTGCTTCCAGTCTGTCTGTATATAAGTAAGGAGCGTTGATTGGGTATTTAGAAGGGTTTTCTAAAATCTCTTCATATTCTTCTTTCGAGATTTGAAGCGCGACAGCTAATTTATCTAAAAAATTCTGCTCTTGTTCAGTTATATCACCGTCTGCGTGGGCTACACGGACAATGGCTGAAAAATGGCCTCGATTTTTTTGGATATTTTCATTATTGAATAAGTCTGAAAAAGGCATAATATTAGTGTTTAAGGTTTGATATAAAGTTAGTTAATTTTTTAGCATTGATTTTACTTTTGTTTGTTTTTTTGTTCAATTGAACTCAGTTTTCATTTTTTTTAGTTAATGATTATTTAATCAAATATTCCATTTTCAAAATTAATCGTAAGTTTACGTCCCCATATCAATTTAATTTATTTAGCAATGTCAGAATTTTTAATATACTTTCAGATAGGTTTAAAACACGTATTGGATATTCATGCTTATGATCATGTGCTGTTTTTAATTGCATTGTCGGTTCCGTTTTCTTTTAATGACTGGAAACGAATTTTGCTTTTAGTGACAGTATTTACTTTAGGGCATACTACAGCACTTTTTCTTTCAGTTTTTGGAATTATTACAGTTAAGGTAAATGTTGTCGAATTGCTGATTCCAATTACGATTTTATTAACGGCTTTCTATAATTTATTTACAGCAGGGAAAACCAGTAAAAATGGGAGTGTCAATTTGGTTTTTATAATAACATTATTCTTTGGAATTATCCACGGATTAGGATTTTCAAATTATTTTAAAACTATATTGGGAGGCAGTGCTGCTTCAAAATTATTGCCAATGTGCGAATTTGCATTAGGAATAGAGGTAGCTCAGATTGCTGTGGTTATTGTTGCTCTTATTTTGTCATACATTGTGCAGACCGTCTTTCGTTTTTCAAAACGGGATTGGACACTGGCGATGTCTGCATTTATAATTGGGGTAGTTTTACCAATGATTTTAGAAAGCGAAATCTGGAAATGATAAAGATTTTATGGAGAAAATTAAATTGAATAAATACGATAAAGCGTATCTTAGAATTGCAACAGAATGGGGTTTATTGTCTTATTGCAAAAGAAAACAAGTGGGCGCCATTATAGTAAAAGACCGAATGATTATATCTGACGGGTATAATGGAACTCCATCCGGATTTGAAAACTGCTGTGAAGACGAAGACGGATTAACACGATGGGATGTGCTGCATGCCGAAGCAAATGCTATATTGAAAGTTGCCAGATCTACACAGTCATGTGAAGGTGCTACTTTGTATATCACGCTTTCGCCTTGTAAAGAATGCAGTAAGCTTATTCATCAGTCAGGCATAAAAAGAGTGGTGTATCATAATGGTTACCGTGATGATTCAGGGTTGCAGTTTTTAATAAAGGCAGGTATAGAAGTAGAACATATTCCTGTTTTAGAAGATTAATAAAATGAAATTTGATAATAAATATTTGCCCATAGTAATTGGAGGTATTTTTGCCTTTGGAATTCTCATTGGCAGTATGTCTGGTTCTTCCTATTCCAAATCTTTTACTGCTAAAAAAAGCACTAAAGAAAAACTCAATAAGCTGATTGATTTCATCGATAATGAATATGTCGATGATGTGAATACAGATTCGATAGTAAGCCTTACTGTCGATAATATTTTGGCAAAGCTCGATCCTCATTCCGTTTATATTCCGCCAAGCGAACAAGCCGAAATTGCCGAAACCATGAAAGGAGATTTTGTCGGAATTGGAATTAATTTTTATATGTTTAAAGATTCTGTTGCAGTTATAACTCCCGTAAAAAATGGGCCATCAGCTAGAGCGGGTATCTTGGCTGGAGACCGTATTCTGTTTGCGGATAAGACTAAATTATTTGGACGAAAATTACCAAATGATAGTTTATTTGACACTCTAAAAGGAGAAGTTGGTTCTCAGATTCAGCTGACTGTTTACCGCAAATCGGAACATAAAAAAATGAAAATCACCATCAAGCGCGATGTGATTCCGCTGAAAAGTGTTGATATTGCTTTGAGGCTAAATGAGACTACAGGTTATATCAAAATAAACCGTTTTGCTGAAACTACTTATGCTGAATTTGTAAAAGCTTTAGCTAGTTTAAAAAAGCAGGGTGTAAAATCTCTTGTAATTGATGTTCGCGATAATGGCGGAGGATATATGGAAGAAGCGATCGCTATAGCCGATGAATTTTTGAAAGATAAAACACTAATTGTTTTTACCAAAAGCAAAAAGGAGGCAACTGAAAAAATGTTTGCTACTGAAAAAGGCAGTTTTGAAACGGGTAATGTATTTGTTTTAATTAATGAAAACAGTGCATCGGCCAGCGAAATTTTAGCAGGAGCGATACAGGATAATGACCGCGGTACAATAGTAGGAAGACGTTCTTTTGGGAAAGGACTGGTGCAGCGGGAAATGGATTTTAATGATGGTTCGGCGGTTAGACTCACAATTGCAAGATATTATACTCCAACAGGAAGATCCATTCAAAAACCTTATTCTAAAGGGAATGAAGAGTATTTTAAAGAATCGGATTCGCGTTTTTTACACGGAGAATTGTATAAAAAAGACAGTATCAAAGTAATTGATTCTTTGAAGTTTAAAACTAAAAAAGGAAAAATAGTTTATGGAGGCGGTGGAATTGTTCCTGATGTTTTTGTGCCTTTGGAAGCAGAACACGGAACACAGAACATTTCGTATTTACTGCAGTCGGGAATTGTGGGGCATTTTGTTTTTGAGCAGTTGGATAAAAACAGAAATACATTTGCAAAACTAACTTTTGATGAATTTCAAGCTAAAATTAATTCGACTGATTTATATTTTAAAGGCTTTCAAAAGTATCTAGCCCAAAACGGATTGGTGATCGATTTGTCCAACTATAAAGCTTTGGTAAAAAGATATGTTAATGCCGAATTTGCCAGACAATTGTATGGCGACAGTTATTATTATAAAATGGTTCTGAAAGAAGATGCTATGATCAAAGCAGTTTTGAGTCCAAAATAATAAAAAAAGAATATGAAAAATATACTTAGATTTTCGGCAGTTTTGATGCTTTTGATTTTTATAATTTCTTGTGCCTGCATGAAAGATAAAAATACAGTTTCAGGAAAAGTAGTGTCAATTGAGTTTGGGAAAGACGGTTATACTGCTAAGATTAACACAGATAAAAATGAAGTATATTTTGCAACAATTAGTATCGTAAATGTTGTCGGTCCCCAAAATTATAAACAGCTCAAAGAAGGTCAGGAAGTTACAGTAAAAGGAGAAATCTGGAAAACTGATACCGAAAATCACATTAAAGTAAAAGAGATAGTCTCGGTGAAGTAGATGAAATTAAACGCATTAGTTGTTTTTTAAACACATAGAAACATGAATTTTGTGATTTAAAAAGCAGGCGTTTCACTTATCTTAGACACACATAGCCCGGCTATGTGAAAGAATGTATTTCTTTTTGTGTTCCTTAATACATATAAAAATCTATGTTTCTATGTGTTTAACTAAGCTTTTATGTAATTATACAAAGGGTAAAATAATTTATCGAATGCTGTCGTGAGAGTGAGTTTGAATACCTCCATTCCATAAGGTAAGCAAATCAGTAGCAACAGCGGCACCGCTTCCTGCAGCAATTGCCAGCTGGCTTCTCCATCCTGCAAGAGTTCCTATTACATAAATGCCGTCGGCTACTTTATGATCGGTGTTTTTAAGCTGGATTCTTTGTTTTTCGGGTAAGGCTTTTTTGTGAGGTTCTACAAATTGCATCAATCCATCAATAGCAAATGTATTGGCAGAGCCAATTCCAATGACAACATTACGGGTTTGGTATGTGTTTTTGTTGGTAACAACGGTAAATTCAGGAGATTGTCCTTCGATTTTTAAAACTTTTTCTTCAGGGATTTGAGAGATATGAGGATAAGTTTCGGATAAATGCTCTATGCTTTCGATTAATATTTCTGATCCTAATTTTCCCGGAGCAATTCCATAAGCATTGTTAAAAAGTGCTTCCTGCAGTGCAGAAGTCTTTTGATGGGTAAAAATCCCAATTTTTTTATCAGCAACAAATGCTTTGTTTTTGGCAGAGCCCAATACCATTGCACATGATATTCCTGAAACGCCTCCGCCTATAATCAATACATCAAACACAGTTATGCGTTGTCGTTCATTTTTTCAACTATTTTTTTAGACATTCTAAAAATAAGAAGAATCAATACTGCACAAAATGAAGCGACTACACCAACAAGCGCTATTACACTGTCTCCATTAAACGGATTTTGAAAATCGATTAAAGTAATATTGAAAACAAGAAGCGAAATGGCTAAAAGCACTAAGATGTTAGTGAAAATTTTCATAATTTAATTTTTTGTTTTTACCGGTAAAGTTTTATTCATAGATTGTTGTTAAATCGTTTAAATACAAGTAATCTTTACCAGAAAAGATTTTAGGAGGTAAATTTATAATTTTTTTCTTTAGAGAAACAAACCTTTAACATTAGCGGCAAATAATTTAACAGCAATTGCCAAAAGGACTACGCCAAATGTCTTACGAATTACCCCAAGTCCATTTTGACCTAGCATTTTTTCGATTTTTCCAGAAGATTTTAAAACAATATAAACTAATATAATATTGAGTACTATGGCTATAATAATATTGAGAGTGTGAAATTGTGACCTTAATGACAGTAAAGTAGTCATTGTCCCAGCACCAGCAATGAGGGGAAAAGCTAGTGGAACAATTGAGGCTGAACTTGCTTCTTCATCTCGATAAATACGAATCCCTAAAATCATTTCCAATGCCAAAAAGAACAATACAAAAGAACCTGCGACTGCAAATGAGTGAACGTCAATACCAATTAAGCTCAAAAATTCTTCTCCTATAAATAAGAAAAGGATCATAATGAGTCCAGCAACCAATGCTGCTTTCTCGGATTCAATATGGCCGTGTTTGGCTCTTAATCCCACAATGATTGGAATAGAGCCTACTATGTCAATTACAGCAAAAAGAACCATTCCTACAGTTATTATCTCTCTTATGTTGAAATCCATCATAAATACTAATTTTAATAAATAATTGCTTGGGTGAATTTAGGTTTCAAAAATACGTATTTTTTTCGTTACAGGAATTATAGTGTTAATTGATAATGGAGTAAAATAATTTGGTTTTTATATTAATGAACAGATAATTAATCGATTGTTGAGGCTTATGATAAAAAGAACTAATTATTTATGTAGGTAAAATAGTTGCAATGTGTTAATTTGAATTTAAGTTTAAATGCGGATTTTTATTTCCTGAATCTTTGGTTACCTTTGCAAAATGTTTCAGCTAGGAAAAACCATCGTCTCGGAGGATATACTCGAAAAAGAATTTGTCTGTAATTTATCAGCCTGCAAAGGGGCTTGCTGCGTCGATGGCGATGCGGGAGCACCATTAAGTTTGGCAGAAACAAAAATATTGGAGGAAATATATCCAAAGGTGAAACCATTTTTAAGAAAACAGGGAATTGAGGCTATAGAAGCACAGGGAACCTGGGTAAACGGAACAGATGGCGATCTGGAAACACCATTAATTGATAATAAAGATTGTGCTTATGTCATTTTTGACGGGAAAACAGCGCTTTGCGGAATAGAACAGGCCTACAATCAAGGAATAATTGACTGGAAAAAACCTGTTTCCTGTCATTTATATCCAATAAGAGTTAAAGATTTTACCGAGTTTGCAGCTGTTAATTATGACAAATGGGATATTTGTGATGCGGCTTGTTCGTTAGGTCAAGAACTCGAAGTTCCAGTGTATAAATTCGTCAAAGAAGCGCTTATTCGCCGCTTTGGTAATGATTGGTATTTAGAGCTTGAAAAAGTAGCCGAAGACCTGAAAAAAGGTTTATAGAACCAGCTCTGAAATCCATCCTTATTTTCTAAAAAACCGTTATTTTATGGGAGTTTACATCGTTTTGTTAGATGTAAATTATTGAAAATCAAATAAATATAATTTGTATGAAAAATATTCCCATTTCAATTTTTTGTTAAAAACTATGATGTATTGTGAATAAGTTTGGCTTTTTATAACCGCATTATTTCACAATCTTTGTAATTCGATTTTCGCATCCTTTTTCATTAAAAATATCAAAATAAACACACAGCTCAAATGTCTCAAATAGAACCAATTTTACAAGAAAACAAGAATCGATTTGTAATTTTTCCTATCAAACACCAAGATATTTGGGAGTTTTACAAATCAATGGAAGCTAGTTTTTGGACTGCTGAAGAAATTGACTTATCACAGGATTTAAATGACTGGAATAATAAGCTGAGTGATGACGAACGTTATTTTATAAAACACATTTTAGCTTTTTTCGCAGCATCAGACGGAATTGTTAATGAAAATCTTGCTGAGAATTTTGTAAATGAAGTGCAATATGCCGAAGCTAAATTTTTCTATGGTTTTCAAATCATGATGGAGAATATTCATAGCGAAACGTATTCGCTTTTGATTGATACTTATGTAAAAGATGAAGCTGAAAAAGCTGATTTATTCAATGCTTTAGATGTTTTTCCTGCTATCAGAAAAAAAGCAGACTGGGCTTTAAAATGGATTGAATCAGATTCTTTTGCCGAAAGGCTGATTGCTTTTGCGGCTGTAGAGGGGATTTTCTTTTCAGGAGCATTTTGTTCTATTTATTGGTTAAAGAAACGCGGATTAATGCCAGGTTTGACCTTTTCAAACGAGCTGATTTCACGTGACGAAGGTGTTCACTGTGATTTTGCTGTGCATTTGCATAACCACCATTTGGTTAATAAAGTACCAAAAGAAAGAATTAGAAGTATTATCGTTGATGCTTTGAACATAGAAAGAGAATTTATTACCGAATCGCTTCCTGTGAGCTTAATCGGTATGAATGCTGGTTTAATGACTCAATATCTGGAATTTGTAGCCGACAGGTTATTAGTTGAATTGGGTTGTGACAGAGAATACAATGTTTCTAATCCATTTGATTTTATGGATATGATTTCACTACAGGGGAAAACTAACTTCTTCGAGAAAAAAGTTGCTGAATATCAAAAATCAGGAGTTAAGGTTTCCGAAGGTGATTCCCAAAAAATTAGCTTCGACGCTGATTTTTAAAATGCAATTTTGGTACATCAAAATGCGTTATCAGTATTAGATGCATCTAAAAAAAACAATATAACGAATAATTATAATTAAGTAGTTTCAGGTCCCAAATCTAAAACTAAGTTAATTCAGCCCGATTAATTTCGGGACATATAACGGCGTTTTGTTTCATTTCATTTTTATGCGATGAAACGAAATATCGAAGTGAGTTATGGATTAACGCAGAGTAAAAAAATGAATTATGAATTCCTACTGTTCGTAAGTCACAATTCATTCACAATAAAAATTTGATAAAAGTATGTTTGTAGTAAAAAGAGATGGCCACAAGGAGCCTGTAATGTTTGACAAAATTACAGAGAGAATTAAAAAGTTATGTTATGGCTTGAATGAATTGGTAGATCCAGTTAAAGTTGCTATGCGCGTTATTGAAGGTTTGTATGATGGAGTTTCTACATCTGAACTGGATAATCTTGCTGCAGAGACTGCTGCTTCAATGACAATTGCTCACCCGGATTATGCACAATTGGCTGCTCGTATTGCGATATCAAATCTACATTCAAATACTAAAAAATCATTCTCGGAAACGATGAATGAGATGTTTCATTACATCAATCCAAGAACGAACCAGGAATCACCTTTATTAGCCGAAGAGGTTCATAAAGTGATCATGGAGAATTCGGAATTTTTGGATTCACATATTATTTATAACAGAGATTTTAACTACGATTATTTTGGTTTTAAAACACTGGAACGCTCGTATCTATTGAAAATAAACGGAAAAATCGTAGAGCGTCCGCAGCATATGTTAATGCGTGTTGCAGTCGGAATTCACTTAGATGATTTGAAATCGGTGATGGAAACTTATGACTTAATGTCTAAAAAGTATTTTACTCACGCAACGCCAACTTTGTTTAACGCTGGTACTCCAAAACCTCAAATGTCTTCTTGTTTCCTTTTGGCAATGCAGGATGACAGTATTGACGGTATTTATGATACATTAAAACAAACAGCAAAAATCTCGCAATCTGCTGGTGGTGTGGGGCTTTCTATTCACAACGTTCGTGCAACGGGTTCTTATATTCGTGGTACAAACGGAACTTCAAACGGAATTGTGCCAATGTTGAGAGTTTTCAACGATACGGCTCGTTATGTAGATCAAGGAGGAGGAAAAAGAAAAGGAAGTTTTGCTATTTATATCGAAACTTGGCATGCAGATATCTTCGACTTCTTAGATTTGAAAAAGAATACTGGTAAAGAGGAAATGCGTGCCAGAGATTTATTCTTTGCGATGTGGACTTCTGATTTGTTCATGAAACGTGTTCAGGAAGATTCTACTTGGACTTTGATGTGTCCTAACGAATGCCCAGGTTTGTATGATGTGTATGGCGACGAATTCGAAGCTATGTATACGGATTATGAATTTAGAGGTAAAGGCCGAAAAACCATCAAAGCACGTGAATTATGGGAAAAAATTCTAGAATCTCAAATTGAGACTGGAACGCCTTATATGCTCTACAAAGATGCAGCTAACAGAAAATCAAATCAAAAAAATCTAGGCACTATTCGTTCTTCGAATTTATGTACCGAGATTATGGAATTTACTTCAAGTGATGAGGTGGCGGTTTGTAATTTGGCTTCTATTTCGTTGCCAATGTTTGTTGAAAACGGCGCTTTCAATCACCAATTGTTATACGATGTGACCAAACGTGTGACCCGTAACTTGAACAGAGTAATCGACAGAAATTACTATCCAGTAAAAGAAGCCGAAAACTCTAATATGCGCCACAGACCAATCGGTCTTGGAGTACAAGGATTAGCAGATGCATTTATTATGCTGCGTATGCCTTTTACAAGTGATGAAGCTAAAACATTAAACCAGGAAATATTTGAAACCCTTTACTTCGCTGCTTGTACCTCCTCTATGGAAATGGCAATCGAAGAAGGGCCATATTCTACTTTCAAAGGTTCTCCAATGTCAAATGGGGAATTCCAGCACAATTTGTGGGGAATGAAAGACGAAGAGTTATCAGGAAGATGGGACTGGGCTTCGCTTAGAAAAGAAGTGGTGAAAAACGGTGTTCGTAACTCATTATTAGTTGCGCCAATGCCAACGGCTTCAACTTCTCAGATTTTGGGTAATAACGAAGCATTCGAGCCTTATACATCTAATATTTATACAAGACGTGTATTGTCTGGCGAGTTTATTGTAGTGAACAAACATTTATTACACGACTTGGTAAGACTTGGATTGTGGAATGAGAATTTGAAACAAGAAATCATGCGTCATAACGGGTCAGTTCAAAATATTGATATCATTCCGCAGGATTTGAAAGAATTGTACAAAACCGTTTGGGAAATGTCCATGAAAGATATCATCGATATGTCCCGTCAAAGAGGATATTTCGTGGATCAATCACAATCATTGAACTTGTTCATGCAGGATGCCAATTATTCTAAATTGACATCGATGCACTTCTACGCTTGGCAGTCTGGATTGAAAACCGGAATGTATTACTTGAGAACAAAAGCGGCTGTTGATGCGATTAAGTTCACATTAAACAATGATAAAAAAGAGGAAGTTATTCCTGATTCTAAACCACAGACAAGAGTTTTAGAAGCGGTTGAAGTAGAAGCAACTCCAATGTCTGCCGAAGAATACAAAGCAATGATTGAATTAGCTAAAAATGCTGGTCCAGAAGATTGCGAAATGTGTGGATCTTAATTAGAAGAAAGAACAAAGAATAAAGAATATAGAGAACAGCTGTCAATTAATGATGGCTGTTTTTTTTGGAGCTCATCCCGCTTTCCGTTTCAATCTTTTTATTTTTAAAGAAAAAATAAAAAGGATTTTCACTGCAATCGGGGCTAGGGATTTTGGATTCATAATAAATTTTGTATAAGAAGCATTATTTCATAACTTTACAATCCATTTTATCATTATGAATATCTCAATCGAAAAGAAAAATATAATTCAATGGATTCAAGGAATTGATGATGAAAAAATTATTGAAAAATTCTTAAGTTTTAAAGAAGAAAATGAGGTTTCATCTTTCGAAAATCAACTAATTCAAAAAGGATTAAATGACGTAGAATCAGGAAAAGTTAGTTCTCACAAAGAAGTTAAGAAACGTTTTGAAGCAAAATTTAGCAGATAACATAAAACTAAAACCTTAGTAAAATCAAAATCTACTAGGGCTTTTAGTTGTAAATTATTCAAACTAATTAGCAAAAACCGTTATTTTCTCTCCCCAATCTGCTGTCTCCACATCGCATAATATAATCCTTTTTCATCCAATAAGTACTGATGCTTGCCTTGTTCGATGATTTCTCCCTGTTCCAAAACGAATATTTTGTCAGCGTGCATAATGGTCGATAAACGGTGAGCAATCAAAACTGTAATCTGGTCTTGTTTAGACGATATGCTTCGAATGGTTTTGGTAATTTCTTCTTCGGTAATCGAGTCCAATGCCGATGTTGCTTCGTCAAAAAGCAATAAATGCGGATTTCTAAGCAAAGCTCTGGCAATAGACAAACGCTGTTTCTCGCCACCCGATACTTTTATACCGCCTTCACCAATAGTGGTGTTTATGCCGTTTTCCGCACGCATCAGTAAGTTTTGACAGGCTGATTTTTGTAAAACATCATTGATTTCTTCGTCGGTAGCATTTGGTTTTACGAATAGTAGATTGTCTTTTATTGTTCCTGAAAACAATTGCGCATCTTGGGTTACAAAACCTAATTGCTGTCTTAATTCGGTAAGGTCAATATCTTTCGCATTTTTCTCATTATAAAAAATGACACCTTCTGCGGGATTATACAATCCAACCAGCATTTTGACCAAAGTCGTTTTACCGCTTCCCGATGGGCCTACAAAAGCAATGGTTTCGCCAGCTTTTGCATCAAAAGAAATATTTTTTACGGCATAGGAATTGGCAGTTTGGTGTTTGAATGAAATATTCTCAAAACGCAAATGATTAATTGCACCAATCGTTTTAGGATTTACCGGTTTTTCTTCGCTTTTGGAATTCATTAAATCAGCAAAATTATCCATCGAAGCTTTCGTTTCGTTGTAGGTTGCAATCACATTCCCAAGTTCCTGAAGCGGATTAAACAAAAAGAATGAAAAGAACATCAAAGTAATCAAATCTCCAGGTTTGATAATATCATGAAAAATGAACATATAAAGTGCAAAAACCAAAGTAGTTCGCATAAAATGAACTGTTGTACCTTGAATAAAACTCAGTGAACGAATAAATCTTACTTTTTTAAGTTCTAATCCAAGAATTCTAATGGTTGTTGCGTTCAGCCGGTTGACCTCCTGTTCAGTTAATCCCAAGCTTTTTACAAGTTCAATATTTCTCAGGGATTCGGTTGTGGCTCCAGCCAAAGCTGTGGTTTCTCCTAAAATTTCTCTGGAGACTTCCTTGATTCTTTTTCCTAAAAACGAACTGATAAAAGCGATTACAGGAACAGTTACAAGAAATATTGGACCCAACAGCCAATGAATGCTTATCGCATACACTACCACAAATACTATGCCTACTATTGATTGGAAAATTAATGAAATAGCCAGTGTGATGAATTTTTCACAGTCAATTTTTACTTTCTGAAGTTTGCCCAGAGTTTCACCGCTTCGCTGATCTTCAAAATCCTGAAAAGGCAATTGCAGTGCTTTTTGAATTCCCTCTGTGTACATTTGTGCACCAGTCCGCTGAATGATGATATTGGTAAAATAATCCTGAAAATTTTTGGCAATTCTTGATACCATTGCAGCGCCCAAAGATAATGCCAGCCAGCCCAAAACAGCTTTGGTAAAGCTGAGCTGATTGTGATTAAAATTTGCCACTCCAACACCGCATTCGTTAAGCAGTTTACCAATAATTATGGAATCAAATAAGGAAAAGCACTGATTTATTGTCGCCAAAAATAATGCTATATATAAAAGTGTTTTATGGGTTTTGATGTAGGTATATAAAATTTTCATAGAGAATGTTTTAAAGGAAATAATTCAAACTACAATTAGTAGCTGAAGTAATGTTGGTACAAATTTAGAAAATATATCGAAGTATTTCGATATATTAAAAAATATATTTTATCTTTGCCTCATGATTACAAGTTTAAACTTAAAACAAGTCGAAAAAATCTCAAAAGCTTTGGGCGATCCATATCGTTTGAAGATCATGAAGATTGTCAGCAATAGCGAAAGCTGTGTGCAATGCTGTGATGTTTCGGCTGAGTTTAATCTGGCTCAATCTACGATGTCGCATCATATAAAACAACTGATTGAAGCCGATTTGTTGATTGCTGACAAAGAGGGGCGGAACCTTAAATTTGTTGTTAATAAAGAAGTTTGCACTGCTTATGCAGATTATATTAAGAGTTTAGTGCTTTAGCTTTTTTTTAATCAAAAATATCGAAATATTTAGATATTTAAATACTTAAAATAATCAAACTATAATAAAAACTATGAAAAAATTAGAAAACAAAGTAGCTGTAATTACAGGCGGTAACAGCGGAATAGGATTAGCAACAGCAAAATTATTTGCAGAACAAGGCGCAAAAGTGGCGATAACCGGCCGTAATAAAAAGACCATAGACGAAGCAGTTTTTGAAATTGGAAATGCTTCGATTGGTTTGGTAAGCGATGTTTCAGACATAAATAACATTGATAGAACTTACGGAAATATTAAAGATACTTTTGGAAAAATAGATGTTTTGGTTGTTAATGCAGGAGTATTTATCGCCGCCCCTTTAGCAGATTATACCGAAGAAATGTTTGACCAAACGAGCGACATTAACTTCAAAGGTGTTTTCTTCACGATTCAAAAAGCATTACCACATTTAAATGACGGCGCTTCAATCATCATTACGGCATCTACAGTGGCTCACAAAGGATTTGCGACAACGGCTGCTTATTCTGCATCTAAAGCGGCGGTTCGTTCATTAGCAAGAACATTATCTGCCGAATTATTGGATAGAAATATTCGTGTAAATGTACTTTCTCCTGGTCCTATTGATACGCCAATATTTGCAAGAGGCGGTGCTTCGGAAGAAGAAGCTAACGGAATAAAAGCACATTATGCTTCAGGAATTCCAGCCAAACGTTTGGGAACTTCAGAAGAAATGGCAGCAGGATTCCTTTACTTAGCTTCTGATGATTCTAAATTTATGATAGGCGGTGAGCTTTTATTGGATGGAGGAGCAGCGACTTTGTAATTATTAATTCAATATAAATGTAAAAAGGCTTCATAATTGAAGCCTTTTTTTGTGTAAATAACCATCAAGGAATGATTGCAAATGGATGATAGCTCTAACTGCAATACATTTCTTTAATGGTTTTAAAATAAATATTAAACTGTTTCTAAATGAGTAGCAGCAACACGCATTTTTTTAGCCGCATTTACCATCTCGATTAACGCTTTTTTGGTTTCATCCCAGTGACGAGTTTTCAAGCCGCAATCAGGATTTACCCATAATTGGTTGGCAGGGATTACTGATGCAGCTTTTTCCAGCAAGTGAACCATTTCTTCGTTGGATGGAACACGCGGCGAGTGAATGTCATATACTCCGGGACCAATTTCGTTTGGATATTTAAAATCAGCAAAAGCATCTAATAATTCCATTTGCGAACGCGAACATTCAATCGTGATTACATCGGCATCCATATCGGCTATGTTTTGAATGATATCGTTGAATTCGCTGTAGCACATATGCGTGTGGATTTGTGTATCATCCGCAACACCGCTGGCAGAAATTCTAAAGGCTTTAATTGCCCAATCTAGATAATTTGCCCATTCTTCTTTACGCAACGGCAGTCCTTCGCGAATCGCTGGCTCATCAATTTGAATGATTTTAATTCCAGCTTTTTCCAAATCCACAACTTCATCACGTATCGCCAAAGCAATCTGCGTACAGGTTTCAGAACGCGGTTGATCGTTACGAACGAATGACCATTGCAGGATAGTTACAGGTCCAGTCAACATTCCTTTTACCCATTTTGGTGTAAGCGATTGTGCAAATTTAGCCCATTTTACAGTCATTGGTGTTGGTCGGGAAACATCACCATAAATAACAGGAGGTTTTACGCAACGGCTGCCGTAGCTTTGTACCCAGCCATTTTTGGTAAAGGTAAATCCATCCAATTGTTCTCCAAAATATTCTACCATATCATTACGCTCAAATTCTCCGTGAACCAAAACGTCAATTCCTGATTCTTCTTGAAAACGAATGGTCTCTTCAGTTTCCTTTTCAAGTAAAGCATCGTATTCCACTTGAGTTAATTCGCCTTTTTTGAATTTGGCTCTCCAGCTTCTTACTTCTGCAGTCTGGGGAAAAGAACCAATTGTTGTTGTTGGAAACAAAGGCAATTGCAAAGCTTCGGCTTGACTTTTTCTTCTTACGGCAAAACTATTCTGTCTTTCATCATCACCTTTTGTAATGCTTGCTACACGATTTTTAACTCCTTCATTGTGTATTAATTTAGAGGTTTTTCGGTTTTCATTAGCCAAAATATTTTCTGCAAATTCAGATGAACTGTTTCGGTCAATTTCATTAGAAGCCAATTGCTTTAGTAAAGCAACTTCTTGAATTTTTTGCTTTGCAAAAGCCAGCCATTGTTTGATTTCGGGAGTTAATGTTGCATCATTAGTTTCCAAATCCAAATCACAAGGAGAGTGAATTAAAGAACAGGAAGGAGCAACTAAAATTCGGTTTTCTCCCAAAGCTGTAACCGCTTTTTCGATTAAAACTAATGAATTTTTGAAATCATTTTTCCAGATATTTCTTCCATCGACAACTCCCAAAGATAGGTTTACATTGCTGGCCAGTTTTCCGGAGTCTAAAATATCATCCAATTGAGATGAACAACGCACTAAGTCTAAGTGCAAAGTATGAACTGGTAAGGCCAAAACAGTTTCCAGATTTTCGCCAAAACAGTCAAAATAATTAGCTAAAATTATTTTTAAAGAAGGGAATTTTTTGTTGATTTCATTGTAAACATAAGTAATGGCGTTACGTTCTTTGTCTGTCAAATTCAACGCTAAAAACGGTTCGTCTAACTGAATGTATTCTGCCCCTTCTGTTTCTAATTTTTGCAAAATTTCAAAATATACAGGCAATAATTTTTCGATAAGCTCAATTCTATGAAAACCAGCTTCTTTTTCTTTTCCAAGCAATAAGTAAGAAACGGGTCCAATCAGAACAGGCTTTGTTGTAATTCCAAAATTTTTGGCTTCTATAAATTCAGCTATAACTTTGGTCGAAAATAATTCGAATTTTTGGTTTTTGGTAAATTCAGGAACAATATAATGATAGTTGGTGTCGAACCATTTGGTCATTTCCATAGCAACCACATCTTGTCCGTTTTTTTGGGCTCCACGAGCCATAGCAAAATACAAATCAAGCGAATTGTTTGTTCTAGCAAATTCGTTGTAGCGTTCAGGAATTGCACTAAGAGTAAGCGTTAGATCTAATACTTGGTCATAAAGTGAAAAATCATTTGAAGGAATCAAATCAATACCGTTTTCGGCTTGTAATTTCCAATTTTGTGTTCTAATTACTGAACCCGTAGCTAATAATTCTTCGGCAGAGATTTTTCCAGCCCAGTACAATTCATTTGCTTTTTTCAATTCTCTGTTGCTGCCAATTCTTGGGTAACCTAAATTATTTGTTTTCATTTGTATTAGTATTTATTACTGAACAAAGTTATTGTATTAGAAAATTAAACTTAAATTAGTGCATTATTTCAGTAAAATGAAATGTATTTATGTTATTTATTGGTAATTACTTTCAAATACAACTACAAATTCGAACTTTAACCGTAAAAAAAACTATGGATAATATTGACAGTATCGATTTACAAATTCTAAAACACCTTCAGGAGAACTCCAATATCAATATAAAAGAGCTAGCCAGTAAATTATTTCTCACTGTGACGCCCGTTTACGAACGCATCAAAAGGCTCGAACGCGATGGTTACATTATGAAGTATGTGGCTTTATTGAACAAGAAAAAACTGAATCTTGGAATGACCGTCTTTTGTAATGTCCGGCTGAAAGAGCACGCCAAAAATGTCGGAAGCAATTTTGTCAAAGACATCGTAGCACTTCCAGAAATTATTGAATGCTACAACATTGCAGGCGATTATGATTTTATGCTGAAAATTTTGGTCGAAGATATGTCCAGTTATCAGGATTTTGTAATGAACAAACTATCCACGATCGAGAATATCGGCAATACCCAAAGCGTCTTTGTTATGGGCGAAATCAAGCACAGCAAGGTATTGGCGATTTAATATGACTTTAATTATTGTTTGTAAACAATTCCAAAGGAAATAGAACTAGAGCCAAATTTGGATTCAAAACCGTCTATATTGTAAGGCGTAAATCGGTATTGGAATTTTACTCCAACGTTGTTGTACATGTACTTGATTTCGGGAGCTAATATAATAGTGGTGTTCTTAAAGGGTTCGTATTTATTTTCGTTTTCTTCTTCGTCTTCTTCTGTTGGAAAATCATAATCTAAATAATCCAAGCCAATAGTTAATCCTAACTCCAGATAATTTTTTTGATTCTTTGAAATAGGGATTATTTTTAAAGCTCTGATTCCTATATCAAATCCAAATTTGTTTGAATTTATAGTATAAATCGAATCGTTAAATTTGTATTGAATTGGTCTCGCATTTTTTAAAAATATAGCTGTAAATCCAGCATTTGCAACAAAACTATTATGTTCTCCCATTTTAAACCAAAAACCATACGATTGTGCATAATCAAATTTATTGGATAAGTTACCAATTGGAATAATAATACTCGCTTCGGCATTTACTATTTCTGAATTTGGTTTGTAAATGGCACTTTTTTGAGCATTCATTGCAATGGATATAAGCAATATTAGAATTAACTTTTTCATGATTTACCAGTTTATAATAGGAAAAGAATGTTTACTGTTTGTATTCCAAATACCGAGTTGCAAACCTCTGGAATAAGATTTATTGAATGCTCCAAGCTGAATTCCTTTGTTTTTTTCGGCTTGATTTACAATTCCAAATTGAAATCCTTTTAGTTCATAAGTTTGATTGTATAAACCAAAAGTTCCTCCTTTTAAATTAGTATTGGCATTAATAATTCCAATTGACAGACCATTGATTTTATCTGAAATTGTCCCCAAAGGCGCAATCGAAATACCGTTGAAATTTTTGAATTTATTGCCTAATGAAATGTTTAATCCGTTCATATTTGTGGTCGTAAAAAAACAACCAGTACTTATATTGAGGCCGTTAATTTTTAAATTTGGTGTGTAGTTCCAATTTTTAATTATAAAATTGTGTTCAGATTTATTTTCGTGTTTTTTATTTTTTTCAATAATTTCTGGCAAATACATTAAGGACATAAATCCAGTAAGAGCACCAACAATTGGAGCAGGATTTGCTTCAACATTGAAACCGTTTATAGTTTGGTTTTCGATGTTCCGATTTTCAACGTGTCCAAGTCCTAAAACTAGTCCATTTACATTGTCTATTTTTTTTGAAAGTGGAGATAAACCAAAAATTTGAGAATGAGTTGAGCTATATGTTAAAGTATCTTGTCCAAAACCGTTGATTGAAAGTACAAGCAAAAGCAATACTAAAAAGTGATTTTTCATAATTTCTATTTTTTTAAATTTTTAAAGCAATATTGTTCCTTCCAACTTGAACCAGCGCCAAATAATAGAATCATTCCACTATGATCACTATATTTATTTATTACAAGCATGCTGTCTTTTGAAATACTAAATCTTAATCTCTCAATATCTTTAATCCAGTAAATAGGAGGAAAAAAAATTTGGTCTCTTTGTAAGAAAACCTGATAGTAACGTTTCTTGAATTTGCCTTTAAAAACTTGAGAATTCTTTACTCCTAATATATTTTTGTATTCAATTTTTAAGTCTTCGTTTTTTTGAATTATTAGTTTAAAGTCGTCAATATTTTGATTTTCATTGATTTGTAGTAATTCAAGAATAGTGACTTGACGAGTTGAGGAGTCTTTTTTGATGGATAGATTTGTAAAAGATTCAGAAAAATTTTTATCTATTGACGATAAGTTTTTTTGCTTGATTTCTTTTACGGAATTGCATGAAGTAATTACAATTAACGTAATTATAATTGGTAGTGAACTTTTCATTTTCATAGTTTTTATGTTATAAATTAGCGATACAAACATATTGTGATTTTTGTTCTAAAAATGGTAAAAACCAATTAATTAATTTTATATATTTGTGATTATCGCAAATAATTATGAATTATCAAGGAGTACTTTTAAAGCAAATTAGAAAGCAGTTATCTGATAAACTGTCCATTAATGATGCTGTTGCAACGGTTTTGCAAATTAGTTATGATGCCTCGCACCGAAGAGTTTCTGGCAAAAGTAAATTCTCCATTGAGGAAACGGTACAATTAGCAAACCATTACAATATTTCGTTAGACGATTTATTTTTACAAAAAGAGAAGGTAATTATCGAAAAAACGATAGAAGTTTCAAGTTTGGCAGATATGCAGTTGTACTTTAAGAATTCTGCAACGAAAATTACTTCTTTGACAAAAGATCCTGACACCGTTATGTTTTATTCGGCAAAGGATATTCCGTTGTTTTATTTTATGGATGCCACAATTATATCAAAATTCAAGGCTTATGTTTGGCTTAATCTGTTGGATGCAGAAACTTCTAAGGTCACTTTTGAGAATTTTGTAATTACGGAATCTTTTCTGGAATCGATGACAAAATTAAAAAGTGCTTATGAGAAAGTTGAAGTAAAAGAAATTTGGAATGACACAACAATAAATAGCAGTTTGCAACAAATTTTGTATTTCTATGAAGCTGGATTACTGGGTTTTGAATCAGCTAATGAATTGTTAGATGATTTGAAAAATATTATAAACAACATCAAAAAGAAATGTAATAATCCTAAATCAAAATTTTCAATTTACTATAATGAATTAGTGATGCTCAACAATAATCTACTTTTTGATTCCAATGATAAACTCACATTGTTTGCTTCTTACACATTATTAGGTTATTTCATTACCGAAAACAAGGAAAGTTGTCAAAATGTAAAAAGGTGGTTTAATCGTCAAATAGCAAATTCAAAACCATTGAACAGTTCTGGAATTAAGGAACAACAATTGTTTTTTAATAAAGCAATACGAAAAATAGATTTTTACCGAGACAAATTGAATAGTCAGGTCGATTTGATGTATTGAGAGATGCTTTTGTTCAAAGAATCTTAAAATAAAATGTATTTTTGGTTTCTTTAAATCTGACCCGAGCGAAAGCGAATGGGCTTAGCAAATCAAAAATTGTTAATTTACAATCAAAATCACAATGAACTGGGAACAATTATTATCATTAAAAAGACAGGGAGACACAGGTAAAAGACTTAGAATCGAGCAGGATGAAACCCGTTTGGGCTTTGAAGTCGATTATGACCGAATCATATTTTCCTCTGCTTTTAGAAGTTTACAGGACAAAACACAAGTGATTCCGCTCTCAAAAACCGATTTTGTACATACCCGATTGACGCACAGTTTGGAAGTTTCGGTAGTTGGGCGTTCTTTGGGGCGATTGGTTGGAAAAAAAATCATCGAAAAATATCCATATTTACAAGAAGTTCACGGTTACCAAATGAATGATTTTGGGGCGATTGTTGCGGCGGCATCTTTGGCGCATGATATTGGGAATCCGCCTTTTGGTCATTCTGGCGAAAAAGCTATTGGCGAATATTTTTCGATTGGAAAAGGATTAAAATATAAAGAGCAATTATCTCCCAAAGAATGGCAGGATTTAATAGATTTTGAAGGAAATGCAAATGGTTTTTCGGTATTAAACAGTTCACGTCCAGGGGTTGAGGGCGGTATTAGGCTTTCCTATGCTACATTGGGTGCTTTTATGAAGTATCCAAAAGAGAGTCTACCAAAAAAACCAACAAAAAATATTGCTGACAAAAAATATGGTTTTTTTCAAACTGACAAAACATTCTTTCAGGAAGTCGCTTCCGAAATGGGAATGATTCCTAATAAAAAAGGAGATGATATCGGTTTTGAAAGACATCCGCTTGCGTATCTTGTTGAAGCCGCCGATGATATTTGTTATACGATAATTGACTTCGAAGACGGAATCAATCTAGGATTAGTTTCCGAAGATTTTGCTTTGGAATATTTAATCAAATTGGTAAAAGACAGTATTGACACTTCAAAGTACAAAACATTGGAAACTAAAGAAGACCGAATTAGTTATTTGCGCGCTTTGGCAATCGGAAGCTTAATCAATGATGCCGTAAAAGTTTTTATCGAAAATGAAGAAGCTATCATGAAAGGAGAATTTCCTTTTGCCTTAACAGATAAAAGTAAGTACAAAGCCCAGATGGATGATATTATAAAAATTAGTGTGGATAACATTTATCAAAGCCGTGAAGTTGTAGAAAAGGAGATTGTTGGCTATCAGATAATACAAACCTTACTTGATAAATTTATCACTGCTTTCAATAATAAACACGAAGGAAAAATGTCTAATTATGACAATCTTATTCTGAAAATGCTACCAGAAAAACATCATTTGGAAAAAGAGAACCTATATGAAAGACTGCTTCATATTTGTCATTTTGTTTCAATGCTGACAGACGGAAATGCTTTGTTGTTCTACAGAACAATCAATGCTTATTAGTCCTAACTTTTGCAACTATAAGATTGAAGAGAGTCAAAAAACCGGCTCTCTTTTATGTTCTTAGAATATATATTCAACTCCAATTCCCAGTACTTGTTTTAATTGTACTTTAGGGCCTTCGTTGATTTTGATTCCGTTTTCTTCTTTAATAACATCGATATCCTCGTCATAAACTAAATTGAATCCGACATTTGCTTTTACATATTCGTTTACTTTTAAATAGGAGAAACATTGCCAATCTACATCAATGTTGCCAAAATTATGTAAATAATCGGTGTATAAAATTAGGCGGTTTTTTAATATTATATTGTTGAATATTTCTTTTTCAATGTTGGATGTAATCAAGATACCAAGTTCTGTTTTTTCTTTTTCACCTTCAGTTATTATATTCCCGTCAGCATCATAGACAGCTTTCTTTACACCATAAGCACCTGTGTTGGCTAGTGTCTGGTCAAGTACCATTGTGCTTTTTAGGGTTAAAGGAGATAAATATAAATTAAAATTTACAGGTTTATAAATGTACTCCGATCCAATACCTAAAAAGGCGTATGCAGGGGCAAATGGTTTCGAAATAGGATTTTCTGTATTTGGATAATTGTATCCGTTAGTAAATTGTGTGTTAAAGTTAAATTTAGCAGAATGGTACCAATTTGAGGTAGGACTTGTTCTTAAACCATAAGTCGAGTTGACTTTAAAAGCATCATCCGTTTTTCGAAGTTCAATACCTTCTTGTTTGTTTAATCCATATCTAAAAAAAAGTTCGTTTGACCAAACTTGATAATCGTCTTTGTAATCATATTTTAAATCTCCTCTAACAAGACCTGTTATTGCACTTGTTCCCCCAGCACTCCAATTCACAAAAGCAATCTCCGAAATATCAATACCCATGACATTTTTGTGCTTCCAGTAGGAAATAGTATCAGGCTTTGCAGTTATAATAGCAGTTGATAGTTGTTCATTGGTCTTCTCTGGAGCGATAGTATCTGCAACAGTTGTTATTATCTTAATTTGTGAAAAACTATGAATAGAAAATAATAAAAATAATACTATAAAATATTTGGTTAAAGAGGTCATAATTTGATTGTGGTATTTAAAAGCGCAAAATAATTAATTTCAATAACTTAAGAAAGTTATTTCTAAACTATCAACGGAAATTCCGCAATATTGTTGTAAATCGTCAATAGAACCTTGTTCAATGAAAGTGTCAGGAATTCCTAGGAGTTGTATTTTTGTGTTATAATGATAGGTTGCCGAAAATTCAAGAACAGCACTTCCAAAGCCGCCTTTTATAGCACCGTCTTCAATCGTTATTATAGTTTCGAATTGACTAAATATAGTGTGCAGCTCGTTTTCATCAAGAGGCTTAATAAAGGCAAAATCATAATGAGCAAAATTTTCCGGATGCTCTATTTTGGCTAGAGCCAAAGTAACATTGTTTCCAATAGTTCCTGTTGACAGAACAGCTATTTTTGCTCCGCTTTTAAGCAGTTTCGCTTTTCCAATTTCTATTTTTTCGTATTTACCTAAATGTAATTTTTGCCAATTATTGATTACGCCCCGGCCTCGCGGATACCGAATCGCAATAGGGTGATTTATGCCTAATTGTGCGGTATATAAAATATTTTGTAAATCAATTTCATTCAAAGGAGCGTAAATAATCATGTTTGGAATGCAGTGCAAGTAAGCCAAATCAAAAACACCGTGATGTGTCGCGCCATCTTCGCCAACTAATCCCGCTCTGTCCAAACAAAAAATCACGGGTAAATTTTGTAAAGCTACATCGTGGATCACTTGGTCATAAGCACGCTGTAAAAAAGTGGAGTAAATGTTGCAATAGACAATCATTCCCTGTGTAGCCATACCAGCGGACAAAGTCACGGCATGCTGTTCGGCAATGCCTACGTCAAAAGCGCGTTTCGGAAAGGCATCCATCATAAATTTCAACGAACTTCCCGAAGGCATTGCTGGAGTGATTCCAACTATCTTTTCGTTTTTTTTGGCTAAATCTAAAATGGTCAATCCAAAAACATCTTGGTATTTTGGAGGCAGATGTTCTTCCGATTTTGGAATGATTTCGCCTGTTGTTGCATCGAACTTACCAGGAGCATGATATTTTACCTGGTTTTCTTCGGCCTGTTGGAGTCCTTTGCCTTTGGTGGTAATTATATGGAGAAACTTTGGTCCTTTTATTTTTTTCAGACGCTTCAATTCCTTTATTACCGCAAAAATATCATTGCCGTCAATTGGTCCTGAATAATCAAAATTCAGTGAGCGAATCATATTATTCTGTCTCGGATTTTTTCCCTCTTTTACAGAAGTAAGATATTTTTTTAGCGCACCTACGCTTGGGTCAATTCCGATAGCGTTGTCATTTAGAATAACCAATAAATTGGCATCGGTAACGCCGGCGTGATTCAAACCTTCAAACGCTATTCCTGAAGCAATCGAGGCATCGCCGATTACTGCGATATGCTGTTTTTCGAAATCACCTTTTAAATTGGAAGCAATCGCCATTCCCAAAGCTGCCGAAATAGAAGTGGAGGAGTGGCCTACGCCAAAAGTATCGTAAATGCTTTCGCTTCTTTTTGGAAATCCAGAAATCCCGCCCAATTGACGGTTGGTATGAAAAATGGTTCTTCTTTCGGTCAGGATTTTATGTCCGTAGGCTTGATGGCCAACATCCCAAACCAATAAATCTTCGGGAGTATTAAAAACATAATGCAACGCAATCGTGAGTTCCACCACACCAAGACTAGCGCCAAGATGACCTTCTTTGGTCGCAACAATATTAATTATAAAATCGCGTAATTCTTTTGCCAATTGCGGAAGTTGGGTTTCGTCAAGCTGGCGTAAATCAATTGGGGAATGGATGTATTCGAGTAAGTTGCTTTTCATTATATGATAAAAAGCAAATTTACGGTTTTGTTTTCTATTTTTGTACGGCAACTTAATAATTCCCTTTGCGGGATTTGGGAACTTATGGAAAATATTTTTACGGACGAGTATTTTATGAAAAAAGCTTTGCAGGAAGCTGAAATGGCTTTTGATAAAGGCGAAATTCCTGTTGGAGCCATTGTTGTGGTTAATAATACCATCATTGCCCGAAGCCATAATTTAACCGAATTACTCAATGACGTTACTGCCCATGCCGAAATGCAAGCTATTACTGCGGCCGCGAATTTCCTTGGCGGAAAATACCTGAAAGACTGCACGCTTTACGTGACAATCGAGCCCTGCCAAATGTGTGCGGGCGCTTTGTACTGGAGCCAGATTACTAAAATTGTTTATGGCGCTACTGATGAACATCGTGGTTATATGAAAATGGGAACACAGCTGCATCCTAAAACCGTTGTTGTCCGCGGGGTTATGGCTAATGAAGCTTCGGAACTGATGAAACGATTTTTTTCTGAGAGAAGGAAATAATGTTGTTAACCGAAATACCTAGCCCAGATAGCAACGGAAATCCTTTATTGTTTTTCTTTAAAACAATAAAGATTACTTCACTTAATGATTATTTTCATAGGAGTTCAGTGAACTTCGTTTGAAGTGAATAGCTGGAAAAAGCTCTAAAAAATTACCTTTAAAAAATAATTTCCTCTCAAAGAATTTTCTTCTTAAAATAATAAATTAAATACTATACTTTTACTACAATATAATGTGTGCTTTTGCAGTTATGGACTTAACTGTAGAATGTTGCTAAAATTATAATTTGTAACCCATTAACTCTAGATAAAAGTGAAAACAAAAGGATTAATTTACGTGTTTTGTGTGTTTTTTTTGTTTCAAGCGTGTGGCAAGAAATCGGCCGCCGATTTTAATTCCGATTTTTCATTATTTAAAGAGTATATAGTCAGTTTTACGGGGGGAATAGTCTCGGCACAATCTGACATTCGTGTGGTTTTGGCTTTCGATAGCAACAATTGGAAAGTTAATGAGGTTTTGGACGATGATTTGTTTGATATTTCTCCTAGTGTCAACGGAAAAGTGGTTGCACTTTCGAACAATACCATCGCTTTTATTCCCGAAAAAAAGCTGGAATCGAACACCGAATATCAGGTGACTCTGCATTTGGATAAACTCAATCCAAAAGTAGCGGAAAAAGACAAGGAACTTTCCAATTTCAATTTCACGGTAAAAACCATCAAGCAGGATTTTGTTGTGAATACGCTAGACGTTCAATCCTATAGCAAAGAATACCAATATCTGAATTGTGTACTGAAAACAGCAGACAATATCGATTTTGAAACCGCCAAAAAATTGGTAGAAGCAGAACATAACGGTAATGATTTGAATATTGTTTTTGAGAAATCGAATTCAGTTGGGAAAGAGTTTAAATTCAGAATTGACAGTATTCAGCGAGTTGATATTGCAAGTAATCTTGAAATTAAATACGATGGAACAGATTATGATATGGATCAAAACGGAACTATTGATTTCCCGATTACGGCGCTGAATGAGTTCAAAGTCATCAAAACCGAAATGCAGGAAGGAAACAATCAGTCGTTATCCATTAATTTTTCCGAACCATTGGAGAAAGGGCAGGATTTTAAAGGCTTGGTGGCGATTCAAAACACAAGTAACTTAAAGTTTTCTACTCAGGGAAATGTGCTGAAAGTTTATTTTAATAATGACAAAGCTGTTGAAAAACCAGTTGAAGTTATTCCTGAGGTGGTTGTAGAAGAAGCAGTTTCAGAAGAAATCGCTGTTGATTCTGCTGCAGTGGCTGTCGATACGGCTTCAGTTGAAGAACCAGAAGAAGTTGCCGTTGTTGAGTCAGAGCCAGCTGTTGTTTTTTCGCAAAAGCTCATGGGAGAACTATTATTGGAAGTTTTTCAGGGTATAGAAAGTGAATATGGAAAAAAACTAAATGAGAATTACTCCGAAAAAATTTCATTTGATGAAATAAAACCGAATGTTCGTTTCACCAAAAACGGAACGATTCTGCCAAGTTCGAGTAATCTGAAACTCAATTTCGAAGCAGTAAATTTAAGTGCTGTTGATGTAAAAGTGTATAAAATTTACAAAAACAACATTCTTCAATTTTTGCAGGATAATGAGCTGAACGGCACCAGAAACCTTAAAAGGGTTGGACAGCCCGTTGCTAAATCAACGCTTTATCTGAATGAAAACAAGTTAGTCAATCCAAGTAAATGGAACACTTTTGCTTTGGATTTGTCCAAAATTATAACTCCTGAACCGGGTGCGATTTATAGAGTAGAGTTCTCGTATAAAAAAGCGTATTCTTTATACAAGTGTGAAAACTCAGAAGCGGATGACAGCGAAAATGAGGAAGCAGAAGAAATCGATGAAAAGGATGTGAATTACAGTCAAAATGCTTATGATGAGTATTATTATGATGACTATGAATGGAGAGAAAGTCAAGATCCTTGTTCGAGTTCCTATTATTATAATGCCAAGATTGGTACTAATATTTTAGCATCGGATGTTGGTGTAATTGCCAAAAGAGGAGAAAATAAATCGTATTTATTTGCCCTAAATAATATCATTACCACTGAGCCGATTGTAAATGCAAGGGTAGATTTGTACAGTTTTCAGCAACAAAAGTTAGGAACCGTCGCTACAAGTAGTGAAGGAATTGCGACTTTTCAGTTGGACACTTTTGCTTATTTTGCTATTGTGACTTACGGAACACAATCAACTTATGTACGTCTGGATGATGGAAATTCATTGTCGGTCAGTAATTTTAATGTGTCAGGAGAAACTTTGCAGAAAGGACTCAAAGGATTCATATATGGAGAACGTGGCGTTTGGCGACCAGGAGATAATTTGTATTTGTCTTTTATTTTGAATGATGCTTCGAATAAAATTCCATTGGGTCATCCGATAAAATTCAGATTGAGCGATCCAAACGGTAAAGTGACATATCAAACGGTTCAAAAATCGAATGACTGGAATCATTATGCTTTTACTGTACCTACAGATGCAGATGCTCCAACTGGAAATTGGGAAGCTATGGTAAGCGTCGGAGGAGCGAAATTTTATAAAAGTATAAAAATTGAAACCATTAAACCGAATCGTTTAAAAATAAAAAACAGTTTCAAAAGAGCGGTGCTTTCATCTTCGTATCCAAATACGAGTAACCTCGAAGTGACTTGGCTTCACGGAGCTGTGGCTAAAAATTTGAATGTGGAAATGCAGGCCAAATTTTCGCAACAAGCAACGACTTTCAAGAATTATGAAAAGTATGTTTTTGATGATTTAGTTCGAAAATTCAGCACTGAAGAAGTTACTGTTTTCTCTGGTAAATTGGATGCTAATGGAAAAGCGAATGCAACGATAGATCCAAAAATACAAGGAGAAGCACCGGGAATGCTGAAAGCTTCGTTTATTACCAAAGTATATGAAGAAGGAGGCGATTTCAGCACAGATGTTATTGGAACAACTTATTCACCGTTCAGCACTTATGTGGGTATAAAATCACCGGAGCCCAACAAATACGGTATGCTCGAAACACGCGCAGTGAATCAATTTGATATTGTTACGGTTGATGAAAACGGCAGACCAAAGTCGGTTAAAAATCTGGAAGTAAAAGTCTATAAAGTTGAATGGCGCTGGTGGTGGGATGCTTCAAGTGATAATTTATCCAATTATAATTCGGATGATGCGACTACTTCGTATAAAACTTTTACCATAAACACTGATGTCAATGGAAAAGGAAATATTCGATTTGCTCTAACTGATGAAGAATGGGGACGTTATATGATTCGGGTTTCGGATGAGGCTGGTGGGCACGCAACGGCTTTAACGGTAAATATCGATTGGCCAATGTGGTCAGGAAAAACTAAAAATACGGATGCCTCAACAGCCAATATGCTGGTTTTTTCAACTGATAAAGAAAAGTATGCCGTGGGCGAAAATGCACAGATTTCTTTCCCGTCAAGTGAAGGAGGGCGAGCTTTTATTTCTATTGAAAATGGTTCAAAGGTAGTGCAAACGCTTTGGGCGAAAACCCAAAAAGGAGAAACCAAAGTGACTATTCCGATTACAGCTTCTATGGCGCCGAATGTTTATTTCAATATTACGCTGTTACAGCCACACGCTTCGACCAAGAACGATTTGCCAATCAGAATGTACGGAATTGTACCAATTGAAGTAATTGATAAAAACACGATTCTTACACCCAAATTAGTAATGCCAGATGTGTTGCGACCAGAACAATCGTTCGCCGTTAAAGTGAGTGAACAATCCGGGAAAGCAATGACGTACACTATCGCAATTGTTGATGAAGGATTGTTGGATTTAACCCGTTTTAAAGCGCCAAATGCGTGGGACAGTTTTTATGTTCGTGAAGCTTTAGGAGTGAAAACCTGGGATATTTATGATGATGTGATTGGGGCTTATGGCGGAAAAGTAAATCAGATTTTCAGTATTGGAGGAGATCAGGATTTGGGTGGCGGAAAAGCCAAAAAAGCGAACCGATTCAAACCTGTTGTGATTTATATGGGGCCTTTTAAATTAGAAAAAGGACAAACGAAAACGCATCAGGTAAAATTACCCAAGTACATTGGTTCTGTAAAAACAATGATTGTGGCTGGTGATGCGACTACAAGCGCTTATGGTAGTGTCGAAAAAGCAACTCCTGTCCGCAGTCCTTTGATGGTCTTGGCTTCGTTACCGAGAAAAATTTCGCCATCTGAGAAAGTGACGATTCCAGTAACCGTTTTTGCAATGGAAAAAAATATTAAAAATGTTACAGTTCAGATTAAGACCAACAACGGATTAAAAGTTATTGGCAGTGCCACTCAAAAATTATCATTCGCACAGCCTGACGAAAAAATGGCTTATTTCAATTTGGCTGTAGGTTCTGTTACTGGAATTGGAAAAGTGCAGATTGTAGCGACTTCGGGCAAGGAGAAATCCGTGTATGATGTAGAAATTGACATGACCAATCCGAATCCAGTCACCAATACATTTACTGATGTGATTTTGGAACCGAATAGTACTAAAACTATTTCGTGGAAAACGTTTGGTGTTTCGGGAAGTAATAAAGCAAAACTGGAGGTTTCGTCTATGCCAACGATCAATTTAAATGGACGATTGCAATATCTGATTCAATATCCTCATGGTTGTGTAGAGCAAACGACATCTTCGGTTTTTCCACAATTGTACTTAAATGATATTGTAGATTTGGATGCTACGCGTCAGCAATTAATTCAAAAAAATGTGACCGCTGGAATTACTCGTTTGGGAGGTTTTCAATTATCGAATGGTGGAATGTCCTACTGGCAAGGAGGAACAGTCGCCGATGATTGGAGTTCTTCGTATGCTGGACATTTTATTATTGAAGCTGAGAAAAAAGGATATTTTTTACCAATTAACTTCAAAAACAAATGGATTTCGTATCAACAAAAAGAAGCAAAACAATGGCGATTTATGCCGAGTTATGGAAATGATTTGGCGCAATCGTATCGCTTATACACATTAGCGTTGGCGGGAGCACCCGATTTGTCTTCGATGAACAGATTGCGTGAAACCAAAGGAATTTCGAACGAAAGTAAATTGCGTTTGGCTTCGGCATATGTGTTGGCCAGGCAAAAATCGGCAGGTTTGACGTTGTTGCTGAATACTTCTATAGATGATAATTCCAATTATAATTATTACTATTACGGATCTGCTGATAGGAATCGTGCCATGGCTCTAGAAACATTGTTATTGCTTGGGCAAAAGCAAAAAGCATTTGCAATGGCAACAAAATTGGCCAAAGACATGTCAAGTGACCAATGGATGAGTACGCAAACTACGGCGTATGGTTTGTATGCTATGGCTAAATTTTCTGTGAGTAATGGTCCAAAAGGAATCGATGTTCAGTTCAATAAAGACGGAAAAGCGCAATCAATTAAAACGATGAAAACCATCGCTGACCGAAGTCTGGTGGTCAAAACGGGTTCAAATAGTGTGACTTTGAAGAACAACCAAAAAAATAGATTATTTGTTCGTGTATTGAATACAGGAATTCTTCCAATAGGACAAGAAAAAGCGATTCAAAGCAATGTTTCGGCTTCTATTGTTTTCAAGAACAGAAAAGGAATCGTTATCAATGTCTCTAAAATCAATCAAGGAACTGAGTTTGTTGCTGAGGTTACGGTTAAAAACCTAAAAAATGAACGTGTAGAAAATGTGGCGTTATCACAAATTTCACCTTCTGGTTTCGAAATTGTAAATACCCGTTTCACGGATTATGGAGACGCCACCAATAACGTAGCTGATTACATTGATATTCGCGATGATAGAACCAATTTCTATTTTGGATTAAAATCGGGTGAAACCAAAACGTTTAGAATATTACTGAATGCTTCTTATCTTGGAACCTATTATCTGCCTGGATTGCAATGCGAAGCGATGTATGACAATACATTTTTGGCAAGAACGAAAGGATTCTGGGTTCAAGTGGTGAAATAGTACGTATCCTAACAGGTTTTCAAAACCTGTTAGGTATTTATTTGGAACGAATTAAATTAATTTTTTTAGGGATGAAATTATATCTAACAGGTTTCCAAAACCTGTTAGATATTACGACAGTTAAATTGATTTTTTTTAGGATGAAATTATACCTAACAGGTTTTGAAAACCTGTTAGGATGGTAAAACCTGTTAGGACAATTAAAAAATATACCAGATATGGAAAAAGATATTTTCGAATCAGGTCATTATTATCACATATACAATAGAGGTAATAACAAAGAGAATATTTTTGTGGAGGAGAAAAACTATAATTTTTTTCTGGAGAAAATGAAGAAATATCTTTTGCCAATTGCGGATGTTTATGCCTATTGTTTGCTCAAGAATCATTTTCATATTGTTTTGAGAATTAAAGACAAGGAAGAGTTACCAGAAAAATTTAAAGCAAAAATTCATTTGCCTTTTTCTAACTTTTTTAATTCGTATGCCAAAAGTATAAATACCGCTTATAATCGAACAGGAAGTTTATTTCAAGAACATTTGCAACGAAACAGAATCGAAAATGAAGAGTATTTGAAGCAATTGATAGTGTATGTCCATTTAAATCCTGTAAAACATAAATTTACTGAATCATTCGAAAGGTATTTGCATTCATCATACCGCTCTTATTTGTCAAATAAAGAAACAAGTATTGATAGAGATTTTATTATCGAATTATTTGGAGGGTTAGACAATTTTAAGTTTTATCATGATGAAAAAAGATTGGTTTATGAGGGCGTAATTGATACGATTGATAAAATGGATGACTAGATAATATTTGGGTTTACTTATCCTAACGGGTTTCCAAAACCTGTTAGGTATTTATAGGTTATTCTAAGCTAATTATTATCGAATTATTTGGACGCTTAGATAATTTTAAGTTGTATCACGATGAAAGAAGATTGGTTTATGAGGGCGTAATTGATTCGATTGATCAAATGGATGACTAGATAATATTTAGATTTACTTATCCTAACAGGTTTTCAAAACCTGTTAGGTATTTATAGGTTATACTAAGCTAATTTTCATTTAGAGATGGAAAAAATATACCTAACAGGTTAAAAAAACCTGTTAGGATAAAACAAACAAAATTCATTTTGAAAAACAAACTAATAGCGTTCCTACAACGCATCATTAATTGGATAAAAAAAAATAAAATTAAATCATCAATAGCCTTTTTGCTGTTGGTGGTTTATTATTTTTCGTTGCCTCGAACTTTGTTTCAAGAGCCTTATTCTACGGTGATTGAAAGCAAAGAAGGAGAATTGCTTGGAGCTAAAATTGCTCTCGATGGACAATGGCGATTTCCTGCACAGGACAGCGTTCCCGATAAATTCAAGAAATGTATTGTATATTTTGAAGATGAGTATTTCTACAAACACCCTGGATTCAATCCTGTGGCGATGGTTAATGCTTTTCAGCAAAACAGAAAAGCAGGTAAAGTCGTTCGTGGAGGAAGTACGTTGACACAACAAGTGATTCGTTTGTCCAGAAACGGGAAAGGGCGAACGTATTTAGAGAAAATAATCGAACTGATTCTTGCTACTCGATTAGAATTAGGCTATTCTAAAAATGAAATCTTAGAGTTGTATGCTTCTCACGCTCCTTTTGGAGGAAATGTAGTGGGTCTCGAAATGGCTTCATGGCGGTATTTTGGTGTGCAGTCCCATCAATTGTCTTGGGCGGAGAGTGCAACTTTGGCCGTTTTACCCAACGCACCGAGTCTGATTTACCCGGGAAAAAACCAAATTAAATTATTAAACAAACGCAACCGACTTTTATTAAAACTAAATCAAGAAGGTATAATCGACAAGCAAACGTACGAACTTTCGATAGATGAGCCTTTGCCTCAAAAGCCGTATGATTTACCTCAAATCGCTCCTCATTTATTGCAAAGAGTAGCCAAAAACCAAGAAGGAACTCGGGTGAAAACGACAATAGAAATTGGGTTGCAAAACAGAGTCAATCAAATTGCAAAGTATTATTATAACCAGTACAAGCAAAACGAAGTACATAATTTGGCTATTTTGGTTATCGATGTTTCCAATAGAAAAGTGATGAGTTATGTTGGAAATTCACCTACGGACGGTAATCATCAAAAAGATGTTGATATTATTGATGCACCAAGAAGTACAGGAAGTATTCTAAAACCGGTTTTATACGCAGGTATGCTCGACGATGGAGAGTTATTACCCAATACATTAGTGGCTGATATTCCAACGCAGATTGCGGGCTATACGCCTCAGAATTTCAACCTGACTTTTGATGGAGCAGTTCCAGCACATCGGGCTTTGTCTCGTTCCTTGAACATTCCTTCTGTATTGATGTTACAGGATTTTGGAGTCAATAAATTTTATGAAGAATTACAGCGATTCAAATTAAGGGATATTTCAAAACCACCAGACCATTATGGTTTATCACTTATTTTGGGTGGTGCCGAAAGTAATTTATGGGATTTGTGCCGAACTTACGCAGGTTTATCTTCCACTTTAAATTTTTTCAATAAAAATCAAGGAAACTACAGAACCAATGAATTTGCTGAATTAAACTATCAGGATGATTTTCAAGTTGATTTTGGAGATGAAACCAAGCAAAAGAACATCTTGGGTGCAGGATCGATTTGGCTTACCTATAATGCAATGGAACAAGTCAATCGCCCTGAAGGTGACGAAGCTTGGAAGTTCTATGACAGTTCACTCAAGATTGCTTGGAAAACGGGAACAAGTTTCGGGAATCGTGATGCGTGGGCGATCGGTACCAATGCAAAATACGTTGTAGGTGTATGGGTGGGTAACGCGACAGGCGAGGGCAGACCCACATTGACGGGAGTCACCAGTGCGGCACCCATTTTATTCGATGTGTTTAATTTGTTGCCTAGACAGAGATGGTTTGATACTCCGTTTAAAGATTTAGAAGAAGTTGAAGTATGCAATTTAAGCGGTCATTTGGCAAAAGAGGGTTGCCCAACAATAAAGCAATTCGTTCCGAAGAAAGGGAAAAACACTTCTATTTGTCCGTATCACAAAACGGTGCATTTGGATAATTTACTGCAATTTCAAGTCAACAGCAGTTGTGAAAACATAGAAAATATAGTGACCAAAAACTGGTTTGTTTTGCCACCCGTAATGGCTTGGTATTACAAAAGTCAGCATATTGAGTATTTGCCATTGCCACCGTTCAGAAGTGATTGTATGGGGACACAAACGGCTACAATGGATTTTATTTATCCGAAAACAAACAGCAAAATCTATCTTACGAAGAATTTCAATAGCGAAGTTCAGCCCGTGATTTTAAAAGTAGCCCATTCTCAAAGAGATAGTAAACTTTTTTGGTATGTTGATAATGTGTTCAAAGGGAGTACCAAAACCTTTCACGAAATGCCTATTTCGGCTACAACAGGATTTCATTACATCACTGTGGTAGATGAATTTGGAAACGAAATTCGAAGAAAAATAGAGATTGTAAAAGAGTAAATTTATAATTAAAAATTATTCTCCGGTATAATCCTGAAGTAAATAAATCAGCATATTTCGTGTTGGTTTATTATTTCTAAATTGTTTGATGACTACAGGAGTATTGATTTTTTTAAAGCTCTTTTGATAAAGTTCTTTTGGGTCGCTAAAACTATTCGAAACGGTTATGAAATAAGCGTCATCTCCAGTTTTAAGTTGATTTCTATAAGTATTTAGCCAAGCGTACGTGTGAATGTCTTCCAGTTTTCCTAAAGCAATAAAGTCTAAACCTAGAGGTTGTGCAATATAATTGTCAATGTGTGCTCCCGGAAACCATTTGTTATTTAGGATGAAAGTAGTTTTTGTTAAACCTGATTGTTGGTCTTTATTTCGAACTTTTTTAAATTCAGTTTTGAAGAAGTTCCAATCGTACATATCAAGTGTAAAGTCTTTTTTACCTAAAGAGCTTTCATCTTTTTTTCCAATGGTCCCAGGATAGTAATTTATGATTAGTATTCCGGAAAGTGCAATTGTTAAAACCAATATACAAGAGGAATATACTAGTTTTTTCATTCTGGAATTTGTGTTATTAACTCTTTCTATTTCATCTGAAATGTAACAAGAAGCAAGTATCAACAGCGTTACAAAAGCGGGGCCAGACCAATGCGGTAGGGTGTTTCTGAAGAATGAGAGGATAAGTAATATTGTAATTAAAGGCAAACTCAAGAAAAGAAGCAGTCTCTTTATGGATTTTTCAACATCAATTTTGTTTTTCCAAACGGCAATTAAAGAAATAAGTATCAAAAAATAATTGATAGGATTGTTGTAAAAAATTCCTCCGAAAAACTCTCTGAAAAAGCTCGAAGTGTTAATTCCTCTGCTAATGGTGACTCTTTGGCTGTGATAAGTGTAGGTAATAAAATGGTTCTCGACGTTCCAAATTAATATTGGTGAAATCAGGAGTAAAGTGAATAGTAATGCTAAATAAAGATAACCGTTCTTTAGTAAATCTCTTTTGTAACATAAAATGTACAATCCAAAACCTCCCCATAAAAAAACACCGTGAATTTTACTCATGATGCATAATCCACTAAACAAACCGAATGAAATAAGAGAATAGTTTATTTTTTTTTGATTGGCTTGTTCTGAAACAATTTTAATTAGAAAGTAAACACTAATTAGCCAAAAAAACAATTGAGGCGAATCTGGAAGAATAAACACCCCAGCAATTATACTAGAATATAAAGAACCAGTATACAGTAGAGAGGCCATTATACCGACCTTTTTATTTTTGATTCCTTTACAGATATCATAAATTATGTAAGTGTTAATTGCTCCGAAAATAATCGCCCCCAAACGAACAAATAGCTCATTGGTGAAATGGAGATTGAAAGTAGTTAGACGGATCAATAAGGCAACCATCGGTGGATGGTCAAAATAGTTCCATTGCAGGTGTTGGGCGTACGCGAGGTAATACACTTCGTCGTTGCCAAGATCAATTGACATTGCAATAATACACCTAACAAGTGTAGCAATAGTTATAATTAAAACTAATTGTTGTTTTTCTTGCATTATAGTTTAAAAGTATACAATGAGTTTGCCGTAAAATTCCAGACGAAAACAATTATTGTTACGATTGCTTTGCAGACATAGAAATTAATTTTGGTGTTTTTTTGAAGTAAATAAAGAATTGAGGTATTCAGTAAAAAACCGATAACGGAGATAATCAGAAAACTTAAAAATTGAGTTGCAAGATGCTTGTCGGTATTATGAAAAGTAAAATATTTATTCAAAAAATAATTGTTTACAACACCAAAAAGGAATCCAAATGAATTGGAAAGATATTTGTTTAGCGACAGTTTTTCTTTACAAATCCATGTTATAGCAAAATCAATGACTAAACCAGAAAAACCAACCAACCCAAATTTAAAAAATTTAATAAGATCCATTTATTTTTGGTTTATGTTGAGTTTTAAAATTGTGCATCGCTAAGTTGTATTGCCTTGTAATTTGGATAGCCGTTTTTTTGATTTTGAATTTATTTTTTCTATACCATAAAATGCTGAAAGTGCCTGATAAAATGCCCAAAGTAGCTCCTGCTAAGACATCAATAGGGAAATGATGTGCCAGATAAATACGGGAATATCCTATCGCCATTGCAAATAATAATGAAAAAGCCCAGATATGTCTTCTTTTAAAATAATTTGTAAAAACGGTTACCATTGCAAATGCCGAAGCCGTATGGCCAGAAGGGAAACTTCGGAATCCAATTCTGCAATTTGAAAAAGTGTCCAAATAATAAGCATAATGCAGAGATTCGAAATATACGCTAGGTCTTGGCGACATAACAAAATGTTTTATAATTTGAGAAAAAATTCCAGAACTTAAATACCCAAGGAGCAAAAGAATTCCTAATTCTCTATGTTTTTTAAAGGAAAGCATGATAACTGCAAATAACAACAAAGTGAAAATGCCATCTCCGCAAATAGTAATGTTTTGAAAAAATATTGTTAGTGAAGCTGAGTGGAAGCCATTCAAAATAATGAAACTGTTAGCTTTTGTATTAGTACATAAAAAGAGAATAGAGGAGATGGTCAAGACTAAACTGCCAATATAGAAAAAGTTGTTTGTATTTATTATTTCTAAAAGTCTCTTCATTTTATAAAATTTATAAACGTAAAAATAGACTCTTGCTGTTTTTAATGGTTGAAAATTAGATTATTAAAATTCAATAAAATTGTAAATATATTGTAAAAAAGTATTTTTTTTGATAACGAATGTTCTAGCCCAGATTGCCTCGCCAATTCGCTTCGTCTGTGTTAAGCGATATCCTTTTATACTGGGGTTCAGTGTAAAAGATATAGTGTGTAGCTGGATTAGCTCCAGAAAATTATTTAGAAGACTAATAATTTTTCTTAAATTAATTGTAAGAATGATTTCGTCAATTCGCTATCGAGTTTGTAATCTGTGTAAAAAAAAGTTAACAACACTTTCTAAGTCTAAGCACTTTCTTGAAATTATTGGCTAATAAGTAAGTGGTAAATCAGTTACAAGTAAAGACAGAAAAGCTAACTAATTCAAACTTTAAATATTCGCCTTTGGTTTGTCTTGCGTTTTAAAATTTTGTATCCTTAATCGAAGTTTCTTTGTAAGTTGGACTATTATTTTGTTGATTTTGATTTTCCTATACCATAAAATGCTAGATAAAATTCCAATTATTGCACCAGCTAAAATATCAATAAGAAAGTGATCAGCCAAATAAATATGTGAATAGCCTATTGTAACCGCAAATATTAATAATGAAAAGCAGACAAATATCTTTTTTTGAAATAATTTGTAAAAATGGTAGCCATTGCAAATACTGAAGCCGTATGACCAGAAGGGAAACTACGATAGCTTTTGCTATTTGTAAAAGTATCTAGATTATAATTGGGATGATAATATGCAAAATAGACATTAGGTCTTGGAGAGAAAACAAAATTCTTTATGATTTGAGATAAAATACCAGAACTTAAATAGCCAATCAATAAAAGCAAGCCTAATTCTCTATGTTTTTTAAAAAAGTACATGATAATTGCAACTAGTATTAAATTAAAAAGGTCATCTCCGCAATAAGTAATATTTTGAAAAAAGATTGTTAAGGCAGTTGAATGGAAACTATTCATAAGCACAAAACCCTCAGCTCTTGAATAGATGCATAAAAAAATATTGCAAGCGATAATCAATTGTAAAACACTAGTGTAAAAGAAATTATTTTTAGTTATTATTTCTGTAAGTCTCTTCATTTTTTATAAAGCTAGTGATGCTAAAATAGATTCTTATTGTTTTTTAATTTTTCAAAGATTATATTATTTAAATGCTATTAAATTGTAAATTTATTATTAAAAGTTGATTCTTGGTTTTAAAACTAATGCTCTACGCTAGATTACTTCACTATACATTTATTTTTCATAGGTGTTCAGTGAACTTCGTTTGCAGCGGATAGCTGGAAATAGCTCCTAAAAAAGATTGCTTCGTTCCTCGCAATGACACATAAAAAAACCGCCAATCTCACGAAAGGCGGTTTTTGTTTTTATTCAATAATAACATTCTTCTTTTTGTCGTAAAAATGATACTCTAAATACGTGTAAGCGTCACGTGGTATGATTTTTACCCATTTTTTGTGTTCAAAAAACCATTTTGAACGTATTGATGGAAGACCTTTGGTAAGGTATGCGGCCACAAATGGATGTACATTAAGCACAACGTCTTTGTGGATTTTTAGAATGCTTTCTAAATCCAGAGCGATTTTGTCAATGATTTGAATTGGCGCTTCAATTTCGCCGTTTCCATTGTTTGGATCTTCTTCTCTGGTTTTTATGTTAACTTCTGGTCTTACTCTTTGTCTGGTAATCTGGACTAGCCCAAATTTACTCGGCGGTAAGATTTTATGTTTCGCTTTATCGTCGCTCATTTCTTCCCTCAGGAAGTCGAACAAGACTTTACGGTTTTCAGGATTCGACATATCGATAAAATCAACTACGATGATTCCGCCCATATCACGAAGACGTAATTGTCTCGCTATTTCGGCGGCTGCAATCATATTGACTTCCATGGCTGTATCCTCTTGGTTGGTGGCTTTGTTAGAACGGTTACCGCTGTTTACATCAATAACGTGCAACGCTTCGGTGTGTTCTATGATAAGGTAAGCCCCTTTACTCATAGAAACTGTTTTTCCAAATGAAGTCTTGATTTGTCTCTCTATATTGTATTTCTCAAAAATTGGAGTGTCTTTAGACTGATAGAACTTAACAATTGATTGTTTGGATGGTGCAATTTCCTGCAGATAATCCTTTGTTTGGTGGTACAACTCTTCATCATCAATCTGAATACCACTGAAGGTATCATTAAATACATCTCTTAATATCGAAGAAGCTCTGTTGAGCTCTCCTAATATTTTGGACGGGTGATGAGCAGTTGGTAATTTTTTACACATTGCATTCCATCTGCTGAGCAGGTTCTGCAAATCTTTTTCTAATTCTACTGTGCTTTTGCCTTCGGCTACTGTGCGAACAATAACGCCAAATCCTTTTGGTTTGACTGATTGTACAAGACGTTTCAAACGTTCCTTTTCTTTTTTGTCTTCTATCTTTTGTGAAATAGAAACTCGGTCAGAAAACGGAACCAAAACAATAAATCTTCCGGCTAGAGAAAGCTCTGCGCTTAATCTTGGCCCTTTGGTCGATATTGGTTCTTTGACAACTTGTACCAAAACAGACTGATTGGCGCTGATTACATCAGTAATCGTACCGTTCTTGTCTATTTCTTTTTCAAACTGAAAAGTTTTAAGGGAGAAATCTTTTAATTTACCTGCGCTTACAAGTTTTATGAATTTCAGCTGGGAAGCTAAGTTTGGTCCTAAATCGTGATAATGTAAAAAGGCATCTTTCTCGAAGCCGACATTTACAAAAGCAGCGTTAAGTCCAGCAACAGGTTTTCTTATTTTGGCAATAAAAATATCGCCTACTTGAAAGTTGCTTTTCTCTTCTTCCTTATGTAATTCAATTAGTTTTCCATCTTTTAATAAGGCAAAATCTACATAGTCAGAACTAGATCGAATGATTAATTCTTTATTCATTTGTAAATTTTTATCTGTATTTTAGATAAAAGAGCATAGATAAAAGAGTATAGATTTTTGAAAATCTGAAATCTGAAATCTAAAATCTGAAATCTTACTTACAGATGGATTAAACAATAAATTTAACAGGCATTGTACCCGGAGGGATCTCAGAATGCAGATTTATGATTTTAGACTGCAGTTTTAAACTGCCGACTGATAACTGAATTCTGCTTACTGTTTTCCCAAATTTCAATGAACTTAAAAAAGAAAAAAGTAGTTTAAAACTACTTTTTCTTTTTGTGACGGTTAGCTCTCGCTCTTTTTTTACGTTTGTGCGTCGCTACCTTATGTCTCTTTCTTTTTTTACCACTTGGCATATCTAATAGATTTTATAATTAATTAATAGTGTTATTTCGCTTCGTTGTTCACTTTTACACCTTCAACAAAAACTTTTGCAGGTTTAAAAGCAGGAATGTTGTGTGCTGGAATTTTGATAGTGGTATTTTTGGAAATATTTCTTCCAGTTTTTTCAGCTCTTGTTTTAACGATAAAACTTCCGAAACCTCTTAGGTAAACATTGTCACCAGTCTCTAGTGAGTTTTTTACTTCGTTCATAAAAGTCTCTACTGTTGCTTGCACATCCCCTTTTTCAAGACCTAATTTTTCTGAAATCTTCGCTACGATATCTGCTTTCGTCATTTTCTTCCTTTTTATTATGTTGTAATAATTTTTTTGAGTTTGCAAATATATGAATTTAAAAAACAATAAATCAACCTAATTCGTTAAATTTTAATTACATAAACAATTACTTTTGTTTTCTAAATTTTTACAATGATTTTTCATAAAACGCTTATTAAGTGGTATTTGCAGAATAAACGGGATCTTCCTTGGCGAAAAACAGCCGATCCATACCCGATTTGGCTCTCCGAAATAATGCTCCAGCAAACAAGAGTAGCGCAGGGAATGCCTTATTTTTTGTCTTTTACCTCAGCTTTTCCAACTGTTTTTGATTTGGCAAACGCCCATGAAGAGCAGGTCTTGAAACTTTGGCAGGGATTAGGATATTATTCCCGAGCCCGCAATTTGCATAAAACGGCACAAATAGTAGCCTATGAAATGAATGGTGTTTTCCCAGATAATTATAAGGGTTTACTAAAATTAAAAGGAATTGGCGATTATACCGCCGCCGCTATTGCATCTTTCTCTTATAATGAATGTGTTCCCGTGGTCGACGGAAATGTGTTCCGGGTGCTTTCGCGTTATTTTGATTTGGAAACCGATATTGCTCAAGCATCTGCCAAAAAAGAATTCGCCGCTTTAGCATTCGAATTAATGCCAAAGGAGAATCCTGCTCTTTTCAATCAAGCTATAATGGAATTTGGCGCCCTGCAGTGCGTTCCGAAAAATCCAAATTGTACCGAATGTGTATTTAATACCAGCTGTGCCGCGCTGCAAAAAAAGAAAGTGAATCAGTTACCTGTAAAATCAAAGAAAACCAAAGTCCGAAACCGTTACTTTAATTATATAGTAGCTGCCGATGATTTGGAGAACACCATTATTCAGAAACGCACGGCGAAAGGAATCTGGCACAATCTGTATGAGTTCCCTCTTCTCGAAACCGACAAAGTCGAAGATTTCGAAACCGTAGCGCAACAAATAAACCAAAACTTTTTTCAGGAAAACAAAATAGAGAGCCTGCTAGAGTACAATGAACAAAGCATTATTCATAAACTATCGCACCAGCATTTGCATATTAAGTTTTGGAAAGCCACATTAAAAGGCACAATATCAAACGGCATTGATCTGGAAACGGCTAAAACATTTCCATTCCCAATAGTGATTCATAATTTTATCGAAGAGAAATTGTAAAATCAGTTGGGGGTGACCCTATAAAACAAAGGGGCCAGCTTATAGAAACGCATATTCGGCCCCATTGCTTTATAGCGTCGGGCTATCCGCGCTACTTCGGTAGCCTGCTCTTATCCCTCACCCAAGTAAAAAAAAACGAGATGTTCAGTTTTTAAAATAGAATTTATTTGCAAAACGCTTTATATACTTTTCAAAATAAATCTGCGACCCGAGCGACAGCGAATAGGCGAAGCAATTTGCGATCATTCATAAACTCATGTTTTCGCCCAGAAATGTAAATTTTGAATGAAATCAATTTTACAAAAAATAATGTACCTTTGGTGTAAATACCACATAATCATGAATGGATCGTTAAATAAAGTGATGCTTATAGGCCATCTTGGCGAGGATGTTAAGATGCATTATTTTGAAGGAGGAAACTGCATCGGCCGATTTCAATTGGCTACAAATGAAGTCTATGTAAATAAAACCACCAACGAAAAAATCACATCAACCGAATGGCATAATCTGGTAGTGCGTAACAAAGCGGCGGAAATCTGCGAAAAGTATCTTTCGAAAGGAGATAAGATTTATGTAGAAGGTCGGATAAAATCAAGACAATGGCTGGCCGAAGACGGTTCTACCAAACATACAGTGGAAATTCAGGTGACTGAATTCACTTTTTTGAATACTAAAAAAGATACAGAAAGTAATAAAACATTAAATTCTTCTGAATCCCCAAAAAACACTAACTTTGACCCTCAAAATAACGGTTTGCCAATCAATGACTTGCCGTTTTAATTGTTTAATTAATTTACACAAATTTGGACCTAGAGCCCAGTTTAGAGATAGCTTCTCAAGTAGACCTTAACTTAATATTCGGTTTCATCGGAATTGTTATTTTGCTGTTTTGTTCCGCAATAGTTTCAGGAGCCGAAGTAGCTTTGTTCTCCTTATCACAAAAAGATTTAGATGATTCTGTTTTAGAAAATAATTCCAAAGGAAAAATCATTGCCCGTCTTTTAGAAAGACCAAAAAAACTTTTAGCTACACTGCTTGTTGCAAATAATTTCATTAATATCGGAGTGGTGATTTTGTTCTCTTTTGTTGGGAAAAATATTTTTGCAGCTATAGATTCTCCTGTTTTAAAATTCATAACCGAAGTTATTTTAGTTACTTTCCTGCTGTTGCTTTTTGGCGAAGTTTTGCCAAAAGTATATGCCAGCCGTAATAATATAAAATTTGCCCAATTAGTTGCTTACCCGATTTCAGGATTGGATAAATTTTTATCTCCTGTAAGTATTCCAATGCGTTCGGTTACTTTGTTTTTGCAGCATAAATTAGGAAAACAAAAAACAAATTTCTCTGTAGACCAGCTTTCGCAGGCATTGGAACTGACCGATAGCGGAGAGACTTCAACCGAAGAACAAAAAATATTGGAAGGAATTGTGTCTTTTGGGAATACCGATACCAGACAGGTAATGAGTCCAAGAATTGATGTTTTTGCTTTGGAAATAACAGAGTCATTTGCGTCAATTTATCCAAAAATAATTGAAAAAGGCTTTTCGAGAATTCCTGTATATCGAGATAATATTGACCAAATTGAAGGTGTTCTGTTTGTTAAGGATTTGCTTCCGTACATCAATGACATCGAATTTGATTGGGCCACTTTATTAAGAGAACCGTTTTTTGTTCCCGAAAACAAAAAACTGGATAATCTGCTCAAAGATTTTCAAAGCCTGAAAAGCCATTTGGCCATAGTGGTTGATGAATATGGGGGGACATCAGGACTGGTCTCGCTAGAAGATGTGATTGAAGAAATAGTTGGGGAAATCAGCGATGAATATGATGATGTGTTCGTTAATTTTTCTAAAATTGATGATAAAAATTATATTTTTGAGGGCAAAATAAACCTCAAGGATTTCTATAGAATAATAGATGTTGATGAAGATTTATTTGATGAGCAAAAAGGCGAAGCAGAAACTTTGGCAGGATTTATTTTGGAGCTATTAGGTAATTTTCCTAAAAAAGGACAGAAAATAGTTTTTGAAAACTGTACGTTTGTCATCGAATCTGTGGACCAAAAACGTGTCAGACAAATTAAAGTAACGATTGAATAATTCTCCCCTAACCCGTCCAAAGGAGGGGAATATTAAAATTAAACTAATATGCTTAAAAAAATTACCGCTCTAGTTGTGTTTTTTGCATTCTTCTTGTGTATGGTAGGATGTAAAAAGGATGTTTTACCTAAACCAGCCAGTTATCTGAGACTAGATTATCCCGAAGCGGAATATGTTACTCTAAAAGGGAATTGTCCATTTGAATTTGATATGAACTCGAAGGCAATTGTTAAAGAAGACAAAGGATGCGGTTACTCCATTACGTATCCAAAGATGAAGGCAACGATTTACCTAACTTATAAACCAGTAAATAATAATATAAATAAACTGCTTAGGGATGCGCAGAAACTAACTTACGAACATGTTATCAAAGCGGATGATATTCTGGAACAGCCATATATAAATCAAGATAAAAAGGTATTCGGAATGTTTTATCAGGTTGATGGAAATGCGGCTACTAATTCTCAGTTTTATGCTACCGACAGTATTAAGCATTTTGTTACAGGTTCGGTTTATTTTTTTGCTAAACCTAATTTTGATTCTATTATGCCGGCGGCGAGTTATATTAAAAACGATATGCAGCGCCTGATGGAAACTATAAAGTGGAAATAGTTTTATTAGTAATTAGTGATTAGTCGTTAGTAAAGGCATAAAAAAAGCATTCGTTTCTGGCGAATGCTTTTTTTATGAAAATTATTAGCTTTTACTTTTAGCTAAAAACTAAGGACTAATCACTAAGGACTAATCACTAGAAGTCAAGACTTCATATTGGAAACTTTATATGTCTTACCGTCACCAGTTGCTTGAACTACTTTGGTTAAACTTTCTGGATTTTGAATTGTTTTATCAAAAGTTACTGTAGCCAGTTTTTTATCAAAATCAACTTTGGCAGTTTGAACACCGTCTAATCCAGTTAATTCTTCTTGAATTGTTGCGGCACATCCTACAGCGCAAGTCATTCCTGTGATAGTGAAGCTTGCTGTCTGCAGATTTTCGGCAGCGATTTCTTTTTTAATTTTCGTTGCTGCAGTTTCAGTTGAAGCAGTTTCAGTTTTCACTTCGGCTTTATTGTCTTTACAGTTTGCAAAAAGCAATCCTGAAATTGCAATAATTGCGATAGATTTTGTGAAGTTCATTATAATGAGATTTTAATTAATTTAAATTTTACAGTTTGAATGCAAAATTAATTAAAAAAAGAAGCAGCAGTTGCTAAAATTATTACAATTTTGTGCCAAAATAGTATTTGTCATGACAAAGCAGTTAAAGTGGGTTTATTTGTTGGTATTGTCCCTAATTTGGGGAAGTTCTTTTATATTGATAAAAAAAGGATTAATTGGATTGACCGCTTTACAATTGGGGTCACTGCGAATTATTTTCGCAGCACTCTTTTTGCTTTTAATAGGATTTAAAAGTTTATTGAAAATCCCAAGCCATCAGTGGAAATACATTGCATTGACCTCTTTATTTGGAACATTTATTCCAGCCTATCTTTTTGCTATTGCAGAAACTCAGATTGACAGCTCGATTACGGCTATTTTAAATTCATTGACTCCGCTGAATACATTGATTTTGGGGGCAGTTTTTTTTGGAATTACTTTTAGAAGAAGTCAAATTTTGGGGGTAATTATTGGGCTTTTGGGGTGTTTGCTCTTGGTTTTTAATGGTGCCGTAAATCATCCGGAACAAAATTACTATTATGCTGTTTTAGTTTTGATTGCTTCTATTTGCTATGCAACAAATGTAAATTTAATAAAAAGGTATTTATCCGACCTGACTTCTTTGAGTATTACCACTGGAAATTTTTTAATATTGCTTTTTCCAGCTTTGGGAATTTTGTTTTTTACTGATTTTTTTGAAGTTATTCATGTCGAAAAAGTACAGCATTCTCTTTGGTTTATACTGATTTTAGGAGTTATAGGAACTGGAATTGCTAATGTGATTTTCTTTAAACTGATTCAAATTTCATCTCCCGTTTTTGCAACATCAGTTACGTATCTGATTCCTATAGTTGCTATTTTTTGGGGAATGCTGGATAATGAAGTGCTGACGTTTATTCAGTGTATTGGTGCTTTTATTATTTTAATAGGTGTTTATTTATCGGCTAAGAAATAGGTGTAATTGAGTTAATTCTCTGTTTGATTTAGTTTTTAAACACTGGTTTTTCTAAAGGAGTTCCGTATTTGTCAAAATAGAACATCGGAATATTTAGATTTTCCAATTCTTTTCCAATTTCAGATTCTTTCCCCACAATTACGATTCGGATATTGTCTATTAGGAAATATTTGTTGGCTACACGTAAAACATCATCGGTTGTTACTGCACTAATAGTCTGAATGTATTTTTCATAAAAATCAACAGGAAGTTTTTCAGTTTCGGTATTCAATGCGTATCGTGCGACTGCTTGTGGTTTTTCTACCTGCATAACAAATCTCCCAATGTAGCCTGCTTTAACCGTTTGTAATACTTCGTCGGTAACTTTTTCGGTTCTTATCCTTTTTATTTCTTTGATGAATTCTACAACTGCACTATGGGTAACGGCGTTTCTTACGGCCGATTTAGCGTAGAATTTGGTAGTGTGTTTACCCGCTCCTATGCTGGATCGCGCGCCATAAGTCCAAGCATTTTTTTCGCGCAGATTCATATTTAGGTAACTGTTGAAATCACCGCCAAGAATTTGGTTAGCAATTACAGCTGGGAAAAAGTCAGGATCGTTCATTTTTAGATTCACAGTGTTTACCAAAGTGATTTCAGATTGAACAGCATTAGGTACATCTATTAAATTAATCTGCAGATTTGAAACATTTTCGGATGAGTTGTATGATGTTTTTAGAACGCTTCTTTTTTCCCAAGTGCCAAATAATTTTTCAACAGCTGCTTTAACATTCGTGAGTTTTACATCGCCTACGATTACTAAATAAGCATTTTCAGGAACGAAATAATTGTGATAATTCGTTTCGACATCTGCCAGAGTAATATTGTTTAATGTTGCTTCAGTCATGAATTCGCCGGAAGGATGGTTTTTTCCAAAAGCCAGCGCATCGACTACACGGTTAGCAATTGCAGGAACACTTTTTTCCTCTGCTTTCATGCCTTCAATTAATTTGGCTTTTTCTTTGTCAAATTCTTCTTGAGTGAAATTTGGATGTAATACGCCTTCGGCTAATAATTCTAAAATCCTTCCGCTGAATTTAGAAAGAGAATTTGCGGTTGCACCATGAGAACTAAAATTGATATCGGCTCCCAAAAAATCTATCTCTTCATGGAAGACTGTTTTTGATGTTTTTTGGCTTCCGTTTCCAATTAAATTGCTGGTTAATTCATCTACACCTTTTTTACTTCCTTCTGTAAACAGTGGATTGTCTAAAGTTAGATTGAAAGTTACTCGAGGTAATTTATGATTTTCGACCACTAATACTTTCATTCCATTTGCCAGAATAAAGGTTTGTGGTTTTTTGATATTGATTATTGGTGATTTTCCGGGTTTGGGCTGTATGCGGTCTTGTTCTGGCATAATTCCTGTTTATAACAAAGGATGAATACTATTGCTTGTCTTATTAAGCTTTTAATTATGTGCTTTTGCGGGGATATAATCCAAAAGCAAACGCTGATTTGGATTTAAATATTTTTTGGCAACGTCCCTTATTTCTTCACGGGTAATAGAATGATATAGTTCGATTTCGGTATTGATTAGGTTTACATCTTTGTACAGTAAATAATAGGTTGCAAGATTATTGGCAATTCCTTCAATGGTAGAATTGGTGTTTACAAAGGTGTTGTCAAATTTGTTCTGCAGTTTTTGATAATCATTTTCAGAAATTAACTCTGTTTGAATTTTTACAATTTCTTCGTCAATTTCTTTCAATAGGTCTGCGGTCGTGAAATTACTCATTGGTAAACCATATAAAATGTACATTCCGTAATCTTCTTGGCTAAAGCCCACAGCACCAATCTGTAATGCTGTTTTTTTATCATCTACCACTTTTTTATAAAGTTTGGAACTTTTACCATCGCTAAGGTAAGAAGATATTAAATCCAGTACTCTTGCATCTCTGCTTTTCATTGAAGGAGTGCGGTAACTGGCAACCAGCATTGGAATTTGAATGTTTGGATCTTCATATACCGCTTCGATGGTTTGAGTAATAGGATCTTCGGGATATGTTTTTTTTGGTGTTATTTCTCCTTTGGCTATTGGTCCAAAATATTTTTCAATCCATTCTTTTGTCTGTTTTTTTTCAAAATCACCTGCAACCACCAAAACTGCATTGTTAGGCAAATAAAATTTCTTGTTGAATGCCTGAAATTCTTCAAGTGTCGCAGCATTTATATGTTCCATAGAGCCAATGGTTGTCCATCGATAAGGATGATTTTTGAACATGTTTTCTTTTACAGCGCCTAATATGTTTCCGTATGGTCTGTTGTCGTAGCTGGTTCGTTTTTCTTCTTTAACAACTTCATTTTGGGTATCAACCCCAATTTGGTTGATTATAGGATGCATTAATCTTTCGGATTCCATCCAAAGTCCCAATTCTAAATTATTCGATGGAAATATTTCGTAATAATAGGTTCTGTCATCTGTAGTGTTGGCATTATTTGTTCCTCCGTTTGAAGTAACAATTTTAAACCATTCGCCTCTTTCGATGTTTTCGGTTCCTTCAAATAATAAGTGTTCGAAAAAATGAGCAAAACCAGTACGGTCCGGATTTTCATCTTTGGCACCTACATGGTACATAACTGATGTGATTACAACTGGAGCCGAAGCATCATGATGTAAAATAACATGCAGACCATTGTCTAAATCATATTCTTCGAAAGCTACTTTTTGAGATGAAGCAACTCCTCCTAACGTTATTGCGTTACTTGACATTATCGCTGTTTTTTTTGCAAAGATGAATAAACTTATTTTCTATTGCTAATAGTTTTGTTTTGGTTAGAGCAAAAGTAGTTTTTTTATGCTGCGGGTGATTAGCAAATTGAGCATTAACAATATATTAACCATGATTTTGCTTAATCTGATAACTGATTCAAATTCAGTGTGAAATGATCAAAAGTAAGACTGTAAATATTTTTTTGGTAAAGGATTGCAGGGTAAATATTTAATTGTATATTTGCAACCTTAAAAATTATTAAAACAATTCAGTATGTATGCAATCGTAGAGATAGCAGGGCAACAGTTTAAAGTTAGCAAAGACCTAAAGGTTTACGTTCACCGTTTGACAAATGAAGAAGGATCAAAAGTTTCTTTTGATAAAGTTTATTTAGTTGACGATAACGGTTCAATCACAATAGGCGCCCCAGCTATAGAAGGTGCTTCAGTAGAAGCTAAAGTGTTACAACACTTAAAAGGAGATAAAGTTATCATTTTCAAAAAGAAAAGAAGAAAAGGATACAAAAAGAGAAATGGTCACAGACAATATCTTACTCAAATTGTAATTGAAGGTATTACTGCAGGTGGAACAGCTAAAAAAGCAACAGCTCCAAAAAAAGCAGCAGTTGAAGCAACTACAGAAGAAGCAGAAGTTGCTCCTAAAGTAAAAAAAGCTCCAAAAGCTAAAAAAGAAGATACACAAGAATAATAACAAAATAAACTAATACGTCATGGCTCACAAGAAAGGTGTCGGTAGTTCTAAGAATGGTAGAGAATCAGAATCAAAACGTTTAGGCGTTAAGATTTTTGGTGGTCAAGCTGCTATTGCTGGGAACATCATCGTAAGACAAAGAGGTTCAAAACATAATCCAGGTGAAAACGTTTACATTAGTAAAGATCATACTTTACATGCAAGAGTTGATGGAGTTGTTTTCTTCCAAAAGAAAAAAGACAATAAATCTTATGTTTCTATACTTCCATTCGAAGCATAATCATAAAGATTTTATATTATTACAAAACCCGTTTCGAAAGAAGCGGGTTTTTGTTTTTACGGCATATAGTCTTTTTATAAGCTGAATTTAAATTGTAATTGCAAAATGATTGCAATGAAGTAATATGTTTTTTTAAATGGTTTATTGAAGAAGGAGACTTCTTTTTAAAAAACCGATTATTGCTCAGAAATAAATTTTTATAAAAACAAAGCCTGTTTCAAAGAGAAGCAGGCTTTGTTTTTGATAATTGGAGATTACTTTTATTATGGATTAAATGATTAACCCAGCGCTAAAAAAAACAGCCTCACTTTGTTGATATTATTTATCCAAGAAGTATCAAAATGAATAGGTCCTAAAATGGCCGATAGGACTATATGTTCTAAATCTGAAAAATGTAGTTGAATAAATTATGCTCATAAATATCTTGTTGTGTTGATTAAAAACAGGAATTTTAATTCATTTAAATATATTAAATATTTTACCATATACATTAATTGTAAATCTTTAACCGCGTGAGGGATAGTGGTGAAAATCCTTACATGTAGCGTAGCGGAATAAAAGATTGTAGCGAATAGCCCGACCCATAGTTTTTACGAAGGGTCACGCCAAAAACAAAAAACCCTCACATTCCTGTAAGGGTTTCTATCGTAATTCGTGATTTTTAATTCGTAATTAAAAATACTAATATCTGTAATATTCTGGTTTGAATGGGCCTTGAACTTCAACACCTATATAGGCTGCTTGATCGTCACGTAAAACTTCCAATTCAACGCCTAATTTAGCCAAGTGTAACATCGCTACTTTTTCATCTAAATGTTTTGGTAACATATAAACTTCATTGTTGTAAGCAACGCTGTTTTTCCATAATTCGATTTGAGCCAAAGTTTGGTTTGTGAATGAGTTACTCATTACAAAACTTGGGTGACCTGTAGCACAGCCAAGGTTTACCAAACGGCCTTCAGCAAGAATGATGATGTCTTTTCCAGCGATAGTATATTTGTCAACTTGTGGTTTGATTTCAATTTTTGATGCACCATGGTTTTTGTTCAACCAAGCCATATCAATTTCGTTATCAAAGTGTCCGATGTTGCAAACAACAGTTTTGTCTTTCATTTGTTCGAAATGACTTCCAAGAACGATATCTTTATTTCCTGTAGTTGTAATGATGATATCAGCAGTAGCAATTACAGTGTTTAATTTTTTTACTTCATAACCGTCCATTGCAGCTTGTAAAGCACAAATTGGGTCAATTTCGGTAACAGTTACAATAGATCCAGCACCTCTAAAAGAAGCAGCAGTTCCTTTTCCAACATCACCATATCCACAAACGATAACTCTTTTTCCAGCTAACATCAAGTCAGTTGCACGACGAACAGCATCAACTGCCGATTCTTTACAACCGTATTTATTATCAAATTTAGATTTAGTAACAGAGTCATTTACATTGATAGCCGGCATTGGTAATGTTCCCGCTTTTACTCTTTCATACAATCTGTGAACACCTGTTGTGGTTTCTTCAGACAATCCTTTGATTCCCGCAACCAATTCTGGGAAACGGTCAATAACCATGTTAGTCAAATCCCCGCCGTCATCAAGAATCATGTTCAATGGTTTTCTATCTTCACCAAAGAATAATGTTTGCTCAATACACCAGTCAAAAGATTCTTCGTCAAGACCTTTCCAAGCATAAACTTGAATTCCAGCAGCAGCAATAGCAGCAGCAGCTTGATCCTGAGTTGAGAAAATATTACAAGAAGACCAAGTAACTTCAGCACCAAGAGCGATTAAAGTTTCGATCAAAACAGCAGTCTGAATCGTCATGTGCAAACATCCAGCAATACGAGCTCCAGCAAGTGGCTGCTCATCTTTATATTCAGCACGAAGCGCCATTAAACCTGGCATTTCAGCCTCAGCTAGTTCAATTTCTTTTCTTCCCCAAGCTGCTAGAGAAATGTCTTTTACTTTGAAAGCCACATAAGGCATAGTCGTTGTACTCATTTATAGTATATTTGTAATTGTAAAAATTTTTGCAAATTTACATAATAACTTATTATTTAAAAAGCATTCGGGAACATTTGTGAATTGTTTAAGTTCCTAATCTTTTGAATTTTAATGAAATAATTTTTATTTGAAGCTGTTTCCCGCTATCCGTTGCAATCTTTTCTTTTCTTAAAGGAAAAAAAGAAAAGGATTTCCACTACTATCGGGGCTATAAAAAAACTGACGGAGTTTATGATCTCATAATTCATAACTTATAACTCATAATTCAATAATGCCTTTATACAAAACTATAAACCTTAGTCCCACAACACAAATATTGATTTGGAAAGTGGCTGAATCCTTTGATGAATTATTAGCAAAAGCAGTTTTAAAAGAAAAAACCCAGCTTCGGTTAAATGGAATGAAATCAGAAATACATCAATGCGCTTTTTTAAGTGTGCGAATGCTGATACAGGAAATAGGAATTAGTGACTTTGATTTGCATTATGACGAATTCGGAAAGCCTTATTTAGATGATCATAGGTATATTTCGATTACACATTCTCATAATTTTGCCTCAATAATTATCAGTGATGAAACTGTAGGAATTGATATGGAACTGCAGCGTGAAAAAATTCTCCGCATTGCCGATAAGTTTGTTGATTGTGAATTCGATTATTTAAAACCAGAACCTTTAGACGAATACATAAAAAAACTAACAGTTATTTGGGGAGCCAAAGAAGCGATTTTTAAAATCCGAAACGAAAAAGGAATCAGTTTCAAAGACCATATTCAGGTTGCGCCTTTTTCTTTAACCGAAAATCAAACTCAAGCTTGTCTTCTATTTGATGATTTAGAAAAAAAGTTCGAAGTAAATTATATGGAAATAGAAAATTTTACTTTGGTGTATGCTTTCGAAAAATAGTTTTTTAATCTTTGCGCTAACTTTACGCATTTCTGTGAAATTTCTATGGTAATATACAAACAAATTCTTCAATCTAAAGAAGCAAATCAGATGTTGCTCGCTATTCTTCTGGATCCCGATAAAATTATTTGGAACAATTTGGGCTATTTAATCGAAAAAATCAATCATTCACCCGCCACACATATTTTCATTGGCGGAAGCCATGTTCAAAATAACATTCTGGACGAATTGATTATTGCTTTAAAACAAAAGATCAATTTACCTATTATTCTTTTTCCGGGAAATCCATCTCAGATTTCAGATCAGGCGGATGCTATCTTGTTTCTGTCCTTAATTTCTGGTCGTAATCCGGATTATTTAATTGATCATCAAGTTGACGCTGCGCCAACTTTAAAGAAAACAAAACTCGAAATAATTTCAACAGGTTATATGCTGATAGAAAGCGGGGGAGAAACCGCAGTAGAACGTATTAGCAAAACCAAACCATTAGACAGATTAAAGCTAGATTTAGCTGTTGCCACCGCTCAAGCGGGCGAAATGTTAGGTAATAAGTTAATTTATCTCGAAGCAGGAAGTGGTGCAAAACAAGCTGTTCCGTTAGAAATGATTCAAATGGTCGCTCAAAACATTGAAATTCCTTTAATAGTTGGTGGCGGAATTATAGATTTGCAAGGCATTCAAAATGCTTATGAAGCAGGAGCAGATTTGGTTGTCATTGGGACAGCATTTGAAAATGATGCCGATTTTTTTAATATAGATAAAAACTAGATTATTATGTTTGATTACTTATTTGCACAATATAAAGGGTATCCTATTCATGAAGTATATTTAGAACTTATTGGAGTCTTTTTTGGGCTATGGAGTGTTTGGAGTGCGAAAAAAGATAATATTTTAGTTTTTCCAACAGGATTAATCAGTACGTCAATATATGCCTATTTGCTTTGGCGGTGGAGTTTGCTGGGAGACTCAATGATTAATGTGTATTATTTTATAATGAGCATTTTTGGCTGGTATCATTGGACTCGAAAAAAAGGTGGTATCGATGAATTTCCAATTTCTACGATGAACGGCAAAGAGAAGGTAATAGCTGCTATTATTTTTGTATTAACTATCGTTTTTGTGGTTGTTGTATATCTTTATTTTAATAAATTTACGAATTGGTACTCATATTTAGACACCTTATTGACTGCGATTTTTTTCGTTGGAATGTGGTTAATGGCCAAAAGAAAAATCGAAAATTGGATTTTCTGGATTGTAGGAGACTTACTTTCTATTCCGCTTTATTTGGCAAAAGGATATACTTTTACCGGTTTTCAATATATAATATTTACAATTATTGCCGTTTACGGTTATTTAGAATGGAAGAAAATCTTGAACAGCTCGCAAAATCTGGAGCATCACCAATAATAAAAATTGCCATCTTTGGACCAGAATCTACTGGAAAAACTACTTTGGCAACACAACTCGCCGAATATTATAAAACGGTTTGGGTTCCCGAATTCGCACGCGATTACCTACAGGAAAAATTAGATAATGACCGTGGTATTTGCGATATTGATGATATGTTACCCATTGCTTATGGACAGACAAAACTGGAAAATGAAAGTGCACTAATTGCTAACAGATATCTTTTTTGTGATACTAATTTGTTAGTTACAAAGGTGTTCTCCGAGTTATATTATAATTTTTGCGATTCTCGATTGGATAAAGCAGCCCGTGCGCATCAATATGATTTGTTTTTTCTGACAGATATTGATGTGCCGTGGGAGGATGACGGTTTGCGGGACAGTCCAGACGGCAGAGAAAGTGTTTTTGAAGTATTTAAGCAATCGCTGATTGATAACAAAAAACCTTTTATAACTATTTCTGGAGATAGAGATACTCGTTTAAAAGCTGCTGTTGCAATCATTGAAGACTTGACAATGGCTTTACAGCTGGGATTTTCTTCCATCGATTTTTTACAAATTTACCAACAGGGTATTCCAGTAGAAAATATAAAAAGGCAACTTTGTATTTTTAAGGACGGAATACAAAAAATAACATTGGTAAATCCAGCAACTCTAAATCATGGTATCTTACAATTATCTGATGTTGAATTTGAGCAAAAAGCAGACTTTTTTGTAGAAAATAAATCAAGCCTGAAACTGAAAAAATTTGTTCCTGCTTCTGGTGCGGCCACAAGGATGTTTAAATTTTTAACTGCTTTTTTGAATGACTTTAAGCTAGGGCATGAAACTATTAATGCTTACATCAATAGAAAAAAGGATGCTGAATTATCTTTATTTATTGTAGGGATGGATAAGTTTCCTTTTTTTAAAGAAGTTGACGAAAAGTTGCGGGAAATATATCCTGATTTTCATAAACTTAAAAGGGATTATAAAAATTATTATTTCATAAAGACACTTTTATCTCCTGATTATTTTAATTTTGCTAATAAGCCGAAAGGAATTCTTCCGTTTCATAAATACCCCGCAAATATTGTTACTCCTATTGAAGAACATTTGCATGAGTGTGCTTTTTATGCAACTTCAAATTATCACTCTAGTTTGCATTTGACAGTTTCAGAGAGTCATCAAGATCAGTTTAAAGCAATTATTAAAAAAATAAAACACAAGATTGAATTAAAAACAAATTCAAAAATTGAAGTAAGTTATTCTTATCAAAAAAAAGAAACGGATACTATTGCTGTGGGTCTCGACAATAAACCTTTTCGAGATGAAAAAGGAAACTTAGTTTTTCGACCTGGTGGGCATGGTGCTTTGATAGAAAATTTAAATGCAATTGATGCAGATGTTGTTTTTGTTAAAAATATTGACAATGTAATTCAAAACGATATTCATCAGATTTCTTTTTATAAAAAAGGGTTAGCAGGAATTTTATTGGAACTACAGCATCAGACTTTTGAATATTTAAATGCATTAGATTATGGTGAGACAAGTGAAGAAACAATAAATGAGATTTTGATTTTTATCAAAGAAAAATTGAATATTGAATTAGATAACGATTTTCATAAATTCAAACTTATAAATCAAATTCCAAAATTGAAGGATTTGCTCAACAAGCCCGTTCGTGTTTGCGGTATGGTAAAAAACGAAGGAGAACCTGGCGGAGGGCCATTTTGGGTTAGGGGAAGTGACGGCAGGTTAACACTGCAGATTGTAGAAACTTCACAGATTGATTTGAAAAACAGTGAACAGTTGAAGATATTAGAAAATGCAACTCATTTTAATCCAGTTGATTTAGTTTGCGGTTTAAAAAATTACAAAAATCAAAAGTTTGATTTAAAACAGTATATAGACCCAGAAAGCGGTTTTATTGTGTACAAGAACCATACTGGAGTTGATATAAAAGCGTATGAACTTCCAGGTCTGTGGAATGGGGCAATGGCTAATTGGTTAACTGTTTTTGTAGAAGTGCCGTTGTCAACTTTCAATCCCGTAAAAACGGTAAATGATTTGTTAAAACAAGCGCATCAACCGTTATAAATGGAAATTCAAACAGTCCTTTCGGAGGTAAAATATAAAGCATTAAGAAGTAGCGGTGCCGGAGGACAAAACGTTAATAAAGTTTCGTCTAAGGTTGTGCTGACTTTTGATCTGCAAAATTCCCAAGCATTTTCAGATGAGGAAAAACTGCTTTTAGAAACCAATTTACAAAACAGATTAACTGCAGATTTAATTATGATTCTGAATTGCGATGAAGACCGAAGCCAGCTTAAAAATAAAGAGATTGTCACCAAACGTTTTTTGGATATTATAAAAAAAGGATTGTATGTTCCAAAAGAGCGCAAGCCAACCAAAATCCCCAAAGCTGTCATTCGAAAACGTATAAAAGACAAAAAAAATATTTCGGAGATTAAACAATCACGTAGAAAACCAAATTTAGATTAGTATTTTTTGTTGAAATTTGATTTTTGAAATAGTTATTGATTTTTGCAATTTTTAATACTACTTTTGCATCGTCTCAAAGGGGTGCTCCAAATAACGAGCTGAGATCATACCCAAAGAACCTGGGCGGGTAATGCTGCCAAGGGAAAAAACGACAAAAAAATAGCGTGTACACTATCTATTTGTTGTAGAATAATCATTTATTAATTTAAACCAAAAGAATAATTCCCCCTTTTATTCGTAATTTTTTACGGATGAAAAATTCAATTCATTTTATTAGCCATAAAGGCACAAAGCTTTTGATGTCTATTTTCTTTTCTTTATTTTTTCTTTTCTCTTTTTCGCAGCAAAAACAACAAGACACATTAAAGGTTAATCAGCTCGATGAAGTGTTGTTAAACGCTACTAGAATAAAAGAGAAATCTCCTTTTCCATTTACAAACGTTACAAAAAAAGAATTGGAAAAGAATAATCTTGGACAAGATTTGCCGATTTTATTGGATCAATTGCCATCGGTAGTTACAACTTCTGATGCAGGTGCAGGAGTAGGTTACACTGGTATCCGAGTGCGTGGAAGCGATGCTACTCGTGTGAATGTTACTATTAACGGAATTCCGTATAATGATGCCGAGAGCCAAGGAACTTATTTTGTGGACTTGCCAGATTTTGCTTCTTCCTTAGAAGATGTTCAACTGCAGCGTGGTGTAGGAACTTCTACAAATGGATCGGGAGCTTTTGGCGCAAGTTTGAATCTAAAAACGCTAAAGCCATCGGCCGAAGGATTTGCAACAATTTCTAATTCTTTTGGATCATTTGGTACTAGAAAACATACTTTGAGTGTAGGTTCTGGTATAAAAAACGGTTTTTATGCCACAGGAAAACTATCCAAAATTGCAAGTGACGGTTATATAGACCGCGCTTCTTCGGATTTAAAATCGTTTTACACCGAAGCAGGTTTTATAAGAGAAAATACTTCTATAAAAGCAATTGTTTTTGGAGGGAAAGAAAAAACGTATCAATCTTGGTATGGAACTCCAGAAGCGGTTGTAAATGGTGATGTTGATGGAATTAATGCTTTTATAGCTCGAAATTACAGCACGACATCAGAAGCCTACAATCTGTTGAATTCGGGTAGAACTTATAATTTTTATACCTATGATAATCAAACAGATAATTATGAGCAATATCATTATCAATTGCATTTCTCACATCAATTTAATGATAATTTATCGGCTACAATTTCGGGAAATTTTACTCCTGGAAAAGGGTACTATGAAGAATTCAAAGCGGATGATAAGTTTAAAAAATATTTCCCATCAAGTCCAAATGGAGATGACAGAAGCGATGTAATTCGTAGAAAATGGGCGAAAAGCGATTTTTATGCTTTAGTATATTCGTTGAATTACAATAAGGATAAGGTTAGTTTTAATTTTGGTGGGGGATATAATAAATATGACGGATCGCGTTTTGGTGAGATCATTTGGAGCCAATTTCAAACCCCATTGCCTTATTCTGAAAAATATTATGAAAGCAGTATATTGAAAGAAGATACTAGTATTTATTTAAAAGGAGAATATCAATTTAGTGATAGTTTTATTGGTTTTGCTGATGTTCAGTTTAGAGATGTAAGTTATAAATCTTCTGGATTGTCATCAAGTGTAGCAGCCATAAATGTTGACAAAAAGTATTCTTTTTTTAATCCAAAAGCAGGATTAACGTATCTGTTGAATTCAGAAAATACTATGTACGCATCCGTAGCTATTGGGAATCGTGAGCCAAACGGAGACGATTTGACTAAAAATCCAACGGAACCAAAACCTGAGCAACTTATAGATTATGAACTGGGATATAAAATGAAATCTAAAAAAATAGTAGCTTCTGTAAATTTCTATTATATGTATTACAATGACCAATTGGTTCTTACAGGAGAAATAGATGATGTAGGGAATGGGGTTCGTCAAAATGTATCCAAAAGTTTCAGAACAGGAATAGAAGTTCAGGCAGGTTATAAAATTTCAAAACTATTACGAATTGATGCAAATGCTACTTTTAGTAAAAATATAATCAAAGCATTTGATTATTTAGTTTATGATACACAGTATGATCCAAATACTTATGATGTAGTTTCATACGCGCCGGTAGGAACAGAATATAAAGACACGAATATTGCTTTTTCACCAGAAACAATAGTTGGTACTACTTTGACTTTTTCACCAATTGAAAATCTGGATTTTGGATTGATATCGAAGTATGTGGGTAAGCAATATTTAGATAATACTTCTACAGATAGCCGAAGTATGAAAGCCTATTTTGTGAATAATATTTCGATTTCCTATAAATTAAAACCAAAATGGATTAAGGAAATAAGTTTTAACTTATTAGTAAACAATATTTTTGATGGAAAATATGTTTCAAATGGATATACTTATAGCTATTATTATCGTCCACAAGGTTCAACAGATGCTCCTGTAACAGAAAATTTTTATTACCCACAAGCTGGAGTTAATTTCCTGGCGGGATTGACATTGAAGTTTTAGATGTGAAAAGTTTGGTTTCAGAATTTCTCTGAATTTAAAATAATGTTCTGGGTCACGCGTGAAGGATAGCAGCTGGCTACCGAAGTAGCGAGAATAGCCTGACAGCATAAAAGAAAGGGGGCGAATCACCAGTGCGGTGATTGCCCCCTTTTTTTTATGGTGACACGCCCAAAAAAGATTTAGTTATAAATACGAATAAGGGTTTCGCTGATTACTTCGACACGGTATTGTTTCATCGGATAAGTCATGCCGCCTTGGCCTGTAAAAAGGTTGTATTCTTTGCTGTCGCAGGCGCAAAGTGCATTGATTCCTTTGATAGTCATGGTAGAGCAGCTGCTGATTTCCTGATTTGGACAAGCGGCGTCAAAAGCGTTGTAGCCTGAACCGGTATTGAAAACGATTATCCCTTTGGCGCCCGCATCTGAATAGTAAATTCCGTTACCCGGACTTTTAAGATTTGAATACAGCGGTAAATTCAGATTGAGATCTACAGAGAAGTTGTAGTTAGGGATATACGGGTTTTTATTGGAGTTTTCATTGTCACTGCATCCCAGAAAAAATAGTGAGGTTATTAGTAATAGAATGTATTTTTTCATTATTTAAAATTAAGTCTAAAGAATTAGTTAAACAAATTTAATTTATTTAACTTTGAAATTGTTATGATTAACATATAATTGTAGACTGAAATAAAAATATACTATCTTTGTGGAAAGAAATCCCGTCCTGAATGGGATTTTTTCTATTTATATAAATGACGAAATTATGAGCGCAGTATCTTATTACACAGCAGAAGGATTAAAAAAATTAAGAGAAGAATTAGATTATTTAAAAAGTGTGATGCGTCCAAAAGCATCGCAGGATATAGCAGAAGCAAGAGATAAGGGAGATTTGTCTGAAAATGCAGAATATGATGCAGCCAAAGAAGCCCAAGGAATGCTTGAAATGAGAATTGCAAAACTGGAAGAAGTTCATGCGAATGCAAGATTGATTGATGAGACACATTTGGATCTTTCTAAAGTATTGGTTTTGTCAATTGTGAAAATCAAAAACCAAACCAACGGTATGGAGATGAAATACACATTAGTGGCCGAAAGTGAAGCGGATTTGAAAACCGGTAAAATATCAGTTACTTCTCCGATTGGAAAAGGACTTTTAGGAAAGAAAGTAGGTGAAGTTGCCGAAATCACTGTGCCTAACGGTGTTTTGAAATTTGAGATTCTTGAAATTTCAAGAGAGTAGTTTTTTTAACTGTTTAACCGTTAATTTGTTTAACCGGTTAAACAAATTAACGGTTAAACAAATAAACAATGAGTACCATTTTCAAAAAAATAATTAACGGAGAAATTCCTTGCTATAAAGTTGCGGAGGATGAAAATTTCTTGGCTTTTTTGGATATAAATCCAAATGCTAAAGGACATACGCTTTGTATTCCTAAGAAGGAAATAGATAAGTTTTTTGATATTGACGATGATTTGTATCTAGGATTGATGGCTTTTTCTAAAAAAGTTGCCATCGCACTAGAGAAAACAGTTCCCTGCTTACGTGTAGGAATGGCTGTTGTAGGGCTAGAAGTACCGCATGCACACGTTCACCTGATTCCGCTAAATGAAATGGGAGAAATGACTTTCAGACATAAAGTAAGTTTGACAAAAGATGAGTTTGAGGCTTTGGCAAAAAGTATTCAGGCTAATTTATAAAAAAATCAAGGCAATGAAACACGACTCTTTTAAGAAATAATTTAAAAGTTTCGTGTTTTTTTATGTCCAAAAAAAAGACAGCATGAAGAGTGTATTTGTGTTTTTAATGTTTACGTTTTTCAGTTTTGGCCAAGTCAAGAGTCCTTATGCTTTGACAGATGCTAAAATGGATAAAATTCCTGCTGATTTAAGTAGTTCAACTGATGGAATTGCCAAATATATCAATGAAAATTTTAAATCAGAAAATGATAAAATAAGAGCTGTGTTTTATTGGACAGCGTCGAATATCAGATATGATATTGAGAATATTGCGTCTATTGATTTCAAAGAAGTTTCTCCGGATAAAATAAAAAACACGGTAATATCCAAGAAAGGTGTTTGCATTCATTATGCCGAAGTTTTTAATGATATAGCCAAAAAAGTAAACATTAAATCCTACATTGTTTATGGATATACCAAGCAAAATGGCAAAGTGGACGTACTGTCGCATGCTTGGTGTGCCGCAAGAATTGATAATGTTTGGGGGCTATTTGACCCGACTTGGGGCTCAGGATATATTGACAAAAACAAGTTTTTCAAAAAATTGAACAACATCAATTTTAAAGCTTCCCCGGCACAATTTGTCTCTACACACATGCCTTTTGATTATTTATGGCAATTTTTAAATTACCCTGTTACGAATCAGGAATTTATCGATGGGAAAACCCAAATAAATACTGCCAAACCAAAATTTGATTTTGTAAATCAAATTGAAGAATATGACCGGATGTCAGATTTGGATAAGGCAAGGACTGTTTTGATTCGAATTCAGAATAATGGTATCAAAAACAGTTTGATTCAGGAAATGGTTCAATTCCAAAAGAGCGAAGCTGATGCGCTGCAGAATAACGAGGCAATGACAAAAATGCAGGGTATCAGTGATGATTATAATCAGGCTATAGCGCAGTTTAATGATTTTATAATGTATAGGAATAATAAATTCAAACCGCTTTTGCCAGATGAAGCGATTAAGGAAATGATTGTAACTCCAAAGCAGAAAATACTGGATTGTCAAAATCGGATTTATAAGATTGGGAAGTACAATGATAATAATTTTGAAAATGTAAAATCATTAAAAAAATCTATAATCGATATTTTGAAACAGATAGAAGAGCAGGAAAAATTTGTAAATGACTATCTGAGCAAAAGTAAATCAGCTCGGAAAGGCATGTTTACTAAAGTAACATGGTTTGGAGTTCCTTTGAATTAATTGCGCAAAAATGAATTTTTATTTCAGGAGTGATTATTTTTCAAGAATGAAATCTGCATAGTAGTACCTTTCCCCATTTCAGAATGAAGTACTTTAATAGAACCTTTGTGGTATTCCTCTACAATTCTGCGGGTTAAAGAAAGACCAAGTCCCCATCCTCTTTTTTTGGTGGTAAAACCAGTTTCAAAAATACGGTGAAACTCCTTTTTTGGAATCCCGCTGCCGGTATCAGTTACATTTATTTTTATATGATGATGATCTTCTTCAATTTCCAGAGATAATTTCCCCCGGCCTTTCATAGCATCGATGGCATTTTTAACTAAATTTTCTATTGTCCAGCTGTGTAAAGTTGGATTTAGAAGAATTTCTATCGGTTTTGATGGGCCTTTAAACGAAAATTCAATTTGGTTAGAAAAACGGGAAATCAGATAATCATAAGATTGTTTCGTTTCTTCGACTATATCTTTTAGTTCTAATTTTGGTTCGGAACCAATTTTCGAAAAGCGGTCAGTTATGGTCTGCAGACGCACAATGTCTTTTTCGATTTCCATAGTAATAGATTCGTCAACATTATCCAGTTTCAAAATTTCCAGCCAGCCTATCAATGACGAAAGGGGCGTGCCTATCTGATGAGCCGTTTCTTTGGCCATTCCCGCCCATAATTTGTTTTGGCTTGCTATTTTATGGTTGAGGTAAAAATTGTAAATCAGAATGCCGCAGAGGACAATAATCAGCGATAAAGCTATTGGGTAATATTTGAGTTTATCAATTAACGAAGAATCTCCATAATACAATTCTTGTGATTTCCCAGGCGCATAAATAATGGTAATGGGCTCGTTTTCAATTTTTAATTCATCCAGATATTCTTTGGCTTTTGCTTTGTCTTTTATAATTTCCTCATCAACATTTACTGAATTTATTATGCTGTCGTTTTCTGTCAATATCAACGGAATAGTGGTGTTGTTATTGAAAATTTGAAGCGGTAAATCTACTTCGGTGTTTTCTTGGGCATTTATTAAGGTTTTTTGTGCCGTAGCCCAAAGGTGCATTTTTATCCTTTCTTCATTTTTGAAAATTTGAAAAAAAGTATAGGTATTCCAAAGGATAATGGAAATTATCGAAAATGAGATAAAAATAATGATCCAGCGTATGGGGTTGCTATTCTCGGAAAAATTCATAAAAGTAAATTTGTGGTATAAATATAACGAAATAAAGTATTTTGGATTGTGTAGGTGCAAAAAATCATTGTATTCAGTGCATCAATCATAATTTTTTTAGAAGCTGTTTCCTGCTGTCCACTATATCTTTTGTGCCGAACCCCGGCACAAAAGGATGTCGTTTCCATCAGGGCTAGGCCATTTGTTTTCATAATATAATTGTTGAATTATCGAGAATCTAACTGCTATTTTGTTATTTTTGTCCAAACAAAAAGTTTATGATTAGCATTGATCCAAAAAGCATTGAAACTGCAAAACTGCAGGGCTATCTGCAGAGTTCAGTCGGACCGCGTCCTATTGCTTTTGCCAGTACTATTGGCAAAACGGGAATTCCAAATCTGTCACCTTTCAGTTTTTTTAATGTATTCAGTGCCAATCCTCCCATCCTTATTTTTTCACCCGCAAGACGCGTCAGAGACAATACAGTAAAGCACACTTTAATCAATGCCGAAGACAATGGTGAAGTTGTTATCAATGTCGTAAATTATGACATGGTACAGCAGACTTCGCTGGCAAGTACAGAATATGCCAAAGGTGTTGACGAGTTTATAAAAGCTGGATTTACGCCAGTTCCATCCGAGGTTGTAAAACCTTTTAGAGTAAAAGAATCACCTGTTCAGTTTGAGTGTAAAGTGACGCAGATAATTCCGTTAGGGACAGAAGGCGGTGCAGGAAATTTAATTCTTTGCGAAGTGGTTCGTATTCATATCAGCGAAGCGGTTCTCAATGAAAACGGAACTATCGACCAGCATAAAATAGATTTAGTGTCCAGACTTGGAGCTAATTGGTATTCCCGATCCAATCAAGGACTGTTTGAAGTGCCAAAACCGCTTACAACGCTTGGTGTTGGAGTAGATGCCATTCCTGATTTTATTAAAAACAGTCCGGTTTTTGACGGAAATGATTTAGGGATGCTTGGGAACATTGAAGCCTTGCCTACAACTAAAGAAGTTAGTATATTTGTAAGCCAAAATTTTTCAATAAAAGCAGTTTTGAGCTCTGATGATCTTGAAAAACAGCACTTGGAAGCCAAAAAGTATCTTTTAGAAAATGATGTACTTGCAGCTTGGAAAGTACTTTTGGCCAAAAAATAAATTCAAAGTAACAATAATAAAACAAAAAGAAGATGGAAGTATTAGGAAAAATTAAAGTTGTTAATCCAGAGCAACAAGTGAGTGCAGCATTCAAGAAAAGAGAATTGGTTGTTACTACAGATGAGCAGTATCCACAGCACATTCTGATTGAATTTACACAGGATAAATGTGATTTGCTAAGCAGTTATAATATTGGTGAAGCTGTAAAAGTTTCTATCAATTTAAGAGGAAGAGAATGGGTTAATCCACAAGGTGAAACAAGATATTTTAACAGTATTCAAGGTTGGAGAATCGAAAGATTAGCTGCCGATGCACCAGCTCAGCAAGCACCTCCAATGCCAGCTGCAGCAACTTTTGCGCCAGCAACTAATTTAAACGAAGAAGAAGCAGACGATTTGCCATTCTAAAAAAAAATAAAAGGCATTTTTAAATTCCAAATTCCAATTGTAACTTTATTGGAATTTGGAATTTCTTTTTATTCGAATTTGCCATTGCCTTTGAAATTAATTTTTGAAAATGTATTATTTATCCAAAGATTTATTTTTTCCGCCAGTTTCTCACGCCAATAGCGATGGGATTCTTGCTATTGGTGGTGACTTGTCTCCAGAACGTTTGCGTCTAGCTTATAACAGCGGTATTTTTCCTTGGTTTAACGAAGGAGAACCTATTATCTGGTGGTCACCAAATCCCAGAATGGTTTTATTTCTTGATGAATTAGTTGTTTCCAAAAGCATGAGAAACATCCTTAATCGAAATCTTTTCAAAATTACTTTCAATCAAAATTTTAGAGATATCATTTCCAATTGCCAGCAGGTAAAAAGAGATGGGCAAGCGGGGACTTGGATTACTAATGAAATGATTGAAGCTTATTGTAAACTAAACGAAATGGGAGTTGCAAAATCAGTCGAAGTTTGGCAAAATGATCAGCTGGTTGGTGGTTTGTACGGCATCGATTTGGGACATATTTTCTGTGGAGAAAGTATGTTTTCTTTGGTTTCCAATGCTTCCAAAGTGGCTTTTATTGCTTTGGTAAACCAACTCATAAAAGATAATTATTATTTATTGGATTGCCAAGTGTATAACGAACACCTAGAAAGTTTGGGATGCAGAGAAATAGAAAGGGAATTTTTTATGTCAATTTTGAAGAAGTAAAAGAAAAGCTCAGCATTATTAAAGTTTCACCATATAAGAAATGTAAGAACATATAAGTCATCGTTTTTTTTAATTCTAGCTTAAATGAACTTACATTTCTTATATGGTTAGAATTTAAAATTTTAGCTTCGTAAAATTCCAATTCAAAGTACTGAACAATACCAATTCATTCTCTAAAGTTGGTAAATCCATTATCAGCTTTAAAGTTTCGTGAGCCATCATAGTTCCAATCATTGCGGGTAAAGTCCCCAACACGCCATTCATACTGCAATTAGGAACATCTTTCGGATTAGGAGGTTCTGGAAATAGATCCCGAAGATTCTTTGTTCCTTTATGATTGAAAACCGCCAATTGTCCTTCAAAACCTAAAATACTACCGTAAACCAATGTTTTTCCCAAAGCCACACAGGTGTCGTTCACTAAATAACGAGTGGCAAAATTATCTGAGCCATCTACTATAAAATCAAAGTCCCGCAGAATTACTGAGGCATTTTCTAAGATTAATTTTTCTTTGAAAGCGATGATAGTAATTAAAGGATTTAATGTTTCTAAAACTGATTTTGCTGTTATAGCTTTGTTTAGACCAATTTGGTTTTCGGTATATAAAATTTGGCGGTGTAGATTATGTATCTCAATTTTATCAAAATCGATTATGCCAATGATTCCAACACCTGCAGTAGCAATGTATTGTAAAACAGGACAGCCCAATCCGCCAGCACCAATGACTAATACTTTTGCTTTTTTTAGTTTTTCCTGTCCTTCATCGCCTATTTCGGGCAACATCATTTGTCGGTTGTATCGTAAAAACTCTTGTATTACACTCATTATTCTAAAATCAATCGTTAATCTATTGTTGTGTAGCTTCTGTCCCAATCTTTCCAAACGGGTTCATATCCGCGACTCGAAATAAGCGTTGCAATTTCCGAAGCGGAACGTTCATCACTAATTTCAAATTGTTCCAATGATTGTGGATCCACTACATATCCGCCCGGATTGGTTTTGGAACCAGCACTCATACTAGTAATTCCTAACGAAATTATATTATTACGGAATTTTTCATTTTCACGGGTGGAAAGTGAAATTTCCAAATCTTCATTCCACAAGCGATATGCACAAATCAATTGCGCCAAGTCTTTATCGTCCATAATAAAGTTGGGTTTAATAACTCCTTCGGCAGGACGTAATCGTGGAAAAGAAACGGTGTATTTGGTTTGCCAGTAGGTTTTTTGCAAATAATCTAAATGCAAGGCATTGAAAAAACTGTCGGTTCGCCAATCTTCCAATCCCAATAAAACACCCAGACCTATTTTGTGAATTCCCGCAGTTCCAACCCTGTCAGGTGTTTCTAAACGAAAATCAAAATTGGATTTTTTGCCTTTGGTATGGTATTTTTTATAAACCTCTTGATGATAGGTTTCCTGATACACCAAAACCGAATATACTCCGACGTGATGTAAACGTTCATATTCTTCTTGTGAAAGTGGCTGTACTTCTACTGAAATTATCGAAAAATCATTTTTAATTTGTTCAATAGCATTCAAGAAATAATTGATGTTTACAGTGTGATTTGCCTCACCAGTAACTAATAAAACGTTATCAAATCCTGCTTTTTTTAAGGCTTCAGCTTCCTGTTTTATTTCTGAATCTAATAGTGTTTTTCGTTTGATTTTGTTGTCTAAACTAAAGCCACAATAAGTACAAATGTTTTGACATTCATTGCTCAAATACAGTGGAGCATACATTTGAATAGTTTTGCCAAAACGTTTCTTCGTTAATTCATGACTTATTTGAGCCATTTGTTCCAAATAAGGTTGTGCTGCAGGTGAAATCAATGCTAGGAAATCGTCGAGATTTCGTTTGCTTTTAGCTAAAGCTTGTTCGACTTGTTGGGTATTGCTAGCATATATTTTGGCTTGTATAGTATTCCAATCATATTGTTCAAAAACGGATTTGAATGTGTTCATAATTTTAAACGTAAAGAGCGCTAAGTTTTTCGCAAGGTTCGCAAAGCTTTGCGTGCTTAGCGTTGTTTCTTTGCGAACTTTGTGGTTAAATAATATTATTCATATAAAAATGAAGTCAGAGGGCTTGAAGCAATTGCATTCTTGTATTGTTGTCCTAGTTTGGCTTCATAAGCTTTTCTTCCGGCAATTACGGCTTCTCTAAATGCTTCTGCCATTAGTTTTGGATTTCCTGCAACTGCAATTGCGGTGTTTACGAGTACTGCATCTGCACCCAGTTCCATAGCTTTTGCAGCATCAGATGGTGAGCCAATTCCTGCATCAATTATTACAGGGACATTGCTCTGTTCGATTATGATTTCTAAAAAATCTATAGTTTTTAATCCTTTGTTACTTCCAATGGGAGATCCCAAAGGCATTACTGCCGATGTTCCAGCATCTTCTAGACGTTTGCATAAAACAGGATCGGCATGAATATAAGGCAAAACAATAAATCCTAATTTGGCCAATTCTTCTGTGGCTTTCAACGTTTCAATAGGGTCGGGCATCAAATATTTTGGATCTGGATGAATTTCCAGTTTCAGCCAATTGGTTTCTAAGGCTTCTCGGGCTAATTGTGCAGCAAAAATCGCTTCTTTAGCATTTCGTGCACCAGAAGTATTAGGCAGTAAATTAATTTTCGGATGTTTGAGATGTGCTAAAATAGCATCTGTTTCCGTTTCTAAATCGATACGTTTCAATGCCACGGTAATCAGCTCGCTTCCTGAAGCTAAAATGGCCTCTTCCATTTGCTGATTGGAACCAAATTTTCCAGTTCCTAAAAACAGTCTTGATTCTAGGGTTTTGTTTCCTATTTTAAACAAAGATGCTACCATATAATTTTTCGTTAAGTTGTGTAATGAGTTTATCTTTTTGATCACTTTTAGTAATGATACCTGAAACAGCTATGCCGTAAATTCCAGTTTCTAGTAGAGTGTCAAGGTCTTCAAGAGTAATACCACCTATAGCATAAAGTGGAGTTTCGATTTGTGAATCTTTCATTTTTTTGATGATATTGCAGTAGCCATCTAAACCAAGTACTGGACTTAAATTATTTTTGGTTTTGGTGTGTTGAAAAGGCCCTAGACCAATATAATCACAGCCATTATTTACTTGTTGTACAATATCTTCAAATGTATTTGCTGTTGCGCCTATAATTTTAGTTTTCCCTAAAATGCTTCTAGCTTCTGCAACACCCATGTCTGAAAGTCCTAAATGAACTCCATCCGCAGCAATTTTTTTGGCTAAATTTACGTCGTCATTGACAATAAAATTAGCTAGATATTCTTCGCATAAAAATTTTACTGCTTCTGCCAAAGCAAAGGTCTTTTTTGGCTTTTGATTTTTGAATCGCATCTGAATCCAATCGCATCCGTTGTCTAATGCATTATGAATGTTGTACAATTGTTCTTCGACGTTGTCTCCTTGAGAAATATATTGTAATTTGTTATACATGATGAAATCCTAGTTTAGTTGAGTTAGATGATAAATAGTTTTCAGTATATTTTTTAGCTTTTTCGCAAGCTGTTTTTAGGTTTTGTTCCAAAGCTAAATTGGCGGCAATGGCTGAAGATAAAACACAGCCGGAACCATGTTTTTCATAACAATCATTAGTTTTGGGTAAAAGTTTGTGAATTTTATCCTCAGTATAGAGATAATCAACGCCAATTTCATTTGTATTATGCCCCCCTTTCAGTAAAACGGCACAGTATTTTGAGATAGCTTTTGCAGTTGTTTCAGTATTTATTTCTTTCGGAGTTAATTGTGATATCTCATTGTAATTGGGGGTAATCAACTCAATTTTTTTTAATGTTTGCGTTAAAACAGTTTGATTTTCTATGTTCAAAAAATCAAAATTAGTAGAAGATTTTAAAACCGTATCCCAGACAATTTTTGTATTTGGCGAAAGTTTTTTTATGGTAAAAACAATTGCTTCCAAATAGTCTAATGAAGGAATAATTCCAATTTTCACTGCTTTGATAGTGTAATTAGCGAACAGTTTTTCCAATGATTTCAAAACAAAAGCTAAGTCAGTCCACCTCATTTCAAAAAACTCGTTTTCGGTTTGAATAGTATTGCCAGTATTTATAGCAAACCCATATACTCGATGTTGTTCGAATGTTTTTATATCTGCTAAAACTCCTGCGCCTGCTGAAGGGTCTAGGCCTGCAATTGTTAACACGAAAGGACGGTTTGCTGACATAGTTTAAAATTTTCTATTGGATCATTGCTGTTCCAGATATTACCTAAAAGTGCCACGTCATCAAAGCCATATTTCAATGCAGTTTTGATGTTATCGGGAGTAATTCCTCCGAGCGCTACTAACGCAGTTTTATTGTTTTTCCTTTGTTCTAATTCTTTTTTAAAGTCAAGATTCGAAATGTAATTTTGTTTTGAAATACTTTTGAAAACAGGTCCGAAAAAAGCGTAATCAAAAACATTGGAAAGTTCTTCAAAATCAATCATTTGATGAATAGAGGTAGAGAGTGTAAGTTCTTTTTCTTTCCAGTCATTTAAATCTTCTTTGGATGTTGTAGTTCTTGTTTTTTCTGTAAAATGAATACGATTAATTCCAAATTCTAAAGCCAAATGGTGATGATTGTGTAAAACCAAACGTTCCCAATAATTGTGATTGATTCCTGATAGAAACTGTTTTATTTCTGAATCCGCAAAATTTGGTTTCCGAATATGAATCAACTCCAATCCATTCTCAAAAAGAGAATGAATGGTGTTGATTTCATTGGCTATTGGAATTGGATTTGTGATGACAATCATAATCTTTTCTCTTTCTTCTTTGTTCTATTTTCTTATATGTAAATTTCTTTACCTTGTTCAATAAACTCCTCTGATTTTGCTGCCATTCCTTTTTCCGCTTCGGCGACATCACGGATTTCCTGTGAGATTTTCATAGAACAGAATTTTGGTCCGCACATCGAGCAGAAATGTGCCACTTTGGCTCCGTCTGCAGGCAATGTTTCATCATGAAATTCTCTTGCTGTATCTGGATCTAATGATAAATTGAACTGATCTTCCCAGCGGAATTCGAAGCGCGCTTTACTCAAGGCATTGTCACGGTATTGGGAACCGGGATGACCCTTGGCTAAATCTGCTGCGTGTGCGGCTATCTTATAAGTGATAACGCCGTCTTTCACGTCTTTTTTGTTAGGTAGGCCAAGGTGTTCTTTTGGCGTTACATAACATAACATAGCGCATCCATACCAGCCAATCATTGCTGCCCCAATGGCAGAAGTGATATGGTCGTAACCTGGGGCAATATCTGTAGTTAATGGGCCTAAAGTGTAAAATGGAGCTTCATCGCAATGTTCCAATTGTTTGTCCATATTCTCTTTAATCATGTGCATTGGAACGTGACCTGGACCTTCAATAAAGACCTGAACATCGTGTTTCCAGGCTATTTTTGTCAGTTCGCCCAAGGTTTCTAATTCGGCGAATTGTGCGGCATCATTAGCATCGGCAATAGAGCCAGGACGTAATCCATCTCCTAATGAAAAGGCAACGTCATATTGTTTCATAATTTCACAAATATCTTCGAAGTGGGTGTAAAGGAAGTTTTCTTTGTGATGAAACAAACACCATTTGGCCATAATAGAACCGCCACGGGAAACGATTCCAGTAACACGGTTAGCGGTTAAATGAATGTAGCGCAATAAAACGCCAGCGTGAATAGTGAAATACGAAACACCTTGTTCCGCTTGTTCAATTAAGGTATCACGGAAGACTTCCCAATTTAAATCTTCGGCAATTCCATTTACTTTTTCTAATGCTTGGTAAATGGGTACAGTTCCAATAGGCACTGGTGAGTTGCGAATAATCCATTCTCTGGTTTCGTGAATGTTTTTTCCTGTAGATAAATCCATAATAGTATCAGCTCCCCAACGGCAGGCCCAAACGGCTTTTTCTACTTCTTCTTCGATGCTTGACGTTACCGCACTGTTTCCGATGTTTGCATTTATTTTTACCAAAAAGTTACGCCCCACAATCATTGGTTCGCTTTCGGGATGGTTGATGTTGTTGGGAATAATGGCGCGGCCTCTGGCTACTTCACTCCTTACGAATTCGGGAGTGATTTTGCTTTTTGGAGTTTGGGCTCCAAAACTATGGCCTGCGTGCTGGCATTGCATTGCTTTGGTTTGCTCATTCAGTTGTTCGATGCGCTGGTTTTCACGAATGGAGATGTATTCCATTTCGGGAGTGATGATGCCTCGCTTGGCGTAGTATAATTGAGAAACGTTAGCTCCTTTTTTGGCACGCATTGGTTTGTGCAAATATTCAAAACGCAAGTCGTTAAGTTTTTCGTCATTCAAACGAGATTTTCCATATTCTGAGGAGATTTCGGTTAATTCTTCTACGTCGTTTCGGTCTACGATCCATTGTTCGCGAATGCGTGGCAATCCTTTTCGGATGTCGATTTCGATATTGGGATCGGTGAATGCACCTGAAGTGTCATAAACAGTTACGGATGGATTTTTTTCGATTCTACCACTGGACATTTTAGTATCTGTGAGTGAAATTTCACGCATGGCTACTTTTATTGGGTAAATTTCTCCCTCAACATATACTTTTTTGGAGTTTGGAAACGGGGTTCTTGAGATTTTTTCTTCGTTGTTCATAGCTTAAGCTGTTATGTTGGATAAGTTGTTTCTTGTGTTGAAAATAAAAAGTTCTTGGTTTGCAGTTTTTGCGTGAGGGATGGAAGCAAGTTACCGAAGTAACGCGGACAGCCCGACCGCGTTGAGGAAAAGGGCTTTGTAACCAGTGTGGTAAGCAAGCCCTTTTTCTCAACGGGGACACGCCCAAATCATCCGCCTTGTGTGGCAGAAATGATTAAAATGTCGTCGGTTTCTTTGAGGGGATGGGAATTCCAATCGGATTTTGGAATAACGGTATTGTTGACAGCTAAGGCGATTCCGTTTTGTTTTTCGGGAATTTCCAAGTCAAGAAGTGCCTGAACAGTTAAGCTGGCAGTGGCAAATTGTTTCGTCTGATTGTTGATTTTTAGCTCCATTCCTTTTGAATTTAGTATGTAATTATACTTTAGGAATGGCTGTAATTGCGCACAAATGTGCCGTAAAGAAGTCATCTTACTTTTTCCTACGCTAGTATGAACTAGATCAGGTTCGAGGGTAAAGTCTCAGCCTGCGATTGCAGACACCCCTAAAGTGTGAAGCAAATGTATATAATTTATTATATATAAATGCGTATGGAATTGTTTTTTAACCAAAAAGCATGCTAAAGTTATTTTTAGCATGCTTTTTTATTTTTGTATAATTTAAAATTGAAACCTTGATTTAGCTTCTTTTACTTTTTTGCTATTCGTAAAAATATTGAGTCGTGAATGTAGTTGGGATACTATTACTATTGGTATCGTTGTATTTTCTCTCTTTCAAAAAATTGTTGGCATCATAAGATAAAATATAGTTTCTTATTTGATCAGGCTGGGCTGTGAAATGAATGCCATCTGTTGTGCTTTCGGAGGAAATTGTTCTTTTAATGATATTATTTAATGAAGACGTATCGCTGAATTCAATTTTATTAAGTCCTAAAATGTTTGATGAAGGATTTTTTTTATTGTCATATTCATAAACAGTAGTGTTTTTAACAGAAGTGTTTGTAGTTCCGTTAAAATAGGTGTATGTATTAATTTCTTTTGTCAAATTGCCATTTGCAAAAGTATATGTACTGTTGTTAGTTTTTGTTTCTATTGCTGTATTTGGATCTGTACTATATCGTTCTTCTAAAATCGTTCCATCAGAATTGTATGTGTAAACTGTTCTCAATTTATGGTTAGTTGTAACGCCAGTTGATTTACTTAGATAGTTTTCAATACTGCTTTTGAGATTGTTATTTTGATAAATATAGTCGATGGTACCAATGATTGTATTTCCTTCGTAGCTTGTTACTTTGCTAATTTGGTCGCCTGTGTAAGTATAAACAAATTTATGGCCATCAGAATAAGCTATCGTTTCAATTTTATTGCCAATGTAGGTAATTGTAGATATGTCGGTATTTGAGCCATCTGAGAGAATAATTTTATTTGGAAGGATTGTTTTTTCTGCGTCATTGTCCTTGGTGCATGATGCAATAGTCAATAAAAAAATGCTTAAAAGAGTAATTATTTTTTTCATAAAAATGAGTTTATTGCAAAAGTAGTATTTTTTTGTAACAAAACAGATTGTAACTAAAAACGAATTATTGTTAATTTCTTTTCCAGCAATCTTCTCCATGATCGTTAACCATTCCAGTGGCCTGCATGTGGGCGTACACTACGGTAGAACCGACAAACTTGAATCCGCGCTTTTTTAGGTCTTTGCTAATGGCGTCGGAAAGGGGAGTTGTGGCTTGTACTTCGCCCAGACTTTTTCGGTTGTTTATTATTGGTTTTCCATCTACAAATCCCCAGATATATTTGGAAAAACTACCAAATTCTGCCTGAACTTTAATGAAAGCCTGTGCATTGGAAACTGCTGAATATACTTTGAGTTTGTTTCTAATAATACCAGCGTCTAAAAGTAATTCCTGTATTTTATCTTCGGAATAATAGGCAATTTTTGTATAGTCGAAATTGTCAAAAGCGTTGCGAAAATTTTCTCTTTTGTTGAGTATGGTTATCCAGCTTAATCCTGCTTGGAAAGTTTCTAATAATAGGAATTCGAAAAGTGTGTGGTCGTCATAAACGGGAACGCCCCATTCTTCGTCATGATATTTTTTGTATAAGTCGCTGGAATTGCACCAAGCGCATCTTGTAAGTTCCATTTTTATTTTTACTTTAAAGTTATAAAAAAACCTCAAATTATTAGTTTGAGGTTTTAGTGTTTTTCGTAAGGGTATTATTTTTTTGTATAAACAGTATACCAAATAGCTTCCCCTTCTATTTGTTTCAATTTCAAAGTGGATACAGTTAGTTCTACGATTTCGTATACATAAGTTTTGTCAAGTAGTTTAAAAGTGATCTTGCTATCTTGTTTAGTCCACGTTCCTTGTAATGTCATTGGGGTACAAGTAGAATTTACAGTTAAAAAAATAATTGATTTTAGTAAACCATCTTGTGAAATCTCAGTGATAGGTTTATTACAAAAACCTTCCACATCTACAGTCTCTAATGTAGCTAGCGTCCCTCCTTGCTGTAAAATTTGCCATTTGCCTTCAATTGCTGGTGAGGAATTATCATCATCATCTTTGTTACAAGATACAACAGCTATTAATGTTAATAAAGACAAAAATAATATATTTAATTTTTTCATACTTTTTGGTTTTTTTGTTTTTAAAATTTCTGATTAAAAAGCTTAATAATAATCTGTTTTATATTTTTCTTTTTAAGTTGTAGTTGTCTCTGCTAAATGTTATTGCATTGAGAATGTTTTAAATTTTAATAGACAGGTACAAATTAGTAGTTCTATTGTGTTTATATAGTGAGGTATTCTAAAATTTATAAGTTTTTTAGAAAGATGAGATTAGTGAAATCAAATTTGAAACTTTTCTTAATTGTAATGACGTAAAGTGATTTTTATTCTTCATTGATGATGAGATTCTATATCTTCTTCATGGTATTTTTTGTATGAGTCGCTGGATAGACAACAGCTGCATCTTTTAGGTTCTTACATTAGTCTTTTCCAATAGTATCCTTTTAATGTTGGGATATAAGCGGAAGGGTCTATTAGGTACAAATCAGTGTACATTTTCTTTTTGTATTTGATGGCGATAGCTCCACCCGATGTATACATTTTGTTTTTTTTCTAAGCGTACTTTAAGTCGTCCGTCATTGAATTTGGCATCTGACATTTTTTCTATAAGGCAAGTTGATTTCCATTTAATTTCCAATTCGTTCTCGGATATTTTCATAACGCTTTTGACTAATTGTATTGTTTCTTTGGGAATGTTAAAATTGGCTTGAAAATCTTCTTGTGTCATTGGTACTACTATTTGACATTCGTTCAGGTTTTTTTTGATGTAAACTAAAGAAGGGGCTTTAGCTTTTTTGGTAGTAGAAATGTTAGTAGGTATAGTAGCTTCTGGGCTGTCTATAGATTTATTGTCCGTTATTTCTGTTTTCTTAGAATAGAGTGTTTGACTCCTCTTTTACTGTCCTCTGGGGATTGATAAATACTGTCATTTTTTGGAAGTTCAGAAGGAGTAGTTTCCTCAAAGTGTGGCTCGCTTTTTTGTTCTAATTCATGCTTTTCACTTTCTTTGTTTTTGCCACAACAAAATAGGCGTTGCAAGGATTATAAATGTGAATAAAAGTTTAATACTCCTCATGGCTAATGTTTTTGATATGCTGAAACAATTGTTCAAAATTAATCTGTTTTCGAATCTAATATAAGAATTTAGTTTTAATATGAGATTTGTTTTTTAAAATATTGAAAATTGTTTCAAAACAAAATAGGCTGTCTCAATTGGGACAGCCTATTTTGTTTTGATAATAAATACAGTTACTTTTTGTACGGACTAATATATTTGTTTAACTCCTTTTGCATTGTCGAAAACATAACTTACTAACCAGGCAATCTGACCTTGTTTAGCAAAAAATATTTTTTTGTTTTGTATGTTTGGAACAACCTCTAATGAAGTTTCTAAAAGATTAAATGCTGCAATCAAATATTTTTGTTGGTATGTCTTTAACACTTTTTGCATTTCTACATTGCTTTCTGCATTGGTAGCAAATCTTTGATAATTATTTTCTGCAATAGTTCTGATTGCTAAAATGTCATCATATTGTATTTGCGTAAAATTTTCTTCAGCTTTAAGGCCTGTCAACAATGTGTAAAAAGCCCAAGCAGCTCCACCTGAAATATAAATATTACTTTTTTCTTGAGATTCAGCACGGCTTGAGTACATTTTTTTGAAACTCTCTCTGATAGTAGGTAAGTAATCAAAAAGATTTTCATTGAATTCAAAAACTGTTTTTTGCTTACATTTTTTATTGATAATTTCTGTCAATGTAACAGTTCCTAAATCACATGATATTGGGAAAAATACAGAAGAACCGTTGATGTCTTTTGCGTAACCCCCTTTGGTATTTCCTCCACCTATATCGATAATAACTGAGTTTAAATAGTTTTTAGGAGGTATACATCCTCTCAAAAGAAGTTTAGCTTCAAGTGAAGAAGAGATAATCTCTATTTTTTTATTGGTAAGTGTTTTGATTTTTACTACTAAATCATTAGTGTTGTTTGCTAAACCTACTCCAGATGAAGCTACAACGAAGATGTTTTTATCTTCAATCTTGTAGTCATTAAGCATTTTTTTGTAGTTTGTGTAAACAACAGCTCCTGCTTTTTCAATATCTTCCTGCAACAATGCACCATCTATTCCAATACCAGCTGCAATACCAACGTTCTCAGTCCAGAATTCTTTTACGTCATAAGTGTTTCTTTTAAGGTTCTCAACATCAAGAACAGTCATTTTGATACCTTTACTTCCTATTTCTATTCCGCCGTATAGTTGTGCTTGTGCCGAATAGGTAAGGACAAGACAAACTATCAAATAGTAGATTTTTTCTTTCATCTTTAAATTTTTTTGGGGTTTCTTACAACTGCAAATCTATATTAAAAATTGAATAAACCGCTTATTTTGCAATTTTTTTTTTCAGAAAAAATATATTTGTAAAATTTTTCTAAATGTTTTTAAATTGTTTTCCAAATGTTTTTAAAATGTTTTGTTTTTTAACGGTTTACTTGTTGGTTGATTCAAAAAAAAATCTATTTTTGCTTTAATTAACAAATTTTTAGCCCCAAAAAAAATTGATTATGATAAAAAAATACCTCGACAATTTTAAAGATTTTCCGAAAGAGATTTGGATTCTTACTTTAATTACATTCATTAACAGAGCAGGGACAATGGTTATTCCCTTTCTGTCAAAATACATGAAAGAAAATTTACATTTCACTTACAGCCAAATTGGATGGGTGATGGTTTTCTTTGGAATAGGTTCTATTATTGGAACTTGGCTTAGCGGTAAACTGTCAGATAAAATAGGCTTTTACAAAGTAATGGTCTTCAGCTTATTTGCTAGTGGGATAGTGTTTATACTGCTACAGTATGCTACTACTTTTGAAGAGCTTTGTATCGGTATTTTGGTATTGACAAGTATTGCGGATATGTTTAGGCCTGCAATGTTAGTTTGCTTAAAGACATTTACAGAAAAAGAGGATAGAGTTCGTGCTTATTCATTGACGCGTGCCGCAATCAATTTAGGATTTCTTTTTGGTCCTGTATTAGGCGGATTGATTATTATGCAATTGGGATATGAATATATATTTTATGTTGATGGAGTGACTTGTATATTAGCAATAATTGTTTTCATGTTTTTTGTTAAAGAGAAAAAGATACCTGTTAAGCTGCATAAACTCGATAAGCCAAATGTTAAGGTTTCGGTATTTAAAGACAAGCCTTTTATGTTGCATTTGATTATTTGTCTTATTACTGGAGTTCTTTTCTTTCAGATTTTTACTACCCTGCCTCTGTATCATAAAGAGCGTTTTAATATGACCGAATTTGACAGCGGATTGCTTTTGAGTCTAAACGGATTGCTTATTTTGCTTTTTGAACTTCCAATTGTAAATTATGTTAACCGCAATAAAATTAACAATCATAAAGTGATTTCTCTTGGATTATTACTTATGGCAACAAGCTTTTTATTGCTATTGATGCCTTTTGAAGCTGTTTTGATTCCTATGATGTTCTTTATGACTTGTGGTGTAATGCTTACGTTTCCGTTTGCAAATTCATTTGCAATGGATAGATCGCACAGGCAAGAAGGAAAATATATGGCTGCTTTTACGATGAGTTATAGTTTTGCTCATATATTTAGTGCTAAAGCCGGAATGGAGATTATTCAAAATTTTGATTACGAATCTAATTGGATGTTTATGACTGGACTTGGACTTGCGGGAACAGTACTTGTTTTTGTTTTATCTAAAATGGTTGAAAAAGAAGAATCGAAGAATGCTTCAATGATAACTATAAAAGCTGATAATGGTAAATAACTTCTTGATTTATTCAAATAAGTTGTTAGTTTTCTAACGGAATAATGCAGATAATAGATTTGAGACAGCAGTAAGCGAAAGTTTACTGCTGTTTTTTTATGGTCATTTTTTATTGTTTGGAATGAATCATTCGCTGAATTGTGTTTGATTATTGATCTTTAACTAGTAAGATTAGGCTTCTTTGTTAATATTATAATGGTTTTCGTTACAAATAAAGTTTTCGGATTCCTTGAGAATAAATGTATATGCCGATTTTGTAAAAGAAAAGCCTGTTACAAGGCTTTTTTTGCAGTAATGTATTATCGTTATTATTTGAGTTGTTTTGCTTTAATTTCAAAAAAAAATCCCATCCCGTAATGAAACGAGATGGGATTTTGTATGTAATCGAGATTCTAAAATAGAATCCGTGTTTGTTGTAATCAATAGATTATCCTAGAGTAACTCTTTTGAAAGCTGTAATTTCAACATTGAATCCTTTAACATAATCACCAACTTTTTTGCTGTCATCTTTGATGAAGTTTTGATCTAATAAGGCTTTCTCTTGGTCTAAAGTAGTATTGTCAGATATGAAACGCTGAATTTTTCCTGGGATAATTTTATCCCAAATTTGTTCTGGTTTTCCTTCAGCCTTTAATTCAGCTTTAGCATCTTCTTCAGCTTGTTTTATAACTTCTTCAGTTAATTGAGAGAAAGAAATATATTTAGGAACATTTTTCAAAGTTTTTCCTAAACGTTTTGCTTCTTCATTTTCTTTTTCGATTATAGCAATACGAGCAGCGAGTTCTGAAGCAACAAAAGCAGGATCAAAATCTTTGTAAGATAATGTGTCAGCTCCCATAGAAGCAACTTGCATAGAGATATCTTTTGTTAAAACATCAGCATTGTCAACAGCTGCGGAAATTGCAGTTAATGCAGCAATTTTGTTAACGTGAACATAAGATCCAACGAAAGCACCTTCTACGATTTCAAAGCCACCGATTTCGATTTTTTCACCAATAACACCAGTTTGCTCAATTAGTTTTTCAGCAACAGTGATTCCGTTGAAATCTGAAGCTAAGAATTCTTCTTTAGAAGAGAAATTGATCGCTTTTTCAACCAATTCTTTAGCTAAAGCTACGAAACTTTCATTTTTACCTACGAAATCTGTTTCGCAGTTTAAAGTGATGATAGCTCCTTTAGTTTTGTCTGCATTGATAAAAGAAACAGCAGCTCCTTCAGAAGACTCACGGTCAGAACGGTTATCAGCAACTTTTTGTCCTTTTTCTCTAAGGTTTTGTATAGCTTTATCGAAATCTCCTTCAGCTTCAACTAAAGCTTTTTTACAGTCCATCATTCCGGCACCTGTAGTTTGTCTTAATTTATTTACGTCTGCAGCAGTAATTGTTGCCATAATATATGTGTTTAATGTTATAAAAATAAAAATTCCAATTTTTAAATCCCAAATTCCAATTTTATTAAATTACTAACATAATGTTATTAATCTTTTGGGGAATTTGGAATTTAAAATTGGAATTTAAAATTTGATTTATTCTTCAGTTGCTGGAGCTGGAGCAACTTCAACCGCTGCAACTTCAGCTGCAGGAGCTTCAGTTTCAGCTACAACTTCAGTAGCATCAGTTTCTTTATCAGAAGTTCTATTCGCAAGACCATCAATAATTGAAGCAGTTACTAAAGATAAAATTTTATCAATTGATTTAGAAGCATCATCATTTGCAGGGATAACGTAATCTACTTCACGTGGATCAGAGTTAGTATCAACCATTGCAAAAACTGGAATGTTTAATTTTTGAGCTTCTTTTATTGCGATGTGTTCAGCTTTGATGTCTACTACGAACAATGCAGCAGGTAGTCTAGACATATCTGCGATTGAACCTAAGTTTTTCTCTAGTTTAGCACGAAGACGATCAACTTGTAAACGCTCTTTTTTAGAAAGTGTCATGAAGGTACCATCTTTCTTCATTTTATCAATAGTAGCCATTTTTTTAACAGCTTTACGGATAGTTACGAAGTTAGTTAGCATTCCACCAGGCCATCTTTCAGTGATGTAAGGCATGTTTGCGGCTTTTGCTTTATCAGCAACGATGTCTTTTGCTTGTTTTTTGGTAGCAACAAATAATATTTTTCTACCTGATGCAGCGATTTTTTTCAAAGCTTCATTAGCTTCTTCGATTTTTGCTGCAGTTTTATATAGATTGATAATGTGTATACCATTACGCTCCATATAAATGTAAGGAGCCATATTTGGATCCCATTTTCTAGTCATGTGTCCAAAATGAACACCTGCTTCTAGTAATTCTTTTACTTCTACTTTGTTTGACATTTTTTGTACTAGTTTACGTTCTGTTGATTAGCAATGTATAAATGGCGATTTCTCGGCTGAATACATTTAGATGCTAAACTAATTTCAAGCCTCGGCTTGACAACAACAACATTGTTTTAAATTTTTTAATACATTCTAGAGTGTCTTGTATAAATAATACAAGACAGGCAATATTAACGTTTAGAGAATTGGAATCTCTTACGAGCTTTCTTCTGACCGAATTTCTTACGTTCAACCATTCTTGGATCTCTTGTTAATAAACCTTCTGGTTTCAAGATAGCTCTGTTTTCAGCATTTACTTCACACATAACGCGTGCCAATGCCATTCTTACAGCTTCTGCTTGTCCAGTTGAACCACCTCCGTAAACGTTTACTTTTACGTCAAAGTTTGATGCGTTTTCTGTCATAGACAATGGTTGCAAAACTTTGTACTGTAAAGTAGCAGTTGGGAAATAAGTTGCGAATGCTTTTTTGTTAACAGTGATTACTCCTGTTCCTTCTGAAACATATACACGTGCAACAGCGGTTTTTCTTCTACCGATTTTGTGAATAACTCCCATTACTTAAGATCGTTTAGGTTAACAGTTCTAGGTTTTTGAGCTCCTTGTTTGTGCTCAGATCCTACAACAACATTTAAATTTCTAAAAAGTTCAGCTCCTAATTTGTTTTTAGGTAGCATTCCTTTTACAGCTTTCTCTACTAATAATGCAGGATTTTTTGCTTGCAGTACTTTAGCAGTTAAAGTTCTTTGTCCTCCTGGGTAACCTGTGTGACGGATGTATGTTTTTTCATCCAACTTGTTACCTGTAAGGTTAATTTTTTCTGAGTTGATAACAATTACGTTATCTCCACAGTCCACGTGTGGCGTATAACTTGGCTTGTACTTACCTCTTAAAATCATAGCGACTTTTGAAGCAAGACGACCTAAGTTATGACCGTCAGCATCTACAATAATCCATTCTTTTGTAGAATTGGCTTTTGTTGCTGAAATTGTCTTGTAGCTTAATGCGTTCACAATAATATATTTTAATTAAACATTCCATCCCCAATAAAGGGGTTGCAAAAGTACAATTAATTATTTTAAATACAAATAGCTTATTTGAATATTTTTTTATTGAGTTGGTGCTGATAATCAAATATATATTTGTCGAATGAAAATTTTGTTTCAGTTTGTGTTTCATTCTTTTGCAATATTTTCGATTAATTTTTTTTTTGATGTTGCAATTTTTTTGTACTTTTCCGTTTTATTGAATAAATGCCTCTTTTTTTTTATATTTTTTAGTAAAAGTATAGGTATGTATCAGTAAATACTAATAATTTTCATTTTTAAGGCTATTAATTTAGTTTAAATACCACCACTCTCCAATGAAAGCAAAAGCAACATTAAAACAAATTGCGAAAGAACTTAATGTCTCTGTTTCTACTGTTTCTAAGGCACTAAATGACAGTCCTGAGATTAGCGAACAAACGAAAGTCAGAATTAAAGAATATGCTAAATTAAAAAATTATAAGCCTAACGTAATTGGTCTGAATCTTAAAAATCGTAAAACCAAAACGATTGGAGTTATTATACCTAATATATTGAACTCATTTTTTGCTAAGGTTTTTAGCGGAATTGAGAAAGTAGCAGATGAGAGAGGTTATAATGTTATTATGTGTATCTCTAATGAGTCGTTAGAAAAAGAGGCTCATACTATGGAGATGCTAAGTAATGGAACTATTGACGGTTTTGTATTGTCTATTTCAGAAGAGGCACAAAAACTGCATGATTACAGCCATTTTAATTCTATAATAAACGATGGTACGCCTATTGTTATGTTTGATAGAACAACAGACGAGGTAGAATGTGATAAAGTGATTGTTGATGATTTTGATTCAGGCCAAAATGCAACACAGCATCTTATTGATTTAGGCTGTAAAAACATTGCCTTAATTTCTTCTTCAAATAATTTAAGCGTCGGTAAACTAAGAGCTGAGGGGTATTTAAATGCCTTGAAAATAAATAATATTGAAATCAATGAAAAGATTATTATTCGAACAGAATCAGAATCAGACCATGATTTAGCAGAGAAGATTTATGAATTATATTCTAATAATCTGGTAGACGGCGTTTTTGCATTGGAAGAAAACGATTCGGTTGCGGCTTTAAAAGTTGGAGTGAAGAAAGGATATAAAATTCCTAAGGATTTAAAAATTATTGGTTTTGCCGATGGAATTCTTGCTTCTAGGAGATTATCACCTAGTTTAACAACAGTCAGTCAGCACGGAATTGAGATTGGAGAAGAAGCTGTAAGGTTATTAATTGACAGGTTAGAATCTAAAGAAGAACACAAGCCTTTTGAAACTGTTGTCATCAAAACAAAATTAAAGGAAAGAGAATCTACTAAATAGATATAAAAAAAGGCAATCGATATCTTTTCGATTGCCTTTTTTGTTTAAATATTAAACTACTAAAAAAGGAAATTTAATTTAGGTTGTATCTGAATTTTGGATTTTTATACCTTTTTAATTTTTCAAAGGTAACTAAGAAAGATTCTGTGCAAGCCCTAGACACATGTGGAAAAGAGGGTGTGAATTCAATGCCTTTTTCAGTGTAAATCCAAGTTTCGTCGCCCCACCATATGTCTAAATTGGTCATATCACAAGAATCTTCATCGGTATCTTTTGGTTTTACAAAATGTTGCTCATTATTTATAATTGCATAAAGGTTAGGAGCAAAATATTTTTGTCTGTATTTCACCCAACTGTCAAAATTACTTTCTTTTTCTGTGGTGACACTTTTGTCAAAAGCAATTATGTTGTCGATCTCATAATTTTTTCCAGTATTCAAATCAATTAAATATCCTTTAGTACCGTTGTCGGGATATGCTCCTCCGCAGTACCAATCTGAAGATGTTTTAAATCCTAGTAAATTGTTGTTTAAAAATGTGAAATCAGTATCAAAATTTATATTTCCTCCCGTGTTATAGTACCAATCAGAAGAACAGTTTAACTGCCAAATGGTGTTTTGAATCTGTATGTTTTCTAAAACGGGATTGACTGCATTTTTACTTTTCTCCGAAAAAGTGTCTCCTAATCTAAAAAAGGGAGCATTACAGTGTTTTTCGATATACCAAATAATTTCTTTGTTTTTGTAAACAATAACTTTTTGTTTTTTGAATTCAAGGAATTTTAATTTTATAAGATTTAATTCTTCATCTTCATAATAATCTTTCGGTAAAGTTGACTTATAATTGGAAAAATCAATTGGGGATAGTTTTACAGGAAAAGATTTTCCTTTGCGATCACTCCATGTTCCTTCAAAATTGGTGTTTCCTACTTTTTTTAAAACAAATTTTTCGAAAATTGTATCTTTGTGTTTAAAAATAAGAGTAAAAACATTGTTTTTTTGTGTTCCTTCAAAATTTATGTCTTTTAATGAATTTTGGTAAAAATAAACACCATTGGCATTTGGCTCTTCAGTAGCAGAGCTGAAAACATGTATCCTCATATAGATTTTACTTTTGGCTATTGTACCTTCTAAATAAGTTTCCTCTTGACTCTGACAAAATGCAATTATGGAATGAAATATAAAAAAGAGTAAAATTAATTTTTTCATAAAAATGGTTATTTTCTATATGTCAATTACTGCTAACTGCTACTGAATACTGCAATTTTTTTAATGCGCTTCCAACCAATTTCTTCCCAACCCAATTTCTACATCCAGCGGAACATCCATTTTAAAGGCATTTTCCATTTCGTGTTTAATCATCGGCTGAATTTTTTCGAGTTCATCGTTGTGAACGTCGAACACAAGCTCATCATGAACTTGTAGCAACATTTTGCTTTTCCAGTTTTCTGAAACTAATTTTTTATGGATATTAATCATCGCAATTTTGATAATATCGGCAGCAGAACCTTGAATTGGAGCATTTACGGCATTTCGTTCGGCTCCGCTTTTCACCATCATATTTGCAGAATTAATATCTTTTAAGTAGCGTCTTCTTCCCAAAACAGTTTGTACATAACCATTTTCTCTGGCAAAATCCACCTGATTTGACATATAAGATTTTAGTTTTGGATAGGTTGCATAATACGCATCAATCAGCTCAGCGCTTTCTTTTCGCGAAAGCGAAGTCTGATTACTCAATCCAAAAGCTGAAACACCATATATAATACCAAAATTCACCGTTTTGGCATTGCTACGCTGTTCTTTGGTTACTTCTTCCAATGGAACATTGAATACTTTTGCGGCCGTACTTCTGTGGATATCCTCATTGTTTTGAAAAGCTTTAATCATGTTTTCTTCACCAGATAAAGCAGCGATAATTCGTAATTCGATTTGTGAATAATCCGCAGATACTAAAGTGTAATTTTCATCACGAGGAATGAATGCTTTTCGAATCAATCGTCCTCTTTCGGTACGAACAGGAATGTTTTGCAAGTTTGGATTATTGGAACTCAAACGTCCTGTTGCGGCAACTGTCTGCATATAATCGGTATGAACGCGTCCTGTTTTTTTGTCAACCTGATTTGGCAACGCATCTATATAAGTACTTTGTAATTTTACCATTTGTCGCCATTCTAGTATATCACGAACGATTTCGTTGTCATTGGCCAAATAACTTAGGATTTCTTCGCCTGTGGCATATTGACCTGTTTTGGTTTTCTTTTGTTTGGCTCCGCCAATTTTTAATTTGTCAAATAAAACATCACCCAGTTGTTTTGGTGAAGCTAAATTGAATTTTTCACCAGCAGTTTCATAAATTTTTTGTTCCAAAGCATTGCTTTCGACTGCCATTTCAACCGACATGGATTTTAAAAACGGAACATCCAGATTGATTCCTTCTAATTCCATAGCTGCTAAAACGGGTATTAACGGAATTTCGATTTCGTCAAATAGTTTTTTGGTTTCGGCTTTATCGAGAATCGGGCTGAAATTTTGCTTTAATTGGAAAGTAACGTCGGCATCTTCTGCAGCATATTCTTTAATTTCATCTAGTGCTACATCACGCATTGTTTTTTGCCCTTTGCCTTTTTTGCCAATTAAATTTTCAATAGATTTTGGTGAATATTTTAAATACGTTTCCGATAAAACATCCATGTTATGGCGCATATCTGGATTGATCAGATAATGTGCTATCATCGTGTCGAATAATTTTCCTTTTATTTTAACGCTGTAATTCGAAAGAATCTTTAAATCATATTTGACGTTTTGTCCAATTTTTTCAATGTTTTCATTTTCGAAAAAAGGTTTGAATTTGTCAACCAAAATTTGTGCTTCATCTCTATTTTCTGGAAAAGGAACATAAAATGCTTTTCCTTTTTCGAATGAAAATGACATTCCAACCAATTCAGCATTCAAAGCATCAATTCCTGTAGTTTCGGTATCAAAACAAACGGAAGTCTGATTCATTAAATTTTGCAGAAGCAGTTTTACAGCAAAATCACCCTGAATGATTTGATAAAAATGTTCCGTGTTTTCTAATGTTGCATAGAATGAATCGGCTTTTGCTTCGCCGCTTTCTTCATCCGAAAAACCGAATAAATCAAATTGGTCATCGTTGGATTTTTTGGCTGTGGCTTTTTTCGTTGGTTGTGCTGGCTCATTAGAAGTTCCATTTCCATTTGTGTCGATTTCGTCGTACTCTTTTCCAGTCCCAAAGTATTTGTCAAACTGAGCTTTCATTTGACGAAATTCCAGTTCTTGAAACAATGCATCGGTTTTTTCTACATCGGGTTTGGATAATTCATAGTCAGCCTCATTAAAAGTTACTGGACAATCGAGTAGGATAGTGGCTAATTTTTTAGACAAAATTCCTAATTCGGCATTCGCTTCAATTTTGTCTTTTATAGCTCCTTTCAATTGATGGGTATTGGCCAAAAGATTTTCCATTGAACCATATTCGGCCAAGAATTTCTTAGCTGTTTTTTCTCCAACGCCTGGTAATCCGGGTATATTATCGGCAGCATCGCCCATCATTCCCAGATAATCAATAACTTGTTCTGGGCGTTCAATTTCAAATTTGGCTAAAACTTCCGGGATTCCCCAAATTTCAATGTCGTTGCCCATTCGAGCAGGTTTGTACATGAAAATATTTTCGGAAACTAATTGGGCAAAATCCTTATCTGGCGTTACCATATAAACCTGATAATTTTCCTTTTCAGCTTGTTTGGCAATAGTTCCAATCAAATCATCTGCTTCAAAACCGGCAACTTCAATAATTGGTATATGCATCGCTTTCAATAATTCCTGAATGTATGGAACGGCGATTTTAATAGCTTCGGGAGTTTCATCACGATTTGCTTTGTATTCTTGGTACATTTCATATCGGTAGGTGCTTCCGCCTTTGTCAAAAGCAACAGCCAAATGGTCTGGTTTTTCCCTTTTGATGACATCCATCAGGGCATTCATAAATCCCATAATCGCCGAAGTATCCATTCCTTTAGAATTGATTCTTGGGTTTTTTATAAAGGCAAAATAACCACGAAATATTAAGGCGTAGGCATCGAGAAGGTAAAGGCGTTTTTGGGTTGACATAAAATAAGTGTATTTTTTAGAAGGGTAAAAATAATCAAACATAATTGAATGGGGATGACAAGAGTTAATTTTTAATTAATTAAATGGGTATCCTTTTTAAAATTTGTTAATTTGTGTAAAATTTTTTTTAAAATGAGTTTGAGATTTATCTTTTTTTGTATTCTTCTTCTAGTTGCTGAATTATATTCCTTCCAAGTTTTTAAAACTTTAATAAAACTAAAATGGTTGCTTATAGCATGTACTATTTTGAGTTTGTTACTTCTTGGTTGTATTGTTTATTTGTTTGCTCAATACGACCAATCTGTTGGTCAAACTAAGAAAACTCTGTTTACAATAGGGTTGTTGCTTTTGGTTTACGTACCGAAAATTGTAATGTCAATTGTACTTCTAGGTGAAGATGTTTTTAGATTAGCAGCTGGATTAATCAATTATTTTATTGATAATAACAGCAAAGCCGATTTTTTGCCTTCTCGACGAAAATTCGTCAGCCAAATTGGTTTAGGGTTGGCATCCATTCCTTTCTTGTCTTTGATTTATGGAATATTTGAAGGAAGATATAATTTTAAAGTAATAAAGCAAGCTATATATTTTCCTGATCTGCCCGAGGCTTTTAATGGTTTTACCATAACTCAAATCTCCGATGTGCATAGCGGAAGTTTTGATAATCCTGAAAAAATCAGTTATGCTATTGATTTGGTAAACGAGCAAAACTCGGATTTAATTTTATTTACAGGTGATATTGTCAATACACATGCCAAAGAAATGCATCCGTGGATTGAAACTTTTAACAGAATTAAAAAACATGAGTACGGAAAGTATTCGGTTCTCGGTAATCATGATTATGGAGAATATGTTACTTGGCCAACCCAGTCGGCAAAGGATAAAAACTTCGAGGGCATAAAAAAATTATATGGACAGATCGGATTTACATTATTGCTGAATGAACATACTTTTATCGAAAAAGATGGGCATAAAATAGCTTTAGTTGGAGTAGAAAATTGGGGTAAAAATTTCAAGCAGGCTGGAGATTTAAAGAAAGCTTCACAGAATTTGACCAAAGATGATTTTAAAATTTTAATGAGCCATGATCCGAGCCATTGGAATGAAGTGGTACAGCATGACGAAAAGCATTTTCAGCTAACGCTTTCCGGACATACTCACGGAATGCAGTTTGGGATTGAAATTCCAGGTTTTTTCAAATGGAGTTTGGCACAATATGTTTATAAACAATGGGCTGGGTTATATCAAAACTTAGGGAGGTACGTTTATGTAAACAGAGGTTTTGGATTTCATGCTTACCCAGGGAGGGTTGGTATTATGCCTGAGATTACAGTAATTCAACTAATAAAGGGTGAAAAATTAGCATAATTGGTTTAAAATGCTAAATTTGTAACCTAATATCTCATTTTAAAGTAATAAAAATTTAATATTTTGGTTTTATGTCAAAATTTGGAGAGCTTATAAACGCACAAGTTCCAGTGTTAATAGATTTTTACACAGATTGGAACGAACCGTCACTATCAATGCATCCTGTTATAAAAGATGTTGCGGCGGCGCTTGGAGATAAGGTAAAAGTAATTATGATTGATGTAGATAAAAATCAGGAATTAGCTGGTGCTTTGCGTATAAAAGGATTGCCAACTTTGATGATTTATAAAGAAGGTATGATGATTTGGAGACAATCCGGCGAGCTTGATGCTAATACCTTAATCGGAATTGTACAGGAACAATTATAATTTGAAGTGATTTCTTTTCTTTATTTTATTGTGTCAAATATAAAACCTCTTTCCTTTAGAATTTTTAATGACTGAGGGACTACATATTCTAAATTTTTGTATGCTTTTACACTGTCATGAAAAATGATTATACTTCCTGAAACTGTGTTTTGAAGTACATTTTCCAAACATTTTTCAGGTGTTATGGTTTGATCAAAATCGGCACTGAGAACATCCCACATGATTATTTTATATCCTAACTTTCGCAATTCTTTGGATTGTGATGTTTTTATTTTGCCATATGGCGGACGAAAGAGTTTAGATTGCAGATTGCAGATTGCAGCATCTAGATTGTCGATTTCGGAGTTGCATAATGCAATGTTTTCTAAATAATCATCTGTTGAAGTATTCCAGCCTTTCAGGTGATTAAAAGTGTGATTTCCTATTGCATGCCCATCATTGACTACTTTTTTGAATAAATCCGGATTGTTCTCTATGTTTTTCCCTATGCAAAAAAACGTTGCTTTTGCTTGGTGTTTTTTTAATTCTTCCAAAACCCATTCTGTAATATCAGGAGTTGGCCCATCATCAAAAGTAAGGTAGATTTTATTCTCTGTATTAGGAATGTCCCATACATAATTGGAAAATATTTTTTTTATAAATGTATTTGTCTTAATCCAATAGGGTTTCATATTATAGATTATATTTAAATTTTAGAGATATGGTATCGCCATGATTAGCTTAATTAGTGGTATTTGTATCTAGAATTATGGCGATTTCATAATTCAATAGTACAATTAAATTCAGTTTAAGCAAAAAAAATGTAGTGCATTTTTGTTGCACTACATTTTAATTGGCTTGATTTATATCAAATGTTTATTCTTTTTTACGTCCAAAACGGGCAAATATTTCAATATAAGTATTGAATGTTTTTTTGCTTGAATTGTAATATTCAATATCGTTAGCTTCCTGCATTACGGTCAATAAGCTTCTGTAACGTTCAAGATCAGTAATTATTTCGATACTTACATCAGATTGCTCTGAAGGAATTAACTTGGCATAATAATTAAGGTTCTCATGGTACTTTTTAGTTAATTTTTCAAGTAAATCATGTGCTTTCGCTTTTTCGCCAACATCATAATATCCTTTAGCAAATGGTTCTACTAATGAGTAATACCCAAATTTATCTAAAGGCATTTTTGTCATTGCTAATTCAATGATTTTTTTTGCTTTGTCAATTTTTCCTTCAGCGATGAGCTGTTTCATCAATCGGGCTAAATTCATTCGGTAAGTAAGACTTTCTCTTCGTGTTTCAGGATCATGATATATCTTATCACTTTCGCTGTTTCCCCAATCCCAAGCCATTACTTTGGTGAACATATTATCAGTATCAATTCGTCCCATGTCCATTTGACCAGAATCTTCGTCTAATTTAGTTTTTATTGGAACTAATTTATAAACCATACCTTCTAATTGAAGATACTCTTTCATCCATAAATAATCTTCTGGGTCAAATGCGCCTCCGCTAAAATAAACAGGTCTTTTCCAGTTGTTGTTGTTAATAAGATCCAGCATCATCAGTCTGTTTTTGTAGATGGCACCTCCTTTTATGTCAATATCAATAAAAGGAACAATAGAATCGTATAATTTTGGGTTAACGACTTTGTTTTTTATGATATTGGCTTTGTCAATAGGAATTCTGATTTTATTTGTTGGGTAGAAATGAATTGTTTGTCCATTTTGCATTTCTACAGTCGATTTTGGATTTTTTATGAATGCAATAAAATCTTTTAAATCCCAACGGCTTTCTGTTTTTTCAATATGTGCAACGTAGTCTAGTTTATCCCCTACGTATTCATCATGTGTAAACGAAATTGGTAAAGCATTTGATTCATATGCTTTTCTTTTCATTTGGTCAATATACCAATCGGTCATGAATAAGCTGGTATTGACAATTTTAATATCGGTACGGATGCCTTCTATTTCTTGAGCATACCAAAGAGGGAAAGTGTCGTTGTCTCCAATAGTGAATAATATAGCATCTTTATCGCATGATTGTAAATATGCTTTTGCCATTGCTGTAGCTGTGTATTTGCCAGAGCGGTCGTGGTCATCCCAGTTTTGGTAGGCCATTAGCATTGGCGCTGCCAATAATGAGGCTCCTATAAATACAGGGCCTGCAATTTTTGGGCTAAGATATTTTTGAAAACTTTCGTATAATGAATATACCCCAAAGCCAATCCAGATAGCGAAAACGTAAAACGACCCTACTAAGGCATAATCTCTTTCGCGTGGTTCAAATGGTCTTTCGTTCAGGTAGACTTTCAATGCAATTCCCAAGAAAAGGAAAAGTGCTAATAGTACATAAAAGCTTTTTCTGTCTTTGCTGGCATGATACATAATTCCAATTAAACCAAGAATAAAAGGCAAAAAGAAATACACATTTCGGCCTTTGTTGTTTATTGTATCCGAAGGTAAATTGTCTTGAGATCCTACATGCAAAGCATCAATGAATGAAATACCGCTTATCCAGTTTCCGTCAAGATAGTCGTATCTTCCTTGTTCATCATTTTGTCTTCCGACAAAATTCCACATTAAATACCTCCAGTACATATAACCAAATTGGTATTCAAACATAAAGCTGAAATTATCGACAGTAGTCGGTTTTTCGATAATTAAATAGTCTTTATAGTGTTTTAAGAATGAAACATAACCTTCATTATCGATTTGTTTTTGAGCATAAGCTTGTCTAAACTCACTTACTGTTTTTTCAGTTTCGTTTCTTAGCTGCGCTATTGCTTTGTTATAATCTTCTTCGCTCAATTGATTTGCATCCAATCCATATTTTGCCAAGTCTTCTTCGTAAGGATAATTAGGATTTATTCGAAAAGCTGGCGGATTGGTAAAATTAATATAGTTTTCAATGTGTTCTGAACTCCACATTCTAGGCAAAATAGTTTTTTGACTGTCATCTGAATTTTGCTCTGCATTTTTATAATTGTTTACAATTACATATTTTCCGGTTTTGTAATCTCTCTCATAGTTAGGAGCTTTGTCTAAATAAGGAGTTACAGGATCTAGTCCTGTGAAGTTTTCTGTGTATTGAGGTCCGTAAAATAAAGGGTTTACTCCATATTGTTCCCTGTTATAGTAGGCTAAAACCTCTGCAGCATCTGATGGTTTGTTCTCATTGATAACAGTGTCAGAATTAGCACGAATCGGTAGCATCAGCCATGTTGAGAATCCTATTAGAATAAAAAGTATGCAAAGAATAAGAGTGTTGTAGTGTGCTAATCCTTTTTTGCGGGTGTAATTCAGTCCAAAATAGAAAAAAGCAATAAGAAGCAGTGTTACAAAAATAGTTCCTGAATTAAAAGGCAGTCCCATTGAATTCACCATGAAAACTTCAGTTTTGCCAAAGAACGCCATGGTTAAAGGTAATAGCAGCTTGAATATAAAAAGTAAAACAGAAACAACTACAATGTTTGCAATGATGAAGTTTTTTACGGTTACTACTTTGTAATTTTTGAAAAAATATAAAAATCCAATTGCAGGAATAGTTAATAGTGCCATAAAGTGTACCCCAAATGACAATCCTACCACAAGCGAAATTAATAATAACCATTTATGACCTCTAGGGGTATCCATTTCCTGCTCCCAACGAAGCCCTAGCCATAAAAGCAGAGAAATTAATAAGCTGGCCATTGCATATACTTCGGCTTCCACCGCATTAAACCAAAAACTATCCGAAAAAGTGTAAGCAAGCGAACCTACTAACGAACTTCCAAGTATTACAACTGAATTGTTGCTGTTGATTTCAGAATATTGGCTTATAACTTTTTTTAAGATCATTGTCGATGACCAAAACATAAATAGTATAGTAAAAGCACTCGAAAATACAGAAGTCATGTTTACCATCAAAGCAATGTGTTCTTTGTCTATTGCAAACATTGCAAAAAATGCACCAATCATTTGAAATAATGGAGCTCCCGGCGGATGTCCAACTTCCAGTTTTGCTGCAGTCGCGATATATTCCCCACAGTCCCAAAAGCTCATGGTGGGCTCAACAGTAAGTGTATAAGTTATTAATGCTATTGAAAAGGCAAACCAACCTGTAATGGTATTCCATTTGTTGAAATTGAATGATGTCATATTACTGTATCTTCTGTTTTTTATGTATTCTAAAAAGTGTTACAAAGAAAATGTTTTTTTTTTTAAACTGAAGTCGCATTATTATAATTTTATTGAAAATAATCGTTTTGTTAAATGCTTTGTTTTTCAGTATTTTAGTCGGATTTTAATTTTAAAATTGAAATTTGTTTCATTTTTTTTGAAGAAAAATCTAAAAAAAGTTTGCACAACTAGGAATTTGTTCTAAATTTGCACTCGCTAAGCAGAAATGTTGGTAATAATACTGGTCTATGGTGTAATGGTAACACAACTGTTTTTGGTGCAGTCTTTCAAGGTTCGAGTCCTTGTAGACCAACGGAAAAAGCCTCTCAATCGAGAGGCTTTTTTTATAGAATTAATTTAAACTTTATGTTTAAAAAGTAAAGCCTCTCAGTTTTGGAGAGGCTTTACTTTTCTTAATTATATTCTAAAAGTTAATACAGGTTTTGAAGAATGATTTACTAAATCTTCAGAAATGCTTCCTGTGAAGAAATGGTTTAATGCAGTTCTTCCATGTGTGCAGAAAGCAATTATGTCTCCGTTGTTTTCGTTAGAATAATTTAAGATGCCTTTTTCGATGTTGCTTTCGTTGTATATTTCAAATGAGTATTCAGGCATGTCGAATTCAGAAACAAATTCATTTACAATTTTATGTGCTGCCGAAGTGCTTTTAAAGCTATTTGGTGTGCAGATCATTACTAGATTTAATTTTGATTCAAATGTTTTAGCGAATTCTAGAACTTTCTTGAAAGGTTTTTTGATTTCATTAGAGAAATCTGAAGCGAAAATAATATTTCCGGCATTGAAGCTTTCTAGTTTGTTTTTGATTACCAGAACTGGAACTTCAGATTGTCTTACTACTTTTTCTGTATTAGAACCAATTAAAATTTCATTGATGCCAGTGGCTCCGTGAGATCCCATTACAATTAAGTCAAAGTCAGTGTTTTGTTTGATGTAATTGTTGATTCCTTTATAAGCTCCGTCAAGTCGCACAACTTCGGTTATTTTGATCCCTGCTAAATATGGGCGGTTTTTTATGCCTTTTAGGGTTTCTTCCGCTTTGCGTTTAAAAAGCATGATTTCTGGTATGCTTGTTTCCCCTGATACGGCATCGTTCATGTGTGTAGGTAATTCCAGCATATGAATTAGGATAATTTCGCTGTCATTCTTTTTGGCAATTTGGGCTCCAACTTCTATGGCTTCATCAGCATATTTAGAAAAATCAGTTGGGATAAGAATTTTTTTCATGGTAATTGGGGTTTATATGGGTCTAATTGTTTTTAATTTACAAAATAAAGATATATTTTTTTTTAATACTAATCAATTTTTTTGATTTATAAAAAAACACTATATTTGCACCGTTATTTATTAAATACTAGATAATGAGGCACGCATAGCGTGCCTCTTTTTATAAAGATATGACATTTAAAGAGAAAGTAAAGCAAGTAGTAGAAGAGGCTCTTCTGGAAAAACCATCTATTTTTTTAATTGACTTGACTATAACCGATAGTTTTAAGATTATTATTGGTATTGATGGGGATAATGGAGTGGTTTTGCAGGATTGTATTGATGTAAGTCGTGCTGTTGAGGGTAACTTAGATAGAGAGGAACAGGATTTCTCTTTAGAAGTAGCTTCAGTTGGAGTTGGTTCTCCATTAAAACTAGTTAGACAGTATAAAAAGAATATAGGCAGAGCATTGATTGTTAAGACAAATACCGAAAATATTGAAGCAGAATTAGTTGAAGCTAATGATCTTTTTATAATTTTGTCTTGGAAAGCTAGAGAAGCCAAAAAAGTTGGTAAGGGAAAAGAGACAGTTCAAAAAGAATTACAGATTCCTTACGCAGATATTAAAGAAGCAGTTGTTACAGTAACATTTTAATTAAAGAATTCGCATGGAAAATTTAGCATTAATCGATTCATTTTCAGAGTTTAAAGATGATAAACTTATTGATCGTGTAACGCTTATGGCAATTTTGGAAGATGTATTTAGAAATGCATTGAAGAAAAAATACGGTTCAGATGATAATTTCGATATCATTATAAATCCTGATAAAGGAGATATGGAGATTTGGAGAAGAAGAGTAATTGTTGCCGACGAGGATTTGGATTTTGAAAATGAGGAAATTACATTGACTGAAGCTAGAAAAATAGAAGCCGATTTCGAAATTGGCGAGGAAGTTTCAGAAGAAGTTAAACTGATAGATTTAGGAAGAAGAGCGATATTGGCTTTAAGACAAAATTTAATCTCAAAAATACACGAACACGATAATACTAATCTTTACAAACAATTTAAAGATATTATTGGTGATATTTATACTGCTGAAGTTCATCACGTACGTCCAAGGGTTGTGATTTTGGTAGATGATGACGGAAACGAAATCATTTTGCCAAAAGAAAAACAAATCCCTTCAGATTTCTTCCGCAAAGGAGATAACGTGAGAGGAATTATTGAAAGCGTTGAATTAAAAGGAAATAAACCTCAGATTATTATGTCCAGAACTTCAGATAAGTTCTTGGAGAAATTGTTTGAACAAGAAATTCCAGAAGTTTTTGACGGTTTGATTATGGTTAAAAATGTGGTGAGAATTCCAGGTGAAAAAGCGAAAGTAGCTGTAGATTCTTATGATGACCGTATTGACCCAGTTGGGGCGTGTGTAGGTATGAAAGGTTCTCGTATTCATGGAATTGTTCGTGAATTAGGAAATGAAAATATTGATGTAATTAACTACACTAGCAACGTTCAATTGTTTATAACAAGAGCATTAAGCCCTGCTAAAGTTTCTTCAATCAAGATTAATGAGGAAGCGAAAAGAGCTGAAGTATTTTTGAAATTGGAAGAAGTTTCTAAAGCAATTGGTAGAGGTGGTCATAATATACGATTGGCTGGTCAATTAACAGGTTACGAGTTAGATGTAATCCGTGAAGGGGATGTTGCCGGAACTACTGCTGATGATGATGATGTTGAATTAACTGAGTTTTCAGACGAAATCGAAGGTTGGGTTATTGAAGAGTTTGCAAAAATTGGTTTAGATACTGCTAAAAGTATCTTGAAACACGATGTTGAAGATTTGGTTAGAAGAACAGACCTGGAAGAGGAAACGATTTTAGATGTAATGAGAATATTAAATGAAGAATTTGATAGTTAACAGACTATTAATTCCTCGTATAAAATAAATTTCTATTTTTATTGTATGATAAAAGTGGAACAACGAATAAGGTAAAAATAAAAAGATTTTATGTCTGAAGAGAGAATTATTAGAATAAACAAGGTTTTAAGGGAATTAAATATTTCGTTAGAAAGAGCTGTGGATTATCTGAAAGATAAGGGGATTGCTATTGAGTCAAATCCGAACACAAAAATTTCTGAACAAGAATTTAATATCCTACAAAGTCAGTTTGCGGGCGACAAGGGGAATAAAGAAGCTTCTAAGGAAGTTAGTGAAGAGAAAAGAAAAGAAAAAGAAGCTTTACGTATAGAACGAGAAAAAGAAGTCGAAGACAAACGCAAAATAGAAGAAGAACGTTTGAAACAACAAGAAGTTATTAAGGCCAGAGCTACGTTGTCTGGACCAGTTCAAGTTGGTAAAATTGATCTTAATCCGAAAAAGCCTGTTCCTGCTCCGGCTCCTGTTGTTGCTGAAAAAGTAATTACTCCTGCAGATGTAACTTCAAATGAAGTACCTGTTTCTAAAGAAGAAGTACAGAAAGTAGCTGTTGAGCCTGTTGAGAAAAAAGAGGCGCCAGTTGAAAAAGTTATAAAAGAAGTTCCTGCTGTTCAAGAAAAAGAGGTTAACGATAAACCTAAATTCAAGGAAGTTAAGAATATTGAAAAGCAACCAGAAGCTGTAATAGAGAAAAAGACAGAAAGTGCTGCTAATGAAACTCCAGTTGAGGAATCGATTACAACACAGTATCAAAAACTTTCGGGTGCAACTCTAACTGGTCAGGTAATTGATTTATCTCAATTCAATAAGCCAAAGAAGAAAAAAGAAGATCCAAAAATTACGCCTAATAAGCCTGGTGCTCCTGGAGTCGCTGGTGCTAATAATGCGAATAAAAATAAACGTAAGAGAATTGCTCCAAAACCTGGGGCTCCAAAACCTCCTGCAACCCCTGGTGTTCCTGGAGCACCAAATCCAAATAAAATTACTCCGAATACCGGAGGAGGAGGTTTTAATGCTAACAGAAGCGCTAGACCTGGATTTGTAAAAGGAAACCGACCTGCAATTGTTGCAAAGGTTGAGCCAACAGAGGAAGAAGTTAAAAATCAAATCCGTGAAACTTTAGAGAAACTTCAAGGTAAAGGAGGTAAATCTAAAGCAGCGAAATATAGAAGAGATAAAAGAGATACGCACCGTCAAAAATCTGATGATGAGCAAAGAGCTATTGACGAAGGAAGTAAAACTATTAAAGTTACTGAATTTGTTACAGTAGGTGAAATTGCTATCATGATGGATGTGCAAATTACAAAAGTGATTGGAACTTGTATGTCTTTAGGTATCATGGTTACTCAAAATCAGCGTTTGGATGCGGAAACACTGACAATAGTTGCTGATGAGTTTGGATATGAAGTAGAATTCATTACTGTTGATATTGAAGAAGCTATTCAAGTTATTGAAGATAAAGAAGAAGATCTTGTTGCTAGAGCGCCAATCGTTACTGTAATGGGACACGTTGATCACGGTAAAACATCTTTACTGGATTACATCCGTAAAGAAAATGTTATTGCAGGTGAATCGGGTGGAATTACACAGCACATTGGAGCTTACGGAGTAACATTAGATAATGGTCAAAAAATTGCATTCCTTGATACGCCTGGTCACGAAGCGTTTACCGCAATGCGTGCTCGTGGAGCTCAAGTAACAGATATTGCTATTATTGTGGTTGCTGCAGATGATGATATCATGCCGCAGACTAAAGAGGCTATTTCTCACGCTCAAGCGGCAGGAGTGCCAATTATATTTGCAATCAATAAAATTGATAAGCCAAATGCTAACGTTGAAAAAATTAAAGAGCGTTTAGCAGGTATGAATCTTTTGGTGGAAGACTGGGGAGGAAAAATACAATCTCATGATATTTCTGCAAAAGTAGGTACTGGAGTTAAAGATTTATTAGAAAAAGTATTGTTAGAAGCTGAAATTTTAGATTTGAAAGCGAATCCAAATAAAGCAGCTCAAGGTACTGTTGTAGAGGCTTTCTTAGATAAAGGAAAAGGATATGTTTCTACAATATTAGTACAGCATGGAACTCTAAAAATTGGAGATTATATGCTTGCTGGAAAACATCATGGTAAAATTAAAGCCATGCATGATGAAAGAGGGAATATTGTTACTATAGCAGGTCCTTCAACTCCAGTTTCAGTTTTAGGTCTAGATGGAGCACCTACAGCTGGTGATAAGTTTAATATTTTTGAAGACGAAAAAGAAGCAAAACAAATTGCTGCTAAACGTTCTCAATTAATGCGTGAACAATCTGTACGTACACAAAGACATATTACATTAGACGAAATTGGACGAAGAATTGCTTTAGGTCAATTTAAAGAATTAAATATTATCCTTAAAGGAGACGTTGATGGTTCTGTTGAAGCATTATCTGACTCGTTCTCTAAATTGTCTACCGAAGAAATTCAAATCAATATTATCCATAAAGGAGTTGGAGCAATTACAGAATCTGATGTTATGTTAGCTTCTGCTTCAGATGCAATTATTATTGGATTTAATGTTCGTCCTGCAGGTAATGCTAGACAGCTGGCTGATAAAGAGGAAATTGATATCCGTTACTACTCTATCATTTACGCAGCTATTGATGACTTGAAAGATGCAATGGAAGGAATGTTAGCTCCTGAAATGAAAGAAGAAATTCTTGGTACTGCTGAAATTAGAGAGATATTCAAAATTTCTAAAGTTGGTTCTATCGCTGGTTGTATGGTTATGGATGGTAAAATTGCCAAAAATGCTAAAATCAGAATCATTAGAGAAGGTGTTGTAGTATTTACTGGAGAGCTTCTTGCATTGAAACGTTTCAAAGATGATGTAAAAGAAGTTGCTAAAGGATATGATTGTGGTATTCAGATAAAAGGTTACAACGACATCGAAGAAAGAGATGTAATCGAAGCTTACCATGAAGTTGCTATCAAAAAGAAATTGAAATAATAATCAGTTTATATAATTTTAAAATCCCAATTCGTTGGGATTTTTTTGTTTATAGCCGTAGCTCGATTATTAATTTTTTTGGAGCAGAAAGATTAGGCGTTTTAGGTAGTATCGTCCCGCACACGAGGCTGAAAGCCGAACCCCGGCTCACAAGGATTTCCACTTCACACGAGCGAAGCTAACTGGCGAAGCAATCGAGCCTAAAGATAAACATATTGCTTCTTTGTGATTATTTATAATTGCTGTCAAACTCAAGTTAAAGGTCTTAATAGTTTAAAATGATTTTTTTATAATGAAAGAAAAACGGATTGGAATACTGGGTGCAATGCCCGAAGAAATAAATGGAGTTGTTTCCCTGCTTAAAGATAGGAAGGAAGTGGTAAAGGGGATGAGAACCTATTATACAGGTACAATAAATGATATTGAAGCTGTAGTGGTATTTTCCCGTTGGGGAAAAGTAGCTTCTGCAACTACTGTAACTCATCTAATTGTTGAATTTGGAATAACAGAATTAATGTTCACTGGAGTTGCAGGTGCTATAAGTCCGGATTTAAATATCGGTGACATTGTTATTGCAAATTGTTTAGTGCAGCATGATTTGGATGCTCGTCCCATTATGAAGCGTTTTGAAATTCCGCTCTTGGGAATGACAGAGATCTTTTTGCCAAAACACATTTTAGACAATGTGATTGAGCAGATAAATGAATTAGTAGGAAAGGAGAGTTTAGTTCAGCAGCTTTCTTCAAAACAGCAGGAATTATTCTTGTTGACTGAACAAAAAGTAGTTGTTGGACAGATTGCCAGCGGGGATAAATTTTTTTCCAGTACCCTTGAAAAAGAGAATCTTTTGGATATTCTTCCGGATGTTTTATGTGTGGAAATGGAAGGTGCTGCTGTAATGCAGGTCTGTTTTGAATATGATATTCCTTGTGTAATTATTCGTATTATTTCTGATACTGCAAATGAAAATTCTGTAGTGGATTTCAATCAGTTTATTGCGCAAGTTGCGTCTAAATTTAGTGTTGAAATAATTCAAAAACTGGTCAAATAATAAATTTTAAGAATTATTTCAACACTTAAAGCTTTATTTGGTTGGCTTTATTAAAAATACGTTTTTGTATCTTTTTTTGATTTCAACAAGGTTGCGTTCTGCTTCCATTCTGGTTCTGAAATTTCCAACCCAAACTTTATAATTTGGCGTGTTAAATATAATAGTTCCATCTAGATCTTTGAATTCCTGCTTAAATTCGGATAAAGTTTTTTTAGCGGTTTCGCTTACACCATTGAAGATTTGAATTTTATATCTGTCATTATAAGATAAATTTTGGTTGCATTTTCTTTTCTCTGATAGTAATTGTTCGAATTTTTGGTCTTGATTTAGTGTTAAATTCGAATTTTGAGCGCTTAATTTTGCTGTGATACAACTAAATAATAGAACTGCTAATAGTGGGTGTGCTGATCTTAAAAATCTCATAATCTGATTATTTATTTTACAAAAATAACATTTTAACAGGAAATGGAAATTGGATTTATTATTTAGATTTAATATAAATTATAATTAAGATTATTTTAAGGTTTTGAGAATAGTTCTTAAGTCGTATTTTTGTCCAAATTTTTAAATAAGGAGGGTTTCGTCTTCTAATTTATTTGGATGATAAGCGAACAATTTTTAGTAGATAATCAATATATTAATATGAAAAAGGTGGGTAACCATAATTCGAATTCAAGGAAATTATTTTTAAGCTTAGCTTTAATGTTGAGTATTTCCGTAGCTTCATTTGCTCAGGATGCAGCTCCGGCAGCTACAGATGCAGCAATGGCTCCAGCAGCGAGTTCTGGAGGTGATGCAGTAAAAGGTAAAGAGCTTTTTAATACCAATTGTGCTGCATGTCACAAACTCGATAGTAAGTCAACTGGGCCTGCTCTTAGAGGTATTTCTGCGAAACATGACATTGCATGGATTTATAAATGGGTTCATAATAGTGGCGATTTGATTAAATCTGGCGATGCAGCGGCTGTCAAAGTTTTTGAAGAGAATAACAAAGTTCCGATGACTTCATTTCCTCAGTTATCTGAAGGGGATATTGATAATATTATAGCTTACACTTCTGAGCCAAAGGCTGAAGTTGCAACTGCTCCTGCAGGTACTCCTGCTGTAGGTGGTGCTGTTTCTCAAGAGGATGGTATTTCAAACAATGTTATTTTAGCTGCTTTGTCATTAGTAATGGCAATACTTGTTGTAATGCTGGTTTTAGTAAACAAAGTATTGAGAAAAGTTGCGGCTGCAAATGGTATTGAGGTTGCTAAAAAAGAACCAACATTGCCAATTTGGAAAGCATTTGTTAAAAATCAGTTTTTAGTATTGGTTTCAGCTATATTTTTATTGCTTGCTGGAGCTTATTTAGTTTATGGTTTCTTTATGCAGGTTGGTGTTGATCAAAATTATGAGCCAATTCAGCCAATACATTACTCTCACAAAATTCATGCTGGTGATAATGAAATCAATTGTAAATATTGTCACTCTTCGGCACGTGTTAGTAAACATTCTGGGATACCTTCTTTAAATGTTTGTATGAACTGTCATAAAAGTATTGGTGAAGTTGCTGAAAGTACTGCTACTCCTGAATACAGCAAGGCTTTTTATGACGAGCAGATTCAAAAACTTTATAAAGCAGTTGGATGGGATGCAACTACACAATCCTACACAGGTAAAACAGAGCCTGTAAAATGGGTGCGCATTCACAATCTACCTGATTTTGTTTACTTCAATCACTCTCAGCACGTAACTGTTGCAGGTATAGAATGTCAAACATGCCATGGTCCAGTTCAAGAATATGAAATTATGAAACAATTTTCTCCTTTAACAATGGGGTGGTGTATTAATTGCCATAGAAAAACCGATGTTAAAATGGAAGGGAATGAATATTATACTAAAATTCACGAAGAACTTTCTAAAAAGTATGGTGTTGATAAGTTAACTGCTGCGCAAATGGGTGGTTTAGAATGTGGTAAATGCCATTATTAAAAATTTAATATTAATCGCTGTTTAAGTGATTGAAATTAAAGGATAGAACTAAAAAAAATTATTAAGATTAATATTTATATATAATATGTCATCAAACAAAAAATACTGGAAAAGTGTTGAAGAGCTAGACGGAAATAGTTCTATTGTTGAGGCGCTTAGAAATAACGAATTTGTTGAAGAGATTCCTACGGATGAGTTTTTAGGAAATGAAGCGGCTTTGTCTTCTTCTTCAACTACACGTCGTGACTTTTTAAAGTACGTTGGTTTTAGTACAGCTGCAGCTTCTCTTGCTGCCTGCGAAGGTCCTGTGCATTTATCAATTCCTTATGTATTGCAACCTGAACAAATTATTCCTGGAGTAGCGGATTATTATGCAACTTCGGTTTTTGATGGTTTTGATTTTGCAAACCTTTTGGTGAAAACTCGTGAAGGTCGTCCAATTAAAATAGATAATAATACTATTGCTGGGGCTAAGTTTTCTGCTAATGCTAGAGTTCATGGTTCTATATTGTCATTGTATGATAATATGCGTTTGAAAGAGCCTAAGCTTGATGCTAAAAATGCTTCTTGGTCAGCTGTTGATTCAAAAATAAAATCTAGTATTGCTGATGCTAAAGCAAAAGGCGGACAAGTAGTATTTTTGACAAATACATTAGCAAGTCCTTCTACAGAAAGATTGATTGCTGATTTTATTGCTAAAAATCCTAATGCAAAACATGTTATATATGATGCTGTTTCTTCTTCAGAGGCTTTAGATGCTTTTGAAACTGTTTATGGAGAAAGAGCTTTAGTAGATTATGACTTTTCAAAAGCTTCAGTAATTGTTTCTGTCGGTGCTGATTTACTTGGAGACTGGCAAGGTGGCGGATACGATTCTGGTTATGCTAAAGGAAGAATTCCTTCTGGCGCTGTTGGAAAGAAAACAATATCAAAACACATACAATTAGAGTCTAATATGACTTTGTCTGGTGCAGCTGCTGATAAACGTGTTGCTATGTCAACTGCAAATCAAAAACAAGCATTAGTTCATATATATAATGTTATTACTGGTTCATCTGTAGCTGTTTCTTTAGATGCAGCATTTAAGGCAGATGTAACTAAAGCTGCTCAGCAATTGAAAGCTGCTGGTACTAAAGGGGTTTTGGTTTCAGGTATTCAAGATAAAAATGCTCAGTTATTAGTTCTTGCTATCAACCAAGTTTTGGCAAGTGAAGCTTTTGTTACTTCTGGAACTAGACAAATCCGTAAGGGATCTAATGAAAAAGTAGCTCAGTTAGTAAAAGACATGAATGCTGGTATTGTTCACACTCTGATTATGAGCGGTGTTAATCCAGTTTATACTTTAGCTGATAGCAAATTATTTGTTGAAGGTTTGAAAAAAGTAAAAATATCAGTTGCATTGTCATTAAAAGAAGACGAAACTGCTTCTGTGACAACAATTGCTGCTCCAGTTCCTCATTACTTAGAGGCTTGGGGAGATTTAACCTTAACAAAAGGGACATATAGTATTACGCAACCTACTATTCGTCCATTATTCGATACAAAACAATTTCAAGATATTTTATTGTCAATAAACGGAATTCCTGGAACTTATTATGATTATTTGAAAGCGTTTTCAGCTTCAGTAATTGCAGGTTCATCTTGGAATAAAGTTTTACATGACGGTGTTTATGTTGGTGCTGTTTCAACATCAGCTGCTGGTACTGCTGATTACAGTGGTGCTGCAAACGCATTGGCTCAAGCAAAATCTGCTGGTCTTGAATTAGTATTGTATACTAAAACTGGAATGGGAGATGGACAGCAAGCTAACAATCCATGGTTGCAAGAGTTTCCAGATCCATTAACTAGAGTTTCATGGGATAACTATGTTACTGTTTCTAATGCTGATTCTAAAAGATTAGGATTGTCAAATGAAATCGTAGCAAACGGTGGATTAAACGGTAGTTATGTTACTTTGACTGCTAATGGTGTAAAACTAGAAAATGTTCCTGTAATTGTTCAGCCAGGTCAAGCTGTTGGTACTGTAGGAATGGCTTTAGGGTATGGACGTAAAGCAGCACTAAAAGAAGAAATGCAGGTAGGTATTAATGCTTATGCTTTATATGCAGGATTCAATAATGTACAATCTGTTTCTATTGTGAAAGCAGACGGCGAACACGAATTTGCTTGTGTTCAAGGTCAGAAAACATTAATGGGTAGAGGAGATATTATTAAAGAAACTACTCTTAAAATTTTTAATTCAGAAGATGCTGAATTTTGGAATGTACAACCGAAGGTTTCTTTAGATCATAAAGAAGTTGATGCTACTTCAGTGGATTTATGGGGTTCATTTGACCGTTCAACCGGCCACCACTTTAATCTGTCTATTGATTTAAATGCTTGTACAGGCTGTGGTGCATGTGTTATTGCATGTCATGCTGAAAACAACGTGCCTGTTGTAGGAAAAGCTGAAGTAAGAAGAAGCCGTGATATGCACTGGTTGCGTATTGATAGATACTATTCTTCTGAAAGTACATTTGAAGGAGATAATGAGAGAAAAGAAAATATTGCTGGATTATCCAGTTCATTATCTACTTTCAATGAAATGGAAAAAGCGGGAGATAATCCGCAAGTTTCTTTCCAACCAGTAATGTGTCAACATTGTAATCACGCTCCTTGTGAGACAGTTTGTCCTGTTGCAGCAACTTCACACGGCCGTCAAGGTCAAAATCAAATGGCTTATAACAGATGTGTTGGTACTCGTTACTGTGCTAACAACTGTCCTTATAAAGTACGTCGTTTCAACTGGTTCTTATACAACAAAAACAGTGAATTCGATTATCATATGAATGATGATTTAGGACGTATGGTTTTAAATCCTGATGTTAATGTTCGTTCTCGTGGAGTAATGGAAAAATGTTCTATGTGTATTCAAATGACACAAGCAACAATTTTGAAAGCTAAAAATGAAGGAAGAGCAATAAAAGATGGTGAATTCCAAACTGCTTGTTCAAATGCTTGTTCTACTGGAGCAATGATATTTGGAGATGTAAATGATAAAGAGGCTGTGGTTACAAAACTTGCAGAGGATGAAAGAAGTTATCATTTATTGGAGCATGTTGGTACAAAACCAAATGTTGTTTACCACGTTAAAGTTAGAAATACCTAGTACAAAAATTATTAATTAAGAATCAAATAAAGGATTATGTCGTCTCACTACGAAGCAGCCATTAGAAAACCCTTAGTTATAGGTGATAAATCTTATCACGATATAACTGTAGACGTAGCCGCACCTATTGAAGGTAAAGCAAATAAACAATGGTGGATTGTATTTTCAATCGCATTAATAGCCTTCCTTTGGGGATTAGGCTGTATTATATACACAGTGTCTACAGGTATTGGTACTTGGGGATTAAACAAAACAGTAGGTTGGGCTTGGGATATTACTAACTTCGTTTGGTGGGTTGGTATTGGTCACGCAGGAACACTTATTTCTGCAGTACTATTATTATTCCGTCAACGATGGAGAATGGCGATTAACCGTTCTGCAGAAGCAATGACCATTTTCTCTGTAATACAGGCAGGTTTATTTCCAATTATCCACATGGGTCGTCCTTGGTTGGCTTATTGGGTATTACCTATTCCAAATCAATTTGGATCTCTTTGGGTAAACTTTAACTCACCATTACTTTGGGACGTATTCGCAATCTCGACTTATCTTTCAGTTTCATTAGTTTTCTGGTGGACTGGTCTTTTGCCTGACTTTGCAATGTTACGTGATAGAGCTATTACACCTTTTAATAAAAGAGTTTATTCTATCTTAAGTTTTGGATGGAGCGGTAGAGCTAAAGATTGGCAGCGTTTCGAAGAAGTTTCATTGGTTCTTGCAGGTTTAGCGACTCCTCTTGTACTTTCTGTGCATACCATTGTATCGATGGACTTTGCTACTTCTGTTATTCCAGGATGGCATACTACAATTTTTCCTCCATACTTTGTTGCTGGAGCGGTTTTCTCAGGATTTGCAATGGTAAATACTTTGCTTATCATTATGAGAAAAGTTATTAATCTTGAAGCTTACATTACTATTCAGCATATCGAATTGATGAACATTGTAATCATGATTACAGGTTCTATCGTAGGGGTTGCTTATATTACTGAGTTGTTTATTGCTTGGTATTCTGGAGTAGAATATGAACAATACGCTTTCTTGAACAGAGCTACTGGACCTTACTGGTGGGCATACTGGGCTATGATGACTTGTAACGTTTTCTCTCCGCAATTCATGTGGTTCAAAAAATTAAGAACTAGTATTATGTTTTCTTTTGTTATTTCAATTGTAGTAAACATTGGAATGTGGTTTGAAAGATTTGTAATCATCGTGACTTCATTACATAGAGATTATCTACCATCTTCATGGACTATGTTCTCTCCAACATTTGTTGATATTGGAATTTTTATCGGAACAATAGGTTTCTTCTTTGTGTTATTCTTATTGTATGCAAGAACATTCCCTGTAATTGCTCAAGCCGAGGTTAAAACAATATTAAAAGCTACAGGAGAAAAATATATAAAAGAAAGAGAAGCTAATAAACATTCACATCATGAGTAATAAAGTTATATACGCCATTTATAATGACGATGATATTTTGATGGATGCTGTAAAAAAGACACGTGCAGCTCATCACCATATTGAAGAAGTATTTACGCCTTTTCCAGTTCACGGATTGGACAAAGCAATGGGTCTTGCACCTACACGTTTAGCGATATGTGCTTTTATCTATGGTTTGTGTGGTTTGTCCTTTGGAACTTGGATGATGAATTATATCATGATTCAAGATTGGCCTCAAGATATTGGTGGAAAACCAAGTTTTAGCTATATCGATAATATGCCGGCTTTCGTGCCTATTATGTTTGAAGAAACAGTTTTTTTTGCTGCTCACTTAATGGTTATTACTTTTTATATGAGAAGTAGATTGTGGCCATTTAAAGAAGCTGAAAATCCTGATGTAAGAACTACTGATGATCACTTTTTGATGGAAGTAGCGATTAATAATAATGAAGAAGAACTAGTTTCTTTCTTTGAAGGAACAGGTGCGGTAGAAGTTAAAGTAATTGAAAAGCATTAATTGTAGATATGAAAAGTTTATATAAAATAACACTTGTACTGGGTTTAATGATAACGGTTTCATCTTGTTTTAATAAGGATAAGCCGAATTATCAATATTTTCCAAATATGTATGAAGCTGTAAGTGCTGAAACTTATGCTACTGCTCCAGTTGATGTATTTAAAAATGGTCAAGAAGCGCAGCTTCCAGCTGTTGGTTCAATAAATAGAGGTTTTGAGCCATTCGAATACGAAAATTCTCCAGAAGGATATGCTTTGTCTAAGGCTAATTTAAAATCTCCTTTAGATTCATTAGATAGAGGTTCTGACAAAGGAAAAGAACTTTATGAAATATATTGCATTAGCTGTCACGGTGAGGCAGGTGATGGTAAAGGAAAATTAGTCGAAAGAGAAAAATTTCTTGGTGTTCCTAATTACAAAGACAGAGACATTACTGAAGGAAGTATTTTTTATGTGGAAACTTATGGTTTGAATGCCATGGGTTCGCATGCTAATCAAATGAGTGCTCACGAACGTTGGTTAGTTGCTGACTATGTTCTTAAACTAAAAGCACAATAATAATTGTTGAACAAACTGATCGTAATAGATATGTATACATTTTCAAGTAAATTAAAAACTTTTTCTTTCGTCTTAATGGCTGTGGGCATTTTGGGAATTGGATATGGTTTTTTGACTGCACCAAAAAATATTCAAGAAGTAGAAGCTCTTCTTGCTGCTGACTCTCATGGAGGTCACGGTGAAGGGAATCATGAAGCAGTTTCATCTGCACATGGTTCTGAAAGTGCTCATGAAGCTGTGGCACCAGAGCATGGTAAAGCAGAGGCTGGAAAGCATGATGTAAAAGCTGATACTGAACACCAAGAACATTTAGAGCATGTGTTTCATCAATTAAGCAATAAGCCATGGGCGGCATTTTATGTAGCTTGTATTTTCTTTATGTTGCTTTCTTTGGGGACTTTGGCTTTTTACGCTATTCAACAAGTTGCACAAGCAGGTTGGTCTCCAGTTTTGTTTAGAGTTATGCAGGGGATTACTGCTTACTTGCCAGTAGGTTCAGTGATATTTTTCATCTTTTTGGTACTTTGCGGACTACACTTAAACCATTTGTTTATTTGGTTAGATCCTGAAGTTGTAAAACACGACGAACTTATTCAGACAAAATCTGGTTTCTTGAATTTTCCTTTCTGGATTGTTAGAGCGGCTATATTTTTAGCAGGATGGAATGCATATCGTTATTTTTCAAGAAAAAATTGTTTGGCTCAAGATGAATCAAATGACAATAGTTTCTACAAAAAGAATTTTAACTATTCTGCTGGATTTTTAGTATTCTTCATCGTTACTGAATCTATTATGTCTTGGGATTGGATTATGTCTATTGATCCACACTGGTTCAGTACTTTGTTTGGGTGGTATGTATTTGCAAGTTTCTTTGTAAGCGGTATTACTATGATTTGTATGGTAACTGTTTACTTAAAATCAAGAGGATATTTAGAGAATGTAAATTCAAGCCATATTCATGATTTAGCTAAATTTATGTTTGGTATCAGCGTATTTTGGACTTACTTATGGTTTTCTCAATTTATGTTGATTTGGTATGCTAATATTCCTGAAGAGATTACTTATTTTATAACAAGAATTCAAGAATATAACTTGCCTTTCTTTGGTGCAGTTGTTATGAATTTCTTATTCCCAGTCTTAATTTTAATTAACACTGATTTCAAACGAATTACTTGGATTTTGGTTATGGCTGGTATTGTTATATTGTTAGGTCACTATATTGACTTTTTTAATATGATTATGCCGGGTACTGTTGGAAGTAGTTGGTTTATTGGTGTTCCAGAAATTGCATCCGTTTTATTCTTCCTTGGATTATTTATTTTTGTTGTATTCTCAGCATTAACTAAAGCTCCTTTGTTAGCAAAAAGAAATCCTTTCATTGAAGAAAGTAAACATTTTCATTATTAATATTTAAAGAGATAAACAGATGACAAGTTTGTTGGTAATTATAGTTTTAGTTTTATTGGCTGTTGCTGTTTGGCAATTGACGAAGATATTCGATTTAACGCAAGTTGCATCGACTTCGGACAATTCGCAGGTTGCAAACGATGACGATAATAATGTACAGGGATATTTGATGTTTGGTTTTTTAGCCTTTATCTATATATTTACAATATACGGTGTTTATACATGGGGGCCTTTGGTTCTTCATACACCAGCATCAGATCACGGTGCCTTGATTGACAGTCTAATGAATATTACTTGGGTTTTGATTTTTGTAGTTCAGGCTATAACTCAGGTTTTATTGCATTACTTTGCTTTCAAATACAGAGGTAATAAGGATAAAAGAGCCTTGTATTTTGCAGACAACAATAAATTGGAAGCAATTTGGAGTGTTATTCCAGCAGTTGTTTTAGCGGGATTAATTCTTTATGGTCTATATGCTTGGACAAACATTATGTTTATTGATGAAGAAGACGACACGATAGTTGTTGAATTATATGCTCAACAATTTAAATGGACTGCTAGATATGCAGGTGCTGATAATGTTTTAGGTAAAGCAAATGTTAGATTAATTGAAGGAGTTAATACTCTTGGAGTTGATTTGTCTGATCCTTATGCTCAAGATGATATTGTGGTTTCAGAATTACATATTCCTAAAGGAAAAAAAATACACTTCAAAATGAGATCTCAAGACGTACTGCATTCAGCATACTTTCCTTATTTTAGAGCTCAGATGAACTGTGTACCAGGTATGGTTACTGAGTTTGCTTTTACTCCAATTTATACAACTTCTGAATATCAAGCTTTACCTTATATGGTTGAAAAAGTTGCAAATATTAATGCAATCAGAGCTAAGAAAAGTGTAGAATTAGTTGCTAAAGGAGAGTCAGGATTAGATCCTTATACTTTTGAATATTTATTATTGTGTAATAAAATTTGTGGATCTTCTCACTATAATATGCAAATGAAAGTTGTAGTTGATACTCCTGAAGATTATAAAAAATGGTTGAGTGAAAAAACTGCTCTAGTTGCCGAAGTAAAAGCTTCTAAAGCTGAACCAGCTACGCCAGATGCTTCTTCAGCAAAAGATTCAGCTGTTGCTAAAGATACTGCAGCTGTTGTTAAAATAGCTATGAAATAATTATTAAGAAAATTTAAAGTATAAATATATGTCAGCAGAAGGTCACGATCACGATCACGAACACGAACACCACCATAAAGACACTTTCATTACTAAATATATTTTTAGTATTGATCATAAAATGATTGCTAAGCAATATTTGTTAACTGGTATCATAATGGGTGTTATCGGTATAAGTATGTCTTTGCTATTTAGAATGCAATTGGCTTGGCCAGAAGAGTCTTTCAAGATTTTTAATATTTTGTTAGGTGATAAATTTGCACCTAATGGTGTTATGGCAAATGATATTTATTTGGCCTTAGTTACTATACATGGTACCATAATGGTTTTCTTTGTATTAACTGCTGGTTTAAGCGGGACCTTTAGTAATTTATTGATACCGCTTCAGATTGGTGCTCGAGATATGGCTTCTGGTTTTATGAATATGATATCGTATTGGTTATTCTTTTTATCAAGTGTAATCATGATTTGTTCTCTTTTTGTCGAAGCTGGACCTGCCTCAGCAGGTTGGACAATTTACCCCCCTTTAAGTGCTTTGCCACAGGCTATTCCTGGATCAGGATTAGGTATGACTTTATGGTTAGTTTCTATGGCAATTTTCATAGCATCTTCATTAATGGGGTCTTTGAATTATGTTGTTACGGTTATTAACTTAAGAACAAAAGGGATGTCAATGACAAGAATGCCTCTCACTATATGGGCTTTCTTTGTAACTGCAATTATTGGTATTATATCTTTTCCAGTATTATTATCAGCTGCATTGTTATTGATTTTTGATAGAAGTTTCGGTACATCTTTTTTCCTTTCTGATATCTATATAGCTGGTGAAGTGTTGCATTACCAAGGTGGTTCTCCAGTACTTTTCGAACACTTGTTTTGGTTCTTGGGTCACCCGGAAGTTTATATTGTAATCTTACCTGCTTTAGGTATTACATCTGAAATTATTGCGACAAACTCTCGCAAACCAATTTTTGGTTACAGAGCGATGATTATGTCAATTATTGCAATTGCATTTTTATCAACGATTGTTTGGGGTCACCATATGTTTATTTCGGGTATGAATCCGTTCTTAGGATCTGTATTTACCTTTACAACATTATTGATTGCAATACCGTCTGCGGTTAAAGCTTTCAACTATATTACAACACTTTGGAAAGGAAATCTTCAAATGAATCCTGCGATGTTGTTTTCTATTGGTTTGGTTTCAACTTTCATTACAGGAGGTTTGACTGGAATTATTTTGGGAGACAGTACATTAGATATTAATGTTCACGATACTTATTTTGTTGTAGCTCACTTTCACTTGGTAATGGGTATATCTGCACTTTACGGAATGTTTGCTGGTGTTTACCACTGGTTTCCAAAAATGTTTGGTAGAATGTTGAATAAAAACTTAGGTTATGTTCACTTTTGGGTAACAGCAGTTTGTGCTTATGGTGTATTTTTCCCAATGCACTTTATTGGATTAGCTGGTTTACCAAGACGTTATTATACAAACACTAATTTTCCATTGTTTGATGATTTGCAGAACGTAAACGTATTGATTACAACTTTTGCTTTAATTGGTGGAGCATTTCAATTAGTCTTCTTATACAATTTCTTCGTTAGTATTTTTTATGGTAAAAAATCTGTTCAAAATCCATGGAAATCTAATACTTTAGAATGGACTACTCCAGTAGAGCATATCCACGGAAACTGGCCAGGAGAAATTCCGGAAGTTCACCGTTGGCCTTATGACTACAGTAATCCTGGACATGAAGAGGATTTTGTACCTCAAACTGTTCCAATGAAAGAAGGAGAAGTAGTTTTACATCACTAGAATTTCAAAAAAATATATAAATGCCTTTCATTAATGAGAGGCATTTTTTTTATTGCAATGATTACTTTTTTTATCTTTATCGAATGAATGAGAATTTAGATCCTACGAATAATAATTTTGGCGCGGAAGAACTTGATTTTGAGAAAAGATTAAGGCCATTATCTTTTGATGATTTTGCGGGTCAAGATCAGGTGTTGGACAATCTTAAAGTTTTTGTCGCAGCAGCTAATCAGCGTAATGAAGCTTTGGATCATACGCTTTTTCATGGGCCTCCAGGTTTAGGTAAAACTACATTGGCTAATATTTTAGCAAATGAACTTGGAGTTGGAATCAAAATTACCTCTGGACCTGTTTTGGATAAACCGGGAGATTTAGCTGGATTGCTGACAAATCTTGAAGAGCGTGATGTGTTGTTTATAGATGAGATACACCGTTTAAGTCCGATAGTTGAGGAGTATTTATATTCAGCGATGGAGGATTTCAAGATAGACATCATGATTGAGTCGGGGCCTAATGCAAGAACAGTACAAATTAATCTGAACCCTTTTACGCTTATTGGAGCTACAACACGATCTGGTCTTTTGACTGCTCCAATGCGGGCTCGTTTCGGTATTTCTTCAAGACTTCAATATTATACAACAGAGCTTTTGACAACTATTGTAGAACGCAGCTCCATGATTTTCAAAATGCCTATCACGATGGAAGCAGCAATTGAAATTGCTGGCAGAAGCAGAGGAACTCCTCGTATTGCTAATGCTTTGTTACGACGCGTACGTGATTTTGCCCAAATCAAAGGTAACGGAAGTATTGATATTGAAATAGCTCGATATGCCTTAAAAGCACTTAATGTTGATGCTCACGGTTTGGATGAGATGGATAATAAAATTCTAAATACCATCATCGATAAGTTCAAAGGGGGGCCTGTTGGTCTGTCAACTTTGGCAACTGCTGTTTCCGAAAGTAGTGAAACCATCGAAGAAGTTTATGAGCCGTTTTTAATTCAGGAAGGTTTTATTATGCGAACGCCAAGAGGTCGTGAAGTAACTGAGAAAGCTTATAAACATTTAGGAAAAATTAAAGCCAATATTCAAGGAGGCTTGTTCTAATTGTAAGGAGCTGTTTCTAGTAACTATCTTTTTCTCCTTATAGGAATTCAGGAAAAGAATGCCGTTCCGTCAAGAGAAAGAAACTGGCGAAGCAATAAGAGTCAGGATTTTAGTTAAACAAGATTTTTTTTAAACACAAAGTTATAAACAATAAGTCAAAATATACGCAATTTATAAAGTCCGAAGCCAAGCGCCTCGGTTTTTTGTCCTGTGGCATCTCAAAAGCAGGTTTTCTTGAGCAAGAAGCACCACGTTTAGAAAACTGGCTTAATAAAAATTATAATGGACAAATGGCTTACATGGCAAATAACTTTGACAAGCGTTTGGATCCTACTTTATTGGTAGATGATGCAAAAAGTGTGGTTTCGCTTTTATTGAATTATTATCCTTCAGAAACTCAAAATCCTGATTCCTACAAAATCTCGAAGTATGCTTATGGGCAGGATTATCATTTTGTAATCAAAGAAAAACTTAATGAATTTCTGTTTTCAATTCAACAGAATATTGGCGAGGTTTCAGGCCGTGCCTTCGTTGATTCAGCACCAGTTTTGGATAAAGCTTGGGCTGCCAAAAGCGGTTTAGGATGGATTGGAAAAAACAGCAATCTGTTAACTCAAAAAGTAGGTTCTTTTTATTTCATAGCTGAACTTATTATTGATCTCGACTTAGAGTATGATCATGCCGTTACTGATCATTGCGGTTCCTGTACAGCTTGTCTTGATGCTTGTCCAACAAATGCTATAGTTGCTCCGTATGTTGTTGACGGCAGCAAATGCATTTCATACTTCACTATTGAACTAAAGGAAAATATCCCAACAGAGATGAAAGGCAAATTTGCAGATTGGGCTTTTGGGTGTGATGTCTGTCAGGATGTTTGTCCTTGGAACCGTTTTTCGAAACCACATGATGAGCCATTGTTGAGAGCTAATCCCGAACTGCTTTCAATGTCCAAAAAAGATTGGATAGAAATTACCGAAGAAACCTTCAAAAAGGTGTTTAAAGATTCTCCTCTTAAAAGATCAAAATTCCATGGTTTAAAGAGAAATACTCTTTTTCTTGAATAATTAATAGTACTGATATTTTTTTTAATTACGAATTCGGATTTTATTTCAAATGAAAATTTTGTTTTAGAAGATTAAATTTTAATTTTTTAATTTTTGTATATCTTTTTTTTCTAATTTTAAAGTTCTAAAATTTATTCATTATGACTGTAAATCAGATATTAACAACAAAAGGAGCAGAGGTATATTCTATTGTTTCGACTTTTACCGTATTCGAAGCTTTAAGAGTTATGGGAGAAAAAAATATAGGTGCAATTCTTGTAATTGACAATGGAGTTTTAAAAGGAATTTTATCGGAAAGGGATTATGCAAGAAAAATTGTTTTAAAAGATAAGTCTTCTAAAAAAACGCCGGTGAGTGAAATCATGGAGAGTGAAGTAATAACTGTTAAGCCTTCAGATAATTTGGAATACTGCATGGGATTAATGAGTGGAAAAAGAATAAGACATTTACCAGTGATTGAAAATGATGTTATAATTGGACTTGTCTCTATTGGAGATGTTGTAAAATCCATAATTGAAGTCCAAAAAGAAACAATTAAGCATCTGGATTCGTATATTTCACAGTAACAATTAAATAGGGATTTTATAAAATAGCTACATTCTGTGTAGCTATTTTTTTTAGTTATAAATTACTCAAAATAAATAAAAGAATGGTTTAAAAGCTTCTGTTTTGAAGCAAGAGGTTTATCTTTGTTACTTGATAAAAAAATAAAAATGGACAATAATAGTAAAAGAAGTGAAGCGTTATTGTATCACGCTAAACCTACTCCAGGAAAAATACAAGTAGTCCCTACCAAAAAATATGCAACACAAAGAGATTTATCTTTGGCTTACTCTCCAGGGGTTGCAGAACCGTGTTTGGAAATCGCTAAAGACATTAATAATGTTTATAAATATACAGCAAAAGGAAATTTAGTAGCTGTAATCTCAAACGGAACAGCTGTTTTGGGCCTTGGTAATATTGGTCCGGAAGCATCAAAACCAGTAATGGAAGGAAAAGGGTTGCTGTTTAAAATATTTGCGGACATCGATGTGTTTGATATCGAAATTGGTACCGAAAATGTGGAAGAATTTATCCAGACAGTAAAAAATATTGCGCCAACATTTGGAGGTATTAATTTAGAGGATATCAAAGCTCCGGAATCTTTTGAGATAGAACGCAGATTAGTTGAAGAACTTAATATTCCTGTGATGCACGATGATCAGCATGGAACCGCTATTATATCTTCAGCTGCTTTGATTAATGCATTAGAATTGGCTGATAAAAAAGCCGAAGATGTAAAAATGGTTGTCTCGGGTGCAGGATCTGCAGCTATTGCATGTGCCGATTTGTATGTTTTATTGGGATTGAAAAAAGAGAATATTTTAATGTTCAATAGCAAAGGTCTTTTAACAAAGGACAATCCAAATTTGTCTAATTTACAGCTAAATTACGCTGTCGATGGTGCTTCTGTAAGTCTTGAAGAAGCATTAAAAGGAGCAGATGTTTTCTTGGGATTGTCAACTGCAGATGTTATGTCCGCTGAAATGTTATTGTCGATGGCAGACAATCCAATTGTTTTTGCCATGGCTAATCCAAATCCTGAAATTGCTTATGATCTTGCTATTTCTACCCGTAAGGATGTAATTATGGCAACAGGACGATCAGATCATCCTAATCAAGTTAATAATGTTCTTGGATTTCCATACATTTTTAGAGGAGCGTTAGATGTTCGTGCTACAAAGATAAATGAGGAAATGAAAATGGCCGCTGTAAAATCTCTTGCTGCTCTTGCAAAAGAGAATGTTCCTGAGCAGGTGAATATCGCTTATGGAGCTACAAAACTTGTTTTTGGAAGAGAGTATATTATTCCAAAGCCTTTTGATCCAAGATTGATATCTGAGGTTGCTCCTGCTGTTGCAAAAGCGGCTATGGAATCGGGGGTTGCACTGAATCCAATAACAGATTGGGATAAGTACAAAGAGGAATTATTAGAACGTCTTGGGAACGATAATAAAATGATTCGTTTGATTACCAATAGAGCTAAAACGGATCCAAAAAGAGTTGTTTTTGCAGAAGCGGAACAATTAGATGTTTTAAAAGCAGCACAAATCGTTTATGAAGAGGGTATTGGTTTTCCTGTTTTATTAGGAAATAAAGAAATTATACTAGAATTAAAAGCAGAATTAGGCTTTGATGCTGATTTGCAGATTATAGATCCAAAACTTGACGAAGAACAAGAAAGAAGAACTAGATATGCTACTGCGCTATGGGAGTCTAGAAAAAGAAACGGCGTTTCGCTTTATGATTCTGAAAAGTTCATGAGAGAGCGAAACTATTTTGCTGCTATGATGGTAAATACCGGAGAGGCAGATGCAATGGTTTCAGGACATTCCAGAAGTTATCCTTCGGTGGTTAAACCTTTGTTGCAAATAATTGGAAAAGCTCCTAATGTTTCATTGGTAGCTACTACTAATATAATGATGACAAGCAGGGGGCCAATGTTTTTATCGGATACTGCAATTAATGTAAATCCAACTGCAGAAGAATTGGCGAAAATTGCTGTTATGACCGCTAATGCGGCAAAAATGTTTGGTATTGAACCTGTAATTGCAATGGTGTCTTATTCTAATTTTGGTTCTTCTGGGAATCCAAGTGCTTCAAAAGTAAAAGAAGCGGTGGCTTATTTACATGAACATCACCCAGAGATTATTGTTGACGGAGAAGTTCAGGCTGATTTCGCTCTGAATCCTGATATGTTATCTGCTAAATTTCCCTTTTCTAAACTAGCAGGAAAAAAAGTAAATACTTTGGTTTTTCCAAATCTTGAGTCAGCTAACATTACTTATAAATTGATGAAAGAACTAAATAAGGTTGGGTCAATAGGGCCAATTATGATGGGAATGAAACATCCAGTCCATGTTTTTCAGTTGGGAGCCAGCGTTGAAGAGATGGTAAATATGGCTGCAATTGCAGTTATTGATGCCCAAGAAAAAAGCATGAGATTACAAGGAAAATAGAAACAAAATACCCAAAGATTAAAATTTGAGATTTTAAGATTAAAATGATCTGTGTTAGTTTATACCTAAAAGTATGGCCTAATATCTGCAGAACATTTGTCTTTTAATCTCAAATTTCATTATATTTGAATAGATAATTTATTTTATGATAGCACATTTACAAGGAAAATTAGTAGAAAAAAACCCTACCGAAGTAGTGATTGATTGTAGCGGTGTCGGGTATCATGTAAATATTTCTCTGCATACTTATTCTTTATTGCCTAATACTGATTCTATTAAGCTGTTTACGTATGTCCAAATAAAGGAGGACGCACATACTTTGTTTGGTTTTGTTGAAAAATCTGAAAGAGAAATTTTCAAAATGTTATTGTCAGTTTCGGGTATTGGTGCTGGGATTGCCCGTACTATGCTTTCTTCTTTGGAACCCAAACAGATTATCAATGCAATTGCCTCAGGTGATGTGGTAACTATTCAAAAAATAAAAGGGATTGGCAGTAAAACAGCGCAAAGAGTAATCCTTGATTTAAAGGAGAAAGTGTTAAAACTTTATGATTTGGATGAAGTTTCTATGTCACAAAGCAATACTAATAAAGATGAAGCGTTATCTGCACTAGAAGTTCTTGGTTTTGTTAGGAAGACTTCTGAAAAAATTATTGAAAAAATCATCAAAGAAGATCCAGAAGCGACTGTGGAAACTATAATTAAAAAAGCTTTAAAAAATTTATAAGAGGTCATTTACCAGCCTAATCGATATGCATAAAATCTACTTTTTTTTGCTGATTTTTCTTTGTGGCTTTGTGTCTCAGGCTCAAGTGCAAGATGCTGTTCAGGATACTATAAAAAAAGGATATGATGTCGGCGAGATTCAAATGGCAAATCCTCAAAGTATATTATCTGCTTATACTTATGATCCTGTTACTAACACTTACGTATATACCAATTCGGTAGATGATTTTAATATAAATTATCCCATTGTTTTAACTCCAGCTGAGTACGAAAAATTGAGGCTGAAAGAATCAATGAGCCAATATTTTAATCAAAAATTAGATGCTATTGATGGAAATAAAAAAGGGAGTGATGATGCTAAAAAAGATTTATTACCTAGATATTACATAAAATCTGGACTCTTTGAATCTATTTTCGGAAGTAATACTATTGATGTAAAACCAACAGGATCCATTGAAGTAGATTTAGGATTATTATATACCAAACAGGATAATCCAGCATTTTCACCTCGAAATCGTACCAACACTTCCTTTGATTTTAATCAGCGGATAAGTATGAGTCTGCTGGGGAAAGTAGGAACCAGACTTCAAGTAAATGCTAATTTTGACACCCAATCCACGTTTGCTTTTCAAAATTTATTGAAACTGGAATATACTCCTGCTGATGATGATATTGTCCGGAAAATTGAGGTTGGTAATGTAAGCATGCCTTTGAATAGTACTTTAATTCAAGGAGCTCAAAGTTTATTTGGGGTAAAAACCGAATTGCAGTTTGGTAAAACTACGGTAACAGGCGTTTTCTCTGAACAAAAATCTCAAGCCAAAAGTGTTACAGCACAAGGTGGAGGAACAATACAGGAATTTGAAATGTATGGTTTAGATTATGACAATGACAGACACTTTTTCTTGTCTCAATACTTTAGAGATAAATATGATGCCTCTTTAAAAAGCTATCCCTTGATTAGTTCTAGGGTTCAAATTACAAGGCTGGAAGTTTGGGTAACCAATAAACAGAATAGGGTAAATACGACAAGTAATAATTTAAGAAATATTATTGCGCTGCAGGATTTAGGTGAGGGTGAGTTAGCAGACGAGGAAGGTAATCCAATAATTGGAAAGCAAAATGAGATAGTAGTGTTAAACCCTATTCCTCCTGGTTTTTTTGTTGATCAGCCAGGATTAAAAAAAACGTATCCATCAGACAATAAAAATAATCTTTATGACCCAGCTTTAATCAAGACTAATTCAGGTTATTTGACTAATGATATTCGTGAAATTGTAACTGCAAGTTCCGGATTTTCGCCATCAATAGATGTAAATGAAGGACAGGATTATTCAAAATTAGAAAACGCCAGAAAGTTATTGCCAAATGAATATACTTTTAATGCGCAATTAGGTTATATCTCCTTACAGCAGCGATTAGGTAATGACGAAATTTTAGCTGTTGCTTATCAGTATTCGATAGGTGATAAAGTGTATCAAGTAGGGGAATTTGGAAATGATGGTGTTGAGGCAACTGTTGTTGGAGGAAATCAATCTTCTAATCAGACGGTTATTTCTCAAACTTTAATTTTGAAAATGTTAAAAAGCAGTTTGACAAATGTTACCAATCCGGTTTGGAATCTGATGATGAAAAATATTTATCAGATACAGGGAGCTTATCAGCTGCAACAGGAAGATTTTAGATTAAATATTTTATACAAGAATCCATCGGCATTAAATTATATAACATCTGTTACAGGTCCTAAATTTCCGCCAAACCCAGATCCTAAAATCACGATTGATAATACTACTTTGTTAAAAGTCTTTGATGTAGACAAGCTGAATTATAATAATGATCCGCAGGCAGGAGGAGACGGTTTTTTTGATTTTATCCCGGGTATGACCGTTGATAGTCAAAACGGAAGATTGATTTTTACAACTAAAGAACCTTTTGGGGAATTATTGTTTTCTAAATTGAGAACCGATAACCCCGCTGAAAATTATGACGATGTATCAACCTATAATGATAATCAAAAAAAATATGTAAACCCATATATGTATAGGGTTACGCAAGCCAAAGCAATACAATACCCAGAGCTGAATAAATTTCTTTTGCGCGGAAAGTATAAATCTGTTGCCAGTGATGGAATTCCAATTGGTGCTTTCAATGTCCCATTAGGTTCTGTAAGAGTTACGGCAGCAGGCAGGGTTCTTGTAGAGGGAGTAGATTATAGCGTTAATTATCAATTAGGAAAAGTTCAGATTCTTGATCCTTCATTACAGGCTTCGAGCACTCCAGTTGAAATTTCGTTAGAAAACAACTCTGTTTTTGGACAGCAGACCAGAAGGTTTTTTGGTGTGAATGTTGATCATTTAATTTCTGAGAATTTTATGGTTGGAGCAACTTTCTTGAATATGAAAGAGAAGCCATTTACTCAAAAATCCAGCTATGGTCAAGAATCTGTTAATAACAGTATTTTTGGACTGCACGGAAATTATTCTTCGGAGGTTCCATTTTTCACCCGTTTAGTTAATAAGCTGCCTAATATAGATACAGATGCTCCTTCGTCAATTGCAGTAAGCGGTGAGGTTGCTTATTTGATGCCAAATGCGTCTGATGGTGACAAGTTTCAAGGCGAATCTACTATATATGTTGATGATTTTGAAAGTTCTCAGTCGTCAATAGACTTACGTTCTCCATATGCTTGGACTTTATCTTCTACACCAGAGGATAATGATAAAAGCACTTATAACTTTAATAGTAAAGTAGAAGGACTTGATTCTGGTTTTAAAAGAGCCAAATTGTCTTGGTATTCTATAGATCCTGTTTTTTATACTTCAAAACCATCCGGAGTAACAAATGATGATTTGTCGCTGAATTCAACAAGAAGGGTTTATAGTGAAGAATTGTATCCATTGACGGATATTGTTCAAGGCCAATCCTTAGTAGTAAATACGCTGGATATGAGTTATTATCCAAAAGACCGCGGTCCTTATAATAATTCATCGAGTGTTTCTGATAATCCAAATGAAAATTTTGGAGGAATTGTGAGATCATTAAGTTCTACAAATTTTGAGCAAAGTAATGTAGAGTATATTCAGTTTTGGGTTATGGATCCTTATGTAGGCCAAGGAGGTACTCCAAAATCGAACATGGGAAAAATCTATTTTAATCTTGGAGAAATTTCAGAAGATGTTTTGAAAGATGACAGAAAAGTATATGAGAACGGCTTTGGTCCAGATCAGGTTCTGGTGAATCCCCAGCCAACATGGGGTAATGCGCCGGCTTCTCAGTCATTAATCTATGCTTTTGATAATAATGAAAGCAATCGTACCAATCAGGATATTGGATTGGACGGACTTCCTTCAAGCCAGGAAGCAACAAAATACAACAATTATGCTGGAGAATCTGATCCTGCAGGAGATGATTATCTTTATTATTTAAATACTACGGGAAGCGTTTTGGACCGCTACAAAAATTACAATGGTGTTGAAGGAAATTCAAATGTAAATATTAGTTCTCCTAATAGAGGCTCTTCAACAATCCCGGATGTAGAAGATGTAAACAGGGACAATACGATGAATACCATAAATGCTTATTATGAATACAGCATAGACATCAAGCCGGATATGGATGTAGGTCAAAAATATATTTCGGATGTGCGCAATACTGTAGTCGATTTGCCAAATGGAGGGACTACGCAGGCAAGATGGATTCAATTTAAAATTCCTATTTCAATACCAGACAACACTATTGGAACAATAACTGATTATAGGTCTATCCGATTTATGAGAATGTTCATGACTAATTTTACGGACCAAGTGACTTTGCGCTTCGGGTCATTGGATTTGATAAGGGGAGAATGGCGTCGATATGCAAATTCATTAAATCCTGATGATTTGAATGTAGATGATGATGATGTTATTTTCGAAACATCTTCCATTAATCTTGAAGAAAATTCCAATAGATGTCCTATTAATTATATAAGTCCGCCAAGTGTTCAAAGAGAGCAATTGTACAATAATAATACGGTTATCAATCAGGATGAGCAATCACTATCTATGCGAGTTTCAGGAGGTGGTTTAAAACCTCTGAAAAGTTTGTCGTCTTCGGAAAATAGCCGTGGTGCTTTCAAAAATTTCAATATTGATATGCGCCAGTATAAAAATCTTAAAATGTTTGTACATGCTGAATCTTTAAAAGATGAAATAGAATTGAATGATAATCAGATGGTTGCTTTCCTGCGTATTGGAGCTGATTATTCCACTGATTTTTATCAAGTAGAGATTCCTCTAAAAGTAACTAAGCCTGATGGTAATTGTAGTGTAAGTGCTGACGTAGTGTGGCCGTCAGAAAATGAAATAGATTTGGCATTATCATCATTAACGAATTTAAAATTAAAATATCTTAAAAAAGATAAGTCTAGTTTGCCAGCAGATGGAATTTATTATGCCGATGATGATCCTGATGTAGAGGGAGGAGATGGAGATGATAAGTTACGTTTGGGTATAAAAGGTAACCCAAATTTAGGTTTGATTCGTAATATTATGATCGGGCTTAAAAGTAATGAGCCTCATCAGGATATAAAGGGTGAAGTATGGTTCAATGAGCTTCGTTTGGCTGATATGGATAACAAAGGCGGCATAGCAGCTTTGTTAAATGTCGATACTAATTTTGCAGATTTAGCAACAGTTTCATTTACAGGAAACATAAAAAACTTTGGTTTTGGAACAATTGAACAGGGGCCAAATGAAAGAAGCAGAGAAGATATTCAGCAGTATAATGTTGTAACAAATATTAATTTAGGAAGGTTTTTGCCTAAAAAATGGGGAGTTAATCTGCCGTTTAATTATTCGATAGGAGAAGAAATTATTACGCCTGAATATGATCCTTTTTATGAAGATATTAAGCTGAAACAAGTTTTGGATAATGCAGAGACTGAAGCAGAAAGAAAAGCTAAACTGACTCAGGCGATTGATTATACTAAGAGAAAAAGCATCAACTTAATTGGAGTGCGAAAAGAAAGAAGTGCAGAGAAAAAACCGATGCCTTATGATGTGGAAAATTTCACTTTTTCGCAGTATTACAATGAAGTAGCGCGCCATGATTTTGAAGTAGAAAAAAATATTGATCAGCAGTCCAGAACCACATTGGATTATGCTTTTGCTTTCCAGTCAAAGCCGGTAGAGCCTTTTCAAAAAACGAAGTTCATGAAGAAAAGCAGTTATTGGAAGTTTTTGAGTGATCTTAATTTTAACTACTTGCCTTCAAGCGTTACTTTTAGCACCAATGTAATCAGGCAGAATAATGAACAGCAGTTCAGGCAGGTTGAGGATATTGGAATTGGGTTTGAACCATTGTTTAGAAGAAATTTTGGATTTAATTACCAATATGGATTTAATTTTAATCTGACAAAATCTTTAAAAATAAATTATACGGCAGCTTCTAGAAATTTAGTCAAAAATTATTTGGACGAATTTGATGAGCCAATTGATAATGTAACTATTTGGGATGGTTATCTGGATACAGGAACAGCCAATTTCCATATGCAACAGTTTATTTTAAATTATGAAATTCCGTTGAATAAGATTCCTGTTTTAGGTTTTATAAAGGCGAATTATTCTTATACAGGTGATTACAGCTGGCAAAAATCTTCTACGGCGCTAAGTAATGTCCCTATAGGTGATGAGTTTATTAACTTAGGAAATACGGTGCAAAATGCTAAGTCGAGCAATTTGAATGCAACTTTCAATATGGAAACTCTGTACAAATATATAGGGATTGGCAAAGGTGTGTCTATAAGTGCACCTAAGCCTGTGGCACCTCCAAAACCAGGAGAAAAGATAGTGAAGAAAGATCCTTTAAAAAAGATTAACCAAAATCAATTTGTTGAAGGATTAAAAGGGGTGCTTACAAGTATAAAAACCATTCAGTTGACATTTACAGAGAATCAAGGAACTGTTTTGCCAGGATATACACCAAGCGTTGGCTTTTTCGGGTCTTCGAAACCCACTTTAGGTTTTGTTTTTGGAAGTCAAAGTGATGTACGTTATGAAGCAGCCAAAAAAGGCTGGTTAACTACTTATCCTGAGTTTAATCAAAATTACACAACCGTAAATAGTCAAATATTTAAAGGGTCAGCTAATTTAGAGATAATTCCAGATCTTAAAATTGATTTATTGGCAGATCGTTCTTATTCTGAAAATTTTTCGGAACAGTATGATGTTGGTGAAGATGGACGCTATAATCCAAGATCACCTTATACTTATGGGATATTTTCTATTTCGACAGTACTGATTGGGACTTCCTTTTCAACGAGTAATGAGACAAGATCTTCCGCTTTTGATATGTTTAGAAATAACAGGCTCGCTGTGGCAGATCGATTAGCTAATGAACGTTATGAGGGAGAGTCAATACCGCGATATGATGTTAATTCATTACCTCCGGAAGATAATGCTGCGCCTATTGATAGCCCGGCAAATCCAAACAATCCATATAGAAAAACCACCCTTGCAAATAACGGCTATCCAGTTGGATTTGGGAAAAATAGTCAAACCGTCTTATTGCCAGCCTTTTTGGCTGCATATACAGGAAATAGCGCGAATCATGTTTCGTTGGATATTTTTAGAAATTTTCCAATACCCAATTGGGCAATTAAATACAATGGATTAATGCGGTATGAATTTTTTAAGAAAACTTTTAAAAGATTCTCTTTGCAGCAAAATTACAGAGCATCTTATACAGTTAATTCTTTTAGATCTAATTTTAATTATACTAAAGATCCTAATGGACAAGATGACAGCGGTAATTTTTACAGCCCAACTATTATGTCTAATGTTACTTTGGTAGAACAGTTTAATCCTCTCGTACGTGTTGATTTTGAATTAAAAAATTCGTTTAAACTGTTAACTCAGATCAATAAAGACAGAGCTTTGTCAATGAGTTTCGATAATAATTTACTAACCGAAGTGCATGGTATAGAATATGTAGTGGGGTTGGGATATAGAATAAAAGATGTGACTTTTTCTTCAAAACTGGCAGACAACCCAACGGGTGTTATAAAAAGTGATATTAATATAAAAGCTGATTTGACATATAGGGACAGTCAAACCATTGTTCGTTATTTAGATTATGACAACAATCAATTGGGAGGCGGACAAAATATATGGACATTGAATACTACAGCCGATTATTCTTTGAGTAAAAATTTGACGATAATATTTTATTATAATCACTCTTTTTCTAAACCGGTTATTTCGACTTCATTTCCTTTAACGAATATTAGATCAGGATTTACTTTCCGTTATAATTTTGGAAATTAATTTTTAAAATCAGAACCATTTTTGTACATAAGATTGTTACATTTGTGCAAAAAATAATTATTAATTATCAATTATAATTTTATGAGCATACCAGCAAATTTAAAGTACACAAAAGATCACGAATGGGTTAGTCTTGAAGGCGATATTGCTACAGTAGGAATTACACATTTTGCACAAAAAGAATTAGGAGATATTGTATATGTTGAGGTTGAAACATTGGATCAGACTTTAGATAAAGATGAAGTTTTTGGTACAGTTGAAGCCGTAAAAACAGTATCTGATTTATTTCTTCCATTATCTGGTGAAATTATTGCTTTCAATGATGCTTTGGAAAGTACTCCTGAAAGTGTAAATGCAGATCCTTATGGTGATGGATGGATGATTAAAATTAAAATTTCTAATCCTTCTGAAATAGAAGAGTTGCTTTCGGATGAAGCATATAAAGAACTTATAGGTGCCTAAATATCTGTTGTTTTTAGTTGCTTTATTATGGACAGGAATCGTTACTTATCTTTGTTTGATTCAATCAAGCGATGTTCCGGTGATTAATATTCCAAATTTAGACAAATGTATTCATGCATTTTTTTATTTTGTGTTTACTTTTGTCTGGTTTTTATTTTTCCGTAAGCAGTTAAAATTTGAATCCTTTTTTAAACCTTTATTGATTTCGTTTGTGTTTTCGTTTGTATTCGGAATAGTAATAGAGGTATTGCAGGGATTAGTGACTACAACACGACAAGCAGATATTTGGGATGGTGTAGCTAATTTGTTTGGAGCAATGTTATCTGTTTTTACTATTGTAATTTGTATCAGATATAATATTTTAAATTCAATATTAAAAAATTAAATCCCACTTCGGTGGGTTTTTTGTTTCTGTTGAGACTTATTTGATGTCATTCCATTCGAATAATGTAATTTTGCCTTTTAATTTCTTAAATTTCGAAAATGGATATTAAAAATTATTTAGATTCTACCTATTTGAAAACAAATAGTCAGGCGGGTCTAAGTGAAGTTGAAAATGAAGCTATTGCTCAGGGATTTATTCAAGAAGCTATAGACGAAGAATTTAAGCTCATAATGATTCGTCCTGAACGGGTTGCTTTGGCCAAAAAAATGATTACCGAAGCTAATTCAAAAGTTTTAATCGGAACTGTTATTGATTTTCCGGAAGGAACATCTTCTGTAGAAAAAAAAATAGAGGAAGCTCTTGAATGCATTAAAAACGGTGCTGATGAGCTGGATTACGTTTGTAATTATGAGGCATTTAAAGCTGGGAAAATTGATTTGGTCAAAAATGAAATTTTAAAAGGAACTCAGCTGGGGCTTGATAATAATAAAGCCGTAAAATGGATTATTGAAGTTGCTGCACTCAATCATAAACAAATTGCGGATCTAACTGCATTGATTAAAAATGTGGTTATTACTAATTTTAAACCTGAAGTGTATAGCTCAGTTTTTGTAAAATCATCAACGGGTTTTTATAAAACGGAGAATAATTTACCTAATGGTGCTACAGTTTCTTCTGTTAAAATTATGCTTGAAAACGCATCGCCTCTGCCTGTTAAAGCCGCTGGAGGAGTGAGGACTTATGATGAAGCTTTAGAAATGATTGAACTTGGAGTAAAACGTATTGGAACATCTGGAGCCAAAGCTATTGCAAACGGTGAAGAAACCTCTTCAAAATATTGATTTGATACAAAATAAAATGATTAAAAAAGCCCTAACTTTTCTTTTAATTTATTCAGCTTTTGCTGTAAATGCACAAACTCCAAATAGTAAAACATCTGAAACTTTGGATGAACGGTTTCCTGTTTTTTTAAATTGTAAAAATTTAGAAGGAAAAGATTTGGAAAATTGCTTTTTTAACGAAGTACAGCAATTAGCTTATCATAATTTTAAAGTGCCTGAAAAATTAAAACAGAACCAATATAATGGTACTTTAAGAGTTCTTTTTGAAGTTAGTGACTCTGGGAAGTTTAAGGTGTTATTCGTAACTTCAAATAACGAAGAGCTAATTGCAGAAACAAAAAGGGTTTTTGGTAACTTTCCAACTATTGATCCGCCAACTTATAATGGTAATCCAACCTATTCGAAGTTTAATCTAAATATTGCGATTCCATTATTATCTCCAGAGGAAATCGCAGCAACAGCTAAAGTCAAAAAGGAAAATATCAATATAAATCAAGGTTTGACAGAATTAGACAGTATTGTTTATAAGCGTTTTGATAATCCTCAATTTACTAGTCATTTAAATATTCCTTTTTCTCACAGTTATTATGCTGAATTTGATGAGGAATTGAATAAAGTTGGAAGTAACAATCATACAGCTTCAAAACCATACACTTATTCGGAGGTTGAAAAATATTATAATTTTAAAAAAGTCAATGCTGGTTTAATGAAGAATAAGACGAGCTGGTGGGGACGAAAAACGTGGAATGAAAATTTAGCCGAAATTCAAGGTGAAGACTATTGGTTTGCTTTGAATTTTTTATTTAATGTTCAAGGCGGAATTTCTAACCCGAGTAAAACTGATTACACTTATGTAAATACAAGAGCTCTTAATCTTAAAGGCGGGCTTGGGTCTCGATTGAATTTTACTACAACTTTTTATGAAAGCCAAGGACGCTTTGCAGATTATTATAATACTTATGCTAATTCTATAAAACCATCTGGAGGAAACCCTGCAATAATTCCAGGAATAGGTACTGCCAAACAATTCAAAACCGATTCTTATGATTTTCCTTTAGCCGATGCTAATATTTCATATAATGCCGCCAAGTTTTTGGATCTGCAGCTGGGTTATGGCAAAAATTTTATCGGTGACGGATATCGTTCTTTGTTTTTAAGTGATGGAGCCAGTCCGTATCCTTTTTTTAAAATTAATGCAAATTTTTGGAAAATCAAATATACAGTTGATTATGTGTGGCTGAAGGATGTGCGTCCCGAAGTTACAGTAGACAAAACGTATGCTTCAAAATATGCTGTAAATCATTATTTGAGCTGGAATGTGTCTAATAGACTGAATTTAGGTTTTTTTGAATCTGTTGTTTGGACAAATACTAATGGAAGAGGTTTTGATGCTAATTTTGTAAATCCAATTGTATTTTATCGTGCTGTTGAGTTTTCTTCTTCTTCTAAAAGCGGTAATGCTCTTTTGGGATTGACTTCAAAATATAAATGGAATAATCAGGTGAATCTTTATGCGCAGCTTCTTGTTGATGAGTTTTCTACTGGAGATATTTTTGCCGGAGAAGGAAGTTGGAAGAATAAATTAGGCTATCAATTTGGGGTGAAATATTTCAAAGCTTTTAATGTTAATGATTTGACATTACAGCTGGAGTTTAATCATGTGCGTCCTTATGTGTATTCGCATAGTGAACCAATTACAAATTATGCACATAACAACCAGAGTTTGGGTCATCAATGGGGAGGGAATTTTCAGGAATTGGTTTTGTTAGGATATTATAATAAAGACCGTTTTTATGCTAATTCGAAATTCACTATAGGTACCCGCGGTTTAGATTTTGCAGATTCAGGAGCTAAATCTAATTATGGGGGAAATATTTATAGAGACTATGATGATAATAGATATGCTGACACTGGCGTGAAAGTAGGGCAGGGAAATAAAACCAGTATTTTTATTGCTGATGTTCAAGTAGGGTATTTGGTAAACCCAGCTACTAATTTCAAGTTTTTTGGTAATTTTTTATTTAGAAATTTTGACCCGACAACAAATACTGCTACTGTTTTTAAAGAACAGACTACTTGGTTTACTGTTGGATTTAGATCGGATGTGTTTAATTGGTATTTTGATTATTAATTTTTCATCGGTTAAATATTTTGCTTTTTTGAGTTTGCTTTAACTGTAAATGAAATTAATCATTGCTAATTGTGCCGTAAAAACCGATTAAAAAAATAACTGTCATTGCAAATGTTTAATTGATACGCCGTTTTTGAATCTAATTTGTATATTTGCAGCAGTTTTCAAAATACACCAATTTTATCTGCATTGAGTACAACATCAAACCCTATTTCGTTCAAATCTGTTTATATTGATTTTAAGGCAATTACAAAAGCTGGTTTAGCTATTAGTGTTGTTTTTTCTTCAATTGCCGGATATGTTCTTGGTTTTAGCGATACGCATTCTTTTAGCTGGCTAGTTTTATTGAAACTAGCTGTAGGTGGCTATTGTATGGTTGGTGCTTCCAATGCTTACAATCAGGTCATAGAAAAAGATTTAGATGCTTTGATGGACCGTACCAAGAATCGTCCTGTTGCATCTGGAAGAATGTCGCCCCGATTGGCACTTCTAGTAGCAAGCTTGCTTACGGCTTTGGGTGTAGCATTGCTCTACACTATAAATCCAAAATCGGCTATGTTTGGCGCAATTTCGATTTTTTTATATACAAGCATTTATACACCGCTTAAAACAGTAACACCGCTTTCGGTTTTTGTTGGTGCTTTTCCAGGGGCAATTCCTTTTATGTTAGGCTGGGTAGCTGCTACTAATGAGTTTGGAATAGAAGCAGGGACTTTGTTTTTAATTCAGTTTTTCTGGCAGTTTCCGCATTTTTGGGCAATCGGCTGGTTTTTGTATGAAGATTATGAAAAAGCAGGTTTCTTCATGCTGCCTACCGGGAAGAAAGACAAAGGAACTTCACTTCAGATCATTTTATACAGCGTTTGGTTAATTATTGCGTCACTGTTGCCAGCTTTAGGATACACAGGGCGTTTGTTTCTTTCTCCTGTTGCTGCGCTTTTAGTTTTGCTTCTTGGACTTTGGGTGCTGTTTTATGCAGTACGTCTGTATCAGATAAAAACAGCAAAAGCAGCGCGGACATTGATGTTAGTGAGTGTTTCGTACATAACATTATTACAATTAGTATATATAGTAGATAAATTTTTAAGATAATTATGGAAACGACAATGACAGCCGAAGATTATAAATCAAGAACGGCAAGATCGTATAAACTGATTTTACTGTTCGCTATGGTGAGCATGACAATGATGTTTGCAGGTCTCACGAGTGCCTATGTGGTAAGTCAGTCAAGAGCAGATTGGCTGAAGGATTTTCAATTACCTTCTGCTTTTTATTTTAGTACTATTGCTATTTTAGGATGCAGTATTACTTTTCACATGGCTAAAAAAGCGATTCAAAAAGACGATCAAAGCAAGACCTCTTTGTTGCTTTTGACTACGCTGGTTTTAGGGATTTCTTTTATAGTACTGCAGTTTGTTGGTTTTGGGCAAATAGTAGAAAATGGGTATTATTTCACAGGAAGTGCAAGTTCTATAACTACTACATTTTTGTACATTGTAGTAATTATGCATTTACTGCACTTGGCAGGAGGTATGATATCATTGCTGATTATTATTTATAATCATTTTAAACAAAAATATAATTCAACACAAACTCTTGGAATAGAACTAGGTGCAATGTATTGGCACTTTCTTGATTTCTTGTGGGTTTATTTATTTTTATTTTTATATTTCTTTAAATAAGAAAAAAACGTAAATTTGGGAACTTTTTAACGAATAACTTTTATGGGAGCGACAGTTACAACTGCAAATAATGAAAAAACTTGGGGTGGCGGAAATGAGCCAATGGGAGCCAGTTATGGTAAATTGATGATGTGGTTTTTTATCGTATCAGATGCCTTAACATTTTCTGGATTTTTAGCTGCTTACGGGTTTTCTAGATTTAAATTTATTGAAACTTGGCCTTTGGCTGATGAGGTGTTTACCCACTTTCCATTTTTACATGGTGTTTCTGCACCTATGTATTATGTGGCATTAATGACTTTTATTTTGATCTTTTCTTCTGTAACAATGGTTTTGGCTGTTGATGCAGGTCATCAGATGAAAAAAGATAAAGTAGCCCTTTATATGTTTTTAACAATCATTGGAGGTCTTATTTTCGTTGGTTCTCAAGCTTGGGAATGGAAAAACTTTATCAAAGGAGAGTATGGTGCTGTTGAAACAACAGGAGGCAGTTTACTGCAGTTTGTTGATAAAGAAGGACACCGTGTTGCTTTGGCAGATTTTGCTGCTACACTTCCAGTTGAAAGAGAGCAGTTAACCAGAGATAAAGGAAAATGGTTCATGTCAGAATCTTCTATTCCAGCCTATACTGTAGCTGAGGTTCAAGCTGGTTTCAAAGCACATCCTGAAGTTTTAGTTAGAATTGAAACTATCAATAAGGAAAAGAAAAAAGTTGTTCTTACTAGAGAAGAATCGTTATTGCGTTTGGATCAGGCTAAATTGGTTATTGAAGGAGCTAACTTAACTCACAATGAATATGGAAGCAAGCTTTTTGCTGATTTCTTTTTCTTCATTACTGGTTTTCACGGTTTTCACGTATTTTCAGGTATAGTTATCAATATCGTCATCTTTTTTAATGTTCTAGTGGGAACCTATGAAAAGAGAGGAAGTTACGAAATGGTTGAAAAAGTGGGGCTGTACTGGCACTTTGTTGATTTAGTTTGGGTATTTGTATTCACATTCTTCTATTTAGTTTAATTTTAGATTTAATTTATTATGTCACACGAACATGTTTCTAACACAAAAAGAATTTGGACTGTTTTTGGTTTTCTTTCTTTAATCACAATTGTTGAGGTTGGTTTTGGTATCGTTAAGCCAGACTTTTTATACATGAACAACTTTTTAACAATGAGTTTATTAAACTGGTTATTTATTATACTAACATTAGTTAAAGCTTACTTAATTGTATGGGCATTTATGCACATGGAAGGAGAAAAAAGCTCATTGAAAAATGCAGTTGTTTGGCCTTTAATATTCCTAGTTTGCTATTTACTTTTTATTCTTTTGACTGAGGGAGATTATGTATTTGAGGTTTTTAGAAATTCTACTATAAAATGGAATTTTTAGCAAGATATTAATTCAATATAAAAGGTATCCGTCTTTGCGGATGCCTTTTTTTATTTTAATACAATAAATTTTATAATAGTTAAATGAAAAAAAATATTGTTCTTTTTGTGCTGTTTGTATTGCCTATTGTAGCTTATCTTTTTTTTGCTTCAGGGGTTAATAGCTTTACTAAATTACCTGTAATTACCTCAAAAATTTCTGATTTTGGAGAATGGAAATCCTTAAATGGAGAAAAAGTAACTTTGAATAATAAAATCACAATTCTTGGTTTCTCGGGTACTGAAATTCTTAAAAACAGAGGGAATTATTTCAATTTAAATCAAAAAATTTACCAGCGCTATCACGATTTTAACGACTTACAGTTTGTTGTTTTGGCTCCTTTAGGAACCGAAGAGGATGTAAAAGCGGTACTAAGCGCTTTGGGTAGTTTTACAGACGTGAGCAACTGGCACTTTGTTTTTGCTACTCCTGAAGAAATTAAATTGTTTTATAGTCAGTTAAAACTAAAAGGAAGTCTTAATGCTGATTTGGGAACTCCTAATGTTTATATTGTAGATAAAGAAAGAAATTTAAGAGGCAGAAAAGAAGAGAAAGACTACAAAGAGGGCTACAGTACTTTTCATCCAGCCGAATTAAGTAATGACATGCTTGACGATTTTAAAATTATTCTTTATGAATATCGGGCTGCTTTAAAAAAGAATCATAACGCAACAAAAAGATTAGATGTTAAAAAATAAATCTTACATAGGAATTTCTTTTATAATTTTGATTTTTGGAATATATGCTGTTCCAAAAATTGTTGATAGAGTGCAAAATAACGGTATTGTTCAAGGAGATCGTTTGGATAAAGTAAATAGTGCTGCTCAAGTTAATAAAAAACTGGAAACGATAGGAGCTGCTCCAAAATTCGAACTTGTAAATCACGACAACGTAAAAATTTCAAATGAGTTTTACAAAGGAAAAGTTTATGTTTTAGAATTTTTCTTTGCTACCTGTCCGTCGATCTGCCCTAAAATGAATGCTAATATGGTAACGCTGCAGAATGCTTTTTTTGGAAATCCAAATTTTGGCATTGTTTCCATTACAATAGATCCGGCACATGATACTCCAGCTGTTTTAAAAGAGCATGCCGAATTGCTGGGTGTTAAATCGGCTAATTGGAATTTCTTGACAGGAGATAAAGAGTACATCTATAATTTATCAAATAAAGGTTTCAATATTTATGTTGGTGAAAATAGTAAAGTACAGGGCGGTTTTGAACATTCTGGACTTTTTGCTTTGATTGACAAGAAGGGCAACATCAGATGCAGAAAGGATGAATATGGAAATCCTATTTTGTATTATGATGGTTTAGAGAAAAAAGGAGTTAGAGAAATTCAGCAGGACATTCAGGCTTTGCTGAAAGAATAAATAAAAATAAGATTAGCAAATAATGGAAAATAATACTGTAGAACAAAAATATAATAAATGGATTGTGCTGTTATCAATTGCAATTCCTGTTGTAGTAGCTGTTCTTTTTAAAGTGAAGTTAAAAGATTTTGGATTTGATGTTGAACCATTAACGTTTTTGCCTCCTATTTATGCAACGATAAATGGTATAACTGCAATACTTTTGGTTTTGGGAGTTATTGCGATTAAAAACGGTAATAGAAAACGTCATGAGCTGTTAATGAAGATGGCTATTGGATGTTCTGTCGCTTTTTTGGCAATGTATGTGGCTTATCATATGACTGCTGATTCCACCAAATACGGTGGTGAAGGGGTTTTGAAATATGTGTATTTCTTTATTCTGTTAACACATATTGTTTTATCAATTGCAATAATTCCATTAGTTTTAATCACTTATGTTCGTGCTTTAGCTGAGAAATTTGATAAGCATAAAAAAATTGCAAAAATTACTTTTCCAATTTGGTTATACGTTGCAGTAACTGGAGTAATTGTGTACTTAATGATTTCGCCTTATTATGTTTAAAAAAGTAAATAACAAGATTCTAGATTCCAAAATAAAGACTGTCTTTTTTGGAATTTGTTTTTTCTTTATTGGGATTTCATCCTATGCACAATGCGCCATGTGTCGCGCCGCTTTGTCTGGTGACGAAAATAAAGCTAAAGCGGCGGCTGTAAATGATGGAATAGTATATCTTATGGTGATTCCTTATGTACTTGTTGGGGCACTGGGATATTACGTTTATAGAATGAAAAAGAAGAAACAGTAGGGTTATTACAATATCAAAAATCAATTGCAATTTCAATAAAAAAAGTCGGTGTCGAATATTATTATTCGACACCGACTTTTTTATTACTGCCAACTAAAAACTGAAAACTGCGTACTTTATTTCAGTCCGTCAACCGAAACTTTAATTGCTCCGTTAACTTTTATAAAAGCAATAATTGCCTGATTCGTTAATTCAATTTTTTCAAACTGAATGTCATCCATTTTTCCGTTAACGAAAACACCAGGCATTGGAGAATAGTTTTTTAAGTAAGCTGCCATGCTTTGTTTGGCTTCATCTAAATTTTGCTTGATAGAATAACGGCAGCTTTCCTGCATTTTCTTCAGAATAATTCCTTGAGCCAGCCAGTTTGCAGTTTTCATCAGTCTGCTTTTGGTGTCCAAAACATAATCCAGTTTGTCAAAATAGATTTCCTTGGTAGTGTCATTGTATTGAGGAATTCCGTTCAGATAAATAGTTCCGTTAACGGCTCCCAAAAGATCTAAGGCGATTACTATTTTGCCGTCTTTGTGCCAGATGGCTACGTTTTGAACTTTTACTTTTTTGCTTCCCGAACCAAATTCCTGCCCAGCAAAATTTGTTGTCATTACTCTCGAGGCTTCTTGATAAGTAGAAACCGCAGCTATATTGGCAGCAATCTGTTCTGGAATTTTATCAACAACTTTTAATACAATTTTGTTGGCATCAAATTTTGATTCTGGCTTTTTACCAATTAAGGTTTCCATATTGCATTTCATTCCCATATTGAGTAAAAAGGAATCATTTTTAAGTTTGGCATTAGTTGAATATACTTCCAAAGGAACAATTCTAAGCCAGCTTTTGTATTCTTGGCTCATTTCAAAAGGTGTGCTTATTTTTGAAATAGCATCAATAACATTTGGCTTGAAATCCATGGATTCTTCAATAGCTGTATCAATGCTTTTTTCGATTTTGGATTTAAAAAGACTTACAGCAGGATTTATTAGGTAGGTAACCGGCATATTTTTTCCAAAAACAGTCATTGTCGGGCTCTCTACCCAATCCAGAGATTTTAAATTTGTTTTAGAGCTTAATTTCCAATTGTTTAAATTTACACTGCTTAATAGCGTGATTATTCCGTTTAGATTGAATTCCTGATTTTTGTATAAATCAACCCCCATGGTTTTTGTTCCTATTCGGTATTTTACCCAAACTTTTAGAGGTAAAACAGTTCTTATTTTTTCGCCTTCTTTTCCATGGTCATTGACAATAGTGATTGGAGCCTGTTTCCAGACTTTAATTTCAATATTGTCATCTTCTATTCTGTTGTCTTCATAGATTAAGCCGTTTAATAAGGTATTGGTTTGGTTTTCAATGTCTTTCAGTTTTATATTAACTGGCAGGTTGATGAACGAGGGAGTGCTTGTGTATGTTAATGGTACGGCGTCGTCTGGTTCGGGTTTTAAAGCTTCAATTTTTTGAGATGTTGAAGAACAGCCTGTAGTTACTGATAGAATTGATGTGAAAATAATTAGATATAAAAAAGATTTTAGCATTTGTTCTGTTTTTTTGATAGCAAATGTAACCAAACAAATATATTTTTTAAATGAAGGTGTAACATTTTTGTCGGAAATAAGTCTTATGTATTGAATTGATAAGCAGTTTCTTTTTTCTGTTGTTAATTTTTTTTAGAAGATACTATTATTGTTTTTAAAATATATGCAATCATGATTGAAATTAAAGACTTACATAAATCATACAAAATGGGACATACAGAATTGCATGTTCTAAAAGGAATTAATTTCAATATTGAAGAAGGTGAATTGGTTGCTATTATGGGGTCATCAGGTTCAGGAAAATCTACATTGCTGAATATTTTAGGAATTCTGGATGAGGCTGATTCAGGGCTTTATACTTTGGACAAAGTGCCTATCAAAAAATTAAATGAAACTCTTGCTTCAAAATACCGAAACCAATTTCTTGGTTTTGTTTTTCAATCTTTCAATTTAATTAATTACAAAAGCGCATTGGATAATGTTGCTTTGCCTTTGTATTATCAAGGTCTAAAAAGGAAAGAACGCAATGAGATCGCTATGAAATATCTTGAAAAAGTAGGGTTGGCTTCTCATTCACACCATTTACCAAATGAACTTTCCGGAGGACAAAAACAGCGTGTGGCAATTGCAAGAGCTTTAGCTTCAAACCCAAAAGTGCTATTGGCCGATGAGCCTACAGGAGCATTGGATACACTAACTTCCTATGAAGTAATGGAGCTGATACAAGGAATTAATGATGAAGGGAAAACTATTTTGATAGTAACTCATGAGCCGGATATTGCCGCTATGTGCAAAAGAAATGTGGTCTTGAAAGACGGACTGATCATCGATGATAAAATGGTAGAACAAGTTAGAGCTTCTTCGTATGTTTAATATAGAACGCTGGCAGGAAATATTTGAGGCAATCTCCAAGAATAAACTGAGAACCTTTCTCACGGGAGTTTCTGTGGCTTCGGGTATTTTTATTTTGGTAATTCTTCTTGGAGTTGGTAAAGGACTCCAAAACGGAATTGAAAAGCAATTTGAACGTGATGCTGCAGGAATTATAGAGGTTTGGTCTGGGGCAACTACAAAAGCCTATAAAGGAATGAATCCCGGTAGGCAAATACAGTTTAGAAATAGCGATTACGATATGTCTGTTCAAAAATATGGTGATAAATTTGATAAAAACACATCGACTTACAATGCGTGGGGTATAACCATGAGTTATGGCAAAGAGTCTGGTAACTACCAATACCGAGGTGTAAATCCAGATTATCAGGGTATTGAAAATGCTACGGTTGTTCAAGGCAGGTTCATAAATACAAATGACCTTGAAAATGACGAAAAAGTGGCTGTAATTGGAATGAAATTAAAGTTGGATTTATTCAAAGAAAAGAATCCCATAGGTGAGCAGATTGTAATCAATAATATTAACTTCAAAGTGGTTGGTATTTTTACCGATCCTGGAGGTGAAAGAGAAGAGGCAAGGGCATTTTTGCCTTTGACTACTGCACAAAAGGTGTATGGCGGAGGAGATAAAATCAACAATATGTTTTATACTCTTAAGAAGAAAGATACCTATGAAGAAGCTTTGGCTGAAGGAGAAAAATTTACATCAGGTCTAGCACAGCTTTTGAGAGCAAAAAATGGAGTAGCTCCTGATGATGAAAGCGCTATTGGAATTTTTAACACCACTGTTGAGGCCAAGAAATTTTATGATTTGAACCTCTATATTCGATTGTTTTTTTGGTGGGTGGGAATTTGTACCATTATCGCTGGTGTTGTTGGGGTAAGTAATATTATGATGATTATTGTAAAAGAAAGAACAAAGGAAATTGGAATTCGAAAAGCATTAGGTGCTTCCCCAATTTCAATAATTGTGATGATTCTGCATGAGTCAATTTTCATTACTACCATTTCAGGTTTTCTTGGTTTGTTAACTGGATTGTCACTTTTGGAATTAATTGGTCCTCATGCCCAAAGTGAATATTTTGTGAATCCGCAAGTAGATTTTACGGTGGCGATATCAACTTTAATCGTTTTGGTAGTGGCAGGTGCTTTGGCAGGATTTATTCCGGCTTTTAGAGCAGCCAAAATTAGACCTATTGTAGCACTTAGAGACGAATAATTATGTTTGATAGAGAAAAATGGAATGAAATTTTAGAGGCATTAACTGCCAATACCTTCCGAACGATACTAACGGCTTTTGGAGTGTTTTGGGGTATATTTATTTTGGTGATTTTATTGGCTGCATCAAATGGTCTTGAAAATGGTATCAGAAAAGGATTTGACGGTATCGCTACAAATACCATGTTTATGTGGACTCAGACTACTTCAAAAGCTTATAAGGGATTGCCAAAAACGCGAAGTTATGATTTTAGAAACAGCGATGTCGATGCCTTAAAACAAAAATTTCCGGATTTATTATATGTGTCTCCACGTAATCAATTGGGTGACTTTAATGGAGTGAGTAATGTAGTTAGAGGAATAAAAACAGGAGCTTATACTATTTATGGTGATTATCCAGAATTAGTAAAACAAGAGCAAATGGATATTGTCAAAGGACGTTTTGTGAATCATCAGGATATATTAGCAAGACGAAAAGTTGCAATTATCGGAAGTGGCGTTATCAAAGAATTGTATGTAAGTGCCGAAGAAGTCATAGGGACTTACATCAAAATAAACGGTGTCAATTTTATGGTGGTCGGGGTATACAAAAGTAAAGGCAATAATGGAAATGCAGAACAAGCACAAAAAAACATTTTCATTCCTTTTACCACTTTTCAGCAAGCGTTTAATTTTGGTGATAAAGTAGGCTGGATGGCTCTTACAGCAAATGATGACGCCTCAATTACCGAACTTAGACCTGGTGTTTTGGCATTCATGAGAGAAAGACACTCTATTCATCCTGATGATGAAAGAGCAGTTGGTAATTTTGATTTATTTGCCGAATTTCAAAAGGTGCAGGATTTGTTTAATGTTCTTACATTCATTGCCTATTTTGTTGGGACTTTGGTGCTGTTATCAGGTATTATCGGGATTTCAAACATTATGCTGATTGTTGTAAAAGAACGAACCAATGAAATAGGTATTAGACGAGCGTTAGGAGCAACGCCTGGAGCAATTCGATCCCAGATATTATTAGAAGCAATTTTTCTAACTATAATTGCAGGTATGTTTGGTATTGCCATAGCAACTGGCTTGTTAGCCCTACTAAATATGATTTTGTCAACAATGCCTTCAGAAGGGATGATGTTTGTTAATCCGAGCGTAGATTTAGTGGTGGTTTTTATCGCTTTGCTAATTTTAGTGGGCTCAGGATTATTGGCTGGGTTCATCCCGGCACAGACAGCCATAAATGTTAAACCTGTTGATGCTTTAAGAGCTGAATAATAACTCAATCAAAAAACAATAATAATCGAATAAAAAACAATACAAAATGAAAAAAGGAGTAACCATAACCATATTGATTTTAATTGCAATAGTTTTTTTCGGGGCGCTGTATTATTTATATGCCAAAAACCAGGAATCTCCTATCGTTTTTGAAACCGATAAAGTAGAAGTGAAAACTATTGTAAAAAGCACTCTCGCAACAGGAAATATTGTCCCAGACGAAGAGGTTTTAATCAAGCCAAATATTTCAGGAATCATTGAAGCCGTGTATATCAAAGCTGGAGAGTCCGTTAAAGCTGGTGATATGATTGCCAAAATTAGAGTGGTTGCCAATGTCTCAAGTTTGAGCAATTCACAAAATCAAGTGAAAACAGCAAAAATTGAATTAGATAACCAAGAAAAATTATACCAAAGACAAAAAACCTTGTTTGATAAAGGAGTGATTTCTGCCAACGATTTTGATGCAGCGCTATTGGCCTATAATCAAGCTAAACAGAACTATTATGCGTCAACGCAAGGATTTGATATCGTAAAAACAGGAACGGCTTCTGGATTAGGAAATTATGCGAATACTTTAATTCGATCAACTGTAAACGGAATGGTACTGGATGTCCCAGTAAAAGTGGGTAACCAAGTTATTGAAAGCAATAATTTCAATGAAGGAACTACTATTGCAAGTGTTGCAGATGTTGGAAGGATGATATTCGTAGGTAAAGTTGATGAATCTGAAGTTGGGAAGATAAAATTAAATATGCCTATTGAAATTACTGTTGGAGCTATTGAAAATAAAAAGTTTACGGCTGTTTTGACAGATATTGCACCAAAAGGAAAAACTGAAAATGGAGCAATTCAATTTGAAATCAAAGCGACTCTAACCAATAGAGACAATACGTTTATTAGAGCTGGGTTAAGTGCCAATGCATCCATTATCCTTGAAAAAGCAGATAAAGTTCAGGCGTTAAAAGAATCATTAGTTCAATTTGATAAAAAGACTTTAAAACCATACGTTGAAGTTCAAACGGCGCCTCAAAAGTTTCAAAGAAAAGACATAACACTTGGTGTAAGCGATGGAATTTATGTTGAAATAAAAAGCGGTCTTAAATCTTCAGATAAAATTAAAGTTTGGAATCAAGGTTTGAAAACTGAGGAAGCAAAACCAAACTAATCGCTGATAGAAGTTTTAGATAAACAAATTAAGTTCAATATATACAGTGTGTTCGCTGTGTTTTTATTCCATAACAAATGAAAAAAATAAATTATATAAGTATCGCTTTTGTCCTCCTGATAGGATTCGCTTCACAAGCGCAAACCAAGGTCTGGACTTTGGAAGAATGTGTGAGATATGCATTAGAAAACAATATCACAATACAAAATTCGGAATTAGATTTAAAAAATGCAGATATTGATAAAAAAGATGCTTTTGGTAGCTATCTTCCAACTTTAAGCGGTAGTGCATCTCATTCTTGGAATATTGGTAGGAATGTGAATCCAGTTACAAATATCGCTACTACACAGACAACACAATATTCACAATTAGGAATTAATTCTGGTGTAGATATTTATAAAGGTCTGCAAAATCAAAATACATATCGAAGAGCAAAATTGGCAATTATTGCATCACAATATCAATTGTTAAAAATACAGGAGGATGTTTCGCTGAATGTGGCAAATGCTTTCCTTCAAATTTTATCTTTTAAGGAAGATTTAAAAGTAAAAAAAGAGCAATTATCGATTGATGAAAAGCGTTTAAAACGGTCTGAGGAAATGGTAAATGCTGGAACAATTCCAAGAGGTGACTTGTATGATTTAAAGGCCACTATAGCAACAGATAAAAAAAACATAACAGTTTCTGAGAATAATTTACTGATATCAAAATTAAGTTTGGCACAGCTTTTACAATTAAAAGAGTTTGCAGATTTTGATGTTGTGGATAATACAAATATTAATGATGAAAATAATATTATGTCTCAAAAGCCAATTTATATTTATAATAAAGCGAAAGAAACAAGAACTGAATTAAAATTGGCGCAGACTAATCTTGAAATTGCAGAAAAAAATGTTGTTATTGCAAAAGGAGCTTATCAGCCAACGATCAGGGGTGTTTATTCATTTGGTACAAGCGCTAGTTATAGTCATATGCTTACTGGAGTTGATGGGGATAACAATCCAGTTTATAAATCTGCAGATCCAATATTTGATCAGTTTAGTGATAATAAAGGACATTATTTTGGTCTTCAGCTGAATGTGCCAATTTTTAATGGATTTTCTGTTAGAAATAATGTAGAACGTAATAAAGTAAGTTTAGAAAAGTCTAAAATAGATTTAGAACAAAAAAGTTTGGATTTGCAACGCAACGTTTATACAGCTTTTACAGACGCAAAAGGGGCTTTGAATACTTATGAGTCGGCTACAGTCGCTTTAGAAGCGAGACAGCAGTCTTATGACTACGCTAAGGAAAAGTATGATGTAGGATTGATGAATTCTTTTGATTTTACTCAGGCACAAACATTGTTGACAAATGCTCAAACAGATGTTATAAGAACAAAATACGAATATATGTTCAGAATAAAGATACTTGAATTCTACTTTGGAATTCCAATAGTTCCAATTACTAAAAAATAGCACCATGTCAAAAAAAACAATTTATATATTATTAGGAGCAGTATTACTAGTTATTGGATTATTAATAGGTCTTTCAAAGTCTGGAGTAATTGGAAATAAAGAAAAAGGTAAAGAAGTAGAAATTGCTAATGCAGAAACTGGCACAATAATAGAAACCGTATCGGCTACTGGTAAAATTCAACCTGAAATAGAGGTTAAGATTGCTTCGATGGTTTCAGGTGAGATTATTTCTTTGCCAATAAAAGAGGGTCAGGTTGTTAAAAAAGGAGATCTGTTAGTGAAAATAAATCCCGATTTATATACTTCTGGATTAAACAGAAGCGTGGCTAATCTGTCGGGTTCTAAAGCAGGTTTAAGCCAGTCTGATGCATCGTTTAATGAGGCTAAGGCAAATTATGAAAGAAATAAAATATTGTTTGAGAAAGGAATTATTTCTAAATCAGACTGGGACAAAGCTGTTTCATCTTTTGAAGTGGCAAAAGCGAATAAGCAATCAGCATATTATAATGTGCAAAGTGCATCGGCTACTGTGAATGAAGCTAAAGATAACTTAGGCAGGACAGTGATTTATGCTCCTGCAGACGGTACAATTTCAGTTTTAAATGTTGAACTTGGTGAAAGAGTTTTAGGAACACAGCAAATGGCTGGTACCGAACTTTTGAGAGTAGCCAACTTAAATAACATGGAAGTAGAAGTTGATGTTAATGAAAATGACATCGTAAAAATAAAAGTTGGAGATTTAGCAAATGTTGAAGTAGATGCTTATTTGAAAAAACAGTTTAAAGGTATTGTTACAAGTATTTCTAATTCTGCGAGTACGGCTTTAACAGCAGATCAAGTAACTAATTTTAAAGTAAAAGTTCGAATTCTTAAAGATTCGTATAAGGATTTGATTGCTGGGAAGCCAGTTACGTATTCACCATTTCGTCCGGGAATGACAGCTACAGTTGATATTATTACTACTACAAGAGCGAATGTGGTTAAAGTTCCTATAAGTTCTGTTGTTGTGAAATCTGATACAACTGCTGTTAAAATTGGTGAAATGGTAGGTTCAGAATCTGATGTTAAAAAAGCAACTCCTAAAAGTGATAAAAAACTGGAATGTGTTTTTGTAAAAGTGGGAGATAAAGCCAAAATAAGAATCATAAAAACAGGAATCCAAGATGATACCAATATTGAAGTGTTATCAGGTCTTAAAAAAGGAGAAGTAGTAATTACTGGTCCTTACACTACAGTTTCCAAAGATTTGAATTCAGGGGATAAGGTATTTGTTCCAACGGAGGCGGATAAGAAAAAATAATTACAAACTGATTGCAATTTTTTTTCGGAGTAAAAAATAAAGCACGTCTTGAAGTTTTCAGGACGTGTTTCTTTTTTATAAAGGATTTTTCAAAATTCGGTGTAAATTTGCAATCGCGATAAGTTTTAGAATTTTAAATCTAAAATCATGAATAACCAATCTAAAACCAAAAAAAGTGTCTTATATCCTCAATATTGAAACGGCTACCAAAAATTGTTCTGTTGCTTTAGCTAAAGATGGAAAAACTGTATTGTGCAAAGAAATTGCCGAAGAAGGCTATTCTCATGCGGAACGATTACATGTTTTTATTGAAGAAATTATCAGTGAAGCAGGTATTCAATTAAAAGATTTAGCAGCGGTTGCTGTTAGTCAGGGGCCAGGTTCTTATACAGGATTACGGATTGGAGTTTCTGCAGCCAAAGGTTTGTGTTATGCGCTGAATGTTCCATTAATCGCAATCGATACGCTGCAGACATTGGCCTCAAAAGCTAAGATTGCAGAGGGATTGATTGTTCCAATGATTGATGCCCGCAGGATGGAAGTTTACAGCGCTGTTTTTTCGGCTGGCTTAGAGAAAAAAAGAGAGATTCTGGCTGAAATTATTGACGAAAATTCTTTTGAAGATTTTACAGAGAATCTGTATTTTGTTGGAGACTGTAATGAGAAAGGTAAAACTGTTTTGACAAAAAGCAATTTTATTTTTTTGGATGAAATTAAATATCCTTCAGCTAATGAAATGAGTGCTTTGAGTTTTGTGAAATACAAAAAAAGCGACACTGTTGATGTCGCCTATTTTGAACCTTATTATTTGAAAGACTTTTTAATTGGTGCTCCAAAAAAATAGCAGCTATTGTTATTTGTTATTGGATTTTTCTGTTAAATAAGGCTGAAAAATAATTCCAGCTGTGTCAAAAGCCAATTTGCAGTTTTCTAAAGTTTCTGATACTACCAAACCAAAGTCTTCGTTTTTTGCCCAAGGTCTTACCGCCAGCTGTACAGAATTGTCGGTTATATTCTTTACGGATACTTCTGCTTCTGGTGAAGTAAGTACTTTAGGGTTGTTTTTTAGAACGTCAGTTATAATGTCTTTCGCTACTTTCAAATTGGTTTCATACGATATAGAAATAGTTAAATCGGCTCTGCGTGATCCTTGCATGGAATAGTTGATAATCGTCCCGTTTGATAAAGTTCCGTTAGGAATAAAAATGGTCTGATTATTTGAAGTAATTAATTTGGTTACAAAGATTTGAATTTCTAAAACTGTAGCTGATACTCCCTGCGCTTCGATTGTATCTCCTACTTTAAAAGGTTTGAAAAGGATAATAAGCATTCCTCCAGCAAAATTAGAAAGGGAACCCTGCAATGACAAACCAACTGCAAGTCCCATTGCCCCTAATATTGCTACAAATGAAGAGGTTCCAATTCCCAGTTTGTCAATAAAAGTGACAAACAATAATACTCTTAAAACCCAAAGCAGGATATCAGCGAGAAACTTGCTGAGAGTAGCGTCTAAGTTTCTTTTGACCATTAATCTTCGGATGAGTCTATTGATTATTCGAATGGTATATAGACCAATAAATAGAATAATTAAAGCAGAAATAACTTTTGGAGAATATTCTAAGACTGTTGAAACTAATGTGTTTGCGTAGCTTTCGATGTAATTTGTGTCTAATAACATGTTGGAATTTATAAAAAAAAACCTTCTTTATTTAAAGAAGGTTTTGAATTGAACGGCAAAAATACTAATTTAATATTTTAAAAAAAAAGATAATTTTGAGCCTTCTTTTATGTAAAGAAGTGTTTATATTTCTGTAGTGCCAGAATCGTCTTTGTCAGATTTTTTATTTTCTGTTAGGCTGTCAATAACTTCGGAGCTTTTTGTTTTTGCTTCGTCTAATAGTGATTCTGCTTTTTCAATATAAGGAGAAGTTACTTCTTTTACTTTAGCTACTGCATCTTCTACAAAGGCTTCAGCTTTCTCAATGTGAGGAGTTGCCGTTTCTTTGATTTTATCAGCTGTTTCTTCTACAAAAGCTTCTGCTTTTTCCACATAAGGCTGAGCGTTTGTTTTGGTTTCTTCAATAACAGTTTCGGCTTGGTCAATTAGTTCAGATGCTGTTTCTTTGGCCGAGCCAAATAGATTTTTAAAAAATGATGATACTCCCATAGTTTTATAGATTTGGTTAAAAAATCAAAATTAAGTTTTTTATTTAAATAATTGAAGAGGTGTTGTTTATTATTTTGTTTGAAGGGATAATATCAAGTTTTTTGTTAAAAGGAGTTGGTTTTTGCTAAACCAAAAAATAAAGCATAAAAAAAGCGTCTCTATCTTGAAACGCTTTTTAAAATTTGTTTTTTATTTAAAAAAAACTATTTCTATGGATTAATAATTAAACTGCTTCTACCTTAATTCCTTCATCATTCAACATGCTTTTTAACATATTTTCGATACCGCTTTTTAAAGTGAAAGTTGATGATGGGCAACCATTACAAGCTCCCTGCATAATTACCTTTACAGTTTTTGTAGCATCATCATAAGAATCAAAAAGAATGTTTCCTCCATCTGCAGCAACGGCTGGTTTTACATATTCTTCTAAAATATTGATAATTTTTTGAGACGTTTCATCAAGGGAATCAAATGATTCATCTTTTGCTTTTTCGTCTTTAACAATGGTTTGAATTAAGTTTTCGTCAAGAACAGTTCCGCCGTTTTCAATAAACTGTTTGATAAAGGTTCTTAATTCTAATGTAATATCCTGCCATTCATTAATGTCGTATTTTGTAACCGAAATATAATTTTCGTCAATAAATATTTCTTTTACATACGGAAATTTGAATAGTTCGGTTGCCAATGGTGATGCTGTGCTTTGATCGATATTTTTAAATTCTACAGCATTTTTGGTTATCATTTTATTGACAACGAATTTTAGCGCCGCAGGATTTGGAGTCGATTCTCCATAAACGGTGATTGCTTGTTTTTTTGGTTTGTTCTCATCAGCAATAATTATAAGTCCGCCCTTATTAACATAAGCTTCAATTTGTTCAGCAACGGCATCTTTTACATCATCCCATTCTACGATGCTGAATCTTTCGATAGCAATAAAATTTCCCGAAATGTAAACCGTTTTTACAAATGGTAAATAGAAAAGCTGCTGTGCCAGCGGAGAGGCTTTTGCTTCGTCTATATTTTTAAATTCAAAGCTTTCATTTTGAGTGATAAAGTCTTGAAATTCAAATTTTATTATAGTAGGGTTTTGTGTGTCTTTTATAGTAACTTTAGTCATGAGTTTTGTTATTTTTTGCAAATTTACTAAAGTTATTTTCCACGATTAACTATATTTGATTTTTTAATGAATAAATTAACAAAAGTTTTTTCCTGCATAATTAATTTTATAAACCATATCATAAATGTATACTAGAATAAGGTTAGTAATTGCTCTCTTTTTTATCAGTTTAAGTGCTTTTTCGCAGGAAGGAATACCAGTATATTCAGATTATTTGTCAGATAATTATTATTTGATTTTCCCATCAATGGCAGGGGCTTCAAATTGCAGTAAATTAAGACTTACCGCAAGAAAACAATGGTTTGACCAGGAAAATGCACCAGCCCTTCAAACCTTGAGCTATAATGGCAAAGTAGGAGAGAGATCGGGAGTAGGAGCCATACTTTTTAATGATGTAAACGGATATCATTCCCAATTTGGCTTCAAGGCTACTTATGCACATCATATTATGTTTTCAAGAGATGAAGTAGATTTGAATCAGTTGTCTTTTGGTGTTAATGTTGGTGTTAATCAAAGTCAGTTAGACGAAACTGATTTTCAGAATTCTGGCGAATATGATCCGGCTTTGGGAAATATAGAACAGAATGCTTCTTATTTTAATTTAGATATTGGAGCATCATATAACCTTTTTGATTTTAGTTTGAATGCAGTTGTGAAAAATGTTTTAGAAACCCGTCAGACTCTTTATTCAGAATATGAAAGCGATAATTTAAGAAAATTTATTATTAGCGGCGGTTATGTTTTTGGTAATCCTGATAAGGTTTTATGGGAGCCTTCTTTACTGTATCAATATGTAGATAAAACCAAGGAGAGCTCATTGGATATGAATTTAAAAGTCTACAAAAGTTTAGAAATGGGGCAATTATGGGGAGGTTTGTCTTATAGAAATAGTTTTGATGGTGCCGAATTCACAAATGGAGGAGGTACTAATAGCCAGAAACTGCAATATATTACTCCTATCGTTGGGTTTAATTATAAAAACTTTATGTTTGCTTACACTTATACTCATTTGTTAGGAGAAATACAGTACGGAAATTCAGGATTTCACCAGCTTACTTTAGGGTTTAACTTTTTATGCAGACCTAAAAAATACGAATGTAACTGTCCTGCAGTTAATTAATTATAATTTTTGTAATGATAATAAAATCTGTTAACGGAAAAATACCAATTATACCCGAAGATTGTTATGTGGCTGAGAATGCTACTGTAGTTGGTGATGTTACTTTTGGTGCTGAATGTAGTGTTTGGTTTAATGCTGTGATTCGTGGCGATGTAAATTTTATCAGGATGGGGAATAAGGTTAATATTCAGGATGGAGCAATTGTTCATTGCACTTATCAAAAACATCCTACTATTATAGGTAATAATGTTTCCGTTGGACATAATGCAATTGTTCATGGCTGTACGATTCACGACAATGTATTGGTTGGCATGGGAGCAATAATAATGGATAATTGTGTCGTGGGAAGCAATTCAATTGTGGCTGCAGGAGCAGTAGTTACTCAAAACACTATAATTGAGCCAGGTTCTATTTATGCTGGAGTCCCTGCCAAAAAAGTTAAGGATATTGATCAATCCAATTTTGCCGGAGAGATTGAGCGTATATCAAATAATTACGTGATGTATTCGAGTTGGTTCAAAGAGTAAATTAGCACTCTATTTTTACAACTAAATATTTATTTTCTCAAAGAAAGAAGTTTTATAACTTTCACTAATTGGCAGTCTTTTATCAGTTATTAACACTTTGTTTTTTTGGATAGATTTTACATGTTTAATATTGATAATATAGGAACGGTGAATTCTTGCAAAACCTTTGGAAGATAACAAGTTTTCCAGTTTTATTAAACTTATCAGGGTTAATGTATACTTACTGTCTGTGGTGTATATTTTGACGTAGTCTTTTAATCCTTCGATAAATAAAATATCAGAAAAATTAATTTTTACATTTTCATATTCTGCACGTACAAACATAAAATCATGTTCAATTTCTGGAGCATTTACTGTTTGATTTGGTGTCGGTATTCTTTTTGGAACAAAAATCTGCTGGGCACGCATTACCGCTTTTAAAAACCGGTTAAAAGGAATTGGCTTTACTAAATAATCTACCGCGCCAAGGTTAAAACCTTCCACAGCATAATTAGAATAAGCAGTAGTAAATATAATTAATGGTTTTTTCTCGATAGCATTGATAAAATCAATTCCGGAAAAATGTGGCATTTCGATATCTAAAAAGATTAAATCAATCTCAGACTGATTAATTATGGATATTGCATCAATAGCATTGGTAAAGGTAGTCACCAGTTCGAGTGAATCTATTCTGCTAACAAATTCTACCAATAAATCTACTGCTAATGGCTCGTCGTCTATAATAACACATTTCATATTCCTTAATTATGATGTTGGTACAAATGTATTTCTTTGTGGCTGTATTTGATCTAACTGCAGAATCAAATGAGCGGTAAATTTCGAATCTGTTGATATCAGATTTAGCTGATGCCTGTTTGGATAAAGCAAAGCAAGTCTGTTTTTGATGTTTGCCAATCCAATTCCTGAATTTTCAGGGTCTTTTTTGTTGTTCTCGATTTTATTTTCAATCCAAAAAGAGAACCCATTTTCTTCAAGTGTTATTACAATTTTTACATAAGCAGTTCCTTTGTAATCGGTTCCATATTTGAATGCATTTTCTATAAACGAAATTAGCAGCATGGGTTCTATATACCTGTCTTTGGTATTGCCATGGATGTTTATAGAGATATTTTCAATATTATTAAGTCTTAATTTTTGTAATTCAATATAGTTTTTAATGTAGTCAATTTCCTTTTCGAGCAAAACATATTTATTATCAGTTTCATAAAGCATGTACCGCATCATTTCGGACAAAGTAACGATGGCATCAGGCACGAGATCAGATTTTTTATGTGCTAAGGAGTAAATGCTGTTTAGCGAATTGAATAAAAAATGAGGATTTGTCTGTGTTCTCAAATAGTTTAATTCAGTTGCCGTTCTTTGGCTTTCAGCGATCAGTTTATTTTGCTGGTCATCATATAATTCTGATAGCGTTTTGATGATGGTACTGATGGCAATGATTAATACATAAAAGACTGATGGCACCATTTTAAAGAAAAACGACTGGTCTCTCTTGGGCATTCTGTGATTGATATTTTCATTGTATGGTATTCCAGGGAAATTTCCTCTATTTTGGAATCTGATTTCTCTAAATTCCGGCATGAAAAATTCGTGCCTGATAAGCATGAAAATTATTATTAGAATCAGTAAGATGCTTATATAATAGGCATATTTTTTTTGCAAAAGAAAATGAGTGATCAGATAAGTATAATTAAGATAAAAAAGAAATATTCCAGTTATCCATTGAATATAAAAGTCAGTACTGATGCGAAATGGACTTTCGTAAAACTGAATAAGGGAAATGCCAATAAAAAAACACCAAATGATAATATGAATCAGTATTTTATTGGAACCGTTATTTTTTATTGACGAGAAGTTCATTTACATTTTTATTTTTAATAAAATTAAATCATTTTTGGTAATAGTCGGTGAATTATTAGAGTTCAATTTTTGGAGTACCAATTGTCCCACAGCCATAGCTTCTTTTTCAGTTTTAAAACTTTTAAATTCGCTGATTACAGGTATAATAGTTTGTTTAATGATTGTTTTGTTATAGTTTTTAATTACATATCCCCAGCCATTAGCTGTTTTAATGGATTGAATTTTTAAGTCTTGTTCTTTTCTGCAGAAAATAAACAGGACTAATCCAATTATAAATATAATCAGGCTTAAATTTAATATATATGACAAATTCCTCTGGGGTTTTTTCCAGAAGAATTTGTTGGAGGTATTAATTATCATCGTCATTTTGTTCCTCATTTGGTTTAAATTCCCATACGTCATCGAAGTAGGAAGTTCCTGATTTTCCTAAGGCGATAAAGCCTCTTTCGCCATTTATGGTAATCCCTATAGCATCAGATCTGCCTGATCCTTCTAAAGCTGTTTTAGAAGTCCAAATGTCTGTATTCGGATTGTACTCCCAAATGGTATTTCCGCTTGATCCGCAGGCAATATAACCCAAACCATTTATGGCAAAACTGGATGCATTGGCTCTTACAATGGAGTAGGTGTCATGATCGTCTTCGTCATCATCTAAATCTCTTTTTCTGGTCCAAACATCGGTATTTGGATCAAATGCCCAAAAATCGACTTGATTGACACCGCTGTTTATCCCAGTCCCTAAATAGGCAATATCGTTAATCACAAATACAGTGGCATTTCTTCTTTTGTTACCGCTAAAACCATTTACCTGTGTCCAGGTATTGTCTGTGTCATTATATTGGTAAAAATCTTTTAGATAATTACCATCGTATCCTGTTCCCAAAAAAGCTTTGCCTCCCACTTGAAAACCTACGGCACTGTAACGGGCTGTTCCTGCAAAATCTGCTTTTTGAGACCAAGTATTTGTGTTTGGACTGTATTGGTAAAAGTCTTTTAATTTATTGGTTCCGTCATAGCCGAGCCCAATATATCCTTTTCCGTTTAATTCAAAGCCACTTCCAGAACTTCTCGCAATCCCTGTGAAATCTGCTTTTTGTTCCCAATAGTCGCCCTCAGAATTGTAAGCCCATAAGTCTTTTAGGTACTCATCTCCTGTATAACCCGTTGTTACATAAGCAAAAGTGCCAATAACAAAACTCGTCGCACTTGATCGGGCAGGACCATCAAATGCTGATTTTTTTATCCAGTTACCAAGTGTATCATCATCGTCATCATCATTATTGCATCCAATGAAAATTAAGCTGATAAGTAATGTGGTAATAAATATACCTTTTTGTAAATGTTTCATAATGTGCATGTGTTTATTAAAGTTTGTATTTGATGGTAATGGAAAAGACGCTTCCATTTTTTAAGGGCTTATTTATTTCTGCTGTTTTATTTTCATCCGAAAATTTGAATTCTTTATTGGCCGAATACCCTCCTCTGAAATTAACAAACCAAGAGGTGTCAATGTTCCTTTCGTATTGTAATGTTGTTTCCATTTGCGAAAAGCCAACTTTCGTTATAATGCTTTTATCATCTGCGATAATGGAAGGATTCAGATTGTAAATGCTTCCGCTAAAGTCATTACTAAGTCTGAATTTATCACGGATAGAACTGGCATAAGAAAGTTCAGAATTTGGGAATCCTAATTTTAAATATGTTTTTTTACTTAACTGATGATTGATTGCGAAAGTTGGAAGTATCTGCGGTTTTCCAAAAACGGTCATTCTTTTTATTCCTAAATCAATACTGCTGTTTTTGTTTAGGGTCTGATTAATTTCTATTCCTCCCAAAATTGTTACATCACCAATACTGATTGTATTTTGAAAATTAACAATCGGTTCGAAGGTTAAATTCAATTTTGTGTTTTTAGAAAACGGATGTGAAAACTCAAAAGCATTGTTAAAACTATTAAAATGTGTATTGTTGTAATTTGAGTTATAATCTGCTAACAGATAAGTTTCTATTTCATCAGTAATTGTTGTGCTTTTATATTTAAATGTATTTGTCAATTTATTGGCAGTACTGATGTCTTTAAAGAATTGCATTCCAATTTCAGTTTGTTTTATAGAACCGTTATCTATTGGTTCTGTTTTAGTATTAAATTCAAAAGCGTATCCATTTTGTGCATAAACACTAAATAGCGGGATTAGAATCAGTATCGCAGTAAAGTTGTGTATTCTCATTATTTAATTATTGGTTCAAAAGTAGCTGTGTTGTTAATTAATAAAAAAGAATATATATGCATTGCCTGTTTTCATAGACAAACTGGCTATTACTCATGCTGAATCTCTTTTTGAAACTGAATAGCAGAATGTAGACTGTTTTTTTGCTTTTATAGACAGATTGATCCAAGTGGTATATGTTATTAGGACTGCTGGACTGCGGACTTATATATTTGCCCAAAAAAATAGGTATGTACAAGTTTTTGTTTTTAATTTTTTCAGGACTGCTGATTATTTCCTGCGATTCTGATGTTGATGCAGGAGAGTTTGTTGTAGGGTCAGATTATTTGGCTCTAAAAAATAAAGTGATTTTAATAGACACTCTTACTGTGGATGTTTCAACTGTAAAGCTTGACTCTTTAGTTACTTCAGGCGGAAGCAGAATATTGGTTGGGAATTATGATGATCCTCTTTTTGGCAAGGTGAAATCAGACAGTTATTTTCAGGTTTCTACATCTTCTTATAATCTTTACAGTCAAAATTCAGATACAGATGCAACAGGATATGTTTTTGATTCCATTGCAATGATTTTGCGGTATGACGATTATTATTATGCAGATACTACAAAGGTTCAGACTCTAAATATTCATCGGGTACTGAAGAATTTTAAGCCCAATGTAAATGATGCTAGTTTTTATAATAATTCGAGTTTAGGATATGATGATACCAGTCTGGGGACTATAACATATGAACCAAAGCCATTAGGAAAGGACAGTATTAATATAAAAATGGACAATCAGTTCGGTATAGAACTTTTTAACAAGTTTAAGAATAATGAAATCGAAAATGCAACAGATTTTACAGATTATTTAAAGGGTTTTGTATTAAAACCGTCTTCCGTTTCATCTTCCAGTGTAATTGGTTTTAACTTGTCCAGCGTACTTCGTTTGTATTATTCAAAAGGGAAAGGAGATACTGGAGATGTCTATGAAATGGATTTTACAATATCTGATACCAATAAACAGTTCAATGCAGTTTCATCTGACAGAACGGGAACTTTAATCCAAGACTTACCGTTGTCCAAAATGAGTTTGTCTAGTGTCTATACTGGTAATAAAGGGTTTATTCAATCGGGTGCAGGAATAGCCTGCAGGGTAGATTTTCCAAGTATCAAGCAATTAAAATATCTTGCAGAAAAAGGAGCTATTGTAGACGCAAAGCTGATAATAAGACCTATCAAAAACTCATATTCGGAGATGTTTCCATTGCCCGAAAATCTAAGTGTTTATGTAGTCGATAAATTGAACCGGTATAAATCAACATTGACAAATTCTGAAGGTGAAACTGTGGTTGCCACTCTCAGTCAAACAGCTGATGAATTTGATGAAAATGTTGCTTATGAATTGTCTTTAGGTTCTTTTCTGCAAAAAGAAATGCTAAAAGAATCAGATTCTAAAAGCGGTCTGCTTTTCACCTTTACCAATTTGTCAAAAATTGTAGATAGGGTTGTTTTTGGAGATCAAACCGAAAAGGAGAATAAAATGAAATTACAAATTTATTATATAACATATTAAATGAAAGCAAGTTTGCAGTTTTTAGTTTTAGTGTTTCTTTCTTCTTGGTCATATTCACAAAGTATTGCTACATCGCCTTATTCTCTTTATGGATTAGGAAGTTTGTACGAATCCAATTTTGGATTGACAGCAGGTTTAGGTACTGCTGGAATAGCGCTCCCGTCTGATGATTTTATCAATAATAAAAATCCAGCTTCTTTAGTTAATATTCCTGCTAATAATTTCTTTTTTGAGATTGGCGGTACTGGAATTCAATCCTCTTTTGAAGATAATAGCAAAAAAGAAAACCGGAATAATTTTCAGTTTTCTCATTTTGCTTTTGCTTTTCCAATTAATAAAAAATCGGCTTTTAGTTTAGCGTTGATGCCTTATTCAAGTTCTTCTTTTAAAATATCTGGATTAAAAATTCCAATAATAGACGGCAATAATGAATACTATTATTTGGATGTAATCGGGACTGGCGGACTGAATAATTTGGATTTGTCGTATGCCTATAAATTAAGCGATAAATTATCTTTAGGTTTCTCTGCTTCAGTTCTTTTTGGGAACACTACAGACGAAAGAACTTATAGCATTGGCAATTCAATTACAAGTATAGATAAAAAAGTTAATTATAACGGTATTCGGCCTGGTTTAAGTTCGCAATTTAAAATGAACCAGTCTCTAACTTTTGGAATGAATGTAAAATCTCCAACCCGTGTAAATGCATCCAAAATTCAGTCAGTTACGGTTTTAAATGATTCAGGCACATCTTCCTTAGAGACCGATGAAAGATCAGATACGGATGATTTTTATCTGCCTTTAAACATCGGTCTTGGGGTCAATAAATCATTTAAGAATAAATTGAATGTTACTTTTGATTATGAAAAAAGTTTTTGGGACGCTACAAACCAATCTGATCTGTATGGTGATTTTGCTGATCAGGAAAAATTTTCATTTGGGTTTTCATACCAAAAAACAAAAATATCACGAAATTATTTTGATAGAATAAAGTATGTAGCTGGTCTGCATTATGATACAGGCTATCTAGAAGTGGACAGCAAAAAAATAATTGATAAAAATTTTTCTGTAGGAGCTTCACTTCCTTTAGATCATTTATCCTCTGCTTTATTTATTTCTTATACTTATGGAAGTAAAGGACAGGTAACTAACTTATTAATTCAGGAGAATTATCATAAATTGACATTGAATCTTAATTTAGACGGCGTTTGGTTTGTTCGAAGAAAAACAGAATAGTTTAAAAATTCTTTTCTTCGACTCTATATTTATTCTCTAAGATTTCGCTTAAAACTTTTGGATTGGTATTGGTAAAAAAAAGCGGATTTCTATTTTGAATACTCGAAAAACCTGTTTTTTCTCTGAGTATATTTTGCGTTTGCTTTGCCACTGCCTCACCCGAGTCAATAATCTGAATATGTTCAGGAAGAATTTTTTTTATCTGCGGAATTAAATAAGGGTAATGACTGCAGCCCAATACTAAATAATCAATGTTTGCTTCAATCATCGGAGTCAGGTAGGAATGCAGTAATTCAGTCATTTCAGGAGAATCGATTTTTCCGTCTTCGATCAATTGAACTAAGCCATGGCCTATCTGTTCGATGATTTTTGTATCTTGAAACTTCTCGGTTGTTTTATTAAAAAGTTCACTGTTAAGCGTTCCTTTAGTAGCCAATATTCCTATTGTCTGAGTTTTAGAGTTTGTTGCTGCGGGCTTTATTGCTGGTTCTATGCCAATAAACGGAATGCTGTATTTTGCTCTTAATTCCTGAATAGCATTTGTTGTTGCAGTATTGCAGGCTACGACAATTAATTTGCATCCCATTTCGATTAATAAATCCGTGTTTTTCATGCTTAGCGCAATGATTTCATTTTTTGATTTCTGTCCATAAGGAGCATTCTTGCTGTCTGCGAGATAAATGGTTTGTTCGTTAGGCAATAATTCATGAATGGCTTTCCAAATAGAGGTTCCTCCTATTCCAGAGTCAAAAACACCAATAGGGTTGTCGTTTGTCATGATTTTAAGTTTAAACTAGAGTGTTTTTATTTTATGAGATGCTTTTTTTCTTTAGTAAGTTACTGTTGAAAGTAAGATTTCTAAGTTTAAATATACTATATTTTATAGCGTAAAAAAAAACTGCTCACTCTAAATTATTTTTAGAATGAGCAGTATTTAAATATTTGTTTAGATTAAAAACCTAAATCTTTTTTTACGTCAACAGTAATGTTTGTTCCGTCAGCAAGTAAAAGAGTAGAACTGTCAAGTACATATTGGAATCCTTTTGCTTTACCAATTTTTGAAATAGAAGCTTTCACTTTTTCCATAATTGGTTTCATGATTTCAGATTCTTTATTTTGTAATTCTTTTTGAGCATTGTCTCTAAAGTCTACAATTCTTTTTTGCATATCCTGAACTTCTTTTTGACGTTCTTGATTTACAGCTTCAGTAACAGTTGCAGATTCAGCTTCGTATTTCTTTAATTTTGCTTGGTACTCTTCAACCATTTTTTTGTAGTCAGTGTCATAAGTTGTACCTAGTGTTTGTAATTGCTTGTTAGCATCTAATATAGCAGGCATTTTACCCATAATATCAGCTACATCAACATGAGCCACTTTAGTTTGAGCGTTTGAAATTTGTGTAGCTCCTATAAATAGTATTGCAGCAATTAGTAAAGTTTTGAATTGTTTCATTGTGATAAAAATATTTAGTAATTAATTAGTATTTATGTTCTTTTTATTTTACTTCATTTGCTTTTTTAAGCGCTTCTTTCTCTTGTATTTCTTTTAATCTTTTTTCTTCGAGTGCTTTTTTGTTAGCTTCTCTTTCTTCTAAGATTTTTTTTCTTTTTTCCTCTAAGGCTTTCTTGCGTTCCTCTTGGGCACTCGGTTTAACTTCTTCAGCTGCAGTTTTAGCAGTTTCTGAATTTACAGATGGAGCAGCTGTTTGTGTTTCTGTGTTTGACGGAGCAACAACTGTGCCATTCTTTTTTGCTTCTCTTTCAGCTAACAGCTGTTTTCTTTTTTCCTCGTATTTTTTTTTAGCCTCTTCTTGAGCTACTTTTTTATCAGCAACTAATTTTTCTCGTGCAGTTTGTTTGTCTAATAAAGCTTTTTCTCTTGCAGCTAGTTCAGGATTTTCATCTATTGCATCCTCTTTTTCTTCTTTAGCCTGTTCTTCTTTTAACTGTTTCTTTGTTAGCTGTTCTCTTTTTTCGGTTCGGTTTAATACTCGAATTACCTGATCACTGATGTCAAATCTTTTTGCTGCAAAAAGTATTGTCAAGTCTGAAGATTTGTCAAATATAAAATCGTATTTCTTAGCTTCAGCAATATCCTGCACAGCTGTGAAAACTTGATCTTGAATAGGTTTTACCAAACCTGCTTTATATATCATCAGATCACCATTTGGCCCAAATCTTTTTTGCTGGTAATCTAATTTTTCTGTTTCAAGAAATTTTATTTCCGTTTCTCTCTCTTCAATCAATTCGGACGTCAATAAAGGTCTCTCAGCTTTTAAGGCCTCAGTTAGTTTATTGATTTCTATTTTTTTTGCTTCAATTTCCTGCTTCCATTTCTGGGCTTTTTGTTCCAGCTGTGCTTTAGCATCGGTATAGTTGGGTACATTTTCTAATATGTATTCCATGTCAATGTAACCTACTTTATTTCCTCTGGTTTGTGCGTTAATTGCTGTTGAAACAATTGCGGATAAAATTATAAATAAAAATTCTTTTCTCATAATTTTTAATTTTAGAAATTTCAAACCAAATTTACTTAAAATTGTTGGCCTATTATGAAATGCGTTTGCCAGCCACTAGGCGTGACAGAGCCGTCAACAGGGTCAAATCCATAACCAAAGTCAATACCTAATAATCCAAATGCAGGCATGAATACTCTTAATCCAACTCCTGATGATCTAGCTAAATTGAATGGCTGATAATCTGATAATGTTTTATAAGATTGTCCAGCTTCTGCAAAAGCCAAAGCATAAATAGAAGCTGATGCTTTCAATGTAATAGGATAACGCAATTCTAATGAGAATTTATTGTAAATTGTTGCACCATATGCGTCTCCATTGCCGTCTGCTGGTGTTAAAGATGCATTTTCGTAACCTCTCAATCCTATGTTTTGTCTTCCGTCGATAGAACTTCCAGCCATACCATCTCCTCCTAAGTAGTATCTTTCAAAAGGAATAACGCCTCGGTCTTGATTGTATGCTCCTAAAAATCCAAACTGCACTAAACTACGTAATACTAACTTTTTATATAAAGTAGTAAACCAGTCTCCAGTAAATTGAACCTTATAGTATTCCAGCCATTTGTATTTTTCCTGATCTACTTTTCCAGGATCGGCAACGGCATCTTGATAATTGCCTGGTTCTACTTTATTTGCTATAGTTCCGGACGAAGGCAGTTTGTCTAAATAATCACCAGAATTTACCACTTTATCATTATTATCTACATAAGAATTACCAGAGTAAATATACTTGTATTTTTTTTGATCGCCTAATGTTGCATAATCGATTCCATTAAATAATGAATATGGAAGTGTGAATTCACCAGTTATTCCAAATTCAGCACCATACGTTGGGAATATTGGATTTAGTCCTTTGTTGTTACGTGTTAAACCAATATTGTAAGATAAATTTTTAGAACTTCCATTTGCAAATGTAAATAATCCATAATAGTAATTATGCAAATCGTATTGCTGGAATCTAAGCGATTGCGAAAGAGTGAAAAAATCATCTGGAACTGTAAGCCTTTTTGCTATACCTACAGATAATGACAAAATGTTAATGTATTTCGATTTATCAATTCTTTGCGTTTGATAGTTAGAGCTGTATTGTTGGCTAAAAGCAAATGAACTGCTAAATGAAACTGGTTTTTTTCCTCCAAACCAAGGTTCTGAGAAAGATAAACTGTAGGTTTTGTAATAGGAACTAGCCTGTAAACGCAATGCTACTTTTTGTCCGTCTCCCATTGGAAGAGGATGGTAGGCGTCTTTATTGAATATGTTTCTAGTTGAAAAGTTATTGAAAGACAATCCCAAAGTTCCTACGAAACCGCCTCCGCCATATCCTCCTTGTAGTTCTATCTGGCTAGCGCCTTTTTCTACAACATTGTATTCAATATCGACTGTACCTGCACCAGAATCAACATTTTTGAATTTAGGCTCTATTTTTTCAGGGTCAAAAAAGCCTAATTGACCAATTTCTCGAATAGTTCTTACTAATTCTGCTTTATTGTATTTTTCTCCTGGTTTTGTTCTTAGCTCTCGATAAATAACTTCATCATTAGTCTTATCATTTCCAACTACTGTAATTTTGTTAAAATAAGCAATTGGGCCTTCAGTAATTCGGATCTCAAAATCGATTTTATTATCAGTAGTTTTGGTTTCTACAGCATTGATATTAGAGAATAAATATCCGGTGTTTTGATATAAATTGGTCATGTCCTCACCGTCTGGTTTTGACTTGTCTGCTATTCTTTCCTGCAATAGTACTCCATTATATACATCTCCTGTATTAATACCAAGCATGCTTCTTAAGCCTTCATCGGAATATACTGTATTGCCAATAAATTTAATATTGCCAAAATAATATTTAAGTCCTTCTTCGACTTTGATTTTAATGTAAATTGCATTTTTTTCTTCATTATAAGCCACAGAGTCACTTATAATACGTGCATCACGATACCCTATTTTTTTATAGTCATTAACTATTTTTTCTAAGTCTTCTTGGTATTTATCTTCAATGTACTTTGAACGCTTTAATATGTTAATTGGGTTTTTAACTTTTGTGTTTTTCATTGAACTCAAAAGTTTTTTGCTTGGAATTTCTTTATTCCCTTCAAAATCAATGTTGTATATTTTTATTTTTTCACCAACATCTACTTTTACAAGCATGTTTACCTGATTGCTTGTTAAGGTATCTTTTTTTGTTGTTATGTAAACTTTTGCATTGAAAAAACCATCTTTCTTGTATTTTTTTTCAATGTAATTTTTGGTAGTTGTAATTAAATTTTCGGTTACAATCTTACCGTTAGTAAGACCATTATCTTTAATAAAGGTTTCGGTTTTGCTTTTAGACACACCAACGAATTTTACTTCATTTATTTTAGGTAATTCTTTGATATTTAAGTCCAGAAAGATGCTGTCATTTTCTATTCTGTTTATGTAAAATGAAATCTCATCAAAAAGACCAAGCTTACCTAGTTTTTTTATAGAACTGCTGATTTGCTCGCCAGGAATTGTAATTTCCTGTCCTTTCTCTAAGCCGGCAAATGTAACAACGGTCTGCGGATTGAAACTAATTTCTCCCACAACTTTTACATCTCCTAATATGTATTTTTTACCTTGGTCAAATGGTACTCTGTCCTGTGCTTTAATTTGGGTAAAAGTTCCTAATATTATAAAGGTTAGGACTAGTTTTATGCTTTTGTGTAACACTAAAAAATTATTTAATTTGTTCGCTTGTTTTTCCAAATCGACGTTCTCTTTTTTGATAACTAATGATAGCCTCATGTAAATCTGCTTCTTTAAAGTCAGGCCATAACACATCTGTAAAGTATAGTTCTGAATAGGCTATCTGCCATAACATAAAGTTACTTATTCTGTGTTCCCCGCTAGTTCTTATTAATAAATCAACATCAGGTAAATTGTGCGTGTAAAGATGCTCATTAATAATTGAATCGTCAATACTGTCTATTGAAATTATATTATTTTTAACTTTATCGCTTATTTTTTTTACAACATTTACTAATTCTTCCCTAGATCCGTAGCTTAAGGCAAGAGTTATTGTCATTTTGGTATTTTCTTTGGTTTTCTCAATGGAATCTGATAATACTTTTTGAGCGGCCAAAGGTAATTTTTCTATGTTTCCAATGGCATTCATTTTGATATTATTTTCCTGCATTGTTTTAAGCTCTTTCTTTAATGATCTTATTAATACTTTCATTAAAGTTTCAACTTCATATTTGGGTCTGTTCCAATTTTCGGTAGAAAAAGTATATAATGTGAGGTATTTAACCCCCAAATTAGAGCATTCTTCTATGATTTTTGTTAAAGATTTGGAGCCTCTTTGATGTCCAAGCGTTCTAAGAAATCCTTGCTGTTTTGCCCAGCGACCATTTCCGTCCATGATAATTGCTACATGTTCGGGGATGTTATTTGTATTTATTTCGTTTTTTAGCATCTTTTATTATTCTGCACAGTAACATGGTTTTTTTCCAAAAGTATAAGTTAATGTTATACCTGTAAAAACGTACCAATCATTATTATTCAAATTTCCAAATTTTGACAAACTGCTAACGCTTGAATTGCTGCCGTCAATATTATCGGTAAATGTATATCTCGCACCTGTTTCCAGAGCTAAAACAAAATTCCTTGCAAAATTAGTTTTGAATCCCAAAGTGATTGGGATAGCAATCGTACTTTTGGTATCGTCCTTTTTCGTTTCTCCAGAGTCTATATATAGATTATCATACATAAAGTAGCTTATGCCTGTATATATATAAGGTGTAAACTTCTGCCTTTCGTCATGTAAATTAAAATCAAAAAAGTTAAATTCTAATCCAGCTGATAATTCCTTTATATCATTAGTGAAACTATATCCTCTATTGTAACGGCCTGGATCGTTAGAATCGTTGTCATTTTCTGAAATTTGAGATTGTGTATATGAAAATCTGTAAGCATGTCTTGGGCTTTTATTCCATTTATATAAAATGCCAAATACAGGTTCATTTGGAGCGATATAGGTTGTTGAGCCTACATCTCCTATAAAATTGCTTCCCCCAAGAAAAATCCCTATTTCATGAATTTGAGCATGAATGGAACCAAAGGTGAAAAAGCATATAAATGGAATGAAAATTTTGCTCATAAAATTTTTTAAATTGCGTGCAAATATAATAATTATCAATAGTATTCAGCATGTATCTGTTAAATACTGTCTTTTTTTAGACTAGACCTCTTTTTTAGGATACGAATCTTGTAATACTAACGATAAAAATGGTAAAATCGGTATGTGGTTTTTTAATTCCTTCTGTCTTCTCCCCAAAGTAATTTTGTTCTCAGGGTTTTAAAGAATGTTTCTCCTGGGATTTCAACCATATTTATCTTAAAGTCAGTTTTTTTTATACATAAAACGGAATCATTATTAACACTCATAATTCTGGAATCTAAGGAGACTAAATATTGTTCTTCTCTGCCCGATACTTTTAATCTGATTTCGGTTGTGTCAGGAACTACTAATGGTCTTGCATTCAAATTATGCGGAGCGATAGGAGTAATGACCAGACTTTTTACATCGGGAGTCAAAATAGGTCCGCCACAGCTTAAAGAGTAGCCGGTGGTTCCTGTAGGAGTGGCAACAATTAATCCGTCTGCCCAGTATGAATTTAAAAACTCATTATCCAGATACGTGTCAATAGTTATCATAGATGTAGTGTCTTTGCGACTGACTGATATTTCGTTCAAAGCAAAATTTAGTCCTTCTATAGCTGTGTTTTCTGGCAAACAGGATATGCTTAACAGTGTTCTTTTTGATATTTTATATTTTTTGTCAATAACTAGCTGCATGAAAGCGGCTATGTTTTCTTTTTGTACAGTTGTCAAAAATCCTAATCTGCCAGCATTTATTCCTAAAATTGGAATTCCGGAATTTCGTACAAGCGTTACTGCTCTTAGCATCGTTCCGTCACCACCAATACTAATCAGCATATCAAAACTGGAATCTAAAACATCATCTGAGGAAAAGGTTTTGTATTCTTTTTGGATGATTTTTTTCTCATATAACATGTTTAAGAAATCGGATTCGATAGCCATTTCTACATTATTATTGTTGAAAAACACAAAAATGTCTTTTATAATCGGTTCTGTGCTCACCAAATAATATTGGCCGTAAATAGCTACTTTCATTTTTTTTGATATTTTGTTGTTTGTTATTGATTTGGGGGCTTATATTCAATAACTAGATATTCAGATATTTATCTAAATAATCCGAACGTTCTTTTAGACTGTTAATGTAATTATCTTCATTATGTTCCGAAATGATGTTGTAATTGTATCTCCTGAAGGTTTGTATAATTTCGTTCAATGATCCAACGCTGATTTTAAGAGTAACTTCGATAGTGCTTACATCTGAATTTGAAATAAAAAGACCTAAAAGTTTGCCATTATTGCTTTCCACAATCTGAACGATTTGACTCATCGAATAGTCTATGGTGTTTTTACTCACTATAATAATAGCTCCCTGTTCTTTTAAAAAGGTGGTTTCATGAAAAAATCTAATGACATCTTCGATTTCATAATAGCCAATATAAGAATTGTTTTCATCTAAAATAGGAACCAAATTAGTATGATTTTTTGCAAACACCTCCAAAACATCTAACCAAAACATATTGGCTCTGGCAAAAAAATGTTCAAGTGCATATCTGTAATCATTGACTTTTTTGTCACTGTCAAAAGTTTCAATATCATCAGCAACAATGCTTCCAATGAAAATTCCTTCCTCGATAATTGGAAAATGAGAAAAGGTCAGTTCATCAAAAAAATCTTGAACTGCACCAATAGTTTCTTGGGAGTCAATAGCTTTGAAGTCATTTGTAATGTAATCTTTTAAATCAGTCATAGGTTTTTGCTCAATAAACGATGCAAAATAATCAAAAATATACAAAATATGCTACCTTTTACTTTGTATTTTTGTCATCTCAAATAACAATACATCCAATTAATACTTGTTTCAATGACAAAACTTAGCGTTAATATAAATAAAATTGCCACTTTGCGTAATGCCCGTGGCGGAAATGTGCCTGATTTATTGAAAGTCGCTGCTGATATTCAGCATTTTGGTGGTCAAGGCATAACAATTCATCCGCGTCCCGATGAACGTCATATCCGTTATCAGGATGCGCGAGATTTAAAACCGATTGTTTATACGGAATATAATATTGAAGGAAATCCACAGCATAATTTTATCGATTTAGTTTTAGAGTGTAAACCAGATCAAGTAACCTTAGTTCCAGATGCAATTGGTGCAATTACTTCTTCAGCGGGATGGGATACTATAAAAAACCAATCGTATTTGTCGGAAGTTATTCAAGAGTTTCAACGAAACGGAATTAGAACTTCCATTTTTGTTGACCCAATTTCTGAAATGATCGAAGGAGCCAAAAAAACTGGCACAGACAGAATTGAATTATACACTGAGGCTTTTGCGCATCAATATAGTTTAGGTAATAAGAATGGGATTGATCCTTATGTGAAATCAGCGGTTTTAGCTAATGAATTAGGTTTAGGTATTAATGCAGGACATGATTTAAGTTTGGATAATATTCAGTTTTTTAAACAGAATATTCCAGGATTACTGGAGGTTTCTATTGGTCATGCACTCATTTCTGAAGCAATTTATCTGGGATTGGATAATGTGGTGAATATGTATTTGCAAAAATTGAAATAAGAATAGTATTAAATAATTGTAACCTGATGTAATTGGGTTATAATTGTTTAATTTCGCATTTTTCTTATAAATTTATAGTCTTGAAATTAATTGTTTTTTTCTGTTTTTTTTGTTTTTCAAGTTTATTTGCACAATCCAAAGCAACTATAGCAGGGAATGTAAAATCAGTTGAAAGAGAAAGTTTAATTGGGGCAAGTATTTCTTTCAATGTTGACAATTATCAATATCATGCAGTTACTGATTCTTTGGGGAATTTTTCAGAAAGAATTTCTTTAGGACAAGTAAAAATTATCGCTAAGCATTTGGGATATCTAGAGGAAGAAATACATTTTGAATGTTTAACGGATACCCTAATTTCAATTACTTTAGAAAAAGAGCCTTCTTTATTAAAGGAAGTTATAATATCTAATGATAAAAGAGAAGGTATTACGAATTTATCTGGGGCTAAATTGTCTTTTAAATTAAATGAATTAGCCTCTGTACCAACTATACTTGGGACAACTGATATTATAAAAATATTGCAGCTAACGCCAGGAGTTCAAAATTCAGGAGAAGCTAATGGATATTTATATGTGAGAGGTGGAGATCCTGGACATAATTCAATATTATATGATGGAACTCCAATTTATGGGATGGCTCATTTGTTAGGTATTTTTCCTTTCTACAATGCTGATCATATTAAAGAATTTGAATTTGATAAATCTAGTTCTAATTCAAAATATGGAGGGCGCTTGAGTTCTACAACTTTATTGATCCCAGATAAAAAAATTCCTCAGGAAATCTCTCTCAAAGGAAATCTCGGGATCTTGGCTTCGCAACTTACTGTGGCTGTTCCGTTAACCAAAAAAACAGGATTTTACATTTCAGGAAGGAAAACTTATATTGATGAAATTATAGTGCCATTATTGACTATTAACTCTGAAAAAAATGATATTCAGGATACAAAATATGGGTTTTCTGATGGGAATATGACTTTTTTGTCGCAAATTTCTAAAGATAACCTGTTATCTGTCGATGCTTTTATTAGTGCTGATAAGTGGAAAATTAAAGATGAAGATTTTGGTTTAAAAACAAGTTTGAAGTGGAGTAATATGACGGCTTCTACAACATTGTCCACGATATTATCATCTACATCAAGCATGTCAAATGCGGTGTATTTTAGTCAATATTCTAATGATTTAAATATGGAGCAAGCCACAATACGATTTGGAGTTTCCTCTTATGTAAAAGATTTTGGATTTAATAATTCAATTCATTATTCAATTAAAAATATTCCAGCTGAATCGGGTTTGCAATATGTTTATCATAATTTACAGCCACAAAAAGTTAATATTGAAAATTTAGCAAATACAAATAATACTTCTCAAAACAGTATAATTAATGCTAATGAAACAGCAATTTTTACAACTATCAAACCAAAATTATTTAATAATTTGAATGCTGAATTAGGCATGAGGATTAATTATTATACGTCAGAATCAAAAGCTGATTCTTATTTGCATTTTCAGCCTCGTGTTGTTTTAAATTATTCAGTAAGAAATAAATATTTTTTTTATGTATCTTATAATAGACAATATCAATATTTGAGTTTAATAACAACTTCAAGTGTTGGGATTCCAACAGATTTTTGGATTGCAAGTGCAGATGGAATAAAGCCACAATCATCAGATGAGTTTTCTATTGGTTCAAATCAGAATATTTCAAAAAATTTAGTTTCGTCTTTTGGAGGTTTTTATCGTTTAATGAAAAATTTACTCGAATATCCTTATGGAATAACTCAGTTTAATGAAACTACAACTTTAAAGAATGATTTATTGGAAGGAAAAGGGAAAGCTTATGGGCTTGAGATGATGCTACGAAAAAATAATGGAAAGTTTAATGGCTGGATGAGTTATACTTTGAGTTGGTCTGATCGGAATTTCGACCAATTAAACAATGGGAATACATATTTCGCTAAATATGATAGGCGTCACAATCTTTCTTTAGTTGGCATGTATGATTTAAGTCGAAAATGGAATTTCGGTGTCACTCAAATATTTAGCTCAGGTAATCGATTTACAATGCCAACATCTTGGTATTTTATAAATAATAACCCCGTCAAAGAATATTCAGGATATAATAATGCCCATATGCCAAATTATATGCGAACGGATCTATCCGTAAATTATTTTTTAGTAAGAAATAGTAAAAAAGAAAATGCCTTGAATTTTTCAATTTACAATACTTTCAATTTGCAAAATCCAATATATGTGGTATTGAATGTTAAGATTAATGAAAATCAAAATAATGTAATTGTGAAATTGGAGGAGAAGTTTTTATATCGAATATTGCCTTCAATAAGTTGGAGATTTAAATTTTAAGAGATGAAAAAATACATTTTAGTCTTATTAGCTTTTATAATGACGAATTGTTCGAATGATAATTTTAGTGAACAAACTATTGAGGAATCTAAAATTGTAGTTGAAGGCTGGATTGAAGAAGGAGGTTTTGCAGAAGTTTTGTTATCGAGCAGTATTCCTGTAACTAATGTCATTGATTCCACTAATATTCTAAATCATGTAATACGCTCAGCCAAAATTACTATTTCTGACGGTAAGACATCAGAGGTTTTAAGAGTGAAGAATGATAAAAATAGAGTGCCTCCATTCATTTTTTTTGGATCAACTTTGAAAGGAGTAGCAGGAAAGGAATATTCGTTAAAAATAGAGTATTTGAATTATTTGGTTCATGCTGTAACAACTATTCCTAAAAGTGTTGATCTGAAAAGTGTGGAGTATGTAAAATACAATCCTACAGACACGACAGGTTATATTTTTATAAAATTTGATGATCCTTTAAATGTGAAAAACTATTATCAGGTTTCTACGAAAATTGATGGTGTTGAACCTGTTTTTGTTCCTGCATTTTATGGTAATTTGGATGATAAAAATTTTTATGGGTCATCTGTTTCGATGCAATTTAATAGAGGGATTTTACTTTTTCCTAAAACTGATTATACTCCTTATTTTAACGATGGAGATTTGATATATGTAAAATTAAGAACTCAAAACAAGGATGCATTAGATTTTTGGAATAGCTGGCAAAATGAAATTGTTAATAGTAAAAATCCAATCTATCCCTCTAATGCAAGTTTGAAATCTAATATACAGGGCGGAATAGGGATTTGGGCAGGATATGGTCAGAGTACTTTAGTATTGAAAACACCTTCAAAAAAATAAAGCCGACTGCATATTTGCAAGTCGGCTTTGAAAAAAAATATTATTCTTACTATTGAAAAGATTCTATAAAATCTTCGAATTTTGATTTGAAAGTATCGAATCCAGTTGAGAAATAAGCGCCCATTTCTACTTCAGTGTTATCACCAAATTTTAAATAGCTAACTTCTGTGTAATATTGTTTGGTAAAAGCATCTCCTTCGTTAGTCCAGTTATACCAGAAGTTGTCATCTGCACTCCAAACAGGTAAATTGATTTCGTCTGTACCATCACTTTCTGAACGCTGAACAATGTCTGCGATCTTAGTTCCGTCTTTTTTAGAAACTAAAATTAATTTCATGTTTTTATTATCATTTGCAACAGTTCCTTCAGATTGCTTTTTACGGTATGCATTTTCAGCATTGAAGAAAGCTTTGAAATCGGAGTTAGCATTTGTATTATCAGGATATGCAGGATAAACATTGCTAGTAATTAATGTCGCTTTATCTGCCGCTTTAGCAGCTAAATCCATTTCAGCAACAATAACAAAATTGTCCATCAAAGTGATTAATCCATTCGCTTTGCCTCTGTATTGAATAAGAGCATCTTCTTTCAATAATTCATCTATATTAGCTGAACTTCCAGAATTAAACTCAATTAAATTTTTACCGTTATAAGCGAATAAAGCTTTAGCAGTATTTTCAGTGGCTTTTTTGCTGCTGATCTCCCAAGAGTATCCGTCATTAAGGCTCATTTTATAACCAAACTCATTAGGAGTTTGATTTCCATTTGAGTACTTTGCATTTTGTGTGAAAGTTGCGACTTTTATATTGTCAATTGTCAGTATAGCATCTGCGGATGTTGGTAAAAAGAAATAGTCGTTTGTTTGAGTATCAGTTTGCCAGTTATAATTGTCTTCTACCGCAACTTTTATATCAGAAGAAACACTGTTTGTTGAAAAACTTGCGTTGTTTACAGTTTGAGATTCTTTAGCAGGAAAAACAAACTTTAATTCCGTTGTAGAAGTAGTTTTAATCCATGTTTTTTGATTATTGTCCCAAGTGTATATAGCGTAAACACCAGAAGTGTTGATGATATCTTCTGCTTCATTATCGCTTAGTCCATTGAAAATGTCCGGGGTACTTATGTCAAGTAATCTGTTTAAATTTTCTATTGCTTCAAGAGCACTTAAATTTTTTGTTTTATCTAACTGGACTAGCATTTCATTGGCATCCGCTTCAAGTTTTAGTTTTTGGTCTGCAGGAGTTAATTTAGAATAAGGCTGTTTAACAATGTTGGCAATTTGCTCCGTTAATGATTGTTCTGTTTCTGTTGTAGTTTCGTCGTTATCATCACTAGAGCATGAAATTGTTAGTTGTGAAAGAACAAAGGACATTAAAACGATTTTTTTAATCATGATTAAGGTTTTAAATTAATTAAATAAAATCAAATATTTTTATATTGATTTTTGAGTCTAAAGGTAAGAATTTTAATCATTAATTTTTTATGTTCAACAAATAATTTTTTAAATAATTAAAGTTTAAAGGACTCTATTTGATTTTTTTATGCAATAGATTGATAAAGAAGTTTTTTACCTTTGTAAAATTAAATATATTAAAAATGCTCTACTCAAAAATAGAAGGTTCAGGAAAACCTTTACTTATACTACACGGATTTTTAGGAATGTCAGATAACTGGAAATCATTAGGGGCGCAATTTGCAACAGATGGTTTTCAGGTTCATATGGTAGATTTACGCAATCATGGCCGTAGTTTTCACTCGGATGAATTCAGTTATGAAATTATGGTTCAAGATGTTTTTGACTATTGTCAAGCAAATGGTCTTAAATTTATAGATGTGATTGGTCACTCAATGGGAGGGAAAATAGCTATGCTTTTGGCTGTTACTTATCCAGATTTGGTCGATAAATTGATAGTTGCCGATATTGGTCCTAAATTTTACGCTCCTCATCATCAGGATATTTTAGCAGGATTAAATGCCGTTGATTTTTCAGTTAAGCCTAGTCGTGTTGAGGTAGAAGAAATAATGAAACCTTTTATTCCCGATTTTGGAACACGTCAGTTTTTAATGAAAAGTTTATTTTGGCAAGAGCCTGGGCAACTGGCTTTCCGGTTTAATTTGAAAGTTTTTAATGAAAAAATTGATCAAATTGGTAAAGCTTTAGCTTCTGATTTGGTCTTTGAAAAACCGGTGCTTTTTATTCGAGGCGGAAATTCAAATTATATATTGGATAGCGATTTTGACGGAATAGAAAAGCATTTTCCAGCTTCAGCAATAGTAACTATTCCTAATGTTGGACATTGGCTTCATGCCGAAAACCCTAAAATGTTTTATGAATTTGTAAGTGATTTTTTAATATAATAATTAAGTATCTTTTAGAATATTTATTATATTTATCAAAATTTAAACAAAGGAAGTTATGAATTTAGTTTTAAGAATAATTATTACTGCAGGCTTGGTTTTTGGGATTGCTCATTTTTTGCCGGGAGTTCATGTAGCTGGACCATTTACAGCAATGGTAGTTGCAGTTGTTTTGGGGTTGCTTAATATTTTTATTAAACCAATAATGGTGTTGCTGACTTTGCCTTTTACGATTGTGACTTTAGGGTTGTTCTTGTTGGTGATAAACGCTTTGGTCATATTGTTGTGTACCAAAATTGTTGGCGGTTTTACAGTAGATACTTTTTGGGTAGCGATGTTTTTTAGTGTAATACTATCAATATCGCAGTCAATTGCTTATTCTGTCATAGGTAATAATAAATAATCTCTTGTTATTGCTTTGTTTACAGTATTAATAGAATTGCGGTTCTAGGACTTTGGGCTAGGCAATATTTTAAATATGAGTTAACTGCTGACCCAAAGAGAAATAGATCAAATAAAATAGATTTCAAAATATTGATTTTTTTTAACAGCCTTTTATAAGGCTGTTTTTGTTTGAAATAGGGATGTGTTTTTATGCTTGAATTAAAAATAACAACGTTAAACTAAAAGAGATTTGTAATTTGTAGTTTTGAAAAAAATATAATGTTATGCTGCAGCTTTCAGAAATCTGGGTTTATCCTGTAAAATCGTTAGGCGGAATCCCATTGCAGGAATCCAAAGTTACCGATCGTGGTCTGGAATTGGACCGCCACTGGTTATTGATAGATGATGACGGAAGGTTTTTGTCACAAAGAGAATATCCTGAATTGGCTCTTTTTAAGCCAGAAATTGCAGGAAATTTTCTGAGGATTACACACAGAGTGCTTTTGGAGTCGATTGATATACCTCTTCTTCCTGTTCTTTCGGATACAGCTTCTAAAATTGAAGTAACGGTTTGGGAGGATACTATTGATGCTTATGAAGTGAGTCAAACGATTACCGACTGGTTTATCAAATTATTGGGGTTTTCGGCGCGATTGGTATATATGCCGGACGAGAGCGAACGAAAATTAGATCCGGATTACTCAATTACGGGTAATGAATTAACTTCCTTTTCGGATGCTTATCCTTTTTTGATTATTGGACAGTCTTCATTGGATGATTTGAACGGACGATTAGCAGTTCAGGTTTCAATGAACCGCTTTCGTCCAAATTTTGTTTTTACCAATGGAGAAGCTTTTGAAGAAGATAGTTGGAGAGAGTTTAAAATTGGAAACGTTTCTTTTGTGGGAGTAAAGCCTTGTGACCGCTGTGTGATGACCACAGTTGATCAGGAAAAAGGAGTGTTTTCAGGGAAAGATCCATTGAAAACATTGGCTCAATATAGAAATTTCGGCAATAAAGTATTATTTGGTCAAAATTTGCTTGGATTGGGATTAGGAACTGTTTCAGTTGGTGATGAAATAAGAGTGTTGAGTCAAAATAAAAAATAACCGCAAAGCACGCAAGGTTCACAAAGCTTTGTGTGCCTTGCTTTTTTTTCTTTGCGAACTTTGCGGTAAAATTCAAATTAATCTTTTTTATGCTGTTCGGTATGATTTTGTTTTTTAAGAATCAAGTTGTCTCCTGTGTTCATTCCGTTTGACATTCCGATCATGAATGCTGTAATGATTAGCATAATTTTTCTTTTTAACCAATGAGTCGGCTGTTTGGACTTTTCCAAACGTGTTTTTTTATCGTGTTTATACATTTTGTAAATGATAAATGATTAGACATTTTTTTATCATCGTTATGCATTGAGTTGCATAAATGCTTAGAAGTAAAATTTTCTAGGCTATGTATAAATCAGAATAGTGGTTGCTTGATGTAATTATTTTGCTCAAAAAAACATGCAGCGCTTTGGTGGCGCTTATTTTTTGATAAACTGCAACTCTTAATTTTAGTAGTACCCGAGTTTGAATACTATAAACATCTTGAAGTTTTAGATGTGCAAAAAGAATTGGTAATCCAATTTTTTCAGATGAATTTATCTGATGGAATCGGTATAATTTGGAAGATGCGTGACTGAATTCATTTCTATTCTTAACGTATGAAACCTGATAGTATTCAGCTGAATTTGACTGAGAAAGTATTGTGCCGTCATTTACCATCAGGCCAAATGCCAGAAAGAGCGAAATGAGATATTTTAAATACTTAGTCAATCTTTTAATTTTATAGATATTGTTTACAAATATACCTAGGTTCGTTTAAAATTTAGTTCGTTTTTAAATAACTTATTGGACAAATTTTAAATATTCTCGAGGAACTTCTAAAATTCCTGATAATAATGATTGAACACCAAATGGGTTGTGTCAAGTTATATTAAAAAAATCAGGGACTGTAAGTCCTTGATAAAATATGCCTCTATAGATTAAGAGTAGATTGGTTTAGTTATGGAATCTTAACTAAGCAAATTGATCTGTAAAAATCTGTTGAATATTCATTGTCTGCTAGGGTATTATTTATTTTAACTGGATTTAATACATATCGACAATTTGTTTCGGGTGTGTTCGGTAAATAATCTACATAAAGTGTGTCTGTTGGCCAGCCATTTGGATACTCTATAAAATATGTTTTTATGTTATTATTGCCACTTAATGTTCCTATTCCTCTTGTTGAGATATATCCTTTGTTTCTTATATTGGTGTCAACGTTTTCAATTGTAAAATCTTTTACATATTTTTTTGCATTATTTTCATAATAACTTAATTTGATTTCGGCTAATACTAAATCAGATACAATAGTTCCAGATTTAGTAATTTTTAAGATTAAAGAATCTGGCATGGCATCCCATTTGCAGACATTCTCGTCAGATTTAGTACAATTTATAAAAAAAATAAAAAGCAGAAATATCAAGATGGATTTGATTTTGTAGTTTTTCATAATTAGGGGTGTATTTCGCTGGTTAGACCGTTACTATATTGATAATTTCGATTGCCGTTAGAGGTTGAGATATTCCAGTTGCTGAAAGCAAACCAACCATTATAATCAGTTGGAGAGCCATATTCGTGCCAGCCCCAATTCATATGGAAATAAAGATAACTTCCGTCTGCTATCCATTGACCATTTTCACAAATTGTGTAGTTATAAGTTGTCCTTCCATCACAAACCCACTGGTGACAATCGGAATAAGAAGTCCACCAATTTATTATAAACGAATGTTTTGTTGCAGTTCTAGAGCCAGTCAATAGGACTGGTTGATAGCTGTTGATATTGTTTTGAACTCTAAGGTAGTTATAGTTCACATTGTTTTCAGATGAAAATCCAAAATTAGTTTTCAAAACATTTCCTATATTGTCTCCATCTGCTGATGACCCATCGCAGCCATAATTCATATTAGCATTGTTAGGTAGTCCAATGTCTTTCATTAATCTTCTTACTTCTAAATCACCATAGTTAGAAGGCATTGAATTATAGTTGTAATTATATTGATTAACAGGGTGCCAATATTTAATTATTTGTGCTGTTGCTGTGGCAACACAACCTGTGTATGCAAATGGTGTTCCGTTTATGCTATTACAGGATAAATTGGGACATAACTCATTATATGTGAAACTTGTCCCCATGTAACATTTAATAAGGGGCCAACTGTTGTAGATGTATTAGATGACTCAGTATCACAAGGATTTGGTAGTGGCAGAACTGGTTTTCTACTAAGATTTATATTTGATGTATTGTTTAAATTTTGAAAATAATAATTATTCCATGCATAAGATGCAAGTTTACTATTATCATATTTTCCTTTTCTTAAAATTTCAATATCTTCTATAGTTGTATCTACCCATTGTAAGAGACCAGATGGTACATTATCTTTTTTAAATTCACCATTTTCAATAAATGCGAGTATTGGTTGCATTTTATAATCAGCAGAAACAAATATAAAACCTTGATTATTTTCAAAATTAAATACATAAAATGCGGGAATTTTATTTGAATCGTTTATGACGAATTTATTTTTTATTTTGTTATTTCCATTTAAGCTACTTACTTTTTTGGAATAATTTGTTGGGTTGTTTTGATTGAAAAATATAACTGGATTAAATTTGGTAGCAATGTCTAAAGCTAGCTCTTCAGTAATTAAACCATTATCGTTTTTTAAGCTATTTGTCATAACGTCTTTGCTAAAACTGACTGTTTTGTTTGTGTTTTTTTCTTCTGAGCTCTCACAGGATAAAAAAATTAAAGAAAAAATTATGGAAGTTGCAATTCCAATTAAACGTACATTTTGATATAATTGTTTCATTTTAATGAATTATGGTTGCTGATTTTTTTGTTTTCTATAATTTTTACTAATTTGTAAATAGGTTTTGTTTTGACAGAAATTTATTTTGGCTAATGTATAAATAATTAGCTACAAATAAACAAATAAAATATTTTGTTAATAAAGTCTTAACAACGAAATGTCATAGTTACTTCTGAATGCGTGAAGGATTACTTCATTGTATTTTATTTTAATTTGTATTCAGTGAACTTCGTTTGCAGTGGAAATCCTTTTTTATTATGAAGCCTTAGCGGAATAATAAAAAAGATTGAAGCGGAAAGCCTGACCCGAAGTTTTTACGCAGGGGTACGCCCAAATTATTTAACGATTGTAATTGCGGGATAAAGGACTGAAAAACACAGCAAACCCCTGTAAAATTCAAAATGGTAAAAAGCTTGTTTGGGTTGCAAAAATTTCATAATTTTGCGACCCAATTTTATAATGTAAATTAAAGAAGAAGATGGATATCAAAAGAGTAGCAATAAACGCTGTGAATGAAACGATTGTAATGACAGTTGTTCACATGGATTACAAAGGACAAGTAGCAAAAAGAATAAACGAAAAAATGCCTTTGGCAACTGTAAAAGGTTTTAGAAAAGGACAAGTTCCTAAAGACCTTGTTGAAAAACAATACGGTAAAGCTATCAAACAAGAAGAAGTAAAGAAAGTAGTGGATTTGGCTTTGGAGCGTTTTGTACAGTCTGAAAGATTGAATCTTTTGGGAACTCCTCTTGCTAAAGAGAACGAAAACTTGGATTGGGATGCTGAAGAATTGGTTTTTGAATACGAAATTGGATTAGTTCCAAATTTTGAATTAGATCTTGAAGCTAAAAATGATATCGTAAAATATGTTGTTACTGCTGATGATAAATTAATTGACGGTCAAGTAACTCGTATCCAAAAACAATTTGGTAATGCAAATCCAGTTGAAAAAGTTACTGCAGATTCTGATATTGCTGGTACTTTTGTAAACGCAGAAAATGGAATTGATAACCAAACGACTTTTTCTTTAGACGTATTTAAAGATAAAGCTACTGCTGATTTGTTCATCGGAAAAGAAGTTGGAGATGTTGTAACAGTAAACACAAAAGGTCTGTTTCAAGATGATCACCAATTGATGGATTTCTTGAAAGTAGGTCATGATAATGTACACGATTTAGCAATTGATGTTGATTTCACTATCAGCGCTATCAATGTTTCTGAGCCAGCTGAATTGAATCAGGAATTATTCGATAAATTATTCGGAGATGGTAAAGTAGCTTCTTTGGAAGACTTGAAAGCTAAAATTAAAGAAGATGCTGAAGCTCAATTTGCACAGCAGGCTGACCAAAAATTATTGGCTGATGTTCAGGATTTTTTAATCGAAAACACAAAATTCGATTTGCCATCTGAATTTTTAATCAAATGGTTGCAGACTGTAGGAGAAAAACAATTAACTGCAGAAGAAGCAATCGTAGAGTATGCAAGATCTGAAAGAGGTTTGCGTTTCCAATTGATCGAAGGAAAAGCAATGGCTTCAAGCAATATCCAAATCACTTTTGAAGATTTGAAAGCGTTCACGACAAATGCTATCAAACAACAAATGGCTCAATTTGGACAAACAAATCCTACTGATGAAGAAGTGCAGGGAATTGTTGCAAGAGTTTTATCTAACCAAGAAGAAGTGAAAAGACTTTCTGATCAAGTGGTTGCAGCTAAATTGTTGGATTTATTCAAAGAAAAAGCAAACCCGACTACTAAAGAAGTGACTTACGAAGAATTTATTGCAGCGTCTTACGGAGAATAATTTATAAAAAAATAAGTATATTTGAGCGTCAAAAGATTTTTTGTTTTGACGCTCTTTTGATTTAATAAGTCCCGATAAAACGTAAATGAGTTGAAAGAGTGTTGAGTTTGTTCTTTAAAGGATGAAAACGAGACAGTTTGTCACAAAAAATAAAAAGGAACAACCTTTGCTTTATCATTAAAGTAATAAGCATTAAAAAATATACCTTATAAACATATAAACTTTTTTTAAAATGGACTACGGAAAAGAATTCAAAAAATTTGCGATTAAAGGTCAGGGAGTAAATGCCATGTACTATGATAAAATAGTATCAGCAATGAACCCAAAAGGAATGACTCCTTATATTATAGAAGAGCGTCAATTGAATATTTCACAATTGGATGTTTTTTCAAGATTAATGATGGATAGAATTATTTTCCTTGGTACAGGAATTGATGATCAGATTGCAAATATCGTTCAGGCTCAATTATTATTCTTAGAAAGTGCTGATGCTTCCAAAGACATTCAGATTTATTTGAATTCACCTGGAGGAAGTGTTTATGCAGGTTTAGGAATTTATGATACGATGCAGTACATCAAACCAGATGTAGCTACAATCTGTACAGGAATGGCCGCTTCTATGGGAGCTGTTCTTTTGTGTGCAGGTGCTGCAGGAAAACGTTCGGCTTTACCGCATTCAAGAGTAATGATTCACCAGCCGTCAGGAGGAGCACAAGGTGTTGCAACTGATATGGAAATCAACTTACGTGAAATGCTGAAATTGAAAGACGAATTATACCATATCATTTCACAGCATTCAGGCCAGACTTTTGATAAAGTACATAAAGACAGCGAACGCGATTACTGGATGATTGCAGATGAAGCCAAAGAATACGGAATGATTGATGAAGTGTTGAGAAGAAGTTAAATTAGATAGCAGATAACAGATTTCAGGCAGCAGTTGTTGCAATCTGAAATCTGCAGTCTGCAGTCTGCAATCTAAAAAGATGGCAAAACAAGTATTACAATGTTCTTTCTGCGGAAGGAAAAAACCAGAAACCAATTTATTGATAGCGGGAATTGATGCTCACATTTGTGATAAATGTATCGAACAGGCACACGGAATTGTTCTGGAAGAATTAAAAACAAATAGAGGTTCGAAACTGGTTGGTGATTTAATTTTAAAGAAACCAAAAGAAATCAGAGCTTTCCTTGATCAATATGTAATTGGACAGGATCAAACTAAGAAAGTGATGTCAGTAGCGGTTTACAATCACTACAAACGTTTGATGCAACAGCAGTTGGACGATGAGGTAGAGATTGAAAAAAGCAATATCATCATGGTAGGGCAGACTGGTACTGGAAAAACTTTGGTTGCCAAAACGATTGCCAAAATGCTGGACGTACCGCTTGCTATTGTTGATGCAACAGTACTTACTGAAGCAGGTTATGTTGGAGAAGATGTTGAAAGTATTTTGACTCGTCTTTTACAGGCAGCCGATTATGATGTAACCAAAGCCGAAAGAGGAATTGTTTTTATTGATGAAATTGATAAAATCGCCCGTAAAAGCGACAACCCTTCTATCACCCGTGATGTTTCGGGAGAAGGTGTACAACAGGCTTTGTTGAAATTATTGGAAGGAACTGTAGTTAATGTACCGCCAAAAGGTGGGCGTAAGCATCCTGATCAAAAATTTGTTGAGGTAAACACGCAAAATATTTTGTTTATAGCTGGTGGTGCTTTTGATGGAGTAGAACGTATTATTTCAAAACGTTTGAACCGTCAGGCAGTTGGTTATTCTACATCCAAAAATGTAGATAATATAGATAAAGACAATTTACTGCAATACATTATCCCAAAAGATATTAAAGATTTTGGTTTGATTCCTGAAATTATTGGACGTTTGCCAGTTTTGACACATATGGATCCTTTAGATAGAGAAACTTTGCGTGCAATTTTGACTCAGCCAAAAAATGCTTTGATCAAACAGTATCAAAAGTTGTTTTTAATGGACGAAGTTAATTTTACCATTACTGACGAAGCTTTAGATTTTATTGTAGAAAAAGCTTTAGAATATAAATTGGGAGCTCGTGGATTGCGTTCATTATGTGAAGCTATCCTAACCGATGCGATGTATGAATTACCAAGTTCTGATGATAAAAAATTAGAAATTGATGTGGAATACGCCAAAGAAACTTTGAATAAAAATTTATTGAAACGTTTGGAGATTGCTTCATAAGTTTTAACAATAAATAAATAATACTAAAACCTGCTTTGTTAATAAAGCAGGTTTTTTTGTATTTTGTATTTTGTTCTGAAATAATTGGTATCAATGAAAAATAAGAATCTTGAAGTCGCCTGTTTTAATCTGAAATCTGCTATTATAGCGCAGCAACATGGTGCAGACAGAGTTGAATTGTGTGATAATATGCTGGAAGGAGGAACCACTCCAAATTTTGAAATTGCTCGAAAAGTTCGTGCTCAACTGCGTATTAAAATTAATGTAATGATTCGTCCAAGAGGAGGTGATTTCGTTTATAATGATGCCGAGTTTGAACAGATGAAATCAGAGATTCTGCTATTCAAAAAAATTAATGTGGACGGATTTGTGTTCGGAATTTTGGATGTAAATAATAATTTGGACTATTTAAGAAATAAAGAGTTAGTTGCACTTGCAAGCCCAATTCCTTGTACTTTTCATCGTGCATTTGATGTTATTTCAAATGTTTATGAATCTCTAGAATTAGTGATAGATTGTGGGTTTAAAACGGTGCTGACGTCTGGACAAGGAAAAAATGTGACGGAAGGAGTAGAAGTTTTAAGAAGTCTGGTTACAAAAGCTAATGGAAGAATTGTGATTATGCCTGGTGGAGGATTGAGGTCTTCAAATATTGTTCTATTGGATCAAAATGTAAATGCTTCCTTTTACCATTCTTCAGCGATTATTGGTTCGGGTGAAATTGCAAATGGGAATGAAGTTGAACAAATAAAACGTTGCTTAGAATAGTATTTGATGTGATCTTTTGTTGTTTAAAAAGTGTTTTACTTTGAATTATTCGTTAAATTTATTGGAAAATAATTTGTCATGATAACGGTTAAATGCAAAGTAGAAGCTTCAATTGAAGAAGTTTGGAAATTCTGGACTACTCCAGAGCACATTACAAAATGGAATAATGCCTCTGAGGATTGGCATACTCCTTATGCTGAAAATGATTTGAGGATTGGCGGAAAATTTAAGTCAACGATGGCTTCAAAAGACGGAACTATGAGTTTTGATTTTGAGGGAGAATACACAGAAGTAAAAGATCATTCCTTTATAGAGTATAAATTGGCTGACGGCCGAAAAGTAGATATTTACTTTATTAGTCTGGAGGATGGTGTTGAAATTATTGAGAGCTTTGACCCCGAAAATGAAAATTCAGAGGAAATGCAACGAGAAGGATGGCAGGCGATTTTGGATAATTTTAAAAAATATGCAGAGGGTCTTTAAACATAAAAAATTAATGCTCCCAAAAAAAGTTTGGGAATTTTTCTAAAGTATTTTAAAACCTTAGAGTCTTAGAGACTAAATAAAAACATTTTAAAACTAAAAAAAATTATGGCAGCAGTCAATCCGTATTTAATTTTTAATGGAAATTGTGAGGAAGCATTTCTATTTTATAAATCTGTTTTTGGAGGAGAATTTCCGTATATCGGAAAATTTAGTGATATGCCTTTGGACGAAAACAGTCCAAAATTATCAGAAGCAGACGCAAATAAAGTTATGCATGTAAGTTTACCGATTGGTAATACTATTTTGATGGGTAGTGACAGCAATGAGGCTAGCGGAGATGTTACTTTTGGATCAAATGTTTCAATTTCAATCAATACCGAAAGTACGGAGGAAGCCGACAGAATTTTCAATGGACTTTCAGCGGGAGGAAATCCGTATATGCCAATGACTAAAACTTTTTGGGGTGCTTATTTTGGAATGTTGACAGATAAATTCGGAATTCATTGGATGGTTAATTTTGATGAAACTCCAACAGAATAAAATTGTATCTTTTCTTTTCTCACAAATAAAATTTGAATATATGAAAGTACTTAAATTTATAGGGATTGGAATAATTGGGTTAATTGCTTTGCTTTTGATTGTTGCAATGATTGTTCCAAAAGATTACACGATATCGGTTTCTACAACAATAAATAAACCGCAAGTAGTGGTTTTTAATTATGTAAAAATGATTAAAAATCAGGAAAAGTACAGTGTTTGGGTGATGAAAGACCCAAATGTAAAAATCGAATATACGGGTGTTGACGGAACTGTTGGTGCCAAATCATCTTGGGTGAGTGCAGATGATAATGTGGGTGTAGGTTCACAGCAGATTACAAAAATGACGGATGATAGAATTGATGTTAATCTACATTTTGAAAAACCGATGAAAGGTGATAATGCAGCGGCTACAATTGTGGAATTACTTTCTGATAATCAAACCAAACTGACAAGCGAATTTTACGTTCACTCTGATTATCCGGTTAATCTTATGTCTTTTTTCTTTAAAGATTTTATCAAAAAAGATCAAGAGCAAAATTTGGAAAATGTGAAAAAGATTTTGGAAAGCCAGCCTTAATCTTTAAAATTTTATAAAATAGAAAAGAGGCTATCCACAGCAGATAGCCTCTTTTCTATTTTGATATATTACTGATGTGGAATTTATCGCAAGGATTCGCAAAGCTTTGCGAACTTAAATCTTAGGGGGTAAAGGCCATTTTTCTTTGTGAACCTTGCGGTTAAATTTCCTGATTACTTCATCATTCCGCCACCGCTTTTTACTTTTTCGGTTTCTATATTGGTGTTTTCATTCTGCATTTTCAAATTTCCAAAATTATAGGTTAATGAGATTCGGAACGTTCTGGAATCTTGTTTTTGTCTAAAAGAAGTATTTAAATTTTCGCCGGCAATTAAAGCGTTTACTTCATTTTGATTGAAGACATCAAAACAATGCAATCCAATTTTTAAATTCTTATCCATAAAATCCCTATTAAATGAAATATCAAACTGCTGAATAGGTTTTGTTATTTTGTAAATCTGCCAATTTCCGGGAGGAAGGTAGAAATAAGTCATTGAATTCTTTATTTTCCAAGGTAACATAATCTGCGATTGGAAGGCATAATTGAAGATAGCTTTGTTTTGGTACGGGAAATTATATCCTTTTATATCCGATTTGATATAGTTAAAGTTTACAAAAATATAATTCATCTGATCGATGTTGCCCATTCGTTTCTTGAATTCTTCTTTTCCTTTGAAGATATAATCTAAAGGAATTGGGAAATTAGCATAAGCACTAAAGGTGTTGAAATGGTCAAACTGCTGATAAGTCTGATTGCTCACAGGCTTTGCTGCGTCTGCATCGGCACTGAATACAAAAAGATTATTGTCTTTTGATGCCGTGTAATTCATTCCTAACTGTATAAACTGCATCGCTGTGATTTTAAACTCATAGTTGTTTAAATACGTTGGATCCAAAAATAGATTTCCCTGTGAAGTGTTGTATTGGTCAAAAGCATTGCTGTTGTTTGGATCTAAATTATTGTAATTGGGCTGATTGATTTTTTTAGAATACGAAGCCGAAATATTTACGTTTTCATTCACTTCATAAATGGCACTGGCATTAGGAAATAAATTAGTGTTTTTGAATTTTATAGGCTCTTTTAAGGTATTCGTGATTCGTTCTACATGGTAATCTTCAAAACGCAGTCCAGCAGTAAAATTGAATTTTTTGATTTTTTTTCGGGCTTCGGCATAGAAAGCTAAATTGTTTTCTGAATAATCAAAATCAATGGTGTTTGCTGCCGAATTGGTATAGTAATTCCCAATGTCATTAACTTCCAGCACATTGAATTTTCCTCCGGTATTGATTGAAAAATCCATCTTTTTGAACGGAATCGCGAAGTCGTATTTCAGGTAATAATTTTTCAAATCAAAATTTAGATTACTATTCGCAAAGGAATTTGAGTTCGAAATTTTATCGATTGCATCCGATTCTGTAATTGGTTTTTTATCAAATAAATTGCTGAAAGCGGTAATGTCAAGCGTTCTACCTAAAGTATCAAGTTTGGTTTTATACTGTAAACTGATTTCGTGATTGTTATTTTTGTTTTTGGTCGTTCCCTGATTGAAATAATCAATGTCGTCTCCCATTGTTGTGGCATCAAAAACAGATCTGTCATAGGCATAGTTACCGTTGTAATTGAATAACAAATTCGATTTTTCGGTCAGTTTATAATTTGTACCTAATCTAAAATACAGATTTCTGTTGGTATTGACCGTAAAGTTTTCCTGCTTTAGATACTGTATTGGATTAAAAGCTGTAAACTCTTGCTGGTTGCTAGTTTTCTCTTCGCTGTCAATGTAATTGTACCCCAGCATAGTCTGCCAGCTTAAGTCTTTTTCTTTTCCGTTTAAAAGAATCTGAGGACTTGGCTTTTGGTATTTATTAAAGTTGTAATTGATGTTAAAACTAGCGTTAATGCCTTTCATTCTTTTCGAGCTGGTAACAATATTGATTACCGAACCGCTGGAATTGGCATCAAATGAAGCGCCTGGATTATAGATTAATTCTACTTTTTCGATGGCGTTGGCAGGTAAAGTATTTAGGTAGTTTTGTAAATCATTGCCTGATAATGTGCTTGGTGCGCCATCTATATAAATAGTTACTGCTTTTCCGTTTAGAGAGATATTGCCAGTAGGGGAAGTGATTACGCCGGGCAATTTTTTTACAGCTTCAAGACTACTCCCGCTGTTGAGCATGCCGTTGTCTTTTACACTGATTGTAGTTTTGTCTGAATCTACTTTGATGTATTTTTTTTGAGCTGTAACAGTTACTTCGTTAAGCGCATTGACTTTTTCCTTGATCGAATCTTTTTCTGCTTTTGTCGAAATTTCTACATTTGGCTTAGATTCTTGAGCAAATATAAAAGTTGTACTAAGAAGTAATACCGCTAATATTGTTGATTTCATGATTTAACTGATTTTGATTGATGATTGCATACAAGACTTTCAAAATCAAAAAATGTTACAACAGTAGATAGTAATAGTTAAGAAAAGTTTTGAGAATTGGATGGATTTGTTGTTTGCACACAGCGTTTACCTCCGCTTCCGCCACAAACCCTACTAGGGGAACATGAGGTAATGATTATAATTATTAACAGAAAGAATAGTTTTTTCATTTGGAGTTAATTAAGCTTTGCATTTTTTTTAATTGCTCTAGATAATCTCTCTTGTTGGATAATCTTGGAATTTTGTGCTGGCCTCCAAGTTTATCATTTTCTTTGAGCCAATCATAAAACAATCGTTTTCTTGCCACATTAATTACTAGCGGATTTAGTGTCATGTTGTTGTAGCGTTTAGCTTCGTAATCGGAGTTTAAGGATTGTAAAGTCTCGTCTAAAATTTTTTGAAAAGCTACAATATCTTTTGGCTCTTGCTTAAATTCAATTATCCATTCATGAGCTCCTTTTTCTTTGTCTTTCATGAAAATGGGAGCTACCGTATAATCGACTACTTCGGTTTGGGTTATTTTGCAGGCTTTGGCAATAGCCTGATCGGTGTTTTCGACCATTAATTCTTCGCCAAAAACATTGATATGATGTTTGGTGCGCCCCGTTACCCGAACACGATAAGGATTTAACGATGTAAATCGAACGGTATCGCCTATTAAATAACGCCACAAACCGCCATTGGTTGTGATAACCATAGCATAGTTTTTGAATAATTCAACATCTGCCAGCCGAACTGCTTTTTGATCTGGCGTGCCAAAGGTATCCATCGGGATAAATTCATAAAAAATTCCGTAGTCCAGCATCAGCAATAAATCGCTGGAATTATTCAAGTCCTGAATGGCAAAAAAGCCTTCGGAAGCATTGTATATTTCGTAATATTTGAATTGGTTTTGTGGCAATATTTTTTGGTATTGCTCTCTGTAGGGATCAAAACTTACGCCTCCGTGAAAGTACACTTCCAAGTTTGGCCAAACTTCCATTAAGTTGGTGCTTTTTGTTTCCTCCAGGACTTTATTCATAAGAACCAGCATCCAGGATGGAACACCTGCAAAACTCGTGACATTTTCATTTATGGTTTCTTTGATGATAGCGCTCATTTTGGTTTCCCATTCGCTCATCAATGAAATTTTACTGCTTGGTGTACTGCTGAATTCTGCCCAAATAGGCATGTTCTCAATCAGAATAGCGGATAAATCACCAAAATAAGTGTTGTTGTTTTCATAAATCTGAGAACTGCCACCCAAACGGAGGCTTTTGCCGACAAACATTTCCGATTCCTCATTGTTGTTCAAATACAGGCACAACAAATCTTTACTTCCCTTGTAATGGCAGTCTTCGAGCGCTTCACTGCTTACGGGGATAAATTTGCTTTTGGCATTAGTAGTACCGCTCGATTTGGCGAACCATTTTATAGGAGTTTCCCAGAGTACATTTTGTTCGCCCTGACGGGTGCGTTCAATATAAGGTTCCAAATCTTCGTAGGATGAAATTGGAACTCTGTCGGTAAAGGTTTTGTATGATTTTATTGAGGTATAATCATACTGCTTGCCATAAACCGTTTCTTCAGAGGAACGGATTAAATTCATCAGCAATTCTTCCTGAACTTCATTAGGATACTTCAAGAAAAGCTCAATCTGGTGGATTCTTTGTTTCAAGAACCAAGAAGCGATAGAATTTACAATTGCTAAAGGCATTTTTAAATCAGGAATTATGAGTTATGGGATATGAGTGCTAACTTTACCAAAAATAACAAAATTTGTTTAACTTGATGCGTTAAACATGAAACTTTACAATAAATGACATACCACGGAGTACTTTCTAAAATGCAAACCGAATTTGGAAATCCAATCCAATATTATCTGGTTTTCGAAAACAGTTTTTTGAACATGAATCAGCTTTTAAATAAAGAGATGGAAATTCATTTTGAAGGATATCAGTGTTTGAACTGCGGTAAAAAGAAAAAAATATTCCGTCAGGGATTCTGTTACGATTGTTTTTATTCGAGCCCTGCGGTGGGCGATTGGATCATGAAACCTGAGTTGAGTACCGCCCATCTTGGTATTGCCGATCGTGATTTGGAGTACGAGCAAAAAGTGCAGTTGCAGCCTCATATTGTTTATTTGGCTTTGTCCAGCGAGGTCAAAGTAGGAGTGACCCGCAAAACGCAAATGCCAACCAGATGGATTGATCAGGGCGCCACTCAGGCGATTTCGATCGTAGAAGTACCCAACCGATATTTGGCCGGAATTACCGAGGTAGCGCTCAAAAATCATTATGCCGACAAAACTAATTGGCGCAAAATGCTTCAGAATGATGTCGTGCCGACCGATTTAATCGCCGAGAAATTAAAAGTAGAAAATCTCATCCCAGCCGAAGTGCAGGAGTTTTATCATTTGGACAAAAATGACTTGTACGAAATGCATTTCCCAGTTTTGAGTTATCCCAAAAAAATAGCCAGCTTAAGTCTGGACAAAACGCCTCATTTCAAAGGAAAACTGACAGGAATCAAAGGACAATATTTAATTTTTGAAGATGGAACCGTTTTCAATGTTCGCGGTTACGAAGGTTATGCAGTATCCATTGACGTATAAAAAGTAATACTATTTGGACGTGCCCCCGTTGAGAAAAGTGGCAAACTTATTGTGCCGCTGATATGGCCACTTTCCTCAACGGGGTCGGGCTATACATTACAAGTCCTCGTCTCATCTCGTCAAAAAAGACGAGATGAGACTGCGGGCTTTTCATTGCTATCCCTCACGCAGTTTAGCGTAATAACAAGATTGTTTTTTTAGAAATAAATCGATATATTTATAGAAGTAAAATAAAAGCTTTCATTAATCTGCCTATTTTTGGTTTTGATTATAGAGGTTTTTGACTTATTTATTAGTTGGTGACAATTTATTGAGAACGAGATGCAAACTATTCTAAATAAAAAGTAGATGGATTATAACGAACAATTATCGGATTTAGGATTACTTCACAATCTTAAATCATTTCGTAATGAATTTTTGATTGATTTACTTTCAGATGTCAAGCAAAGCAGTGGCGAAAATTACAAGTATTATAAGCAACGAAGACGTTGTTTTGTGCCTAAAATTTTAATTGTTATACTGGAAAAATATCCGTTGACAAATTTTTACATTTCTATTTCTAAATTAATTGAAAATACAGAAAGTCAGAATCTTTATCATGAAATTTACTTAGACTTCAATTTAGAAGAAAATCATCTTTTTAATCTTCAAGATTTAAAATCATTTAATAACGCCAAGTTTTTAAATTTTTACAAAACTGATGTTGACGGCACGCTTTCTGCAAATTTCAATGGACTGACTATTACTTCAACAAAAGAATTTTTAAATAGAATTAAATCAAATGAAAGTATAGATTTTAAAATTAAATTTGGGAGTTCAAAACAGGAATTATTTATAGTTTAAACTGGTAATAAATACCACAAAGGTTTTGGGTAATTAGCTTAATGTAAAGTAGGTTTTGTATTTGTTATGTCTAGAAAGTCCTAAAATAAAGCTTGAATAAATAAAACAAAAACATTATGGAAGATTCAAAAAACAAAGCAGAAGATGCAATCCCAAAAGTAACAGGAATTGGCGGAATTTTCTTTTTTTCAGATAACCCAGCTGAAACCAGAGATTGGTATGCTAAAAACTTAGGATTTGATGTCAATGAATGGGGTTCCACTTTCGAATCCAGAAATATAACCAAACCTGACGAAGTAAATCAACTTCAATGGAGTCCTTTTAAAAGCGGAAGCGAATATTTTGCACCATCCAAGAAGGAATTCATGATCAATTACAGAGTCCAAAATATTGAAGGGCTTGTAAAAAATCTAAAAGCAAATGGAGTGACCATTCTTGACGAAATTGAGACATTCGAATATGGAAAATTTGTTCACGTCATGGACTCCGAAGGAAATAAAATAGAACTTTGGGAACCACTTGGTGAGGTTTTTAGAGAATTGGAAAAGAAAGACAATGAAGAAAAATAAATTGAATTTTATTTTGAGTTCGATTATTCCTTCGTCGGAATGACAATATTATGGAAAAACCTATCGAGTTTTAATATTATTCTGCTCTCTTAACATTTATGTTTTTTATCCTCGCAGGAACTTTAAGTAAAATAATTAATTTCAGGTTATGGATAAAATTAAAAAACCGTTTCAATTTATGAAACGGCTTTTAATTTAATAAGGTTATGGCGTTGTTGCAGGTTCTGCTGGTTTTTTCTTTTTGAATAGACCGTTGATTAAACTGCTGGCTTTCTGTTTGATGTCTTCTTTTTGAGTATTGGTTTTAGTGGTGTCTCCATCTGTTTTTTTACTGCTGTTCAATAATTTATCCAACTCTGAAGCTCCTTTTTTAAGCAATTTATCCGATTGCTGTTTGGCCAATTGCATCGTCAAATTAGTCATCACCGTTTTCATATCTGTCGAAATTTTAGGATTGCTAAAGTTACCCGCCATTAAAGCAGTTACTGGAATATTGTCAAATTTAGCAGCATCTGCTGGAGACATTTTTGCGATAAAGGCATTGGCTTCTTTCCCTAAGTATTTGGCAGGAACATTAAACTTGATGCTGTAATCCATATTTTGATCAAAACCGTGTGTTCCTCCAATTGTTGCTTTAATATCCTGATATTTAATATCAAATGGTTTTACGTTTACTTTACCGTCTTTAAATGTCAAAGAAGCTTTTACATCGTTGAGGTTTGCCTTGTTTAAATCGATAAATTTTAAATTCGAAGTCAATGCTTTTAACAAAGTAGAATTATTAGCATTTATGGTTGTTGAAAGCAATTGCCCGATCAAATCACCTGAAATTGATTTTAAATCTGGAGTCATTTCAGTGGCATCAAGATTTCCGTTTAATTTGATGGCGGTGTTTATTTTTCCATTTATGATTCCGGCTATTGGAGCTATTTTTTTCAGCATTTCCAATTGCGTAAAACTCTGCTGAATATCCACTTGGTTTAAATTTAGAGCCATGTCAAAAACGGGTGTTTTTCCTTTGGTTGAAACCGATCCGTTTGCACCAATTGAACCTCCAAAAATGGATGTTTTTACATCTACTAAAGAAACTTTCTCGTCTTTCATAATCATTTTACCCGAAACAGCTTTCAATGTCAGGTTGTCGTATAAAACCGTATTGGCTTTTGCGGTAAGCGTGCAATTTAAGAAAGCAGGGATTTTTAATGGTTCTGCTTTAGCTGTCTTTGTAGTTTCTTTAGTTTCGGTTGTTCCAGCAGTGGCTGGTGCAGTGCTGGCTGTCATGAAGTCACTAACGACAAGCTGATTAGATGACAAGTTGAAATTTCCTTTCAGTTCTTGTTTTCTAAACATAAAACCATAAAAATTATCCAAAACTCCTGTAACACTAACATCACTTTTTCCAGTTTTGGCATTAAATTGCTTTAGGTTAACTTGACTTGGATTGAATTGTACCAAAGCGTTGCTTATGGTCATGTTTTTGCCGCTTCCATCATCATAGTTAAATCCAGTTAAACCAATAGTACCTGCATTGTTTATGTTTTGGTACTGGCTTTTTTCTACCGAAGCCATATCAAATTTAGTGGTTACATTTGCTTTCAGAATACCTGTTAGCGGTTTTTCAAGTTTAACAGGATATGCTTTAGAAAGATTGGCTAAATTAATTGTTCCTTTCAAAGCGGCATCAATCAATGCATTCGTGCTGATATTTTTTATATTGGCTTTGGCATCAAAAACATCTTGGTCTATTCTAAATGAAAGTTTGTCAAGATTAACATAAGTATCATTCATGATCCCCGTTTCATTTACAATTTTAGTATCGATAACTATACTTTGAACTGATTTCGGTAAGTTCGGATATTGAAAAGATCCATTATTCGAAGCGATAGCGATGTTGAATTTTGGAATGGTCGTGTCTGTAAGCATCCCTTTGGCAAAACCATTAACCGTAAAATCTCCAGTTGTTTTTACACCTTCCAGGCTGGAAGAATAAGCAGCAGGAATCAATCCCAAGAAGTTCTTGAATGAAGAAGTCGGCGTTTTGAATTTCAAGTCATACACTTGCCCTGCTTCGGCCATTTGTATAAAACCGTCAAACTCTAACGGCAATTGATTGATTAAGGCTTTATTCTCCTTAAAAGTGTATTTGCTTTTTTCTAAATCAATCCCAAGAACCGCATCCAGTGACAAAGCAACATTTTTCATGTAATTGATTTTGCCCATATCAAATGAAACTTTAGCGGTTGATTTAGTGTCTAAATCCAATTTAGAACCACTAAAATCCCCTGTTCCTTCATGATTTAAACTGTCGATAACCATTCTCATTTGTGAACCTTCATCAAAGTATTGAAACTTGAAATTCTCAATTTGGTATCTCTGAATTTTCAATGACATTGGGTCACTTTTAGAATCGTCTTCATTAGGTTTGTTGTCTTTTAATGCAATATCAAAATTCCCAATTCCGTCTTTGTTGAATATAATATTGATAAAACCGTCTTTTGAAGTTATTCCTTCAATTTCCATGGCTTCTTCCTTGCCTTTGAATAATTCCTTAATAGACATTTTTAAATTCAATTCGCCTAAAGAAACCAAAGTGTCTCCTTCAAATGGAGCCTTGTTGATAATCAGTAATTTGTCTAAGGTTACGGTTGCTTTTGGGAAATTTTTGAATAAGCTCAAATCTGCATCTGCAAAAGAAACTTTTGCATCTACTTTTTCGTTAATGGCCTCAGTAATTTTGGCTTTTATTTGGTCTTTAAAGAAATAAGGAATTGCAAATAGGGAAGCGACAAGCACTACCAATGTAATTCCAACGATTTTTAAAATTTTCTTTAGCATATAGATTTCATAATTTGGGTTATTATTTACAAAAATAAGCGTTTATTAATTAGTTGTTCTGTTAAAATTTATAAAAAAAAGAAACCCTTTCAGTTTAAAACGGAAAGGGTTTGGGTTTTATTATTTTAAAAAAATTACTGTATCGAAATTTCAAAAGGCATTCTGGCTTGGATTCCTTTTTGAAGCTGTACTTTTTTAACCTGCTGTAAAAGGAAATAGTTTTCTTCTCCTATTTCTTCTTTAATTAATGCTTCTTTTGATTTAGCAAATGGAAGCTTGGCAAATACATCTGCAAAGTCTTTTTCGTATTCTGGGAAGTTTTGAGTAGAATAGTCTTTTATTTTGGCTAATGATGCAGCTTCTTTTATTGCGTCATTTAAATTCCCGATTTTATCTACTAAACCAATTTTTTTCGCTTCAGTACCTGTCCAAACACGGCCTTGTGCAATCGAATCTACTTGCGCAAATGTCATTTTTCTACCTTCGGCAACATGTGTTACAAAGGTTTTGTATACTCTTTCAATTCCCTGCAGGGTTACTGCTTTGAATTTTTCGTTCAATGGTACAAATGGACTGTAATTAGAGTTTTCATTTGTTGTTATTTGTTCTGTGTTAATTCCGATTTTGGTTGACAGCTGGCTGAAGTTTGGTAAAATTCCAAAAACCCCGATAGAACCGGTAATAGTATTTTTTTCTGCAAAAATCGTGTTGGCATTACAGGCAATATAGTATCCTCCTGATGCTGCATAATTCCCCATGGAAACTACAATCGGTTTTACTTTTTTTGTCAATTCGATTTCTCTCCAGATTAAATCGGATGTCAAAGCACTTCCGCCCGGGCTGTCTATGCGAAGCACGATCGCTTTAATATCTTTATTTTTTCTAGCTTCTTGAAGTGAACGGCGCATAGAGCCTTCTCCAATTACATCAACATCACCTTCACCGCTTTGAATTTCGCCTTGCGCATAGATTACTGCAATTTGATTGTCCGTTTCTGATAGTATTGAAGTTGTTGCTGTTTTTTGTGCGTAGTCAATAATAGATACTTTGTTGTAATCTTCATCAGTGGTAACATTTAATGCCTTTTTGATAGCCTGATGATATACATCTTCATATGCAACAATGTCAATAAGTTTATTAGCTTTGGCCATTTCTGGAGTACGGGCTAATAAGCCGGTTGCGATTTCATTCAATCTTGCGATTGATATCTTACGGCTTGCTGAAATGTCTTCAAGAACTGAACTCCAAACCGAGTTTAACAAAGCGGTAGTCTGCTCTCTATTGGCATCACTCATTTTATTTTCAAGGAAAGGTTCAACGGCACTTTTGTATTTTCCGTGACGAATCACTTCCATTTTTACTCCTGATTTTTCCTGTAGATCTTTAAAGAACATTACCTCAGTTGATAGTCCTTTAAAGTCAATATCTCCAGCTGGATTCAAATAAATAGTATTGGCAACAGAGTTCAAATAATAATCTTTCTGCGAATAATCATTGGCGTAGGCCATAACAAACTTTCCTGATTTTTTAAAGTCATTCAAAGCTTCTCTAAGTTCTTTGCTTTGTGCTAATCCTAAAGAAGAATTTTGGTTTAAAATTGATATTCCGTTGATATCGCTGTCTGTTTTTGCTGCAGCAATGGCATTGATAATATCGGTAAGACCAATATTTTTTTTCTCTGAAAAGATATCCATCCAAGGGTCTTTGTATTTTCCGGCATAGTCATTGGATATATCTTCTAAGTTTAATTCGATAACCGAGTTGCTTTTGACTTCAATCCCTTCAGAATCACCTCCAAAAAGCGCTCCGATGAGTACAATACCAAAGAAAAACAACATAAAAAAAACAAAAATACCAATGATGGTAGCCATTACATTTCCTAAAAATCTCATAAATTCTATTTTACAGATAAGTATTTAAAAGTGTTGATTTGTTACAGTCATGAATGAAAATAAAATGTAACACAGTGGGCAAATATACTGTTATTCTAAAATTCTTTTAGTTAATTTGTGCTTAATATGGAACTACAGCATCAAGTCATTTTATCTCTAGGAAGTAATCAGGGCAACCGATTGAAAAACATCGAATTGTGTTTGGTCTTAATTCATCAGGAAATTGGAACTATTATAAAAGTTTCCAATTTGTATGAAACACCATCATGGGGATTTGAAAGTGAGGCTTTCTATAATTGTGCATTGGTTTTACATACCAGCAAAACTCCGGAGCAGATTTTGAAACTAGCATTAACAATTGAAAAGAAGCTAGGTCGAATCCGTAGTGAAAAAGCAGGTTATCAGTCCAGAATTATTGATATTGATTTGATTGCTTTTGATTCTGAAATAATTAATGTTGAGCATCTCAAAATTCCTCATCCTTTGATGCAGGACCGAAAATTTGTTTTGCTGCCTTTTCAGGATTTAAATTTAGATTGGGTTCATCCTATTTTGAAAAAAACTATTTCAGAATTAATTCAGATAACGCCCGATGACAGTGCTTGTGAAATGGTTCAGGAATTAGCAAATCCTTTGAATGCTATTCGGTTAAATCAGTATAATTATATTGCTATTGAAGGGAATATTGGAGCTGGAAAATCTACTTTGGCACTAAAAATGGCTCAGGATTTTAATGCAAAAACAGTTTTGGAACGTTTTGCGGACAATCCTTTTTTGCCTAAATTTTATGAAGATCAAAGCCGGTATGCTTTTTCGCTGGAGATGTCTTTCCTGGCAGACAGGTATCAGCAATTGTCAGATGATTTGTCGCAGTTTGATTTGTTTAAAGACTTTATTATTGCCGATTATCATATTTTTAAATCGCTGTTATTTTCTAAAATCACTCTTGAAGTTGATGAGTTTCGTTTGTACAGAACCCTTTTCGATATTATTTACAAAGAAATGCCAAAACCTGATTTGTATATTTATCTGTACCAAAATACGGATCGTTTACTGCAGAATATAAAAACCCGTGGCAGAAGCTATGAACAGCATATTACGGCTGAATATCTGGAAAAAATAAACAAAGGCTACTTGGAATACATCAAAACCCAAATCGATTTGAATGTCTTGGTGATTGATGTTTCCGATCGTGATTTTGTAAGCAATCAGGAAGATTATCTTTTTGTTTTAAATAAAATTCAGGAAAAAAATAATCTGTAATATTATCTCTTCAAAGAAAAATGTCCTTTAATTAAGGGGGTTTCATTGTTTATTTTTAGCACATACCAATAATCCGTTGCAGGTAAAGGGATTTTGTTCAAAGTACCATCCCAGCTTTGATTGAAACTGTTAAGTTGTGTAATTAATTTTCCATAACGGTCAAAAACAGTTACTTCGGATAATGGATAATTTATCAAAGCTTTTATTTCCCAAATTTCATTATGATCATCGTTATTTGGTGTGAAAAATTTAGGAACAATAATGACAATAAATGTTTTTTGGTCAATACTGCATAAATTAACTTCTCGAACATACGCTGTCTGCAGTCCGCTTGGTGCATTTGTGAAAACATTGGAACTTTGGTAATATATTCCATCTATTGAATATTCAAAATAACTTTCGTTTTGAATAAGTTCAATTGTTACTGTTGTTTCATTAACTATTACATTTTTTATTTCGGGTTGATTGTTTTCAATTACATTTACAGTTTTGGTATTAGGACAATTTTCTGGAGCAAGGCTGGTTACGACAACTGTATAAGTTCCTTTATCTTTAGCTTCTATAATTTGATTATATCCTTTAGTCCCTGTTGGTGTGGTCCATTCATAAGTCATGTTAGGAACTCCGGCATCTAAGATAATAGTTTCCGAAACGCATTTTGTGCGATCTTCATTTGTAACTACAGGAAGTGGGTAAACAATTAAATCAATAGTTTCTTTTGTACTATTGATACATCCGTTATTAACAGCTTCTGCATAGTATTTTGTATCGGTTGAAATTGAAGGAGTTGTAAAAGAATTTCCAGTTCCAGCTATAATTGTACTTGTTTCAGAATACCAATTTATAGTTCCTTCAGTAGAACTGGCTTCTAGTGTAAATAATCCTGGTCCGCAATTGGGTGCGGGAGAATTGGCGTTTGTGATTGTTGGAGTATTGATTATTTTGGCTTCCACTGCTGTTCTGGCAGTTGTACAGCCAGCAGTAGTAGCATAAAAAAATGTTGTAGTGGTTAAATTAGGTGTTATAAAACTCGTTCCACTACCCATGTTATTTCCTCCTGTTGTGGCATCATACCAATTAATGGTTCCAGTGGTCGCTTTTGCTTCAAGCGTAACTTTTCCGGCATCGCATCTTGATGCAGGTGTGGTGCTTGATATTGCAGCGATTGTCAAAGTAGTGCTTGCCGAAAGTTGCAAAACAGGATCGCCTGCTGTTCCTCCATATTCTACAATATATCCTTTGGGCTGGTAATCGCCACTGGAACTTCCGGTAACTGTAAGATCATTCCATGATCCAGCAATTCCAATTCCTGGTGCCGTGATATGAGCATAATCTTCTTCTCCCAACTGATTTGGTTCTCCTGAATTCCAAAAAGCAAAATTAGGTGTAGAGCCATTTGAAAGCCCATTCCAAAAAACAGTGCCTGCTTCAGGGCCTGTAACCCATTTCCAAGTTCCTTCAGTTTCTGCATCAGTACCGCCAATCCAGCCTGCTCCTGGAGCTTGCTTTCCGGCAAGCTGTGCTTCATCAGCTGCTGTAATGGTGGCTAAGTAACCTTTTAGACCATAATATTTTTTTAAATCTGCGGCTGCTCTTGCGTCAGTCCAATTGATTCCTATATTTGGTACATATTCATAATAATGGCCATTTCGGGGTAAATAATTCGCTTGGCCAATACTGATTGAAAAGTTTCGAACACCACTAGGTGTAGCTGATGAATTGCTAAATTGAACATCTTTTATAGCCTTTTCAAAATCGGTATAGGTTACTAGAATACCAGTTGGACTGTTTAATGTTAATTTGCCTTCATTTGCATTCCAATTGCTTTGAATAGTTGAATGTGTTGATGTGTTATTAAGTAATAATTTATCTTCTCCTTTGATGTAGCCAGATGAGATTTGGATATATATTGCATCTGTACCCATATCGTCCAGATCTGTAATGGTAATACTAGACACAATATTAACACTAGTTAATGGACAGTAGGTTTGGTTTCCAGACGCAGTTAGAACGGGAGCCACATTACTAGTTGGTGTCGAAGTAGTACAATTTTCGGAAAAAATAGTTGAAGCATCTTTTCTAGAAGACCAATTTATATCAGAATATACCGCATTATCAACTTGTATGCAGGTTAGTTTAGGGTTGGACTTTAAGTTAAAAAAGAGGGTATTAATATTTGTATTATTTCCGTTTTTTAAATTAAGGCTGGTTAATTGATTATTATTACAATAAATAACTGTTAAAGCAGTATTTTTAGTAATATCCAAACTATTTAATCTATTATCACTACACTCTAAATTTGTCAAAGCATTGTTTTTAGTAATATCTAAGCTTGTCAATTGATTAGAATAACAAGTGAAACCTGTTAAAGCAGTATTTCTGGTAACATCTAAACTAGTCAATTGATTAGAAGAACAATTTAGACCAGTCAAAAGAGTGTTTTTAGTAATATCTAAGCTAGTTAGTTTATTGGTAGCACAACTTAAATCAGTTAAGAAAGTGTTTTTGCTGATATCTAAAGTAGTTAAGAGATTGTACCTGCAATCTAAATTTGTCAAAACATTGTTTTTAGTAACATCTAAGTTTGTAAATTGATTAGAAGAACCTTCAAAACTAGTCAAAGCTGTGTTTTTAGTAACATCTAAGCTAGTTAATTTATTGTTCCCACAAATTAAAATAGTTAAGGAAGTGTTTTTAGTAATATCTAAACCTGCTAGTTGATTGTTGCTACAATTTATTACAGTTAAAGCAGTGTTTTTGCTTATGTCTAAATTAGTTAATCCATTATCCATACAATGCAATCCTGATAATGCTAAAAAATCTTGTATTCCTGTTAAGTCAGTTATGTTTTTACCTGTTACATCTAGTTGAGGTACTCCACTCACTCTAGCTGTTAATACTTTACCGTCAATCGCTCCAGTATCAATCCCTAAATCGATCAAGGCTTTTTCAAAATTTGGATCAGGGATTGTGGTGTATTGAGCAAAGCCAAAAAAATGACATAATAGTAATAATAAAAAAAACAGTTTTTTCATAGCAAATAATTTTTCGTAACTCTTAGGTAAAAGTAATTAAGAGTTGTGCAAAATAAACATTGTAAATTAGTTTTTTGTAATGAAAAGTGAATTTTTTTACACATGTTATAAATTCATCTTAATTTTTTTGAATAAATCCCAAACAACAATCCCAGCACTTACGGAGATATTCAAAGAATGTTTAGTTCCCAATTGTGGAATTTCAATACAGCCATCGCATAAAGCTACGGCTTCCTGTGCGACACCATATACTTCATTTCCGAAGATTAAAGCGTACTTCTGGTTTTTATCTACTTTGAAATCCTGCAGAAAAACTGAACTTTCCACTTGCTCAATGGCAAGAGTAATAATGTCTTCTTTTTTTAAATTGGAAATAACTTCAAGTACATTTTTATGATGTTCCCAAGTTACGGTTTCGGTTGCTCCAAGAGCTGTTTTGTGAATTTCTTTGTTTGGTGGGGTAGCAGTAATACCGCACAGGATTATTTTTTCAATCAAAAAAGCATCAGCCGTTCTAAAAACAGAACCTATATTGTGTAAACTGCGAATGTCATCCAAAACCAAAATCAAGGGTGTTTTTTCAGATTTTTTAAAATCGTCAATTGATTTTCTCTCCAGTTCGCTGTTTTCTAGTTTTCTCATTGTTGGCAATTGTTTTTATAAAAAAAGCTTCCCAAAATCAGGAAGCCTTTTTTGTATTTGATAAAAAAGTAATATTAGCTTTTTGTTGCTGCAGGTGCTGCGGCTGGTAAAACTGTTCCTTTTATTGTAAGTGTTTTTGTAGGCTGTCCTGTAGCATTAGATGTTACAATTACTTGTTTTGTGAATGGACCTACTCTGTCTGTAGCATATTTTACACCTATAATTCCTTTTGCTCCTGGAGCAATTGGTTCTTTTGGTGTAGATGGAACTGTACAGCCGCAAGTTCCTTGAGTGTTAGTGATAATTAATGGTTTGTTGCCATTGTTGGTGAACACAAATTGACGGTTACCGTCAGCATTATGTGCTACAGTTCCGTAATCAATTGTTTCATTTTCAAAAACCATTCCTGCACCGTCCACTTTTGGTAATGCCGGAGCTGCAGTTGTTTTTGCTTTTTTAGTCTTTTTTGAAGACTCTTGAGCATTAGAAATCGTTGTTCCTAAAATAGTTAGCAAGGCTAATAGAAGTATTTTTTTCATGTTTTCGTAGATTATATCGCAAATTTATACAAATTAACAATACTGTAATGTAAATATTTCTTAAAAGTAATTTAATTTTTTTTCTCCTTAGTTTTTTGCTGTATAAAATTATAAATTCGCCGAGTAAAGGTTTTAAAATAAATAATACAATTTGTTTCGTTCTTTCGCCCTTTTTCTTCGTTAAAAAATCTTCCAATAGCCCGGCTATTCAAATATTTTTTGCCTTGAAAAAGACCAAAATAACTTCGCCAAATTTCGCATGATTTATTTCAAAACCTTTACTAGTTTTTTTATTCATTCAAATATAACAATTTTGGCAGCAAAAGATAAGATAGTTAAAGAGACTCCATTAATGAAGCAGTACAACGAAATCAAAAGGAAATATCCTGATGCTTGTTTGTTGTTTCGGGTTGGAGATTTTTATGAAACTTTTGGGGAAGATGCCGTTCGGGCTTCAAAAATTTTAGGGATCACATTAACAAAAAGGGGGGCTGGTTCCGAAACTGAAACTGCTCTTGCCGGGTTTCCGCATCATTCTATAAATACCTATTTGCCTAAATTAGTTAAAGCGGGGCTTCGAGTGGCTATCTGTGATCAATTGGAAGATCCAAAAATGACCAAGACCATCGTTAAAAGAGGAGTGACCGAACTGGTTACACCCGGAGTTTCGATGAATGATGAAGTTTTACATTCTAAAACTAATAATTTCCTAGCTGCAGTTTATTTTGCCAATAAAATAATTGGTATTTCATTTTTGGATGTTTCAACTGGTGAATTCCTTACCGCTCAGGGAAATGCGGAATATATAGATAAATTGCTTCAAAATTTTAATCCAAGCGAAGTTTTGGTTCCCAAAAATAATAAAAGTGAATTCCGTGAAATTTTCGGAGAGGATTTTCATAATTTCTACCTTGAGGATTGGATTTTTAAAGAAGATTATGCTCTTGAAACGTTGACCAAGCATTTTCAGACCGTTTCTTTAAAGGGTTTTGGAATTGAAGAATTAAGAGAAGGAATTATTGCTTCTGGCGCCATTCTTTATTATTTGTCCGAAACACAGCATAATAGAGTGCAGCATATCACTGCGATTCATCGAATTGCTGAAGATGCTTATGTTTGGATGGACCGATTTACGATTCGGAATCTTGAGTTGTATCATAGTTACAATCCAAATGCTGTGACGCTGTTGGATGTGATTGATAAAACGCTTTCGCCAATGGGAGGTCGTTTGCTGAAACGCTGGCTGGCATTGCCATTAAAAGATGCCAATAAAATAAAAAGCCGTCATCAGGTTGTTTCTTATTTAAAAGAAAACCAAGATGTTTTAAAAAATATTCAGAATCAAATCAAACAGATTTCAGATTTGGAGCGGTTGATTTCCAAAATTGCTACAGGGAAAGTTTCGCCCCGTGAAGTCGTTTATCTGAAAGAATCACTAGATGCAATAATTCCAATCAAAACATTGGCTTTATCTAGTCCGCAGGAAGCGGTAAAAGTAATTGGAGACAGTCTGCATAGCTGTGATTTGCTTCGCGAAAAAATACAAGTAACCTTAAATCAGGATGCGCCTGTGGCAATTGCCAAAGGAAACGCCATAGCTAAAGGTATAAATACAGAATTAGATGATTTGCGCGCAATATCCACTTCTGGAAAACAGTTTTTGGAAGGAATCGAAAAAAGGGAATCAGAACGTACTGGGATTTCTTCGTTAAAAATATCTTTCAATAATGTTTTTGGATATTATATTGAAGTTCGAAATACTCATAAAGATAAAGTTCCTGCAGAGTGGATCAGAAAGCAAACACTTGTAAATGCTGAACGTTATATTACCGAAGAGCTGAAAGAATACGAAACTAAGATTTTGGGAGCCGAAGAAAAAATTCAGAAAATTGAAAGCGATTTATTTGAGCAATTGGTGAGCTGGGTATCTACGTATATCAAGCCAGTTCAGATGAATGCTAATCTGGTCGCTCAATTGGATTGTTTGTGCTGTTTTACGCAATTGGCAATAGAAAACAAATATGTTTGTCCAGAAATTGATGAAACTTTTGAGTTGGAAATTAAAGAAGGAAGGCATCCTGTAATTGAAAAACAATTGCCAGTAGGAGTTCCCTATATTACAAATGATGTTTTCTTAGATAGGGAAACACAGCAGCTGATTATGATTACCGGGCCTAATATGTCTGGTAAATCGGCAATACTGCGTCAAACGGCTTTGATTGTACTGCTGGCTCAAATGGGAAGCTTTGTTCCTGCGGAAAGCGTTAGAATGGGGATTGTCGATAAAATTTTCACTAGAGTAGGGGCTTCGGATAATATTTCGATGGGTGAATCTACATTCATGGTTGAAATGAATGAAACGGCCTCTATTTTGAATAATATTTCCGACCGAAGTTTAGTGCTGTTAGATGAGATTGGAAGAGGAACAAGTACCTATGACGGAATTTCAATTGCTTGGGCAATAGCTGAGTTTTTACACGAGCATCCATCAAAGCCCAAAACATTGTTTGCGACGCATTATCATGAACTAAATGAAATGAGTGAAACAATGCCTCGAATTCAGAATTACAATGTATCTGTAAAAGAATTAAAAGACACTGTGCTTTTTATTAGAAAACTCGTAAAAGGAGGAAGTGCACATAGTTTTGGTATTCATGTGGCAAAAATGGCGGGAATGCCACAACTTGTGATTTCAAGAGCGCAAAAAATGCTGAAAAAACTAGAGAAAAACCATTCGAGTGATGCTTTGAATGGTGTAAAATCGGCAAATGATGAAATGCAGATGAGTTTCTTTAATTTGGATGATCCTTTGTTGGAAGAGATAAAAGAAGAGATACTGAATCTGGATATAAATGCCATTACGCCTGTTGAGGCATTGATGAAACTTAATGAGATTAAAAGAATGATGACAAGAAAATAATTTTTTACAGGTTTAAAGTTATCGTTGTCAGAACGTTAATTTTTATCTTTATTTTTTTTCAAAAAAAGGTTTGTGTAATTGAATAAAAGTTCTAAATTTGCAACCGCAATACTAACCAAGTGTTGCGGTTCTTTTTGAGAATGAAATGCGAAAATAGCTCAGTTGGTAGAGCGCGACCTTGCCAAGGTCGAGGTCGCGGGTTCGAGCCCCGTTTTTCGCTCAAACGCCGGATGGTGATCGTATTTAATAAATTTTTATAGAAATTTAGATATAACCTCGAAAGTTAATGCTCGGATGGTGAAATTGGTAGACACGCTGGACTTAAAATCCAGTGAACAGCAATGTTCGTGCGGGTTCAAGTCCCGCTCTGAGTACAAGAAAGCTTCAAACTATGTTTGGAGCTTTTTTTATTTATAAAAATATGATGATAAATCGGTTTGGGATCAAATGATTTAATCCAAAAATTTGCACACGAGCCTAAAGGGCGAACTGGCGTAGCAATCTAAATTCTTAAATCTAAAATCAAATGGGGGCTTTTGTAGTTAGTAAAAGATTTGACGGTCAATATAAATTTGTGTTTACTTCTAAGAAAGGTAAAGTGATTTTTACGAGTATGAAGTATGAGCTTAAATTTGAATGTGAAGAAGCGATTGAGTATTTTAAAACTAATATTGGTTTGGCGTCTTTTGAAAAGCATAGATCAGCAGGGGGGAAATATTTTTTCAAGCTGTTTCTGGATGGAGCGCCTTTTGCTTTAAGCAGAAAATACACAACTGAATTAAGAGTTCAGAAAGGAATTGATGAGATTATGAAACATGCTTCGGTATCAGAAATTTTAGATTTCTCAGATAATGATTTGGTTTTTTTGGATTGATTTGTTTTGGAGTTGTGATGCTAAAAAAAAACGCCATTCTGTTCAACGATGGCGTTTTTTATTTTTTGTTCGGAACTATTTAAAGTTTAAATTTTTAAAATATGCTCATAAAAAAAGCTGCATAAAATGCAGCTTATTTTTTCTAGTGTAATTTAAAATTACTTAGCAGCTGGAGCTTCAGCAGCTGGAGCAACAGCAGTAGTGTCAGCAACAACAGCAGTAGTGTCAGCAACAACAGCAGTAGTGTCAGCAACAACAGCAGTAGTATCAGCAGCTACTTCTTCAGTAGCAGGAGCGTCAGCTTTTTTACAAGATACAACAGATAATACAGCAACAACAGCTAAACTTAAAAATACTTTTTTCATCTTAATTTAATATAAAGGTTAATTATTAATTCGTGGCAAAGATATAAAATTTTTAATACGTAAAATATTTTTTCATTTATTTTTTAAAAAATATTTTCAATCAAGGGGTTAGCTTTTTCTTTTAGGGAATAAAAAATAAGAAAAATAGGGGTAAAATACAAAATCATCAGGTTTTATATGGTTTTTGAATTTCTTTAAACAAATGATTTACGAAAAAATAATGTTTCGTTTTTAGTTTTTATTGTGGGTTATTTCGTTTAAAATAGTATCGGTTGCACCCTTGTTTTTTTGCACAAATTTGAAACAGATTTTTCCTTTTTGATATCTTGTTTCTGTGTCCAGGATTAGTGTTGAAAAAGTAACTTCAAGTTCTTTGAAATCATTTATTGAGGTGCATCCTTTGTTATTAACTAGTTTGACGGCTTCGTCAAAATGAGAAAAATTTGGTCCTATTACTATTGGAATTCCAAATGTTGCAGGTTCTAAAAGATTGTGAATGCCTTTTCCAAAACCCCCGCCCACATAAGCAATGTCACCATAACTGTAAATTTTGGTCAGAATGCCTATAGTGTCAATTATAAAGACATCAAACTGTGATAGATCTTTGTTTTCTTTTGCCGAAAATAGAACTGTTTTTTTTGTGATGCTGTTTTGTAAATGCTGAATTTGTTCTGGTTTAATATTATGCGGGGCAATGATGAATTTTACATCATGAGGACATGAATTGATATATTCAGTTAATAAAGTTTCGTCTTTTGGCCAAGAGCTTCCTATGACTATGATTGTTTTATCGTTTTTAAATGCTGCAATAAAATCAAGAGTATTGTCTTTTTCTAATATCGTGGCAACTCTGTCAAAACGTGTGTCTCCGGAGATAGTAACATTGGTTTTGCCTAACTGAGTGATTAGGTTTTTGGAGTTTTCGTTTTGAACAAAAAAGTGAGTAAAGGTATCTAATGCTTTTCGGTAAAAACCGCCATACCATTTGAAAAATAATTGCTTTTCTCTAAAAATGCCCGAAATTAAATAAGTGGGAATTTGCTGTTCTTGCAGTAGATCCAGATAGTTGATCCAGAATTCGTATTTGATAAAAAACACAAGGTCGGGATGGACTAGTTTTAAAAAGTGCTCTGCATTTTTTGGAGTGTCTAGCGGGAGATAGACAGTCGCGTCGGCAACTGTATTGTTTTTGCGTACTTCATATCCTGAGGGTGAAAAAAAGCTAATAACAATTTTGTGGTTTGGATATTTTTCTTTGATTTTTTCAATTACAGGCAATCCTTGTTCGTATTCGCCTAACGAGGCAGCATGAAACCAGATGGTTTGATCTTGAGGTGCTATTTTTTGTTCTAAAATCAAAAAAACGTCCTTTCTTCCATCTACAAAAAGCTTCATTTTTGGACTGAAAAGTGCTGTAATTTTTACTAAAGACTGGGCTAGTTGAATGATTAAATTGTAAAGAAAATGCATTGGTAATTTTTTTGTAAAAATACATTTTCTTTGTGTTATTTTCTTTCTTAAAGGATGTTTAAATTTTGGCTGTTATCCAGATGGCTGTCGGGACGTTTTTATTTCATCAGAAAAATGTTTTTTATTTTGTGTTTGATTGGTTTAAACTCATGAAATAACTATTTTTGTGGTGCTTGTTTTAGATAGGCTGGTTTGTGGTAAAATTTGATCTTAAAGCAGCTCTACTTCAATTAATTGTTCCTGTTAAGCGGCAGGAAGCTAAAAAAGAATACATGAAAAAAATACAAATGGTTGACTTAAAAAGTCAATATGATAAAATTGCAGCAACTGTAAATGCTTCGATTCAAGAAGTTTTGGATACCAACACATACATTAACGGACCACAAGTTCATGCATTTCAAAAATCATTAGAAGAATATTTAGATGTTAAGCACGTAATCCCTTGTGCTAATGGAACGGATGCATTGCAGATTGCCATGATGGGATTGGATTTGAAGCCCGGTGACGAAGTAATTACAGCCGATTTTACTTTTGCGGCCACTGTCGAAGTAATTGCTTTGTTGCAACTTACCCCAGTTTTGGTCGATGTTGATTTGGTAAATATGAATATTTCTATTGAAGCTATCAAAAAAGCGATTACGCCAAAGACCAAAGCGATTGTACCTGTTCATTTGTTTGGTCGTGCCGCAAATATGGAAGCCATTATGACTATTGCAAAAGAGCATAATCTATATGTAATCGAAGATAATGCACAAGCTATTGGTGCCAATTGTAAATTCTCTGATGGAACAAAAAAGAAAGCAGGAACTATTGGACATGTTTCCTCTACATCTTTTTTTCCTTCAAAAAACTTAGGAGGTTATGGTGATGGCGGAGCAATTTTTACCAATGACGATGCTTTGGCACACAAATTAAGGGGAATTGTAAATCACGGAATGTATGAGCGTTACCATCATGATGTAGTAGGTGTGAATTCTCGTTTGGATAGTATTCAAGCTGCTGTTCTTAATGCTAAATTGCCTTTGTTGGATTCTTACGGAAAAGCAAGGCAAGATGCAGCCAGAAAATATACGGCTGCTTTTGAAGGACATAAAAACATTGTTGCCCCAACTATTTGTGACAATTGTGATTGTCATGTTTTTCACCAATATACTTTGAGAATTGTTGATGCCAATAGAGACGGTTTGATGCAACATTTGTTAAACAAAGGAATTCCTTGTGCTATTTATTATCCGATTCCATTGCATTCGCAAAAAGCGTATGTAGATGTTCGTTACAAAGAAAAAGATTTTCCAGTAACCAATCAATTGGTAAAAGAAGTAATTGCGTTGCCAATGCATACCGAATTAGATGATGAGCAAATTAAATTCATAACAGACAGCGTTTTGGAATTTTTAAATAAATAATTGATGAAATACTTTTTTACAGCTGTTGCGGCAGTCTTATTTCAGTTTTTAGGTTTTGCTCAAAGTAGTTCCAAATCCAAAGAAATAACGGCTATTGCAGCTCGTGTAGAAGTTTTGCGTCAAGCCATGATTGATGCCGATGGGAAAAAATTGAAAGAACTAACATCTGAAAGTTTGAGCTATGGGCATTCAAGTGGAAATATTCAAAATCAAGCTGTTTTTATAGAGAAAATTACGAATGGAGAATCTGATTTTGTTAATCTTGAATTTCAAAATCAAACCATTGAAATTGTTGGAGACGCAGCAATTGTTCGTCATAATTTAGTTGCGCATACTAAAGATAGCGGCGTGGATAAGGATATTAAAATTGGGATTATGCTCATTTGGCAGAAACAAAAAAATAAATGGCTGCTTATTGCAAGACAAGCTTATAAATTACCCTCATAAAAAAAAACAAAATGAAAATATTAGTAACTGGCGGTTTAGGTTTTATTGGTTCACATACTGTTGTTGAATTACAAAATAAAGGTTTTGAAGTAATTATTATCGATGATCTTTCAAATTCTTCACTAGAAGTTTTGGACGGTATCGCAACTATTACCGGAGTGAATATTGCTTTCGAAAATATAGATTTACGAGATAAACAAAAAGTGCAGGATTTTTTCAAAAAACATCAGGATATTTCAGGAGTAATTCATTTTGCAGCTTCAAAAGCAGTTGGAGAAAGCGTTGAAAATCCGTTACTATATTATGAGAATAATATCCACACTTTGGTTTATTTGCTTCAAGAACTGCAGCAACAGCACAATGCTAATTTTATTTTCAGTTCATCTTGTACGGTTTACGGTCAAGCAGAAGAAATGCCAATCAACGAAGATGCTTCTGTTCAAACAGCAATGTCGCCTTATGGCAACACCAAGCAAATTGGCGAAGAAATCATTATGGATACAGCAAAAGTAACTAATGTCAATGCAATTTTGCTGCGTTATTTTAATCCAATCGGAGCTCATCCTTCAGCAGAAATTGGTGAATTGCCATTGGGAGTTCCTCAAAATTTAGTTCCATTTATTACACAAACTGGTTTTGGTCTGCGAAAAGAATTATCAGTTTTTGGAGATGATTATCCTACACTTGATGGAACGGCAGTTCGCGATTATATTCACGTAGTCGATTTGGCGAAAGCACACGTTATTGCCTTGCAACGCTTATTGAATAAGGAAAATCTAGACAAAGTAGAAACGTTCAATTTAGGAACAGGAACAGGAAGTTCAGTTTTGGAAGTGATTCAAGCTTTCGAGAAAGTGAGTGGACAAAAACTGCCTTATAAAATTGTAGGCCGCAGAGAAGGAGACATTACTTCAGCTTATGCCAATACCGATAAAGCAAATAATGTTTTGGGCTGGAAAGCAGAATCAACTTTAGACGAAGCGATGGAAAGTGCCTGGAAATGGGAGCAGAAGATTAGAAGTTAGATTTCAGAATCAAACAAGAATCCTAAATTATCAGTTGATAGTTTAGGATTTTTTCTTTTAAAACAAAAATGCTATAAAAAATCCCCACAAACATAAATTCATGAGGATTCTGTAATATTATGGATTTTCTGAAATCTAAATTCTACAATCTGTAGTTTGAAAATTAAGCATTTGCAGTCGCAGCTTCTTTATTGATTTTTCCAATTAAACCAGCCAGTACTTTTCCAGGACCTACTTCGGTAAACAAAGTTGCGCCATCAGCAATCATTTGCTGTACGGACTGCGTCCATTTTACTGGAGCTGTCAATTGAATAATTAAGTTTTTCTTGATCTCGTTTGCGTCCGAAACGGCCGATGCAGTTACGTTTTGATACACTGGGCAAATAGGAGCAGCGAATGTGGTTGCTTCAATAGCTGCAGCCAATTCTTCTCTTGCAGGTTCCATCATTGGCGAGTGAAATGCGCCACCAACAGGTAATAACAAAGCGCGTTTTGCGCCAGCAGCTTTCATTGCTTCACAAGCTTTTTCTACTGCAGAAAATTCTCCTGAAATTACTAATTGTCCAGGACAGTTGTAATTTGCGGCTACTACAACACCATCAATAGAAGCACAAACTTCTTCAACGATATTATCAGCTAATCCAAGAACTGCAGCCATTGTAGAAGGTGTTATTTCGCACGCTTTCTGCATTGCCAAAGCTCTTTTTGAAACCAATTTTAATCCATCTTCAAATGACAAAGTGCCATTGGCAACCAATGCCGAAAATTCGCCTAATGAATGTCCAGCAACCATTTCTGGTTTGAAATTTTCCAGAGTTTTAGCCAAAATAACCGAATGCAGGAAAACTGCCGGCTGAGTAACTTTAGTTTCTTTCAATTCTTCGGCTGTACCTTCAAACATAATGTCTGTGATGCGGAAACCTAAAATATCATTTGCTTTTTCGAATAATTCCTTTGCTAATGGTGAGTTTTCATATAAGTCTTTGCCCATTCCTGTAAACTGTGCGCCCTGACCTGGAAATACGTATGCTTTCATAAAATCTTGTTTAAGTTTAAGGTTTCAAGTTGTGAAATTTGAAATCGGATGCAAAAATAGTGTTTTTTAGGATTTATGTCCAAAGATAAAAGTCAGATAAAACAAAACCTCCATACTCATTAATAAAGTATGGAGGTTTTGTATGTATAGAAAATCAGTTTTATTGAATGAATTATAATTTTATCAATTGTAGTTCGATGTTCAATTTTACTTCTTCGCCTACTAAAACACCGCCGGTTTCTAGAGCTGAGTTCCAGTTTAAACCCCAGTCTTTACGGTTGATTTTTCCAGAAATGTTCAATCCTGCTTTGGTATTTCCCCAAGGATCTTTCATTAAACCACTGAATTCAGCTGGGAATTTTACAGATTTTGTAACCCCCCTTAAACTCAAATCACCTATTAATTCATAATCATCGCCGTCTTTAGTGAAAGAAGTCGCTTTGAAAGTTAATTTTGGATGGTTTTCTGCATCAAAAAAGTCGCCGCTTTTTAAGTGATTGTCTCTGTCCGCATTATTAGTATTGATAGAATTAATGTCTGCTGAAAATTCAATAACTGCATTTTCGAAGTTATCATCTTCCGTTGTGATTACCGCATCATAAGTTCCAAATTTACCTGAAACATTAGTAAACATCATGTGTTTTACTTTAAAACCAATTTCTGAGTGTGTCGGGTCAATTGCCCATTTTGTAGTTGCCATAATTTTATTTTTATTGATTAAATAATTTAGTTGTTTCATTTTGATAAGGCAAATTTACAGCCATACTAGTGACGGGGCACTTAACCTAGATTAAGAAATAAAACCGGCAGTATTAATTTAGTGAGTGATTTTTAAACTAGATTCTATTATTAATTTTTGGAGCAGAAAGATTAGGAATTTTCAGCCAGCATTAGTCCCGCTATCCATTGCAATCTTGTGAACCGAACCCCGGTTCACAAGGATTTCCATTTCTATCGGGGCTAAAAGGAAACATTTTGCTTTTCAGCAATCATTTAAAAATAGGACTATTCGTGACTAGTACTATTTCACGGAAAAATTAGTTGTTGGATATTTTTCACAAATCTTATCCTTTCCAATTCTTTGCGTCTCTGCGCCTTTGCGAGCCCAATTTCACGCAAAGACGCAGAGACGCAAAGCATATTTTCAATATTTAAACTCTTGATATGAGTTACCATATTCAAAAAAAGAATCAAATATTAAATTATAGTCCACAGTTTCAGCTATTGGAGAAAATAATTGATTTATCAGTTCTAATTAAAAGTTTCTACCAGAGAGAATTTTTCCAGCCACTTATTTAAGTTCAAAGAATAAACCTCACGGTATTTAGAGATGATGTCTTGATGTTTCAGCTGAAAATCGTTATTCATCTCGTAGTTCCAGTTATCGTCTCTAAAAACGGTTTCAAAATTAAAAACATTTCCAGCCAGCATTTTATAATCGGTAACTAATTCCTGATGCAGTTCTGAATCAAGAATGGGTTTGATTTCGGTATCATAAAAAGTCATGGCTGTTTCGTTTACTGCCAATCCTTTTTCAATCCAATGCTGTTCCAAAGCGTCTTCTTCATACTTAAAAAAATCAGTTATGTGCTTGTCCGAAAACCAATCGGGAAGTTTTATATTAGGCTGGTTTTCATCCAATTCATCACTGTCAGCATGTAGTTGCGCATTTGTAATCATCGAGGAATTGTATAAATACCATTCAGAATCCATAATTAAATAAATGAGTTTTTTTGTGTTTAATTTAGCAAGCCAAGTTCTGTATCTGACAATCCCATTTGGAAACAATCCCACGTCAATAACCATTTTGCGTGCTTTACCATTAATTTTAACCTCAATTATTGGAGCCACATGATAACCCCAATCGATTGTTCCGGTTGGAGAGATGTTTTTTTTATCAACAAAGGAAATCTGCTGGCTGTTTGAAGACGAATAAACAACGGGAGCAAATACCCAGATTTTGGCGCATTGACAGTCTTTGGAGGCTAACAGCAATCTGATGTAATGCGAAATATTATGGCAGTTAGCTTGCTGATAACCAAAAGGAAGTCCCGATTCCTTAATTTCTAGAAACAAAGCATTTGCTGTATTTAAATCAAGTACAGTAGTTTTTCCTGGTGTTAAAAGTGGATGCTTTTTGATAATTTTTTTATTAAATAATTTAATGCGACACTTTATTGTTATTGTATGCGAAGTTATAAAAACTATATAGGGGAGAGCTTATACCAAAATAAAAAATTGTTATAAAATTTCAATCAAAAAAAAATCAAACCAGCGGTATCACATCAACCTCAACTTTTACCTTATGATCACCAGTACTAAAAATGATTCCTTTCATGGGTGATACATCGGCAAAATCTCGTCCGTAAGCAGTTACAATATGGCGTTGCTGCGGAATCATATTGTTGGTCGGGTCAAATTCGCACCAGCCCATTTCTGGAATATAGACTGATATCCAAGCGTGAGAAGCATCTGAGCCTTCTAATTTGGGTTTGCCTATTGGCGGTAATGTTTCGATATAACCGCTTACATAACGTGCAGGAATCCCCACGCTGCGCAAGCTGGCAATTGCCAAATGAGAGAAATCCTGACAAACTCCTCTTCGTTCCTTAAGAACTGTTTTTAGCGGTGTATTGATATTTGTAGAGCCTGATTTGAATTGAAATTCAGTATATATTTTTTTAATTAAATGTAATACAGCTTCAAAAAGAGACACATCAGGAAGTAAACAGCTCTCTGCAAAAGCGATAATTTCTTCGTCCCAAGTGATGAATTGACTTGGTAGCTGATATTGTAAAACTTTGATTTTAAGAGCGCGGTCGGTTGTGAATTTTAATCTGGCTTCTTCGCAGGTTATTGTATTTAAAGTTAGCTGTGTCACATTTTCCAATACTTCGACTTCACTGGAAACGATAACTTTTAGCGATTTATGCGATTTATGAAGAGAAAAATAATGCTGCATGTTTCCAAAATAATCCTTTCGGGAATATATTTTTGAAGGTTTAGGCTCAATTTCTATTTTGAAATTTTTGCATATCTGTTTCGCAGAATTTTGCGGCTGCAGACACAAGATACTTTGATAATTGTATACCTCATTTGCGTAGGTATAAAGAGTTTGATGTCTTAATTTATACTTCATCAGTGCCTATATTTTCAAGGGTGTCTAAAACGGAATGCTGCATCACAGAATGGTTAAAATATAAACTGGATAAATTGTTTGAAACATCCGAAATAAGTTCAAAAACATCCGAAAGGGTTTGGTCTAATTCAGGACGAAATTGTGTCTTTTCATCAACTCGTATTAACTCATCTATGTCAATTAACTTAATAATCGTGCTGGCTTTCAAAGCTGATTTTTCGGCAATACTCAATTGATTTGGCTCATTAGTTTTGGGTAATTTTGAGAGATAATGAGTAAGAGTATTTAATAAAAAAGAAAGCGTGTAGGTTAAGTTTTTCTCTAAAAAAACCATATTAATCAAGGCTTTTAAGCTCAAATGCGATTTGTAAATATTTCGATATTGTGCCAATAAATGATGGTTTTCTAATATAGCTTCCATCAAAAGGGATTCTTCTTCCTCAGCTTTTTTGTAATTGAAAGTAGAACGTAAAACCGAAATTAAAGATAAAATTCGTTCTACGTTTTTTCCTGCTTCCATCAGATAGAAACCATTATCTCGAGCAGATGTTTCATATACATTTCCATAAAATGAAAAGAGACGAATGTGCAATTTATCTAAAGCATGATTTACATGATTGATGTTGTTTGTGTTTTTAAGAGCAAATAAGCTTTCCTCCAGTAAAATAATTATGTGGCGGGTGTCATTGTTCCATTTTTCGCTAACCTGATTTATGGTGTTGAGCAATGACTGCATATTATAAACCACTGAACCTACTTTTTTAGGATCGTTAATCAAGAGCAGTAGCTCTGTTATTGGATTTACAAAAATAGCATCGTTGTTAAATATTTCTCCATCTTTGGTTTCTTTTCCAACAAATCCGGGATATGTTTGTGTAAGATGAGTTAGTGATTTTAATAAAACGACCAAGAATTCCGGCTGTTCGTTAACGTGTTTGACTACGTTTTCGTTCAGTCGGTTCAGAATGATTTTTAGAAAACTGCGCAAAGCCATAGTTCTTTCGGACAGACGGCCTAACCAAAATAAGTTTTCGGCATTTCGGCTAGTCAATGAGTTATTTAGCTGGCTGTTGATGTTTTTTCGCTCAACCGATTTTTCCTGATATTCCGTTGGTGTATCGGTTATAATCCAAGTATCTTTGGAAATTCCGCCCAATTGGTTTGAAATCTCAAATTTATCTTTGACAGCGGAGCTTCGTGTCAAACCGCCTTCCATTACTTTGTAACTCTCACCTTCGGCGATTAAAAAAGCGCGGATTGCAGCATATCTAGGTTCTATTGATCCATTAATAAAGGCAGGAGTTGTAGATAAACTCACTTCTTCCTGCGCTACATAATCTTTGGGGTTTTTAAGAATCAGATTTTTTAAATCTTCAAGCTGTTCTTTGTTTAATAAACGGGCATAAATTGACCTGAAACCTTGCTTCCGATTGGTTTTTTTTATGATTAATTTGGGTAGATTGGCCAAAACAAAGTCCAATTCTTTGGTTTGTCCGCACCACCAAGTGGCGATCGTGCTGATTAGTAAAGGTTCTTTTAGTAGAAATTTACAGGCATTCTGCATAAAAGCCATAAGGCCGTAATTCTCTAAAATGCTCGTTCCTGGAGGGTTTAAAACCGTAACGTTTCCTAAACGGATTACTTGTAATAAGCCAGCAATCCCAAGCAAAGAATCTCTGCGTAATTCCAATGGGTCGCACCATTCGTCATCCAGCCTTTTGATAATTACATCAACCCGTTCCAGCTGATCGATAGATTTTAGCCAGACAAAACCATCTCTAACTACCAAATCATTTCCTTGAACTAAGGTGTAGCCTAAATAAGAGGAAAGATAAACGTGCTCAAAATAAGTTTCGTTTCCTGGACCAGGAGTAAGGAAAACCACATTTGGATTTTCATTGGTATTATTGCCTAATGCATCAACGGTTTGCTGTAATTGGCTGAAGTAAGGCGAAAGTCTTTTTCGGTATGTTTTTTCATTAAGTTCAGGGAAAACTTTACTCATTACAATTCTGTTTTCCAGAGCATAGCCAGCTCCAGATGGAGATTGAGTCCGGTTGTCCAGCAGCCACATTTTTCCATCAGGTCCACGGGCCAAATCAACAGCATAATTCAGTAATTGTTTGTCGTGTTTTTGTCTAATATCGAAACACGGCAAGAGAAAACCAGCATTATCAAAAACTAATTCGGCGGGAATTATGGCGTTTTTGATTAATGTTTGCGGACCATAAAGATCTTTTAGAATTAAATCTAATAAGTGTGCCCTTTGTTTTAATCCTTTTTCGATAGATGTCCATTCCGATTCGTGAATCAAAAACGGAATAGGATCTAGTTTCCAGGCACGATTTGATTCGTTATTAGAATCGTAAACATTATAAGTAACTCCGTTTTCTTTTAATTTTTTTACTATTTCCTGATTACGTAATTCTAACTCTTCAATACCAATGGATTCCAAGGTGTCAAAAAGCCCTTTCCAATACGGTTTAATTTCACCATTTTGGTCAAGAACTTCGTCATATGAATTGATTTTCTCTTTGTAAGAATGGAGTAGTCCCAATGAAATATCTTGAATCATTTGTTAATTGTAAATGGATTGCGTTTTTATAATTGGCAAAATAATGGCTTTTAAAGCGAACAGCAATGCAATTATTCTATTCTTTCGCTTTCCAATAATGTCTTAAATCTAAAGTGTAAGGGTATTCAGGGTTAATGAGTTCTATAGGAGTATCAAGTCTTAGTTCTGATTTAGATTCAATCAAAAAGCGTGAGGTTGCAGTATTGTTCGAAATCATCTCTTTCTCTTTTTCCATGTACTCAAGTGCTGACGAAGGTGTATGTCCAAAATCCCAAAAGCGGCTTATTTTTCTTGATTCAGCTTCAAAACTATTCACAGGGTAACTGTCAAAACTTCTTCCGCCGGGATGAGTTACAAAATAGGTACAGCCACCAATTACTTTATTATTCCAAGTATCGACTAAGTCAAAAACAAGCGGTACATCAATTCCTATATTAGGATGCAATGCAGATGGAGGATTCCATGATTTGTAACGTATTCCGGCTACATATTCGCCTTTGGTTCCCGTGCTTCTTAATGGGATTCGACAACCTTTACACAATAAAATATGACGTTCGGGCACAATTCCAGAAACTTTTACCTGCAGGCGTTCTAATGAAGAATCTACAAATCGAGAAGTTCCAGAGCTAGAGAGTTCTTCGCCAAGTACGTGCCAAGGTTCTATTCCTAATCTAATTTCTAATTGGATATTATTGATAGTCACGTTACCATGGTGAGGATATCTAAATTCGAAGAAAGGATCAAACCATGAAATGTCAAAATTATATCCGGCATCTTTTAAATCGTTTACGACATCAATCATATCCAGATAGGCGAAATGTGGTAATAAAAACTTATCATGCAGTTCGGTTCCCCAACGGATTAGTTTTTTCTCGTATGGGTTTTTCCAGAATTTGGCAACCAAGGAACGGACTAATAAATTTTGGACTAAATTCATGTGTTTGTGCGGAGGCATATCAAAAGCTCTTAATTCTAATATTCCCAAACGCCCTGTTGATGTATCAGGAGAGTATAATTTATCGATGCAAAACTCTGTACGGTGCGTATTTCCTGTGATATCAGTCAATAGGTTTCTAAAAATCCGATCCACCATCCAAAAAGGAACCTCTTTATCTTTTGGGATTTGTTCAAAAGCAATTTCCATTTCATAGAGACGCTCATCACGACCTTCGTCAATACGCGGTGCTTGACTTGTTGGTCCAATAAATGGCCCGGCAAAAAGGTAGCTTAAAACGGGATGATGCTGCCAATAGGTAATTAAACTTCGCAGTAAATCAGGTCTTCTCAATAGTGGACTATCCTCAGGTCTTTCTGCGCCTAATGTTACGTGATTTCCTCCACCTGTTCCGGTATGACGGCCATCAACCATAAATTTATCGGTGCCTAAGCGGGATAGAAATGCTTCTTCGTACAGTGCCGTTGTGTTATCTACAATTTCTTGCCAAGACTTGGCAGGATGCACATTCACCTCAATTACGCCAGGATCCGGGGTAACCATCATTTTTTCGACTCTGTAATCCGTCTTTGGCTGATAGCCTTCAATTCTAACGGGCATTTGTAATTTTTCGGCAGTATTTTCTATCGAAGTAATTAAGTCGATATAGTCTTCTAAATAATCAGTTGGCGGTAGAAAAACGTACAGCATTCCGTCGCGCTCTTGTATACACATTGCAGTAATGAAAGTATCAACTTCAAACAATAAGGGGTCTTCTTCCTTTTCTTCCTCTTTTTTAGATAACACTTTTTTGACTGCTTCAAAAATCTTTGAAACAGTTCCGTAACGGTTTTTTACTTTTTCGGAATAATCTCCTAAAGGTGGCAAATCTTCAAATAAACTTCTGTCAACAACCGTTTCTCTTTTGTTTTTGGAAACCTTTGGCAGGGAATCTAACGGTAAACGCAGACCAATTGGGGAATTTCCGGGAATTAAAAAGCAGTTTCCTCTTCTGAATTCCCAAGCACAGCTTTCCCAATTATCAGGATAGTAATTTTTTCGTATTGGTAAAACAAACCCTGATGGATTATTCAACCCTTTTTCTAAAACCTTTGCAAGATTATGGCGTTCGATAGAATCTTTTAAATTTACTTTCAGTGGGTCTAAATTCACTGGAAGTTTACCTTCTTCAAGAGCCCAATAGATTGGGTCTTCATAGGCGGGTAATATGTTTTTAGTTTCAATTCCTAAAAATTTGGTTAATTCGACAGCAAATTTTTCAGCATCGTGAAAAGTAAATTTAGTATCACCTTCTTTTGCTACCAGAGCATCATTTTTCCACAAAGGCAGTCCGTCCTTTCTCCAGTACAAGCCATATTGCCAACGTGGGAATAATTCTCCGGGATACCATTTTCCCTGTCCAAAATGAAGTAATCCTCCGTGAGCAAATCTTTGTTTTAAACGAAGCGCTAAATCGTAGGCCAGTTTTCGTTTCAGCGGACCATCAGCATCAGTATTCCATTCTGCACCCTCAAAATCATCAATTGAAATAAAGGTTGGTTCGCCACCCATTGTCAGCCGGACATCGCCTTCAATTAAATCCTTCTCAACACTATTTCCTACCGCCATGATATTGTTCCATTGTTTCTCAGAATACGGTTTGGTTACCCTCGGATCTTCGTGAATGCGGGTTACTTTGTTTTCAAAATCAAAACTTACTTCACATTTTTCGGTAGCACCAGTAACCGGCGCAGCACTTTCATAATGTGGTGTACAGCATAATGGGATATGCCCTTCACTTGCAAAAAGCCCGGAAGTAGGATCAAGTCCAATCCAGCCCGCACCAGGAAGATAAACTTCGACCCAGGCATGTAAATCGGTAAAATCATTTTCGGGTCCAGACGGCCCGTCAAGAGATTTGATATCTGGTGCTAATTGTACGATATAGCCGGAAACAAAACGAGCTGCTAAACCAAAGTGTCGCAAAATATGGATTAACAGCCAGGCAAAATCCCTGCAGGAACCGCTTTTTAGTCTTAAGGTTTGTTCAGGTGTCTGCACACCAGCTTCCATACGCAGGTTGTAGGCAAGCATTTTATAAACCTCCTGGTTGAGGTATACTAAAAAATCATTTATCTCTATGGAATCATTTAGTTTTATGGTTTCAATATATTTTAAGAAAGTCGGGCTTTCTTCACTTAATTTCAAATAAGGAACCAATTCCTGTTCGAGTAAATTGTCGTATTTAAACGGAAACTTCTGAGCATATTCTTCTACAAAATAGTCAAATGGATTGATGACCTGAAGTTTTGCAATAACTTCGACCTCGACTTTTAATTCTTTTATTTTATCAGGAAAAATAATTCTAGCTTGATAATTACCAAAAGGATCTTGCTGCCAATTTATAAAATGATCCTCTGGACTTATTTTAAAAGTATATCCCTCTATCTGAGTCCGTGAATGCACTGCTGGGCGAAGTCTGAAGACATGAGGGAATAATTTAACGCTTCGGTCAAATTTATATGTTGTTTTGTGGGAAATGGCTATTTTTATAGACATAAGAAGTTTTTTTATGACATAATTCAATCTATACAAATATTGAAAAAAAAACACCGTTTAACGAATTTTAATGATAATAATTTATTAAAAATACGCTTAAATACTTTTAAATAAGTATTTTTAAATCTTTTTATTGATAATATATTAATATTTTTTGTTCTGAAATTAACTCAGAAAGTATAAAATGTTACCGAAATGTATATTTATTGCTAATAAGGCTTTATTTCAATTGGGCTTTGTAACTTAGTATTTCAATAATTATCACAATTTAATGAGCTGATTAAGCAAACGAATTCAATATATTTATATATAAATATGTCAAACATTGGATTAATCATAGAAGAACGGGCAGCCGATATTGGAAACTTTCTTGTGGGCAGGCTGTTGCCTTTTCGTGAAAAACGGGCGGTAGGGCCTTTTGTGTTTTTGGATCATATGGGACCATCCCAGCTCAAAGAGTATCAAAACTTAGATGTGCCTCCACATCCGCACATCGGACTTTCAACACTTACTTATTTGTTTGAGGGAGCCATTCTGCAAAGAGACAGCGTGGGTACCGAAATGGAAATCACACCAGGTGCAGTCAATTGGATGACAGCTGAAAAAGGAGTAGTGCACTCCGAACGGACACCAGAGTATTTAAGAACTACCGATAAAAGTCTTTATGGACTGCAGATTCGGGTGGCGCTGCCAAAGGAAAAAGAAAATATTAATCCTTCATTTGTTCATATCGAAGCCAAAGACATCCCAGAATGGGAGCAGGATAATGTTACTGTAAAACTAATTGCAGGAGAGGCTTTTGGAAAAAAATCACCTGTTCCTGTTTACAGCCCACATTGTACCTGATAGAAATTAGAAGTACAGCCAAAGCGACACTGAATATTGGAAAAGACCTTTTTATATTCTGGAAGGTGAAATTATAAACGACGGAAAGACTTATGCTTCAAAACAAATTTTGGTTGCTAAAGAAAGCAGTCTTTGCCAGTTCGAAATGAGTGAGAACTGTACCGTCTATATTTTTGGAGGCGAATCATTTTCCGAAGAGCATTTCATCTATTGGAATTTTGTGCATTCCGATAAAGCAGTAATTGAAAAAGCAAAACAAGATTGGATTGATCAAAAGTTTCCAAAAGTTCCCAATGAAACGGAGTTTGTACCCTTACCACAGCCAAAAATAAGATAATTCAATTGCTAAATGAGAAATAGTTGGGCATGACGCAAGGGCGGGCTCTCCGCTGTATTCCCGATTAACAAAAACTACGGCAAAAAAAGCCTTGTTTTTCTAAATTGGGAGAGGTCGCTTCGATCCCTAATGCAAATCCAGTTTTCTAACTTGTTTATTTTGTATATTTGAAAGTACTTTATAACTGAAAATATGAGTTTCTATTCATTTTAGCGTTTTTTTTAACTCAATAATTATTTGTTATAAAGTTTAAAAAAGAACTCCCGCCGCGATTTAATCATAAAAATACAGTTACAGTAAGAAGTGATAAATAGGGTTGTTTTTTACAATAAGCGAAAAGCATTACCGTTGTGTAATAATTAAAATTAAAATATATGAAAGTTTGTGTCACCCGAAAGAATGTAAAATTTCTACCTGATTCAAGTAGAGTGGTTGCCAGATATTTTATGAATGGAGAAGAGCGGACAAAAGAATTGATTGGACGCATATTGATGATGAGCAATCTCGAAGTCAATAATACTTTGGAACAAATAAATAGAGAATTTGCCAGACGACATCGTAATATTTCTGCTTTATTTCATAGGCATTATGATAAGGCCAAATACTTATTGGAGCAAATGCAGATCAATGAAACTGAACTTTCTGAGGAAAGAAAAATGCTTATTGGTTCTTATCTAACCATGGAATATTCTATTGAATCAGCGGCTTTTTTTAACCCTTCAATGGTTGAAGATTTTGATCAGTCAGGTTTAGAAAAAGGAGAAAAGAGGGTAGTTATTTCGTTTCGTGCAACAGGAGAAGGCCACGTTTCATCGATTGTATTCCGAAGAGGGATTCTTGATAAAGACAATAATCTTAGGATGATGCGGATTGGCGACAGTATAGAAAAAGCTGAGGTTCTGCATAAAATGATGTTTAATAAAAAGCGGATTCTGTCCAAATTAACAGAAATGCATACGCTCGATATTTATTCTTCTATTTTGCTTGACTTGCCTGAAGTATTTGAATATTCCGCATTTAAGGATTTGCTGAAGAGTGAATTGGAAAATTCGAATATTAATAAAGAAAAGAAAGAAGCTTTTGAAGAAGTTTTGTGGCTTATGAATTCTTTTTACGATATACATTTTAAGCACGATTCTGATATTTCTGAGCGTGTTATATTTCCAATTTCTGATGCAGAAAGCCGTGGAATTGAAGATGCGCGTTTTGTCCGTTTTATCGATGATGATGGTTCCGAAAGCATAATGGGGACTTACACTGCTTATAACGGGCATGCCATTCTTCCAAAACTGATTACAACCGAAGATTTTTATACATTCCGAGTAATGCCTTTATATGGTGAAGGATCAACGGGTAAAGGAATGGCTCTATTTCCTAAGAAAATAAAAGGTAAATATGCTATGCTGGGACGAATGGACGGAGTAAATAATTATTTAATGTATTCGCTGAAACCAAACGAATGGAAAAATCCGCAGCTTATCCAGAAACCTGAATATGCATGGGAATTTACACAAGTTGGAAATTGCGGATCTCCTTTATGGACTGAGCAGGGCTGGCTCGTGATTACACATGGTGTTGGAGCGATGAGACGTTATTGCATAGGAGTGTCATTATTTGATTTGGAAGATCCGTCCAAGGAAATTGGAAGACTTCCCGAACCATTGCTAACTCCTTTGGAAGAAGAGCGTGAAGGCTATGTACCCAATGTTGTATATTCCTGTGGTTCCATAATTCACAACAACAGCCTTATACTGCCCTATGCGGTATCCGATTATTCTTCTACTTATGCGGTAGTCGATATGACAGAATTGCTTGAAGCATTGCTGGACAGTAAAAAAATAACAGTATAAGGAACTGTGTGAAATTTAGTTTCTATGCTTTTTTTATGATTTTCTAAAATATAATTTTTAAAATGACCGAAAAAGATAAAATGATTTTGGGTGAAATCTATTATGCCAATGATAAGCAATTAGCAGAGGAACGCACCAGAGCCAAAAAATTATTACACAAACTTAACGTTACTGAATACCTAATGAATGGAAGATCGAGAACCATTCTTAGAGAGTTAATGCCTAATTCCCACAAACGATTATACATTGAGCCTCCGTTTCACTGTGATTATGGGTATAATATTCATTCGGGTGAGAATGTGTATTTTAATGTCAATTGTGTAGTTTTAGACACGATGAAAGTAACGATTGGTAATAATGTTTTCTTTGCGCCTGGAGTGCATATTTACACAGCAACCCATCCGCTGAACGCTATTGCAAGAAGAACTGTCGAGAGTTCAAAACCTGTATCCATTGGAGATGATTGCTGGATAGGAGGGAACTCTGTGATTTGCCCAGGAGTTACTATTGGAGCTGGCTGTGTAATTGGTGCCGGATCAGTAGTGACCAAAGATATTCCCGAAAATTCTTTAGCAGTTGGTAATCCGGCTAAAGTGATTCGGAAATTGAATGAGGATTAAAGCTATTTGTTGAGGTAGAAACTCAAAGCTCCCGATGGGCATTTATTAATAGTTTCCATGATTTTTTCAGAAGTTGAGTTTTCGGGCAAAATCCAAGGTTTTTCTTTTGGATGAAAAACATCTGGATTGTTTTTGACACAAATAGCAGCATGTATGCATTTTCCGGATTGCCATACAATAGTTACTTCACCATTGGTATATTCTTTTTTGATGTCTTTTGAATCCATGATTATATAGTGGTGTTGATTAGTATTTTGTTTTTTAAGATTTTAGAAACAGGGCATTTTTCGGCAATAATTAATAATCTGTTTTTGGTATCTTCATCAACTGTTCCTGGAAAAATGATAGAACGGCTAATGGTTGTTGTCAATTCCGAATCATTTTCTTGTGACATATTCAAAGCGATATTAATTTCTGGAATATTCCAGCCTTTTCTATCAATGTACATTCGTAAAGTCGATAACGTACAAGATGCTAAAGAAGATAATAGCGCAGTGTATGGGTCAGGACCAACATCTTGTCCTCCTACGCTTATTGGTTCATCCATAAAAAAATGAGCCTTTTCTCCACGAAATAGTACATAAATATTTTTGCAAACCAATACTTCCAGTAAGATCATTTTCTAATAGATTTTCCATACTCTAATTTTAAAACTAATGATTATAATACGTCTCTAAATTGAGGAGTTTTGTCAAAAATCTTTTTTGCAAAAGGACATAGCGGAATAATTTTGATGTTTTTCTCTCTTGCAAATTCTACTGCTTTGGCTACCATTTTTTTGCCAAAACCTTTTCCGTTATTACCCTCGTTTACTTCGGTATGATCGATGATAATTTTATCTGGACCAGCAAAAACAAAGGTCATTTTGGCTTCTGTCTTTCCGTTATTATCTATGTGGAAAAAACCGTTTTTGTCGGTTAGTTCTAATTGTACTTCTTCGTTCATTTTTTCTAAAGTTTGTAAGTTACTAAGAATCTTAGACTCTAAGTTTTTAATCTTAGAAACTTAGATTCTCAGTAACTTAGTATCTATTCTCAGTAAACCATCGGAATCTCCATTAATAAAAATTTTGCGTCAGTGGATGCTTTGATGTCTAAAGTTTTGAAATCAGTTATACCTAAACCATCACGAGTTTCCAATTCCTGACCGTCAATAGTTATGGTTCCAGAAATTATAAAAGCATAAAGTCCGTTTCCTTCTTTTTTTAATTCATATTGTTTTTCAAATCCTGCCTCAAAATCCGCCAAATGAAACCAAGCATTTTGGTAAATCCAAACTCCAGCATCATCAGGGTTAGGGGATAATATCTGAGCGAAATTATTTTTCTGTTCAGCAGTATCTAAAGTGATTTGCTGGTAACGCGGTTCTACATTTCTCACTTTTGGGAATAACCAAATCTGAAAAAGTTTGGTGCGCTGATCAGCATTTGGGTTGAACTCACTGTGCTGAATTCCTGTCCCTGCACTCATCACTTGTATATCGCCAGTTTTGATAGTTTCAGTATTTCCCATACTGTCTTTGTGAGCGAGATCACCTTCTAATGGAATAGTGATGATTTCCATGTTGTCGTGAGGATGTGTTCCAAAACCCATTCCGGCAGCTACGGTATCATCATTTAAAACCCGTAAAGCTCCAAATTGTACTCTTTCTGGATTGTACCAGCTAGCAAAGCTAAAGCTGTGATATGCGTTTAACCATCCGTGATCTGCGTGTCCTCTTGTGTCTGCCTTATGTAAAACTGTAGTTTTCATGATATATAAATTTAATGATTTTTGTTATACAAATTTACATCAGTTATAAGCATAAGTCCCTTAATGTAGATTAAGAAGTGTTGAGTTGGCATATTTATATAGTTGGACTTCGATTTTAAAGTAAATAGTTCAAGTTTATTTATCTTCTCTATCTTTATGTTCCTTTTCCTCCAATTCTTTTTTTCGAGGAGATCTTTCTTCATATCCTAAGTTGGTTTTTCCTTCTGTTAAAGAATCTATTTTTCCTTTTTTCAAATCGTCTATTAAATCTTCTGGCCTAGAATTATCATTAGAAATTGGATTGATGGTATTAGGTTCAGCTGTATCTTTATTTTTCTTATTTAGGAAATTGTTGTTTATTCCCTTGTTATTGTCTTTGTCTGTTTCTGAATTTTCCATAATATATTTATAGTTTGATTATTATATTAAAAGTATAAATAAGAGACCAGAAAGAGTTATAGAATTATAGTTTGTTATTCCAAGATTTATATAAAAAAAAACTACTTTATCAGATTGACAAAGTAGTTTCTTGTTTTTAAAAATTGAAAAAATGCCTAAACGTTTTTCTTTATTTTAATTTTAGCCAAAGTATTTTCGATATTAGCTAATTGTTTTGCAACAATAATAATTTGATTATTGTCAAGCTCTTTTTTTTCTAATGCCATTTTATATTTTTCTATGGCAGCTTCCTCACCTGTAATACAAGCATCAATAATCGACTCTGCATCACCGCTGGTAAAACTAGATTTGATGTCAATCCAAGCACGGTGTATAGCGCCTAATGTATCTCCGCCTGCTGTATCTGTTGATTTTCCTAATTTGTTGATTTCATTTTGTAGTTCTACAATAAAAAGCGCTCTTTCACGAGAATATTGTAAAAAGTCGCTTTTTATAGAAGCGTCTTCGACATGCTCTCCCGCATTAATATATCCGAGTTTGCCATCTTCAAGAATTGAAATTAATCCATCTAAAGTACTTACTGTTTCTTTTCTAGTTTCATCTGTATGTATCATCATTTTAATTTTAAAATTATTAATAATACAAAGTTCAAACTTTATAAAATCGTATGTCTTACAGAATTATAGTTTTTATTTACAATATTGTAGAATGGAAATTTTGCAATATTTTTTTAGCCTAATTACTTGAATGCTTAATGTTGCCAGCAGAAAATTATTTCCTTAACATTTTGCTTTTCATTTTACTAAAAAATTCTGGAGTTACCCCAAGATACGAAGCGATTTGTTTTTGAGGTACATTATAAATTAAATCAGAATATTTTTTGCAGAATTTTTCAAAACGTTCCTCGGCGGTCAAACTTAAATTGTCCATTAATCGCTGTTGGTGCGCTATTAATGAGTTTTCGGTTAAAATCCTAAAAAAGCGTTCTAGCTGCGGTATTTCTTTATAAAGTGTTTCTTGATTCTCTTTAGATAATAGGATTACTTCTGCATCTTCTAGTACTTGAATAAAAAGGTTTCCAGGCTTTTGCGAAAGCAGACTATACATGTCGCTGATCCACCATCCGCTGCAAGCAAAACTCAAAACGTGTTCTACTATATTATCATTAATGTTGAAACTGCGCAGAATACCAGAATTTACAAAATAAGATTGTCTGCAGACTTCGCCAGCATTAAGCAAAACGGTTTTGGCTTTGTATTGCTGTATTTCTGTTTTGGACAGAAAAAGTTCCTGTTCTTGCGGTGTTAAAGTAACGTGCTGCTCAATATTTTGGAGTATTAATGCCATTTATTCTGCTTTGGAAATAAATAAAAAAATTAACTTGAAAACACTAAGTTAACTATTTTACTTACCTCCATATTCTAAATCGAATAATTTTTAAACATGTAAATCCATAACAATCGGGAAAGACGAATATTGAAAGAGGCCATGAAGATTATTACTGCTGTAATAATACCAATAATTCTTAAGTCAAAAGTTTCTGTAAAAAACTGATGCGCAATTAAATAAGTTGCAATTCCCTGTGCTACGGTCAATCCATAGTTTACATACATGGCACCAAAAAAATAGCCAGGTTCTTTCTCGAATTTGAATTGACAATGAGGACAATATGGATTCATTTTTGGAAAACCAATGTTGAAGAAGATATTTTTTTCATTAAATACTTTTCCTTCGAGGCAATGAGGACAATCATTATTTAGGATGTGAACAAGTGTGTGTGACATTTTTAAATTTTTTTCAAAGGTATTTTTTATCCGTGTCACAGCTATTTTCTATATTCGCTAATTATAGCACAAAAAAGACATTTATAGCACAATGAAAAAGTATCCCATTTATTCAATTCAGCGGTTTAACTGCAATGATATGAATAGTGATTTCTATATAAATACCTTTAAAAATCACTTAGTTGATCACAGTTTTGTCGAAGAGCCTCATAGACATAATTCGTATGTGTTGGTTCTCTTTACCAATGGATCAGGTACGCATGATATCGATTTTGATACTTTTGGAATTCAGCCAGGGAGCATGTTTTTTCTCCAGCCCGGACAAATGCATCATTGGAGTCTGTCAGATGATATTGATGGTTTTGTGGTGTTTTATTCTCAGGAAATGTACAATCTTTATTTTCGTCAAAAAACAATAGATTCTTACTCATTTTACTATTCATTGGGAAATTCGCCCGAAATGGTTTTGAATGCTAATGAAGTCAAAGATATTGAACCTTATTTCTACAATATGCTTGCCGAATATCAAGGGAATAAAATGATGAAGCAAGACAAAATTATAAACTTGCTGGACAGTATTCATATTGAAATTGCCAGAAAATATAATGAAACCCATGTTCTGGAAGCGCATCCTTACAATGTCAAAATGAGAGATTTTAATGCGCTTTTGGAAAACCATTTTTTAGCAGAAAAGACAGCTTCATTTTATGCATCCCAGCTTCATATTACCTTAAAACATTTGAATAGGATATGTAATGAAACCTTAAAGAAAACCACCACTCAGGTTATTACCGATAGAATTATTTTGGAAGCCAAAAGAATGCTGATGGATAAAAAAAACACTGTCAGCGAAATTGCTTCAGCATTGGGTTTTGATGATTATTCTTATTTTGTGAGGCTGTTCAAAAAGAATGCTGGAATGACACCGACGGTTTTCCGAGGTTCGAAATAATAATGAATTCTAGGTTGCCTTCGTTGTAATCAGGCCGCTCAACATGTCACGCTCCCGTTTTAGTATTTTTATTTCGAGTTCTAAGGCGGTAATTTGCTCATCTTTAGTTTTATCAGTCATTTGATTTGACGGAAATTCTTTTGGTAGTGATGCCCCAATGTCGGCAAAGAAATTGTGTTGTAGCAAGTGGCTTATTTCCAAAAGGATATCGGTACGAAACCAAGATTGCCTAAGGCGAACTTCAAAATTTGCCGGAGTCACTCCCAATGCTCTTGATAATGCCGCTTTTGAAACGTTGTTTTCCTTAAAATAATCCTTTAAAAGTGTCCCAATGTGTATATTATTGTCCATTGTTTGATTAAAAATAGGGGTTAATTATTTATTATATCAATTTAATAGTTAAATATAAGAATTAAATTATTTATTTTAACTATTTAGTATTTTAAAATAAGTAATAAATAGTTTTATTTAATTATTATATATTTATAAATAAGTATTAAATACTTATTTATAACAATTTAGTTCTTATAAATAAGTATAATGGCTATTTTCTTTTCAAATGTGCATCTGATTTTCTACCCGTATTGTTTTTAAATCTTTGATTAAGTTTTTCGAATGATGTTTTAGTGCCAGGTACACCCGATTTTGCAGCAGCTTCATATAATTTATACACTTGGAGTGCGGTATCGTAGGCTTCTTTTCCTGCTATGCGCTGTGCATCGTCAATCTGACTCATGACTTGATTGAGAATCGATTTAAGGTTGTCAAGCTGTTCAAATAATTTTAAATCGGAGATAATATTTTCAATTTTAATGTATGACGGCATTGTTTGCGCTCCATTTGATCGAAGCATATTGATGCAGTCTTCGACAAAAGCTTTGTTGGCAACATCCATACCGCGAAAGGACTTTTTTTCGTCAGCTGTTAGTCCATAAGCGGGAAGTTGCGAACTTATATGCTGTAAATTAGTTTTGATTGAAGCGATAGTTGCCTCTGAAATCACGGTGTCGATCCTATTAAAGGTTAGATTTGCCATATATTCGGTTTTTTAATTCGAATACTAAGGTATTTAAATAATACGAAACGCACTACTTTTTTGTTTGATTTTACTTTCAAAAGCATTTTTAATCAAAAAAAATACCCGCTGTTGCGAGTATTTTGATTAAGCTATTTTTTTTGGTAATAAGTGTATTAAAGTACCTTTACTAATCTAGCGGCAACTTTTGCTTTTTCTACTACTTCTTCAATTTCAGTGTCGAGAGTGTCATTAACCAAGGCCACTCCCATTCTGCGATAGGGTCTTGAGGTAGGTTTTCCAAAAAATCTAAAATCGGTTTTTGGTAAAGCTGCGATTTTTTCTATTCCTGTAAAAGTTGGATTCGTTGAGTTTTCGGAAGCCAAAATTACGGCACTTGCCCCGGCTTTCTCTAAGGTAATTTCAAAAATGGGTAAACTCAAGATGGCGCGTAAATGCAATTCGAATTCATTGAAATTTTGCGTTCCCGCCAAAGTTACCATTCCAGTATCGTGTGGTCTTGGTGATAATTCCGAGAAATAAACACCATCGTCGGCAAGGAAAAATTCAACTCCAAAAAGTCCTGCGCCTCCCAAAGCTTCGGTGACTTTTTCGGCCATATCTTGTGCTTCGTATAAAGCTGCGTCGGATATTTTTGCAGGCTGCCAGCTTTCTTGGTAATCGCCGCGTTCTTGTCTGTGGCCGATTGGTGCACAAAATAAGGTGGGATTGTTATTTTGGACAACGGTCAATAATGTGATTTCCGAATTGAATTTCACAAAGGCTTCTACTATTACTTCTACCACATCGCCACGGGAACCTTCTACGGCATATTGCCAGGCTTTGTCGATATCGGCAGTAGTTTTTATGGTTGATTGTCCTTTTCCGGATGAAGACATTAATGGTTTTACCACACAGGGCATTCCAACGGCTTCGACTCCTTTGTGTAATTCTTCGGCAGTTGTAGCATAACGGTAATTGGCAGTGCGTAGTCCCAATTCTTTGGCAGCCAAATCTCGAATGGCTTTTCTGTTCATGGTAAAGTTGGCTGCTTTCGCCGATGGAACTACAGTGATGCCTTGTTTTTCATAATCATAGAAACGTTCGGTTCTGATGGCTTCTATTTCTGGAACGATGAAATCAGGCTGATGTTTGGCTACGATTTTGTCTAGAGCGTCTCCATCAAGCATGTTGATGACTTCAAAACCGTGTGCTACCTGCATGGCTGGTGCGTTTTCGTAGCTGTCAACGGCAATTATGGTTTGTCCGATGCGTTGTGCGGCGATTGTAAATTCTTTTCCTAATTCGCCTGAGCCGAGGAGGAGTATTTTCATTGTTTATGTTTTTATAGGGTCAGGCCGTGACCTGTTGATAAGGAGTGAGGTTTGTATTTTACCCTCAAATTTAGTAAAATAACTGATATCTTTTTTTAAAGAAAAAGCATCGGTTTTTGTTTTGTTTGCAATGTGATTTTGGGTTAGGGATAGAAGCGGAAATCCTTTTCCTTTTTTCTTTAAAAAGGAAAAGATTATAGCGGATAGCCCGCCCGCAGGGAACCCCCATAAACTAAAAATAGCTTAAAATTTAAAGCGGTAAAACTTTAAACCTTAAACTATTTTTAAACCTTTAAACTATTTTTATTTATGCAGGAACTTCAGTAAATGAAACTGCTTCTTTGATTCTGCGTAATGCTTCTTTTAAGATATCCTCGCTGGTTGCATAAGAGAAACGAATACAATCCGGGTTTCCAAAAGCGTCACCTGTTACTGTTGCTACGCAAGCTTCACCCAAAAGATACATAGAGAAATCATTTGCATCTTTTATTAATGTTCCTTTTAATGTTTTTCCGAAGAAAGAAGAAACGTCTGGGAATACGTAGAAAGCTCCTTCTGGAACGTTGATTTTGATTCCTGGAATTTCTTTCAATAATCCAACTACTAAATCTCTACGGCTGTGGAAAGCTTGAACCATGTGGTTTAACACGCTTGGATCAGCATCAACAGCAGTAATTGTAGCACGCTGCGCCACAGAATTTGCTCCAGAAGTTACCTGCCCTTGGATTTTAGTACATGCTTTAGCGATAAATTCTGGTGCTCCGATGTAACCGATTCTGTATCCTGTCATTGCAAAAGCTTTGGCAACTCCGTTTACAGTGATTGTTTTTTCTAACATTCCCGGAATAGATCCGATACTGCAGAAAGTGCCTGAGAAATTGATGTGCTCATAGATTTCGTCAGCAACTACATATATGTTTGGGTATTTTTCCAATACTTTAGCCAAAGCAGTTAATTCTTCTCTGCTGTAAACAGATCCAGATGGATTACAAGGAGAAGAAAACCACATCATTTTTGTTTTTGGTGTGATTGCAGCTTCTAATTGTTCTGGCGTGATTTTGAAATCAGTATCTACAGAAGTTGGAACTTCTACAGGAACTCCGCCTGATAATTTTACGATTTCAAAATAAGAAACCCAGTAAGGTGCAGGTAAGATAACCTCGTCACCATCGTTTAACATTACTTGCGCGATGTTGTATAATGATTGTTTTGCTCCTGTCGAAACTACGATTTGTGATGGTTTGTAATCTAATCCGTTGTCTCTTTTGAATTTTCTGCAGATAGCCTCTTTTAGATCAACATATCCGTCAACTGGAGAATACGTGCTGTAGTTGTCATCGATAGCTTTTTTTGCTGCTTCTTTGATGAAATCCGGCGTATTGAAATCTGGTTCTCCTAAGCTTAAACTGATAATGTCTTTTCCTTGTGCTTTTAATTCTCTTGCCAATGCAGCCATCGCTAATGTTTGTGATGTAGCTAAATTGTTAATTCTGTCTGAAAGTGGATTGCTCATTAAAATATAAATTTTAGTTTTTTAGTTAATTATTATAGAGCTGGTTTTAATCCCAGTGTTCTTAAATGTTTGAAATGTGCAACAACAGCGGCTGACATTGTTTTGTATTCATAATACGGCAATTGGCATTCTTTTGCTGTTTCTTTTACAATTTTTGCAATTTTTCCATAATGCACGTGACTGATGTGCGGGAAAATATGGTGTTCAATCTGGTGGTTCAATCCGCCGGTGTACCAGTTTACGATTTTGTTTTTTGGAGCAAAATTTACTGTGGTAAATAATTGGTGTATTGCCCATGTGTTTTCCATTTCACCAACTTCGTTTGGCTGTGGATTGGCTGCTTCGTCAACAACGTGTGCCAATTGGAATACGATGCTAAGGATTAATCCCGCAGTATAATGCATTACAAAAAATCCAACCAAAACTTTCCACCAAGTGATTCCGATAACCATTGGTAAAACAATCCAAATACCCATATAAATGACTTTGGTAATAATCAAGGTTGTCCAAAGTATTTTAGGACTTTTTGGCTCACCATAAGATAATTTTCTTTTTATGTAATTCTTCATTTGTTTGAAATCGGTAGTTATGGCCCAGTTGAAGGTCAATAAACCATATAAAAAAACAGCATAATACTGTTGGAATCTATGGAATTTATGCCATTCTGCTTCTTTAGAGAAACGCATGATTCTTCCTGCTTCCAAGTCTTCATCATGACCTATGATGTTAGTGTATGTATGGTGTAAAACATTGTGCTGTACTTGCCAGTTGTGGACGTTTCCTGCCAAAACGTATATAGTTCCTCCCATAAATTTATTAACCCAGCTTTTTGTCGAATAAGATCCGTGATTGGCATCGTGCATTACATTCATTCCAATTCCGGCCATTCCAATTCCCATAACAATAGTTAATAGAAGATGAACCCAAAAAGGCATGCCTAAGGTAAGTATCAAAAAATAAGGTACCAGAAAAACAGTGAAGAGAATTATGGTCTTCAAATGGATTTTCCAGTTTCCGGTTTTTTCAATATTATTTTCTTTAAAATAGCTGTTAACTCGGGAATTAAGAGTTCTAAAAAATTTTAAATTGTCTTGTTTTGCAAATGTAGGTGCGGTATTGTTCATATAATTTTTTGAATATTTGCAAAGGTAACTAATATAAATTTTAAGATACAATATTGAGTTAAATATTTATAAGCTAAAAGCTGTACTTTTGTTAAAAATTTTTAAGATGGATGAGATTCTAAAGTATTTTCCTAAACTATCTGATGTTCAGATAGAACAGTTTCAAAAATTGGATTTTTTATACCACGATTGGAACGAAAAAATCAATGTTATTTCACGTAAAGATATTGACTCTTTATACACCAAACATATATTGCATTCATTGGCTATTGCAAAAGTAAATAATTTTGAACCAGGAACATATGTGCTGGATGTAGGCACCGGAGGCGGGTTTCCAGGTATTCCTCTGGCTATTCTTTTTCCAGAAACCCGTTTTTTCCTGATTGATATTATTGCGAAAAAAATAAAGGTTGTTCAAGCCGTTGCGGAAGCATTAGAACTGAAAAATGTAAAAGCTGAACAGCTTCGTGCCGAAAATGTAAAAGGCGATTTTGATTTTATAGTAAGCCGCGCCGTAACCAACATGCCAGATTTTGTTTCTTGGGTAAAAACCAAAATTAAAAAGCAAAACAAACACGAATTGAAAAACGGAATTCTTTATTTAAAAGGAGGCGATTTAACCGAAGAGTTAAAAGATTTTCCAAGAGCAACCGAATACAATATCTCTGACTTCTTCGAAGATGAGTTTTTTGAAACTAAAAAAGTGGTGCACTTGCCGTTGAAGTTTGTAGTTTAATAAGTCATAAAGTCAAAAGAAAAAATAATATTAAATGATGAACATGTTTAAGTCGTTTTGCTTTTTGTTGGTGTTTTTTATTTCTGCCAATGGAAATGCACAAAATTCAGAAGTAGGGAACTGGTTCCTGTATTTTGGTAATCAAAAAATAAATAATCGATGGAATTGGCATAATGAAGTTCAATATCGAAATTATAATTTTGCAGGTGATCTTGAGCAGTTGCTTTTAAGAACAGGGATTGGATATAATTTATCTGAAAACAATAACAATATATTATTGGGATATGCTTACATCCATTCAGAACCTTACATTTCTGGAACAGATGATAAATTGAAAACGGACGAACATAGAATCTTTCAGCAGTTTATCACCAAACAACAATTTGGAAGAGTAAATATTCAGCATCGTTACCGTTTTGAACAGCGGTTTATTGAAGATGATTATAAGATGCGTTTGCGTTATTTTCTTTCTTTAAATGTTCCGATTAACAAAAAAGAGATGGATAAAAATACCATTTATGCTTCAGCATACAATGAAATTTTCATCAACACTGAAGGGCCAACTTATTTTGATAGAGACCGTATTTATGGAGGTATTGGTTTTTGTTTTAATAAAAGCTTGAAAATGGAAGTGGGAGTAATGTCGCAAATTTTAACTAACTCAAGTAGAACTCAATTTCAAATTATGTTTTTTAATAGTCTGCCCTTTTAATTTCTGGCTATTTCAAAAAAAAACAAAACCCACAAGAACTCAATTACCTTGATTCTTGTGGGTTTTTAAATTTCGTACTTCGTATATCTAACCTCGTACCTTGAATACTATTCTCCTAAAAACGGATATCTGTAATCTGTTGGAGTAACAAACGTTTCTTTAATAGTTCTTGGAGAAGCCCAACGCAATAAGTTCAACGCAGAACCTGCTTTGTCATTGGTTCCAGAAGCTCTTGCTCCACCAAAAGGCTGCATTCCTACGATAGCTCCGGTTGGTTTATCATTAATATAGAAGTTTCCAGCAGCGTTTTGTAAAGCTGTAGTTGCTTCTTCAATAGCATAACGGTCTTGACTGAAAACTGCTCCCGTTAAAGCATATTCGGATGTAGTGTCAACTAATTTCAATGTTTCAGCCCATTGCGCATCTTCAAACACATAAATTGTAATTACTGGTCCGAATAATTCGGTTTCCATAGTAGTGTATTTTGGATTTGTAGTTACAATAACGGTTGGCTCAATAAAATATCCAACAGATTTGTCGTAATTACCTCCAACGATAATTTCAGCATCTGCATCTTTTTTAGCTTGGTCAATAAAACTAGCCAGTTTGTCAAAAGATCCTTCGTGAATAACCGCAGTAATAAAGTTGCCGAAATCTTCTGGAGAACCCATTTTCATAGATTTTGTATCTGTAATCAATTGCTCTTTTACAGCTGGCCATAAGCTTTGCGGTACATAAGCTCTTGATGCTGCAGAACATTTTTGTCCTTGAAATTCAAATGCCCCACGGATAATTCCTGTAGCTACTTGTTTTGGGTTGGCACTTGGATGAGCAATGATAAAATCTTTACCGCCAGTTTCTCCAACTATTCTTGGGTATGTTTTGTAATGGTGAATGTTAGTTCCAATTTTTGCCCAAATGTCTTTGAAAACATGAGTTGATCCTGTAAAATGGATCCCGGCAAAATCACGGCTGGCCAAAACAGTATCGGTAACCATTAATGCATCTCCAAAAACAACATTGATTACACCGTCAGGAACTCCCGCTTCTTTGAATACATCAATAATTATTTTTGCTGAGAAAACTTGACTGTCACTTGGTTTCCAAATAACAACATTTCCCATCATTGCAGCACTTGCTGGTAAATTAGCCGCAATTGCTGTAAAGTTAAACGGAGTAATCGCATAGACAAAACCTTCAAGCGGTCTGTATTCTAAACGGTTCCACATATCAGAGGATGATTTTGGCTGATCTGCATAAATCTGAGTCATAAATTCTACGTTGAAACGTAAAAAATCAATCAATTCACAAGAAGCGTCAATTTCGGCTTGATGAATATTTTTGGATTGCGCAATCATAGTTGCGGCGTTGATTTTTGCTCTGTAAGGGCCGGCGATTAATTCAGCAGCTTTAAGGAAAATTGCAGCTCTTTGTTCCCAAGCCATATTTGCCCATGCTTCTCTGGATTCTAATGCGTTGGCAATAGCACTTTCTACATGTGTTTTCTCTGCTAAATGATAAGTTCCAACGATATGTTTATGATCGTGTGGAGCAGTCATGTTTCTGGTGTTTCCAGTTCTAATTTCTTCGGATCCAATGTATAACGGAACATCGATTTTAGAATTCCACATAGCTTTGTAAGCTGCTAGAACTGAAGCTTTTTCTGGAGAATTTGGAGCGTAACTTTTTACAGGCTCGTTTACCGCTTTGGGTACATTAAAAAATCCTTTTAGCATATCTTTTATAATTAATTAGTAAGCAATTATATAATTTGATGCAAAAGTACAAAGGTATGATTGAAATTATGTAAAAAATGTCATAATTAAAGTCAAATTAATTTAATGCAAAAGGAGCGCACATTCTAAAAGTAGGAACAATTACTCTAAAAGATTTAGTAGAAGTAAAGTTAATCATATTGAAATAGCCTTTCATTGCGCCATATGGAGATGATAATAAACAGCCAGAACTGTAAGTGTGCTGTTCGCCTGGTTTCAAAACGGGTTTTTTTCCGATAACGCCTTCTCCATCCACAAATTCTAAATCATTTAGAGAATCATAGATTTCCCAATGACGGGAAGTCAATTGAACAGAATCTTTACTATGGTTTTCGATGGTAATTTCATAACTAAAGGCAAAGTGAATCTTGTAGTTTTTGAAGTACGTTCCTTCAAAACTAGTCAATACCGAAATTTTAATGCCTCTTGTTATTTGTGAAACCATGTTAATGAGCGAATTAAGTGCTGTATGGTGACAAATCTACAAAAAAAATGAATAATTTATTTAAAATTTTTCAAAGTTTTTAATTTGTTATGTTTAATGAATTTGCACTGCCTTTTCCAATGGCTCTAACATATCGGTCAGTATTTGCTTTGTAGTAGACTAATACTGTATAATCGTTTTCAGTTTGGTAGAAATTTCCATCAATTGCGTTCTCTGAATCAATGAATCCTTTACTATTTACTGTTACATATTGGTAGTTTGTAAATCCCTGTTTGATTAAAATTGCTTTTTCATAAAGCCCTTTCTCAGTATTAAAATCCATTTTGTATTCGGGTGCGGTACTGTAATTGTTGAACATTCCCACTATATAAACAGAAGAATTCGGATTGGCCAAAGGAGCAGACAGGCTAAAATAAACCCAGGAATAGTCGGCTTCAATCGTATTGTTTTCGCCGTCTAATTTTCGAATCGAAAAGTTTCCGTTAAGATCAGCATAGTTACTGTATGGAAAACTGTATTTTGCATTGTTAAGATACAAATGAGTATTGTAAATATCATTGTCTGAATTAACAAAACTTACATAATTATTGGCATTTTTAATGTCTTTGGAATCAAAATTTAAAAATTCGTTACCAGCCCAAAATTGTGTTTCTTGATCGTATTTATAAACAAAAACATTACCTATGTTATACTGTGGAACAATATTCTTGATGGCAGTATTGAAATTACCGTTTTGAAGCAGCACCACTTTTAGGTTTTGTGTCGGATTTTGAAATTGAATTTGATCACCGCCATTGATTTCAAAATTCAGATTGTGTTTCGAATAAATGTTCTTAACGGTTCTAGGTCTTCTTATTTTTAAAGGAACTGACACCATATTCTCATACAGTACAAAATACCTTTTCAAAACGATCTCTTTATCACTATTCAAAATAGTTAGCACATAATTACCGCTTAATAATATTTTGGAATAATTATTTGGAAGGGATAATCGGTAATGGCTAAAAATCTGTAACGTATTGAATGAATTAACGTATTCCTGAATTTTTTGACTGTCAAAACCAGAAAGGTATTCGTTTTTTGGAATGTCTGTCGGTATCCAATTGTAATCGCAGTGGGTGATTTCGTAATAATAGTCGGCTTCATTGCCAAATAAATCGTCAAACTGAAATTCAAAGGGTTCTCCTAGTTGAAAGATTGGAACTACGTTTTGACTGTTTTGAACGAAAGAAGCTGTTTTAATGTTATACGGTGGCGCTATTTCAGTCTGAACTTGCGCTGCTATGGTTAGGCAGAAGAAAGAAAGAAGTAAAACGGTGATTGATTTCATTATTGACTATCGTTCATGAATTGTAAATATACAAATTAACGGAAATTATGATAATATATTTGAAAGGAACGGCAGACAGATGGGACAAATTGATGAGTTTCAAAGTGACCGCAGATTCGCAGATTATTTTTTTAATTTTTTTCATCAATAAAATCTGCGAATCTGCGGTAAAAATTCATGCGCTTATCTTGGTAAACTATTCCAATATAAAATCCAAGTTCTCCTCAATTTCGTCACCAATGAAATTTTCGTCCAATAACGAATCAGCCAATAGTTTTTTGCTTTCCTGCAAGCGGATGATTTTTTCTTCAACCGTATTTTTTGTGATAAACCGAATGACATTTACTTTATTCAATTGTCCAATTCGATGCGCACGGCCGATTCCTTGTTTTTCCGAAAAAGGATTCCACCACGGATCTAAGAAAACAACATAAGAAGCTTTGGTAATATTAAGTCCAACCCCACCCGCTTTCAAAGAGATAAAAAACAGCAATGGTTTTTCCTGTCCCTGAAAACGATTGACTTGGTATTCCCGTTCTTTCAAAGGAGTTTCTCCTGTCAGTTCACAAAAATCGATTTTGTTTGCTTTACACCAGGTTTTGTAAAAATCCAAATTAGATACAAACGAACTGAATACAATCGTTTTTTGGTTGGATTGTACCAAAGTTTCTAAATATCGAGTCACAGCAATATATTTTCCCGAATCCATTTCCGATTTGGAATCGATCATTTTTGGGTGATTGCTCAATTGTCTCAAACGCATCAACGTGTTGATGATATTAATTTTATCTACTCCAGAACCGTCAGTTTTTAATAACGAGTTGCGAGCCTTGGATTTTTCCTCTTCGTATAATTTCTCTTGTTCCGGTTCCATTTCGCAATAAAAAATTTGCTCGGAAAGTTCTGGCAGGTCTTTTAAAACCTGTTCTTTGGTACGACGCAAAATAAAAGGACTTATGAGATTTTTTAATTCCAATAAACTGTTCTCGTCCTGTTTTTTCTCAATTGGAAATTTATAATTTTCGGCAAAAAAAGAATAACTCCCCAGTATATTCGGATTGATAAATTGCATTTGCGACCATAAATCATCAAGCGAATTTTCTATTGGAGTTCCGCTCAGCGATATTTTATGACTGGCTTTTACTTGATTGATTGCCTTGAAAATTTTAGAGTTTTTATTTTTGATGTATTGACTTTCGTCCAAAATCAAATACCTGAAATTGTATTTTTCCAAAATTGAAATGTCTCTCGAAACAATAGCGTAACTCGTAAAAATCAAGTCGTATTTTTCTAGTTTTTTTGAAAGCAGTTTTCGGTCGTTGCCAATGTATTGTACCCTGCGGAAATGCGGTGTGAATTTCCGGGCTTCATTATACCAATTAAAAACCAATGACGATGGCAGAACGATTAAAGCTTTTAAATATTCTTTTGGTACAGGAATTTCGTTTCCAAATAAATCAAGTTGAACGTTTTCGGCTTTTTCAAAATCCAATTGTTCTTGCACTGCAACTAGAGTAGTCAAGGTTTGCAGTGTTTTTCCCAATCCCATATCATCAGCTAAGCACGCGCCTAGGCCATTATTATAATGTTCTAATAACCATTTGACGCCATCAATTTGATACGGTCTCAATGTCGCTTTTACTAAAGGTGATGATTGGTATTCCTGCACTGTATGTAAATTTACAGTATTCTTAAGTGCAGCAATGTCTTCTAAAACTGCAAAATTGCTTTTGAGTAAAATAAGATTTCCGTTTTGGACTTTCGCCAGTTTTGCCATTGGTCCGTAAAGTGTCATCCATTCCAGCGGAATCAAAAAATAGTTGCCATTAGGTAAAAGAAAGAGTCGGTTTCGGTTTTTTATGTTTTCAATAATTTCACTGAAACTAAATTCAAATTTCTCGCAAACGACTATCATTTTAATGTCAAACCAATCGCTTTTTATTTCATTCGAAAATTGAATAGTCACTTTTTGAGTATCAATTTTCTTGCTGTCAATTTTTAAATCTTTAACTGAAAATCCTGAAGATTCAAGGATTTCCTGATTTTCGATTATCCATTGAATGGTTGCGTATGGATCTTGTTTTTCTTCTTTTGGCGAAAGCCCAAACAAACCATTTTCGGTTTTAATTAGACCAATTTCTAATAATTTGTTTTCAAATGATGCTTCTTCGGCTGTTCTTTTATATTGAATTACTTTGATTTCATCCAAATTGCGAGTATCAATCTCAGAGTGGATTTTCTTGGGTTTACTATTGTCGAAACTGAAACCGTCATAATCGAATAAAAGGTTAACGTAATAGGTGTTTTTAAAAAAATCGTGTACCAATTGAAGCGAACAAGAAGTGATTTTGTCTTTTAGTTCGATAGCAAATCCGGTGGCTTTTATATCTGCTTTTTTTGCTACATCCTTGATGAATTTTTCAAAGTATTCAGAAACCAATTTTGAAGGAATTTCAATGGTTTTGTTTTTCAAAAATGGAGTGATTTTTTTAGTATTAATATCTTTTAGAAGATACAATTTATGATGTGCAACTAACCATCCTGGTTCATCCAAAAGCAACGTGACAGCTGTGTTTGAAGGATAGAATGTCGTTGTCTCGTCTTTTAAAAGTAATGTGTAAGAAATTCCGTTTTCGTGCTTGTCAAATTCAAGACTGGTCTCCAACATTGAATTTTCTGCGGCAATTCTACTGATTCGAAAATCTTTTTCTTTCCCCAGATTCAGTGAAATTGGAAAATTGTCTTGACAAACTAAAGTGTAAAATTGGTCTAGATTAGTTTTTATGAATTGCCGAATCCCAAATTCCAGCTTGCTGTCTTTCAGTAAATCCTCAATAGTTTTGGCAGACTTACTGTTTTTATTGAATTTCTTAAATATTATTTCGGGTTTTAGAGCTTCACAAAGTGATAAGACTTTCTTAGTATTTACGTCTAAATTTTCAATAATCACACCAAAACTTTGAAGTACCTCAGGACTTGCTTTCTTGTCTAAATAAGTTATAGCTTCAGAAAGCCCTACGATATAAGCAGTCGGAATATAGCTGTTTAGTCTTTTTTCAAAACTAATATCAAAGCAGAATTGGAAGGAATTCTCGGTTTTCAAATGCGATTATTTATTAAGATTATTTTCCTTAGCAGACTGTTTTAAACACAGATTTCACAAATTAGCACAAATTATAAAAATGAATATTTTATCTGTGAAAATCTGTGAAATCTGTGTTATGCTTTTGATTAGCAAAAATCATGTTTATTTAAAACAAACTGGAATGATTTCTCCTTTTGCCAAACAGTATTTTTCTACCAATTCTGGAGCTATTTTATTCGTATAATCTTCCTCAATAACTGTAAAACCAATGCTTCTTAGTTTGTCGAAATAATCACGGCCATAAATGCGAACGTGGTCGTATTGGCCAAATATTTTGGCGCGTTCTTTTTGGTCTGTAATAGAATCATCTGCAAAAGTTACTTCTCTTTTTAAGTCTTGAGGGATTTGTAGAATAGCCATTCCTCCTGGTTTCAAAACACGATACAATTCCTGCATAGCTTTGGTATCATCCGGGATGTGTTCCAATACGTGATTGCAAAGGATAACATCGTATTGATTGTCTTCAAAAGGCAAATTGCAGATATCTGCTTTTACATCAGCCAAGGGCGAAAACAAATCGGTTGTTGTGTAATTCAAGTTTTTTTGCTTGCGGAACATTTTGTAAAATGCCTGTTCCGGTGCAAAATGCAATACTTTCTTTGGAGCGGTAAAAAAATCGGTTTGCTCGTTTAGGTACAACCAAAGCAAACGGTGTCTCTCTAACGAAAGTGTGCTTGGCGAAAGCACATTGTTGCGTTGTGTTTCGTACCCATACGGCAAGAACGATTTGAAGCTTTTCCCATCGATTGGATCGGTATAAGTATCTCCTTTTAATGAAAAAGCTATAAAAGGACGAGCAACATAACTCAACCTAATTAATAAAGGACGAGGAATGGTATTTAGTATAAGTTTAAACACAGATTTCACAGATTTTCACAGATTAAATTATAGTATGATTCGTTTGTATTTTAAGCTATCTTCTCCAAAATTTATTAGTAAACCAATTTTGTTTTTTGATGCTGCAAGGTAATTAAGCGTTTGTTTTATTTCACTACTTGAGAGTTCTTGAATTGCTTTTATTTCTAAAATTATTTCTTCAAAAATCACAAAATCTGAAAAATAATGATGAGGTAGAATTATGTCTTTGTATGTAATATTATATTTTTTTTCTCTTTCGAAAGGAATGCTATTTTTCCTAAACTCATATTCTAGTGCATCGCCATAAATTATTTCACTATGACCTTTGCCTAGAATTTTATGGACTTCCATGCAGATTCCAATTATTTTATATGTTTCTTCCTTTAGATAAAATTCTTCCATTTTTAATTCGTAGAAAAGATATTTGGCTTAGTTTTTATTAATTGCAATAATTTATTTAAGCGTTAGAAGATTTTATTTAATTATTTTTTGAAATCTGTGCAAATTTTTGAAATCTGTGTTTTAAATAACTAACGGCACTTTTCTAAATTCATCTTCTTCATTACTCACAATTCCTAATTCTTTATAGATATAATAGAAAGTCGATAAAATTTCAGGTTTTCCGTCAATAATGGCTACATCATGTTCAAAATGCGCAGATGGTTTTCCATCTGCAGTGGTGATTGTCCAGCCGTCTTTGTGCTGTTTGATGTTTTTGGTTCCCATATTGATCATCGGTTCAATCGCAACAACCATTCCTTCGATAAAAAGTTTACCACGGCCTCTCTTCCCGTAGTTTGGCATTTCGGGATCTTCGTGCATTTTTTGACCAACACCGTGACCTACCAATTCACGAACCACACCATATCCGTGTGCTTCGGTATATTTTTGGATTGCATTTCCAACATCCTCAACGCGGTTACCCACACGCAATTCGCGGATTCCTACGTATAGCGATTCTTTGGTAACTTGTAGTAATTTTTTAGTTTCGGGGGCAACTTCACCAATTTCAAAAGAGTAGGCGTGGTCTCCATGAAAACCGTTTTTGAAAGCACCGCAGTCAACCGAAATCACATCGCCGTTTTCTAAAGGTTTGTTGTTTGGTATTCCGTGTACAACTTGTGAATTAGGACTCATACACAATGAATTTGGAAAATCATAAAGTCCTAGGAAACTTGGGACAGCACCATGATCTCTGATAAATTCTTCGGCTCTTTTGTCTAGATATAATGTGGTAACTCCTTCTTTTATTTCAGAAGCAATCATTCCTAATGTTTTGGATACGATTAAGGCACTTTCGCGCATTAATTCTATTTCTTCACGGGTTTTTTGAATAATCATATTTTCGAATTTTCAGAGTGCAAAAATACACTTTTAAAATTATTTCTTTTAGGTTGGGTTTGTTTTAATTTCAGTTTAACCGCAAAGCTCGCAAAGGAGGCGCAATATCCGCGAAGCTTACCGAACTAAGCGGTATTCTTTCCGTACCTTGCAGTTAATTTTTCAAATGCTTAAAATTATTTTGGAAATCAATCCGTTATATTATGACAACATTAGATCAGGAAGACAGTAAAAAAGAAGAGGATTTGAAAAAAATGAAAAGAAACGCGCTTGTCCTTCTGGGATTTGCCGTAGTTCTTTTTGTGGTTGCCAATATTTATGCGATAGGCTGGGTGAAAGCTTTGAGCGAAGCGGCCATGGTGGGCGGTATTGCCGATTGGTTTGCCGTCGTGGCTTTGTTCCGGCATCCGCTTGGGATTCCGATACCGCATACGGCTTTGATACCAAGTAATAAAGATAAAATAGGGGAGAATCTGGGAAATTTTGTTTCGGATGAGTTTTTAACCAGAGAAAAATTAGAACTGAAAATCGAACAATTTAATGTGGCTGTAAAAGCTTCGGATTGGTTGATAGATCAAAAAAATGCCAATACTGTAGCTAATTTAATTGCTGAAAATGTAATTCCGGGAGTTTTGAAAACGATAGATGATGATCAGGTAAAGCATTTTGTGCAGACACAATTTAGTGATAAACTGAGCAAACTGAATTTTGCAGAATGGATAGCTCTTGGCTTGGAATCATTGGCTAAAAGCGATAAACAAGAAGAATTGGTTACCAATGTTTTGAAAACGCTAATTATTGAATTACAAAACAACAAGCACGTAATCGAAGAAAAAGTAAAAAGTTCGACTCCATTTCTTTCTTTTGGTTTGGCCGATAAAAAAATAACAGAAGGAATTTTTAATGGACTGTATGATTTTCTGGAGCAGGCAAGTCATCAAGACAGCACTATTCGAAAAAAAGTAAACAACTATGTTGTGGATTTCATAATCGAGTTGAAAGAATCGTCCGAGATGCAGCAAAAGGTCAATGATTTGGTTCTTGGCTTTGCTAATAAAAAAGAAGTGCAGGATTACGTTAGTGGCATTTGGTTGGAGATTAAAACGGCAATTACGAATGATTTAAATCAAAAAGAGGAGTCAACAATCAAAAATAGTATTGCCAATATGATTCAGAGTTTTGGAAAAGGAATACAAGCCGATAAATTGATGATGGACAAGATTAATAATTTTATTAAAAATGATGTGCTTTCCGTGCTTATTAATAATAAAAAGATGATTGGTGAATTGATTTCTTCTACCGTAAAAAGTTGGGATACCGATGAGGTTTCGAAAAAATTAGAGCTAGAAATTGGTGGCGATTTGCAATACATCCGAATTAACGGAACACTTGTAGGTGGTTTGGTTGGGCTTATAATTTATGCTGTTGAACTTGTGTTGCATAATTTTATAAACTGATTGTATTTTAAAATGAAAGAGAGTTTTTTACAACAAAAAAACTCTCTTTCTTATTTTAGCACAAATCAATTTGGATTGGCCATGATTTTGTACAATTCTGAGTTAGATGTGTAAAATCTGTTTTCTAAAGCTATCTGAGAAAGTTGTGCGCTCACTAAATTGTTTTCTCTTGTGTTGATGAGAAAAAGCGAACTCTCCCCTAATGTAAATAATCGCTCCTCGGATTTTAACATTGTATCATAATCGGTAACCAATTTGTTGATTAATTTTTGTTGTTTGGTTAGCGACTGAATTTCTGTTTTTTGTGCGCTTATTTTGTTTGTTAATTGTACTTTTTCTAGATCTCGTGTAAACTCAGTTTCCTGGATTTTGTATTGTGCTAGTTTCAAACTGCCTCTTTCTTTTCGTAGAAATAAAGGAAAATAAAAATCGACTCCTACTTTGTAATTGTCATTACTGTTGGGTTTAGTCGGATTAGGCTGTGCCAAATAAGAATATCCTACATCAATTTTAGGTAAGAGCATATTGGATTTCATTTTTTTCTCTACTGTCAATAAGTCTATTTTGCTTTGTAGTGCTTCAATTTTTGGATGATTAATTAACGATAATTCTTGATTGACTAAAGTGCTAATATTGAGCGTTTCCTGAATAGTTTTGCCTAATTTTTTCTCAGGAATAAGAACATCTGATAATTCTATTGGTATGTTGTTTTCGATCCAAAGAAAATTGGATAGTTCTAATTTAGCTTTTGTTAATTTTAATTTTGAATCTTCGAGTGCCAGCAATCTGTTTTTAACAACAATTCCAGCTTCTACACTGTCTATAGCAGGTTTGTCTCCTTGTTTTATCAAAGATTCTATTCCTTCATATCGCTTTTGAGCATTGGTACTGTAGTTTTCATAAAGCAAATATTCTTCGTAATTTTTTTTCCAATTGAAATAGGCGACCGAAGCATCATATAAAACGGCAATGGCTTCTAGTTTTTGCTCTGCTTGACTTAATTTGACTTGAATTTTAGCTTTTTGCAAATCTGCCATTCTTTGATTAATCAGTAATCCTTGCCCGAGAGGGACACTAATTCCGAGTGAAGTTAATCCGTTGCCAGGGGTTTTGTTTTGCGGGTCAAGATAATAGCCTTCGTTTTCATCAAATCCTGCTTTTATGTCTATTCCGTACCAAGTTGGGATTTTGAAACTACTGTTTAGTATCGAATAATATTCAGTACCTTGAAATTGTTTTTTATTATAATTCAATTCCAATTTCGGGTCAAATCCTCCACGAGCCATCATCAAGTTGGCTTGCGCTTTACTAATTTCCAAATTGGCATTTTTCACCAAGGGATGGTACTTTTTTACAAAACCTAAATACTCATTATAACTCATTTCTTTGAGATTTGGAGGTAATGTAGATTCGGTATTGGACTGGCCATAAATAGACAAACCAAATAGAGTGAATATAAAAATAAGGTATCGCATTATTTCTTTTCTTTTGAAGGTTTCTCTTTTCCTTTGTAATAATTAGGAGGAAAACCGTTAAGTGTTCTCCAAAATTCAAACCAAACAGGAACATTGTTTAGTAATGCAATGGTTTGTGCACCAGATCCTATGCTTAATTGTTTAGGCCATGGAGCCTCGTTTTTGTCTGGAGCAATTAGGATTCGGAATTTTCCATTGTCACTGATAAAGTTTTCAATAGCTACAATTTCACCACCAAAAGTTCCATAAGACATATCCGGCCATCCCGAAAATACAATTGTTGGCCAGCCATCAAACCAAACTCTTACTTTTTCACCTCTTCTAATTAAAGGCAAATCAATTGGGTCTACAAAAGATTCTACGGCAATATCATATTTTGATGGCATTATGGTTGCTATTGCTGTTCCTTCTTTGATGTTTTCTCCTATTCCAGATTGCAAAGCTCTATTGATGTATCCGTCTTGCGAGGCTTTGATATAGTACATTCCATTTCGAATACTGTAATTGGCGTATTGATTTTCGAGTTTGTTTACTTGTGCTTCGGTATCGTATTGATTACTCATCGCAGTATATTGGTCACTTTGCGCTTTGGATGTTTTCTCGGAATACTCAGCTGCTATTCTGTTGATTTCTACTTCGGTATTGATGAATTCATTTTTACTGGTGTAAAATTTATTCTCTTGCGTGATGATTTTAGCTTCAACTTCCTGCAGTTTTAAGCGTTTTTCTTCTACATCAGATAAGGCTTTCAGGCCTTCTTTGTTTAATTGCAAAGAACGATTGAATTGGGTATTGGCAATTTTTAATTGTGTTTTTACCGCTTCAAGATCCATACTGTCGCTTTTTATTTTCAAACGCGCTTGTTTTATTTTATTATCAGCTTGTTTGAGCTTTAAGCCTTTTTCTCTTTCTATGGCTTGCATTTGAACAGAAAGTGTTGCTACTTTCGAACCATAAGATTCCAAAGATTGTTTTTTGGCGTTCACTTGGTTTTTGGTGTTTTTTACCAAATTTGGATCCATATAGTCTTCTTTTATTTCAGATATAAACAGGATGGTATCACCTTTTTTTACATAATCGCCTTCTTGAACATACCATTTTTCTATTCGACCCGAAATAACAGATTGAATAGATTGTGGCCTCTGATTGGGTTTTAATGTTGTAACTGCTCCTGTGCCCGAAATGTTTTGTGTCCAAGGCAAGAAAAGTGCAATTATACCGATAATGGAAACTGCAAGTATTATTCTATTTAAAATTTTATAATGAGGCCTGTTGCTCAAATTCTTTACTGTAGAATATTTTTCAAGAGCTTTATTGTTTATTGGATTTTTGTCAGATATATTTAACATAACCTTATTTTTTAGAGTCTAATAAAACCGTTCCTTTTTGCATTGTGATTTCCCGAGTACATTTGGTTGACCAATGCGGATTTTGGGAAACAACGATAACCGTCCATTTGTTTTTTTCAGAAAGAATAAAGTCTATAATTTCATTAGCCACTTTTATGTCCATTTTATCTGTGGGTTCTTCATAAAATAAGACGTTAGGTTTGTGAATAATACTTCTTGCTAATAAAATCTTTTGCGCATTGGAAGAGGAAAGCTCTTTACCTTCCGGGAATATTTTAGTGTCCAGTCCTTTGGGCAATGTTTTTATATAGTCGGTTAACTGAACGGCATCGAGAGCCCATTTTAAAGTTTCGGTATCAATATTTTTGTCATTAAAAGTTATGTTCTCCAAAATTGTTCCTTCAAAAGGGGTTTCTCCCTGTATGATACTGCCAATTCTGGAACGGTATTGTTTTATGTCTATTTTGCTGAAGGTATCGTCATTGATAAAAAAGTTTCCCGAAGTAGAATGCAATAAACCTGAAAGTACTCGGATTAAAGTCGTTTTTCCTGAACCATTTTCACCATTGATTTTGATTTTTTCGCCTGAATCTATTTTCAAATTAATCCTCTTTAAAATTCTGGAATTACTCTCCGGAAGCCTGAATTCCAAATCATTAGTTTCAAGGTTGATGTTGGTGTAACAGCTTTTGCTTTCAACATTAAGTTCTTCTTCCAGTTCCATATCAGTAACCTGACCAATCTTCTCGACTGCGGTCAATACATCATAAAAAGTTTCCAGTCCAAGAATAATTTTCTCTACCGAATTTATTACCAGTAAAATAATGATTTCGGCAGCGACAAATTGTCCAATGTTCATTTCTTGGCTTAAAACCAAATAACCACCAATAATCAATAAACTTGCTGTTATAATTACCTTAAAAATAATAAGATGTCCAAATTGTCTTTTAAGAACATTAAAGTGATTCTCACGGGTATACAAATAATCTTTTATAATCCCATCGTTTTTTTCTAATGCAAAATCATAGTTTAGTTCATTTCTGAAACTAAAATTGTTTCTGGCAATTTCCTGTAACCAGCCGGCCGTTTTGTATTTGTTTTTGGAGGTTTTCAAGCTGGTTGAAATTCCTTCATTGTATGAAAATTTAAAAATTACATATAAAAATACTAAAAGTAAAAGTCCGAATACCATGAAGAAAGAATGATACAGCGTTAATAATATAATGCTAAAAACTATCTGCAGGATTGCGGCCGAAAAATCAACCAATAATTTTGATGTCCCTTTCTGTATCGTCAAAGTGTCAAAAAAGCGGTTGGCTAATTCGGGCGGATAGTGTCCATAAAGTTCTTTGAATTCTATTTTAGGAAGTCTCGAGGCAAATTCGAATGACGAGCGCACAAACATTTTTTGCTGTAAATTCTCTGTGATTCTTAATTGCATTAAAGATAAGATACCTACAAGTGCTACTCCAATTACCACGAGTATAACCAAAACAACCCAAGAAGCACTTACACGCCCAGATTGAATAAAGTTTACAATCGCTTGAATTCCCAATGGCAGGGATAAACTCACGATTCCAGCAAAAATAGCGTAGAAAAAAATTTGTGAAACATCTTTTTTGTCCAGTTCCAAAAGGTTGAATAATCTTTTTAGTGAAGTCATGTTTTATTTTTTTAGTACATTTTCAATTAAATTGAAATAAAAATCAGTTGGCGATATTGTTTCATTACAATTAGTAATCGTTTTCATGTGTTCTCTCAAGAAATGCTGATGCAATGCGCCTTCCACAATGCTTGATGCTAGGCTTTTGGCATAATCATATTCTGGATTTACCTCGTTTATAATGGTCGTTAATCTATTAATGACCCTTTTGTAAATGAAATAAAAACCTTCTTTGTTTTCTTCATCTACTTCTTTGATGTGAAAAGTTTTGGTGAATTCCGCAATAATAATCTTGTTCAAAACCGATTCGTTAATATGTATTGTTTTTTGATCGTCCTCTACTTTTTCAGTAATGATGGTTACTGCTCTTTTTAATTTTTCCCAAGAATCAGTATGATTGGATGTTGAAAATACTAAGCGGTATTCCATCCAGCCCCAATACCACGAAGACAAATATACTAGCAGTTTGTGTTTGTTTTCGAAATAACGATATATGGAACTTTCATTCGAGCCAATTTTTTCTCCTAGTTTTTTAAAAGTAAAGTTGTCAAAGCCAATACTATCAATTAGAAGAATGCTCTCTTCAATAATTTTTTTGCCTAATGATGAACTTTCAGGATCTTTTACATAAAGCTTCTCGTTAATTTTAATTTTGATATTTGAAATAATTTGATCCATATTGAAATAGTTTTACGCAAATATAATAGTAATACTTTTAATTTTGAAATTTTAACTTTTATTTAAACATTATTTTACTTTGAAGATGAGCATTGTCATAGATTGGTTTTATCTAATTGAATATATTTGTTATAAATACAATTTTATGGGAAAATATGTAACTGCTGAGGAAGCTGTCAAAGTGGTAAAATCAGGTGACAGGGTTTATCTTCAGGCCGCTGCGGCTGCACCAACGATTCTGGCGAATGCATTAACAGAAAGAGCTTCAGAACTACGAAATGTAGAAATATGTCATTTGCATACCGAAGGCGAGGCACGCTATGCTAATCCCGCCCTTGCAGAAAGTTTTCATGTCAATTCATTTTTTATTGGCGGAAATGTCCGGCATACTTTAAAAGCAGGGAACGGTTCCTATACTCCTGTTTTTTTGAGTGAATTACCGCGTCTATTCCGAAGAAATGTATTGCCGATAGATGTTGCTTTTGTTCATGTGTCACCTCCTGACAGCCACGGATATTGTTCTCTTGGGGTTTCTGTAGAAGCTTGTGTTGCTGCGATTGAGAATGCTAAAATTGTGATAGCGCAGGTAAATCCTCAAATGCCGAGAACTTTTGGTGATGGAATCCTGCATATTTCAGAAATAAATTATATGGTAGCTGTGGATGTTCCTATTTACTCTCATGAAGTGGAGTTTTTTACCGCTGAGGAAGATAAAATAGGAAATTATATTGCCTCTTTGATTGAGGACAGAAGTACACTGCAAATGGGAATTGGATCAATTCCTAATGCTGCATTAAGTAAATTGGGAAATCATAAAGATTTAGGATTACACACAGAAATGTTTTCGGATGGTGTGATAGATCTGATTGAAAGTAATGTGATCAATTGCAATTATAAAGGGTCATTAAGAGGAAAAGTACTGTCTACTTTTGTTTTAGGATCTAAGAGACTGTATGATTTTGTAAGCGATAATCCTTTTATAGAATTGCGGGAATCTTCAACAGTGAATGATACTGCCAGAATCAGAAAAAATCCAAAAATGATTGCCATCAACTCGGCTATAGAAGTAGATTTAACAGGACAGGTTTGTGCTGATTCTATTGGACCAAGAATGTATTCGGGTGTTGGAGGGCAAATGGATTTTATACGAGGTGCTTCTTTGAGTGATGGCGGAAAAGCGATTATTGCTTTACCGTCAACGACCAAAAACGGTGTAAGCAGAATTGTTCCTTTTTTGAAACAGGGAGCTGGAGTGGTAACAACTAGAGGACATATTCAATACGTAATCACAGAAAATGGAATCGCCGATTTATACGGCAAGACTTTAAAACAGCGTGCTGCCGAAATGGTTAGGATTGCTCATTCGGATCATCAGGAAAGCATAGAGCGGGAATATTTTTATCTGTTGGATAAAATGTAAATAAAAAGGGCGTGAAAAATTAATTCCACGCCCTTTTGGTTTGTTAAAAAACGCCTGTTGGCTTTTTTTTATAGTAACGAATGACATGTCATTGCTGCTGGCTGTTCGATTCCCATCAAGGCAAGAATAGTAGGGGCAATGTCTCCTAAAACTCCATTGTTAATGTTTTTTAAGTCTTTGTCAACAAGAATGATCGGCACCGGATTTGTAGTGTGAGCCGTGTTTGGTGAACCGTCAGGGTTAATCATTGTTTCGCAGTTACCGTGATCGGCTATTACAATTGTAGTATAATCGTTTGCAAGAGCAGCTTCGATAACTTCTTTTACGCAGGCATCTACAGCTTCACAAGCTTGTATTGCTGCGCTCATAATTCCTGTATGCCCAACCATGTCGCCATTGGCAAAGTTTAAACATACAAAATCAACGTCTCCTTTGTTTAATTCAGGAACCAAAGCATCTTTCAATTCAAAGGCACTCATTTCTGGCTGTAAATCATAAGTAGCTACTTTTGGGGAACTTCTTAAAAGCCTTGTTTCACCTGTAAAAGGCAATTCTCTTCCGCCAGAAAAGAAAAAGGTAACGTGAGGATATTTCTCTGTTTCAGCGATACGAATTTGTTTTTTGTTGGCTTTTTCCAAAACTTCACCAAGTGTTTCAGTGATATTGTCTTTGTTGTAAACCACTTTTACATTTTGATACGTTTCATCATAATTGGTAAGCGTTACATAATACAAGTCCAATTTATGCATGTTCTGCTCGTGAAAATCTTGCTGTGACAATGCTTCGGTCAATTCACGTCCTCTGTCAGTTCTAAAGTTGAAGAAAATAACAACATCATCTTTTTCAATAGTTGCAATTGGTTCGTTGCTACTGTCTACTATTGCCACTGGTGCAATAAATTCATCAGTTATATCGGCTTGGTAACTTGCGCTAACGGCTGCAACTGGGTCAAGAGATTTGGCACCTGTTCCGTTTACTACTAAATCGTAAGCGAGTTTAACACGTTCCCATCTTTTATCACGATCCATTGCATAATAACGGCCAATAATAGAAGCTATTTTTACAGGAGTATTTTCGATATAATTTTGTAAATCCTGAATGTATCCTTTTCCAGATTTTGGATCTACATCACGGCCGTCAGTAAATGCGTGAATGTAAACTTTATCCAATCCGTATTCTTGTGAAGCGTCAATTAATCCGCGTAAGTGAGAAGTATGGGAGTGAACTCCTCCGTCTGAAACTAATCCTAAAAAGTGAACTTTTTTATTGTTTTCTTTAGCGTAAGTGAATGCATCAATTAAAACCGGTTCTTTTGCAAGAGTTTTATTGGCTACGGCTAGATTAATTTTGGCTAAATCCTGGTACACAATTCTTCCAGCTCCAAGATTCATGTGTCCTACTTCGCTGTTCCCCATTTGTCCTTCTGGAAGACCAACATTTAATCCGTCAGTACGAAGTTGTGCATTTGGGTATTTTGTATAAAGACTATTTATAAATGGAACATTTGCATTATCAATTGCAGAAACTTTCGGGTCAGGAGATTTTCCCCAACCATCTAAAATCATTAAAATTACTTTTTTATTCATGGTGTGAAATTTTTTGCAAAGATAACCCTTTCGCAAAAAATAGAAGTGAGTCAAAACCACTATTATACATAAAAAAGAGAAGTGCAACAATTATTTAAAATTGTGTTGCAAAAAGTGGTTTTTTCTAAAAAAAGTGCAAAAAAAATCCTCAAAAAGACCGCATGAAAACGATGATTTTGGGGAGAAATTTATCCTGTTAATAAAGGCTCAAGTTTTTAGGGAAGTCTTAATTTTCGGTTTAAGACTGAACTTTTGTAAGTAGCAAACCATTCTGAAATTAAATTATAACTCGCCATATTGCCGAAGTGCGATTATAACCGATTTTTATTGAGAAATAGTTTCTATGAAATAGCTGTTTTCTAATTGATTTAACGATATTATTTGATTTCCAAAAAGCTCAATAAACAGAGGATTTCCAGTAGTGGTATATTGTTTTATTGCTGATGTAAAGTTGTTTTTTTTGAAAACATCAATTCCCGGGCTATACAGAAGCGCAAAATAAATAAGGTTGTTTTCAGAAATTTTTGCATCTCCAAAGGCAGGGGTTTTAGAATAGCTTCCAGTTGTAGTCTCTGATATATCTTGATAATTTAAAGTAGATTGATAACCCAGATTTGAACTTATAAAAAAAGATTTATCATCTGATAAAGTAAACAATCTACTGTCCGATTTAGTGAAATCATCAAATTTCGTCTCTGTAGATACTTGTTTTCCGTTTATTTTTAATTTACTAACACCACCACTTCCATATTCTAGTCCGTCCGCCGAAAGAAAGAAAAAATAGTTTTCTTTTGCATATACAAGTTTTGGTTGTGGACTGCTCAGATTTGTCCCATCCCTATTTAAAACCGTATTACTTGCAAAGTCATATACAAACATTCCCCCTCCGCCATATCCATAAGGATGTTTTTCGATAAATAATAAATGCTTGTCAATGGCTATTGCAGATACTATGTCATAATCTGTAAATAAGTTTATAACTTTCTTAATTTCATGAGAAATTAAATCTACAACATAAACTCTCCCGTTTTTACTTGGAACGTATAAATCAGTAACACCATTTAACTCTCCAATAGAACAAAAATAGATTTGACCTGCTATCTTTACTTTGTTACTTGTTAGTGAATTGATATTGTAAAATACTATTTCTCCGTCCGGGTTAATGATGATTATCTCATTTTGACGAAAAGGATTTTTAAGTGTTTGACCGGGTTTAAAATTTAGGTTCCTGGGGTTTTCTAAGGATAAGGAATTTTTACTCAGTATCTTTTGGCCATTTATGATCTTAGTAACTGCAAAGCAGACCTTTTGTTTTCTATATTGGCTTGCATCTGTCAAGGTATTATCGTTCTGATTATTATGAACTTTTATAATCTTTCCGTTTCTGACAATATCTGCACTGTAGTAGGATGCATATCCATCAAAAACAGATATGGAATAATTTTCAAAGCCCGCATTGTTATCTTTGTCCCATGTTAATTTTAAACTTCCGTCGTCTAATTTTTCTAGGGATGTGATTGAAAATGACAAATCTTTATTCTCGTATGAAAGATAATTGACACTTTCAATACTCATTTGATGATTGTGTTCATCAATATAATCCGTTATAACTGCGTAGCCTACAAATGAATTAAAAGGAACTTTATTGTCCACATAGTCATTTGTCCGGTTATTAGTGCCTTGATATATAAGTTGTCCTAAATTGGCAATCACATTTGGACTAAAAATTTCATCTGTGTTGGAGTCAAATCTGTAAACTCTATACCTTACAAAATTTTCTATAACAACTGGTTTCCACGTCAGTTTTAACTGATTACTATTCCCTGTTAGGCTAATTAATTCTGTTTGTGGTGTAGAAACCGAATTCTGCGGTAAATCATCCTCTTTAGAGCAATTAATAAATAATAACAAAGTGAAGAAATATAAAAAATGTTTTTTTAAGCTATAGAGATTCATAATGGATTTTTTAATCAGATTTGGGTTAATTATATAAGGTTTATTAATTGACAAGGTTGGGGGTAGAAACGGCGTATTTTCGGCTAAACGAATATGTGATTAAAAACGGTAATTCTACTCAAATTTCAATCTTGCCAAACGCTTGTTGCGGGAGTTTTTTTTGATTTTTGATTTTATTACTAAAATTAAGTCTAAATCTATTCTTTAATTTTTTATATTAAAATGTTTCAATGGCACATTTGATATTAAAGTTAAAACTATAACCATATTCAAAACCCCAATAGGATACAGGTTGATAACCTCCAATAACTTTCAAACCATTACTTGTAACCATTGGAAAGAGGGGATAAAGCTTAGTTTTAATTACTTCGATAAGCTCGTAATTGGAGTTGAATTTATGAATTATTTTTTCTCCTTGTACAGTCGCATAAAGATTATCTTGGTCATCAAAGACAAACTGAAAATAACGTTTCTTAGTAATATCATACAAAGTTTTTTCAATTTTAAAATCATTGATATTAAAAACACAACCATTTATTGAGGAGATAATTTTGGTTTTTGATGTGTTCCAAGCAAATATATTCGCATCGATTGAATTTGCTTTATATAAAGTATTTGAATGATTATACGAAATACTAAAACAACTTGAGCTTGTACAAGTACCAGAGATAAACTCAAAAATATTTAGCCCATTATTTCCGTTGTAGCAATGTAAAGAAAATAATTTAGTTGAATTATAAGGTTCTAAATAGTCAGCATTTGATCCCCAACCTGTATTTATATTAGTACCAGTATTCATGTCATAATAACACCAAGTATCTTTATCTTGATAATATATCAAATTTCCTAATACTGAAAAGGCATTTAATCTATTGATTATTGTGCACGGATAAGTTGCAATAGCTTGATAATTATTGGCATTTATTCTATAAATAGTACCTTTGGTATCAGCAAGGAATATTTCGTTATTGTTTACAATTTGAAATTTATTATTTAAAAGACTTCCGTCTTTAAAAGCTTTTGTGCCTGTTAGTTTATTTTGTGTACTATTGTATCTTTTTAAAAAGCCGGTACCTTGTTTGTCCAATATATGGAAAACGTCAGTTTGGTTTGGGTCTTTTAGGACTTGAAAAGGAACTCCGTCAAATTTCACAATATCTCGTGAAAAAATTTTATTTTCACTTTCTAAGATGGCAGGTTTTGCAGGGGATATCCTTTCATCGGTATAGACAATTACAATTTTATAGGACACTTCAGAATTGTAGGGTACCTCATTATCAACAAAAGTTGTTTCATTAGAAGGCAAATTAGCTATTTTTTCAACTCGAGCAAATTCAGTTTCACTATTTTTTGTTTGCCTTTGGATTGATAATTCTTGAATAATTACTCCTGCGGGCCTTGAAAGCTCCCAGTTAATTTTTACTTGATTGTACGATGCTTCAAATTTTGAAACACTAATCGTTAAGGGTGATGTGTCACTGTCGTCACTCTTGCTACAACTAAAAAGGATTGAAAATAATACAATCAGCAGATATTTGTGTTTAGTATAATCCATTTAATATCTCTTTTCTTAATTTATTGGTAATGATAGAGTTTGGATAATAGCTTCCTCCGTATTGAGATTTGCTATAATAAATTTCATTATTTATAGTAAAGAAAATGCTGTAATAACCAAATAAATTATATAAATCTATTTTTTTAGAGGCACTTGTATTGATATTAAAAAGATTTGAATTGTAATTACCTCCAAAAACGGCATTTGAATATTCAAAAAGTATAGTGTACGATCCATATTTGGTGGTCGTTAGATTAGGTGTGATTTTGTATACTATGTAATTTCCCGTAAAAGTTGTAATATAGATATCATTTCCTATAAATAGATAGCTATAATCGCTATTTCCTTGCGAGCCTAAGGGTGGGATTGCAGAAAATGCTGAACTTGAAAGTACAGACCAACTATCTGATGCTTCTGAGTATTGATATTTTTGATCTAAAACGGTATTAGTTCCATTTTTAGAAACAATTCCACTTAGAAAATACAAATTGTTTTGATATGCAAAAATTATTGAATTGAATATATTATTTCCAAATGGGAGAAGTATAGGTGTTTCAATAAAAGTGCTTAAGTCTAATTTTGATAAAGAATGTTCATTTGTCGTAGGTGATCCCTTGTATAAATATACATATCTTTTTCCGTCAAAAACAGCTTGTTCAAGATACCCCTTATATTTGAAAGATGATAATTCTGTCCATTTTTCGGTAGTTGGAGAAAATTCTAATAAAGAATACGTGTAATTAAAATCATGAGATCCATTGTCGTAATATTTAAATTGATAAGCTTTATTGTTATATACAAATACTGGATGTTGAAACTGTCCATCTGTAATATAGTCAACCAAAATACCATCGTTCATAATATTCAAAGAACAATCAAAACTATAGGTTAGACCAGCCGTTTTGTATGTTATATTAGTAATTTTAAAATCTTTGTAGGGTCCGGGAGGAGTTTCTATACTCAGCTTATTATTAGTAGCATTAAACCTGGATTGAACACCGTTTACAAATACTTCTCCCAAATCTTGATTAGGATTAAAATTTTCCCCAAATACATAAAGTAGCGTTCCAATCCAGACTGTACTATTATTAATGCCAAAAATCGTGGGTGATTTTAAATTCAAAGGCAGGGTTGATGTTACTTCTTGAAGTTGGCTTCTGACTTTGATTTCTAAGTTTGCAGTTTTAATTTTAGAAGGGATTTTCAACTCAATTTTATTATAATCAACACTTATAATTGTAGCAATTTCATTGTTTACAGTTACCGAAACAAAATCTTTAAGCATGTCGAAATTTTCGCCATAAATTGTAAAAGTTTCGTCGAAAGTGACACTATCACTACTGTATTTGCTAATTGTTGGTTTTTTTAAAGAAAAAGCTTGTTCTAGTATTGTTTTGTTTTCATTTAAATCAATGATCTTAAGTGTAGGATTATTTGTTTTAATTGTTCTGGGAACAATAACTGCAATCTCTTTATCGGAAACATAATTTATCTGGGCTTTTTCTAAATCAAAAAAGACCTGCAGTTTGTCAACTTCAAAGTTTTCTATTTGAATCTTTATTGGCTGACCTAATAAACCATTCACTGGAAAACTTACAAGTGTGGGAGGAATATATTTTGGGTCTTCGGAGCTACTACAAGCATTTAAAATGAATGTCAGTAGTATAAATGTTATTGCAATACTTCTATTGATATTTTTCATATATGATAAAATTGATAATCTAAAAATTATCTAACAAACATAATATTTATTTAACAAAAAGCAACTGACATTAATTATATTTTAAAGTGTGTTTCCAACAGTTCCGAGACGGCTTCCAACGCCTCCAAGACGGCTTCCAACACTTTCATAGAAGTATTTGGAAGCAGTCTTTAAATGGTGTAAATAAATGTTTTTTTTAGAATAATAGATGGGATCTATAAAATATTTTTGACTTGATTGTAGTCAATGAAATATTTAATGCTTACGGACAGAACATGGCTTAAGTCTTCATTGTTAAGCATGCTGGTGTAGTTGTTGCCAAAATCTTTATTGATCAGATTGTCATATTTTGCTGCGTTGCTTCGGTACAAAATCGTCAATTGGCTTCCAGGGGCAAACCACCAGTTGTAGGACAAATCCAAATTCCAGGTAATGAGGTTCTGGTTTTTGTTGTCAGTATAAGTGTCATAAGGCATAAGTCTGCCGTTGTTTTCTAGTTCGTAGAAGTTTTTGTTTTCGGTATACGACCAATAATAACGGGCTGAAATATCAAAATTCATTTTGCTACTCAGCGAATATTTTCCGTTGAGGTTATTGGTGTAATTGATGATATCACGGTTGGCATAAATTATCATATTGGGAGGCAAAGCATCGTTGTTAGAACTTTTGTCAACATATCCTTTGTTATTATTCTGACGAAAAAAATCAAATTCATAATTTACTGCTAAACGGTCATTGAAACGATATCGCGGACTTAAATAAAAGCCATAAGAGTTTCTTTTAGATTCATTTAAAAAAGCCACAGAAGGATTGAAATCAAAAGCAAATTTGTTGTTGTAATTGGTCGATATCGAAAACCAGCTCCCAAAACGGGTAGGGTCGATGCTATATCGGCCTTCAATTCTAGGTTCGTAATAATTGTAATTTTCAAGGGGTCGATATTGGAGTCCAAAACCTATATAATGATTCTTTTTTGTAGTAGTATTGATATTCAGATTGATTTGGTTCGACTGTAATTTGCCTGTTTCTTTTTGGTATTGAGTGTAGGCATTAATGTTGGTATTGAAAGCATTGAAAGTTTTGGTCGGATTAAGGATGCGATAGCTCGTATTGCCGTAAAAACTGTAATAATTGGTTTCAAAATTGATTCCCAAATCGTTGTTGTCAAAGTCTTTTGTGACCAAATTGGTCTCCGTATAAAAACGGTATTTACCGCTGGTTTTTGAAAAACTCAATAAAGTATTGATTCCTTTGTTGATTTCTTCAATTTCATTTACATAGCTGTATTTGAAATTTCCTGCTAAGTTATAGGTGTTTTTTGTGGTGTTTAAATCCCAAACTAACGCCGATACATTACCGTCTCGGAAAGACCCATTTCGGGTAACATTGGTGTTTATCAAAGTTAGTGAAGAGTTTTTGTGAAATCGCTGGTCAAAAACCAAAACATTGAAGTTTGTAAGCGGTTCTACCAAAACTCGGCGTGTTTCCTGACTGATGGTGTCTTTTATAACGGCATATGTTTTTTTAGTTACGGCATTTAAAAATCCAATTCCGAGTCCGCCTTTTGTTCTGCCCGATATTTTTGTGGCATTATACAAATCAACGCTGGCTGGATTTTCTATTACAATTTCATTTGTCTGTTTTTCTGGAGAAGAGGATGGAGGTCCGCCAATTCTTCTGGAATAGAAAAGACTTCCTTTGCTAAATAAATCGGTTCCTTCGGTAAAAAAGCCTCTGTTTTCATTGAATTGCTGTTCGAACGGACTTAAATTCAAGATTCGGTCATCGTATTTGGTTTGTCCAAAATCCGGTATAAGCATGGCATCAAGCGTGAAAGCATCGTTTATTCCGTATTTGATGTCCAAACCGCCTTTTAATTCTCCGTATGTTTTTTGGTCAGCATTGGCATAGGTGTAAAAAGAAGCATACGGCAAAAAGAAAAGTCTTGTTGGTGTTTTTATATTTTCAATTCCCTCAACAGTTCCGTTTTGCTGAGTAAAGGTTCCAATTTTGTTGTCAATTAGATTCCATGAATATTTTTGGCGGTCTCTTCGTATTTCTCTGAAAAAGTTTACGCCCCAAGTCTGTTTGTTTTCACTCGAAAAACGCAGTGCTGCATAAGGAATCCGCATTTCTACAACCCATCCAATATCTGTAATCACTGCTTTACTGTCCCAAACAGCGTCCCAAGAATAGTCTTCGCCATTACTGTCGGTTGCCAGACAGTCGGCTTGACCGTCTGCAGCATTTACAAAAAACTGAAAGTTTTGCTGTCCGTCATTATAACCATTGATGAAAACACCAAAAAAATCGGCAGTTCCAAAATCATCTCTTTTGTTAATTTCCCTTAGAATTTTCTTTGGTTCATCGTCATACATCAAAGCGCCAACATAAATTGCCTCGTTATCATACAGCACACGGACTTCGGTTCTTTTATTTTGTGGAACGGCTTTGCCATTGTCAGGCTGAAACATTACAAAATCAGTAGCTATTGGGACAGACTGCCAAATAGTTTCGTCTAATTTTCCATCCAAAGTAATTTTTTCGGAAGTGAATTTCGTCTGCAGAGATTTCTTTTGGCTGTATGCAATAGTGCAGCATAAGAATAAAAAAAGTAAATGGTGCCTTTTCATGGAATTATCAGTTAAATATCCAGCGTTTAAATCAGTTGTAAAGTTTAAAAAATGAGCTGGCACATGAATAGACTGAAGATTCATAATTATGTTACAGTTGTAACCTGAACTCGATTAATAATTTAGGCTGAAAACATTGCACAAAAAGGTAAAATTTAGTATATTTAAATCTCTGACAATTAAATATTTAACTAAATCCTACCTTATGATTTGTTTCGATAAAATTACTGATATTTTTTC
>CAUPJC010000002.1:0-278774 GCA_963511475.1 uncultured Flavobacterium sp.
ATCTGCGGAATCTTTCAATGCTAAAATAAAAGCATTTAGAAGTCAATTTAGAGGCGTTAGAAACGTTGCTTTCTTCCTTTTTAGGCTAACTAATATTTATGCTTAATTTTTGCTAATCCACAACTTTTCGTGTTGATCCTATTTTATTCTGACAGATGAGACAGAATCAAAAAAAAACGGGACAAAAGATGATGTTTCTCTTTTGTCCCGAGTAGTGACCTTGACTGGATTCAAACCAGTAACCTCTTGAGCCGTAATCAAGTGCGCTATTCAGTTGCGCCACAAGGCCATTTTGCTTACTTATTCATTGTTTTCAACGATGTGTAGTGAACTTGTTTGCGGGTGCAAATATAGGAATAAATGTGTAACTTGCAAGCATGAATCTGTATAAAAATTAAAAAAAATGAGTTTAAAAAAATACATACGTGATATTCAGGACTTTCCAAAGGAAGGAATTGTGTTTAAAGACATCACGCCGCTGCTAATTGAACCAAAAGCGAGGAAAGAATGCCTTGAAATATTGGTTTCTTCGGTAAAAGATAAAAAAATTGACAAGGTTATTGGTGTAGAAAGCCGTGGTTTTTTCTTTGGGATGCTTTTGGCACAGGAACTGAATGTAGGTTTTGTTCCGGTTCGGAAACCTAATAAACTCCCTTTTGATACCATTTCGGCTTCTTATAAGTTGGAATATGGATCAGATACGCTGGAAATTCATTCCGATTCGATTCAAAAAGGGGATAGGGTTCTTATTCATGACGATGTTTTGGCCACTGGCGGAACTGCAAAAGCAGTTTGTGAATTGGTAGAACAGCTGGGAGGTGTTATTGTTCAGTGTAACTTCCTGATGGAACTCACATTCCTGAATGGAAGGGAAAAGATAGCCGGAAACGAGATTTTTACAGCAATGACATATTGAGATTGTTTATGAGTTTAAAAGTTTAAAGTTGTTTAAGCATGTTTAAACAATATTAAACTTTAAACAATTTAAACAGTTCTTAAACATTTATCGAAGAGCTCTTGTGGTTACATAGTAGCGATACCCAATTATAGCCATTTGCCATTTCTTGGCTTTGGATATGTCCAATCTTTGTTTGGTGAAGCTTGGTAAAATAAGTTTGTTGATTCGGGCAAGAATTTTAAACATAGTTTAATTTTTTTTCAAAGATATAAAAAAAGACAATTACGGTGAGTGATTGTCTTTTTTGTGTTTTTATTCAAAAAGCTTAGAAACTTCAATAGTAGAAAAGGCAGTCTGCTATTTTTTTATTATTTTGTCTGGAGTATCAGTAGTTATTTCGATAACTCCATTTTTACCATCTTCGCCATATTTGCTCACAGCGTTTTCTCCTTTTATAATATTCATTGTTTTTATTAACTTTTCGTTAATGTTGGTTATTTTTATTTTATAATCTGCTTTTTTACCGTTGATAATTAGTAACGCTTTATTGACATCATCTTGAGTTTTAGGAGCTACGTTTTGTGCTTTTTTAGTAACAATTTCAATAACATCATTTCCACCAACATTTCCATATTTAACTGCAGTCTGTGTGCTATTATAGACACTCATGCTTTCGATTTTGGCAGGATTAATGTCGTCTATACTTACATTGGCAGGAAGAAAATTTCCATTTATAATTATTATACTTTTCTTTATCAAATCATTTTTTGTGGCAGGATCATCATTATTAATATTAGTTTGAGTGTCTTTTTTGCCATTGATGTAAATTTCCCCTTCTTCTCCTGTTCTGGATTTTTTTTTGGTAATAATTCTGATTTCTTGTTTTTCTTTATTTTTAATGACATCTATAGAGGCAATCTCGTTAGGATCTATTTTATCTAAATCCTCCTGACTTACTTTGGCTCCATTGATATAAATGTCATTGTCTATTATTTTAATTGATTTAGTAGGTTTTCCAGTATTGTGTTTTGTAGTTACTAGAATAGTTGGGTTATCAGTATTTTTAATAACATCAATATTTTCAATTTCATTGGGATCTAATTTATCTAAATCTTCCTGACTAGAAACATTTCCGTTGATAATAATTTTTTTTCCTTTTGATAAAGGGCTTAAATCCTTTTCAATTTTAAATTTAGCTAAATCAACAGAATCCGACTTTGTTTCGTTTTCTTGTTTTGGATTTGCTTTTTCTTGAGCGACTACTTTTACTTGAAAGAAGAATAAAAAAGCGCCCAATAGCGGAAATACTACAGCATACTTCCACAAATTCCATTTTTTTGATTGATTTTTGTTTAACATAACGATTCGTTTTTTGATTAATGATTGATAAAAATGATTGGTAAGCACAACACAATTTTGGTGTGTTGTAATTTTTAAAAGCGTCAATTGATATGCTTTTTTGTCGGATATGTTTTTGGCAGCTTCACTGTCGGCGATGAATTCCAAGTTTTGCAGAATGGCTTTTTTGTAGAGCCACATACAAGGGTTGAACCAAAAAACGATACAGAAAAAACGTGTGATTAAGACGTCGATTGTATGATACTGTTCGCTGTGTACTTTTTCGTGTTCGAGAATGCTTTCCATTTCGGCCTCGCTGTACAGTGATGAGTTGTAAACGATGGTGTTGAAATAAGAAAAAGGAGCAATATTTTCTTTCAGGTCAATGAATTTATGGTCTGCCTGCTGATGGGCGGTCTTTCCTTTTAAAACGCGGTTAAGGTTATAAAAGTCCCTTGCAAATTGTGCTAAAAGCAATGCTATTCCGATTATATATGCAATTGCAAGAACGAGATACCAGTTGATTTCAAAGCTTTCCTCTTGCACAGGTCGCATAGGAAGTTTAGACCAATCAAAATCGGTTGGTGCAGGTTCTACCCAAACAATTGTGGTAAAAACTATCCATGGCAAAATTACGGATGTAAACAAACCTGCTAAAAGAAACCAGCGGTTTGCGGTAAAGAAAGTCTCTTTTCGCATCAGGAAATAATAAGCAATATAGAACAGCCCAATTAATCCGCTTGATTTTGCAATATATATGAATAGTGTTTCCATTTTTTTATTGTTTTTGCTCGATCATAGTAAGGATTTCACGTAGTTCGTCTGCCGAAATTTTCTCTTCTTTGGCAAAAAAGGAAACCATGTTTTTATAAGAACTGTTGAAATAATTATCAATAGCGGTACTCATAAAACCTTTTCGGTAATCCTCGATACTTACAATTGGAAAATATTGATGCGTGTTTCCAAAGGCATTGTGACTTACATATCCTTTTTCTTCCAGGTTGCGAACGATGGTGGATAGTGTGTTGTAATGCGGTTGGTCTTCGGTAATTTCGGCCATGACTTCTTTTACGAAAGCTTTTTTGAGCTTCCATAGAATGTGCATGATTTCTTCTTCTTTATTTGTTAGTTTTTGCATGATAATTTTATTTGATACAAACATACAACTATATTTCTAGTTTGAAAACTAAAAACATAGTTATTTAACTAAAATTTTAGTTACGCATTGGTTTTATTGGGGTGAATAGTTGTTTGTCCTAACAGGTTTCCAAAACCTGTTAGGTTTCTTTTGTTGAATAAGGAATATTTTAAAATCGATATCAAAGTAATTTCTATATTAAGAAAGGTTTGGAAGCGACTGAATAATACCTAACAGGTTTTGGAAACCTGTTAGGATTTGTATACAATATATGTTTTCTGAAATACTGCAGTTGTTTTGCGTGAGTGATAGGAGCTGGCTACCGAAGTAGCGCGGATAGCCCGACAGCATTAAGGAAAAGGGCCGAATATGTGCTGCTATAAGCTGGCCCTTTTTCTTAATGGTGGCACGCCCAAAGTATTATTTTACTGCCTGCTTATCATTTTGTTGAGCCAAAAACAGCAGACTAATGATAGCGCACCCAAAGTTCCCATGATAAGCCAATTGACCTGATAGTTATAATTGGCTATGATTTCCAGACCCGTTTTGGAACTGACGATATGCGCCAGACTGAAACTCATAGTGTAGAAGCCCATGTATTGTCCTTCCTGTCCTTTTGGCGCGCGGTTGAGGGCAACGGCATTTACAAAAGGGAACGAAAAGATTTCGCCAAAAGTCAGGAATATGATACTGATCGTGAGAATGCCTACCCATGAATCAAGCAGCAAAACGTAGTACCCAAGTGTAATGAAAAGTGATCCAATTGCGATACTCTTTATTTTGTTTGTTTGTTTTCTTTCCAGCATGCTCACAATTGGCATTTCTAAAAGGAAAACTAACAGACCGTTGATGGAAAGCAGCATTCCGGTTTGAAATTCGCTGAGTCCAAATTTTTCATTGTGATATAAAGGCAAAGTCGAAAATACTTGAAGAAAAACCATAAAAGTCACAAAACTGATAAAGAGCAGTAACCAAAAAGGTTTGTCTTTGAAGACTGATTTTGGAATTGTTTTGGTTATTGAATGATCTGTGGTAACTGGTATTCTCTTTTTTTCTTTAATATAGTAAGCAAAAATCAAAATTGCAATGATGCAAGTAATTCCGTCAACCCAAAATAGGCCTGAATATCCCATTCCTATAATAATTAATCCGCCCAATGCTGGGCCGGCTGTAAATCCGAGATTAACCGCTAAGCGCACCAAAGACAATGCGCGAACCCGGTTTTCGGGTTTGGCATATACGCTCAGCGATACAAACATGGCTGGGCGAAACATGTCTGAAATGGCCATAATGACAAACATTCCAAAGCATAATCCCCAGAAGCTTGTAATATATTGCAGCAGAATGAATAAAATTCCGCTCGTAAAAAGGCTGAAAATCATGATTTTATAAAACCCAATTTTATCGCTCAATTTGCCTCCAATCCAAGAACCCAGCATGGAACCCAAACCAAAAGCTACCATAATCCATCCCACTTCACCGTAGCTGAAATTCAAATCTTCCTTTAAATATTTGGATAAAAATGGCAGAACCATTGTTCCCGCTCTATTTATAAAAGTGATTAAAGCAAGTATCCAAACTTCACGAGTGAAGCCTTTGAAATTGTTAATGTAGCGTCCGAGGGCAGTTTTTAGCATGGGAGAAAATTCTATGAAGACAAATCTACAAAGTTTTTTTGGAGCTATTTCCAGCTATTCGTTGCAATCTTTTATTTTCTAAAGAAAAAAATAAAAGGATTTCCACTGCTATCTGGGCTATAAAGATATTTAGGGTGTTTTATGATATTGTTTCTATTAACAAAAACTTTGTGGTTTCTAACTTTAAACTATTTTTGCTTAAAAATAAAAATTACATGAGAGTTGTACTGACTTTGGTTCTGCTGACACTATTCAATTTTAGCTTTGGACAAGAAAAATATGATGTTACTGCTGTCGAAAAATTTCAAAAAGATCTCAATGCCGAATATGCTGATGCAAAGACAAGTCCTTTGACAGCAGATGATTTGGCGAAATTTAAGTCATTAGACTTTTATCCAATAAACGAAAAAGCTTTTGTGGTGGCTCAATTCATTAGAACTGAGAACGAAAAACCATTTGAAATGCCGACTTCAACTGCAAGAAAGCCGATGTATGTAAAATATGGAGAAGCTCATTTTCAGCTGGAAGGAAAAGAGCTAAAACTGAATATCTACCGAAATATTGAACTTTCGAAACAAGAAGAATACAAAGACCATTTGTTTTTACCTTTCTCAGATTTGACTTCGGGAAAAGAGAGTTACATTGGCGGGAAATATATTGATTTGAAAATCCCAACTGGCAATACGATTGTGATTGATTTTAATTTGTCCTATAATCCGTATTGTGCTTACAATCATAAATATTCATGTCCAAAAGTGCCTTTGGAAAATGATTTGGCTGTCGAAATAAATGCAGGTGTAAAGAAATTTCATGATTAATGATTTTTTTTAATTTACATACTCACAAATTCACGAATCAGGAAACTGTTTTGGAACTCGTAAATCAATACCCGCAGGAATTTGACGAAACGTTTCCGTATTATTCCATTGGAATTCATCCTTGGTATATCAATCAAGAAAGACTGGAACTTGATTTACATATTATTGAAAGTAAACTGCAGGAATCGAATTGTCTTGCTCTTGGCGAATGCGGATTAGACAAACGCATTGAAATACCGTTGGAGATACAGCAAATGGTTTTTGAAAAGCAATTACTTTTGGCACAAAAATACAATAAGCCCGTTGTGATACATTGTGTAGCAGCTTTTCAAGAGGTAATTGCTGCCAAAAAACGTTTGAAAATTACTATTCCAATGTTGATTCACGGTTTTTCGAAAAATAAGCAGGTGGCGAAGGAACTTGTGGATAACGGATTTTATATTTCGTTCGGGAAATATTTATTGCTCAATCCGGAACTTGAAACTGTTTTTCAAAGTATTCCTAGTGATCGTTTTTTCTTGGAAACAGATACTGTCGAAGAAGGAATCGAAGCTGTATATAATTTGGCTTCCCGATATAAAAAGTGGAGTATGGATGAAGTTAAACAGCAAATAAACAGTAATTTTGCGGCAGTTTTTAAAGGTTATAAATTATCGGTTTAGATAGTGAGAATTTTAAACGATTAAACCTTTAAACGATTAAACTTTTAAAAAAAATTAAACAAAGAAATATGGCAGAGTGGACAGAAAGAGCCGAATTATTATTTAAAAAAGAAGGATTACAGAATCTGCAAAATGCTCACGTAATGGTTGTAGGGCTAGGAGGAGTGGGTTCCTTTGCTGCCGAGTTTTTGGCAAGAGCAGGAGTGGGAACAATGACTATTGTTGATGGAGATGTGGTAGATATTACCAATATAAACAGGCAATTACCTGCTTTGCATTCTACTGTTGGACAGCCAAAAGCTGATGTTGTTGGAGATCGTTTGATGGATATTAATCCCGAATTAAATTTAATTAGAGTAAAAGAATTTCTTTCGCCCGAACGTGCTTATGAAATTGTTTCTAATGAGTATGATTATGTTTTAGATTGTATTGACAGCGTAACTCCAAAATTGAATCTGATTATTTCGGCCAGAAGAAAAAAAGTCCGACTCATAAGCAGTATGGGCGCTGGAGGAAAAATGGATGCATCCAAAGTGAAAGTTACAGATATTTCAAAAACCATAAATTGTCATTTGGCCAAAACGATCAGAAAGCGTTTGAAAAAAGAGAAAATCAATAAAGTGAAAGTAGTTTTTTCTTCTGAAATTCAAGACGAATGCAGTCTGCGTATGACTGATGGCTCCAATTTTAAAAAATCATTTTACGGAACTAACAGCTATATGCCAGGATTATTTGGACTTCACGCTGCAGAAACCGTTATACGATATTTGCTTAAAAAAGAAGGAAGGGTTTAAAATCGTTTAAAAGTTTAAGATTGTTTAAAGGTTTAAAAGTTTAAACTGTTTGACATTTTATTAAACCATTTTAAACTTTTAAACAATTTAAACAAACATAAAAAACAAAATTTTTCAAATGATACAAACCGTAATTTTCGATATGGATGGTGTAATTGTTGATACAGAACTCGTACACCGTTATGCTTATTTCAAACAATTTGGTGAACTCAATATTGAAGTTCCAGAGGAAATGTACACATCATTTACCGGATTGTCAACCCGCAATACTTTTCAGAAATTGAAAGAACATTTTCAATTAGAACACGAAGTAGAAGATTTGATTTTGAGAAAAAGGTCTATTTTTAATGATGCTTTCGACAACAAAGAAGATTTGACTTTGCTGGAGGGTGTAGAAGATCTAATTAAAGATTTTCATCAAAACGGAATGCAGCTTATTGTTGCTTCTTCGGCTTCAAAAGTGACGATTGATAGAGTTTTCACTCGTTTTGATTTACATCAATACTTTTCACATATAGTAAGTGGAGAGGATTTTCCAAATTCAAAACCGCATCCTGCAATTTTCCTGCATGCGGCTTCTTTGTCAATTGCGCCAAAAGAAAACTGCATCGTAATTGAAGACAGTACTAATGGAGTGAAAGCAGCAAAAGCGGCAGACATTTTTTGCGTGGGGTATAACAGCTTCCATTCCAAAGACCAAGATTTGACATTGGCAGATGTGGTTATCAATCATTTTGATGAATTGAATTTTGACATCGTATCACAATATTAATTATAAAATAGATTATAAGTTAAATATGTATCGAATTTCAGAACAGTAATACATACCTTGATAAACAATATATTTTACTTTTTCGAATATTATTTTTTGCTTTTCCATGCTAGTGTTTTTTATAAAGTTGAAATTTGTTCTAACAACTCTCATTCAATAATCAAGTTAATTTAGTTTTGTAAACTTAAGTCTGAGTGCCTTTTTTCTTGTTATATAATTCCTAAAAAAACTTATATAATTTTCTTTAAAATTCTGGCTAGATACTATTTATGTTTTAATGTTAATTGAACTTGAGTGGAATTATATGACAATACTAATTTTCTATTAAGGAAATATTAACATCATTGATTTTTCGAATTTGTAAATTTGAACACAAACAAAAAAAACACATATGAAAAAGATTCTTATTGCTTTCGCTTTTATGATAGCGCCATTTATTGCTGAGGCTCAGTTAAAAACACCTCAGGCCAGTCCAAAAGCTACGGTTTTTCAAACTGTTGGATTGACAGATGTTGAGATTGTGTATTGCAGACCTGCAGCCAGAGGCAGAGCTGTATTTGGAAATTTGGTGCCTTTTGGAAAAGTTTGGAGAACAGGAGCCAATGAAAACACTACAATTTCTTTTAGTGAAGATGTTGTAATTGATGGTAAAACACTTCCAAAAGGAAAATATGCTTTGTACACGATTCCAAAAATTGAAAGTTGGGAAGTAATTTTCTATTCAACTACAAACAATTGGGGAAATCCTGAAGTGTGGAATGAAGCTAATGTTGTATTGAGAACTACTGTAAAAGAAGAAGCATTGCCTAAACCAGTTGAAACTTTTACTATTGGAATTAATAATTTGACAGTGGATTCAGCTCACTTAGATATGGCTTGGGAAAACTCATCTGTATCTATGAAGTTTGAAGTGCCTACTCAAAAATTGACATTAGCTAATATCGAAAAAGTACTGGCTGGGCCTACATCAGCAGATTATTTTTCGGCTGCACAATACATTTATCAGACAAATGGAGATAATGTAAAAGCATTGGCTTATATGGACAAAGCGATTGAAATGAGTACTGAGAAACCATACTGGTATACGCGCTTAAAATCATTGATCCAAGCCAGAGCCGGAGACAAAAAAGGCGCTATTGAAACCGCAAATCTTTCTCTTGCTGCAGCGGAAGCGGCTAAAAATCAGGATTACGTAAAAATGAACAGAGACAGCATCGCCGAGTGGAGTAAAAAATAAATACACCGAAGAGATGTACTGCAGTGCATCTTATATTTTACAGATTATATCAAAAAATCCCGATTCATATTTTTTATGAATCGGGATTTTTTTGATTAATATTTATTGTTCAAATGTTAATTTACACCTGTACATAATGTTTTTAAAGTGAGCGAATAATCAGGATTTAAAGGTTCGTTGGTTTGAGCCAATCTTTGTGAGCCTGTATTTGCTGGGCAGGCAATATCATTGGTGGCATCATATATAAGGTTTTTTCCATTTAAGCTGATGATGAGTTCTTTTGGGACATAAATTTGAACCTTTGTAATTGAATAACCAGAAGGAATATATCGGATATAATATCCATCAGGGTGTAAAGTCCATATTCCGCTAGGGTAATCAGTTCTTGGAGGTGCCATTCCAGCAAGGATAGCATACTTTTCCATTTCCTGATACGTGTAACTGCCGGAAGTAATTAAGCCACGAATGTTGTTTTCTGCTTCGAAGACAGTTTGTACACTTTCGGGCAGTTTATCTTTGGCTTGATTGATAACGTCATCAGGCAGAAATCCAAGTGCGCCGTCTTCCAGCTGTGTTAATTGTTTTTTGGTAAGCAGGGTGACAGCGGTTAGTTTTATCTCAGTGCTAAAATCGATGAATTTTGTTTTGGCAATTATTGCCCATAATAAAATTTGGACTTTATGCTGGTCTATTTCAGGATGATTTTCAGCACTTTTTAATATAGCAGTGACAATTTCTTTTTTGGAACCGTTAGTCGGCGCATACATATAGCCATCTCCTTTTGAAGGAGCAAATGTTCCTGCATGCAGACAATAACTTTTATTGGTCATTTCATAATATCCGGCACAAAGTATAAAACCTCCGGTGGGCGCTTTTGGTAATAAATACAGTGGCTGTGCTGCTTCTAATTTGAAAAAACCAGGCATTTTTGAACCGTCTTTATTTACATTTTCAAAAGAGGTTGTTATGGCTGCCGGTTTTTTGAATAGCTTATCAATACCTAAAGCTGAAGATCCAAGCTTTAATAAATCGGTTGAAATGCCAAATTGAGCATAAGTAGCATTGCTGCTGAGCATTTGAAATAATAAGGCAAAACAAATAAATTTTAATGATTTCATTACTAAACGGTTTGATTATGATTTATAACTTCAAATGTAATTTTTTTAAAATAATATTTCAATGCTGTTTGTATTATTTTTTTTTATAAAATTTTAAAGATATTGTATTTATAGAAATGACAGCTGTATTATATTTCTCATGAAATTTGAATTAGTTTGCTAGAATTTCATTATGTTCTTCATCCTTAAATACAGTCATTTGAAATAGATAAGACAATATAATGGTGAGTAATGCCCCTATAAAATTGAGCCATAAATAACCTAGTTTTTCTTCCCCGCTTGGGTAAATAAGATTGGTGAAATAGTATATGACAAAAATTGCAATTTGACTAATTACTGCACTGTAAAATATAGATTTTCCCTGAATTTTCCGGATGTAAAAACCAACAAGGAAAATTCCTAAAACGGTTCCGTAAAAAATAGAGCCTATTATGTTTACCAATTGAATTAAGTTTTCAAAAAGCGTAGCAATGCAAGCAAATCCTATTGCGACAATTCCCCAGATAAGGGTGAAGAGTTTAGAGATATTCAGATAATGCTTTTCACTTTTCTCTTCTTTTACATTGCGCTTGTAAATATCAATGGCAGTTGTTGAGGCCAATGCATTAAGCCCGGAGGCTGTTGATGACATTGCCGCCGAAATAATTACAGCCAGCAGTAAACCGATAAGTCCTTTGGGTAAATAATGAAGGATAAAATAGAAAAAAACATAATCCTTATCGTTGGTTTCGGCTTTGTTATCAGCTTTCGAAATAATTTCTCGGGCTTGTGCTCTTAGTTCTTTTTCTTTGAGAGCCAGATCGACTAATTCTTTTCGAAGCGTAGGATTGTCATAATCCTGATTAAGCTGATCAATATACAGCAGATTGACTACTTTTTCATCTTCAGATAATTTATCCAAATCCTTTTGAAGTTTTTGGTATTCACTCTTATATTTTGAGTTTTCAACCGTAATTTTATTGTTCGGATTAAAGTTTAAAGGAGTTCCATTAAATTGAAAAAAAACAAAAACCATTACTCCGGTAAGTAAAATAAGAAACTGCATAGGCACTTTTAAAAGGCCATTCATGATTAATCCCATTTGGCTTTCCCGTACAGACTTCCCAGATAAATAACGGCCTACTTGTGATTGGTCTGTGCCAAAATAAGCTAATGCCAGAAAGAACCCGCCAGTTATTCCGCTCCAAAAAGTATATTTTTCATCCAAATCAAAAGAGAAATTTACGATATTCATTTTCTGATTGGCTCCTGCAATATGCATTGCATTGTCAAAAGTCATATCATTGGGCAGATAATCCAGAATAAGAAAAAAAGTAATCAGCATTCCGGATAAAATCACGAACATTTGCTGTTTCTGTGTAACGTTTACTGCTTTAGTTCCTCCCGAAAAAGTGTAAATGATAACCAAAATACCAATAATGATATTCATGTAGGTAAGATCCCATCCCAATAATGCCGATAAAATGATGGAGGGAGCATAAATGGTAATTCCTGTTCCCAAACCTCTCTGAACCAAAAATAAAACCGCGGCCAATGAACGGGTTTTCAGGTCGAATCTTTTTTCTAAATATTCATAAGCAGTATAAACTTTGTATTTGTGATAAATAGGAATAAAAGTAACGCAGATTACAACCATCGCGATGGGCAATCCAAAATAAAACTGTACAAATCCCATTCCGTCATGGTAAGCCTGTCCTGGTGTTGATAGAAAAGTAATGGCACTCGCTTGGGTAGCCATCACCGAAAGACCAACCGTAAACCAAGGCGTTTCATTGTTACCCAGAATATAATCTTCAACATTTTTACTGCCCCGGGTTTTCCAAGCGCCATAAACTACAATAAACAACAGTGTTATTATCAGTACAATCCAGTCAAATAATTGCATAGCTTAAGAGTATAATTTCATAATTAAATAGAAAATAATGATAAATAAGGCATTGGCTATTAACACTAGTGTGTAGCTTTTTGACCAAATTTTAGGGTTGTTTGGATCCATATTATTGTTTTATTTTTTGATTAGGAATGCTTACCGAAGGTTTAATCGAAATAAGGTTGGATAATAATTTATAAGCTCCGGGAACGCCTTCTGGCAATTCTCTAAAAAGGCTCAATCCTGTATAAATATAATTTCCTTTTCCGTAAGGAGCAATCAGCAATGCACCGTCTTTTGGACTTTCTCCTTTGTCATTTGACGACAGAATAGGAGTAAAGGCTTTGTCAAATTCCTTTGGATAATATAATCCCTGTTCTTGTTTCCAGCCTTTGAAATCATTTTGAGTAATCGTATTTGGGAAATTCAAAATAGGGTGATTGGGTGCCAGAAAACGGACTTCAGCATTTTCTTCTGTAACTCTGTCTCTCGAAATTTTTAACGGATAAGGCGCAATATTTGAGGTAACCAAATCATCTGTTGTATTGTATTGGACAATCATCGTTTTACCGCTTTTTACAAAATCAAATAAAATATTTTGTTTGTATGCTAATGTTTGAATAGTATTGTAAGCACGCACACCAGTCATGACAACATCAAAAGAATCAAGCTTCTCGGGCGTTATATCTTCTGGTTTTACTAGTGTCACTTTGTACCCCATTTGTGTTAAACTCTTAGGTACTTCATCGCCCGCTCCCATGATATAGGCGATTTTTTCTTCATTGGTTTTCAAATCCAACCGAATGCATTTCACTTCGGAAGTTTTTAAAATCTGCTGTTTTGTAATATGGTCATAATTGATATTGATCTGTTCTTTATCGTACGTAACACCATCAATAGTAGCGATGCTTTTTCCAATAACTTCGCTCATTTGTGCTGGAGGCGTAACCTCAAAATAAACGGTTTGTTCCATTCCTTTTTTGTCTAATTGAAAAGGAATAGATGCTGGTGAAATCTTCCAGTCTTTAGGCAGATCCAGTTTTAAACTTCCCTTGATATCATTTTTTCCAGCTTTAATGGTGATGCCTATATATTTTGGTTTGGTATTTGGAAAAAGCAATACCTTATCCTGAATAGCAGTAGTTACAATTGGTACAATATCTAAGAAATTATACATTTCACCTTTTACATCATCGTTGTATTTGTAAACTACCGTTCTTTCGAATGGAATTTCTACGCCGCTGATTTTTACGTTGAAAATAACTTTGGTTTCCCTGATAATATCTGGAATTCCAATGTTTTTTTGATCAGCTACAGTGTAAAGACCTACTGTTCCATTTTCTTTTAGCCAATAAGGCTGTGTATAGTTTATTGATTGTGGCAGCTGTAAATCGATAGTGCTGTTTTGCACGGAATTATTTTTTAAATCGGTGTTTAAAGTTGTCGTTTTTTGCTCAGGTAAAGCCGTGACGCTTACGAGCTGCATTGGAACAGCGCTTCGGTTGATGGCTTCCAAGTTAAGTTTGACAACGCTTCCCGGAGTTGCCTCTTGGGATGAAGAAACTGCTTCCAGATACAACCCGGAACAGGCTGTAATTATTTTTTTTATTTCTTCTGATTTTCCTGTTCTCCAGTGGTTTTCTTCTAATGCCTGAATCATCGTATAAGCTTTCACTAAATTAGGAATACTTGCAGATGGGTTTTTAAAATCGTACTGATTGGCAATGGCTGTAATCAGTTCGCCAATTGGTTTTCCGCCTTTCACGCGATTCCAGCTCGTGTCAATTCCTTCAAAAATCGATGATTTTTCTTTTAATGGGGAGCCTTTTAAATACTCTAAATATTCAATGTCTTCTCCGCGGGATCCTGTGCTTCCAAATCCTTGTGATTTATGACTGCTGCGGCTTAATGATGCAATTTCCTGATTAGATTTCCCTAAAGTTTGGTAATAAGTTCCTGTGGAAACGGAAACTAAATTAGTTTTGTCGGCCGAGTCAAATTTTTCTTTGCTTCCATAAAACCACCATGAAGTATTAAAAAAAACTCTTATGGGCTGCCAAGGTTTTACGAACTGCAGCTGTTCTGGAAAAGAAGCAGGATTATTTGCCAAATCAAATCCTTCTATGCTAAGCATTGCCGATGATGTGTGATGACCGTGTGTGGTTCCTGGCGATCGGTGGTCGAAACGGTTGATGATTACGTCCGGTTGAAATTTTCTGATTGTCCAAACAAGGTCGGCAAGTACTTTTTCTTTGTCCCAAATATGTAATGTTTCTTCCGGGTTTTTGGAATATCCAAAGTCATTAGCTCTGGAAAAAAATTGTTCGCCACCATCAATTTTTCTGGCTTCCAATAGCTCTTGCGTACGGATAACTCCCAGTAATTCTCTCAGCTGAGGACCAATTAAATTTTGTCCGCCATCACCTCTTGTTAATGATAAATAGCCGGTTGTAGCATGAACATCATTGGCTAGATAAGATATTAAACGGGTATTTTCGTCATCGGGATGTGCGGCTATATAAAGAACAGTTCCCAGAAAATTGAGCTTCTGAATTTGATTGTATATTTCGGCTGAACTTGGTTTTTGAGGTTTTTGAGCATTTGTTATTTGTATAGAAAGAACTATAAATAAAAATGATTTTAAAAAAATCTTTCGCATATAACGTTGGGGTTAATTATTTAAAAAAAAATAAGAACAAAATACATTTGTTCAACTCCAAAAATACTAATTAAATAATGGGAATATTTGTGTGCAATTCCAAAATTTGTGTTAATGTTTAATTTTTGTGAGACTGTTTATTGAAAATAAATACTTCATATTTCTTAAAATCGATAAAAAAATACCCGGATTATGTTAATAAATTAAAATTAGAATGCTAAATTTGAGAATATAGTGAAATGTTTTTTAGAATTAATTTTGAATACCCTCTTAATCTATAATTAATCCGCCCTGAAATGAATATACATTACACAGAAGATGCTTTGAAGAATGGTTTTGAGCAAACGACAATTCTGCAGCCCGATGATTACGAAGGTAAAGTTACCGCTACACTAATCCGGAAAAGGGGAGCGTCTCAATCGGTTAAAGCGGTTTTATACATTCATGGTTTTAACGATTATTTTTTTCAAGAAATATTGGCTGATGAATTTTTGAAAAATGGCTACCATTTTTATGCGCTGGATTTAAGAAAGTACGGCAGGTCAATTTTAAAAAACAACAGGCAGAATAATGTGAGAGATCTGTCTGAATACTATGCCGACATTGATCAGGCATTGACAATAATCGTAGCAGAAGGAAACTTAAAAACCGTGCTGTTCGGACATTCTACAGGCGGACTTATAATAACGCTGTATGCCTCGGCAGTAAAAGGGAAGGAGCGTTTTGACGCATTGGTTTGCAACAGTCCTTTTTATGATTTTAATGTGCCTTGGATTCAAAAGAAAATATTTATTCCGTTACTTTCTCTTTTGGGGAGATTAAGACCTGATATTAGTCTGCCAATTGGTTTTTCAAAATTTTACGGAAAAAGTCTGCATAACAGTGATTTTGGCGAATGGGATTACAATCTGTTGTGGAAACCTCATGTTGCGCCTGCTATAAATGCGGGTTGGATAAATGCTATACATAAAGGACATTTGGAAATAGCAAAAGGAATTTCGGTCGAAAAACCGATATTGATTTTACACTCTTCAAAGTCAGTTTATCCAAAGCAATGGAGTGAAAATATGTTTGAAGGTGACGCTATTTTAAACGTAAATGATATTACCGAAAAATCAAAATTAATCACCTCATCTCAGAAAGAAGTAATCGGTTTTAAAGGTGCAATACATGATTTGATACTGTCCAGAAAGCCTGTGCGCGATATTGTATTTAAAACTGTTTTTGAGTGGCTGGACAGGTATTTTAAATGATGATTTTACTGTTTTTAATCTGAGTATGATTTTTTTTTCTTTTTTTCTCAAAGTATTATAATACAAAAAAAATAGCGCTATAATTAGCGCTATTTTGTTATGGAACAATATTGAGGGATTAATGTTTTCCCTTATCTTTTCCTTTTCCTTTTCCTTTTTCTTCATGCTTGTCATGATGATCATTATTATGACCATTGTTGCCATTACCATTGTTCCCATTATTATGATTAGCATAATAATCTTTTCTGTTTTTTTGAGGCTTTCCTTTGTATCCTTTATAGTATTTTGTTTTGTGGGTATTGAAATGGGTATACGGAGAATGTCCATGATAGTCAGTTAATACAACTTTATAACCATTGTATAAGTTATAATTTCTGCAGTGAGACGGTAATCTTGAAGAACGGATCCATTTTCCGCCTCCAAAATAAATATATTCAGATTGTCTGACATCATAGTAAATTTGGATATCTGGAAGATAATAATATTCCATACTGTCATATCCTACAGGTCCCCATTCTGGAGGTGATGCAACTACAACTCTTGGTGACGCAACAACAACTGGTTGAGGCGTTCCAATGTTTACATTGACCGATACTTGGGCTTGAACTGAACTCACTGCAAAAAACAGCAACCCCATAATAAATAATTTAATTGTTTTCATAGTATTTAAATTTGAATTGGGTTAATAATTAGAAATAATGAGGAATTAATCGGTGAATTCATCATTCGAATTGAATGTTTTTTTGACTACCGAAATCCCTTTTTGAAAAAATAAGTTATTGGGATAGATAACTATTTCGCCTTCTTTAGAACGTATTGTTACATGAAATGCGCCAATGTCTTCGATTTCGCCTTCTACCAGATAATCTTTATCGTGGATCAAAATAACATCGCCAATCTTGAAAGGAAACGAAAAAAATAAAATAATTCCTGAAGTAATATTACTCAAAATAGACCATTGCGCAAACATGGCTACTCCTATTACAGTTGCAATTGACGAAAGCGTAACAAAAATATCTTTGGTTTGCACTCCCCAAATTAATATCAGGGTTATTGAAGCCAAAATTGTAATCAGAATGTGAATGTATTTGATAACCAAATTGGTTCTCTTTTCAATTATCTGACTAGCAGTTGCATAGCGTTTTACTAATTTTGAAACTACTTTTCGGGTAAAAATGACAGCCAGCAGCAGTATTGCAGTACTGATTTCTTCTTTTAGATAGTATTCAAAAAACTCCATTTTTTGTTTATAAATTATTTAAATATTCATATACTTTGTCTGTAGGCATTCCCATTACATTGGCATAAGATCCTTCCACTTTTGAGACTCCAATAAAGCCAATCCATTCCTGAATTCCATAGGCTCCGGCTTTGTCATAAGGTTTATAATTGTCTAAATAATAAAGAATCGCTTCGTCACTTAACGCATTAAAGGTAACCTTTGTTATCTCATGCAGCACATAAAAAGACGTTTTTGTCTTAAAACAAACGGATGTTATAACGTCGTGTGTATTATCTGATAATGATTTTAAAATTTCAAAAGCATCCTGATGATCCTTAGGTTTACCTACAGGGCAATTATTGTGCCAAACAATAGTGTCGCTGGTAATAAGGATTTCGTTATCTAGTAATTCTCCTTCAAAAGCTTTGGCTTTCAGTAAGGAAAGATAGTTAGTGATTTCTTCCGCTTTTAATTCAGGCGGAAAAATTTCTTCTATTTCTTTCAGCCTAATTTCAAAATCTAAATCTAAATCTTTAAAAAATTGCTGTCTTCTCGGAGAACCTGAAGCCAAAATAAGTTTGTAGTTCTTTAATTTTTCTTTAAGCATGGTGAAGAATATTATAAGTGACAATTGCAATTGAGAATAATCCAAATAAAATAATCAGTTTTAAAATGGTACTTAGCCTATGAAAATCTTTCTTCTTTTTTGCATGATCTATTTTTATTACAAAGTAGATTAACGGAGAGACTATACATGTCAAAGAATATAAAGTTGCTAAATGTAGATCATTGGGTAAAAAGTAATTTTTGATGTAGTAGACTACCATAATAATTGCAATCAGACTTAAAACAAAAACAACTTTGGACGTGCGTTTTAACCCCAAAGCGATAGGCAGGGTGTTCATTCCCTGTTTGTGATCTCCATTAATATCTTCCATATCTTTTACAATTTCTCTGATAAAATTAACTACAAATGCAAATAATGCATAATCCAAAAGTATCGAAAATAAGCCACGCATAACGGCTTTGTTTTCAGGGTTGATTACTGGAAAAAGATCAAAAATTCCAATAATAATTACACTAAAAGCGAGTAATAAAGCCACAACAAAATTCCCGATGAGCAACAACTGTTTTAAGCTTGTAGCATAAAGATATAAGGTAGCCGAAATGATAATAAAAATAGAAGCAAATCCTGGTTTTGCAATTACATTTGACAGATAGAATCCTGCGCTAACACCTAGGACAGTTGTCAAAAAATATATATTGTAAGCATTGATTTCGGATATGCTTTTGCCGACAACTACATTTTTTGGTTTGTTATAATTGTCCGTTGCCTGATCCATAATATTATTAATCACATAACCTCCGGCGGCTATCATAACCGTTGCAAACACTAATAATAGATATTGCCAATCGTTAAGAGCCAAAGGAATACTTTGAAAATTTAAAAAACCATATCGAAAAAGCAGCTGCATTAAAGCAAGCATTAGTAGGTTTTTGTAACGTATTAGTTTGAGGTAGTTCATGGTTAGTGGTTAGTAATCAGTTAGGGGTTATGAATTATGAGTTTTTTTATATTTTTCAATTCTCTGCAGTCTTAATTCTTAATACTGGAATCTTAAATCTTAGTCGTGTTTTCCGTCAAAATAAGTCATCCATTTTCCTTGTACTTTCATCACTTGTTCAATCACATCACGAACAGCGCCTTTACCGCCGTTTTTATGTGAAATGTAGTTTGAAATTGCTTTAATTTCGGGACTTGCATCTTGAGGACAAGCTGGTAATCCAACTAATTTCATAACGTGATAATCCGGAATATCATCACCCATATACAAAACATGTTCTGGATTAATGCTGTAAACATTAGTATATTCTTTAAATGTTTCTACTTTATCGGGAGTTCCCAAATGAATATCGGTAATCCCTAAATTTCGCAGCCGTATCCTAACACCTTCATTGCTTCCTCCCGAAATAATGCATATATTATAACCGCTCTCGACAGCTGCTTTCAAAGCATAACCATCGCGAATATTCATGGTTCTCAGCATTTCTCCTTCATTAGAAACAAATACCGAACCGTCAGTGAGTACGCCATCTACATCAAAGATAAACGTGGTAATATCATTCATTATTTCTTTATAGCTTTTTGCCATGATTTTGTATAGATTGTGTTAGTATTTTATAAATTGTGGATTGATTTTTATTCGATAAAAAAGATTCATGCGCTTCGATAGTCGAAATATCATTGCGTTTTGCAGGTCCTGTCTGGGCATCTTTTGGCGAAAGCGTCAATAATTTTTCGGCAGTTTCTAGAATCAAAGGTTTTAAAATATCGAAAGAGACATGATTTTCCTGGCAAATATCGTTTCCTAATTGGTACAAATAATTCGTGAAATTATTCACAAAAACGGCAGCAACGTGCAATGCTTTTCGCTGATGGGAATCAATTTTGTGAAGACTCTCAGAAATTGCAGATGCTGCTTTTTCCAATAAAGCATAATCACTTTCTAATTGAGCTTCCAAACAAAAAGGAATGGTTTTAAAGTCAATTTCTTTTCCTTTGGTAAAAGTCTGCAAAGGATAAAAAACGCCTTTTCTGTTTTTATTGTCCAATGAAGTCAATGAAACACTGCCAGAAGTGTGAACAACAAGCCTGTTTTTAAACGGTAATTGTGCGGAAACATCTGCAATAGCATCATCAGATACGGCAATAATATACAAATCGGCTTCTACCAAAGCATTCCAGTCATTGGTAATTTTGCTAGTATCGAGTAGAGGAGAAATTTGTTTTTGAGTTCTCGAAAAGACTTGAATAATTTCTACCGCATTGCTTTTTGCGAAAGCATCAGTAAGATGTTGTGCAACATTTCCGGAACCGATAATCGTTATTTTAATCATTTGGCAAAATTAACAAAAAAAATGCGAAGTCTTTAAACGTAATTTATTAGAAGTTTAAAAACAGAAAGACCATTGATTTATTGTTTTTTGTCTAATTTATCAGCCTTAATTTTAGATTAAATTAACAATTGTGTTTTAAAACAAATGGACATTTTTGAGTACTTTTGCGACACTTTTTTAAACGAAATTTACTTCCAAATGGATAAAAAATTATTCTCTGTCCTATTTTCTACCCGATTGATGGCTATATTATTCCTGACTTTTGCAATTGCAATGGGAGCAGGGACTTTTATCGAAAGCAAATACAATACTGATACTGCCCGAATTTTAGTATACAATACTTGGTGGTTTGAGGCTATTATGGGTTTCTTTATGATTAATTTCATTGGAAACATAAAGCGTTATCAATTGCTGAGAAAAGAAAAATGGGCGACATTACTGCTTCATTTGGCTTTTGTTTTTATCATAGCAGGAGCTTTCATTACCCGTTACATCAGTTTTGAGGGAATGATGCCTATTCGCGAAGGCGCAGCTGAAAATCAATTTTATTCGGATAAAACATTTCTAACACTTTTTGTAGACGGAGAATATAAAGGTGAAATGAAACGCAGGGTTTTTGAGAAACCTCTTTTGCTGTCGCCGGTTACCAATAATGATTTTACGATGAAAGGTGATTTTGCAGGAAAGCCTTTTGAAGTTGAATACCAAAATTTCATAATGGGTGCCAAAGAATACGTTAAACCCGATGCAAAAGGAATTTTGTATCTAAAACTAGTTGAAGCCGGTGATGGCGGACGTGAAGAACATTTCCTGAAATCGGGAGAAGTTCAAAATATTCACAATGTACTTTTTGCATTGAATAAATTTACCGAAGGCGCAATTAATATCAATACAACAGGAAGCAGTTATACCATTCAGATGCCTTTTGAAGGCAGCTTTATGCGAATGGCTGATAAACTGCAGGGGAAAGTAATAAAAGATATTGTACAGCCCTTGATGATGCGTTCGTTGTACAGTATTGGTGAGATTCGTTTTGTTTTTCCAGAGCCTGCAATTACAGGAGTTATCGATTATGAAACCAAAAACGATTTTAAAGAAAAGAATCATGAAGATGCACTTATAATAAAACTGATTGCTGATGGCAAAGAAGAATTGGTAACATTGCTAGGTTCCAAAGGGAAAACTGGAGAGCCTAAAACAGTTAAAATTGGTGAGCATGAATATAGTTTTTTCTACGGAAGCAAAGCTTATGTATTGCCATTTAAGATAAAGTTAAATGATTTTATTGCTCAAAAATATCCAGGAACGGAGAAAAGCTATTCTTCTTTTGAAAGTCAGGTAACCGTTCAGGATTCTGTAAAACCATTTGATGCCAGAATTTATATGAATCACGTTTTGGATCACGAAGGTTATCGTTTCTTTCAATCTTCGTTTGATCCAGACGAAAAAGGAACAGTATTATCTGTGAATCATGATTATTGGGGAACGACTATAACGTATTTTGGTTATTTTATGCTGTATTTTGCGATGATGGCTATTATGTTTACTAAATATTCCCGTTTTGCCGATTTAAAAAGAAAATTAGAAGTTGTGAAAGTTAAAAAAGCAAAGTTGTTGGCAATTTTTATGTTGTTATTCAGTTTGAGTTGTTTTGCACAGGAACACAATCATGAACATGATCACGATCACGACCATTCGAAAGAGAAGGCTGGTGATTCTCATTCAGAAAGTACAGCTCATGTTAGGGTAAAACCAACACAAAAGCAATTGGATTCGCTATTGACGGCTTTCACAGTGTCTCCGGAACATGCTGCAAAATTTGGCAGACTGATTATTCAGGATGCTGGCGGAAGAATGAAGCCTATTAATACTTTCTCATCCGAATTGCTGCGAAAAGTAAGTCAATCCAATACCTACAAAGGAATGAACTCCGACCAAGTGTTTTTGTCGATGACGCAAAGCGCACAATTGTGGATTGAAATTCCGATTATTTATATCAAATCTGGAAACGACAGTATCCGAAAAATTATCGGAATTGATTCTAAAGATAAATATGCACCTTTCATCTCTTTCTTTGACGAAAAAGGGAATTATAAATTATCTCCATATCTTGATGCCGCTTACAAGGCTGGGAATCCAAATCAGTTTGAAAAAGATTTTATCGAAACAGATAAGAAAGTAAACTTAATGGAATCGGCATTGAGCGGCAGTATATTGAAAATTTTCCCAATACCGAATGATCCTGGTAATAAATGGATTTCGTATCTGGAACTTGAACATGCTGGAATGAAAGGAATGGATTCTACTTATACCAAAAGCATTTTACCGCTTTATTTTGGAACACTAAGCAATGCTGTAGAGTCCAAAAATTATAAAACTGCAGATGAATTACTTGAGAGTATCAACGGTTTTCAAAAGAAGTTTGGTAGCAAAGTAAGACCAACCGAAGATAAAATTGATCTTGAAATAGCATACAACAAATATGATTTGCTCCAAAACCTGTCTTATTGGTATGTGTTTGCTGCTATTTTGATGTTAGTATTCACAATTCTTCAAATTTTTAAAGATTCTAAATTTTTGCGTATTGCGGTAAATTCAATGCATATAATTGTTGGAATTCTCTTCGCATTACATACCATTACATTGGGAGCGCGCTGGTACATTTCGGGGCATGCGCCGTGGAGTAATGCTTATGAGGCCATTGTATATGTGGCTTGGGCGACGATGTTTTTTGGTTTAGCTTTTGATATAAAATCTAAATTAACGGTTGCTTCGGCAGCATTTGTGACCTCGATGATTCTAATGTCGGCCTATCTAAATTGGATTGATCCAGAAATAGCTAATTTACAGCCAGTTCTAAATTCATATTGGTTAATGATTCACGTAGCTGTTATTGTGGGGAGTTACGGACCACTTGCACTTAGTTTTATTCTTGGTTTTGTAGCTTTGTTATTGGTTTTCTTTACAAATAAAAACAACAAAGCCAAAATGGATTTGAATATCAAAGAAATCACTTACATCAATGAAATGGCATTGACAATCGGTTTGATTATGCTGACTATTGGAAACTTTCTTGGAGGCCAGTGGGCAAATGAAAGCTGGGGGCGTTACTGGGGTTGGGATCCAAAAGAAACTTGGGCGTTAATCAGTATTATGGTTTATGCTTTTGTCATTCATGCTCGATTCGTTCCGTCATTAAGAGGGAAGTGGATTTTTAACCTGATGAGTATGTTTGCGTTTATCTCTATTTTGTTTACCTATTATGGGGTAAATTTCCACTTAGTAGGGTTGCATTCTTACGCAAGCGGAGAAGCACATTCATTGAGCTGGATTTGGTATTCGTTGGGGACCATTTCGTTAATTGGCGTACTGACTTATCCAAAATATAGAAAGTTTTATAAGAAGTAGAATTATATAAAAAATGTTTAAAAAGGGTTAATCGAAAAATTAATCCTTTTTTGTTTTAGTTAATTTTAAAAAAGTAAAAACTTACAAAATATTAAAAAAAAATCTATTTTAGTCGATAAAAAAATGCTTTTATGGGTTTTGGTATTGTATTTAAAAATGTTCAAATGATAATATGGGTTTAAATATCTTTGAAAGTTAGTAAGTTATTTTTTCATGGTTTGTTTACAATTAGTTAGTTAAAAGAGTTTTGACGTTTTTAAGTTATCGGTTATTATTTGGTTAAAAAGTTGCTCTCAATGAGCATCTTTTTTTATATTACTTTATCTCCCATATGATTATAATATATTTCAAAACTTTATTTTTATTGACACTGTCTGTCAGTTTTTTACACTCATATAGAATTGTAATATAAAACTTGTTTTTTATGTAAAAAATTGTATTTAATCGAGTAAATTTTTTATTTTCGTATCTATTCAGAAAAGGATAATTTTTAGGATTTGTAATTTTTTGATTTTTACAGGTTAAATTGAGGACGATAAATTACAAAGGGGGATCTGATAAAATTATCAATTAAAGAGGTTCTTTTAGAGCCTCTTTTTTTATGTAAAAAACTTAATGTAAATGATAAATACCGACTCTGAATTATAATACAGATGAGCAATTAATTTTAATATTTTCAGGATTTTGTACAATTTTTTTATAGTATTACTGTTTTATAAGTGAAATATAGTTTTTAAGGATTTGTGATATTTCTTGAAATTAGATTTAGTAGGTTAGGTTTAAGGTTATAAATTACACGGGGCCTTAGTAAAAAATATTAATTATTTCTTTTAAAAGATGCTTCAAAAGGGCATCTTTTTTATGCAGAAGTTTTGTCTTTTTCATTGTTGTGATAAAATTGTTTCTTATAACGCAGATATTTGTTTAATTTTATAAAAAAATAAGCCATGAAAAAAATAATAACAGCCATCTGCGCAATGTTTCTTTTTAGTATCCAAATTCAAGCACAAGTGAAACAGAATATTTATCAATTTAAAGTAGAAGATTTATATGGGAAAATTTTTGATTTCGCCACTTTAAAAGGCAAAAAAATAATGATCGTAAATACAGCTTCAAAATGCGGTTTAACGCCACAGTATAAGGATTTAGAAGCTTTGTACAAAAAGTATGTTGCCAAAGGTTTTGTGATTGTTGGTTTTCCTGCTAATAATTTTGCTTCGCAGGAACCTGGAACTAATGAAGAAATTGCAAGTTTTTGTCAGCTAAATTATGGAGTTACCTTTCCTATGATGGATAAGGTTTCTGTTAAGGGAGACGATATGTGTGCCATTTACAAATTTTTGACTCAAAAATCAAAAAATGGACTGGAAGATTCAGAAGTAAAATGGAATTTCCAAAAATACCTTATTAATGAAAAAGGAGAATTGGAAAAAGTAATTTCGCCAAAAACATTACCAACTGATCCAGAAGTAGTGAATTGGATTAAGGCATAATTTTAGAAAAAGTAATCAGTTATAAAAAAAGAGTTTGCTAGGCAAACTCTTTTTTTGTGGGTTTTATTATAAGTTATTAAAATAAAGGCTTAATCTAAACCTTTCCTAATGTGTACAATTGTTCCATTGTAGGTGAAGTGCTTCCGCCTTCTGGTTCTAGTGTAATTCCGAAAGCTTCGGCATAACCAGTGTCGCTAACCGCGAATAATTTTTGGTCGTTGACATCAAAATTTTTCAATAATCCAATACTTGTTGGAGTTAAAACGGGCGCTAATTTGAGAGCCCAAACTTGGTATACTTTTCCTTTTGGCGGTTTAGGCAAACCAGAAGCATCTACATAAACAACTCTGGTTTCTTTGTTCCAATATATTTTTGCAGATGAAGTTGGTGATACCGCTTGTCCTCCTAATGTTATTACCGTATTTTTTGGGTCACGAATCACAGCCAAACTTGTTTCGATAGTTTTGTTTTTTATACCTAATGAATCTACTGCTTTAAGCAAATTTTCTTTTTCGGAACTTATTTCAACAACTTGATTATTGGTTATATTGAGCTGTCGGTATTGGTATCCGATTCCCATTAATAAAAGTACAGCTGCGGCCCAGCCCATGTATGAATATCTTGATTTTTCTGGTTTCATTTCAACCACTTTCCCATACTTAAGCTCTAATTTGGCTTTAATTTTTTCATAATTGGCAACCGAATGAAATGGAGAAAAAGTGGACGATAAAGCAACAATAGCTTTCTCTATCGAAATAATTTCATCATTTATTTCACTGTGTTCTTTTGCTAAAGCTGCAATCTCTATGTTTTCGGTTTCATTGAGTAAACCATAAACATAAAGTTCTAAAATTCCGGAGTCTATGTATTGTTTTGTATCCATTATAATTTTAAATAAAGTCGTAAATCGTTAATACAATTTCTGTTTTGTGTTTTGACAGTTCCTAACGGAATAGCCAATTCTTCTGACGCTTCCTGTTGTGTATATCCTTTAAAGAATAACAAATCAATAATTTGAATACATTTAGGTTTTAGTTTCTTTACAAATTCCTGAATTCCAATTGCATCAATTTTATGAGACAGTTTGTTGCTGTCGTCTAATAGATTTACGAAATTATCGGAAGAAAGGTTTTTTTGACTGTTATTAAAATTCTTAGAACGTAATTTATCTATAGAAGTATTGCGGGCAATATTGATAATCCATGTATAAAAGCGGCCTTTACTTTCGTGATAGGAATCAATGTTTTTCCAGATTTTTACAAAAACTTCTTGTAAAACATCTTCGGCTTCTTCTCGATTTTTGACTAGAGTATTTATGACAGCAAACAAACTTTTAGAATACATATCGTATAGATGTGTAAAAGCTTTTTCGTCTTTTTCATAAATTAAAACTAATAACTCTTCTTGGGTCATGGTGGTTTGGATTAGTGTTTTACAAACATATAAAATTCGTCCTAATTATCAGCATTTTTCAAATATATTGAAATGCACAAGGGATTTTTTCAAAAGTTTAAAAAAAATAATATTTAAAATACTGTAAATCAATTATTTGTAATAATTGTTAACTTTTTTTAATTTTTTTAAAACCAAAAGCAATCCAATTGCGTAAATGACTTTATAACCTTATAATTTACAATAAAATGAAAAATAAAAATTTGGACTTCCTTATAAATAATTAAGAATAATTTGTTTGTAGAATTTTTTTATTCTAGTGCAAAATATCGATTAGCAAGTATTTTGTTAATGATTAAACCGTTAAAGTGAAAATTATAGATGTGTACGGACACCCAATCGAAATGCGTATGTGCTAAATACCACAACTCAAAGTCATGCGCATATTAATAAATTGGGTGTTTTAACATCAAATAACGAGTACTGTTAATAGTTTTGGTGCTTAAAAAGATTGAGTTTATAATTACAGATGAACCAATTTTGATTACACTGGAACAGAATTTTTTCAAAAAGTAAGTGTTTTGTGTTTGCACGATTCAGTTGAAGAAATTCATTTTACGCCCGAACCCCCTTTTTGCCCAAAAGGAATGATTACCTATGACTTTTAAATTTTATAATTTAATTTGTTTGTTTTGAAGCCTGTCGTTGCTAGCGACAGGCTTCTTTTTTTGTCATTGTAACAAACTAAGCAACTGAGTGAAATTAACAACTATTATGGCAAGTAATGCAAAACCTTAGCTTTTAGCCCTGATCGAAGTGGAAATCCTTGTTAACAGGGGTTCAGGTGATAAGATTACTTCGTCAGTTCGCTATCGCTCGTGTAAAACGCAGAGCAGGAACCATATTTCCAAAAATGCCAGCCGGGAGATAGCAAACAGGCGAAGCAAATCTGTATGCTCCAGAAATAAAAAAGAGATTTATTTCTCTTTAGCAATTATTTCCTTAACAGAAGCTTCATAATTCTTGATGCTTTTGGATTTTTTAATGTTTTTATGGACTTTGTGCGGATTGGAAAATATAACTGAAAAGTATTCCCATAAATGATGCATTTTTAGCAAGATATGCGTTTGACCAGATAAGGATTCACTGTAACCTTCATAAAGTGTATCATGAAAAGCACTGAATAGTTCCATTTTGTTTTTAGGATATTCTGTGGCATTATTTTTTATCATTCCAGGCAAAAAAGGATCTGCGATTAAGCCTCTACCTATCATCCAATGATCAATTGAAGGGAAACGTTCCTGCATTTCATGAAACTTAGCTACCGAAGTGATATCACCGTTATAATAAAGTTTATGCTTGGTATTGTCAATACATTGCTGGAATGCGTCCAGATGAACTCCGCCTTTATACAGCTGTTTCCCGATGCGGGCATGAATAGCAATATTTTTAATTGGGTATTGGTCTAAAATTGGTAAAACGTCCAGAATTTCTTCTGTAGTGTCGTAGCCCAAACGCATTTTCATGGATACTATAATGTCAGTTTCAGAATGTGCTCTTTCAAGAATGTGGTTTATTTTTTCGGTATTGCTGATAAGTCCGGAACCCATTCCGGATTTGGTCACCATCGGGTACGGACAGCCTAAATTCCAATTCAGTTCTTTGTATCCCAGTTCACGGACATATTTTGCCACAAATAAAAATTCATCGGCATCGTTTGTAATTACTTGCGGAATTACTTCCAATTCTGAATTGTTTTCGGGTAACAAATCACGTTCATAAGATGATTTTATGACCAGTTTTCCATTCAGCCGAATGTAAGGAGAATAAAAGGTGTCTATTCCTCCAAAATATTTATTTTGAGCATTTCTAAAACGAAAGTCTGTAAATCCTTGTAAAGGGGAAGAAAGTAAAGTGAAATCCATAGTATTTGTAAAAGTGCAAAGATACTATAAAGTTGCAAGTCATAAAGTTTATAAAGTCATAAAGACGAAGTTCAAATTGGTTATGGAAAGACTTTAGAACTTTTGATTTTAAGATTCCAAAATTAATTGCATAAATACCGAATGCAGCCAACGATCAAATTTATACCCCGATTCTTTGATAATTCCCACGGTTTTGAAACCAAATTTTTCATGAAAATCCACACTACTTTGGTTTTCGGCGTCGATTACGGCAATCATTGTATGAAGATTTTGTTTTTTTGCCAATTGGATTAATTCATACAGCAATAGTTTTCCAATCCCTTTTCCGTGATGAGCATTTTCCACATAAACAGAATGTTCTACGGTATATTTGTACGCTTCTCGGAATCTAAATTCACTGTACATTCCAAAACCAACCACTTTTCGTTCCTCTACCGCAACAATTACAGGAAAATTTTTGTTGATTTTTTCTTCCAATATTGCCTTTTGCTGTTCATAGCTTCGAATGTTATAATCGTATAAAGCAGTCGAATTTAGAATATTATAATTGATAATGTCTAAAATTGCTTGAGTATCCTCGGTTTGATAAGGTCTTAATTTGATTTTCATCTGTAATTATTTGTTGTTCAAAATTATGAAAATATGATCGAAATCAGCAGAAAAGCTTTAGCAACTTTGTAACTTTGCAAAACAATTTTTAGAAGTTTTGTTTTTAAACTTTTAAACGTTAAACTTTTAAATCTTTTAAATGACTTACCCCAAAATACCTTTAGCCCAAAGCATACTTCAAATTTTTTTAGCAAAAGGAATCACCAATATCATTATATCTCCCGGTTCAAGAAATGCGCCCCTTACGATTGGTTTTGCAAGTAATCCCGCTTTTCAATGCTACAGCATAGCAGATGAGCGCTCAGCCGCTTTTTTTGCCTTGGGAATTGCCCAGCAAACACGTAAACCTACCGTTTTGGTTTGTACTTCCGGTTCGGCATTACTGAATTATTATCCTGCACTTGCCGAAGCTTTTTATAGCCAGATTCCATTAATTGTGGTTTCGGCAGACAGACCGCAAAGCAAAATTGATATTGGTGATGGACAAACCATTCGACAGGAAAATGTATTTGCCAATCATTCTTTATATAATGCTAATTTATTAGAGGAAGTTTCGGAGGAAAACGACAGAAAAATCAATGAAGCCATCAATACTGCGATTGATAAAAAAGGGCCAGTTCATATCAACGCACCTTTTGAAGAACCTTTGTATGAAACCGTTACGGAATTAAGTGTCAATAGTTTGGTTTTCGCTTCCGCAAATGATCCGCAGACTGTTGATCTAGAAGAGTTAAAACAATATGCTGCTCTTTGGAACAAATCAACCCGAAAATTGGTTTTGATAGGAGTAAACGATCCTAATGCAATTGATAACAAAACGATTGAAGCTTTCGCCAATGACGATTCGGTTGTAGTAATGACCGAAAATACTTCCAACGTGAGCCATTCAAGTTTTATAAGTAACATAGATACGATAATTACGCCTTTTACCGCCGAAGACTTTGAGGCTTTTCGTCCGGAAATCTTGGTGACTTTTGGCGGAATGGTAGTTTCCAAACGTATCAAAGCTTTCTTTAGAAAATATAAACCTGAACACCATTGGCATATTGATACTTTAAGAGCCTACGACACTTTTGGCTGTTTGACCAAACATTTTGAGGTTGATCCAAATACTTTTTTCAATGCCTTTTTGCCTATAACACAAAAAGTTGAAAGTAATTATTTCTCTCAATTGAATGCCGTAAAAGCATTGCGCAAAGAAAAGCAGGACATCTATTTGTCCAAAATACCTTTTACTGATTTTAAGGTTTTTGAAAAAGTAATTCAAAGCCTGCCAAAAAACAGTCAGCTGCAAATAAGTAATAGTTCAGCCATTCGATATGCACAATTAATTCCTATTGACAGTTCAATCGAAGTTTATTGCAATAGAGGAACCAGCGGTATTGACGGAAGCACTTCTACAGCTGTTGGCGCAGCGGTTGCGAATGTTAATCCAACAGTTTTTATTACTGGGGACATTGGTTTTTTATACGATAGCAATGCCCTTTGGAACAATTATATTCCGAAAAATTTCAAAATCATTTTGATAAATAATGGAGGCGGGGGTATTTTCAGGATTTTGCCAGGACATGATGAGACACCTGTTTTTAATACCTTCTTTGAAACTTCACATAACTTGACAGCAGCCCATTTAGCCCAAATGTATGGATTTAATTATCTAACTGCCAATGATGAAGTTAGTCTATTAAATGGATTGAATTCTTTGTATGCCCAAAATGATAAACCAATTATCTTGGAAGTTTTTACGCCGACATTAGAAAATAATAGCATATTGCTGCAGTATTTTAAGGAATTAATATAATTGTAGTAAATAGACTTAAATTTAATGTAAGAACAATTCTTGATATTGAATTAATTATATGAAATAATAATGAATAAAAATCGCACACATAAGTAATAAATTACTAAATTTGAGATAGTTATATAATCCAACCAACTTAATTTTATTATTATGAGTGCAAAAGATGTATTAATTGTAAAGTATGCGGCCGACTTGAAAGAAAAATGCGGGATTAATCCTGATATGGAGTTATTAACTAAAGTAACGATAGGATGCGGCCCCTCTATTTATAATCCTGATTCTTCAGTCATAGCTGGCACGCATCAATCAGAAATTGTTACTGTAAAGAAAAATTTCTTAATAAAGAAATTAGGTCTGCCTGACAGTCCAGCTCTTAAAGCAGGAATTGATGCCGTATTAGAGCAATATGGAAAATCCAATAGAAATAAATATCGTGCAGTTGTTTACTATTTGTTAACTCTTCATTTTGGAAGAGAAAGTGCTTACAATTAGAATTTCAAAGTATTTTTGAAAAGCGTCTCATAAGGACGCTTTTTTTTGTTGAAAATGTTTTATAAATCACGTTTTCAAAGTTCGTACCTTTGCCACATAAAATGAGTTGAATCCCAACTCGGAATCTGAATAAAAATGATTGAAATAGGAAAATACAATACACTTACCATATTGCGTGATACCAAGGTTGGTTTGTTTTTAGGAAACCCAGAAAAAGACCCAGAAGGAATACACGATATACTTTTACCCAATAAATATGTACCCAATGAATTTGAAATAGGAGAGGAACTTATTGTTTTTGCCTATTTAGATCATGAACAGCGTCCTGTTGCTACTACTTTAGAACCTTATATTTTATTGAATGAGTTTGCTCTTTTGCGGGTGAATTATACCAACCAAATAGGTGCGTTTATGGATTGGGGAATGGAGAAAGATATTTTAGTCCCGTTCAAAGAGCAGGCTCGTCCTATGGAAAAAGGGAAACGTTATTTAGTGTATTTGTTTTTGGATGAAAAAACCAATCGTTTAGTTGCATCAAGCAAATTAAACCAGTTTTTAAAAAACGACCATCTGACTGTTGAAAAAGGAGAAGAGGTAGATTTGATTGTATCACATATTACCGAATTGGGTATTAATGTTATTATCAATGAGAAGCACAAAGGTTTGCTGTATAAAGATGAAGTGTATGATGACGCAATTCGTACAGGTGACCGTATGCGCGGATATATAAAAAATATCAGGCCTGATAATAAAATTGATGTTGCACTGCAAATTCAAGGATATGAAAGTATAGAACCCAATGCCGAAAAAATTCTCGATGAATTGAGAGCCAGCAGAGGTTTTCTGCGCCTAACAGATAATTCACATCCCGAAGACATTAAAACGGTTTTAAAGATGAGTAAAAAGACTTTCAAAAAAGCAATTGGTGCCTTATATAAAGAAAAACTGATTGAGATAAAGGAAGATGGAATTCACTTAGTAAAGGAATAAAAAGTAGGCTAATCATTGCAGATTGGCCTTTTTTTTGGAATTCAATTTTTAGAATAAATTTATTGATTATTATTTACGCTTTCAGATTTCAGTACAATATCTTTAATGACAGCGTCTAGTTCTTCACTCGAAATAATTAGATTATCCAAAAAAAATATTTTCTCTTCTTCGGTCGTTTTGGTTTCTTTTAAAAGATTTGCAATTGCTAGCAGGCGAGATAATGGCGCTCTAACTACATGCGACTGTATCCATGTTATTTCTTTTAGTAAGTTGTTTTGTTTTTCTATTTTTTGGTTATGAAGAATACCTTCTTTGAAACTTTCGTCCAGTCCGTTAAACAGTTTTGGAATTAAAATACATATTAAAAAACTAAGAAAAACTAAATTTGAGAAAACTGCGAAAAGTTCATTTAATTTAAAATTCTTATCTGGAACTATTATAAAATCATAGGAATATAAAAAAATATAAGAAATAGAAATGTAGAGATTTAAAAGTGCTGGTGCGTATTTGTTTTTAAAGGGACATATAAAAACAGATAAAAAACAGGATGCCAGCAGATATAGAGTACTATTAATACCAACATAGTATAAAAGGAAGATGCTCAGAATGTATGTATTGCCTATAAATAGAAGTTTACGGTATTTTATTTCCATCTCTTTTTTGATGCCGACTATTATAATGATAAGAACACATAATATGTCAATAACTGTCATTGCATAGTGACCTGAATCCAGCGCCCATATGACAGATGGTATTAGGGCGATAAAGCATAAGGGTATAATATAAATGATAATATTAGAGAACATATCATCCCGCCAATATTTCAAATCTTTATTTTGATTTGAAGAATTCAAGATAGTATTCTTTATAGCCGAAGTATAATTTTTCCAAATCCCCATTTGTTTAGTGCATTAAGTTAATAGCCAAAGGATAAGAAGGTAGGTCTTTATAGTAAATATAATAAATTATACTAAAAGTAGTAATAAATAAATCGATTTCTTGTAAGGTTGTTTTTGACAGCCATTCATTTTTTTTATTTGAAAGGAGCTGTTATCACGATAAAATCCGAAATGTAATGCACGTATTACTGCTAGTTAACGCAATCAATGTATAGGAAGTCCATAAAAATAAAGGCTAATTAGAAAAAAAAGTCTTTGTACAAAGAAAAACTAATTGAGATAAAAGAAGATGGAATTTACTTAGTAAAGCAATAAAAAAAGAAAGACTAGTTATTTTTAGCTAGTCTTTCTCTTTTTACTTTTATTTATACCATATAGGTTTAATTAAAAATAAAACTCTTTTGTACATTTTCAAAAGTATGTTTAACCACATTTAATACTATAGGTATATATATACCAGTATTTACAGTTCGTAAATCACTTTATTAAATGGATTGTCTATAAATCAAAGTATTGTTATAATCAAAAATGTTTAAATTTCACATTGCGTCCATTGGTTTATCTATACATTGAAAGTTTACATCGATTATTATTCTTGTTATGTCACAAGTTTATCGGATTGTAATTCTTTTACTGAACCTCTAGGTGTTACTCTTTATCAATTTTAATTTTTAACAGACACTTCATTTATCGGCTTGTATTTTAAGGTAGTTTTTGAAAAATTATATAATTTAAAACCATAAAAATAAAAGCGACAATAATTTTAAATTCACTCAAAAAAATCATTTTTAAAGGTTAATAAATTAGTGAACATTCGATGCTAATCTGAATTAATAACTAGCGGTAGTTTTTATTGTAAAGCATTGATTAGTAGTAGATAAAAGTAATAATTATTTTTTATCAGCGATGTTAAAATCTAATTTATTTTTAAAATTTAACGATTTAATTTTGTTTTAAAATCTAATGAAAGAAATGATTTAATAAATTGATTTTTAGCCTGTAAAAAATTCTCACGTATTAAAACTGCATGTTAAAATTTAATCCCCAAATGGTTTTATTAGCTCCCTGATCAAAACCTACTGGTGCTACATTAAGCTGTGTCTTTACTTTTTCCTGATAACCTAGACCATCCAATATGGTATTAAACGGATCAATCAGAATTAGAGTGGTGTATCCTAAAAATCTGGATTTCAAAACTTGGTGGTCGTTTTTCAAAATACTTTTTTTAGCATAAAAGAAACCCTCTCCAACTACAGACCCCAATACAGGTGTTATGATAAGGTCTTGTTTGGAAGGGATTTCGGCAAAAGCTTCGATTCCATATTCCCAGAAACAAGTGGACATTAATGCTGAATATAGAAAAGATTCAAAAATATTGAAACCGCTGCTTCGGGCAGTCATATAATATACTCCTCCAGAATAGGGATGTGTTATCCAGTTAAGAACCCAATCATCTTTATCCCAAATAGGACCAGCTTTTACGTTTTCTTTCCACTTCCATAGAATCCCTTTTTCTCTAATTTCTTCTTTGTCCCAGTTACTGGCACTTTCCGGCATAGCCCATAGTATTCCAAACGCAAGCACAGCAGTTCCTGCATACATTCCAGTAGTTATTCCTAATCGTTTATAATCTCTTTTGGCAGGAGGATAAGCTGTTCCATTTTGAAGCATTACTGTCGTATCAACGAGAGTAAGCATATTGTAATTGTAGGTTTTATCAATTTGAGTATCAGAGTATGCAATTGAATTTGGAGTGATAAATAGGGGCAGCTGATTTTGGCTTATTGGTTTTTCTTCTGCTTCTTGAGCAAAAATCATGTTTTGTGAAAATAAAAGTAAAAGTAAAATGGCTGATAAAGCGGTTTTTAATGAATTCATTTTATGTTTAAATGCTGTTAAAAGATAACCAATTTACATTGGGTTTAAAATTTAATTTTTATTTTTTGTACTTAAATAACAGTTTAATAATTGCTGTTTTTCTATCTTGAATTAACATAGTTTTAAGACGGCGCAAATATAATTAATTAATTTAAGCAGCTAGTTAATTGATTGTTTAATTGCAGTACTAAATGGAAGCAGTATAAGTAAGCCAAATTGTTAAAGAAAAGACTGTATAGTAAGAGCTGTCAGAGTTTAATGGACAAAACTTTTTTAAGTAATTATATAGCAACAGATAAAATTTATTTACTAATCTTAGGAATGTTTCTAAAATACATATATTTACGTTCAAATTGTATTTAAGTTAATGGAAGAAAAAAAACATGTAACGATCTATGATATCGCTGAAAGATTAAATTTGGCTGCATCTACTATTTCCAGAGCGTTAAAGGATCATCATACTATAAGTGATAATACCATTAAAAAGGTTAAAAAAACTGCCGAAGAAATGGGTTTTGTACCCAATACTCTGGCAGCTGGTCTTCGTGGTAATAATACTAAAACGATAGGTGTGCTAATACCAACAGTTACTCAGCCATTTTTGTCCTCATTAATTAGCGGTATTGAAATTACAGCTCAAAAATCGGATTATACGGTAATAATTATGCAGTCGCATGACTCTTATCTCGAAGAAGTAAATATGGCCAAGTCTTTATACAGCAATAGAGTGAGTGGTGTTATTTGTTCTTTGGCAATGGAGACGAAAGATACTTCACACTTCCATCAGTTTACTAACAATAAAATCCCCCTCGTTTTTGTAGACAGAGTTCCTAAGGATTACAATACTTTTCGAGTAGTTATTGATAATTATTCTGCTGGTTATAAAGCCACCAAACATCTTATAGAGCAAGGATGTGTGCGTATTGCACATTTAACAGCTGGGTCTGAATTAGGAAATCTTTACAGTGAAAGAAAGAGAGGCTATATGGAAGCTTTAAGAGATCACAATCTTCCTATAGATGAAGAGCTGATAATTAATTTAAAGGCCGTTACATATAAAGAAGGAGTAAAGGCAAGCAATAAATTATTTGATTTAGATCCAATCCCTGACGGACTTTTTGCACCTGGAGATATAATCGCGGTAAGTGCAGTGCAGACTGCTAAAAAAAGAGGGTTAAAAGTTCCTGATGATATTGCTGTAATTGGCTTTAATAATGACCCCATTTCGCAAATAATCGACCCTAATATATCAACCATAACGCATCCTGCTGAAAAAATGGGGAAAACTGCAGCCGAGATTATCATTACAAGTCTTAATTCTCTTAAGAAGGATGATGCTAAAGAAATCACATTCCTTAATACTGAAGTTCTTGTTCGTGAATCTTCTGATAGAAATCATAATTTACTAATTTAATTAGTATAAACAATACTTTATTCAATCTGCCTGATATCACTTTTTGATCAGGCGGATTTTTTTTGAAAAAAAAGTCATAAAAATTTTTTTCTTATAATACAATCTCATATTTTTACACAACCGATTGCAAAATAATAGTTATTTTGTAATATGTATTTTTTTATGCAAATTATTATCAAAATAGTAGTATTTGTATAAATAAGGTTATTTAGACATAAATTAAAAATGAAGATAAACGCACAAAGAATGAAACATAATAAAATGAACTTTTTGAGATTGATTTTTCTTGTATTGGGAATATCATGGTCTGTATCTGCTCAAAAGGATTATAAATTATGGCTTCAATATGATGCAGTAACTAATTCGGAATTAAAATCGGACTATTTATCTAATATTCAAGGAATCATAACTTTAGGGAATTCTGAAACTATGACAATTGCTACAAGCGAATTGCAATCGGCTTTGATGAATATGCTTGGACAAAAAATCACTGTTTCAACAAAATTAGAAGGAAATAATAATATTATAATGGGTTCGAAAGTTTCTTTAAGTCTTGAAATCCAAAAAGCTGTCGGATCGGATCTTGATAAAATAAACGAGGAAGGTTATGTTATAAAATCCGTTAGCATTAATAATAAAAAACATATTATTATAAGCGGCAAAAAGGAGATTGGTGTTTTGTATGGGGTTTATAGTTTTATAAGATTGATTCAGACAAATAAAAGTATTGAGAAACTGAATATTACCGATTCTTCGAAAACGAATATCCGTATATTAAACCATTGGGATAATTTAGACGGTACTGTAGAGCGGGGTTATGCGGGATCTTCTTTATGGAATTGGCAAAAACTGCCGGATTTTATTGATCAGCGCTATATTGATTATGCCCGTGCTAATGCTTCGATAGGGATAAATGGTACAGTTTTGACGAATGTAAATGCAAATGCTCTTATTTTGACACCTCAATATTTAGAAAAAGTTGAGGCTCTCGCCAATGTTTTTCGGCCCTATGGAATAAAAGTATATCTAACAGCCCGTTTTTCGGCCCCTATAGAAATTGGAGGCTTAAAAACTGCTGATCCAAAAGATGCTGATGTTGCAAATTGGTGGAAAGCCAAGTCTAAAGAAATTTATGCCAGAATTCCAGATTTTGGAGGATTTCTTGTCAAAGCAAATTCGGAAGGACAGCCAGGACCACAAAATTACGGCAGGGATCATGTAGATGGAGCCAATATGCTTGCAGATGCTGTAGCCCCTTTTGGAGGAGTTATTATGTGGAGAGCATTTGTGTATTCTGAGCATGATGCCAATGACCGCGCTAAGCAGGCTTATGCAGAATTTCAGCCTTACGACGGAAAATTTAGAGAGAATGTTATTGTTCAGGTAAAAAATGGGGCAATTGATTTTCAGCCAAGAGAACCTTTTCATCCGTTATTTGGCGCTATGCCAAAAACACCTTTGATGATGGAATTTCAAATAACACAGGAGTATTTAGGTTTTAGTACACATTTAGTATATCTGCCTAAATTATATCAAGAAGTTTTAGAATCAGATACCTATCAAAAAGGCAAAGGTTCTACTGTTGCAAAAACAATTGATGGCTCTTTGTATCAAAACAAAATTACTGGAATTGCGGGTGTTGCCAATATAGGAAATGATTTGAATTGGACAGGACATCCTTTTGCTCAGGCTAATTGGTACGGATTTGGGAGACTTGCATGGAATCCATATCTGGATGCACCAACAATTGCCGATGAATGGTTAAGATGTACTTTTTCTAATGATGAAAAATTTATTAATCCTATAAAAAATATGATGCTGACATCTCGTGAAGCAGTTGTTAATTATATGACACCATTGGGACTGCATCATATTATGGATACTGGACATCATTATGGACCTGGGCCGTGGGTGAGTAATTTATCAAGACCAGAATGGAACCCTGTTTATTACCATAAAGCAGATAAAAACGGTATTGGTTTCGACAGATCCAAAACTGGTACTAATGCTGTTTCACAGTATGCGCCAGAAGTCGCAGACATTTTTGATAATATAAATACTTGTCCAGAACAATATTTGCTGTGGTTTCATCATGTTTCTTGGGATTATAAGTTGAAAGGCGGTCACAATCTTTGGGACGGAATGGCTTTGAAATACCAGCTGGGAGTAAATCAGGTTGAAGAAATGAAAGAAACTTGGAATACTGCTGAAAAATATGTTGACAGCGAACGTTTTAAGGAAGTTCAAATGCTGTTGAATATTCAATATAAAGAGGCTAAATGGTGGAGGGATGCCTGTCTGCTGTATTTTCAGCAGTATTCGGGTAAAGAGCTTCCAAAAGGAGTCGAAAAACCGGAAAAGGCTTTAGAATATTTTAAATCTTTGAAGTTTCCTTTTGCACCGGGGAATTAATTATACAACTAAAAAAGCATGAGCACAAAAACAGCAATCGTTACAGGAGGAAACTCTGGTCTAGGTTTTGCAACTGCAAAAAAATTATGTAACAACGGAATAACTACTTATATTGTTGGAAGGTCCAAAGAAAAAACAGAAGACGCTTGTAGAGAAATTGGAGAAAATGCCATTCCGGTTTTATATGATTTAAATGATATTGCTGGAATTCCGGCAATGATAGCAAGCTTGACTAAAAATGGACCAATTGATATTTTAGTGAACAACGCGGGTATTAATTTGAAAAAAGAATTTTTGGATGTATCCGATGAGGATTTTTTATCTGTAATTCATACCAATCTTTTAAGTGTTTTTGCTGTGAGTAGAGCAGTTGTAAAAAGCATGAAAGAAAATAAGGGAGGTAATATAGTAAATATTAGTTCAATGGCATCTCGATATGGCATTCCAAAAGTCATTGCTTATTCGGCAAGCAAGGGAGCAATCGAATCAATGACTAGAGCAATGGCGGTAGAATTGGCTCCATTTGGTATTCGTGTCAATTGTATTGCACCTGGTTTCATTAAAACAAAGATGTCTGCAACTGCATTAGATAATGATCCAGAACGAAAAAACAAGGTGCTTTCAAGAACGCCGATGGGGATTTTAGGGGAACCGTCGGATATTGCAGATGCGGTTTATTATTTTGCATCAAGCGAATCTAAATTCACGACTGGAACTGTTTTGCCAGTGGACGGAGGAAATAGTATCGGATTCTAAATAATTAAATTGAAATGACAATGATAAAAATGCAGCAAACCATGCGTTGGTTTGGTCCTCAGGATACCGTAAACTTAATTGATATTAAACAAGCTGGAGCAACAGGAATCGTTACTGCTTTGCATCATATTCCAGTTGGCGAAATCTGGACGATTCAAGAAATAAAAGACAGACAAGAAACCATAAGAAACGAAGGATTAGAATGGACAGTAGTAGAAAGCCTGCCTGTTCATGATGTAATAAAAAGAGCTGCCGGCGATTATTTGAAATACATTGAAAACTATAAAATAAGTATACAAAATCTTGCTGAATGCGGTATAAAGGTTATTACATACAATTTTATGCCAATTTTAGACTGGGTGCGTACAGACCATAATTTTGTAAATCAAGATGGAAGCAGAGCGCTTTTATACAATAAAGAGGCTTTTGCTTATTTTGATATGTTTTTATTAAAAAGACCAAATTCAGAAAACAGTTATTCCGAAATAGAGAAGGAAAAAGCATTAGAATTTGGAACTAAGCTGTCAGAATCTGATAAAAAACTGCTTTTCAAAAATGTATTATTAGGGCTTCCTGGAAGTAAAATTGATTTTACGGCACAGCAGATACTTGCTTTACTAGACAATTATGCATCAATTGATGATGTTAAATTGAGAGAAAATCTGATTTTCTTTTTGTCTGAAGTCGTTCCAGTTGCCGAACAGCATGGTTCAAAATTAGCTATTCACCCAGATGATCCGCCATTTTCTGTTTTAGGACTGCCACGTATTCTTTCTGTTGAAAGCGACATTAAGGCTATTTTTGAAGCCGTTCCTTTGGCCGCAAACGGGTTGTGTTACTGCACAGGCTCGCTAGGTGCTAATCCTAATAATGATTTAGAAAGAATTATAGACAATTATGGTGATCGAATCCATTTTTTGCATCTGAGAAATACCATTAGAGAAAACGAAAGTATTTTCAGGGAATCTGAACATTTAAATGGGGATACGAAAATGGAGGTAATTGTAGAAAAACTGATTGTTTTAATGAACAGAAGAAAAGTGAGTTTGCCAATGCGACCAGATCATGGTTTCCTGCATGCAATAGAAGTAATAAAGGTGCAATATCCAGGTTATTCTTTGGTAGGAAGATTAAAAGGACTTGCCGAATTGAGGGGTTTGGAAATGGGAATTGCTTATAAATTAGGTCAATTAGCATAGATTTTGGTAGCAGCTATAATTAAAATTTGATTAGAGTTTGGTGCTTTAAAAATAAAACCAGTTAATGATGGAAATCTGTTCAGGATTGCTGTGATGTTTTAAAAATTAATAAGTTTAACTATTATTAAAACTATAAATAATGAAATCAATAAATAACTACGTGCTTCTAGCTTTTCTTTTTGTATTGGGCTGCTGCAACTCACAAAACACGAAACAGAATTCTTTAAAAGACAATTTCAAAGACGATTTTTACATCGGGACAGCTTTGAGTGCCGATCAGATTAATGAGAAAGATGGCAATGTCGATTCTTTAATTCGGAAAGAGTTCAATAGTATCACTGCCGAAAATATCATGAAGTCAATGTTTGTACATCCTTTCAAGGACAAATATGATTTTGCAATGACCGATAAGTATGTTGCTTATGGGGAGAACAATAAAATGTTTATTCACGGTCACACTTTGATTTGGCACAGCCAATTAGCTCCATGGATGGCTGCAATAAAAGACAGCACCGAAATGAAGGCTTTTATGAAAGATCATATTTCGACTATCGTTTCTAAGTATAAAGGGCGTATTGATTCTTGGGATGTTGTCAATGAGGCATTGAATGAAGACGGTACTTTGAGAAAATCTGTCTTTTTAAATACACTTGGCGAAAGCTATCTGGCTGATGCTTTTAAGCTTGCTGCAAAAGCAGATTCTAAGGTTGATTTATATTATAATGATTATAATATCTGTGAACCAAAAAAGAGAGAAGGTGTCATTAAATTAGTTAAAAATGTAAAAGCGCATGGAGGGAAAATTGATGGTGTTGGCATTCAAGGGCATTGGAGATTAGAAAGCCCATCATTGGAAGAAATTGAAAAAAGTATTTTGGCTTATTCGGATTTGGGGCTTAAAGTTGCCTTTACAGAGCTGGATATTACAGTATTGCCAAATCCTTGGGACTTACAAGGAGCAGATGTGAATCAGAATTTTGAAGGAAGCGAAAAAATGAATCCTTATCCTAAAACCCTTCCTGATTCTATCCAAACTAAATTGGCCGAGCGTTATGCTTCTATTTTTAAATTATTTCTTAAATATAAAGATAAAATTAGCCGTGTAACATTTTGGGGAGTTCATGATGGACAATCTTGGCTAAATGATTGGCCAATAAAAGGGAGAACAAATTACCCATTATTATTTGATACTAACTTAGTGCCTAAAAAAGCTTATGATAGTGTTATGCAGTTAAAAAAGGCATCTAAATAAACTGATAGGAAAAACAGATGCCAAAAAAGCAATAATCTGATCTATTTTCAAATTATATGATAAAATAAACGGACTTTTTTTTGCTGGCTTGTTTTTTTTAATACTTTTACACAACCGATTGTTTCGCGAATTACATTTGTTTTTAGAAAGCTGTTAATGAAACATTTCTTCAAAAAAATAATGATGCTAGAAGAGTCCGATTTGATATTAACCCCATAATTAACCACCACAAATAATGAGTAAAATTTCTCAAAAATTATCCGTAAAGGAAAAAATAGGCTACAGCCTGGGCGACTTAGCTGCAAATTTAGTTTTCCAGACATTGATGACCTATCTGGCTTATTTCTATACCGATATCTATGGACTATCTCCAACAGATTCATCGATAATCATGCTGATTGTCGGTTTTATAGCTGCGTTTGTATTTAACCCGATAATAGGAGTTTTAGCCGATAGAACCAATACAAAATGGGGGAAATTCAGACCTTGGATTCTGATAACAGCATTGCCGTTGGGATGTGCTGCTTTGGCCGCATTTACAACACCTGATTTTTCATATAACGGAAAAATCATTTATGCGGTAGTTACTTATACATTATTACTACTTTTTTACGCCAGTAACAACTTGCCTTATTCTGCTTTAAGCGGTGTGATTACAGGCGATATGTCAGACAGAAACAGTTTGTCGTCCTATCGTTTTGTAGCTGTAATGTTTGCACAGTTTTTTGTTCAGGTTTTTATGCTGGGTATTATCAAAAGTGCAGGAAATGGAGATAAAGCCATTGGAATTGAAAAAGTAATGACAGTATTAGCAATCATTGGAACGATCATGCTTTTAATCACGTTTTTTACGACCAAAGAGCGTATTATTCCAAAACCGGAACAGAAGTCAAGTGTAAAAGAAGATTTAAGTGATTTGGTAAAAAACAGACCGTGGATAATCATGTTAACGCTAACTACTTTAGTGTTTATCACTTTATCACTTAAAGGTGGTTCGTATATTTATTATTTTGAAAATTATGTAGATAAGGAACAATTAGCTCTTTTTATTAAGCCGATATTGGATGCATTGTCCAGCGTAGGATTAAACCACTTTGGGAATGATCCGGTTGCTGCAGGATTCGGACTGTTTAATGCCGGCGGCATTATTTTTATGATTGTCGGAATCACGCTGTCTAAAGGTTTGGCCGATAAATACGGGAAGAGAAACATCTTCGGAATATTTCTATTCATTTCGACTGCCTTTATTCTTGCTTTTTATTTCTTTCCGTCAGACAATATGCAACTTATTTTCCTGTCACAGATTCTGCATGGATTTTTCTACGGAATAACAATTCCGCTGCTGTGGGCTATGATAGCAGATGTAGCAGATTATTCCGAATGGCTCAATAACCGCCGTGCTACAGCTATTATATTTTCAGCGATGATGGTTGGTCTAAAAGCGGGGTTGAGTATCGGAGGATCCTTAGTAACTTTACTCTTAGGGATTTTTCATTATGTTCCTAATTCTCTTATACAAACAGATGTAACGATAAATGGTATCAAATTATTAGTAAGTGTTTTTCCTGCAGTTCCATTTTTAATAGGATGCGGTCTGCTGTTTTTCTATAAAATAGACAAAAAAATGGAGGTTCAGATTGAAAGTGACTTAAAAGAAAGAAGAAATTAATTATAAAACGTAAAAAAGAGTATGCCTGAAGATAGTATTGAACAGATTAATTTTGAGCAGATTAATAAAACAGCCATTTCACAGCCCTTAGTGTCTCATATGTACACAGCTGATCCTTCAGCTCATGTATTTAATGGCAAGATATACATTTATCCTTCGCATGATATTGATGCGGGAATCCCGTTTAATGACAATGGAGATCATTTTGGTATGGAAGACTACCACGTGTTTTCGATGGAAAGCATCACATCAGAAGCTGTTGACAACGGTGTAGCACTGCATGTAGATGATGTAGCCTGGGCAGAAAAGCAGATGTGGGCTCCCGACGCGGCTCATAAAAACGGAAAGTACTATTTGTATTTTCCGGCAAAGCGTCCAGACGGCATTTTCCAGATTGGAGTAGCCGTTAGTGATTCACCCGAAGGGCCTTTTACAGCAGAAAAAGAAGCCATAAAAGGGAGTTATAGTATAGATCCTGCAGTTTATGAGGATGAAGATGGCAAGAATTATATTTATTTTGGCGGTATCTGGGGAGGTCAGCTTCAAAAATACCGAAACAATAAATACGATTCCAAAAACGAAGAACCATTAGACAAAGAACCAGCATTAGGACCTATTGTTGCAGTGCTTAGCGATAACATGCTGGAGTTTGCAGAGGAGCCTAAAGAAATCCAGATTCTGGACGAAAACGGAGAAGTACTGTCGGCAGGGGATAATGACCGCCGTTTTTTTGAAGCTCCATGGGTACATAAATACAATGGTAAATATTATTTCTCGTATTCAACAGGGGATACCCATTTTATCTGTTACGCTATTGGAGACAATCCTTACGGGCCGTTTGTCTATCAAGGAAGGATCTTGAATCCGGTTGTGGGCTGGACAACGCATCATTCGATATGCAGAGTTGAAAATGACTGGTATCTGTTTTATCATGATTCAAGTTTATCCAAAGGGGTAACCCATTTGCGGAGCATGAAGGTTGCCAAAATAGACTATTTAGCAGATGGTTCAATTGTTACGATAAATCCTTACGATAGAGAAAAATAGCAAGATGTTTTCTGTGCTATAACCGAAGTTCATTTAACATATAAAAAATATTATAATTGAGATAAAGAGCTATTAATAATGTCGTATCATATGTGACCAGTATCAAATAAAATTTACATATATGAAAAAAGGAAAAAAAAATGAGAAAAATGAAATCAAGTATTATAGTTCTGTTAAAATAGAAATTGATTGTGTAATTTTTAATCTTGATAATAATACTCTCAAAATTTTGCTTGTAAATCATACAGATGATGAAGGAATTGTAAGTTGGCGATTTGCAAATGATTGTATAAAACAGGGAGAAACCATTGCAAGTACTGCGAATAATATTATTAAAAAGAATACTGGTTATGATTATTTTTTTATTGAACAGCTAAAAGCTTTTGGATATTCTACTATTTCTTCATTGGATGAAAACATTTCAATTGCCTATTATGGATTAATAAAAAGAGATCAGAATGTTTTAGAAAGAGAACAGACATACGCAGATATTAAATGGGTTGACATTAATGAGATAGAAGGATTAAGTGAGAAGGACAGAGTGATATTGGATTACAGTTTAAGTCAGCTTCGGAGAAATGTTTGTCAAAGTACAATTGGTTTTAATTTATTGCCAGAAAAATTCACATTGCTGCAGGTCGTTCATTTATATGAGAAAATACTAGGCATTGAAATCAATAAATCTAATTTTAGAAGAAAGATACTTCAATTGGGATTAGTTCAGGATTTAAATGAAAAACAGGAGAATGTTTCTCATCGTGCTGCGAAATTTTATACTTTAAAATTACAGTTTCAGGAAATAGTATCCAATGGTGATTTTAATTTTATTTTTGATAAAAAAATAGCATAAACAGCCAATTTGGCTCTGCTTCATTTTTTTTGATTAAAACAGAAAGAGAAGAGTTTGTAAGATTAATTAGAACTAAATAATATTCTAAATCGAGGGTTTTGAGCCTTTGCATAAAAAACAAAAAGATTATAAGTTATGTATTACATTGGGTATGACATTGGAAGTTCTTCAGTCAAGGTTGCTTTGGTTGAAGCTTCGACAGGAAAAAAAATAATTGTTTTGAATGAACCTCAAAACGAAATGGAGATTGTTTCACTTCACTCTGATTGGGCAGAGCAAGATCCTGAAATCTGGTGGAAGCATATATGTGTGGCAACCAAAAGAGCCATTCGTGAAGCAAATATCGAAGCTTCAAAAATTCAAGGCATTGGTATTTCTTATCAGATGCACGGATTGGTTATTGTTGATGGTAATGGTAATCCGTTACGTAATGCTATTATTTGGTGCGACAGCAGGGCGGTGGAGATTGGTAACAAAGCCTTTGCGGAATTGGGACAGGAAAAATGCATGAGTCATTTATTGAACTCTCCCGGGAATTTTACAGCCTCAAAATTGAAATGGGTAAAAGAAAATGAACCAGAAATTTACAGTAAAATTTATAAATATATGCTTCCAGGCGATTATATAGCTTATAAACTTACTAATGAAATCACAACCACAAAAAATGGTTTGTCCGAAGGAATGCTTTGGGATTACAAAGAAAATAAAGTAGCAGACTGGCTGTTGGATTACTATGGTATAAACCAATTATTGACTCCTAGTATTGTTGAAAATTTCACAAATCAGGGAGTGCTAAGTGAAAAAGCATCAAACGAATCTGGACTTCCTGTTGGTATTCCTGTAGTTTACAGAGCAGGAGATCAGCCTAATAATGCATTGTCATTAAATGTTTTAAAAGCAGGCGAAGTAGCAGCTACAGGTGGAACTTCAGGGGTTTTTTATGCGGTAAGTGAAATGTCTGAAGGGAACAAAAGCACAAGAGTAAATAACTTTGTTCATGTTAATTATAGCGAGAAATCGCCTAAAATTGGTAAATTACTTAATATTAATGGAGCAGGAATTCAATACAGATGGCTCCGAAACAATATGGGTGATGAAACTTATGAAACAATGAACCGTAAAGCTTCTAAAATAGCTGTTGGTTCAGATGGAGTAGTAGTAATTCCGTTTGGAAATGGTGCCGAGCGCATGTTTAATAATAAAAATATTGGAACCCACTTTTTGAATTTAAACTTGAATATTCATAGTAGCGCACATTTATTCAGAGCTTCTTTGGAGGGAATTGCTTTTTCGTTTGTGTACGGCATGGAATGTCTGAAAGATGATAATGCTACAATTAATGTAATCAGAGCTGGAAATGATAATTTATTTCGTTCTGAGATTTTCTCAAATACGGTTGCAACATTAATTGGACATGAAATAGAAATATACAATACAACCGGAGCAGTAGGAGCAGCAAGAGCTGTAGGATTAACTGATGGTGACTTCGAAAAATTTGGTTCAGGTATTACTACCAATGATCACGTAATGACCTTTTTACCTCTTAAAAATAAAGAGCAATATGAAAAGGCATATCAAAAATGGAAAAAAGAATTAGAATTAATATTAACAAATAAATAGTAGAGAAATGATAGTTTTAGGAAATAAAGAGTACTATAAAGGTATCGGACAAATAAAATTTGAGGGAAAAGAATCTGATAATCCTTTGGCTTTTAAGTATTACAATCCAGACCAAGTTGTAGCTGGAAAAACAATGCGTGGGCATTTTAGATTTGCCATTGCATACTGGCATACTTTCTGTGGACAAGGGAGCGATCCTTTTGGACCAGGGACACAGCATTTTGCATGGGATCAGCCTGCTGATGCTATTGAAGCTGCAAAAGAGAAAGCTGATGCTGCTTTTGAATTCATTACAAAAATGGGTTTTGGTCACTATTGTTTTCACGATTATGACTTAGTTAGAGAAGGTGCTACTTTCGCAGAATCAGAAAGCAGATTGGCAACAATCACTGAATATTTGAAAGAAAAGCAAGCCGCTTCTGGAGTAAAATTGCTTTGGGGAACTGCAAACTGTTTTTCTAACCCGCGTTATATGAATGGTGCTGCAACTAATCCAGATTTTAATGTATTGGCAAGAGCCGGAGGACAAGTGAAATTGGCTTTGGATGCTACCATTGCACTAGGAGGTGAAAATTATGTGTTTTGGGGAGGTCGTGAAGGTTATATGACTTTGCTGAACACTGATATGGGCAGAGAATTGGATCACATGGGACAATTTTTAGCGCAGGCTAGAGATTACGCAAGAGCGCAGGGATTCAAAGGGAATTTCTTTATTGAGCCAAAACCAATGGAGCCATCAAAACACCAATACGATTTTGATTGTGCTACTGCTATTGGATTTTTGCGTCAATACGGTTTAGAGAAAGATTTCAAAATGAATATTGAGGTGAACCACGCAACCTTGGCACAGCACACTTTTCAGCACGAAATTGAAGTAGCTGCCAAAGCTGGTATGTTAGGAAGTTTGGATGCAAACAGAGGAGATTACCAAAACGGATGGGATACAGATCAGTTCCCAAACAACATTCAGGAAACTACAGAAGCTATGCTGGTATTCTTGAAAGCAGGCGGTTTACAGGGCGGTGGAATTAATTTTGATGCTAAAATCAGAAGAAATTCTACAGATATGGAAGATGTTTTCTTAGCACACATTGGCGGAGCAGACACTTTTGCAAGAGCATTATTGACTGCTGATAAAATTATCACTTCATCTCCTTATGAAAAATTAAGAACTGAAAGATATAGCTCTTTTGATTCAGGAAACGGGAAAGCTTTTGAAGAAGGAAAATTAGATTTACAGGCTTTGTATAAAATTGCTCAAGAAAACGGAGAATTAAATCTCCAGAGCGGTAAACAAGAATTGTTCGAAAATATTATTAATCAATATATTTAAAAAATAATTGATTTGTTGTTTAAAAAAAACAGGGTTGAATAATTAGTTTTTCAGCCCTATGTTTTTTTAGATTCTTTTTTTAAGAAGCTAAATATCTTATTATAATTTCTTCCTTTTTTTATTTTAGCAAGACGACTGACTTGAATTTATATGAAAAAAAAATCATACTTTTCGTTTTTTCATTTTTGAAAATTAATGTTTCCTGTTCAGTATATTTTATAAAGAATCATACTTTTAATAACTGCAAAATGCTAAAAATTGAAAAAATAATATTTCTTGTATGCTATTTTCTTTTTGTTATTACTTCCTACTCGCAAAATGACTTTGAAAATTTTCAATTTCGGTCTATAAAGGAAGGCATTTCAAAACGTGCTGTCTCGTCTATTGTTCAGGATCATAACGGATATATCTGGATAGGGACAAACGGAGCTGGTTTGTATAAATATGACGGAATAAATTATGTCGTTTATGAATACAATTGGAGTATACCAAAATCGATAAACAGTAATCTTATTTATGCAGTTTATGTTGATTCTCGCAACAAATTGTGGGTGGGGACAGAAGAAGGTTTGTGTTTATACGATAGAGATTTAAACAGATTTGAAACTATTGATTTAAAAAAAGCACTAAAAATAAAGAGCAACAGCACAGTAACAGTAAGGAGTTTAATCGAAGACAATGCTGGTAATTTATTGATTGGAACTTACGAATACGGTCTTTTGAAATTAAATTTAAAGACATTAAATGTAGCAATTGTTAATTTTGATATTGCTCAAAACAGCGATTTATTAATTAGCAGTTTTGCAAAAGACAAACAGGGAAAGGTGTTTTTGGCATCTAATTATGGGCTGAAATACTTTGACACTAAAAAGAATGTTATACACCAAGCCGTATTTAGCGGAAGCGGTACTAAATTTAAAATTACGGATTCATTAGAATCATTATTTTTTGGTGAAAATGATGATTTATGGATTGGAACTACTGGAAAAGGATTGCTCAAAGTTTCCAAAAACGGCAGTGGTTATCAGTTAAATTCTTTTTCAATTACTTCAAAAAGAATACTCGCTGTTGTGGGTATTAATGCAAAAAATATTCTTTGCGCGACTGAAAATGACGGACTGCTTTTAATCAATAATTCAGGGGTTCTAGTTAAGAATTACCTTGCAAATAAATTTGAAAAAAATGCTTTAAAGTCAAACTCAATCTGGTCATTGCTGAAAGATAATGAAAACAGAATTTGGTTAGGATATTATAATAAAGGTGTTGGTGTTTTTGATAAGCTGTCCAGTCAGTTTAATTCGATTGAAAGACTGCTGAATAATCCAAATTCATTACAGACAAGTTCGGTGACAGGAATTGCCAAAGATTTTTCCGGGAAGTTTTGGATAAGTATGGAGGGAGGTGGAGTTGATGTTTATGATTCTAAGTCTAAAAAGTTCATTCACATCAATAATCATGATAGTTCTTTCCTGTCAGGTTTGACTAATAATAATGTTCAGACTGTGTTTATTGACAGCAAACAGAATGTATGGCTGGGAACATGGAATGATGGGATATTTTTCTTAAAAAAAGGCTCAAAAAACTTAGTCAATTATAATATCCGAAACACAAAAGGACTTTCCTCCGACAGAGTTTTGAGTTTTGCTGAAGATTCAGAAGGGAATATTTGGATAGGAACATTTTTGAAAGGCTTGAGTTATTTTGATTCATCAAAAAATACTTTTTTCCAATGCAATTCTAAGCCGTTTCTTGATCATTCGCTCACATCATCATTTGTACGGAAAGTATTTGTAGATTCGGATAATACTATTTGGGTAGGAACTACCAAAGGTCTTTTTGCTGTGAATCACAAAAAAAACAATACATTCTCTGTACTTTCTATGAAGGACAAAATGTCAAAAAGTTTGAACAGCAATAACAGTGCACATACCATACTCACTATTTTTGAATCCAAAAACAAATTAATTTGGATTGGTACAGATGGTTCAGGTCTTTTTAATTATAATAAAAAAACAAAAAAAATATCTTGGTATAATGGAATTCAATCCGTTCAGGAAAAATCAATTACATCTATCATTGAGGATAATTATAGTTCAATTTGGGTAAGCGGCAGATCTGGAATTACCAAATTGGATTTAAAAAATAATAAGTCTTATAATTTTAATACTGATGATGGGCTGTTAGTCAATGACTTTAACAACAACTCCGTTTTAAAAGATGACGACGGAACTATTTATTTTGGAAGTTATGAAGGGATAAATTATTTTGATCCTAAACAAATGTCCAAAAATATCAGACAGCCTCTTTTGTATTTTAATGATTTTAAGCTGTTTAATACTTCGGTAATTCCTGATACAGCCGATTCTCCTTTGCAAAAAGTCATTTCTGAAACAAAAAGCATCACTTTAAATCACAACCAGTCTGTATTTACAATAGAGTATGTTGGTATTAATTATTCGTATCCCGGTAAAAATGAATATGCCTATTATCTGGAGGGATTTGAAAAAAAATGGAATTATGTAGGGAATAAACGCATAGCAACCTATACCAATCTTGCTCCAGGTGATTATGTTTTTAAAGTGAAATCAGCAAATCGGGGAGGCTCTTGGAGTCAAAAGCCATTAGAATTGAAAATCACAATTCTGGCTCCATGGTGGGGAACCTATTGGGCTTATTTTTTGTATTTAGTTATCGCAGTTTTGGGTGCCTACTATATAATTATTTACTATCAGAATGAATTTAAGGCAAAACAGGCGATTAGTTTTGAAAGAGACAAGCGGATTCAAATTGAAAAACTGAACAATAAAAAACTGCAGTTTTTTACTAATATCTCTCACGAATTCAGAACACCTTTGACTTTGATAATGAATCCATTGGATGATCTGCTAAAAAATAATGCATATAATTTAAATGCAGAAGTTTTAAATAAACTGAAAGTGATTCACAAAAGTTCAGATTTATTGTCAAGACTGATTAATGAATTGATGGATTTTAGAAAACTGCAGTTTAATCAGGTGCAATTACAGGTTCAGGAGATTGAAGTAATTGGTTTTGTAAATGATATTTTGAGTCATTTTGAAGAGGAAGCTAATTTCCGCAAAATTGACTTATCATTTTCTTCGCCTCTAAAGAAGTTAAACGATTGGGTTGATCCAAAAATGCTGGAAAAAATAATATTTAATATTGTGTCCAATGCCTTTAAGGTAACACCGGATTACGGGAGTATAAAAGTGAGAATCAAAGAAAATAATAAACTTATTTATTTTCCTTTGATTAATAAAGGGGATAAGGAAGTTAAAAGTTATGAAATTTCTATTGAAGACACTGGATCTGGATTGGATAAAAAAGAAATCAAAAGAATATTTGAGAGGTTTTATCAGGTAAATAATCTTAACAAAACTTATTATGGAAGTACCGGCATAGGTCTGGAAGTTGTAAAAGAATTTATCGAATTAAATAAAGGAAAAATTGAGGTGGACAGTGTTTTAGGCGAAAAAACCTGTTTTACAATTGTTTTTCCTTTAGGTAAAGATTTTTTTGAACCAGATGAATTCGCCAAGGAAGAATATAAATCAGATTCGGAAAACAAAAACAGTTTTAAAGATCAAATAGCATTGGAAGACAATCTGGAATTGCACAATAGTGAACTGAATTTAGATAAAACGCATACTGTACTGATTGTTGAAGATAATTCGGATTTAAGAAGTTATTTAAAAGAAGAGCTTAAAAAAGAATATAAGGTCATTGTAGCCGAAAATGGTCAGAAAGGATATGATTTGGCAGTCCAAAAGTTGCCTGATTTGATTCTGACAGATGTTATTATGCCAGTTATGGACGGTCTGGAAATGTGTAAAAAAATAAAAGGAAACATCAAAACCTCTCATATTCCTTTGTTAATGCTCTCTGCAAAAGCATTGGTAAAAGACAGACTGGAAGGTATTGATTCGGGTGCAGATTTGTATTTGAGCAAGCCGTTTAATATGGATATTCTAAGATCAAGCCTTATCCAGTTAATTAATAGCAGACAAATTATTTTCAATAAGTTTTATGATGGCATAACCAAAAAAGCACAGCAGAAAACCACAACGATTGATAATGATTTTATGCAGAAAACACTAAATTATATTCATGAAAACATTAGTGAGCCAGAACTTAGTGTGGAGTTGTTAGCATCAATTGTATTTTTGAGCCGTAGCCAATTGTACCGAAAAATAAAAACACTGACCGGTTTATCAGTAAATGAATTCATTAGAAATGTCAGGTTAGAAAAAGCCAGACAGTTAATTGAACAAGGCACTGATAATATTAATGAAATTAGCTATAAGGTTGGGTTTTCGTCACCTTCATATTTTACTAAATGCTTTAAATCCAAATTTGGTTACGTGCCTACAGATGGGAAAAAAATATAATCTTCTTTAGTTTCTAATTCTTATTCAGCTTGCTGTAAAGGAAACATCTTCAATGTTTTCACTATTCATTTTTTATATAATAAAAAGTTTTTAATTCTGGCCTCCTGCTTATCATTTTCATAAATAATAAGCAGGAGGTCAATATATTTTCTAAAACTAAAGCTTCTATTTAGTGATTGGATGCAATTAATTACAGATAATTACTTCAAAGATTGTAAATCACAACTTCCCTTTTTTGAGAAACTTTTAAAAAGTCTCTTTTCGTTTCTTATCCGAAGTTTTAAATCTCAAATTTCGTATTTCAAGTATATTTAAAATTTTAACATTTAATTTTTTGATACCAAAAAATTACTAAAATTATTTTATTGATAGTGTATTTTTTGATTGTGTAACAAATTAGCTTAATAGCCTGTAATTGTTGATGTTTTTAATGTTTTTTGCAACATGTGTATGATATTATGCTTCATCTGTTATATCACATCAGGCGTCAAACACGATAAATTTGTTAAAGTTATTGTAAATATTATGAGTTTGTAAAATTTGAAATCACTGATCAATTTCTGAGAGTAAAGGACATTCAAAATTTTATTCTGAATAATAAATTTTGGCCATAAACTAATGAATGGAAAACTCAAAAGCACTTTAGATTGAATACCAATTATAAATATTAACCAAACTAATTTAAATGAAAAACAAAGATTATACATAATTACTATTTACTATTTGAAGAATGTCAAATAATAAAAAAACCAATTTTAAAACTAAACCAATTAACTATGAAATTTAAAATGAAATTCGCAATTATTGCATTGCTGTTTTTTTGCGCACAGGCTGTCTTTTCACAGAGCAAGACAATAAGTGGTATTGTTTCTGATAACTCAGGATTACCAATAAGTGGGGTAAGTGTAGGTGTGGAGGGAGCATCTGGTGGAACCATCACCGATTTTGATGGAAAATATGTAATTAACAATGTTAATTCAAATAGTAGACTAGTGTTTACATTTATCGGGATGACCACTCAAGTTGTCACTGTTGGAAACAATGATACAATCAATGTTACATTAAAGGATTCTTCTGAGGATTTGAAAGAGGTTGTTGTCGTTGCATATGGAACGCAAAATAGAGCTAAGGTAACAGGAGCAGTCTCTGTAGTAAGTTCAAAAGATATTGTAGCGGTACCCATTACTAATGCTGAATCAGCATTACAAGGTAGAGCAGCAGGTGTTACTGTTGTGAATGGTGCGCCAGGTTCTAATCCGGTAGTTAAAATTCGTGGATTAGCAACAATGACCAATAGTGATCCTTTATATGTAGTTGATGGTGTTTTGGTAGGTAATTTATCAGGATTGAGTCCAAATGATATCGAATCGATGTCTGTCTTGAAAGATGCTTCGACTACGGCTTTATATGGTTCAAAAGCTTTTAATGGAGTTATTATGGTAACTACTAAAAAAGGAAAGAAAGGGCCTGGACAATTGACTTTTAGTTCTTATTTAGGTGCTCAGACAGTTAGTAAAAGATTTGATGTGTTAAATACACAGCAATATCTTAAGTATGCTAAAGATTTAGGTAGTGATTTAACTGCTAGAGCGGCAGAATTTGGCAATATTAATACAAATTGGCAAGACGAAATCTTTCAGACTGGAATCATGCAGGATTATAATTTGAGTTTTTCAAGTGGTTCAGAAAATTCAACCAGCCGTTATTCTGCAGGATATTTGAAGCAAGAAGGATCTATCATCGGAACAGGTTTTGAACGTTATTCATTCAGATCTAATAACACACAAAACATTGGTAAATTAACTGTAGGAAGCAGTATTGGAGTTTCTTTCAATAAAACAAATCCAGAACGCAGTGCTGGTGGTAGAACATTATTAGAACACGCAATTAAAAGTGCTCCTTATTTACCAGTATATAATGAAAAGAATAATGGTGGATATCAAGGACCATCATCTGCGGTTGACGGACAAGATGCGGAGAATCCTGTTCGTGTTGCAAAACTTGGATATCAGGAAATTAATGGTGTATCTATAATCGGAAACATATTTGCTGAATTAGAGATTTACAAAGGATTAAAATTTAGATCACAAGTTTCTTTAGATTATTATTCAAACAGAGATCATACATTTGTTCCTAGTTTCCGTGATGGTACAGCTCATGGTTTTGATTATTCAGCAACTACTAACAATACTTCTCAGGGTCAGACTATTGTATTTGACAATAGTTTAAATTACAAAACTAAAATTGCTGATAAACATAATGTTGAAGTATTAGCATTGGTAAGTAAAATTGAAAATAAAAGCAATAGTGTAAATTCTGGCAGTCGCAACTTTATTTCGGATGAAATTGATCAGTTGAGTCTTATAGAAGCTAATTTAAGTTCTGCTAATTATGAGACTAACAATTTAGGTTTTGTAGGTCGTATTAATTACGACTATGATGACAAATATTTATTTGCAGTTTCAGCACGTAGAGATGGCTCTTCTCGATTTGGAGAGAATAAACGTTATGGTAATTTCTACTCTGTAGCCTTAGGTTGGAATATTGCCAAAGAAAGTTTTATGGCAAATTCTATTTTTAGTACATTAAAACTTAGAGCAACTGCGGGTACGACAGGTAATGACAGATTTGAAGATTATAAATACAGCGCTACTTTAAGTCAAGAATATACTTACGTATTTAACGGTACAGCAGCAATTGGTACTACTCCAGGAGGTGCTCCAAATCCAGATTTGCAGTGGGAGTCAAAACTTGACAGAAACATAGGTCTCGATTTTGGTCTATTTGATGAAAAATTTACTGGTAGTTTTGAGTATTTTAATAATAAGAGCAGTGATATTCTTTTTAATGTGCCAATTCCTACATCTTTAGGGACGCCTGGTGGTACTCAATACCAAAATATTGCAGATGTAAAAGTAAGCGGATACGAATTAACATTAGGTTATAATGACAGAGAAGGTGATTTTACATGGTCTGCTACAGGTAATTTAGGTACCAGTAAAAACGAAGTAACGCAGTTAGCCCCAGGTGTAACTCGTGTTGTGGGCGGGCCAACAGCAAGAGCTGGTCTAGAACAATTTTCAGGATTGGAAGTAGGACAGCCACTATTCTTTTTCTATGGTTATCAAACAGATGGAATTTATCAAAATGAGGCAGAAGTAGATGCAGCTCTAGGTACAGTTCAAACTACTGTCCAAGCAGGTGATATTAAATTTGTTGATCGTAATGGGGATAAACAAATCACTTCAGCGGATAAAACAAAAATTGGAAATCAATATCCTGATTTCACTTACGGTCTAAACTTAACAGCAGCGTACAAAAAATTTGATTTTAATTGTTTTATATCAGGAGTTCAGGGAGTTGATGTTTTTAATGCAACCAAATTTGATTTGGAGGGAATGGATCGTATATTCAATGCTTCCACAAGTGTTTTAGATAGATCTATTGTTGTAGGTGGAGTTGTTACTAATCCATCAGCTACATTGCCTAGGGCTAAGGGTGTTTCTCAGAATTCCGGTAACGCAAGTGATCGATATATTGAAGATGGATCTTATACAAGATTAAAAAATGTCACTATTGGATATACATTGTCAGGAAACGAATTTCAAAAATATTTTTCAAAAATAAGATTCTATTTAAGTGGACAAAATCTTATTACCATTACGGATTACTCTGGTTTAGATCCTGAAATAGCGCGTACAGATGGTAATTCAAATTCTGCTGGAATTGATTTAGGAAGGTATCCACAACCTAAATCAGTAATATTTGGTCTCGAAGTAACCTTTTAATTTAAAAAGATGATGAAAAAAATAAAATATATAGTTATAGTATTGTCCGGAATTTGTGTAATAAATTCATGTGACACTAAGGATTTAGAATTAACTAATCCTAATGCATTATTACCTGAATCTTTTTTTGCCAAGCGAGCTCAGGTAGAGTCTGCGGTAAATGCAGCCTACGCCAATTTACAGACTAGGGGTCTCTATGCACGGCACATTTTCTTTGCTTTAGATAATATGTCTCAGGAAAACAAAGGAAACCCCCAGTTGGAAGCCAACAAAAAACCTTTCTTAAATTTTAGTTTTGATGGGAGTAGTGATATTATTCAGTACTATTGGGATGCCTGTTTTCAAGGAATATCTAAAGCAAATTTTGTCATAGATAATGAAGCAAAAATTCAGGCTTTGTCAGAGACCATCATAACACAACAAGATAAAAATAGATTTTTAGGAGAAGCTCATTTTTTAAGAGCCTATTATTATTTTCTATTAGTACCTCGTTTTGGTGATTTACCGCTTTATACGAAACAAACTATAGTTCCTTTACCTAGAAGTCCTAAAGAGGAAATTTATAAATTAATTATAGAGGATTTTGATTATGCATCAAAAAACCTATACAGCAAAAGTACAAATGCAGCTCATCCAGAAAATATTGGAAGAGCAACAAAGGAAGCTGCTTTTGCTTATTTAGGAAAAGCATTATTGTATCAAAAAAAATATGATGAAGCTTTAGCAGCTTTTGATAAAGTTACAGGATTCAGCTTAGAGCCAAAAGGTAAGTTTTATAATAACTTTATGGATGAAACAGAGCATGGTCCAGAATCCATCTTTGAGATTGAATATGATCAAAATTTAGGAACAGCTGATAAATGGGGTAGCGATGTTGAAGGTACCGGTAAGGCAGAAGCCACTCTTAGAGGTCAGGAATATGGTAACTTAGGCTGGTATAATGTATATCCATCAGATGATTTATTAGAAGAGTATGAAGCAGGCGATGATCGTTATGGTGATACTTTTTATGTACCAGGATCAAAATACAATAATGGTACCCTAACGATGACAGCTAGTAATTTTGCTTCTTCTGAAGGTAATAGAAAAGCAGGCTGGAAAAAATATCAAAACTATTACAAGCGTATTGATGAAAATCAAGATTCAAGTATCAATTTTAAAGTTATGCGTTATTCAGATGTACTGCTTATGAAAGCAGAATGTGAAAGTTTAAGATCCGGAGGTGTTCAAGCAACAGCTATTGGATATATTAATGAAGTTCGTCTTAGAGCAAATTTACCAGCATTGGCTACTACACTCACAAAAGATCAGGTATTTACCGCACTTGTTCATGAACGTAAGGTGGAATTAGCTGGTGAGCAAGTTCGTTTTGATGATATTATTAGATGGGGTATTGCTGCTACTGAATTAAAAGACACTGGTTTTCAGGTCGGTAAGAGTGAGTTGTGGCCAATACCAAATAGAGAGACATCTACAAATCCAAATATTACGCCAGCTAATAACAATCCTGGTTACTAAAATAAATTAATTTATGGTTAGGTTAGTTTGAATTAGTTTTTAAGTAGACAGCGCATATTTTTGTATGCGCTGTTTATTAATGTATTGCATTTCTATTAAAAAATAACTTTTTAATATTTTTTATCCTTAATAATAAGCTTCTATGCGCTTGTCCCAAATTATTGTTTTTGCTTTAGTTGTTTTTTTATTTGTCCGTTGTGACAATCAATTCAAGAAAAAAAGTTCAAATGCTGCAACTCTTTTTACATTAGTTCCAAGTGAACAAACACAAATTAACTTTATAAATACTGTAAAACAGGATACTATATTTAATTGTGTTAGATATATGTATGCTTTAAATGGCGGAGGTGTTGCTATTGGAGACATTAATAATGATGGTTTGCAGGATATTTATTTTTCTTCAAATCAAGAATCTAATAAATTATATCTTAATAAAGGAAACTTTGAATTTGAAGATATTACGCAGTCGGCAAATGTTACTGATAAATTTGGCTGGACAACAGGAGTATCAATGATTGATATTAATAATGATGGCTGGTTAGATATTTATGTTTGTAAATCAGCTTCTTTAGAATCAAAAGAATGGAGAAAAAACAAGTTATATATCAATCAAAAAGATGGAACATTTAAAGAAGATGCCCGTGCTTTTGGTTTGGATAATGATGGTTTTTCTGTACAATCTTATTTTTTTGATTATGATAAGGACGGCGATTTAGACATGTATTTAGTAAATCACAGAGTTGATTTTCAAAATACGTTGCGTCTTGAAAAGAAAGAAAATCAGAAAAAATATCCGGAAACTTCGGATCATTTGTTTAGAAATGATGGAAATGTCTTTATTGATGTAACTGTTGAAGCAAAAATTGTCAATAAAGCTTGGGGATTAAGTGCTTCAATTGGTGATTATAATAATGATGGCTGGCCTGATATTTATGTTGCTAATGATTATATAATGCCGGATTTTTTATATATAAATAATCAGGATGGAACATTTTCAAATCAATTAAATACTCGTTTTAAGCATATTTCTTATAACAGTATGGGAACAGATTACGCTGATATCAATAATGATTTTTTACCCGATTTGATGGTGCTGGAAATGTCGGCAGAAGATCATGTCCGCAGTAAAGAAAATATGCCAAGTATGAATACCGAAGGCTTTGAAAAAATAATTAATGCGGGCTATAATTTACCCTATATGGCAAATGTGATGCAGTTAAATAATGGAAATGGCACATTTAGTGATATTGGGCAATTATTAGGTGTGTCCAAGACGGATTGGAGCTGGGCACCGCTTATTGCTGATTTTGATAATGATGGTTATAAAGATTTATTTATTACTAATGGTATAGATCGTGATTTTAGTAATCAGGATTACATTCGAAAAGTAAAAAGCAACCTTGATAATAACATTCACATGACTGTTTTAGATGTTGTCAACATGATGCCTTCCGAAAAATTATCAAATTACAGCTATAAAAATAACGGTGATCTATCTTTTTCTAATACGACTAAATCTTGGGGACTGGATGAAAAAGTAAATTCTAATGGAGTTGCTTATGCCGATTTAGACAATGATGGAGATTTAGATCTGGTTGTTAATAGTATGTCAGCTAAAGCCTCAATTTATAAAAACAACTCTGTAGGGAATTTTATAAATATAAAACTTATTGGAACACAAAAAAATGTAAATGCAATAGGCGCAAAAATTAAAGTTTTCACCTCCACTCAACAGCAATATCAAGAATTATATACCACGAGAGGTTATCAATCTTCTGTTACAAATGTTTTAAATTTTGGTTTGGGACAAGAAGAAAGTATTAAAAAAATTGAAGTAGTTTGGGATAATGGATTGGTTTCAATTGTAGAGGACGTAAAATCCAATCAAACTATTGAGTTGGATATTAAAGATGCAGTTAATACAGCTCCGTCTTCAGCAAAAGAAAATAAAAATTTATTTAAAATAAAACCCGAACAATTAGGAATAGATTTTTTACATCAGGAAAATAATTTTAATGATTTTTCAAGACAGGTTTTACTGCCACAAAAACTATCACAGCAGGGGCCAGCATTATCAGTTGGAGATGTAAATAAAGATGGTTTAGATGATTTTTATATGGGTGGTGCAAATGGACAATCTGGAAAATTATTTATGCAGAACAGCAGCGGGAAGTTTGAGACTTCAGTGCAAAGTGATTTTGAAAAAGATAAGCAATTTGAAGATATCAGATCAATATTTTTTGATGCCAATAATGATGGATATTTAGATTTATATGTTACCAGCGGAGGCTATGAATTGTCAGAAAACAGTCCATTACTGCAAGATCGATTGTATTTAAATAATAAGAAAGGAAAATTCATTAAAAGCTCAGGACTGCCAAGAATGTTAACAAGTTCTAAAGCTGTTAAATCTTTCGATTTTGATAAAGATGGTGATTTAGATTTAGTTGTGGGAGGTCATTGTGTTCCAGGTAAATATCCGCTTGTTGCTCAGTCTTATTTTTTAAGAAATGATAAAGGAGTTTTCAAAGATATAACAGCAGCATTAGCTCCGGAATTTTCTAAAATTGGTATTGTGAATGATTTTATCTTTTCGGACTATGATAATGATGGTTTGAAAGATTTAATAGTAGTTGGAGAATGGATTCCAATTACTGTTTTAAAAAACACAAATGGTCAATTTAAAATTATTAATGTTAAAGAGTTTAAGGATACCGAAGGCTGGTGGAACACAGTGTCAGAAGCTGATATTGATAATGATGGTGATTTGGATTATTTCTTTGGAAACTTAGGCGGAAATAATAAGTTTCATCCTTCTGCTAAAAAACCATTACATATTTATGGAAATAATTTTGATCAAAATGCCTCCTATGATATGGTGCTAAGCAAGCTCTATAATGGAAATTTAGTTCCTGTTAGAGGAAAAGAATGCTCTACGCAGCAAAATTCATTCGTCAGCAAAAAGATGCCTACTTTCAAAAGTTTTGCACGATCTAACATGAAAGACATTTATGGTGATAAGGAATTGAAGCAATCTTATCATAAAAAAGTATTTCAATTCAAATCCGGCTATGCAGTTAATAATGGTAAAGGATCTTTTACTTTTAAAGAGCTGCCTAATAGTGCACAATTAGGACCAACAATGTCATTTGTTTTTGAGGATGTAAACAAAGATGGTTTTAAAGACGTTATCGGTGCTGGAGGGATTTATGAAGCTGAAGTTGAAACCATCCGCTATGACAGTAATGCAGGCTACATTCTTTTAGGAGGTGCAAAAGGAAATTTAACATCATATAAGGATTTAAATTTTTATAATGATGAGAATGCCAAACAAATGAAATCAATAAAAATTAAAGGTAAAAAGCATTTGATTATAGCTAATAATAATGCTCATTTAAATATATTTTCAATATACAAATAAAATACACCCGGTTTTTTAATATGAAGAAAATTGCATCGCTTTTTTTAGTTGTAACATTGTTTTACAACGTTTTAGGACTTTATACTATGTTTGCTGAACAACAACAGCAAATATGGGTAAATTCTATGGAGAAAACTGATGATTCAAATTATGAAGTAATTGAAGTTGCGATTAATCCTTATGCATATATAGTTGATTCTGGTTTTGAGTATGCGAATGAAGATTTTGTTATCGAAAATAAAACCTATCATGTTTTTAAGAAAAGAATTGTAAACAATGTTTTAAAATTATATTGCCTAAAGAACTTCCATAATGAGGGTTTGAATAAAAATTTAAAAAAAATTGTGGACAGCCAATTATTTGATACAAATTCGGATAAAGAAAATCCAAGTAAAAAATTGATAAAATCCTTTATTCAGGATTACATTCCTAATGAAACAATTAATTTAGTAATGACTACAGCTAAATTAGTTTTTCCTGTTACCTTAAATTCATACAATCCAAAAGAAGACCTTCTTTCCGGATATTTCACTGCCAATTATCCTCCTCCTGATATGGTATAGTATTTCCTTGATGTTAAAATATAAACAGACTTGATTTAATAAATCATGCTCTAGCATTACATCTTTAGTTTTCAGCTTAAGATTGAATTTGCTTATTTAAAATTTAACATTCAACACTCAATTAGAATTAATTGAAAGAAAGCTATTAAAAAACCATATAAAACCACCAAAATGAAAATTTATAAATTACTGTTTAAAGTGCTTTTTTTTAGTGCTTTAACCACAAACATATTTGCACAGACCAAAGAAAATAAAATTAAAGAACCAATAGGAGAAAATAATATGGCTTATAAATGGTCAGAAATTGCAGTCCTTGCCACTGGAAACGATACAGAAAGATTTAAACCAAGACCCACAGTCACTTCTCGTTTTTTAGGATTAACATTTGTTGCTGTTTTTGATGCCTGGAGCCGTTATGATCAAAAGGCAATTCCTGTATATTTAAAAGATATAGAAAGAAGACCTAATAAAGAACAAACACTCAAAAATAAAGAGATTGCTATTAGTTATGCTGCCTATAATGCATTATGCGAATATTATTTTTCAGACAAAGATTTGTTTGTAGCTTTTATGGTTAAACTAGGACTGGATCCAAATGATAAATCTCTAGATCCCAATACGCCAGTAGGAATAGGAAATTTAGCCGCAAAAGCAGTAATTGAAGCGAGAAAATATGACGGATCAAATCAATATGGTGAAGAAAATGGTTCAAATGGAATTCCGTATTTTAACTATGTAAATTATAAGCCGGTCAATTCTCCAGATGAAATGACTGATGTGATTCATTGGCAACCAAAATATTTTTCAGATGGAAAAGGCGGTAAGTTTGCACCAGCTTGTGCAACTCCATTTTGGAACAAAGTAAAGCCTGTAGGATTAAAATCTGGTGATCAATTTCGTTGTATACCGCCACCTGCATTGGATTCAGAACAACTTAAAAACGAAGTAAAAGAAGTAATTGATTTTCAATTTAATCTTACCAACGAACAAAAGGCATTGGTAGAATTTATGCGTGATGGTCCAAAATCTGTACAACAAGCCGGACATTGGTTAAAATTTGCTCAGGATGTTTCCAGACGTGACAATCATACTGTAGATCAGGATGTAAAAATGTTTTTTTATAATCAAGTAACTGCTATGGATTGCTTTATAGCATGTTGGGATACAAAAATGTTTTACGATTTTGCTCGTCCTTATGCTTTAGTGCATTATTATTATAAAGATCATAATATAAAAGCCTGGGGCGGACCTGGTTTTGGAAATATAGATATGAAAGGACAAGATTGGAGACCTTACTCGCCGGATATTTTTTTATGTCCCGCTTTTCCTGGTTATGTTTCGGGACATAGCACCATTAGCGGCGGTTGTGGTGAAGCATTAAAATTATGGACAGGAAGTGATGTTTTTGGAGAATCTGCAACTTGCAGTACTCCAGGCTCAATGACAGAACCAAACAACATTGGACAACCTGTTGTTCTAAAATTCCCAACCTTTACAGAAACTGCTAATATGGCGGGGATTTCCAGAGTAATGGGAGGCTATCATATTCAGGCTGATAATGTTGAAGGACTTAAACTAGGCAGAAACGTGGCTCATGAAGTTTGGAAGTTTTATAATATTCATGTTGGAAATAGTACAATCAATTACTAATGGAGACTTTTTTAATAAGTTCACTCATAAAGACTAGTCTGATCTAAAATATTTTAATCATGAAAATTAAACAGTTAACATTGCTATTAGTAGTAATTATTTTAACACAGTCTTGCGATTATTTTTCTAATCCCAATGACAAGATGGTTAAGATTTTGGATGCCAGAAAAAAAATGTATAATGTGAAAGCAAATGCATTTGCTGAAAAAGCAGAAATTGATTATTACGACTCAATAATTAAAAGCTCCGAAGAGGGTTTCTTCAAATTATATAACGAATTAAATAAAGGTAATGCATTATTGAAATTTGGAAGAGAAGCTGAAGCTGTGTCATTACTGCAGAGTGTTATTGATAGAAAGAAAGCGATAGATGGGAAAGACAGCCCTCAATCACTGAAATTTTTGGCGATTGCTTATATGAGACTGGGAGAAAGACAAAATTGTGTTAATTACCACAACCCAGAGTCATGCATTATTCCTATTCAAAAAAAAGGAATTCATACTATAAGGGAAGGTTCTCAGAAAGCAATTGAAATCTATGAGAAATTAATGACTATAAATCCAGATGATTATGAATCCAGATGGCTTCTCAATATTGCTTATATGACTATAGGAGGTTATCCTTTAAACGTTCCTAAACAATGGTTGATACCCAATTTAAACAAAGATAATTCGGGATACAGTATAAAGCCGTTTTTGGATATTGCTTCTAATGTAGGAATAAAAAGCAGAAATATGTCGGGAGGTGTTATTGTTGATGATTTCAATAATGATAATTACTTAGATATTGTAACTTCTGATTGGAGTTTGGATGGAGTGATGCACTATTATCAAAACGATCAGAAAGGGAAGTATGTAGATTATTCTAAAAAATCAGAAATAGGCCGTTTCAAAGGAGGCTTGAGTATTACACAAGCTGACTATGACAACGATGGAGATACTGATATTTTTGTTATGAGAGGGGCATGGATGGGTAAATTTGGCAGACAGCCCAACTCGTTGCTGCGCAACAATGGCGATGGTACTTTTACTGATGTAACTATCAAAAGCGGATTGTATTCTGAATTTCCTACTCAAGCGGCCACGTGGAATGATTTCAATAATGACGGCTATTTAGATTTATTTATTGGAAACGAGTCAACCGAAGAGCCTTATCCTTCTGAATTGTATTTGAATAATCAGGACGGAACATTTACAAATGCAGCCCAAATCGCAAAATGTGATGTTGTCGATTTTATAAAAGGCGTAACTTCATCAGATTATGATAATGATGGCGATATTGATTTGTTTCTTTCTGGAATGAACAAAAGAAAAACATTATTAAAAAATACAGGTGTTAAAGACGGTATTCCACAATTTGTAGATGCTACAGATGAAGCAGGTTTGGCAGGAATTAATGTAATGACTTTTCCAACATGGTTTTGGGATTATGATAATGACGGCTGGCAGGATATTTTTGTTTGTGGTTACCAATTTACGGGTTCTGTTGCAGGTGAAACTGCAATGGAAGCATTAGGTATACCAAATAATAGTGGTAAAATGTATTTGTACCATAACAATCATGATGGTACTTTCTCAGATGTTTCTAAAGTGTCTGGACTAAGCAAAACAGTATTTGCAATGGGTGCAAATTTTGGTGATATCGATAATGATGGGTTTCTGGATATGTATCTCGGAACAGGGAATCCAGATTATAAATCGCTGACGCCTAATAAATTATTTAGAAATATGGGTAACGGAACATTTGCGGATGTTACTGTTTCTGGCCGTATAGGAAACTTGCAAAAAGGTCATGGTGTAGCTTTAAATGACCTTGATAATGATGGCGATACCGATATTTTTATAGAAGTTGGAGGTGCTTTTATTGGAGATTCTTTCAATAATTCTTTATATCTTAACCCTGGTCAAAACAATAACCGTTGGATAAAAATGCAATTAGAAGGTACAGATAGTAATCGATCAGCTATTGGAACAAAAGTAAAAGTTAGCTTTAAGGAAAATGGTGTTTCCAGATCGGTATACAGAACATTAAATTCAGGCGGAAGTTTTGGAGCATCGGCTTTAAGAATGGAAATTGGAATGGGACAAGCCACAATCATTGACCAAATTGAAATTACATGGCCAAAAAGCCAGAAGAAGAAAGTTTTTAAGAATGTACAGCCAAATCAATACATCAAAGTCATTGAGGGTGAAAATAGCTTTTCAAAAGTAAACATCAAAAAAATAGTTTTTCCAACAGCTGGAGCGAAATCCTCTATTTGTTTTTGAAACAGCAAATTAGAGTTTTAGACATTTAAGAAACAAATGATAAATTTTATTATTATAAAAATGAAAAATAGAAAAATAAAAGTAGTTTTTTTTAGCCTTCTAAGCTTATTATTACTTGTTAGTTGTTCTACTAAAGAATCAGATGAGAAGATATTTTCAACTTTAGACCGTGCTGATACAGGTATTGATTTTAGCAACAATTTGACAGAAAATGATTCCCTGAATTATTTTACCTATGGCTATATTTATTTAGGAGGGGGAGTTGCAACAGGAGATATTAATAATGATGGTCTTGTTGATGTTTTTTTTACAGGGAATCAGGTTTCAAACAAATTATATTTAAACAAAGGAAATCTAAAATTTGAAGATATTACTAAAAAGGCTGGAGTAGGAGGTGATACCCGCTGGTACACTGGTGTTACTATGGCGGATGTAAATGCGGATGGTTTTTTAGATATTTATTGTAGCGTAGGAGGGAAATTTGGACCAAAAAACAATGAATTGTATATCAATAATCGAAATGGAACTTTTACAGAAAGAGCAAAAGAATATGGTATTGATGATATAGGAAACAGTGTTCAGGGGACGTTTTTTGACTATGATAAAGATGGTGATTTAGATTTATTTGTGGCCAATTATCCGCCTACAAAATTTAGTTCGTCAACAGGTGACTATGTACAAATGATGCGGAATGTTAAAGACAATGAATCAGGACATTTGTATAGAAATGATGGCAGTCATTTTGCCAATGTTACAGAAGAAGCAGGTGTAAAAGCCTATGGGTTATCATTAAGTGCAACAATTGGGGATTTAAATAATGACAGCTGGCCTGATATTTATGTTTCGAATGATTTCAATTCGCCTGATTTCATGTATATTAACAATCAGAATGGTACTTTTAAGGAAGTGGTAAAACAGGCAACATCCCATAATTCTTTTTATGGTATGGGTGTAGATATTTCCGATTTTAACAACGATGGAAATTTAGATATTTTTCAGGTTGATATGGATGCGAAGGACAATCGTCGTAAAAAAGCGAATATGTCCAGTATGAATCCACAGCTGTTTTGGGATGTTGTTGATGCCGGTTTTAATTACCAGTACATGCACAACTGTATGCAGTTAAATACAGGAGTTAATGAAGACGGCATTCCTCATTTTGGCAACATATCCCGTATTACAGGAACTTCATCTACAGATTGGAGCTGGGGACCTTTATTCGCAGATTTTGATAATGATGGAAATAAAGATTTGTATGTAACTAATGGAACCCGAAAAGAAATTAATAATAATGATTACTTTAATAGTTTAGAGGCTCAAAAGTCTGAACGAAAAGATTTGCTTAAGAGATCTAATGAAATTCCTTCGGAGAAGATAGATAATTTTATGTTTCAAAATAAAGGAAATTTAAAATTTGAAGAAGTTAATAAAAAATGGGGAATTGAATATAAAGGGTTTTCAAATGGTGTGGCTTATGCCGATTTAGATAATGATGGAGATTTAGATCTGGTTGTAAATAATATCGATGATTATGCATCTGTTTTTGAAAATTCTAGTTCCAAAATCAATAATTATATTAAAGTAAAGTTTAAAGGAAGCACAAAAAATATTTTTGGTTTAGGAAATCGTGTTTATGTAAAAACAAAAAAAGATACTCAAATGCAAGAGCTAACTTTAACACGAGGATTTCAATCATCTGTAGCTCCTGAATTGCATTTTGGTGTGGCTAAAAATAAAACTATTGATGAAGTAAAAGTGGTTTGGAACAATGGAAAAATTCAGAGATTATTAAATGTAAAAGTAAATCAAACATTAACATTTAAAGACCAAGATGCAAAAGTGGAAGATGATAAAATTACTGTTTTGAAAACATTGTTTACTACAGTAGAATCTGTTTTTCCAATTTTTAAGCACGAAGAAAATAAATATGACGATTTTAAAGATCAAGTGTTGCTGCCTCATAAAATGTCTTCTTTTGGTCCAAGTCTTGCTGTTGGAGATGTAAATAAAGACGGATTAGAGGATTATTTCATTGGAGGTTCATCCACTTTTGCAGGAAAACTGTTTTTGCAAACAGCAAATGGATTTGTAGAGAAAAAATGTCTGGATTTTGAAGCAGACAAAAAAAGTGAAGATTCCGGAGCTGTATTTTTTGATGCTGATAATGACGGCGATAATGATCTATATGTAGTAAGCGGCGGTTATGAATTTTTATTAAATGATCCTGCATTGCAAGATAGATTGTATGTAAATGATGGTAAAGGTAATTTTACTAAAGCCCCCAAAGGTGTTCTTCCTGTAATGTTAGCCAGTGGTTCAAAAGTATATGCTGTTGATTATGATAAAGATGGAAAACAAGATCTTTTGGTTCTAGGAAGACAAGTGCCGGGGCAATATCCTTCTCCAGCAACTACTTATCTATTACATAATGTAAGTACATCTGGAAAAGCTCAATTCGAAGTTTCAAAAAACACTCCTAAAGCATTTAAAAATCTCGGAATGGCTACAAGTGCTGTTATTACAGATTATAATAATGATACTTTTCCTGATATTATTATTGTTGGAGAATGGATGCCAATTCGAGTTTTCCAAAATGTGAAAAATGGGTTCAATGAAGTATCCAAAAATCTAGGATTGACAATTGATACCACGGGCTGGTGGTGGAGCATTGAGCAGGGTGATTTTGATAAGGACGGCGACATGGATTATATCGTTGGGAACAATGGACTTAACTATAAATACAAAGCTACTCCTGACGAGACTTTTGATATTTTTGTTAAAGATTTTGATAATGATAAACATAATGATATTGTATTGAGCTATTATAATGACGGCAAACAATATCCTGTACGTGGCCGTGGATGTTCTTCACAGCAAATTCCTAGTATAAAGAAAAAATTCAAAAATTATGAGAGTTTTTCACAGGCAACATTAGTTGATGTTTATACCGAAAAATCACTTAAAGAGGCTTTGCATTATAAAGTGAAATCATTTGCCAGTATATATTTAGAAAATAAAAACGGAAAATTTATTATTCATGAACTTCCAGTTGATGCGGAGCTTAGCTGTATCAACAAAATTATGGTTGATGACTATGATAAAGATGGAAACTTAGATGCTTTGATTACCGGTAATATGTTTAATTCCGAGGTTGAAACGCCTAGGAATGATGCTGGTCATGGTTTATTTTTGAAAGGAAATGGTAAAGGTGGATTCTCACCAATTTCGCCAGTAAAAAGTGGATTCTTTACTCCTGGAGATGTAAAAAATATGGAGGAAATTAAAGTTAAGGATAAAAACTATTTTCTGATAACTAAGAATAATTCGTATTTGCAAAGCGTCAAAATCAATTAATTCTAAAATCTTTTAAGAAAGCACTAAACGCCTGTTTAAAACTTAAACAGGCACTTTTTAAACGTGTTTAATTCCCAAAAAGTATTTATCTGCTCAACAATAACTAGTATATCAAAGTCAGGCTTTTTACTAGCTGTGTTTTGTTATACCCAAAATTTAAAAAAATGAAAATAATATATGATTTAGGTCTTTATATAAAGGAGATAAACGCTAAGCAGTTGTTTACAGTCTTAATTTTCCTGATTTCAATGTCGGTTTTTGCTCAAAAAACTGCTATTGAGGGGACGGTGAAAGATTTTGAAAATAAAGCATTAGGCGGAGTGTTAGTAAAAGTAAGCGGAAATAATGAAGTGGCTGTTACAAATGCAGATGGGGGGTTTACTTTACAAACGATCTCTCAGTTCCCTTTGACTATAACAGTTTCGATGATTGGATATACTTCCCAAAAAATTGTCTTGGATAAAAATGAGTTTGTTACGATTACATTGGAACAGTTTACCAGCGAATTGGGGGAAGTATTGGTTTCTAGCGGGTATTTGACACAAAGAAAATCTGAGTTTTCAGGTTCTGTGTCAACGGTTTCTGCAAGACAGCTGCAAAATAGGCCAGCCACCAGTTTTGACCAATTACTGGGAGGACAAGGTACTGGAATTGATGTTATTCAATCTTCGGCTGTACTCAATAATACGCCTGTAATTCGTGTTCGTGGTTTAAATACCATTACATCAGGTCTTTTTCCATTAATAGTTGTTGATGGACTAGCTGTTTTTACGGGTTCTTTGGGCGGATTCGTTGGTAATAACCCATTATCTTCAATTAATCCAAATGACATACAGTCGATTGATGTCTTGAAGGATGCATCGGCTGCCGCAATTTATGGTTCAAGAGCAGCTAATGGAGTAATGGTAATAACTACCAAAAGAGGAAAAAAAGGAGTAACTAAATTTAATTATAATAGCTGGTACAGCAGAAGCACTCCCTATAATTTACCCGAATTATTAAATGCCGAGGATTACACCGCCATAAAAAATGAAGCATTGGTCAATGCGGGGAAAGCGCCCGGTTTTTTTCTGTCAAAAAATCCAGACGGAAGCACTGTAGATACCAGTTGGTATGATGTTGCCTATGAACCCGGGTTTTCAAGCAACCATAATATCAATATTTTGGGTGCAAATGAATCCACCCAGTATTATTTCTCAGCAGATTACAGCAATCAAAATAGTTTTATAAAAAATAATACGTTTCAAAACTATATGACCAGATTAAATATTGGCCATGAGGTCAATGATTATATCCGGGTTGGGGTCAATTTTTCCTATAGCAATGCTAAAAATGTTGGTCCAAATACGGGAGCTGTTGCCGGGAACACGATGTCCTCATCGACTTATAATACCGAATATATTACTAATGAGCCTTTGGGAAGAATGACTTATGTTCTGCCTCCCAATGTACCTGTTTACAATCCAGACGGATCTTACAGTATTCAAAACGGAATAAGTGTTGGGTACGGTGCCAATATTCCATCCATTATTGGAACTATCAATGCCTATAATCTGGCAATGGTGCAGTCTCTTGATTTAACAACTTCAGTGAGTAAATCCCTTTTAGGAAATATCTACGGAGAGTTTGATATAGTGAAAAATATAACTTTTAGAACCAGTTTTGGATTGAATAATATTGGGGTTCAGAACAAATTATTTCTTAATCCAATACACGGTGGCGGCTATTCCTATAATGGTGTGGCAACCAATATCCAAACCGATTTGTTAAGAACCGATTGGGTAAATACCCTTACTTATAAGGCTTCCCTAAAAGAGAATCACAATTTCGTAATGCTTTTGGGGTATGAGCGAATCAAAACTACCATGGACAGTTGGGGAGCTTCTCAAAGCAATGTGACCGATCCTTATTACACAAATTATCAAGGAAGCTATGCCAATATTTCACCAGTGGGAAATGTACTTATGGAGAATGCCTTACTGTCTTATTTTACCAACCTAAACTACAATTACAAAAACAAGTATTTCTTGAGTTTAAACTATAGAATTGATGGGTTATCAGCTTTGTCTGAAGGGAATAAATACGGCAATTTTGGAGGAGGAGCTTTAAGCTGGAATGTTTTTGAAGAGTCTTTTTATAAAGATTCAGGAATCAATAACTACATCGATAATTTAAAAATCAGAACGAGTTATGGTATTGTTGGGAATAGCGAAATAGGAAATTATCCGTCAATAGGGACTTATGATTCTTCTACTTATGCAGGGTCGCCTACTTTGGGATATTCGCAAACAGCCAATCCTAATTTAAAATGGGAAACCAGTTCAAAATTCGATTTAGGGCTTAATTTTACGATCTTGAATAATCGTGTTTCGGTCGAAATGGATTATTATAAAAATACCATAAAAGATTTAATTCTGAAGGCACCACAATCCCTCTCGGCTGGAATTCCAAACAATTATATCAATGAAAATGTCGGGGGGATGTACAATACAGGTTTTGAGTTGGGCGTCAATGCGCTTGCTGTTAATGCAAAAGATTTTAGCTGGAATGTGAACCTGAATCTTTCGACGCTTAAAAATGAAGTGACTTCTTTGGTGAACGATGTTTTTGTTCCCAGTATATTTGGAGTTCAAAATATGACTAGGGTGGGGTATTCTGTAGGTTCAATCTTTGCAGTTCCTTCTAATAGTGTTAATCCTGCAAACGGTCAAATGATTTTTGTAAACAGCGAAGGACGAGAAGTGCAATACAACCACATTGGTTCTCCAAAATGGACCTATCTTGATGGAACTGCAGCTCCTGCAATAGACAATTATAAAGATGGAAAAATGCAGGGATCGTCTCTGCCAAAAGTTTTTGGCGGATTGAATAATACATTTAATTATAAGAATTTTGTTTTGGGGGTTAATCTAACTTTTGCACAGGGAAATCAGCTGTATAATGGAACCAGAGCCACAATTTCGGATCAGCGTTATTTTAACAACGGAACATTTATAAAAGACAGATGGACAACTCCAGGTCAAGTTACTGATATTCAGAAACTATATTATGGAGATAACGTTTCGGCCGGATTTTCATTTTCGAGCACTTCAAAAGTAGAAGATGGTTCTTATTTGAAATTTAAATATGTTTCTTTAGGTTATAATGTTCCTATTAAGGAAACTTTCTTGAAAAATAGTTTTACTTCTGTGTATGTCTATTTGCAAGGAAATAATCTTTATACGTTTACTAAATATAGAGGATCAGATCCTGAGGTTTCCATAAATGGGAATTCCATCAATTCTGGGAAAGATCAAAATGTACCACCCAATGCTCAAGTTTACACAGTTGGTTTAAATATTGGGTTTTAATTTTAAAAATATACAAAATGAAAAAATATATTCTAATCAGTTTGTTCTTTCTTGTGGCTATGACAGCTTGTAATGATGATTTATTGGATACAGTCCCAGAGACAAGCATCCCCGAAGAAGTAGCTTATAGTACGCCAGGCAAAATTTTGGCACAGACCAATAATTTATACAAGCAGCTGCAGAATCAAAATTATTATGGAGGAAGGTTCATCATTTTTAATGAGCAAAGAGCCGATCAATTTGGACAAAATGACGGTAATGCCGCAACAGGATCGGCGGTGTGGAATCAAAATGTAGCTTCAACAAACGATTTTGTAAACAATGTTTGGTCGGTTTGTTATACTGCTATAAATGCCTCTAATATTTTGATAAGTAAGTTGAATGGAACCACGGTAGTTTCAGAAGCTTTGGCTAAGAATTATATAGCCGAAGCCAAATTTATTCGTGCTTTTTCCTATTTTAGTTTGATTCAAACCTATGCTAAACCTTATAATTTAGATAAAAACGGTTTGGGTCTGCCGTTGCGATTGACCCCCATTACAACATCTGGGAATAATGATTTGGCCCGCAGTTCTATTGAGATAATTTATACTCAAATTCTAAAAGATTTAGATGAGGCCGAAAATGATCTGCCTATTGAATACACCACACCGCTGCTGAATGTTTCCAGAGCTAAAAAAAGCACAGCGATAGCGCTGAAAACCAGAGTGTATTTGGTGCAGGCCAATTATGATAAAGTAATTTTAGAATCCCAGAAAATAGTATCTTCAACAGCGCCTTTTGAATATAAAGAAGGAAATTTAACGAATAAGCTGGAATCAAATTTTACTGCCATTTTTGGAGGAAGTTATACAGGTACTGAAGCTGTTTTTAGCATCCCTTTCGCTAATACCACTACCGAAACTCCAGCTTCCCAATATGCATTGGCATTTAATTATTTAGCACAGCCCATTATATTTTTAACTGCCGCTGGTATCTCAAGTGATCCAGCTTTGAATACCAGTGACGATGCCCGCTCTGGTTTAATTGGCATCAATGCAGCAAATCAAAAAGTGTTGAAAAAATTCAGTATAACAACAGCCCCATTTCGCGACTATGTACCTGTAATTCGATATGCCGAAGTTTTGTTGAATTATGCCGAAGCCGCTACCAATAAGGATGACTTAGCTACTGGGACAGCTTTATTGTCAGCCGTAAGGAATCGATCTAATCCAAGTTATGTGTTTTCTAATGCTGAGGTTGGTACCAAAGAAGCATTATTGGCAACAATATGGAAAGAAAGAGATATTGAATTTTTGGGTGAAGGATTCAGACTGATGGATTTGCAAAGAAGACTGCAGACTTTGCCTGCCAAAAAAGGATCCATAGGGACAGCTCCATTGGTTTTGGTATCAAGCAGTAATTATATCTGGCCAATTCCTAGCGGTGAGATTTCTGCTAATAAACTAATGGTGCCTAATCCTTAAAAACAAGGTTAGTTTTTAACCATATAAGAGATATAAGTTCATTTAAGTTGGGGTAAAAAGCATTGACTTATATGAACTTATATCTCTTATTTGGTAATGCTTTTCATAAGAAGTTATCCTAACAGGTTTTGTAAACCTGTTAGGTACAATTTTTCAGTCATTCCAAAAAAAATCAATTATTTCAATTTGGTTAAAACTGTAGCGACTTCCGTTTCGGGCATTTTGCAGGCACCTTCCACACACACATAGATGTAAGTTTCATTTGGTATAAACCGGTTTTCCATAATAGGCAGACTGCTTTCTTTTGTAGCTCCTGCAATCAGAATATTTGGTAAATAATACGTTTGTAAAGTATTTATTTTCTGGTGTGCCTCTTTTCCTGATATGGCAACTTCATAATAACTCCCAGTATAATTTAACATTAAGTTGAGCCAGTTGTAGTATTCTGTAGGGGATTTTACGGCATCGGCAGCTACATTATGAAGCATTTGTTTGGCAATTTTTGAATACGGAGCATTAGAATAATAATGTCCTAAAAGAAACAGATTTTGTGCAAAAACAGAGTTTGATGCAGGGATGACATTATCTCTTATTTCCATTTTTTGGGTAATCAGATTTTTAGAGCTGTTGGAAGTAAAATAAAGCATACTGGTTTTTTTATCTAGAAAATGGCTCAGCGAATAATCGGTAAGTTCTTTGGCTTTTGTCAGCCATTTTTCATCTAAAGTAATTTGGTACACGGCAATAAATGCATCAATAACACTGGCATAATCTTCAGAAAAACCAATTATACTACTCTTTCCATCTTTATAACTATGGTATAAACTGCCGTCTTTTTGAATCTGATTGTTCAATAGGAAAGAAGCACTTTTTACAGCTATTTCTTTATAATGAGGGTTTTTAAAACTGCGGTATGCATTTGTATATCCTTTTATCATTAAGGCATTCCAAGAAGTAAGCGTCTTGTCATCAAGATGAGGTTTGTATCTTTTTTTTCTTTCCTGTAAAAGCGTTTGTTTCCAGTTTTTGAGTTTAGCATTAAGCTCGGTTATTGAAATATTGTTCTTTTTAGCAAAATCAATATTCGATTGTGTTTTAAATAAAATGTACTTATTGTTTTCCCACAATTCTGCTGTATTGATATTGTAATAATTTTGAAAAAGCGGAAAGTCTGATTTTAATATTTTTTGCAGTTCCTCTTTTTCCCAAGTATAATAAGCTCCTTCTTCTAATTTTTTTAATTTGTTTTTGCTGTCAGCATCGATTGAAGAATAAAAAGCTCCATTTGAAGCCATGAGTTCACGCTCTGTAAATGCTAGGGTCTCTTCTGCCTTTTTTTTATATAATTCATTTTTGGTTACTAGATAAGCGTCCGAATATAAACTCACCAGTTGTGCATTATCATAAAGCATTTTTTCAAAATGAGGAATATGCCATTCGGAATCGACGGTATATCTGTAAAAACCGCCTCCTATTGGGTCATTAAGACCACCGTTTGCCATATTTGTTAGTGTCTTATTGAGATATCCCTGCAAAGACTTGTCCTTGTTCTGGATACTGTACCGCAATAAAAAATGCAGTGCTTTTGGCATTGGGAATTTAGAATCACCCAATAAACCGCCATTATGAAAATCCATCACTTCCTTCCAGTTTTTTACTGCTGTATTTACATCAGATGGTTTAAAATCAACTGCATTGGTGTTCAATTGAATTAAATCTGATTTTTTAATTCCGTCCATTAATTTGTCAGCATAGGATATCACTTTTTGAGGGTCATTTTTATACAATGCAGTAATTTCGGTCAGCATTTTTATCCATTCCTGTTTGGTAAAATAAGTACCGCCAAAAATAGGACGCCCGTCAGGAAGTGCAATACAGTTTAATGGCCAGCCACCTTTACCTGTCATCAGTTGTACGGCATTCATATATACTTGGTCTATATCTGGACGTTCTTCTCTGTCAACTTTTATACTTATGAAATTGTCGTTCATTAATTTGGCTACCGAATCATTTTCGAAACTTTCTTTTTCCATGACATGACACCAGTGACAGGCTGAATAGCCTACAGAAATAATAATCAGCTTATTTTCCGCTTTAGCCTTGGCTAAACTTTCGGTATTCCAAGCTTTCCAATCAACGGGATTATGGGCATGTTGCAAAAGATACGGACTTGATTCATTTATCAATTCATTCGTATGTTTAAACTGCTGATCCTTAGCTATTTTTTGATCACAGCTACTAAAAAAAAGGACTGTTAATAAAAGTAAAAGCTGATGATTGCGCATAGTATGTATGAAATTTGATTTTGATATCAGGGCAGTATAAAAGCGATTGTGTGTAATCTTCTGCTTGAAAAGAAGTGAAATTTAATTGGTAAGTTTAAAATACTTCATAACAAAAATAGAGATTAATAATCAATTGCAATTATAAAAAAAAATATTAGATAAACATCAATGTATAACTAATTCAATGTAATTAACTTATTTCCTTTTTTGCTGTTTGCGAGAGGGATAGAAGCAAGCTACCAAAGTAGCGCGTATAGCCCGACCGCATCCCAATGAAAGAGCCTATAACCGCAAAATGAATTTGCTCTTTTATTGGTATGAGGTCTCGCCCAAATACTTGTACAGCTGCTATTTTATCAATGATTTTTTAAGTTGCTATTTTAAATTTCTTATTTTTAGAGAAAATTTATTTGATATGATTTCACATTTGAAACTTTTATTTGCTTTAGCGTGTTTTGCCTGTTTTGAGAGCAGTATTGCTCAAACGAATAGTGCTGTCCAGCTAATGAAGCCAGTTAATGATACTACTTTTGTCAATTTGAAAGATTACAGTCAGGATTTTTCCTATGATATGAAATATTCCACAGATGATAATTTTTTGAAATCTAAAGTTTATGATTGTGCCGAATGTTATTTGCGCTACAAGACTGTAAAAGCGCTACTTCGTGCAAATGAAAAATTTATGAAGAAAGGCTTTAAAATTAAATTATTTGACTGTTACCGTCCTTTGGATATTCAAAAAAGAATGTGGGCTATTGTTTCAGATCCGCAGTATGTTGCAAATCCGGCTAAGGGTTCTATACACAATCGAGGAGGGGCGGTGGATATTACGCTGGTAGATTTTGAAGGCAAAGAACTAGATATGGGGACTTCTTTTGATTTTTTTGGTAAAGAAGCGGGGCATAATTTTACAGGTCTTTCTAAACAAATTAGGAATAACAGAAATCTGCTAAAAAAAATTATGATCAAAGAACATTTTAATTCTTTTGATTCGGAATGGTGGCATTACAACTTAAAAGCTGGCTTAAATGATACGGTTTCAAATTTTAAGTGGCAATGCAATTAGTTTTTTTCCTAAAAAACACTTTTAAAAAAGCTCCTTTTTTATTTTATTCTTCTTGAGAGAGTTACAAAATGCTTTCTTTAATTAGTTATTTTCTTGTCAAATGTTAAAAATAGTAACCATCTAGATCCTTGGTAGTTATATTTATTGTAAGAATAAATGTATAAATAAAAGTTAATCGTGTATTTAATCGATTATATTGTTGTTTAATTGATTTATATTTTTACTTTAGTGCTTTAAATCATTTAAAAACAATGGTTTAAAGTTTGATAAAATTAACCCCCATTTGAAGGTAACAGCAGGTATTAAATTTGCTTTTAAATTCAGCTTTAATTTGAAATAATGAAATTGACCTGATCATAATTTGCTATTGCAAATGAAGAGATGTTAAAGAGGTTTGTTTGGACAGCAGATTAAACAACTTCTATAATTTCATTTTTTTAAATTAAAAAAATATACAAATCGTTAGATGAAAAGGATATTGCAGAATAGTTTTTTTAAATGTATTGGACCGGAAAATAAATCGGGAATTACATTTGTTGAAGTGGTTGTAGTAGGATTGCTTGTTCCACTCGTTGTGAGAAATGTGAAAAATTATGTTATCAATACTGATAAGCAAAATAGGACTCAAGACAGTTATAATGCATAAAAAACATTTTCAAGTGTATGAATTTAGATTCATTTGAAAATGTTTTTTATTTTAAATAAGCAGGTAGTTACTCAATACAGCGGATGTTATTCATAAAATAAGTTTCGGGCTGATAGACTTTGCCGTCCAGTTCAGCAGTGAATTCTTTTTTGAATATATAATCTTCTGTATCTGTCAGGTATTTTATGCGCATCAAAATAACAGGAGATTTTTTCAGTTCGTCGTAGCTTTATTTTATAAACATGAAAGTTCCTGATTTTACCCTGTTGTCAAAACCTTTGTCATCACGAATTAGTGATCCGCAGTTCAATTGGTCAATATGTATAAGCGTTACGATTTTGCCGTTTTGTAGCTGCAGGTAAATTTTTGAATTTTTGTCAAAACAATTAGCTTTTACAAAATCTTTACTTTTTTGAATAAACTGCAGTGTGAATGTTGGCAGTCCATCGGTTAATGCAAATGAGCCAAAAATGTAATTTGAATTCCCTCCAAAGACTTTTTCATGCAGTAAATATTCTTTTGTGGATTTGTATGTGCCTATGGAATCGTTAACATTTGTTGCGTATTCACAAGGTTTTTGAGCGAAAATAGAAAGACTTAAAAAGCAGAATGCAAGAACGAGTATGTATTTCATTTTTTATTTTATTTTGGTGCAAATTAAAACAATTTTACTATTATTTTCATCAGTTGTAAAAAAACAATATAAATTTCCGCCTTCTTTTATTTTCCATTTTTTTCGGATGGTTTCTACAGAATCTGTAAAATTTCGGGTAGTGATATTTGCTTTCTGGTTTTCCAGATAGTTTTTCATTTCACTTTTGTTATAAGGAATGTATTTTTCTATTTCAAAAATTCTGCCGGGAAAGGCTATTAATTCATCTGAAGTGTAAAGATGCGAGTGTTTTTGCAGTTTATTTAGTTTGTAAAACAGTCCAACTTCGTCAAAACCTCCTGATTTCATAATGGCACTATTGGGTTCGTAAAGATATTTTTGCGGTAAGCTAAAGCTTGGCTGTAACTGATTTTCATCTAAATTAAATTCAAAAGTCTCAGTTTTTTCTTTTACAAGATTTACTGTTTTAATAGTAATAGTCCTATTATAATCTTTATTTAATTCCCACAGCAATTCTTTTACTTCGTTGTCAATAGCAATTATATGTATTGTTTTAATATATTTTAATTCATTGATTCCTGCTGAAATATCAAGTATTGGTGCTGTTTTTATTAAAATTAAATTGGTTTTTTCAAAATAAAAATCCAGATTATCCGGGACATTAGGCAAGCAGTCTTTTAGCATAAAAACTTTACCTTTAGTATCATTTCTTCTTGATGGGTCAATGTATATCCAGTCCCATTTTGTATTTAATTTTGATAATGTTTCATTACTCTCTCCAGCGTAGCAGGTGATATTCTTATTATTTAATTGTTTAAAGTTGTGATGTACTATTTCAGACAGTTCATTGTTAATTTCGCAATGTATAACGTTTTTTATTTTTTTAGAAAAATAGTAATCATCAATGCCAAATCCTCCGGTTAAATCAATTAGGTTTTCGCCCGAAACAATCGATGCTTTGTGCTGGGCTGTTATTTCAGAAGAAGTCTGTTCTACCGAAATTTTACTTGGATAAATAATATTTGGAGTCGAGAACCAAGTTGGAAGTTTATCTTTTGCTTTTGATTTTGCAGCGATTTGATTTAAAATTGAAATCCATTCGACAGTTTGGAATGGATTTTTTTGAAGTGCTAATTTTGAAACAGAAACTCCAATATTCAAATTTATAAATTCCTGTATTTTAGGATCTAAAATGTCTAAGTTCAATTTTATATATTTTTTGTTATGTTTTGTATAAACTCATTGTCAGGGAAAAATTCTTTACTGATTACTTTCAAAATGGTGTATAACGGGACGGCTATAATCATTCCTAAAATTCCAAAAGAGAAACCGGCAATCAGTATTACCAGAAATATTTCGAGAGGATGAGAACTTACACTTTTGGAAAAAATAATTGGCTGGGAAAAATTATTGTCTATTAACTGCACTATCCAAAAACCTATTAATACATAAATAGTTGTAGGCAAAATTTCGGATTGGAAATCAGAACCTAAATTACTTAGCATCGTCAAAATTGCTGCAAATACCGAAGCAATTAAAGGTCCTAAATAAGGGATGATGTTTAAAACGGCACATAAAAAAGCAATTACTAAGGCATTGGGTATTCCAAAAATAAATAAAACAATGGTATATAATATGAAAACAATAAACAGCTGTATTAATAATCCGATGAAATATCGGGATAGCAGCAGGTTAATTTTTTCTACTGAGTTTAATATTTTTTCTTCATGAGAATCGGGAATTAATAATTTGGCTCCTTCCAAAAAAATTGATCTGTCTTTGAGAAAGAAAAAAGTAATGAACAGAATAGAACCAAATCCCATCCCAAACCCGCTGATTGTTCCGATAACAGAATTTAAAAAATTTGGCACAGTATTAAAATTAAAGAAAGATTTAAAGCTGTTAGGATTAAATACCTTGGCTGAATCGATATGATGCTGTTCCAGGAAAGTGTTTATCTTTTGAATAAGTTCTAAGCTGTTTCTCTCAATTTCAGTTGTGTTCAAAAGAGATAAATTTTGTCCCTGCGAAATTATCAAAGGAATAAACATCATTATAAAACCAAATATTATCAAAAAGTAAATAGATAAAACCGCTATCGTAGCTAATGTGTGCTTGAATTTTAGCTTTTCTTTCAAAAATTTTAAAATAGGAGAACCGATTAGAGTCAGCATCAGTGAAACCAAAAGATAAATTAATATATTCTGAATTTGATATAGAAAATAAAGCAGTAATGCAGTTAAGATTAAAAGAACAATTGCTCTTACAATGCCATTTGCTATAATTTTGGATGTAATCATATAGATGTATTTAGTTATATATCTGAGTACTATTTAATTTTAAGCTGCTGTATTTGTTTTTCGAAAGATTAATTATCAAAAATAATTGCAGTTATAACTGAACTCAGGTTATAAAGATAAAAAAACTCGCCAACAAGTGGCGAGTTCTTATAAATAATGGCAGATTAATTTAAAGTCTGAAAGATGCTCTTGAGCCACCGGACAAGAAAATTGCAGACATTCTAGATTTTTGTCCTGTAGAGAACATATACATTGCATTGTCATTTGTGTAATCCATATAGTTCATTGTCATTTCAACAGGAGTTCCTGAACATGTACTATAATGCGGATAAGCAGGAGTACCATAGTTGGCTTCATTGTGCGAAGGTGTATCAGATACTAAGTCGCTTCCACAAGTAGCATCACCCCAAATGTGTCTTAAATTCATCCAGTGTCCCACCTCATGAGTAGCAGTTCTTCCTAGATTGAAGGGCGCATTTGCCGATCCAGATAATCCAAAATATCTAGAATCAATGGCAACTCCATCAGTAGCCGAAGCTCCTCCAGGAAATTGTGCATATCCAAGAATATCGTTTCCAATAGTACAAACCCACATATTAAGTTTTGTAGTTGGAGAGATTGGCGCAAGACCGCCTGTGCTTGTTTTTTTCATTGCATCATTTGTTCCCCATGAAGTTTTTGTAGTTGATTTTCTCACTACTTGGTCCAATACAAATGTAATTCCTACATTGGCTTTAACTCCTGAAAATAAAGCAGGTACAGTGTTATAGTCAGAATTCAAAGCATTAAAATCTTTATTCAAAACATCAATTTGAGATTGAATTTGTGTAGCAGAAATATTTTCAGCAGTAGTTCTGTATAGAACATTGACAACCACAGGAATTTCGATTTTCCCATTAACTAGACGCTTGGTTAGTATTGCTTTTTGTGTAAACTTTTCAATTTCATTCATGCGTGTCATTAATGTAGGATCAGCTCTCAGTTGTTCTGCTAACACATCTTGTGATGCACATTTTCGTTGTGCAGCAACAGCTGTTTCAGTTGTAATTTCGTTTTGGTCGTTTTGACAGGAAAACAACATTAATCCCGTAATTGTTAATAAAATTAGTTTTTTCATAATAATAAAAAATTTGTTGTAAAATTGTTTGTTTGGTTAATATTTTACAATTTTATAACAATAACACATGAATAACAAGTTTTATTAACGGGTTTTTTTGTAATTTTTTGAAAATCTCTTATTCTATTGGGGGCTAAAATAGTAGATTGAGCATTTATACGCAGGATTAATATTGTTAAAACATAGTTTTGATTTTGCTTTTATGTTAAATGCTTGATTAATTGATAGTGTTACACTTGTTAAAATTTTAGGTTTTGTAATTAAAAAAACTTTATTACAGTTATAAAGTTTTTCTACAGAATAATAAGTGAGGGATTAACGTCTTAAAGCAGAATCAATTTGCAAAAATGTAACTAATAATATTAGCACCCATTTTTAAAGCTTTTTCGCGTACTTCCAGAGGGTCATTATGAACTTCAGTATCTTCCCAGCCATCGCCAAGATCGCATTCATAGGTATAGAGCAATACGAGTTTGTTTTCTATAAAAATTCCAAAAGCTTGAGGACGTGAGCCGTCATGTTCGTGAATTTTCGGCAGACCGTTTGCAAATACAAATGGTTTTTGAAAAATCGGATGATTGGATGGAATCTCGATTAAGTTATTATTAGGGAATATTTTTTTAATTTCCTTGCGGATGTACTGATCCATACCGTAATTATCATCAATATGAAGAAATCCTCCCGCCAATAAATATTTCCTGAGATTAGTTACATCAGCATCGCTAAATACAACATTTCCATGCCCTGTCATGTGTACGAACGGATAAGAAAGCAAGTCTGGACTGCTAGGCTCGACAGTTCTCGGTTTTGATTTTATCTGCGTATTAATATTTGTATTGCAATATTTTATTAAATTAGCCAAAGAGGTTGGATTCGAATACCAATCGCCGCCACCGCTGTATTTTAACAAAGCAATTTCTTGTGAGAAACAAGTAAAGGAAATGAATAATAAAGCAAATAATACTTTTTTCATACTTTTAATCTAATCTTCATTAGTAAAAACTACACTATGACAGGCTACAATAGCTGCGGTTTCTGTTCTTAATCGTGTTTCTCCCAAAGATACTGGAATGTAGCTGTTTTCAAGTGCCAGTTCGATTTCTTTGTTCGAAAAATCACCTTCTGGTCCAATTAGTATGGTATAATCCGTGTTGGGTACAACTACAGATTTTAACGTTTTTTTATTGGTCTCCTCGCAATGTGCGATTAATGCTGTTCCAGTTTTTTCTATCTTCAAAAACTCTTTAAAAGTGACAGCAGGATTTAATTTTGGAAGATACATCTGATTGCATTGCTTCATGGCCGAAAGAATGATTTTTTCAAATCTTTCAATATTAATAACTTTTCTTTCAGAGCGGTCACAAAAAACTGGAGTGATTTCATGTATGCCAATTTCGGTTGCTTTTTCAAGAAACCATTCATAGCGGTCATTCATTTTTGTTGGTGTAACTGCAAGATGCAATTTGTATTTTGGTGCTTCTGTCTTTTCAACAGATACTATTTTAACAGTACATTTATTGTCTGATGCTAATGTGATTTGTGTTTTAAACAATAACCCTAGTCCATTAGTTACATGAAGAATGTCGCTGTCTTTTTTGCGCAATACTTTAATAATATGTTTGCTTTCTTCTTTATCAAAAGAAAAAGTTTCGGTAGTTTCGTTTATTGCTGGATTATAAAATAACTGCATAATTAAAATTGTATTCTTGCTTTAGAAACAACATCTGCTGTTTCAAATTTTTGTGATAAGAACTTTTGGTAACCTACAATTCCAATCATTGCAGCATTATCGGTTGTGTATTCAAATTTAGGGATAAATGTTTTCCACCCGTATTTTTCTTCGGTTGCTTTCAGTGTATTTCTAATTCCGGAATTGGCAGAAACACCGCCTCCGATTGCAATCTGCTTAATGCCTGTTTCCTTCACAGCCATTTTTAATTTATCCATCAAAATTTCAATAATTGTATGCTGAATCGATGCGCAGATGTCATTTATGTTTTCATCAACAAAAGCAGGATTTTCAATTTTTTTCTTTTGAATAAAATATAAAATAGCTGTTTTAAGTCCTGAAAAACTGAAATCTAATCCGGGAACCTTTGGTTTAGTAAAAGGAAATGCTTTTGGATTTCCTGATTGGGCATATTTATCGACCAAAGGACCGCCAGGATAGGGTAGTCCTAATATTTTGGCACTTTTGTCAAAAGCTTCTCCTACAGCATCATCTGTGGTTTCTCCGATGATTGTTAAATCAAAAAAATCATCAACCTTGACAATCTGAGTATGTCCGCCACTAATAGTTAACGCCAAAAAAGGAAATTCAGGTTTGTCAAAACCTTCTTCATCTATAAAATGAGCCAGAATATGGGCATGCATGTGGTTTACCGCTATTAAAGGAATTCCTAATGCCAAAGCCATTGATTTTGCAAATGAGCTCCCGACCAAAAGTGATCCCATAAGTCCTGGGCCTTGTGTAAAAGCTATTGCTGATAACTGCTCTTTTTTGATATTTGCTTTTTTTAATGCAGCTTCAATAACAGGAACTATATTTTGCTGATGTGCACGCGAAGCCAGTTCAGGAACTACACCTCCGTATTGATTATGAATTAACTGATTGGCAACAACATTAGACAGCACTTTATCGTTACATAATACAGCGGCGGCAGTATCATCACATGAACTTTCTATGGCAAGTATAAAAACCTCAGGAATTTGCATATAAACAGATGATTTTTGAAGTATATTTGATGTATTACCATAAAAAGAGTATTTTTACAGCTGGCCAAAATTAAAGATTTTTAGTTAAGATATTGCCATTTCTAAAGGCAAATTATTTATTTATACCAAAAAAGCAAAAACAAACACATATCAAAAAGATTAAAAAAATAGTATTCCGTACTTTCGTTGGACTAATATTACTTTTGTTAGTACTTTTTATTGCCATTACAACGCCTTTTGTTCAAACAAAGCTGGCACGGTATTTCATGAAAAGTATCAATGAAGACTTTGGAATTAATATGAATATTAACGAAGTACAGCTAACTCTTTTTGGAGGAGTTAAGCTTAAAAAAGTTTTAATCATTGATCATCATAAAGATACTTTAATTTATGTAAAAAGAATAAATACTTCTGTTCTTGGAGCCAAGAAAATATTAGACGGAGATTTACTTTTTAATGATATTTCTCTTGATGGGGTTCTTTTTAATTTAAAAACTTACAGAAAGGAAAAAAAGACAAATCTAGATTATTTTATAGATGCTTTCGGTACAAGCAAGACACCTTCCAAGAAACCTTTTTTATTAACAGCCACAAGTATTGATTTGTCAAACGGTCGATTTATTTTGTCTGACGAAAATCATGAAACTCCCACATCTGTCGATTTTACCAGATTAAAAATTGCAGTTACTAATTTCAAAGTTTACGGTCCCGAAATATATGCTAATATTCAAAAAATGTCTTTTTTGGATCACAGAGGAGTATACGTTAAAAGCTTAAAAGGAAATTACAGTTTTACGCAGCACAACATGATACTAGATAAAATGGAGCTGAAAACCGAAGAATCTAATGTTAAAGGTTATGCTGCATTGAATTATGAAATCGACGATTTTTCAGATTTTGAAAACAAGGTAGAATTTGATTTAAAACTAAAATCTGCAAAAATTGCTTCTAATGATGTTCGCTGTTTTTACAATGAACTAGGCAGGAATAGGGTTTTTAAGCTTAAAAGTCATATTACTGGGACTTTGAATAATTTAAAACTTTTGGATCTGAGCTTAAATGATAATAGAGGCACACGATTAATGGGTTTTATAAATTTTAAAAACCTTTTGGGTAGCAAAGATCAAAAATTCTACATGAACGGAAAGTTTGACCACTTAAGTACTAATTATACTGATTTAGTAAGCTTAATGCCTAATGTTTTAGGAAAAAAACTTCCAGTTATTATAAAGAAATTTGGTGCTGTTTCATTGGTTGGAAATGCACAGCTTACTACAACTTCTATTCACGCAAATCTTACTTCAAAAACAGCTTTGGGTGCGGTAACTGCTAAGTTTACAATCAATGATATGGATCAAAGTGACAAAGCAGCTTACAAGGGGTATGTAGTTTTGCATGATTTTAATATTGGCAATCTGTTAGATAATAAGAGGTTGTCAAAAGTAAGTTTGGATCTTGATGTTGACGGTAAAGGTTTTTCTGAAAAGTATTTGGATACTTCGTTAAAAGGAAATGTTTCTCATTTTGCTTATAATGGTTATGATTACAAAAACATAGCAATAAACGGTAATTTTAAACTGCCAATCTATAAAGGATCAATTATTGTAAATGACCCTAATTTGAAAATGAATTTTGAAGGCTTGGTTAATTTCAGCAAAAAAGAAAGCCAATATGATTTTCAGATAAAAGTGGATAATGCAGAATTGCATAAACTGAATTTTGTAAGCGATTCAATTTCTCAATTTAAAGGTGAAGCTATTGTCTACGTACAGGGAAATTCAATTGAGAACCTTCATGGCAATATTTATGTAAATAATGCTACTTATATTAACCCAAAAAGCACATATCAGTTTAATGATTTTAATTTAAATTCAAGTTTTGATGAAAAAAGAATCCGTACGATAAAAATCAGTGCTCCAGATATAACGAATGGTACAATTGTGGGGAACTTTAAATTTGCGGAATTAAATGGTCTGATTGCTAATTCTTTAGGTAGTCTGTATACTAACTACAAACCTATAAAAGTAAGAAAAGGACAGTTTTTAAAATTTAATTTTGAAGTCTATAGCAAAATTGTTGAAGTTTTTTTTCCAGAAATGGAGATAAGTGAAAACACAGTGGTAAAAGGAATTATTAATTCAGATATTAACGAATTTAAGTTTAATTTTAATTCCCCAACTATAAAAGCTGCAGATAATTCTTTTGATAATATTAGGGTTACTATTGATAATAAAAATCCATTATACAACGCATATGTCGAATTGGACAGCATTAAAACTAAGATGTATAAAATTCGGGATTTTAGTTTAATCAATGTCACTTCAAAAGATACTTTGTTTTTCAGGACTGAGTTTAAAGGAGGTTCAAAAGGTAACGATTATTTTAATCTGGATTTATATCATACCATTGATAAGGATAATAAAAATGTAATAGGATTCAGTAAATCGGAGATTAAATTAAAAAATAATTTATGGTTTTTGAATGAACAGAATTTATCTAATAACCGACTGGTTTTCGATAAAAAATTAACTGATTTTAAACTTGATGATTTTATATTTTCCAATAAAGAGCAGGAAATAAAGCTCAATGGTGAATTTAAAGGCAGTTCATATAAAGATATTAATCTTGAGTTTAAAGATTTTGATATTAATGCATTAACATCGGCTCAGGAAAGTTTTGATATTAATGGAAATTTAAACGGTAAAATTAATTTTAATCAAAATAACCTCGTTTATAAGCCCACTGCTTCTTTAGTTATTGATAGATTGAAAGTTAATAACTATGATCTTGGTATTTTAAAATTTGATATAAAAGGAGATGAAAATTTAAAAAAATTCACTTTATATTCAACTATCGAAAATGAAGACTTTGAATCCTTTAGCGCAGACGGAAATTTTGAAATTGTAAACAAAGAGACATTATTTGATTTGAATTTTAAATTTGACAGATTCAATTTGGCAACATTAAGTTCTCTAGGAGGCGATGTTATTTCTAATATAAGAGGGATGGTATCTGGGAATGCGACTATTGGAGGATCGGTAAAAAAGCCAGATATTAATGGGCGTCTTTTTGTAAATGAAGGAGGCTTGAGTGTACCCTATCTGAATGTGGATTATGCTTTAAAAGACAGAACTATTATTGATTTGACAGACGAAAAATTTCTTTTTAGAAATAATACACTGACCGATACCAAACACAAGACAACCGGGAGTCTGAATGGAGTAGTGGAGCATAAGAATTTTTCGGATTGGAAGCTGGATCTCGCTATAAGTTCTAAAAGGCTTCTTGTACTAGATACTCAGGACAGTGAAGATGCTGCTTACTTTGGAACCGCATTCATTAATGGAAATGCAACAATTAAAGGCCCTGCAAACGGGTTGTTTATAAAGGTAGATGCTGAATCTGAAAAAGGGACAATTCTTAAAATACCAATAAATAATGCAGAAAGTGTTAGTGAAAACAGCTTTATACATTTTATTACACCTAAAGAAAAATTCAATCTGCAAAAAGGTATAGTTGAAAAAACTAGAAATTATAATGGTCTTGAATTAGAATTTGATTTAGAGATCACACCAAATGCCGAGGTTGAAGTTATTTTGGACAGGAATTCAGGGCACGGTATGAAAGGCAGAGGAAATGGAAACCTTTTATTTAAAATCAATACTTTAGGTGATTTTAGAATGTGGGGTGATTTCTTGCCTTATGATGGTACTTATAACTTTAAATATGGCGGATTAATAGATAAAAAGTTCAATGTTAGAAAGGGAGGTTCTATTGAATGGGAGGGTAATCCTATGAGGGCACAATTGAATCTTGAGGCTGTATATAAAACATCTGCAAATCCTGCTTTACTACTGGAGAATTCAAGTGTCAATAAAAAAATTGATGTAGAAGTAGTTATTGGGATTCATGGTGATTTGTCTCATCCGGAACCTGATTTTATGATTGATTTTCCAACTATTAAAAGCGTTATGAAATCCGAGCTGGAATCTGAATTGTCAGATAAAGATGTGAGACAGACACAAGCTCTGTATTTATTATCAACAGGGAGTTTCTTGAGTAAAGACGGTTCCAGTCAGGCTATGGCATCCAGTTTGTACGAAACGGCATCTAGTATGCTTGGAAATATAGTGCAGTCAACAGACGACAAATTTGAAATGAATTTTAATGTTGTTTCACCGGATAATAGACCGAGCTCACAAACTGATGGCAGATTTGAAGCAATTGTTTCTTCAAAAGTGAATGAAAGAATTACTATAAATGGAAAAATTGGAGTTCCTTTTGGCGGGGTTCGTGAAAGTTCTATAGTTGGTGATATTGATGTCAAATACAGAATGAATGAAGATGGCTCTTTTAACCTCCATTTTTTCAATAAAGAAAATGACATCAATTATATTGGGCAGGATATAGGATATACTCAAGGTATAGGTATTTCCTACGAAGTCGATTTTGATACTTTTAGAGAATTAGTAGATAAAATGTTTAATAATAATAAATTAAAGAATCAGAATAAAGAGGATGTAAAAGAAGCAGACTCTGATTCTAATATAAATCCTGATTTTATAAATTTTACTAAACCTGAATCTCCAAAAGCAGACAAGCCCAAAGTAAACCAAGACGCTGTTCTTCCAGAGGAGGATTAATCCTTTTTTTTGGTCATTTTTTTATATAGAAAGCTTATCCTACGGTCTGTAATTTGGATTTTAAAATAGAAATAAATGCCTGTTTTTTTGGATAAAAAAAACTTATCAACGAAAACGTTTGAATTTTAACTATTTTATTAAAATGTTAGAAAGCACCCCTAAAATTTCTTGGATATTTGCTAAATTTACACTTTAATACTTAAAAAAATGTCAAAAACAATAAAAAAGATAGGTGTACTTACCTCTGGAGGAGACTCTCCAGGAATGAATGCTGCCATTCGTTCTGTTGTGCGAACATGTGCTTTTCATAACATAGGATGTGTCGGTATTTATAGAGGCTATCAAGGAATGATTGAAGGGGATTTTAAAGAAATGGGGCCCCGAAGTGTAAATAACATTGTAAATAAAGGAGGGACTATTTTAAAATCGGCACGGTCAATGGATTTTAAAACACCTGAAGGACGTGAAAAAGCTCATAAAAACCTCGTGAAAGCTGGTATTGATGCTTTAGTAGTAATCGGAGGTGACGGTTCTTTTACTGGGGCTTTGTTGTTTAATTCAGAATATAATTTTCCAGTAATGGGAATTCCAGGAACTATTGACAACGATATATTTGGTACAAGCCATACTTTGGGCTATGATACTGCTTTAAATACAGTTGTTGAAGTAATTGATAAAATTCGTGATACTGCAAGTTCACATAACAGATTGTTCCTTATTGAAGTTATGGGTCGTGATGCAGGTCATATCGCATTGAATGCTGGAATTGGCGCAGGTGCAGAGGAAATTCTTATTCCGGAAGAGGATTTAGGATTAGAGCGTTTGTTAGATTCTTTGAGAAAAAGTAAAGCAGCAGGAAAATCTTCAAGTATAGTTGTAATTGCTGAAGGGGATAAAATTGGTAAAACGGTTTTTGAACTAAAGGATTATGTTGAGTCTAATTTCCCAGAATATGATGTACGTGTATCTGTATTAGGTCACATGCAGCGAGGAGGGGCTCCATCCTGTTTTGACAGAGTTTTGGCCAGCCGTTTGGGAGTAAAAGCTGTAGAATGTTTATTAGAAGGAAAATCTAACTATATGGTTGGTTTATTGGCTGATAAAATTGCGCTTACACCTTTAGAACAAGCGATTAAAGGACATACTGAAATTGATCAGGAATTACTCCGCGTATCAGATATTATGTCGATTTAAAATTAAAAATTAAGAAAGTAAAATAAAATAAATAATTTAAATTTAATACAATGTCAAAAGTAAAATTAGGAATAAACGGATTTGGTAGAATTGGAAGAATTGTTTTCAGAGAATCTTTCAATAGAGATAATATAGAAGTAGTAGCAATTAATGATTTATTAGATGTTGATCACTTAGCTTACTTATTAAAATATGATTCAGTTCACGGTCGTTTTGATGGAACAGTAGAAGTAAAAGAAGGAAAACTTTTTGTAAACGGAAGAAACATCCGTATTACTGCCGAAAGAAATCCAGCTGACTTAAAATGGGATGAAGTTGGTGTTGATGTAGTTGCTGAATGTACTGGTATCTTCACAACTATCGAAACTGCAAATGAGCACATTAAAGGTGGTGCTAAGAAAGTAATTATTTCTGCTCCGTCTGCAGATGCTCCAATGTTTGTAATGGGAGTAAATCATGAAACTGCAAAAGCTTCTGATATTGTTGTTTCTAACGCTTCTTGTACTACAAACTGTTTAGCTCCTTTAGCTAAAGTTATTCACGATAATTTTGGAATTGTTGAAGCTTTGATGACAACTGTTCACGCAACAACTTCAACTCAAATGACTGCTGACGGACCTTCTAGAAAAGACTGGAGAGGCGGACGTGCTGCAAGCATAAACATCATTCCTTCATCAACTGGTGCTGCAAAAGCGGTTGGAAAAGTTATTCCAGAATTGAATGGAAAATTAACTGGTATGGCTTTCCGTGTCCCTACAGCTGACGTTTCTACAGTAGATTTAACTGTAAAAGTTGCCAAAGAAACTTCTTATGAAGAAATTATGGCGGTTTTGAAAAAAGCTTCTGAAACTACAATGAAAGGTATCTTAGGATATACCGAAGATGCTGTTGTATCTCAAGATTTTATTTCTGATAAAAGAACTTCAATCATTGACGCTACTGCAGGAATTGGTTTAAATTCAACTTTCTTTAAATTGGTATCTTGGTATGATAATGAGTACGGTTATTCAAGTAAATTGATTGATTTAGCTGTTCATATCAGTTCACTAAAATAAATTTTATAATTTTACAAAATCCCATTAATTCAAATTAATGGGATTTTGTTATTTTGTTTCCTCAAGTATTTTAAAAAGATACCTTATATTGGATAACAAAAATCATAAACCAATAAAACAAACCAAATAATATGAAATTAATAGTTGACAGTGGTTCTACTAAAGCAGATTGGATTGCGATAGATGATGACGGAAAAGTTATGTTTACCACACAAACATTAGGTTTAAATCCAGAAATTCTTAACGGTGATGAGATTATAGACCGCTTAAATGACCGTTTTGATATATTACAGAATAAGAAAACTGCCACCCACTTATTTTTCTATGGTGCAGGATGCGGAACTGACAGAATGAAAAAGATGCTTTCTGAAATTTTTAGAGAATATTTTTCGAATGCCATAGTGGTTGTTGAAGAAGATACTTATGCTGCTGTTTTTGCTACTACTCCAAAAGGAGAAAGCGCGATTGTTGGTATTCTTGGTACTGGTTCAAACTGCAGTTATTTTGACGGTAAAGTTTTAGAACAAAAAGTACAGTCATTAGGTTATATTGTAATGGATGATTGTAGCGGAAATGTTTTTGGAAAAGAGTTAATTAGAAAATACTATTTTAACAAAATGCCAAAAGAATTAGCTGAAGTATTTGAAAAAGAGTATAATCTAGAACCAGATTATATCAAAAATAAATTATACAAAGAGCCAAATCCAAATGCATATCTTGCTACTTTTGCTAAATTTTTAATTCAAAACAAACAGCATGAATTTTGCCGTAAGATAATATTCAAGGCAATGAAATCTTTTATTAAAAACTATATCAAGCAGTACGAAAACTGTAAAGAAGTACCAGTACATTTTGTAGGTTCTATTGCTTTTTATTTAAAAGAGGAATTAGCCGAAATTTTTGAAAAATATGAACTACAGTTAGGTAATGTGTTAAGAAGACCTATTGATGGTTTAATTGCTTATCACGTTGCAAACAGTTAAGATATGGAGATAGCAATTATTGCTCATGACGGTAAAAAAGAAGATATTGTGAAATTCTTGATTAAAAACCGTGAATTGTTACAGCAGGAAAAAATAAAATTTATAGCAACAGGAACTACAGGCGGAAGAGCTGAAGAAGCAGGTTTTAAAACCACAAGAATGCTTTCAGGTCCTTTGGGGGGTGATGCTCAAATAGCTGGAAGGGTAGCCGAAGGTAAAACACAGATGGTTTTATTCTTTAAGGATCCTCTTTCAAGCCACCCTCATGAAGCAGATGTTAACATGCTTATACGTGTTTGTGATGTTCACAATGTGCCGTTAGCAACAAATGAAGCAACAGCACAATTGTTAATAGATGCTATAGCACTGCAATCATAGAGATTTCTACATTTACATTTTTTGGCAGACAAGCCACTTGAACCGTTTCACGAGCTGGAGCGGTTTTTTCGTTAAAATAAGATCCGTAAACAGTATTGATACTTCCAAAATCATTCATGTTCATGATAAAAATACTTGTTTTAACAACGTTTTCAAAAGTCATTCCTGCAGCTTCAAGAACGGCTTTCATGTTTTCCATAACTTGTTTAGTTTCCAATTCAATAGTATCAGTCACCAATTCCATAGTCGCTGGATTTAATGCAATTTGACCAGAAGTGTATAAAGTATTTCCTTTTAAAACAGCTTGGCTGTATGGACCAATTGGTGCTGGAGCTTTCTCAGTGTAGATTATTGTTTTCATAATATATGGATTTTTTGATAGATTAGACTTTGATGTTATATATTAATTTAATAATCAAAAGATTAAGTTTTTTTTTAAAATATTGTAACTATTCCCCATTATATCTTTTACTTTTTAAATAAAATATGCAAAAGACTCCGCTTCAAATGAAATTCACTGAACTCTTATGAAAATAAAATTAAGTGAAGTAATGGGTTCAAGGATAAACATTTATCATTTTTACAATTAGCTACAATTGTAATTAAAGAAACTAGAAGTTTTGTTTTCTTTTTTCCCATTTAATATCGCTAAGAATACCTGATTTAATTCCAATATAAAAATTCCAGCTTGTGTTGTCTCCAAATGGAGTCCAGTTAAAATCCATTCTCCAGCTCATTAAATCTCTTTCAAAACGCAATTGTGTAAAGGTAACACCATTTTGAACAAAATCATATCCAGTAGAGATACCTGCTTTCCACTTTGGAGTTAAATCGGTATTGGCCGAAATCATAATGGAATTTCCGGTTATTTTCTTCTCCCTATTGTTATTTCCGTATGTTAGGGAATAAGCAAACGTCATATCCCAAGGCAGTTTTGATCTAAAAAATTCTGAAACAGTATCTTCAGTTTCATCATCATCGCTAAATTGGCTGTTTTTTCGTTCGCTTCCTGTATCAATATCCGAACCAAATAAATCATCTTCCCGACCACCATTTCTTGCAGCCTGTGAATCAGGTTTGTCTTTTTTGTCTCCTTTGCTGCTTAGTGAATAATTCATTGTCAAATTGGCACTTGTCATTCTAAAAAGACTTCCGCCATTATCAATATTGAATGTATTAATTCGGGTTCCTGAATTATCAATAGCATAAGGATCTAATGTGGTTCCAAAATTGGCACTCAATTTATTGTCGAAAAATTGTGTTCCTCCGCTTATTCTTACTGGTGCCCATGCCAGAGTTGTAGCATTTATATCATAACTGGTTGACAAATTTAAGTTATTCAATAGCATTATTTTTTTTGCTTCGGTTTTGGTACTGTCCTTGTCCGTGACTTTTGCTTCAAAAGTATTACTAAGGTTGAATCCAATGGAATTTGAACTGTTCAGTCCTGGTGATCCATACATACCGCCTTCAAACCGGGTGTAATCTTTTTGCATACGCCCACTTCCGTCAGTTGCGTAGGTATCATAATATTTCTCGAAACTTGGAGTATAGCTATGAGAAATTGCTGGTCTCATTACGTGCCTTATCGATTTTATTTTTTTATCATCACCAAAATTAAAAGTACCGTAAATAGTTGTTCCAACACTTGTTGAAGAGCTGTAAGTTCTAAAAGAATCAAAACCATTTACATCTTTAGTAACCACTGTCGCTAATTGATCGTCATAATGTTTCTCGATAGTTTTAAAATACCATACTTCATCATAGTTTAATGAAGTTGAAACACTAAAATGTTTAAAAACTTTAAAGTTGGTACTTAAAGGAAGAGAATGCTGGAATCCAATATCAGCATTTTGAAACATTTCGGGTTTAAAAAATAATGAATCCGTTGTAATGAAGCTGTTTTTTCCATTCAAGTTGTACTGGAGGTTTATATTCTTGAAAAAACCTTTTTTTGCACCATCGTTTTTTGCAAATGGATAAATACGGTCTACGCTAAATTGTAGCGTAGGAAGGGTCATGTTAATCTCTTTTGTATTGGTATTTTGAGAGTGAGTAGCCGTAAGCGATATTCTGCTTTCCGGTACTGTATGGAAAACGGTGCTGTAGGACACAGAAGAGCTCAAAGTATTGTTTAATGAGGAACCTACATTGATTTGATTGATTGTCTGTTTGAAATATTCACTGCTTCCCAGATTCACAGAAGCTGAAAAAGTTGAATTTGGATTAGCTTTTGAGTCTTGTGAATGTGACCACTGGATATTGTATATCTTTGTTTTGGAATAATCAGGATACCCTCTTTCGCTGACAATATTGTTCTCGAATCTAATATTTACATTCCCTTGAAAATTGTACCTTTTAGCATATGATGACTGTGCTCCCAAGGCATAACTTCCATTCGTGTAGTAATCCCCAACAACGGTTAAGTTGTAATGATCACTTAGCGCAAAATAATAACCGCCGTTTTGTAGTGAAAAACCTTTGGTGTTAGAGTCGTTATACGAAGGCAGAATAATTCCTGATACACTGGTTTCTTTTGATAATGGGAAATAAGCAAAAGGCAGGTATATTGGTGTAGGAACGCCCGCAATTACCATATAAGTGGAACCAGTAACAATTTTTTTTCCAGGAATAAATTTTATCTTATTAGTTTGAAAATAATATTCAGGATTATCAACGTCTTTTGCTGTAGTAAATCTTGCACCTTTTAGAAAGTAAACAGAATCATTTTCTTTTTTAGTAATTGCAGCCTTTACATTAAACTCGCCTTGAGTGGTTCTGGAATTCCAAATTAAAGCTTTTTTTGTTTTAAAATTAAAGCGGATTGAATCGGGCTGTATTTCATTTCCGCCTTGCTTAAAATTAGGAAATTGAGTATAGTTACCAAGAGAATCTTTAATTCGGCCGGCATATACCTCATTTTTTTCATAATCCATAACTATAATACCCGATTTTAACTCAACATCTTGGTAGTATAATTCAGCTTTATCATATAAAGTAATGAGTTTTTTCTTCTGCTCAATTTTGGCATAGTCATCAGATTTGTATTTCACCTGTCCGTTCAGAAAAACTTTTTTAACTTTGATAGTGTCTAATTTTACAGTATCTGTTGGTATTTCAGCTATAGGATTTTTAGTTGTATCTTTCTCAACAGGTTTCTTAACTTCTTGTTTATTAGCAGGAATAGTTGTCTGTTTCTTTTTTATATCTTGAGAATATAAATTAGTGTAGCCTAAAGATAGGAAAATTGATAGTAAAACGATATTAAATAAGTTTGTACGCAAAGGTTTAAATACTATTTTTGTAAAATGAAGACTCGAATATATTTGAGCCAAAATTACTATAATTTTCGGCAAAAATAATCAAAACATAAATTTATAATGTAACTCTTGTAATAAAATTAACTATTAGATGAATATCTTAAAAAAAACAAAAATTGCATTCACATTTTTAATAGTGATGTTGGCAGTTCATGGTTATGGACAATCCAATGATTTTAAAGTCACATTAGATGCCGGTCACGGCGCTCATGATTTTGGTGCGAATTATAGTGGAAGAGTTGAGAAAAATATTGCATTAGCTATTGTTTTGAAAGTGGGTAAAATATTGGAATCTTATCAAAAGATAGATGTCATATACACAAGAAAAACAGATATTTTTATCGATTTAGTAGAACGTGCCAATATTGCCAACAGAGCAGATTCACATATTTTTGTTTCTATACACTGTAATGCTAATAGAAATTTAGCGGCAGACGGTACTGAAACTTATGTTATGGGGATGAACAAAATTGCTTCAAATCTTGAAGCGGCCAAAAAGGAGAATGCCGTAATTACTATGGAGAAAGATTATAAACAAAAATACGAAGGTTTTGATCCCAACTCTCCAGAAACAATGATTGGTATGACCCTGATGCAGGAGGAATATTTAGAAAATAGTATTTCATTGGCTAGCAAAATTGAAGATGAATTTGCTAAATTAGGGAAGAAATTAAGACAGGGAGGAGTAAAACAAGCCCCTTTTATGGTTTTGCATAAAGCTTATATGCCGAGGGTTCTAATTGAAACAGGATTTATTTCTAATCCGGCAGAAGGAGAATTGTTAAATTCAGAAGACGGGCAAAATGATATAGCCAAAGCTATTGCCAATGCAATAATCAGTTATAAATATGAATTTTTTGGAGATGGAGGAGCAGAGATTTTTGGTGAGAAGCCTTCTGAAATACTAAAGGAAAATCCTGTAAAAAGTTCTGAAATTCCAGAAACTAATAAACCAATTATTAAAAAGGACACACTAGGCTCAATTTTTAAAATTCAATTATCAGCGAGTAAAAAAAGATTAGCCTTAGAGCCTAAAAATTTTAAAGGACTAAGAGATGTGTCTTCGGTATATGAAGATAATATCTATAAATATTTATATGGAGAAACCTCCGATTATGAAAATGCTAAGAATCAGTTGAGAGAGGTTAAATCCAAAGGGTATGATTCTGCTTTTGTAATTGCATTCAAAAACGGAAAAAGAATAAGCGTTCAAGAAGCAATCAAATAATTAGTAGTTCGAATATTTTATATTAAATTTACCCAATAAAAAAAGACAAAAATTTTGAAAATTACAAGAGAAATAAAGACTGCTATTCTAGTTATAACATCAATTTTGTTGTTCATCTGGGGATACAGTTATTTAAAAGGAAAAGATCTTTTTGACAGTTATAAGTTTTTTTACGCTGAATATGAAAACGTTGAAGGGCTTACTCCGTCAGCTCCTATAACAATTAATGGACTTATTATTGGGAAAGTAAAAACGATATCAATAACTGAAAAAGGAACATTACTAGTCGAAATGCAGATAGATACCGATTTTCCAATATCTAAATCAAGTACAGCCGCAATTTATGATGCAAGTCTTATCGGCGGTAAACAGTTAGCTATTCGCCCTAATTATGCAGACAAAAATATTGCTGAGAGCGGTGATTATTTAAAAGCTGCTGTTCAGCCAGGTTTGATGGATTCATTGGGTGACAAAGTTAGTCCGGCTATGGCCAAAGTAGAAAAATTAATGACAAGTGCCGATCAGTTAGTTCTTAGTTTCAATGAAGTTTTAGATGCCAAAGGAAAAGCGGATTTAAAAAAGAGTTTAGCTGAACTGAGTGCTACTATGGAACAATTTCATAAAGTTTCATTGAATGCAAATGTAATTTTAGAAGAAAATAAAGGACAGTTGAAAGGAGCCGTTTCTAATTTTAATAAAATTTCGGATAATTTTGTTAAGATATCAGATTCTTTGAATAAAGCAGATTTAGGTCTTGCTGTTAGAAATTTGAATGCAACACTGACTAAGGTCGACGGCATCATGAAAGGCATAGAAGCCGGTAACGGCACAATGGGGAAATTAATGAAAGATGATGCCTTATATACTAATTTAGCAAAAACTTCAAGAGAGTTAGAGTTGCTTTTACAAGATGTACGACTGAATCCAACCCGTTATGTAAATGTTTCTGTTTTTGGTAAAAAAAACAAGCCATATGTTGCTCCAAACGATTCTATAACAAAAGTAAAAAACTAGTTTCATGACTTATCTTAGTAATGTTTTATTTGCCATTGTACTGATTATTGGATTCGGATATTTTTATTTGAATGTCAAAAAAATCATGAGAAATATTAATCTTGGTCTTGATGTTAACCGAACGGATAATCCAAAAGCAAGATGGAAAAATATGGCGATGATTGCACTTGGGCAATCCAAAATGGTAAAGCGTCCCGTAGCTGGAATTCTGCATATTATTGTGTATGTTGGTTTTGTGATTATCAACATTGAATTACTGGAAATTATCATTGACGGTTTATTTGGAACTCATAGAATTTTTGCTCCAATCGGAGTTGTTTATGATGTTTTAATCGGTTCGTTCGAAATATTGGCATTTTTAGTTTTATTTGCTGTTATTGTATTTTTGATTAGAAGAAACGTAATTAAACTAAAAAGATTTATTCATTCTGATTTAAAAGGCTGGCCTAAAGGAGATGCTAATTACATCTTATACTTTGAAATAGCTTTAATGTCTTTGTTTTTATTAATGAATGCTTCCGATCTGCATCTGCAAAATATACCTGGTGGTTTTCCCCATTTTATAAAAGCAGGTTCTTTTCCAATAAGCCAATTTATTGAACCTATATTCAATGGAATGTCAAATGAATTGGTTATGCTGCTTAATGAAGGTTTTTGGTGGTTACACATTGTTGGGATTTTGGTTTTTATGAATTATTTATATTTTTCAAAACACCTCCATATTTTATTAGCTTTCCCAAATACATATTTTGCTAATTTAAATCCGCAGGGACAGTTTGACAATTTAGCTTCGGTAACAACTGAAGTTAAATTAATGATGGATCCAAATGCAGATCCATTTGCAGCAGCGCCAGTTCCAGAAAATGAAACGCCAAGTAAATTTGGAGCAAGCGATGTACATGATTTAAATTGGGTTCAATTACTAAATGCTTATACCTGTACAGAATGTGGCCGCTGTACGTCATCTTGTCCAGCAAATCAAACAGGTAAAAAACTGTCTCCGCGTAAAATCATGATGGATACAAGAGACAGGATTGAAGAAGTTGGCCGAAATATAGATGCAAACAAAGGGATTTTTGTACCAGACAATAAAACGTTGCTGAATGACTATATTACTCCAGAGGAGCTATGGGCATGTACTTCCTGTAATGCTTGCGTAGAGGAATGTCCAGTTAATATCAGTCCGCTTTCTATCATTATGGATATGAGGCGTTATCTTGTAATGGAACAAAGTGCGGCTCCAATGCCTATAAATGCCATGATGACTAATATTGAAAACAATGGAGCTCCTTGGCAATACAGCCAGCAAGACCGTTTGAATTGGAAAAACGAATAATAGTTTAACTGTTTAATTGGTTATTTGTTTAACCGATTTACAGATTCAACAAATAAACAAATCAACGATTAAACAAAAAAAAATGTCAGAAAATTTAATAGTGCCAACAATGGCCGAGATGCTAGCCCAAGGAAAACAGCCAGAAGTTTTATTTTGGGTAGGTTGTGCAGGAAGTTTTGACGATAGAGCAAAAAAAATTACGAAAGCTTTTGTTCGAATATTAAATCGTGCCAATGTTTCTTTTGCAGTTCTAGGTACGGAAGAAAGCTGTACCGGCGATCCGGCAAAAAGAGCAGGAAATGAGTTCTTGTTTCAAATGCAGGCTATGATGAATATCGAAGTACTGAATGCCTACGAAGCTAAGAAGATTGTTACTGCCTGCCCGCATTGTTTCAATACTCTAAAGAATGAATATCCGGAACTGGGAGGTCATTATGAAGTGACTCATCATACAGAATTCCTCAAATCATTATTAGATTCAGGCCGATTAACGATTGAAGGAGGACAATTCAAAGGAAAACGAATTGCTTTTCACGATCCTTGTTATTTAGGCAGAGCCAATAATGTGTATGAAGCACCAAGAGATTTAATTCAAAAACTAGATGCGGAATTGGTTGAAATGAAGCGCGCTAAAGCAAACGGACTTTGTTGTGGCGCTGGTGGCGCACAAATGTTTAAAGATGCCGAATCAGGAAATAAAGAAATCAATATAGAAAGAACAGAAGATGCTCTGGAAACACAGCCAAATATTATCGCAGCAGGCTGTCCTTTTTGTAACACGATGTTGACTGATGGTGTTAAAAATAAAGAAAGAGAAGGTGATGTTAAAGTAATGGATATCGCTGAATTAATTGCTAACGCACAAGATCTATAAATCAATTACGAATTTGAAATTTCAAATTCATACTTCATAACTCATAATTAATATGTACGTTCCTTTTGAAAATTTACCCGGAGAATCTAAAATTTGGATTTATCAATCGAATAGAAAATTTTCGGATGCCGAGTTTTCTGAAATTGAAACTGATCTGCAATCCTTTCTTAACGATTGGGCTGCGCACGGAACTAGCCTTGAATCTTCTTATTTATTAAAGTATAACCGTTTTATTATTTTAGCAGTAAATCAGGAAGTGCAGCCAGCAACAGGCTGTTCTATTGATTCTTCAGTAGAATTTATCCAAAGTTTAGAGAAAAAATACAATGTTGATTTGTTGGATAAAATGAATGTAACCTTCAAGCTTGGAGATCACATTGCACACAAGCCATTGATTGACTTCAAGAAAATGGTTAAAGACAAAGCTGTTACCGAAAACACAATCGTTTTTAATAATCTAGTTAACAATATCGAAGAATTCAATGAATCTTGGGAAGTACCTGCTTTGGACAGCTGGCACAGTCGTTTTTTTTAACCGTATAAAAAGCAAAAGATGGTTAAACTTATTTTTTTCTTTGTATTCCTTTTTTGCTTTTCGATTTCACATGCCCAGAATTCGGACATTGATCTTTTAAAGAAAATAAATCTGAACAGGAATACCAATCTTGAATCGACAATGATTGGGATTACTAATAGTGCCATGCCGGTCAGTGTTGGTGCTCCCATAATTATTTATGCGGTTGGATTCATAGAAAAAGACAGTACCACAAAGAAAAAAGCAATTTTCATTGGCGAATCTTTAGCAGCTTCGGTATTTATTTCATTGGCATTAAAAAGTATCACCAAACGGGACAGACCTTATCAAACGTATCCTGAAATAGAGAATGTTACTGAGGAGTCTAGTTCTTCCTTTCCTTCAGCTCATACTTCAACTGCTTTTGCAACAGCAACCTCATTGAGTATGGCATACCCAAAATGGTATGTTATCGCTCCGTCTTTTGTGTGGGCAGGTGCTGTCGGCTATTCGCGTATGTACCTGGGAGTGCATTATCCGGCGGATGTTTTTGCTGGTGCTATCGTAGGCAGTGGTTCTGCTTTTTTGTGTTATAAATTGAATAAGTGGATTAATAAAAAAAGAGCTCCTCACCAGAAAAAACTTTGGGAGTAATTTTTTAGACATTTACAAGAGTAAGTGTTATATAATTATAAAAAAACAGTATACTCATAAATTATAATGCTATTTTTGGAATTGTGAAATTTGTAAACATCATATTATCAATTATCATTTTGGCACTTTCTTGTTTGCCCTGCGCAGATATGGAAGCAGGTAGTGTCTCCCATTCTTCAATCGAATTTGCTTCAAATAATGAGAGTCATTCACATGATAATCAAATTGATTTATGTTCGCCTTTTTGTACGTGTAATTGCTGCAGCGGACAAGTATTAACCTATTTTGCTGTAGCAGTAATTGATTTCCCAGTTGCTACTGGCGTTATTAAAATAGCTTTGGCTACTTATAAGCCCTTTTTTTCTTCCAATTTCTACGGAAGTATTTGGCAGCCACCTCAAATAGCATAATGATACCCGAGTAATTTCGGGTTAGAAAGTTGTGACCGTATCACAAATAATGGCAGATATTCTATTTGCTGATTTCTAATTCATTATATATTTCAATGTTAGACAAAATTATACAGTTTAGTATAAAGAATAAATTCATTATACTCTTATTTACCCTTGTGCTTATAGCCTGGGGAAGTTATTCTATTAAAAATTTACCGCTGGATGCTTTGCCAGATGTTACCAATAATCAAGTGCAGATTATTACTACTGCACCAACATTGGCAAGTCAGGAAGTAGAACAATTAATAACTTATCCGCTTGAACAAGCCGTAAAAACTATTCCGAAAGTAATCGAATTACGCAGTATTTCCCGTTTTGGACTGTCGGTAGTTACAGTAGTTTTCAAAGACGATGTAGATATTTATTGGGCAAGAGAACAAATATTTCAACGTTTAAAGCAAGCTGAAGAAAACATTCCAAAATATGCAGGCTCACCAGAGTTAGCACCAATAACAACTGGTCTTGGTGAAATATATCAATACGATGTATATGCCAAAAAAGGCTATGAAGATAAATACGATGCGGTCGAGTTAAGAACAATCCAAGATTGGATTATCATACCACAATTACAAGATGTTGAAGGTGTCGCCGAAGTAAGCACCTGGGGTGGAAAATTAAAACAATACGAGGTTGCTGTTAATCCTAATAAGTTAAATAGTTTGGGTGTAACCATTACTGATATTTTTGAGGCTTTAGAAAAAAACAATCAAAATACTGGTGGTGCTTATATTGAAAAAGACCAGTATGCTTATTTTATTCGTGGGGTTGGTATGGCAACCGGCATAAAAGATTTAGAGAATGTTGTGGTTAGTAATAAAAACGGTTCGCCAATCTTAATTCGAAATGTAGCCGAAGTTAGAGAAGGGATTTCACTACGTTATGGAGCTTCTACCAAAGACGGTAAGGGTGAAATTGTTTCGGGTTTAGCCTTAATGCTGAAAGGAGAAAATTCAAGTGCAGTTGTGGATCGAATCAATGAGAAAATGATTCAAATCAACAAAAGTTTACCCGAAGGCGTTGTTGCCGAAGCTTTTATTGATAGAGGGAAATTAGTAGATAATGCGATTGGAACAGTGACGAAAAACTTACTCGAAGGAGCATTAATCGTGATTTTTGTATTGATTTTATTTCTGGGAAATCTTCGTGCGGGATTAATTGTTGCTTCAGTAATTCCGTTAGCAATGCTTTTTGCTGTAATTCTAATGAATTATTTTGGTGTAAGCGGTAATCTAATGAGTTTAGGAGCAATCGATTTTGGAATTATTGTTGACGGTGCTGTTATCATAGTTGAAGCGACAATGCATCATTTACAAAAACTTAAAAGACAAAAAGAGCTGACCCAAGAAGAAATGGATGACGAAGTATATAATTCGGCTTCAAAAATCAGAAACAGTGCGGCTTTTGGAGAAATAATTATCTTAATTGTGTATCTGCCAATTTTGGCATTAGTAGGAACAGAAGGAAAAATGTTTAAGCCAATGGCAATGACTGTAGGCTTTGCTGTAATTGGAGCATTTATTCTTTCATTAACTTATGTGCCAATGATGAGTGCCATGTTCTTATCCAAAAATACAGAACACAAATCTAATTTTAGTGATAGAATGATGGCTTGGTTTGAAGGGATATACACTCCGTCTTTAGAAAAAGCATTGCGTTTCAAAAAAGCAGTTTTAGCTGTTTCATTAGGTCTATTTGTATTGGCAGTAGTTGTTTTTCAAAATATGGGAGGCGAATTTATTCCAACCATTGAAGAAGGTGATTTGGCTATTAATGCTACCATTATGACAGGAAGTTCGCTTTCGCAAATGGTAAAAACTACAACACAATACGAAAAAATTCTGAAAGAAAAATTTCCCGAAATTAAAACGATTGTAACTAAAATTGGTTCTGGAGAAATTCCGACTGACCCGATGCCTATTGAAAGTGGAGATTTGATTATTGTGCTTAAAGACAAGGACGAATGGAGAGAGGAATATGACAATTGGGAAGATTTGGCTAATGCTATGAAAGAGGAAATGGAAGCTATTCCAGGTGCTAATATTGAAATTTCACAACCAATTCAAATGCGTTTCAATGAATTAATGACAGGCAGCCGAAGTGATATTGCCATTAAGATATTTGGTGATGATTTGGAAGTTTTGGATGCCAAAGCAAACGAATTAATTTCTAAAGTAAAAAACATTGAAGGTATTGGCGATTTAAAAGCCGATAAAGTAACGGGATTACCTCAAATTACTGTAAAATATGATTATAATAAAATTGCATTATATGGTTTGAATATTACCAACATCAACCAAATCATCCGTTCCTCATTCGCAGGGGAAAGTGCGGGTAAAATCTATGAAGAAAGCAAACGATTTGATGTAGTAGTACGAATGGATTCAGCTAGTCGCACAGATATTACTGATGTGAGCAATCTATTTATTCCATTACCAAACGGACAGCAAGTCCCGCTATCGCAAGTGGCAACCGTTTCTTACGAACAAGGACCTGTTCAGGTTTCTCGTGAAGATGGAAAACGTAGAATTAACGTTGGATTAAACGTTCGTGGTCGAGATATCAAAAGCGTTGTAGAAGAAATTCAGCAAAAATTAGACAAAGATTTCAAATTACCAGCAGGTTATTACATAACCTATGGTGGACAGTTTGAAAACTTAATAGAAGCAACTAAAAGGCTTTCGGTAGCCTTGCCTGTTGCATTAGGATTAATTTTAGTCCTATTGTTTTTCACATTCAATAGTTTGAAACAGTCCTTGCTAATCTTTACTGCCATCCCATTATCAGCCATTGGTGGTGTATTTGCACTCTGGATGCGGGGAATGCCTTTTAGTATTTCGGCAGGAATTGGATTTATAGCTCTTTTTGGAATCGCAGTATTAAACGGAATTGTATTGATTTCTTATTTCAATCAGCTTAAGGCTGAAGGGATTTCAGATCCATTACAAAGAGTTTTAAAAGGTACAAAAATACGTTTACGTCCCGTTTTGATGACCGCTGCCGTAGCTTCTTTGGGCTTTTTACCAATGGCATTATCAACGAGCGGTGGTGCTGAAGTTCAAAAACCATTGGCAACTGTCGTTATTGGGGGATTGTTATCTGCTACATTGCTAACGCTCATTGTTTTGCCAATACTTTATTTATTATTCGAAAAAGGAATTAAAGGAAGAAAAAAAATGAAAACGCCAATAGTTACCCTTATAGTTTTATTGATTAGCAGTTTTTCTTTTGCTCAAAACAGCCAGCCTATTTCACTACAAAAAGCAATAGAAATGGCAAAAACAAACAACATCGATTTAAAAATTGCCGACAAAGAAATTGAAAAACAAACGGTTCTGAAAAAGACCGCTTTTCAGGCTGATCCGTTGCAGGTGCAATACCAAGGAGGACAATTTAATAGCAAAGATTATGATAGTAATGTCTCGGTGCAACAGTATTTTCCGATTGGTAGCATTACCAAAGCAAACCGACAATTACAGGAAGAATTAGTAAGACTAGCCGAAAAACAAAAAGCTTTATCCGAATATGAAATTGAAAAAGCAGTAACAATCGCATACTATCAATATGTATATGGCGTATCAATTCAAAAATTGAACGATGAATTATTTGTTATTTATGCCAAATTTCTAAAAAACGCAGAACTCCGTTTCGAAACAGGCGAAAGCGGGAAAATTGAAGTCATTAGTGCCAAAGCAAAATCTAAAGAAATTGAAACACAAAAAAACCAACTCGAATATGATTTGGCTATTTATCAAAAGCAATTGCAGTTTTTTATTCAAACGGAGGAAAATATTGTACCTGACAGCGCAACACCAATGCAGTTTTTGAAGTTAGCAGACACCAATGAATCGAAAGTAGAAGCTCTTGTAACCGATTATTATACACAGCAAATTTCGGTCTATCAAAAAGAAGCCAATACATTTAAAGCGTTACGAACACCAAAACTAGGATTGGGTTATTTTGGACAAACAATAGATACTAAAGCTTATTTTCAAGGATTTACAGCTGGTTTGCAAATTCCTTTATTTGGTGGTGTAAATTCGGCAAAAGCCAAAGCATCCGCCATCAGTATTTCGCAATCCCAATTAGAATTAGATAAAAACAAATTGGCTTTGAAATTGCAAATGCAGGAACTTAAGAATAATTTCGATAAGCAACAAAAGGCTTTAGATTATTATCAAAAGGAAGGTTTGCAATATGCAGAACAAATCATTACAACAGCTCAAAAAAGTTATGCTAATGGAGATATGAGTTATTGGTCGTACATCAGTTTTTTGAATCAGGCAATTGATATTAAAAAACAAAATGCTGAAGCTATGAATGCCTACAATCAAAGTGCTATTCAATTGCAATTTCCATCCATTTCTAACAAATAAAATTTCTCAAAAATGAAGAATTTAATAATAAATACAATTTCAAATATCAAGATTAAAACAACATTCTTACTTCTTGCTTCTTGCCTCTTGTTTCTAACTTCTTGTGGCGAAAAGAAAACAGAAGAAGCAGATCATGAAGAAGAGAAAACGAAAAATGAAGTAGCATTAACTGCCATACAATACAAAACAGTTGGTATTGAAACAGGTTCTGTAGAAAATAGAAACCTTAATTTAGTAATAAAAGCCAATGGTTACACTACGGTTCCGCCACAAAATATGGCAAATATTTCTACCTTGATTGGAGGAACGGTCAAAGATATTTTGGTTCTTGAAGGAACGTATGTAAACAAAGGAAAAGTATTGGCAACCATTCAAAACTTGGAAGTAGTTGAAATGCAGGAAGATTATAATTCGGCTGTTGCTAATATTGAATACCTGCAATTAGAATACAACCGCCAGAAAACATTAAGTGATGAAGATGTAAATCCAAGAAAAGTGCTCCAGGAAGTAAAAGCAAAATTAGCTGTTGAAAGAGCAAGAGCTAAATCTGCAAAAAATAAATTGCAAGCCTTGAATATGAGTACAAATGGATCAAGTCTAGTACCAATAGTTTCGCCAATATCAGGTTATGTTGGAAAAATAAGTATTGCCAAAGGAGCATTTGCCGAAACTGGAATTACCCTTTTCGAAGTAGTCGATAATAGTCAGATGCATTTGGATTTAAATGTTTATGAAAAAGATTTAGGTTCTATTTCAGTGGGACAGACTATAGACTTCATTTTAACTAACCAAGGCAATAAATCGATTAAAGGAAAAATATTTGGTATCAATAAATCGTTTTCAAACGAAAGTAAAACCGTTGCAGTTCACGCCAAAATAGATCCGGCTGATTCCAAAGACTTGATTTCCGGGATGTATGTGTCGGCAAATATTAATATTACAAATACTACTGTTCCTGCATTGCCAAAAGATGCAGTAGTAAAAAATGGAGATAAATACTTTGTATATATTCAGGAAGTACACGAAGAAAAAAACACGAAGAAAAAAACAGAAGTCCATTCTGAAGAAGTTGAAGAAGGACATAGCGAAGTATATTTTAAAGCAATAGAAGTTATACCCGGAACAACAGATTTAGGTTATACAGAAGTTAAGTTTGTTGAAGCAATACCTGCCGATGCAAAAATTGTAATCAAAGGCGCATTTTATTTACTATCTGCTATGAAAGGCGGTGGAGAACACGAACATTAATTGAAATGATTATGGAACACGAATATCAACAAGATGCAAACGATAAAGAGATTGGCTGTAAAGTAGACGATAAAATAAAATCGAAAAATAATAATCAATCAGGATGCTGTTCTCATGATGAACCCGAACATTCTGACGAAGACGGGCATGATCATTCAGGCGAAAATCAAACGATGTTTCAAATGTTTTTTCCTGCCGTTATAAGTTTTGTGTTATTGCTCATTGCTATTGGTTTTAATAACTATTTTCCACAAACTTGGTTCAAAGGTTATGTAAGACTAGCTTGGTATCTAATAGCATATATTCCAGTAGGTTTTCCAGTTTTAAAAGAAGCTTTTGAAAGCATTCGCAATGGCGAAATATTTTCGGAATTTTTACTAATGGGGATTGCAACTATTGGAGCATTTGCTATTGGAGAATACCCCGAAGGCGTTGCGGTAATGCTATTTTATGCTGTTGGGGAAGTATTTCAAACACTAGCAGTTCAAAGGGCAAAAAACAATATCAAATTACTGTTAGATCAAAGACCTGATACCGCAACAGTAATCAAAGGTGGAAATACGATTACTAAAAAAGCTTCTGAAATTTCTATTGGAGAAATTATTCAATTAAAACCCGGAGAAAAATTAGCATTGGATGGAAAATTACTTTCAGATAATGCTTCCTTAAATACGGCAACTTTAACGGGCGAAAGCAAACCGGATACCAAACAAAAAGGTGAAACTGTTCTTGCAGGAATGATTAATCTAAATACCGTTGCTGAAGTCCAAGTTACCACCGCATACACTGATAGTAAGTTGTCTAAAATACTAGAAATGGTGCAGGAAGCCACGGCTAAAAAGGCACCAACAGAACTATTTATTCGAAAATTTGCTAAAATATACACTCCGATAGTAGTGTTTTTGGCAATCGGAATTTGTTTAATTCCCATGCTATTTGTCGAAAATTACAGCTTCAACGATTGGCTGTACCGAGCTTTAATTTTCTTGGTAATTTCCTGTCCTTGCGCATTGGTAATTTCTATTCCTTTAGGCTATTTTGGAGGAATTGGTGCATCTAGTAAAAACGGAATTCTAGTCAAAGGCTCAAATTTCCTAGATATAATGGCAACTATTCAAGTGGTCGTTATGGACAAAACAGGAACGCTGACCAAAGGCGTTTTCAAAGTTCAAAAAGTCGTAGCCGTTGGTATCTCCGAAGCCGATTTAGTAAAATATACATCGGCTCTTGAAACCAAATCCACGCATCCTGTTGGAACTGCAATCATAGAATATGCAAAGGGAACAGAAAAAAATGTAACCGTTACCGATGTGGAAGAAATTGCAGGGCATGGATTGAAAGGAAAAGTAGATGGAAACGAAATCCTAGCAGGAAATGTAAAATTGATGAAAAAATTCAATATCAGTTATGATGCTGAAATTGACAATACGCCATTCACAATTATTGTTATTGCTATTAATCAAAAATATGCAGGATACTTTCTAATTGCCGATGAAATTAAAGAAGATGCAAAAAAAGCTATCGAAAGTTTACACAAAATAAATATCAAAACGGTAATGCTTTCTGGCGATAAACAAGCCGTTGTAGATGCCGTTGCCAAAGAATTAAATATCGATCAGGCCTATGGGGATTTATTGCCTGAGAATAAAGTAGAAAAAGTCGAGGAACTAAAATCTCAAAACCTAAAAATTGCTTTTGTTGGTGATGGGGTAAACGATGCACCAGTGGTTGCCCTTGCCGATGCAGGAATTGCAATGGGTGGCTTAGGTAGCGATGCTACTATTGAAACTGCCGATATTGTAATTCAAAACGACCAACCCACAAAGATTTACACAGCCATAAATATTGGTAAAAAAACCAAACAAATTGTTTATCAAAACATTGGTTTAGCATTTGCGGTAAAAGCTATTGTTTTGGTTCTTGGTGCAGGCGGTTTAGCCACAATGTGGGAAGCCGTTTTTGCAGATGTTGGTGTTGCACTATTGGCTATCTTAAATGCAATTCGAATTCAGAGAATGAAGTTTGAATAGTTAAATTTTAACTTTATTTTATATTAAAAGAGCCCTAATCTGTTTAATTTCGTTCCACTTAAAAATCATACATGAAAATAGCAATTGTTTGTTATCCTACTTTTGGCGGAAGTGGTGTTGTTGCAACAGAATTAGGCCTGGAATTAGCTCGACGAGGTCATGAAATTCATTTTATAACGTATAGTCAGCCAGTACGTTTAGCGTTGCTAAATCCAAATGTATACTATCATGAGGTAATCGTTCCAGAATATCCTTTATTCCATTTTCAGCCTTATGAATTGGCTTTGTCCAGTAAACTGGTGGATATGGTTAAATTATACAAAATTGAATTACTGCATGTTCATTACGCCATTCCACATGCTTATGCAGGTTATATGGCCAAGCAAATGCTGAAAGACGAAGGAATTGATATTCCTATGGTAACAACATTACACGGGACTGATATCACTTTGGTTGGTAATCATCCTTTTTACAAGCCCGCTGTGACCTTTAGTATTAATAAATCGGATTATGTGACATCCGTTTCTCAAAGTCTGAAAGACGATACTTTAAAATTATTCAATATAAAAAATGAGATTCAGGTCATACCAAATTTTATAGAGTTGGAAAAAAATCTATATGACCCAACAATTCCATGCCAGCGTTCGGTTATGGCAAATGAAAATGAAAGAATCATTACACATATCAGTAATTTCAGAAAAGTAAAACGAATTCCGGATATCATTAAAATATTCTATAAGATTCAAAAAGAAATTCCTGCCAAGTTAATGATGGTAGGAGACGGACCCGAAAAAGAGAAGGCCGAAAAAATGTGCAGAAAATATGGCATTCAGGATAAAGTGATATTTTTTGGGAACAGCAATGAAATTGACCGAATTTTGTGTCTTACAGATTTGTTTCTTCTGCCTTCCGAGACTGAAAGTTTTGGGTTGGCTGCTCTCGAAGCAATGGCCTGCGGAGTTCCTGTAATATCAAGTAATTCTGGTGGTTTGCCTGAAGTGAATAGTGATGGTGTATCCGGTTATTTGAGTGATGTTGGAGAGGTAAATGAAATGGCTAAAAATGCATTGAAAATTTTAAAAGACGATAAGGTTCTTAGCGAGTTTAAAAAGAATGCACTGCATGTTGCAGAGCAATTTGATATTAAAAACATTCTGCCTATTTATGAGGCTTTGTACCTTAAAGCAATTAATAAGTACAAATAATCAAAAAACGTATTATATAAAAAATCTATTCGTCATGCGAATGGATTTTTTGTTGGGCTTTGGATTGGTATGGTCTAAAATATTGGATTTTGGGATTAAATTAAGCCAATTGCCCAAATCCGTTGTAGCAGTTATAGGAAGTTCTTGTTATTTTTCAGTGTATGTAATTGTCCAATTTAAACTGTCCAGTTCTTTTTTCGAGAACTTAATTACTTTTATTTTCCCTGCCTTTATGGTGGAATCTATATTTTTGTTTACAGATTCAAAAATTTCTTCGGGATAAAAAGCTATATAAATTGATTTGTCAGGATAACTATTTACGTCAGTTCTGAAACCTTCCGAACTTCCTCTAACTGGTGGTGAATCAGAGCCGAGAGAATCTATTTGACCACCACCAGAAATGTCATAAAATGTGTCGTCAATATCTTTAGCTAAAGTAGAATACCAAATCTTTTTATTTGTTTCATTTCTGATTATAATATTTGCGCTATTGTAATGACATCCAACAGACAACATTAATGATAAAAAAAGAAAATATTTGTAATGCTTTTTCATATTTAAATTTTAATCGTATTGTTCTATAGAATTGCCTATAAAGTGCCCTTACTACAGCGGGTTGGGACTAAATTAAGCCCTATTTTCGGATTTGCCAAAACTTCTAAATACAAAACCAACTTCAAATTATGCCTAATACCCAAATTGCTTGTAGCGTATGATATGTGCAGGTTATACATTATAGCCTTTTCCACTAGCTCTGTCACTTACTTCGGTAGAAGTTATTACTTCAAAACTTCTTTGCGAACTATAAATGTCCATGAATAAATATTTTTTAGAATCCAAAGGTGTTTTAATTTTGTCAAACTTAATTGTTAAGTTTTTTGAAAACGATTTTCTTGTTGCAGTAATTGATAAATACTGCTCTAGATATTTACTAGAATTGTCATTTGCGCAATGTAATTGAAATAATGCCGCCAGAGAATATAATGCGATTTCTAGATTGCTTTCTCTTTTGCTTTCAGCACCGCTATGTTTTATAGAATTGTATACTTTCCACCAATTAGGAGGAGATTCTGCTGTCCAATTTTCAAATGAATTAATATTCATGTCTAAATCACGAACATGCAATTTTCTCCTACTTACATTATTTATAAAATAATAATAATTTTTAAAAGTCCAGTTTCTAGCTCCTTTAGGATTTTGACTTCTTTTATCTATAACATTATACAATTCCCAGAATTCATTATTTCCACTTTCTGAGCATACGTATTTAGCCCATTCTTTAAAAAATATTTCAATTTGAACACAACAGCGTATAATTAAGTCTCGTAATACTGGTGAACAAACTTCAAGATTTTTGTGGTCATTTAATGGAATAATTTTAATGAAGTCAATAAAATCTTGTTCAATAACTTGATATTGTTCATAGGTATCACCACTTCCAAATATGCCACCTTCATAATGAAATTTGCAATAGTTTTGTAAGTATTCTTCACTTTGACACTCAATATGTTTACAGATTTTTTTTTCCATCTCCGTGTTGTTTTTAACTTGTTCATAACTCATTTATAGGTCTGACAAAATCCTACATATCCACTCAAATTTTGTTGGCTCTGTCTGATAACCGTCTCGTTTTCCTATTTTCAAATATAGATAATAATAATAATTACAATCTTACAAGTTGAAATTTTAGTTGAATTAAGTATTTTTTGCTGTTCGCAAACCACACTAGAGGATCAGAAGATACAAAAATACAGTCAGAAGCATCTAATTTGCTGTTAGTAGTAGCAAATCCGTCGTTAGTTATAGAAATGTTATAGACTTTACTATAAATAACAGAGGATTCATTACAACTAATAATGGATTTACTATAAATAATAGCAGATTTGCATCAAATAAGCGTGGCATTCTTACAACTAACTTATGTATTCTTACAATACATGATGTTTTAGATGTTTCTAACAGCCTTTTAGTTATATCGAAATAAATAGTACATTTGAAAAAGTTGATTTTTCTTTCTTTTAATTAAAAGCCTATCGAATTTATCCTATCTAAATTTATGTAGGCCTAACAAAAACGCTATTCTACCATGAAAAAACAGAAAGTTATGAGAAAATATCTTTTATCGGATGCTCATTTGATACTAAAAGGGAAAGAAAAAATAAGTTTTATGCGAAGGGATCAAACTGCTTTTGCCAAATTTGGTATCACTGAAGTAATGATTTCGGAATTAGAAAACGATCTGACTGCTTTTGCCAACAGCATTACCGATATCGAAGCCAAAAGCAACCAGATGGCTGTAACACAGATCAAAAATGAAAAAGGAGAGGAGCTGAGAACTGCCATCCGAGATGTGATGAAACGTGTTGAATTGGCGTTTGGGGCAAACAGTGCCAAATACCGGCTGTTTGACACCAAAAGGCTTAGCAAAAAATCAGATTCGGAGTTATTGATAACCGCAAAAGTTGTGGTGGAGGCAAGCAAAATATACTTTCAGGAGCTGATTGAGAATGGAATGACAACAGCTATGTTGGAGAACATAATGGTTTTGTGCATCGATTTTGAAGAGCTGATGCATACGCAAAATGATAAAATATGGGAGCGCAATTTCCTAACAGAGAATAGGGTTGAGCAAGGCAATTCTATTTATGCAGCATTGGCCAAATATACTGCCGTTGGGTTTACAATCTGGGAAGCCAGCAGTGCTGCCAAATACAATGATTATATTATCTACGATGGAGTGGCTAAGAATTAGTGGTACTGAGTCTTATATTGAATAGTTTATCTGCAAAGCGGTTTTAACACCAGCAAGTTTTTTTTCAAACCCTGCTAAAAAAGCCTTGTCTTTCTGATCCAAAAAATAATAATCAGGTTTATGTTATCAAGGATAATCTAGTATTTTAAGAACTTATTATCCGCTTACATTAAAACCATTGAAATTTGCAACAATATTATATGTGCTTTATCTGAAATATTACTAATTTATAATTTTTAGTTTAATTCATAAAACTTACATTTGCCTAAAAAATTAAACAATGGCAGGAAATAGTTACGGAACACTATATAGAGTAACCACTTTTGGAGAATCACACGGAGAAGCATTAGGCGGAATTATTGATGGCTGTCCATCTGGAATTCAGTTAGACTTAGATGCAATTCAATTTGAGATGTCAAGAAGAAAACCAGGTCAGTCTGCAATAGTTACACAGCGAAAAGAACCAGATGATGTGCAGTTTTTATCTGGAATTTTTGAAGGTAAAACTACAGGCACACCAATTGGTTTTATTATTCCCAATACCAATCAAAAATCAGACGATTATTCCCATATTAAAGATAATTACAGACCAAGTCATGCTGATTACGTTTATGATCAAAAATATGGTTTTAGAGATTATCGCGGCGGCGGAAGAAGTTCTGCTCGCGAGACAGCAAGCAGAGTAGTAGCAGGCGCTATTGCAAAACAGATGCTTCCTGAAATTAAATTCAATGCTTATGTTTCTTCTGTAGGTCCAATTTTTGTTGAAAAACCGTATCAAGAATTGGATTTTTCTAAAATAGAAAGCAATCCTGTTCGATGTCCAGACGAAGAATCGGCCATAATTATGGAAGATTATATCCGTCAGATTCGTAAAGAAGGAGATACAGTAGGAGGAACAGTTACCTGCGTGATTCAAAATGTGCCTATTGGTTTAGGAGAACCTGTATTTGATAAATTGCATGCCGAATTAGGAAAAGCAATGCTGTCTATTAATGCTGTAAAAGGTTTTGAATTTGGAAGCGGATTTGAGGGCGTGAAAATGAAAGGAAGCGAACACAATGATTTGTACAATCCTGACGGATCTACTCAAACGAATCTTTCCGGCGGAATTCAAGGTGGAATAAGCAATGGAATGGATATTTATTTCCGTGTGGCTTTCAAGCCGGTTGCTACTATAATGCAAAAACAGGAATCTCTGGATAATAAAGGAAATATTACCGAAATGGTTGGAAAAGGACGTCATGATCCTTGTGTTGTGCCTCGTGCTGTTCCTATTGTTGAAGCGATGGCGGCCATTGTTCTGGCTGATTTCTTTCTTTTGAATAAAACATATTTGTAATTGAAGATAATTTCAAAACAAATATTCATTCTGACATTATTAGACAAAATGATCTTTTAAGAAGAAAAATATAATTCAGTATTTTGACGAGCTAAATATTGAAATTTAACCTTGAAATTAATTAAATGACTAAAACTGAAACCCAAAAAACATCTTTTTTTAAAGGATTAACTGGTCAAATCCTTATTGCAATGCTCTTAGGAGCTATATTGGGTGTTATTATTCACAACTCCGCAGATTTAGAAACTACTAAAGAATTCAGTGCCAAAATAAAAATGCTGGCCACAATTTTTATCAGGCTTGTACAAATGATTATCGCACCATTGGTATTTACTACTTTGGTCGTTGGAATTGCAAAATTGGGTGATATAAAAGCAGTTGGGAGAATTGGAGGAAAAGCACTGGGATGGTTTTTTACAGCTTCTTTTTTTTCATTATTAATCGGAATGCTGTATGTTAATTTATTACAGCCCGGTGTAGGATTAAATTTGTCCAATGTGGATTTAGCAAGTGTTTCGGATGTTACTGCTAAAACCCAAAATTTATCTTTTGAAAATTTTGTAGAGCATATTGTGCCAAAAAGTCTTTTTGAAGCATTGGCTACCAACGAAATTTTACAGATTGTAATTTTTTCTATTTTCTTCGGTTTGGCAGCGGCTTCAATGGGCGAACAGGCTAAACCTGTTATAGACTTTTTAGACAGGTCCTCACATATTGTTCTAAAAATGGTAAATTATGTGATGAAATTTGCACCAATAGGAGTTTTTGGAGCTATTGCTGGAGTATTTGCTGTCAGAGATTTTCAGGAATTAGCCATTACATATTTCAAATTTTTCGGTTCCTTTCTTATAGGTATTGGTACCTTATGGATAGTGCTTATTGTTATAGGATTCATTTTTCTAGGCAATAGAATGAAAACATTATTAAAACGAATTATAGGTCCGTTGATTATCGCTTTTGGTACAACAAGTTCCGAAGCCGTTTTTCCAAAACTTACAGAGGAATTGGAACGCTTTGGAGTAAAAGACAAAATAGTTTCTTTTATGCTGCCTTTGGGATATTCGTTTAATCTTGATGGGAGTATGATGTATATGACTTTTGCAGGTATTTTTATTGCTCAAGCTTATGGAATACACCTTGATTATCCAACACAATTCACAATGCTTTTTGTGTTGATGCTTACCAGCAAAGGGATAGCAGGAGTTCCTAGAGCGAGTTTGGTAGTTGTAGCTGCTACATGCGGAATGTTTGATATTCCTATTGAAGGTATTGCACTAATATTGCCTATTGATCATTTTTGTGATATGTTCAGGAGCGCTACAAATGTTTTAGGAAATGCTCTGGCTACATCCGTGGTAGGTAAATGGGAAGAAGGAAAGTAAGTATCTATAAGAAATATATGTATTTTATTTCAAACACTTAGTTTGAAATAAAAGTTTAAAATAAAAAAACAAAAAGCAGTTACGTATTAAAAAAGTAACTGCTTTTTTGTTTTTTATAAGAAAATCATATCTTCAAAATATTCTCAAAATAATGATATAAAATTATATATTTTGGTGTACTTTTGGCGAAACATCATCATTATGCCCCCAATAAGGATAGTTTTATTAATTATTTTTTGTTTTAATTTTTTAGGAACAGCTTTAATCGGACAGACACAACTGCCTGCCAAAAAAGAAATTAATAAATTAATTGCATCAGCGACAAAGCTAAGAGAGTCAGGAGATTTTGAAAAATCTTTATTGATTTCAAGATTAGCTTTGCGCAAAGCTATATCAATAAAAGATAATGTGCTTATTGCAGAAAATTATAATAATGTTGCTGCTAATTTTAATGCCTTAGCAGAATTTGATAAAGCTGTTTTTTACTACGATAAGGCTTTAAGTTATGCTAATCTAACTCAGGATGATACAATAAAACAAAGGGTTAATAATAATCTGGGGAATATGTATTGTTTTGAAAAAAAGAATTATGATAAAGGAATTCTTTATTACCGGAAAGCAATTGAATACAGCAAAAAAATTTCGGATTCCTCTCAAATGGCTTTTACTAATCTCAATCTAACTTGGGCACTTTTTGATATTGGCAAGTTCAAAAAGGGTGAAGAAAGTTTAAAGATGATTAATCTGTATTACGGGAAGCATAAAAATGATTTTATCGCTGTCGTGCTGAATATGCTTAACGGCATGTATTCTAATTATATAAATGATGATGCCAAAGCCGAATTTTATTTCAAAGAAGCTATTCGTCTTGGAAAGGCACTGGACGAAAAATCAGATTTATCTTTTTCGCATTTAGAATATTCTAAGCTTTTGTTAAAACTAAAAAAATATAAAGAAGCCTATGAGCATCTGCAGATTTATACACATCTTAATGAAGAAATTTATGCAGAAGAAAAATTAGAAAAGGCAAATGTTGAGGGTGTTAATTTTCAGTTAGATGAGTACAAAAGAACTATTGATAAAATTGAAAATGAAAAAGATCTGCAGTTTCAAAGTTTGAAAAAATCAAGAATTATTGTTTTACTTTTTATCATAGCTATTTTTGTCTTATTGCTTTTCCTGAATTCATTAATCAAAAACAACAGATTCAGATTAAAATCTAATGCCGATTTAATGCTTGCAAATCAAGAACTCGTTATTGCTAATAAAAAAGCACAAGAATCAGCTTTGTTAAAGACGCAGTTTATTTCAACAATAAGCCATGAATTAAGAACTCCGCTGTATGGAGTTGTTGGTATCGCTGATCTGCTTTTGGAAGAACATCAGGAGCTTGCTAAAAGTCCGCATTTAAATTCCCTGAAATTTTCTGCCCGCTATTTACTTTCATTAGTGAATGATATTCTGCAGATTAATAAAATTGAAGAGAATAAAGTCATTTTGGATAAATTGACATTTAACCTGATGGATGAATTTCTTACGATTAAAAATTCATTATCCTTTATAGCAAAAAAGAATAATAACAAAATATTTATAGATGTTGATCCGTTAATTCCAGAAAGTTTAATTGGCGATAAACTTCGGTTTGCGCAAATTATGATGAATTTAGTCAGCAATGCTCTGAAATTTACTAAAAATGGCAATATTGAGATAATCGCCAGACAGATTGAAGTTAAAGACGAAATTCATTCTATCGAAGTTAGGATAAAAGACAGCGGAGTCGGTATTGCGACTTTAGATCAAGATAAGATTTTTGATAAATTTGTTCAGGTTGGCAGAAAAGAACTTGATTATCAAGGCACAGGTTTGGGATTGTCTATTGTAAAAAGACTGTTAGAACTTTTTGGCAGTGATATCTATGTCGAAAGTGAATTAGGAAAAGGTACTGTTTTTACTTTTTGTATTGATTTTGAATATAATTCTATGAAAACAAATGAAATAATAAATAATACACAGGTTGATATGAGTTCTAACCATTCACTAAAAGTACTTGTTGTTGAGGATAATCATATCAATCAGCTGATTACTAAAAAAATTATTGAGAAGAATAATTATTCATGCATAGTAGTGGATGATGGTTTTAAGGCTTTGGAAATTTTAGCAAAAGAAGAGTTTGATATTATTTTAATGGATATCAATATGCCTTTAATGAATGGTTTTGAAACTACTAGACGAATAAGGCTGGAAGGAATTGATACGCCTGTAATTGCATTAACAGCTTTTGATAAAAACGAAATAACGGATGAAGCAATAATGGCAGGAATCAATGATATTATTGTAAAACCATTTGAATCGACGCAGTTATTTAAAGTTATGAACAGCCTTATTTTAAAGGCTAAAAACCTTGTTTAAGAATTAGGTCATAAAAAAAAAACATCTTTTAAAATAGCTTTAAAAGATGTTTTAAATTATTTGAAATATTTATTTTGAATTCTTAATACCAGCGCTTTTTATTTTGTTTCGATGCATTCGATTTTCTGGATTTGTGTGCACCACCGCTTCGATTTGAATTTTTAGGAGGATTATTGTCAGCAGTAGGGCTTCCAGAATGCCATGGATAGGGATGATTGTCTATGGTTTCGACATTTACCTTTATCAATTTTTGAATGTCTTTCCAATAATCTTTTTCGTCTTTACTACAGAAAGAAATTGCAATTCCGCCATTTCCGGCACGGCCTGTTCGGCCAATTCGGTGAACATACGTTTCAGGAATATTAGGCAGATCAAAATTGATTACAACTGGTAATTGATCAATATCTATGCCACGGGCAGCAATATCTGTCGCTACAAGAACGCCAACTTCCTTATTTTTAAAAGCATCCAGCACACGCTGTCTTGCATTTTGAGATTTATCGCCATGTATGGCTTCTGCGGGAATGTCTTTTTTTCTTAATGCTTTTACAACATTGTCGGCACCGTGTTTTGTTCTTGAAAAAACAAGTACATCTGATAAGTTTTCATTTTTTATCAAATGATAAAGTAAATTTCTTTTTTCAGTTTTTTCAACAAAATAAACGCGCTGTTCCACATTTTCTGCGGTAGAGGAAACAGGTGATACAGTTACAGTTTCGGGATCTGTCAGGAACATTTCGGCTAATTCTCTAATAGCCATTGGCATTGTTGCTGAAAAGAAAAGAGTCTGTCTGTTTTTTGGCGTAAGCTTTACAATTTTTTTGACATCATTTACAAAACCCATATCCAGCATCTGATCCGCTTCATCTAATACCAAAGTGTGAAGATGATCCAAGTCAATAAAGCCTTGCTTGTGTAGGTCTAATAAGCGTCCTGGAGTTGCGATTAATATATCAATTCCACTTTTTAATGTATCCACTTGCGGATTTTGTGATACACCGCCAAAAAGCGTTAATTGGGTTAAATTCGTGTATTTACCATAAGTATCAAAACTTTGTCCAATTTGAACAGCTAATTCTCTTGTTGGGGTAACAACAAGCGCGCGGATTACTTTTGCTTTTTTGGAAGAACCTACGATTCGGTGTAACTGATGTATAATTGGAATAGCAAATGCAGCGGTTTTTCCAGTTCCTGTTTGTGCACAGCCTATCAAATCTTTTCCAGCCAATACAATTGGTATCGATTGTTCCTGAATAGGTGTTGCTTGTGTATAGCCTTCTTCAAATACGGCTTTTTGTATACTTTTTGAAAGTGATAAATCTTCGAATAACATAATTTTTGAAATTAAAATATCCTGTATTTAGTACATAGATAAGGGTGTAAAGATAGTGTTATTATTTTGGTTGAGAATTGTTTTACTTTTAGGACGTATGGCTTCTATGATTTATATTTCAACTGAATTATATGATTTCATGAAATCAGTTACTAAATAGCCGATAAGTTTACCAATTAAATGATTGTTTTTATCTTCACCCAAATCTGGTGCGCCTTCGCAAATATGTAAATATGTAGCGTTTTTATTTTTCGCAAAAAAGGAAACAAACTGGCGAAGTTCTTCAATTGAAAAACCGCTTAATGTCATTGCACTGCTTGCTATGTTAGGGATAGCATCCAAATCGATTTCAATTCCAAACGGATCATTTTTAATGAAATCAAGAGCAGTTACCATTTCTTCAGAAAAGTCTTTTTCTTTTCGAATATTTACACTGTCATAAGTATTGTAACGGACTCTATCTTCAATTTTTTTTATAATATCCAAAACACTTTTGGAAGTATAATTTTCATGAAGGCCGAAAATGAAATATTTTTTTAAAAAACCTTCTTCAAAAGCATAAGAGAACCCATTACCGCTATGACGTCCTTCTAAAATTCTGAAATCAGAATGTGCATCAAAATTTACTGCGTTTATGGCTTTGCCTTTTGCCAGAGCAGCTCCTTTAATATTACCGTAGGAGTTGTTATGTCCTCCGCCGATTACTATTGGAATTTTGCCAGCTTGAATAATTTTACAAATAATATGGGAAACCTCTTTGTCAATTTTTTCAACTAATTGGCTTAATTTAGACCGATCATCAATATCATTAAAATCAAGATGTTCTACTTCTTTCATTTCGGGCTGTACATTCAGGTGTCCTAAAACAATAATATGATTTCCTTTAGAAAAACGGTTATGCTGAATATTAGCGATACTTTGTATAGCACTTTTCCATGCAGATGCTGCTCCAGGTCTTCCGTAATTGGCTCTAACACCAATATCCTCTGGAATTCCAAATAAAACGAATTTGGCTTCGCTGTTTTTTATAAAATTGAATGGTTCTGCATCTTTGGGTACAACAAGTATTTTCTCGCCAAATTTAATTTCACCGCTTCTGTGATTAGTTATTTTTGCTAGATCGTTAATACTGAATGTGATAAGTTTTTCCATAAAAAAAATGTTTCCCAAAAATAATATAATAGATCTAAGTTGCGTTATAGATATTATTAAATTTGTAAAAAACAATTATATTTTAACATGGAAAATCAAAAAAACAATTCAAGTCTAAAAGCTGTAATAGCTGTTTTGGCAATATTATTAGTAGGGAGTTTGGTTTATATTTTCAAAATGTCATCAGAGGTAGATACTGTTCAATCCGAAATTGTAAAGGTCGGTTCGGAAAAAGAAAATGTTATGAAAGATCTCCAGGATCTTAAAGCAACTTATGACGCTGCATTATCTGAAAACACTTCTATGTCAGAAGAATTACTGCAGGAAAGAGATAAAGTGGTAAACTTGATGGATGAGCTAAAAAAATCTAATGGCGATATGTCAAAATACAAAAATCAGGTTAAATCTCTGCAAAACCACATGAAAGAATTAATGCAGGAAAATGAAGGATTGAAAAAACAAAATGTTACTTTAACCACGCAGCGTGACAGTACAGTAGTCGTTTTGGGTGAAGCTAAAAAATTTAATGAAGTTTTAGTTGGTCAAAATGAAGAATTATCCAAAACAGTTGAAAAAGGAGGAAAATTATCTGTTTTGAATCTGCAGACTGCTGCTTATAAATTAAAAAGTTCAGGCAAAGAAATCGCTACGGATAAAGCGAGTAGAGCAGATGTTCTTAAAATCAGTTTTACTATTGCTGAAAACTCAATTGCAAAATCAGGGGATAAAGATTATTATGTTCAGGTTATTGACAGTAAAAATAATGTATTGGGAGAAGCTAAGAAAATTACTTTTGGTGAAAAAGAATTAGCTTATAGTTTTGTTTCAAGTGTAAAATATGAAAACAAAACGGTTCAAGTGTCTCAAGATTTAGCAGGAAAAGATTTTGCTAAAGGAACATATTCAGTAAATATTTTTGATAAAGACCAATTGGTTTCTTCAACTAATTTTTCTTTGAAATAAAAATAATTACAATAAAAAAAAGAGCGATATTCAGTTTGAGTATCGCTCTTTTTTTATACTGAATTTAGAGAAATTATAAATATTTTTTACCGTCCAAAATTATACTGTCAATTAAATTACTTCCAAAAGCATAAGGTAATTGATAATAAGAAGGAATTTCTTTGGTGATAATCAGATTGGCTTTTTTTCCAATTGTGATACTTCCATGAGTATTTGAGATTCCCATGGCATAAGCTCCGTTTATAGTGGCTGCATTGATGGCTTCTTCTGGAGTCATTTTCATTTTAATGCAGGCGGTGGCAACTACAAAATTCATATTTCCTGATGGAGTAGAACCTGGATTATAGTCAGTAGCCAATGCTAATGGAAGTCCAGCAGCTATCATTTCGCGAGCCGGCGTATAAGGAATGCTTAAAAAATAAGAGCAAGAAGGCAATGCGACTGGCATTGTTTCGGTATTTTTTAAAGCTTCTATATCTTCAGTATTCATGATTTCCAAGTGATCTACTGAAAGGGCATTGTATTTTACCCCAGCCTGAATCCCTCCAATAGAATTAAACTGATTGACATGGATTTTTGGCTTTAAGCCAAATTGGATTCCCGCCTCCATAATCTGTTCCGTTTCTTCAACGGAGAAATAACCTGTTTCGCAAAAAACATCAATAAAGTCAGCTAATTTGTTTTTAGCAATTTCAGGAAGCATTTCGTTTATAATGCAGTCAATATATCCTTTTTTATTGTCTTTAAAAGCGTCAGGGAAGGCGTGAGCGCCAAGAAAAGTTGCTTTTATTGTTATTATGGGGTTGTTTTTGGATAATTGTTGAATAACGCGAAGCATTTTAAGCTCTCCTTCAACGGTTAATCCATAGCCCGATTTAATTTCTACAGCTCCGGTTCCTAATCGCATTACTTCTTCAAGACGTGCTTTTGACTGATTGTAAATTTCTTCTTCAGTGGTTTCGTTTAACTTTTTGGCTGAATTTAAGATTCCGCCGCCACTATTGGCGATTTCTTCGTAGGTCATTCCATTTATACGGTCAACAAATTCCTGTTCACGGTTTCCTGCGTAAACGATATGGGTATGACTGTCGCACCAAGTCGGAAGGACAATTTTTTCTGTCGCATCAATAGTTATATCAGCAACTATTTCAGGTAAATCGTCCATCGAACCAAAATCGGCAATTAAGTCTTCTTTTAATAGTAAAAAAGCATTTTTGATAGTTGGTAAAACAGCCATTTCTGCTCCAGAAACTTTTATAACAGAAGTTTCTCGAACCTGAAGCAGTTCTTTAATATTAATAATTAATGTTGTCATTTACGGTTTATTCAGAAACTGTTATCTCGAACATTTTATCCCAATTTTTTCCAGTTACAAAAATGGTTTTAGTTTTAGGGTTATAAGCAATTCCATTTAGAACATCATTTGAGGTAGCTTTTACAAATTTTCGTAATCCTGACATGTCCAGAATTCCTTCTACAGCACCAGTACTTGGATTAACAACGGCAATAGCATCTTTTTCGAAAACATTTGTATATATTTTTCCATTAATCCATTCTAACTCATTTATGGCTTTTATTTTAGATTCTCCAGAATATACATTAACATAATCAATCATTTTTTGTGTTTTTGGATCCATTTTCCAAATTTTTTCGGTTCCGTCAGTTTGATAGATATAAGTACCATCATTAGTCATTCCCCAGCCTTCAATATCTTTATCGTAAGTGAATGTTTTTTCAAGTTTTAGGGTCTTTGCATCATATATAAAACCTCTTTTTTCTTTATAGGTCAATTGGTATAATTTACCGTTTATAAAAGTAATTCCTTCTCCAAAGTATTTAGAGTCTAAATTAATTTGTTTGTAAATCTTACCTTTTTTATAATCATATTTTCTAAAGTAAGATTTTCCATTAAGACCAGTACTTTCACATAAAGTATCGTTGTGAAACTCAAATCCCTCAGTAAATGATGCTGTATCGTGCGGATAAGTATTTACGATTTTGTAATTCAATAATTTTGGAGTAACATTCGAAACCAATTCAATTCTTTTTGTTGCATCAGAGGAATCTGAGCCAAAATAAATGGTAGCTTTTAAGAATTGATATCCTAATTTCTGATCTTTTAATTCGAATTTAAATTTTTCTGAGCCTTTTGTGCTTCCAACTTTTTTGTCGTTTACAAAGTAAGCAATACTGTCAATTTCTTTCGATTTTGGATTTAAAATGTCTACAGAAACTGATTCTATAGCCGTAAAATGAGCAGGAAATGCAGCATCATCGATAGTGAATAAAGAATTTTCACCTTTTTTTGTGTCTCCGCACCCAATTAATGTGATTCCTAATGAAATGGCAATTAATAAGTTATGTTTTTTCATGATTTTAATTTTAAAAAGACCAATATACAACGTTATTTTATTAGAGCAAAGCGCTTGCAAAAATATAAAAAGGTTGTATATTTGCACCGGCAAGTCCTACACGACCAGCTCCTGCAGACTCCCCCAGGATGGGAACATAGCAAGGGTACGTGGTTGAGCGGTGCGATGTAGATCGCTTGCCATTTTTTTTTATTTTTACAAGAATTATACAAAAGTAGTCTTCCTTCGGGAGGATTTTTTTATTTTTACCCCTATCGGAAGTTAAAAGTTATATGTGAAAGGTTAGATGTTTATACCTAAAGTCACATCTGCTCATTGACAACCGCATTTAACCTATAACATTTAACATCTGACTTATCAATGAATAAAGTAGTATTAATTACAGGCGGTTCTTCGGGAATAGGAAAATCTATAGGGGAATTTTTGCATCATAAAGGATTTGTAGTGTATGGAACGAGCCGGAATCCAGAGCGCGTACTTAATTCGGTTTTTCCTTTAATTGCTTTAGATGTTAGGAATGCTGATTCTATTCATTTGGCTGTTGCCAAAGTTATTGCCATTTCAGGAAGACTTGATGTTGTGATTAATAATGCTGGAGTTGGAATTACTGGTCCCTTGGAAGAAATTCCGATGGAAGAAATTAAAAATAATTTTGAAACCAATTTTTTTGGACCAATCGAAGTAATGAAAGCGGTGCTGCCACAAATGCGTTCACAGCAATCGGGATTAATTATCAATGTTACTTCAATTGCAGGATATATGGGTTTGCCATATCGAAGTATATATTCGGCTTCCAAAGGAGCTTTGGAATTAATTACCGAAGCGTTGCGCATGGAGGTGAAGTCTTTTGGAATTCAAATTACCAATATTGCTCCGGGTGATTTTGCTACCAATATTGCTGCAGGCCGTTTTCATGCTCCAGTTGTAAAAGGTTCTGCTTATGAAACATCTTATGGAAATAATCTAAAAACTATGGATGAGCATGTGGACAGCGGTAGCAATCCAAATGAAATGGCTGAAGCTGTATTTGCAATCATTCAAAATCCGTCTCCAAAGATTCATTACAAAGTAGGTGTTTTTATGCAAAAGTTTTCTATTGTTTTAAAGAGAATCCTGCCGGACAAAGTGTATGAAAAAATGCTTATGAACCATTATAAACTGTAACTATGTTAGATTTATTTATATCACTTTTGCCAATTATTATAATTGTTTTTGTTTGGATTTTTATAATGCTACGATTTAAAAAACAGTTTAAAAACAACAAATACAATGAGAATCAAGATGAAATGATTGGTTTGTTGAAAGAAATCAAAGAAGAACTTAAAGAATTGAATAAAAACAATTCTGTTAAGTAATTATAAGTTGTATTTTTGCAAAAATCTGCGTGAAGGATTGAAGCGGCATCCTTTTATTTTTTTCTTTAAAAAATAAAAGATACAGCAGAAAGCCTGGTTTGCTTTTTCGGCAAACACGCCCAAAAAATGAACACAATTAAATATAAATATATTATGAAATTTTTTATTGATACGGCTAATTTGGCTCAAATTAAAGAAGCACAAGCATTAGGTGTTTTAGATGGTGTAACTACTAATCCGTCTTTGATGGCTAAAGAGGGAATTACGGGAAAAAACAATATTTTAAAACATTATGTTGATATCTGTAATTTGGTTGAAGGTGATGTGAGTGCCGAAGTGAATGCTTTGGATTATGACGGAATGATTAAAGAAGGAGAAGAATTAGCTGAGTTACACGATCAAATCGTTGTTAAACTGCCTATGACAAAAGAAGGTGTAATGGCTGCTAAATATTTTTCTGATAAAGGAATTAAAACGAATGTAACTCTTGTGTTCTCTGCTGGTCAGGCTTTATTAGCTGCCAAAGCGGGTGCAACTTATGTTTCTCCTTTTGTAGGCCGTTTGGATGATATTTCTACTGATGGTTTGAATCTGATTAGTGAAATTAGAGAGATTTATGATAACTACGGTTATGAAACTGAAATTTTGGCTGCATCTGTGCGTCATACTATGCATATTGTAAACTGCGCTAAACTTGGTGCTGATGTAATGACTGGACCATTATCTGCTATTTACGGTTTGTTGAAACACCCATTGACAGATATTGGATTAGCTCAGTTTGTTGCTGATTTCGAAAAAGGAAACAAGTAAGAAAGGTAAGAAATATTCAGTTTTCAGACTACAGTATTCAGTCAGGAGAATTAATAAAATAAAGTCCCATTCTAAAACAGAATGGGGCTTTTTGTTTTTGATAGAAATGGTCAAAAAATCAGTATTTGATATATTTTCAAATAAAAATCATATATGCGATTCTCAGCAATTTGAATGATAATAAAAAATCCCATTCTGTTTTATTAGAATGAGATTTTTTTAATTCATTTTACTGAAGCAGTCTGAAAACTGAAGACTTCTTTTAATGTCCTCCACCTTCACTTATAATATGGCTTACACCTTGTTTTTTTAATATTTTAGGGCAATAGAAACCATAAAATGCTAAATATGCAAAACCAAGAAGTGGTACAATGTAAGAGAAATGAGTATAAGTAATACCAAGTATTCCGTTTGGATTCATTTTATCTAAATCACAAATGCTTCCTTGAATAAGAGGAATTACTCCACCACCAAGAATCATCATGATTAAGAAAGACGAAGCTTTTCCTGTGTTTTTTCCTAAACCTGCAATAGCTAAATCGAAAATCGACGGCCACATGATTGATAAGAACAATCCGCCAGAGATAAAAAAGAATTTAGCAATTTCTGGGTCAGGCCAAACTAATCCAGCAACCATCATTAATAAACCAGATATTCCGAAAAGCATTAATGTTTTTCCAGCATTTTTACCACCTATAAAACTAACAGCTATAAATAGTAAAATCCAAATTGGGTAAATATAGAATGAAGATACATCATGTGCGGCAAAAATGTTTGCTCCAATAATAACTCCAAATCCTAAAGCAGGCACTATAAATTTAAGAGCGATATTTACTAAATTTGAAGTATTGAAAACATTAATTCCACCATTCCAGCGTCCAATCATTAAACTTCCCCAATATAGTGCAATAAAAGGAGCAATAGCATCTTCTAAAATACCACCAAATTCTTGAGTTTTTAATAAAGCTGGCAAATTACTAATGATAGTAACTTCTGTTCCAACATAAATAAAGATACCTAACATTCCTAAATACAGTTGAGGGTAGTCTAAAATACTGAATTTTGCATGTTTATGTTCTATTTTAGCTTCTTCTTCATCTATTTTTGCAGGATCTTCGATTTTAGAAAAATTCATAAAAACCGCAACTAGAATAAATGCAAGACCTAGAATTATGAAAGGTAATTTGATGTCTTCTAAAGAAAGAGTTGTTTTTTTGTCGTCTCCCATTCCAAACAATGCAATTCCTAATAAAATTGCACCAATTGTTGTTCCAAAAGAGTTTACACCACCAGCTAAAGTTAAACGGTGGGCTCCAGTTGTAGGGCTTCCCATTTTGATAGCAAGCGGGTTAGCAACAATCTGTTGGATAGAGAATCCTAAACCTACTGTAAATAATGCTGTTAAAAAGAAAGGGAAACTTTCCATTGTAGCAGCTGGAACGAATAAAAATGACCCAACTGCTGAAAGTAACAATCCTGCGGAAAGTGTTTTTTTGTATCCGAATTTTTGTAAAACATCTGATTTTAAGGAAATTAAGAAGAATATTATTGATCCTACAAAATAAGCAGCATAAAATGCCCAAGCAACTAATTGTGATTGGACTTGTGATAAGGTAAATACCTTTTTAAAAACAGGAATTAGGATATCATTGGCTGAACCAACAAAACCCCAAAAGAAGAAGACGATTATCAATGAGATAAATTGTCCCCATTTGGTTTGCACATTTTCTGAACTCATAATTTAAAATTTAATTTTTTTTGGTTAATTATTAATTTTTGATGCTGCAAGACTGTAAATATATTTGTTAAGAATTTCAAAAAAAAATTTTAAGATATAAAGTTTTGCACTTTTATACAAACGTCATTAATTTGCCAACTAATTGCGATTTTATTGCTTTTTTTTAACTAAAAAATCGATGTAGAACTATGTTTTCTGTATAAAAAAAAGGATCATTTTTGACGGTTAAATAAATTTAAATAACACACTAAATATTTATCTGGTAGTAATCTTGGAGAATTTTTATTCTAAGATTTTTATTTTTACTTCTTTGCTATAATTTCTTCCAATAGGAATTGTGCAGGATGCAATTTGGATTCTGTTTCCTTCTATAGATTTTACTTTGTTTAATGTAATTGTATATTATTTGTGAATGCACATAAAGTGGTCAGTTGACAGTTCTCCGATTAATGAAGCCAATGACTTATCAGCTATGTAGTTTTTCTCGGTAGTGACAACTTTTTTTGTTTAAAAAACCTAATTAAGAATTAATTAAAAATGAGAAAGATATGTGTATCTTTATGAAAATTAGCATTAAAAAAATAGAGATACTATAACTTTTTTTGTAATTTAAAATATATAATAACAAAAATTATGAGAAACACATCAAACTTAGGTAATGACATTAGCTTCAAAAAAGCTGGTCAGTTTGAAGATACCCGCTTTGAAAAAATCCACAATGTAATTTTTAAAAATGCTGCTGATGCTTCAATAATCGTTGCTCAAGAGATTGCGGATTTAATTCGTTCCAAACAAGAAAAGAATAAAAAATGTGTATTAGGTTTGGCTACTGGATCTTCTCCTATAAAAGTGTATCAGGAATTGGTTCGTATGCACAAAGAGGAAGGATTAAGTTTTGATAATGTTATTACTTTCAATTTAGATGAATACTATCCAATGCCAAAGGAAAGTAATCAGAGTTACCATTATTTCATGCATCAGCATCTTTTTAACCATGTGGATATCAGACCCGAAAATGTGAATATTCCGGACGGTACCGTTGCATTAGAAGACTTAAATCAGTTTTGTGTTGATTATGAAATGAATATCAAAAATGCCGGCGGACTTGATTTTCAATTATTAGGAATTGGGCGCACGGGTCACGTAGGGTTTAATGAGCCTGGATCTCACATTAATTCGGGAACCAGAATTATCACATTGGATCATATTACCAAAGTAGATGCTTCGGGAGACTTTAACGGAATCAGCAATGTTCCCAAAAAAGCAATTACGATGGGAGTATCAACAATTCTTAGATCCAAAAGAATTGTACTGATGGCTTGGGGACAAAACAAAGCTTCAATTATAAAAAGAACTATTCAAGGAGATATCAGCTCTGAAGTTCCAGCTACTTTTTTGCAAAATCATAACAATACTACTTTTGTTTTAGACGAAGGTGCGGCTTCTGAGCTGACACGTTTGGAAACACCTTGGTTAGTAGGAGAGTGTATCTGGACAGAACAGTTGAAAAACAAGGCAATTGTTTGGCTTTGTCAGCATACTAATCAGTCTATTTTAAAATTGACTGACAGAGATTACAACAATAACGGAATGTCTGATTTATTAGCTTCCGGAAGTTCTTCTTATGATTTGAATATTAATATGTTCAATGTACTGCAGCACACGATTACAGGATGGCCAGGTGGTAAGCCAAATACTGATGATTCTTACCGTCCGGAGAGAGCTAATCCAGCCAAAAAGAGAGTAATTCTTTTTAGTCCGCATCCAGATGATGATGTAATTTCTATGGGGGGAACTTTTGCAAAATTAATCAAACAGGGACATGACGTTCATGTGGTTTATCAGACTTCAGGAAACATTGCTGTTACTGATGATGAAGCATTAAAATTTGCCGAAGTTTGCAATGATTTCACTGAAGGAAATGACTCAGGTATTAATTTTCAATCGGTAATAGATTCTATTAATTCAAAACCAATGGGGCAAAATGATACTTTAGAAGTCCGCAAATTGAAAGGTTTAATACGAAGACGTGAATCCTATGCTGCAGTAAGATATATTGGTTTAAAAGATGAAAATACACACTTTTTGGACATGCCGTTTTATGAAACAGGAATGGTTCAGAAGAAACCTTTAGGACCAGAAGATATTGCTGTTGTAAAAGATATTATTGAAAAAATAAAACCGCATCAGGTTTTTGCAGCGGGAGATCTTGCTGATCCTCACGGTACTCATGAAGTGTGTTTGAATGCCATTTTTGCAGCAATGAAAGAATTAAAATCAAAACCTTTTATGAACGATTGCTGGTTATGGCTGTACAGAGGTGCTTGGCACGAATGGGATATCCATGAAATTGATATGGCTGTTCCGTTAAGTCCAGACGAAGTACTGCTGAAAAGACAGGCTATTTTATACCATCAGTCTCAAAAAGACAGGGTTATGTTCCAAGGAAATGATTCCAGAGAATTTTGGGTTAGGGCTGAGGATAGAAATAAAAATACCGCCAAATTATATGATGATTTAGGTCTTGCAGAATACGAAGCTATTGAAGCTTTTAAACGTTTTGAATACTAGTACCGTAGTTTTTGTTTTAAGTTCAGTGCTATGTTCTAAATTTTCATGAACTTTAAAATTTAGCTGTAGCACTTTTTTTACGTTTTTTACTAACCCATTTTTTTATCCAATGAAATATATTCTGTTTTTTTTATTTGCCTCTTTTGTTTCTAAAGCTCAAGTTATTAAAGAGCAGTTAAATGTTATGCCATGGCCTCAAAGTATTAGTCTTGGCGAAGGTTCTTTTGCACTGACAAAGAATTTTAAAGTAAATATTACGGGAGCTCCAAATGCAAGAATATTTGTTGGAGCAACTAATTTCTTGAGACGCCTGGACGGAAGAACAGGTATGTTTTTTAACCAAGGATTTATAACAGTATTAAATGAAGTTCCCGAAGCCGAATTACAGATTAATTGCGTGAGAAGCGGGAAAATTGAACTGTATGAGGACGAAAGTTATTCATTGGATATAACTCCAAACAAAATTACTCTAAATGCTATTACAGACGTGGGAGCATTGCATGGCTTGGAAACATTGTTACAGCTTTTGCAGAACAATAATAATTCTTTCTATTTTCCAGTTTCAAAAACTTCCGATTTTCCAAGATTTACTTGGAGAGGCTTAATGATTGACGGAGCAAGACATTTTATGCCTGTTGATGTGATTAAAAGAAATTTGGATGGAATGGCAACCGTAAAGATGAATGTTTTTCATTGGCATTTGGTAGATGATCAAGGCTGGCGAATTGAAATGAAAAAACACCCGAAACTGATTCAAATGGCATCGGACGGAAATTATTATACGCAGGAAGAAATTAAAGGCATTGTAAAATATGCTGCTGACAGAGGAATTTTAGTAGTTCCGGAAATTGATGTTCCTGGTCATGGAACAGCTATCTTGACAGCTTATCCGGAAATAGGAAGTAAAGTTGAAATTTTGAATGTCGGTTCTGGTGAAAAAGGAGAGCAATTAAAACAAATACAAAAGTATAATTTAGAAAGAAATGCAGGAATTTTCACTCCCACACTTGATCCATCAAACCTAAAAACTTATGAACTGTTAAGTTCTATTTTTGATGAAGTGTGTCCATTATTTCCTGGGAAGTTTTTCCATATTGGCGGTGACGAAAATGAAGGCAAAGACTGGGATTCAAATCCAAAAATTCAGGAATTCAAAAAGAAGCATAATTTGGCGAATAACCACGAACTGCAAACTTATTTTACGATGCAGTTAATTCCGATGCTCAAAAAGCACAATAAAGAATTAATGGGCTGGGAAGAAATCATGACCAAAAATATGTCCAAAGAGGCCGTAATTCATTCTTGGAAAGGTGCAAACGAAGGTCTTGCCGCTGGTAAATCATTAATTGAGGCTGTAAAAGGAGGATATAAAACCGTTTTGTCCAATGGTTATTATATTGATTTGATGTATGGAGTCGAAGACCATTATACTGTAGATCCAATGCCTAAAAATGTGAGTTTGACCAATGAAGAAAAAGCAAGAATTTTGGGTGGAGAAGCAACTATGTGGAGCGAATTAGTAACTCCTGCAACGATAGACAGCAGAATTTGGCCTAGAACTGCTGCTATTGCAGAACGTTTTTGGTCTAATGAGAGTGTAACTGATATTAACAGCTTGCGCAAAAGATTGAAAACCGTTTCTTTTAGATTGGAAGAGCTGGGATTGACACATATAAAAAGCAAAGAAGGATTGTTGAGAAACATAAGCAACAATCAAAAAACTGATGCTTTGGTTGATTTGTCAAATGTTTGCGAACCAATAAAAGGGTATTCAAGAAACAGTGAGGGAACCGAATATAAAATGTATTCTCCTTTGACTTTATTTGCTGATGTGTGTACTCCGGATGCTTCTGATGCGATAGGATTTAATCAAGCGGTTGCTGATTTTTTAAATAATAAATCAGTTGAAAATCAAAATTTAGTTATTAGCTATTTAAACAAATGGATTAAAATGGATTCTGATTTAAATGTTCTGAGCAATAATGCGCCACTTGTTCAGCCACTATTACCATTATCAAAAAGTTTAAATGATATATCAAAACTGCTTCTGATTAAGATTGATAAAAAAGAAAATGTTGATGCAGCTACACTAAATAATTTACTCGAAAAATGCAATTCGAAAGAACATGCCGATGTTGAATTAGCAGTATATAATAGCTTGAAGAAATTAGTTCAGGCATAAATTTAAATTCAAAAGTTAAAGTTGTAATTGTTACGATTGAGTTTGGTTATTTGTATTTTATTATGATCTCTTTATTTTGAATTAATGCTATTTTTTGTGGAAACTACATTCTAAGCGTTATAATTCCTTGCTAGTTTTTTTAAATTAAAAAAAATGAAAAAACTTAGAATCTTAGTTTCTTTGCACCTCTGAACCTTTTTCACTACTTTTGCACAAAATTTTAATAAAAAGACATTCATGTTAACAGTCAATAATTTATCAGTTCAGTTTGGCAAACGAATTTTGTTCGACGAAGTAAATACAACCTTCACACACGGAAATATTTATGGAGTAATTGGAGCCAATGGTGCTGGAAAATCAACTTTTCTTAAAATAATATCGGGTGATATGGATCCTACTTCGGGACATATTCACTTGGAACCAGGAAAACGTATGTCGGTTTTGAATCAGAACCACAATATGTTTGACGAGCATACGGTATTGGAAACCGTAATGATGGGTAATAAAGTCTTGTATGCTGTTAAATCAGAGATGGATGCACTTTACCTGGATTATAATGATAAAAATGCCGATAGAATAGGAGAATTACAAGTACAGTTCGAAGAGATGAACGGATGGAACGCTGATTCTGATGCTGCTTCAATGCTGTCAAATCTTGGGATTACCGAATATAATCATTATACTCTAATGGGTGATTTGGAAGGAAAAATCAAGGTAAGAGTACTTTTGGCCCAAGCTTTATTTGGGAATCCAGATTTGCTTATTATGGATGAGCCTACCAATGACTTGGATTTTGAAACCATCGCTTGGTTGGAAAATTTCTTAGCAAACTATGAGAATACTGTAATTGTTGTTTCTCACGATAGACACTTTTTAGACTCCGTTTGTACTCATATCTCTGATATTGATTTTAGTAAAATAAACCATTATTCAGGAAATTATACTTTCTGGTATGAATCAAGCCAGTTAGCAGCTAAGCAGCGTGCACAGCAAAACAAAAAGGCTGAAGAAAAGAAACAGGAATTAGAAGAATTTATCCGTCGTTTTTCTGCGAATGTGGCTAAGTCTAAGCAAGCGACTTCTCGTAAAAAAATGATTTCGAAATTAAATATTTCAGAAATTAAGCCTTCCAGCCGTCGTTATCCAGCTATTATTTTTGATCAGGATCGTGAAGCTGGAGATCAAATTTTGAATGTACAAAACTTGAGCGCTTCGATTGATGGTGAAATTTTGTTTAAAGGAGTTGATCTGAATATGGCAAAAGGCGATAAAATTGTTCTTTTCTCTAAAGATTCACGTGCTACAACTGCTTTTTATGAAATATTAAATGGAAATCAAAAACCTGATTCTGGAGAATTTGATTGGGGAATCACAACAAATCAAGCTTATTTGCCTGCAGAAAACCATTCATTTTTCGAAAATGATTTAACATTAGTAGATTGGTTACGCCAATGGGCAAAAACTGAAGAAGAACGTGACGAAGTTTTTATTAGAGGTTTCCTTGGGAAAATGATTTTCTCTGGAGAAGAAGCTTTAAAAACAAGCCGAGTATTGTCAGGAGGAGAAAAAGTTCGCTGTATGTTATCCAGAATGATGATGGAACGCGCTAATATCTTAATGTTAGACGAACCAACAAATCACTTGGATTTGGAGTCAATTACAGCTTTCAATAATTCATTGAAAAATTATAAAGGTTCAGTTATTTTTACAACCCATGACCACGAGTTTGCGCAAACTGTTGGTAATAGAGTAGTGGAGTTAACGCCAAAAGGTGCTATTGACAGATACATGACTTTCGACGAATATTTGGATAATGAAGGTGTACAGGAATTGAGAACCAAAATGTACTCTTAATTTTAAGATTTTATAAAACTAAAAGCTCCTATGATTTTAAAAATTATAGGAGTTTTTTTTTGAATGAAAAAAGATGAAACTTTATTTATTACCTCCAAAGAATTTACTGACAACAAAAAGAAGAACAGCAATAATAGCAATAACTATAAAGATCCCGACACCCATTCCTGCTTTGAAAATTCCGCCAATAACTTCACAACTCGTAAATGAAAAAAGTACTATGCTAAGTACTAAAATTCGGTTTATTATATTTTTCATAGTGTTTGATTTAGTTTGCCAAAATTAATTTGATTAACTATTTGTGTCTTTATATAATTAGCTTTAGTTGTTGTATGATTTCAATTTTCTTCTCCTACAACTATCTTCCAAGTTGAGGGAGTCAGATTTTGATTATTTTATATTTCTAAGTGTATTTATTTTACAGTTATATTTTTTTTAATCAGTCCGCTTCTGGATGCGTTGTGTTCATCTGGTTGATGTCCTCCAACAGCAATTTCTACTTTGCCATCCAGTTGCTGAAGTTTGCCTTCTTGAGTTACATAAGATAGGTCTTGAGGAGTCAAAGTAAAAGTTATCGTTTTACTTTGTCCCGGATTAAGAGAAACTCTTTCAAAACTTTTTAGTGTTTTTATAGGAACTTTTATTTTTTTGCCTTGGTCAAGAACATACAGCTGCGCCACTTCTTCGCCTGAAAATTTGCCTGTATTGGTAATAGTTACCGATACTTTGACATTTTTATTTTTTTCAGTCTGAACAGGCATTTCTAATTTACTGTATTTAAAAGTGGTATAGCTGAGTCCGAAACCAAAACCATATTGCGGAATACCTTTGAAATATCTATAGGTTCTATTTTCCATATTATAATCATTGAAAGAAGCCAGGTCACTGTCTCCTTTATAAAATGTAATAGGCAAACGTCCTGATGGGTTGTAGTCGCCAAATAAGATATCAGCAACTGCCGTTCCCGCTGATTGGCCACCATACCAAGCATTTAAAATAGCAGGAACGTTTTCGGACTCCCATGGGGTGGCGATGGCACTTCCTGTCATCATGACAAATATTACGGGTTTGCCTGTAGTTTTTAGGGCTTTCATCAGTTCTGTCTGTACAGCAGGCAGCAGTATTGAAGTACGGTCTCCTCCATCAAAACCGGGGTCACTTACTTTCATTTCCTCACCTTCAAGCTGTGGAGAAATCCCTCCTGTAAAAATAAAAGCATCAGCATCTTTATATCGGCTGGCAATTTGATTATAATCGGTTTTGACGTAGCTTCCCGTACTCATCTTTATATTGGCAGTTCCTTCACCCTGCCAATATTCTACAGTTAAAGTGTAGTGAGAGTCTTTTTTTACAGCAAGTTCATAGGTTTTTGAACCCCAGCGGTTTTTCCCCCATGAATCAATAACAATTGCACCGTTTACTAAAAATCGGTAGCCGTCATCGCCTTGAAGTTCAAAAGTTATTGTGTCATCTTTTTCAGCTTTGAAATCAGTTGTATATCTGACCGAGAAATTATTGGCTCTTATCAAGCCGGTTACTGCTTGGCCTTCCTGCCAGATATTGTCCACATTGGTCTCACGGGTTACTATTGAAGTACCTTCGAGGTCTTTGTTATTGTAATATTCGGCTTTAAATCCCTGTTTTCCTTCGAAAGAATACTGTTGGGATAAATCCAGATATTGCAAAATATTGTTATTGGTAAAGTTGACTGCTTTTTCAAAAATCACTTCGGTGTCTGCGCCAACTTTATCTTTGATACCCTGCAAAACGGTTTGCAGCTTAGATGGGGTTCCGTTGTAATTTCCTAAAATAGCTATAGAATTATCTGCATTAGGTCCTAATACTATAATTTTTTTTAATTTTTTGCTGAGTGGAAGAGTTTGGTTTTCATTCTTTAGCAGTACCATTGACTGCTGTGCCATTTTTAATGCATGTGCCGCGTGCTCTTTGCTTTCCAGAACATTATCGGGTGTCTGCGCATATTTAACCATAGAAACTGGATCAAACATACCCAGACGGAAACGAACCATAAATAAACGTTTAACGGAAACGTCTATCTGTGCCTCAGTAATTTTGCCTTGTTTTACTGCTTCAACTAAGGCTTTGTAGGCATCGGTACCACAATCTATATCTGTGCCGTGAAATACCGCATCTGCTGAAGCCGATGCAGCATCTGGGTGTGTTTTATGATTTTTGAAAAAGTCATCTATTGCCCAGCAGTCCGAGGTTACATAGCCATCAAATTTCCATTGTTTTCTAAGTATGTCAGTCATCAATATATCGCTGGCGCAGCACGGCTGTGTTCTGAAAGCATTATAGGCACACATAACTCCGACAACATGTGATTCGGTGATTAATTTTTGAAAAGCAGGAAGATAGGTGTCCCAAAGGTCGTATGCACTTACGTCTACATCAAATACATGTCTTGAAGGTTCTGGACCGCTATGAACTGCATAATGTTTGGCGCAGGCAGCAGCTTTAATATATTTTGGGTCATCGCCCTGCAGTCCTTTTACAAAAGCATCACCCAACATAGAGGTCAGGTAAGGATCTTCGCCATAAGTCTCCTGTCCGCGTCCCCAGCGCGGGTCTCTAAAAATATTAATATTTGGTGTCCAGTACGTTAGTCCCAAGTATCTTTCATTAGTACGGCCAGACTCTACCGCTTTGTTATAAATTGCCCGCCCCTCGGTTGCGGAATAATCGGCCATAGTAAACAACGAATTTTTATCAAATGTTGCCGCCATAGCAATAGCTTGCGGGTAAACGGTTACTTTAAAAGGAGTACGGGCCACTCCGTGCAGTGTTTCGTTCCACCAATCATACGCTGGTATACCTAAACGTTCTATAGCAGGGGAGGAGTTAAGCATTTGAGATACTTTCTCTTCAAGAGTAAGATGAGAGACCAAATCATCTACCCTTTCTTCAAAGGTTAAATTATAATCTTGAAAACGATATTGATTTTGCGCAGTACAATTGAAAGCACCGTAGGCAATACTAATTATTAGGATTATAAAATTCTTTCTTATTTTCATTGTAATGTTTTTTTAGCTGAAAGCATGAAGGATAATCGAATGTAATTGGGCTATAAAAGGAGTAATGCTTACTTAGTCCAATTGATAATTCTTTTCGCTAAGATATAAAAAAATATAGTTTTGATTGGCAGACTTTTAGTCTGCCAATCAAAACTATGGAATGAAAGTCTTAGAGGTTTATTTAATTTAAGGTCCTATTATAATCCATTTTTTCGCTCCATTCCAATTCATTCGGCAGGTTTTTATTGCTGAATTCGATATGAATTACTCTTCGTCTTTCGTTATTTGTGGTTTTGTTAGAAGCGTGAAAAAGCAAGGGTTTCTAATCATTATTCCTCCTTTATCAACTTCGCAGATGGTTTCGATTTCGTTTTCGAGATCAACTTTATCGGTTCTGTAAATACCTTTTTTATGCGATTTATTTAAGACTTTTAAAGCTCCGTTTTCTTTTGTTGTTTTATCAAGATGAATTCTAATTGTAAAAATGTTTTCCAGAATTTCTTGTGGAGGCTGAACAGCAAATTGATTTTGCTTATTTGTCCAATTTTCAAAATTTTCTATATCCATTTTTTTATCAACAGAAATTGTCAAATCTTGGTGATAGGAAACAAACCAATTCGATTTTTCAGGCTTGTCAAAATAAATTGATTTTGTTATGAAATAATCTTCTCCAAAGTTTGATTTCATAATAGCAATCAGGTTTTGATTGAAAATATAGTGCAGTGATTCTGGAATTTCTTTGTGGAATTGTCTAATGGCAAATAAATCGTCTGATTTTCGAAATGTTGATTTTTCAGTTTTATTTTCAGTTACGTTTTCAATTATTGCCGTCAGTTTTTCAATTTCATTTTGATCGTAAACATTTTCTATAATTGTAAAACCTTCCCTTTCTATTTCTTTTGAATTTTGCATTTTTTATTGAAATTCATGTAGTTATTTTTCTACAAGCTTAAAACATCTGAATACAAAATAAACTTTCCATTAAGTCAATTGCCCAAATCTGTGTAGTAGCAGTTGTGTGTCGTTTATTTTGTAGTCAATTCAATTTTGTTATATCTAAAAACTTTGGCTCTTTCCAGATATTCTTCACCTTGTATCATTCCTTTTGGATAATCTTTATTTTTATAAAATTGTCCTGTAACTTTTATTCTATTTTTAACTGCATCAAAATTCTTCGGTAATTCGAGTTTTGGATTTTCAGCTTCGATAAAGATGTACTGTTCCATATTTCTTCTGCCCTTTTCCAAGTCTTCTTTTTTTATCCAATTGGCACAACCGCAACTAAAAACAGCATAATCTAATTCTAATGTTTGAATTTTAGATTCTAAAATATTGTTCGGATTAGACATTTCTTCACCTCTTTTAAATTCACCTCGCATTTTAGTTTTTACAGGTAATAACTTTACAGGCAATTTATAATCTTCATGTTTGAAATAATTACATGAAGTGAGAATAAATAGTATTATAAAAAGAGTAAATTTTGACATTGGTATTTTTTTAAATAGCACACAACGTTCCAAGTCGACAGCGGGTTTGGGACTAAATTAAGCCCTATTTTCGGATTTGCCACCCGAGTGATAGCGAACTGGCGAAGCAAATCATCCCAAATACAAAACTAACTTTCCATTAAGCCAAATGCCCAAATCCGTTGTAGTGGCTGGCTTCGTTTTTGCTTTTTATTTCTTACGGAACCTTACGTTTTGTGGAAGTTGTACACAAATGGTTTTATCAACTATTTTAGAACGCATTAAAGGTTTATTGTTAAAATGGCGGGAAATATTATGAGTTAATTCGGTATAATTATCATGTTCACCAATTTTATGATAAAAAAGCTTGATGGATCGGCAATTTTTATTTTCAAATATAGTATTCAATAATGTTCTATCCGATAAGCCACAGGAATGTCCAAAAATGTACACTTGAAATTTTTCAGTTTCTATCCAGTTTAATAGACGACGATAGTTCGAATTATGCAGATATTGAAATGATTTTATATTTTTCAAATAATCATTATTATTTTCATTTTCAATTGATTTATAATCATCATCCATCTCATCTCCAAATCCAAAATTTATAGGGTTTTCTAATGTATTTACACGCCCATGAATTTGAATGTAATGTGCTCCGCCATATTTTGTATACATTGAGTTTATTTGTCGGACATAATTTAAAGTTGTATGAGTATAATTGAAATCAAGAAAAAGAGTTTCAGGAAATTTAAAATCAATTCCTGTTACTGATGGATTATATTCATCAAAATATGATTGCATTTTTTTATCATATTCTATTAATTCAGAATGATCTTCAGGTGGAAATTCTACAAAAATATTATCACTATTGTTATTTTCTAAAAATCGAGGTTGAACTCTGAAAAATTTCAATATTTCTTCACTATTTTCTGGATTTTTCGTAAAGTCGTTTTTATTAATTACTTCATTAATTAAATAATTTTCAAGTAAAATTTTCACTTGTTCAAATTCCTCATTTAATTCTTTAATTCCTTTAGAATAGGTGTGTTTTCCTTTGTTTTTTTTAATTAAATCTTTTAAGATTTCAAAATACACATTTTCAATATCAACCCAATTTTTAGCAGAAGACAATGTAATAATTTTGAAAAATTCATTTTTGAAATCAAAAACTGTAGTTCCTTGTATATGTTTGACAGAAAATGCAGGGTTGACTGTAATTTTGAAATTAAAATGTTCAGAATATGATTTTATCCTTTCTTCAAAATCTGTATAGCATGTAATTTTCTTTTCATAATTTAAAACATCAGCATAACCAGGATTAAAAAAAACTAATTGTTGAACTTTTTCATCATTGCAGTTTTCATAAAGTCTAGACCAAAAGTTATTTAATATATGTGAATACGATGTAGGTAAATCATGTGCTAAGTCGAAGCCATTGCCTACAATTACGATTTTGTTCATTATGTAAATGTTATATGATTAGCTTGCCACTAGCTAGTATATAGGCGAAACAAACTTTCGTATATACACCCAAATATGGCTAGATTGTCGATGGTCTATTCCATTTATATCTGTTTCCCAAATATAGTAAGTTAATCTTACAGATTGTTAAAAAAAAATTAAATTTATTTGAATGTAAAAGCTGTTTTATTCCTAATTCTGCCCAGGATAGTAACGGAAAGCCCGCAAGGGAAGTGCCCTTAAAAAACAAAACCCAAAACAGCGACCAGCGGAAGCTCGTTTTGGGTTTATGTTTTTTTGGGCAATGACCGCGGACTTGCAGTGGATAGCCTGATTAGGCAGCCTAAAAACTCTTACTATTTAAATTTGAAAGGGGGACTAGGTTTAAACTTTAATCAGTTAACAGAGCCAAAATGGTTTCTATTTTTGTTTTGCTTTTTTGGCTTCTTTCTTGATTTTTTCGGGCAAAACTGCACGGTGTATTTTACCGATTGTTTTTTTGGACGAGAAGTTTAGGATAATAATCATGATGCTTGTAATACTCGTAACAGCGTTGGTCAGTATAAGCGGCCAGTCTTCTTTCATGATGCCATAATACAGCCATAATAAAGTGCCTGTGAGCAGAATAAAATAGGTAACAACCGAAATGTGTTCTGTGGACTGTTCGCGTATAATAATATAGGTCTGCGGAATATTGGCAGCGGTGGTGAACAGCGCAGCGAGTATTCCGATGGTGTAAGGATCCATAACAGCTGGTTTTTAGTAAATTTGCTTACCAAAACTAAGGAGGATTACTGCTTGAATTGTTATAGATATTCAGCTGGATATTATAAGATTATGATTTTTTAAGTACCGTTTTTGCAGTAAAAACAGAGAGGTAGTCCGTTATTTTTTCTGTTTTATTTCATGGATATCTCTTTTCAGTTCCATAAACATCTCTTTTACAGTATCGGTTTCTGTGGTCAGGGGTTTAGCGTCGTCTCTTCCAATGTGGCATACGTATTCCCAAATCTCCAAAATATCAGAAAGCTTGATTTCGTAGGGGCTGTAAATGATATTGTCTGAAACTACAGTTACCGAATCATCGTTTTTATTCCCGAGCCGTTTATAGGTAATCCCCTCGCTGGAGGTAATGAGTATATAGGTTTTGTTCTGTTTTATTTCGCCCAGATTGTCTACATATTTTCCGACAACAAAGGATTTATTGGTGTGAGGAGGCATAGAATCGCCGTTAATCGGGAAAGCCCTCATTTTACCAAAACCTAAAAAAGGTAGTGCTATCTGCTGCAGGTTTTCTATATATTCGGCATCGGCATAACCGCTCAGGTAACCGGCTTGTGCTTTGTGCGGTATAATTTCTATTAGGTTGTTTCCGTCTGTATCAACGGTTATCGGCAAAACAATTCGGTTGTCCTCAAGCTGCATTAAATTATCAATAGGGATTTTTCGCAAATCAACCGTCAAAAGCAAATCGATACTGATATGATAATAACGCGAAATAATCACCAGCGTTTCGGCAGGCGGCGTGTTTTTTCCGTATTCATATTTCTTGTAGCGGTCAAGGGGCAGTGCCATTCCGTCTGAGACTTCCTGCTGCGAAAGATTTCGCTTGCTTCTCAGCCATTTAAGATTGTCAGAAATGTATAACATATGTTAAAGGGATTTTAAGTCACTACAAATATAGGTTTTAAAGTGATTTAACGTCCTAATTTTGTAAAATATTTTGATGCCAAAAAGTTAATAGGGGAGTTACAGCAACAGAAATGATATTCACGTTAGATACTATATGAAAAAGCAGGAATACGCCATAGTAGATATTGAAACTACAGGAGGCAATGCCAGAGGAAGCCGTATTACAGAAATCGCCATAGTTATTCATGACGGAACTAAGGTTATTGACCGTTGGGAAACGCTTGTGAATCCGCAACAGGAAATACCGCTTCCTATTTTTGCGTTGACAGGAATTGATAATGATTTGGTTCGTAATGCCCCCATTTTTGATGATGTTTCCGAAAAAATTCTGGAGATGCTTACCGATCGTATTTTTGTGGCACATAATGTCAACTTTGATTATTCTTTTGTCCGCCATCAATTGGAAAAGTCTGGGTTTAAATGGACAGCAAGAAAATTATGTACCGTTCGCGTAGCAAGAAAAATTAGACCAGGACTAAGTTCTTACAGTTTAGGGAATCTTTGTAATTCATTAGAAATCAATTTAGAGAATCGACATCGTGCTGGCGGTGATGCAGATGCGACTGCTATATTATTTTCCAAACTGCTGGAGTGGGACACAGAAGGAGAGATGGATAAAATGATTAAGAAAACCGCACAAGATCAGCGCCTGCCTCCCAATTTACCTCCTGAGGACTTTGAGCAGTTGCCAGAAAAAATAGGGGTGTATTATTTTTACAATCAAATGAAAGAAGTAATCTATGTTGGAAAAGCGGTTAACTTAAAAAAGCGCGTTGCTTCTCATTTCAGCGGTCATAATGTGAATGCGCAAAGGCAGAATTTCCTAAAAGATATTTACGGAATTTCTTTTGAAGTCTGCGGTACTGAATTGATGGCGCTGCTGTTAGAATGTGATGAGATTAAGAGGCTGTGGCCAATACATAACAGGGCATTAAAACGCTTTGAATCCAAATTTGGATTGTATGAATATGAAGCCCGAAATGGATATAAATATTTGGCAATTGGAAAATTAACCAAGTTTCAAAATTGTATTCAGGAATTCAATAGCCAGTATGCTGGGATAACTGTGTTACAAAACCTAGCCCGACAGTTCAAAATAGATCATCGATTCTGCCAATATGGAATGTCAATAGTTGGAGAATTTTTCCAAAAGAATGATTCCATAAATTTACCTGATGCTGATTCTCACAATGGACAAATCGAAAACGCAATTGCTTTTTTGTTAGACAACAGACCCAATTTTGCTATTATAGACAAAGGTGTATCTATTGATGAAAGCAGTTGTATTTGGGTAGAGAATGGACACTTTTATGGAATGGGCTACATTCCGTCAGATGCTGGATTTAATGAACCTTCGGAGATAAAAGATTGCGTTACGCCTTACCGAAGCAATCAATACATGATGCATTTAATCCATGCTTATGCAGAGAAATATCCCGGAAAAGTGAAACGTTTTTAGCCTGAATTCGATTAGTGTTTTTTGGAGCAGAAAGATTTGGGAATTTCAGGAAATATCGTCCCGCTATCCGTTACAATCTTGTTTGCCGAACCCCGGCAAACAAGGATTTTCACTTCTATCGGGGCTAAAGGGAGATATTTTGCTTTTTTGAACACATTACAAAAAAAACAACACTTATGATTCTCTTTGACGACACCGAAATGTTCTCATCAGGCACAGCCGGCAAAAAAATATTTGACGTGCCAGATGCTGACTTAATGCTGATTGACAGTTTTTTTACAAAAGAAGAATCAGACAGTTATTATAATATTTTATTAAACAATACAACATGGAGGGAGTACGACATGCCTATGTATGATAAAATAGTTACAGCACCGCGCATGATTTCTTGGCATGATGATAGTGAAGTCGCTAAGGTTAAATCTAATTGGCCTAAAGAATTAAGGACAATTAAAACCAGAGTCGAAAATGAAACCAAAATAAACTTCAATGCTGTTTTACTGAATTTATACAGAAACGGAAAGGATGGAGTTTCTTGGCATAGCGATAAAACCAATAGTGAGAATAAAGATATGAATATTGCATCGGTTACATTTGGTGAAACCCGTATGTTCCGGCTGCGCCATAAACTTCTAAAACATTTCCCGCAGCTAGAGATTCCGTTGCATCATGGTTCTTTTTTGTTAATGGCAGGAAAAACAAATAGCTTTTGGGAGCATCAATTACCTAAAACAGCAAGAGAAGTACTTCCACGGATTAACCTCACTTTTAGGCAGGTGAAGATATAAAGCCTACAGATTAAAAGATTCAGCCTTGCAGACTTAATACTTTCTAGAGGTACCGCAGTTTTTCTTCTTCAATATCTAAATAATGCATCTGTCTTCGTATAATTGACTCGTCAAGACTTTGATCTTCTCTATTTTTATTGATGAGCCAATGCCTTTGCTGATTTAATAAATCCAGATAAATAACTTTCAGATCCTCTCCAATAGATTCGTCATCGATTCCGTTACTGTGCTGTTCCCATTTCAGAATAAGATGCTGTAATGGAGCATTGCTTTCCACTTGATCACTATAATTTTTCTTTAAGTAATCTGTTGCAAATTCAGCTAATTCCTGTCGGATGTTATTATAGACTTCAGTACGCGATAAGGTATCGTCATCATTATTGGTTAGAATTTTTTTAATAAAATAAGGCAGTGTTAATCCTTGAATTAATAAGGTCAAAAGAATAACAATAAAAGTGATAAACAGCATGAGATTACGCTGCGGAAATCCGTTGCCGTTATTGAGATAAACAGGTATAGATAATGCAGCAGCAAGTGAAACTACACCGCGCATTCCGGTCCAGCCAAGTATGAAAGGCACTTTATACCCCGGATTTTTACTGTCTGCTACTTTGATGAAATTACGGGCAATGAGTGTAACAATTACAGCACCATAAGAAGACAGAATCCGGCTGACAATCAAAACAATAGTAATTACCACACCATATCCAACAGCTGTTGGAATACTAATATTAACTTCTTCAAGTCCTTTGGTAATTTGAGGCAGATCTAATCCAATCAGCATGAAAACAAATCCGTTAAGAATAAAACAAAAGCTTTCCCAAACGTTTACTCCCCGAATACGGGATCTGCTGCTCAGAAAACGATGTCTGTTATTAGACAAAAGCAAGCCGGCACTCACAACAGCCAATACACCGGAGCAGTGAACCTCTTCGGCTGCTAGATAGATAATGTAAGGAGTCAGCAATGTCAGCACGCTGTCTGCATTTACATCAGTCGGCAGGTATTTATGAGCTTTCATAAAAATCCATCCAATCAGTAAACCAATTGACACACCGCCAACAATCATCCAGCTAAAACTCGCCGCAGCTTTGTAAAATATAAACTGCTCGGTTGCCACTGCAATCATCGCAAATCTAAAAATAATTAAAGATGAAGCATCGTTCAGCAGACTTTCACCTTCTAAAATTGAAGAAATGGTTTTAGGTACTTTAACAAATTTTAAAATAGCACCAGCACTTACAGCATCTGGCGGTGAAACAATACCGCCTAACACAAATCCCAATGCCAATGAAAATCCCGGAATAATATAATTAGCAACTAATGCTACCGAAAGCGCTGAGACAAAAACCACCACAAAAGCAAAGCTTGTTATAATGCGTCTAAAGCGCCACATTTCTTTCCACGAAACCGTCCATGCTGCTTCATAGAGTAACGGAGGCAGGAAAATAAAGAATATCAGATCGGGTTCTATGTTAATTAACGGTATGCCGGGAATAAAACTTATGATTAAACCTGCGAGAACTAATAGTATTGGGTAAGCTACTTTTATTTTATTTGCCAGCATAATCAACAATAAAATAACGAGCAGTATACCTAGATAAAAAGGGAAATTTTCAAGCATTCGTTTAGGTTTTATTAGCAGTTTCTGGTTTCTGTATTCTATTGGGGTGAACATCCAGTCAAAATGCTGTCTGACTAATGATAATAAGTATCAAAAAATTGATTTTTGGCTAAATTAGTCAAATTTAATTGAATGTTGTCTTCAGCAGACTTGCTTGTCGGGGTAAACATGTGAGTTTTTTTACCGCAGATTCACAGATTTTAATAAAATTAGGTTTTAAATAAAACGTCTTCAGTTGAATTACCACAGAATAGTTTCTTTAAAGGCATAAAATTTAGATTTCAAAAAATAAATCTGCGAATCTGCGGTTGTTGCTTTTCCTTATGCTTTTGCCATTAATTACCAGTTTATTTTTTGATTAAATTATCAAAATAATTTGGCATAAAGATTATTCAATTGATGATGTTTTGATTGTTATACTGGATGCATCTAGTCCCGATGAACTAGCTTTTAGGGTAATAGTGCCTTTTTTATGAGTGCTTTTAATAATGATCTGCGCACGTCCATTCCATGCTTTACAAGTATTCCCAGCATATTGATCGATATCTTTTATGTTAGCATTTCCTACACCTGCAATAGTTCCTTCACCTTGTATATCAAACTGCAGTTTATTTGCAGCATTGGGTACAATATTTCCGTTTTTATCAATTACTTCAACGGTTACATAAGATATATCCTGACCATTTGCCATGATGGTTTTACGATCAGCAGTAAGTTTAATCGTAACTGGATTAGCAGCTGTTTTCAGTGTTTTGAATTCTATTTCCTTACCGTTGATTACACCAGCAGTTTTCAATATCCCTGAGGAGTAAGGCACTATAAATTTAGCCTTAAACTGCTGTTCTTGGCTTGTTTTTTCTTGACCAATGAGTTTGTCATTTAGATACAGTCTCACTTCAGGATACTTAGAATACACTTCTACTTCAATATTTTTATTTTCAAAACCTGGCCAGTTCCAGCTTTCCCATGTGGGCCAGACTGACCACATTGTCTCTTTGATTTCCAACTTTTCTACATTTGGTTCACGAACAGCCATATATAATTTTTCATTTTCGTTGTACAGCATGCTTCTATAGTGTGATATTGGTTTTCTCCATCCGGTTAAATCAACATCACCACAATAAGCACCATGCCACGGAAACATTTCACCTTCCCAGTGTTCACCTGGTTTTTCACCATTATAAAACCAGCGCCCAATTCCGGATTCGCCTAAATAATCCAAGGCAGTCCATACAAAATCGCCAATTATATAACTGTTTTGCTGTACCAGTTTCCAGTTTTCAAAGGCGTCTCTTGGATAAGATTCTGTTTGTACAATCACGCGCGAAGGAACTCTGGCATGATCCGATGGAGCATGGTGCAGCTGATAATTATAGCCACCTATATCGTGAGCCGCAAATAAAGGATCAAATATTTCCCAATCCTTATCCCAAGTGGTCATTGCAGAAGTTATAGGGCGGGTAGTATCTATTTTTCGTATACAAGCTGCCATCATCTTAGCCGTTTGGACTGCATCTGGACTTTTTCTTTCAATTATTTCATTTCCTATGCTCCAGATAATAATGGAGGGATGATTACGGTCTCTTAGTATCATTGACTCCAGATCACGCTGCCACCAGTCATTAAAAATTGATGCATAGTCATGAGCAGTTTTACTTTCTTTCCATCCGTCAAATGACTCGTCCATTACTAATATGCCTAATCGGTCACAAGCATCCAAAAAGGCTTCAGAAGGCGGGTTGTGAGAAGTTCTTATTGCATTGAATCCTGCCGATTTCATCATTTCAGCTTTTCTTTCTTCGGCTCTGTCATAAGCGGCAGCTCCCAAGATTCCGTTATCGTGATGCACACAGCCTCCGTTAAGTTTTATAGATTTTCCGTTGAGCTGAAAACCATTTTCGACGGTAAATTTTATTGAGCGTATTCCAAAGGCTACAGCAGTCTGGTCAATTATTTTATCTTCTTTCAGAATTTGTATCTGAGCTTTATACAGATGCGGTTTTTCTAAATCCCAAAGCTGCGGTTTTGAAACCACCATTATTTGTTCTACTTCTTTTTCACCGCCTGCTGCAAGATCAATTTTTGATTCAGCATTTCCTGATTTTCGGATTTTATCATCAAATAACTGTGTGCTAAGTGTAAACTGCTGAGCGGTATTGGATTCATTCTTAATTTTTACTTTTACTGCTACCGTTGCTTTTTCGGCAGTTATTTCAGGAGTACTTATTCCAACTCCGTGATGTGCAATGTGCAGTTCATCTGTAACTGTCATCCAGACATGTCGGTAGATTCCAGAGCCGCTATACCATCGGCAATTTTGCTGCTGGGAATTATCAACTTTAACTGAAAGAATATTTTCTTTGGAAAAATCCAAATAGGGAGTAAGGTCATAGATGAAAGAGGAGTAACCATAGGGATATATACCAAGAGATTTTCCGTTGATAAATACCTCCGAATTCATATAAACCCCTTCAAAATATATTGAAACTTGTTTTCCTTTTAGTGAAGAAGGCATATTGAATGTTTTACGGTACCAGCCAATTCCTGCTGGAGAGTAACCTCCGGCTCCATGGGTTGGATTGTCAATGCTTATTTTTCCCTCGATGCTCCAATCATGAGGTAAATCCAATAAACGCCAAGTTTTATCATCGAAGTTTTGGTTTTTCGCCTGTGGAACATCACCTAATGAAAATTTCCAATTGTCATCAAAAAGTATTTTTCGCTGTTTGTTTTCTTGGGCCGTAAGATTGAAAGAAAAATAAAGCAGAAGGAATGATAAAAATTTTATAGTAGCTGGCATTTTGTAAAGTTTGTTTATTGAATGAATTTTTTTTTAGGGCAAAAAACATTAAGTGTCAAATATACACTTTTAAAAATAAAATTTAATTACTGCATAAGGATAATTTGTGATGTTTTGCTATTTTACCAATACAGAAATTAATAATGCTTACTATTTAAAGTAGTAATAAGGGAATATTTGCAAAAAAAATTGCGGCGGTTTAATAAGTCAAAAATCAATTTCCAATAAATTAATCATTTTTTATTTGAATCATTTCTAGTAGATCTTTCATCGAATTTGGTATAATAAACAATTCTAGATTTTTAGAAATTGTTGGCAATCCATCAAAAGCTACAGCACCTAGATAATTATCTGCAAGATCAAAACTACATACCTGCCAATTTGTAGTGTTTTTTAGTATATCAGGATCTATATTGTGCTGTCCATCTAAACATGGAATATATTTAAAATCTTCATCAATACCTTTTCCTAATGCTTTTACAAAGGCTTCTTTGCGTGTCCATGAAGTGTAAAAAGCATGCTTTTTATTATCAGCATTTTGAATTGTAAAAATTTCGTCATCAATAAAAATATCAGGAATAAGATTTGTGAAATTGAAATTTTGAGGCATATATTCAATATCTATTCCAACTTGGTTAAGCGAAACTGCAATAACTGCATAGTCTTGAGAATGTGAGATATTGAAACACAGCCATGGGTGAGAGGCTAAATAAGGCTTTTTATTAAAATGATAATCAAGATAAATGTCTTTTACATCTAATTTAGTATGAGCTGCTAAAACAAATTTTAAAATCGACCTGTAAATAATAAATCGGCTTTTGTCTAATTCCTTATGAAAGCGTTCTGCTCTGTTGAGCTCTTTGGAATTGAGGAATTCAGCTAAATCAGATTTTATGTTTATGAAATTGGGAAAATAAACAGTATAAATGATTATATCATTAGTATCTAAAGAATAATTTTTATCAGGGATTAATTGAGTGCCCTTTATATTTGAAAAAGAAATAAAGAGCTTAGATTTTTTCATGTTTTTCATCTAAAATATTTTGAATCATTCTGGCTAGAACTTTGTCATTTGGCGGTGCTACAATGCTTAGATGATTACCAGAGATATTATGAATATTGACTCCTTTTAAAGCTACTTTTTTCCATCCCAAGTGCTTAGGATCTAATCTGAAGTATTCATTATCTTCTGCCCGAAATAAATCTACTTCCATATCTTGTGGTTTAAGGTGGTAGCGGTCAACAATTCTGTTAACCATACGGGATGCTTCTTTAAATTGTTCAAGAGCCAATAATTCTTGTTCAGTCATTGTATCGTTAAGACCAAAATATTTTTTTAAAATATACTCTTTTTTCGAACTTATGCGCAATTTTAACGACTCCCAACTTGTGAGCATTTCTATTAAATAATACATTCTTTTATAGGTGCGGTCATAGTACCTCAGTAGTTTTTTTTGCCGATAAGATGCATTATAATAAGATGAATCTACATAAGTATCCAGTAGTGCAATAATGCTTACTATTTTGCCTTGTTCCTTTAATTGTCTCGCTATTTCAAAAGCAACGATACCTCCAAAAGAAAATCCTGCTATTGCGTAAGGACCTTTCGGATTTATTTTTATAATTGAATCTATATAGCAAGCCGCCATGGCTTCGATGGATTCAAACCAATCAGTATAACCATTAGATCCAACTCCTTGAAAACCATAAATTGGCTGGTCTTCATCGAAATGATTAATCACATCTGCAAAATTCAAGATATTTAGTCCAGATCCATGAATCATAAAAAGAGGAATTTTGCTGCCATTTGGCTTAACAGCTACTAAATAGTCTGATGAAATTTCGTTTTCTACATTTAATAATTTGGCCAATTTTTCGACAGTTGAATGTTGAAATAGTGCGGAAAGAGGAATTCGCTTACCAGTTTCTTTCTCAATTTTAATCATTACGTTTACAGCCATAATAGAATGTCCTCCCATTTCAAAAAAATTGCTAAAAATGTCAATGCACTCTATTTTTAAAATTTCCTGCCAAATTACCGCTATTAACTTTTCTTCCTTAGTGCGGGGTGCAGTATATTTATGTTTGCTTTTCGAATCACATTTATAGTCTAATAATGCTTTTCGATCTATTTTGTCGTTTAGTGTTTTAGGCATTTTTTCCAAAATATAAAAAACATGCGGTACCATAAAAGTTGGTAATTGTGATGCCAATTCATTTCGCCATAATCGAATCTGATCAAGTTCATTTATGGTTTCAGAATCTACTACAATATATGCAATTAGGATGTCGGAATTAGCTAATACGATTGCCGATTTAATGCCGTCAATTGCCATTAAAGCATGTTCTATTTCCCCAATTTCAATGCGATGACCTCTTACTTTAACCTGATGATCTATACGTCCTAGACACACTACTTCATTGCTTGTGAGCAGTTTTCCTAAATCACCCGAAAGATACATTATGTCGTTTTTTTTATTTGAAAACACATTTGGAATAAATTTTGCAGCTGTTAATTCAGGTCTTCCTAAATATCCTTTCCCAACTCCATCTCCGCCAATAGCAATTTCGCCAATGGTGTTTGGCGGCAGAAGATTACAATGTTCATCGACTATATAATATTGCATGTTTGCAATTGGACCACCTACGGAAATTAATGTTTCTTCGGTTTTTATATGCTTACAAGAAGAAAAAATGGTTACTTCTGTAGGACCATATAAATTCCAAAGTTCATTGCATCTTTTTATAAGTTCTTTTGCAAGTTTTGCAGGCAGCGGTTCACCACAGCATAATATCTTTAGGGGTAATTTTTTTGACCATCCAGCATCTATAAGCATTTGATATGTAGTAGGTGTAGCTACAAGTAATGAGATTTTTTCCTTATCAAGCATTTCATATAATAGCCTCCCATCGTTTGATGTTTCATGGTCAGGCAAAACTAAAGTAGCTCCTTTAAATAGAGGTAAAAACAATTCAAAACTAGCAATATCAAAGGAGATTGTAGAGATAAAAGGGAGTCTGTCTGCCTCTTTTATGCCAGGTTCATTGACTAATGAAAAAAGTAAATTAACTAAATTTCTATTAGATATTTTAGCACCTTTTGGTTTGCCAGTAGAACCAGATGTATATAACAGGTATATTATGTTTTCTGGATTTACATAGGTTTGAAGTTTTATTGAAGGGTATTGATCTAATGATGCCATTGCATCATCTATTAAAATTGTATTGGAGCATTTGGGTAATGATAAAGACAAAGCCTTGCCCGTCAGCAAAAATTTTGCATTGGAATCTTCCATCATAAACTCTACACGATTACTTGGATATTCATGATCTAGAGGCAGGTATGCAGCTCCACATTGAATAATAGCTAAAATGGCATATACCAATTCTGGGCTTCGTGGAAATGAAACTGCTATATAATCACCAGATTGAACTCCATGTGCTTCTAAATAATGAGCAAATTGATTCACTTTAATATGTAAATCTTGGTATGTTATTTTAGTGCCATTATATTCAAGAGCAATACTATTAGGTGAAATTTCTCCTTGTCTGTTTAATAATTCAGATAATGAAACATTAGAATATGGGTTTTCTGTATCATTTAGAGTATTATAATCAGCTAAATAATTACCTTTTAAATGGTCGGCTAATAGGCTATCTGGTTTTGATATTAATTTAGTTATTGTTTCTTCAAATGAAATCATCATTTGTTTTATTGTTTTTTCCTTGAATAGTTTAGAATTATAGGAGCATTGAAAAGAGGGACCATTTTTAGTTCTGCAAATATGAAGTTGAATTTCAAAAGATGCGTATTTTCTCGGGTTAATTTTAACTTCATGAGTAAGCCCACTAAATAAAAATTCACTTTCTAAATCTCTATTTAAATCAACTGTTAATGTGACAGGTATCATAGGTATCCTAGAAGGGTCTCTAGCAATTGCCAACTTTTGGAGGAGATGTCCAAAACTAAGCTGATGATGTGCATAGACCTCCAGTAACTTTAGATTTCTTTGTTTTAAGTATTCTAAAAAACTAATATTTGTGTTTATTTTGGTTCTTAAAGGAAGAAGGCTTGCACAATCTCCAATCATATTATTACTATGGAATTTCCTATTTCCTGAAACAGGAAAGCCTACTATTAAATCATTTTGACCTGTGAGTTTGTACAAAAACACCTCGAATGCAACAAGAAAAGCTGTTGTTAAACTACAGCCTGTGCTGTCTGCGAGCTCTTTTAGTGAATTTGTAAGATTAGCATCAATAATAAAGTCAAGTCGCTGGCTATTGTAGGCACGTAAAGGAGGTCTTGGATAATCTATTGGCAATTCAATTACAGGAACAGATTCTTTATAAATTGCAAGCCAATAATCTTCTATTTTTTTATATTCACTACTTTCTATAAACGAATTTACTTTTTTGGCATATTCACTAAAACGTGCTGGATTAGTTAGTTTTGGCACTGTATTTTCAACAAATGCTGTGTAAAGAATACTCAGTTCTTCTACTATTATGTTAATACTTAAACTATCTCCTATAATATGATGATGAGTTAGTATTAATATATTTTCTAAATCATCAATTTTAATTAATTTGATTTTAAATAAAGGCCCATTTACAAGATCGAAAAGGGAGTTAACTTCTTCGCTGACTATAATTTCTATATCCTTTTCCTTTTCGTCTTCTGTAAGTTGAGAAATAGTACTATGAGATATTTCGATTTTAAGGTCCTTATATATATTCATATAGATTCCATCTGAACTAAATGAAGCTCTCAAACATTCATGACGCTGAACTAAAGTATTTAAGGCATGTTCTAATGCTTCAAACATTAACTTACCTCTGAATTTAATAGAATAAGATAGATTGTATGCTTTGTTGGCATCACTGCTTCCAATTAAACAATCTGTCCATATTTCTAATTGTGAATTTGTCGTATGTATAGTACTTTCAATTTCAGTACATGAATCGAAGTGAGGTTTATTGTGCTCTCGTGATTGATTTCCCATTATTTATGTAAATTATTTCGAATTTTTTTAATGGACTATTTTTAAAATGAAATCACTTTGAATGTTTCTTTTTTAATAATTAAACCATATCATATTTTTTTATGACTTGGAATTTCCAATAAACCAAAGCTGATTTTTATTATTTTATATAATGCTAAGGGCAAAAATTCTATTTTTTTTATTAACCTGAATTCGACTAATGATTTTATATAATAAAATGCATATTTTTTTGCATTTAGTTGATTAGTGTAATTTTGACTACATAGTACTTTGGTTTGGTATTAGACATTTATATGTTTTTCATCTAAAATATATTGGAGCAACCGGGCTAATAATTTATCATTTGGCGGTGCTACAATATCTAAATGATTACCAGAGATATTATGAATTGTGACACCGCCTAATGCTGCTTTTTTCCACCCCAAGTGCGTAGGGTCTAATTTATAGTTATCATCGTCTTTTGATCGAAATAGATCTACTTTAAAGTTTTGCGGTTTAAGATGATAGCGGTCAACAATTTTTTTAACCATACTGTCAGCTATTTTAAATTGTTCCAGTGCTAGTGCTTCTTCTTCAGTCATTGTATTGTTCATACCAAAATATTTTTTTAATAGATACTCTTTTTTTCCGTTAATGCGCATCTTAAAAGTCTTCCAGCTCAATAGCATTTCTTTTAAAAAATCTAATCTTCTATAAGTTATATCAAAGTATCTAATTAGTTGTTTACTTCTGTACGTTTTATAATAATAAGAAGAATCAACATATGAATCGAGTAATGCTGTCAAGCTGACGATTTTTCCTTGTTCCCTTAATTGGCGGGTCATTTCAAAAGCAACAATACCGCCAAACGAAAAGCCTGCTAAGGCATAGGGACCTTTCGGGTTTACTTTTATAATAGCAGCTGTGTAATGAGCCGCCATGGCTTCTATTGATTCATACCACTCATCATATCCTTTAGGACCATTACCTTGAATGCCATAAATAGGCTGCTCTTCATCAAAGTATTTACTCAAGCTAACAAAATTTAAAACATTTAGCCCTGCTCCGTGAATTATAAAAAGCGGTACTTTCTTTCCGTCAGATTTTATTGGCACTAAGCAATCTGAATAAATTTCTTCGCCCGTGTTTAATAGTTTAGCAAGCTTCTCAATGGTAGAATGTTCAAATAATGCAGATAGCGGCAGTCTTTTTCCTGTTTTTCTTTCAATTAGGTTCATAACACTAACAGCAATTATAGAGTGACCGCCCATTTCAAAGAAATCACTAAAGATATCAATGCTATCTATATTTAAGACTTCTTTCCAAATAGCTGCTACTATTATTTCTTCTTGTGTTCTGGGCTCAGTATTGCTTGTCTTGTTATTTGTTTTATACTGTAACAATGTTTTACGGTCTATCTTGCCGTTAAGTGTTGTTGGAATTTTCTCCATTAAATTAAAATCATGCGGTACTAAATATGACGGTAATTGAGATACCAAGGTTTTTCGCCATAATGGTATTTGAATTCTTGCATTTTCTATGCTTGAAACGGGTACAATATGTGCAATAAGAAAATTTTCATTAGCTAATACAACAGCATATTTTATACCATCAAGTGATAGAAGCGCTTGCTCTATTTCACCAGGTTCAATTCGGCGTCCTCTTATTTTAACCTGTTGGTCTATGCGTCCTAAACATTCAATTTCATTGCTTGGGAGTATTTTTCCTAAATCACCGGTACGATAAAGTATATCACTTTTACTGGTATTAAATTTATTTTGAATAAATTTTTCAGCGGTGAGTTCAGGTCTTTTCCAATAGCCCTTTGCAACACCGTCACCACCAATGGTAATTTCACCAATATTTCCTGGTGCTGCAAGCTGACCTTTTTCGTCAATTATATAAAATTGTGTATTTGCAATAGGTTTACCAATGGTTATCAATGTATCATCAGCTTTTATTTCTTTTATGGAAGAATATATTGTGGTTTCTGTTGGTCCATAAACATTCCAAACTGTAGCACACTTATTTATAAGTTCTTTTGCAAGATCTGCTGGCATTGCTTCGCCACCACATAGAGCCTTTATTGGTAACGGTTCAGACCAGCCTGAATCTAAAAGCATTGACCAAGTTGCAGGTGTTGCTTGTAAAAAACTAATATTTTCTTTTTTTATTAACTCAAGTAAGAGTCGTCCGTCCCTTGCTGTCTCATGATCTGTCAGTATTAATGTTGCGCCTTTAATAAGGGGTAAATACAGTTCTAAACCAGCAATATCAAAGGAGATCGTAGTGATAGAAAGTAACCTGTCATTTTTATTGATTCCAGGTTCTACTGCCATACTGCAAAGTAAGTTTACTAAGTTTTGATGGGTGATTGGTACACCTTTTGGGTTACCGGTAGATCCAGACGTGTAGAGTAAATATACCACATCATCAGGGGAGACAGTAAATGGAAGCGGTATTACAGGATATTGGTTTAATGAATTAATGGCATCTTCTATAAAAAGAATATTTGACCATGATGGCAAGGATGCAGATGATGTTTTACTGGTTAACAAAACTTTAGCCTCAGAATCATTGAGCATAAATTCCAAACGTGCTTTAGGGTATTCAGGATCTAATGGAAGGTAAGCTGCGCCACATTGTACAATTGCTAACAAAGTATAAAGCAGTTCTGGACTGCGCGGAAATGAAACAGCAATAAAATCACCAGATTGAATACCTTGTGATTTTAAATAATGGGCTAATTGATTTACTTTTTTATGTAACTCATCGTATGTAATTTTCGACTCGTGAAATTCTAAAGCTATATTATTTGGTGTAATTGCTGCTTGTTTTCTAAGGAGTTCTGTTAAGGTCACATTTGGATATGGGAATTCAGTACTATTTAATGTATTGTAATCAGCTAAATAATCACCTCCTGTTATCTCTGATAAAGGATTGTTCGGGTTTGATATTAGTTTATTGATTATACCTTCAAATGTAATCATCATTTGATTTATTGTTTCTTCTTTGAAGAGATTAGTATTGTAAGACCATTGTAACTGAGGTCCGTTTTTTGCTCTAAAAATATGAAGCTGAATTTCAAAAGTTGCATATTCTCTTGGGTTAACTTTAAATTCATGAGAAAGACCAGCAAATGAAAATTCACTTTCTATATCCCGATTCAAATCAACTGTCAATATAACTGGAACTAGAGGAACTCTCGAAGGATCTCGAGTTATGGCAATACTTTTGAGAAGGTGTCCAAAACTAATCTGTTGATTTTCATAGGCATCAAATAACTGGGAATTTCTTTGTTTTAAGTAATCGGAGAAGCTAATGTTTGGATTAATTTTACTGCGCAAGGGAAGAAGATTAACACAATCGCCAATCAATTGTCTCATATCGTGTAATATATTTCCTGAAGAAGGGAATCCTACGACTAAATTATTTTGACCTGTGAGTTTACATAAAAAAATCTCAAATGCTGCGAGCAAAATCGTAACTAAACTGCATCCAGCACTCATTCCTATATTTTTTAGTGAATTTATAATAATATCATCCAAAGGAAAATCAAGGCGATTACTATTATATGTTCGCAATGAAGGTCTTATGTGGTCTATTGGTAATTCAACTGTAGGAATAGATTCTTTATAAATATTGAGCCAAAAATCTTCCAGATTTTTATATTCACTGCTTTCCATGAATGAATTTATTTTTTCGGCAAATTCACTGAAACGTTCTGGCATTGGAAGGTTTGGGGCTTCATTTTTAATATAGGCGGAATAAAGTGTGCTGAGTTCTTCTAATATTATGTCAATACTTAGTCCGTCTCCTATAATATGGTGGATTGTTAAGGTTAATGTATATTCATAATCCTCAATTTTAATTAAGTTGACTCTAAATAATGGTCCATTAACAAGATCAAAAAGAGTATTAACTTCTTCTTTAATTAAAGCTTCTGTGGATTGCTCTTTTTCAGCAGTTGGTAGACTAGAAATATCATCAAGAGAAATTTCTATATTAACATTGTTGTAAATACACATAAAACGTCCGTCGGGACTAAATGTAGCTCTCAGGCATTCATGGCGCTGTACTAAAATATTCACCGCTTGTTTAAGTATATCGATTACTAAATTGCCTCTAAATTTGATAGAAACGGATAGGTTATACGCTTTGTTTGCATCACTGCCAAAAACGCAGTCTGTCCATATTTCAAGCTGTGAATTTGTAGTATGAATTACTCGTTCAATCTCCTTTGAAAAAGGATCAAATTGAGTTTTTGTTTGGATTTGGGATAGATTTTCCATTATTTATATATTATATTATTCTATTTTATTGTAATAGTATAGTTGTTAAACTGATAATTTTAATTAGTAATTAATGATCTTGCTCGAATGATTCTTATAACTTAATCTTAATAAATTCTCCTTTTTGATTAGAATCTTCAATAAACCATGCTGGATTTCCTTCTTCATCCCGTCCCAGTTTGCTGCCAGGTACAGGAGGTTCATCTGCCATTATTGTATGTTTTTTTTCTGAAATCTCAGCCTTAAATTGCTGGGGATCATTAATTCTTGAATTAACAAAAGACTTTTCTAGTTTATGAACTCCATTTGTTTCAATTTGAATTTTATTATTAAATTCAACTAAAGGTTCAGTTTTTAAACCAGTAACAGAAGCAGTTCCATTTAAAGAAGTATTTTGGTGATTTTGGAATTGATCAATCTTCTGGCTCAAAAGCTGAATTTGCAGTACAATTTGTTCTAATGTGATTTGATTTTGCTGTGATGGTATGTGATTTGTTAAAATAACGGACTCAATATTCAGGTTCGAAATTATTTCATTCTCTTTAGCTTGTTCTTCGGGAAGATTAAGTTCTATATAATCAGCTAAAAGTGATGGTGTTGGAAATGCTTCATTAAGCTGTCTGAAAGTAATTGGTAAATCAAACTCTTTCTTTAATCTTCCAGATAATTGAGTAAGTGATAATGAATCTAAACCAAGCTCTAAGAAAGTATTAGAAACTGAATCAGATTCATAAGTTATACCTGATGCATTTTTTATGATTTCTGAAATCTTGTAAAGTATAGAATCTTTTTTTGAATCGTTTGTTTTGATACTATTGCTGTCGGTTCCTTTTGAAACTATAGGTTCCTTTGAAATGGCAGATATATTAGAATCTAAAGACTTTTGAACTACAGTTGTTTGAATAGTATTTAATGGTTCAATCCAACATGGTTTTCGGTCAAAAACATAACTTGGCAAATTAATTTTTTGTCTTTGCTGTTGATTATAAAAAGAATTCCAATCCGGGTTTATGCCTCTCATCCATAACTCACCTAAAGCATTTAATAAAGTGAAATATTCATTTTCCTGCTCTTCCTTAGGAGGAGTCATACTAGGAAAAACAGGAATGATTTTACCAACTGCCTGCTGACGAGCTAAAGTGGTTAGGGTTTGTCCTGGACCTACTTCTAATAATATATTGTTATCTAATTCAAAAGCAGTATCCATAGCATCTGCAAACCGCACTGTATTTTTTAAATGGTTTACCCAATACATTGGGCTAGTGGCTTCTGTATCTGTAAGCCATGTTCCTGTTACTGTTGAAATAATAGGTAATCGAGGAATGTTTAGTTTTATTTTTTCTATCTCATTTTTGAAAGAATCTAAAATAGGATCCATCATAAATGAATGAAAAGCATGACTTGTAGCAAGTATTTTATTTGCAATATCTTGAGAATCCAGTTTCTGATTAAAAGCAGCGATATCTTGTTTTGTGCCTGATACAACACAAAACTGATTAGAATTTATAGCAGCAACTGAAAGTGTATCAGGAAGCAGTTCGTATAAATTATTCGCAGGTACGCGTACAGCTAACATAGATCCACTTGGCAGTTCGCTTATTAATTTGCCCCTAACGGCAATTATGTGCAATGCATCTTTTAAATTTATGATTCCGGCTAAATGTGCTGCAGTAAATTCACCAATACTATGACCGCAAAGAAAAGTTGGCTTTATTCCCCAGCTCATCCATAACTGAGACAATGCATATTCTGTAACAAATAATGCGGGCTGTGTTAAGCGGGTATCTTTTAGAAGTTCTTCGGCATCACTTGAGTTAATTTCAGTAAAGATTATTTGGCGAATGTCCAATTTCAAATCTTCCATCAATAGTTCAGCACATTTATCTATAGAGTTACGATACACTTTTTCGTTATCATAAAGTGTTTTTCCCATTTGTAAATATTGTGCTCCTTGTCCTGGAAAGAGGAATCCCATTTCGCTGGGTACAATTTTTAATATTGAGGATTTAGTACTTTTTGTTTTTAGAGAAATTAATTTTTCTGCAGCATCATTTGTAGAATCTGCTATTAAAAAGCTTCGATGATTAAAGTCCTCTCTCGTTACATTCAATGAATAAGCTATGTCTGCTAAAGCTATGTTTTTGGATTTGTTAATAAAGTTACCCAATACATTTTCATAACCCAATAAACTGTTTTTATTTTTTGCAGACCACATTAGTAATTCAAGAGGCCGTCCACTTGAAGAGTAGGGTTGAGGTTTTATCTCATATTCTTCAACAATAACATGAACATTGGTGCTGCCTATACCAAATGAACTAACACCAGCTCTTCTTGGGCCATCCGCCTTCCAATCAATTAATTTATTGTTTATATAGAAAGGACTATTTTCAAAATCTATATTTGGATTTGGTTTATTGAAACCTACCATAGGGGGAATTTGCTTATGCTGCATTGACAGTAATACTTTAATTAGACCTGCAACGCCAGCAGCAGCTGTAGTGTGTCCCATATTACTTTTTATTGACCCTAATGCACAATAACCGTTTTTTTCTTGTTTACCATAAGCTATTTTTAGCCCTTCAATTTCTATTGGATCTCCAATTGGAGTTGCCGTACCATGTGCTTCTGTATAGCTAATTGTGGAAGGTGAGATTTGAGCATCGTTAAATGCGCTGATTATTGCACCCGCTTGACCTTTGGCACTTGGAGCCATAAAGCTGCCTTTGTCACCACCGTCATTATTTACTCCAACACCTTTTAGTACTCCATAGATAATGTCACCGTCTTTTTCTGCTTCTTCTAATCTTTTGAGTAAAACTACACCTGCTCCATCACTAAAAACAGTGCCTTTTCCAGAAGCTTCAAAAGGACGAGTGCGTCCGTCGGGACTTTTAACAAATCCATCATCATAAAGATGACCGCTATAAATTGGTGCAGTTATGCTAGCACCTCCAGCTAATGCTATATCACACATACCAGCCCTAATAGCCTTTGCCGCTTCAGCCACTGCTAACAGTGAAGTTGAGCAGGCTGAATGTACGCTAACGGAAGGTCCTTTTAGATTTAGATGATACGAAGTACGGGGAGCGATAAAATCCTTTCCATTTACAGTATAAATTAGTAAATCTCCAACTTGGCTCTTTAGTTCAGAATTGTTAAATATATTGTTTTCGTAATAGGTGTTGATTTCACTGCCAGAATATACTCCAATGCTTCCTTTATAATGCTTAGGCAGATGTCCTGATTGCTCTAGTGCTTCCCAAGCAATTTCTAAAAAAACCCTTATTTGCGGATCCATAGTGGCTGCAAGCTGCGGGTTTAATCCAAAGAAACCAGCGTCAAATGTTTTAGCAATAGGTAAAAGTCCTCTTGCGCCAATATAAAGTGGGTCTTTGCGAAGACTTTCGGGTAAACTTATATCTAATTCTTCTTTTGAAAAGAAAGAGATTGTTTCTTTTCCTTCTCTTAAATTTTCCCATAATTCCTCAATTGTATCAGAACCAGGAAATCTTCCGGCCATACCAATAATTGCAATATCTGCTGAAGCTGTTTGATTATTAGTTTTCTTGAATTCAAAGAAATCTTCATCATTTTTATTTTCTCCTAAAATACTGGAAAGTTCACTAATTGTGGGGTGAATATAGATTTTTGAAACAGATATATCAACTGATAAATGCTGTCTCATCAATGAAGTTACTTTTTGTGCCAATACAGAGCTGCCACCCATATCAAAAAAGTCATCATCGATGCCAATACTTGGTATTTGTAATTCCTCACTCCAGATCTTTGCAATATCTTTTTCTAATTGTGTATTAGGTTTCTTGAAAAGAGGAGCAGAATCAGGTCTGGCATATTCAGGAACAGGCAGGTTTTTCTTGTCAATTTTACCATTAGGAGTCATTGGGAAATCATCTATCCAAATATATTTGGATGGTAATAATATATCTGGTAAAATTTTTGAAAGTGCATCATGAATTAGTTTTTCATCCTGTAACTCCTCATTAGCTTTTAAATAAGCCACAAGTTTAGCTTCATTCCCTAAATAATTACTTACTATTACTGCGGAATGTTTTACACCTGTAAGACCATTTAAGTTGGCTTCTATTTCACCTAATTCAATACGATGTCCCCTAATTTTTACTTGATGATCTATACGTCCCAAGCATATAAATTCACCAGTTGGCAATAATTTCCCGAGATCTCCGGTACGATAAAGAATTGATTTTGGGTCTGTTGAAAATGTATTTGGGATAAATTTTTCAGCAGTAAGTTCTGGCCGTTTCCAATAACCTTGGGCAACCCCATCGCCGCCAATAACTATTTCTCCAATTTCCCCAGATGGAACAGCTTGCCCATGTTCATCTAATAGATAAATTTGAGTGTTTGCAATAGGCCGTCCAATTGTAATTAATTCATCCTCTGCTCGAACTTGTTTTACAGCAGACCAAATTGTGGTTTCTGTAGGTCCATACATATTCCAAAGGGAATCACATTTTGAAGTTAACTGCCGCGCAAGGTTTAATGGCATAGCTTCCCCGCCACAGAGCGCTTTTAAAGGAAGCGGGTTTTCCCAGCCAGAATCAAGTAACATCTGCCATGTAGTTGGCGTGGCCTGTAGTATAGTTATTCCTTTATTTTGTAAAAGGTTGAGTAAAAGTTGGCCGTCACGAGTAGTTTCATAATCGGCAAAAACTACTGTTGCACCTTTAATTAGTGGCAGAAATAATTCCAGACCTGCAATATCGAAGGAAATAGTAGTAATTGACAATAATTTGTCATCTACATTTATTCCTGGTTCTAGTGCCATGCTGAAAAGGAAATTTACTAAATTTTTATGTGTGACCGTTACTCCTTTAGGTTTCCCAGTTGATCCTGATGTATAAATTATATAAGCAACAGCTTCGCTAGCAATACTAACTGAAAGCGGTTTCACAGGATATTTGTCAAGGAAAGATAATGTGTCTTCAATCAATATAGTTTTTAAATGATGCGGTAATGATGCGGAAAGTGATTTTGAAGTCAGCAAAAAACTAGCCTCAGAATCACTTAGCATAAATTCTAAACGGGCTGCTGGAAATTTTGGATCTAAAGGTAAATAGGCGGCGCCACATTGTAAAATGGCTAAAAGTGAAGCAATTAACTCTGGAGACCTATCCAGAGAAACAGCAACAATTTGTCCAGGACATAAACCTTGAGCTAAGAAATAATTTGCTAACTGATTTATTTTTTTTGCTAATTCTGTATATGTAACCTGTTTATCTTCAGATTGAAGTGCTATTGAATTTGGGGATATTTCAGCTTGCTCTGCAAAAAGTTCATGTAATTTGCTTTTTGGATATTCCATTTTAGCCCAACTTATTTCGGTGTCTAAATTCTTGTTATTAGGTTTTTCCATTTTAATTAGATTAAAATTAAAATTGAGTGAAATGATTTAATGTTAAACTTTGAAATGATGATTTAAATCCAAAGTTAGAGTTCATTAATGCGGAACGATTACATTTTTATTTACAATTGCCTATTTGCTCAATAAATAAATAATAAGAAATATAGTTGGTTTTGTTTTTACTAAGTCTATATTAAAATTATAGTTATGTATTATTATTCAATCAGTTAAACAAAAAAAAGGATTTTATTTTACTAATAAGTGTATTTTCTGTAGAAAGCTATTATTATCGATGAATAACATATTTTAGATTGGATTATAAAATTTCATTAAAAATTGATATAAGCTTTTGTTGACAATTATTTTTAATTGGATTTTTTATAAATAATTTTTTATTTAATTTGTAGTCAATATCTTACTTATTATTTCATTTGAATTTATCCATATTATTTTGCTTACTAGTTTTGTTTCAAAATAATTGGAGCTAAGGGCAATGTCATTGAGTTAAGGATTTTTTATGTTATTTCTATAAAGGTTAGATAATTCGATAACAAAACGATGATTTTATATCCTTAACTTGATAACATTGAGCTAAGGGGGGCTTTCTAAAATCGCTTTACATCAAACTAATTTTCTGGCATCCAAATATTATAAATCAAAGATTAATTTCTGATTTCTCATTATATCTTTTCATAAAAAAACTACTTATTTCGTCTGATTTTAATAAATAAGTATTTATATTTTTATTGTTGGTTTAAGTAGTTTAAAATCAGTGATATGATTGTTAAAAAAATGAAAAATATTTAATTTAAGGCCTTAATAGTTGTCAAATAAAAACAATAATTATAGATATTTTTAATATTAAATAAAAAGTATATATAGATATAATTAATGAAATAAATCGTCGTTATTTTCAATGTAAATGCTTGTATATGTTTGAGATGCATAATTTTATAGTTTTATTTTTTTTATAGCTAATATATTACAATATGTTTTTTCTGGTGATTTTTTTAACAATATAATTTTTTATGCCGATTAAATAAATGTAGGTATATTACATATTTAAATGTAAATTTTATGGTTTTAATCGTTAAAAAAGTAATTTTTGTCGATTTTATTATTTGTTTTGATATTTTTGCGACTGAAAATAATTGCAAATTAATTAAAGGCCAATAAACTGTGAAGCATCTGAATTTAAAAAATATAAACCTGCTCATAATTGTGATGTTGTTTTTTTCTTTTAAAGGAACGAGTCAAAATAATCAAGCAAACAGTAATACTATAATGGGAACTATAAATGCATCAGGTAACGATGCAATTGGCAGCTCGGGAACGGTTGCTTATTCAATTGGGCAAGTTTTCTATACCTATATAGGGCAATCGGTTTACAATGTAGCCCAAGGTATACAGCATGAAGAAGAGGATGCAACTTTGACTACACCAGAAAATAGTATAGGAGCAAAAACAGAAATATTTGTTTTCCCAAATCCGACAATAGATTTTGTTAATTTAAAAGTTAAAGAAGTAGAGTTTAACAATGAACAGCGTTTCTATAAGCTTTATGACTATCAAGGTAGGCTTTTAAAACAAAACCAAATTAATGAGCCCGAAACTCAGATTAATGTAAGCAATCTTCGGCCATCAGTATATATCCTTACTGTATATGCTAATAACAAAGTCTTGAAAACATTTAAAATTTTAAAAAAATAGAATAATGAAATTTATACTTACGTTATTATTATTTGTGACAGTTACACTTAATGTTTTTGCACAATCTCCAGAAAAAATGAGTTATCAGGCTATTATTCGTTCACAAGACAATAACTTGGTTACTAATTCGAATATAAGTCTTAAAATTATTGTACATCAAGGTACGCTTGCAGGAACTAAGGTTTACGAGGAAAATCATTCTGTTAGCACAAATAGTAATGGTCTAGTATCTCTTGAAATAGGAACAGGAAATATTGTTACAGGAAATTTTAGTAACATAGCTTGGGAAAAAGGTCCCTATTTTATAGAAACAAGAGTTGACGTGGGCGGTGGTACAAATTATAACATTATTGGGACTACACAACTTTTGAGTGTACCTTATGCATTGCATGCCAAAACTGCTGATAGAATAGTAGGAACAAATGTCACAGCTCCTTCAAGAGCGGTAATTATTCCATTTACTAGTTCAAGGAACATTGCTGGTTCGGATATAAATAACACAATAGAATGTACAGCATCGGCCACATTAACATTGACTTCCGGATTTGGAACTATGGCTGTAGGTGATACTATTAATTTAGAAGCTCATAACGGTGCTGTCTTAACAATACAAGCATCTTCAGGCGTAACAATAAACTATAATGCAAATGGCAGTGCACAATTTAGCAGTACAGCTGGAAAAGTAAGGTTTGGGATGCTAAGAAAATCAGGTCTGAATGCCTATATAATATCGGGACAATGAAACAGCTAATTTGCTTTTTACTCTTTTCAACAGCAGTTTTTTCACAAAATTACCAGTATTCGATTGAAGAAACTCAAAAACTGCCTTTAGCTGCACCAGCTGGTTTAACAGCAAGTCAAATTACACAAACTAGTGTAGATTTAGCTTGGACTGCTTCAGTAAGTGCATCTGTTTCAGATTATGGAATTTATAATGAAAACAACTTGTTAGCTAAATCTGTTGGAACAGTAACAACTTTTAAATTAACTGGTTTAATTCCTGAAACAGCATATAGTTTAACCGTTAGGGCAATTGATAAGTCAGGTAATATATCGGGAGATAGTAATAAACAAACATTTACAACCCAAAAGTTGCCAGCAGGAATAAACAATCAAATAGAAGAAATTGCTTATTTTAATGCCTATTTATTGCCAGTTACACAAAAATCGGATATACAAAAGGCTATAAATACTTATGGTTCTGTACGATTGGAAAGAGGAGATTATTCAGGAGTGAATATTGTGATGAAAAGCAATCAAAGGTTATATGGACATCCAACATTAACAAAAGTGTCTAGTATTACGATAGAGGCAGGAAGTACTAATGTTCATTTAGAAGATTTATTCCCTGCAGATAATTTTATAACGCTTCAAGCAGGCGGTGTTATTTCAGGCTGTACTTTCAAATCAATTAAATGGGCTATTTTTAGAGGTACCAATATAATGCTGACGAACAGTTCATTTATTAATTATGGAGGACCAATACAGATAGATTGTAGTCAGTCAGGTTATTTTAGAAATAATAAACTAATTAAACATCAATCGGGCACAGTTTCTAATCTTCTTCTTATGAAAGGGAATAGCGCCACTCCTAGTTATGGTAATGTACATTTGCATACTAATTTTTTAACACCTCACGGAGATGCTACAGATCTTGACGGCTTACAGTCGGCTACTTTTGTAGGTATAGATGCTGAGAGTTGGAATTTTACAGGACAAGGAACAAAAGCTATGTTTTTTGCTAAAAATATGGGGAATGTTAAACTAACTGATTTTGGTGGCGGAAATGGTGGTTCTCCATATAAAACACCATCTTACGATATAGATGCCAGTAACCTTTTCTTTTTAAATAAATATAACAACTATCCAACTGATGTTTTATCTTTAAGAACAAATATGTTTTTGATAAACGGTATAGGTCCGCATATCCGGAAAGCAGGAACAGTTACAGGTTTTGATCTTTTAGGAAATCTAGAGTTTAGTAATGCAATAAAATATAATGGAGTGGAACAAACTGCCACTATGACAAATAGTGCAATAATTAATACTCTTTCAACTACTATTCTGGGAAAAAAATACACCCCTTGGGCTAGGCCAAATTGGGAAATATTACCAGATCCATTAGGTGTAAATTGGAAAACAGATAGAGCAGGCAAACCTGACCAAACGATTTATATACAAGGATTAATTAATACTAAAGGAATTGCTGAATTACCTGAGGGTATTTTTTATATAAAGTCAACTTTAAAGATTCCGCTTGATAATGCCCATGGTATTGTTGGCAAAGGGACAGGCAAAACAGTGATAATTGGTTTGACCGATGATTTTCCTCTACTGTCTCTCGCTGGTGGTAAAGATGGTAATTTTACATTAGCGCATCTGACACTTCAAGGCGGAAGTGTAGGTGTATATGCTTCAGTAGATTATGGTTCACAAAACATTGCCTATCAAAGCATGAAGTTTGTAATATTTAGAAATCAAAATTACGGTATACACTTAAAAAGAACGGGTGGATTTGACAATAACTTCCTTGAAAATTTAGCTTTTGTTAATTGTAATATTGGTTTTTTTCAAGATCCAACTCCTGGTAATAGTGGCGAGGATAATTCAGCTTATGTAGACAAAACGATGTTTTATAAAAATCAATACATAAACTGCGGTACTGCGATTTCGATGTTAGCCACAAGAGCAGATAATTTAGATGCGTGGGTAGATTGTAAATTTGACGGAGGCAAAACAGCACTTGCTTTAGCTGGACAAAATTATCCTATAGTAGCAAATTGTGACTTTAGCAATTATAATGGAGTAAATGTCATAAATACTAATGCAATTTCTATGTATAATGTAAATGTATATAATAATAATAATATCACTGGTTCAACAATAGTTTCGTCTTATACTAATATTGAGGGATGTAAGTTCTTAGATAATTCTCGTATGTTTTCCCCGATGTTATTTACTTCACTAAACAATCAAATTGTCAATTCAGTAATTACAGGAGACGTGTTAGCTAATGTTCCTCCAAACCAAGGGTATGGTAAAGAATCAGCTGTTTACTCAAACAGTACATTATTAGCAAATCCAACATTAAATAAATTATTAGTGAATGTAAAAGAGGGGGTTCCAACAATAATAATTAATGAAACTCCTAACTCATATCCTCAGCTTTTAGTGACACAATAAAAAAGTATAATCAAAAAACTCAAAAAAGTAGAGACTCTATCGGAGACTCTGCTTTTTTTTTGGGTGTCATTCATCCATATAGTTTATGGTTCTATTTATTTTATTAGAGATTGCTTTTTTATTAAGCGAATATAGTTCTGTGCTACTTTGTCTCTAATGTACATTATGTACGCAACTTGTCAAATATTATACAGTTAAAAACAAATAAATAATCCAATTCTGTCTCCCTATCCATTGGACAAGGTGGGGTGAGGATATACAAAAAAACTATTTTATACTTTTTAAATTATTATTAATGATATTTATAATTATGCTTACTCTTTTAGCATGTTTTTTGGCATTTAAAATTCAAGTTATTCTTATAAAATGAAACACAGTTTGTTTATAACATATATATTGAAAGACTAATCCCTTATAATGTAAGCTTTTTTTTGCATTAGTACAAGTGCATTATTACCTTTAAATATTCAAATTGTATTTAATCGGATTTTAAAATCCTTTAGACAGATTTATTATTATAAACTCAAAACATTATATATTTTTAATTAAAATTTTAAATGAATGATAGAAAAAACTGTCATTTAGCTTTGTTTAACCTTGCTAATAATTAAATAGTTATGACAAGGAATGATTATTTTAGCAAAGTAAAACAAAAACAAATTATTGCTTTATTGTATTAGATTTTATTAATATTTTGAATATTAAGACAGTAATTTCAAATAAGAATTATTTATATTTTTTGTTTTATGAAATATAGTGTATACGAAAATATTAGAAAAATAAGAGAATTAAAAAATTTGACTAGAGAATTTGTAGCTGCTGAATTAAAAATGAGTGCCAGTGGTTATGGTAAGATTGAAAGGGGAGATGTGGATTTAAATGTTTCTAAACTAATCGAGATTTCTAAAGTTTTAGATGTATCAATTGAGTTTATATTTAAATTTGATGTTTCAATTTTTTTTAATGAATCCAGATAGAATATGGAGGACAATTTTATTTAATGTTTTTTGGAATAAAATAATTTAAATTTTGCTAACAAATGAAAAATAATTTTAATACTTAAAATTTGTAGAATCTTTTATTTGTAAAGGTTAAAAAAAAATTATAATAAGGTAATAAAAAAGATTATGGAAAATTACTATTTAAAAATCAAAGAGTACCGTATTCAAAATAATCACACTTCTGAATACATCGCTATTCAAATGGAGATGAGTATTAAAAAGTATGAAAATATTGAAAAAGGAATTGTTGATCTCAAATTGTCAAAATTGGATAGATTAGTTAAGATTTTAGGAATCAAGAAAAGTCAGATTTTCACATTAGATAATTAATACTGCTGATAACAGTCATTTAATTTTCTTCATAAAAAAGAGTTCAAGTTTAATATTTAGAATTTTTGTAGGCTCTTTTTTTACAGCTATTTATGCTTCACTTTTAAAATATATCCTAAAGATTCCAAAATTAATACATAATGCGTTTTTGTGATGTCTTTGACCACAGCATTTTGATCACAAAATGGACCAGAATTCAGATGTATTTTATCTCCAATTTGATACTGCATAACTGAAATTTCTTGAGCAGTATCACCACATTTAAGCCATTCTTTGATAGTCTCAATTTCATGATCTTTTACAATAGCGTGTCTTCCTAACCAAAATAAGTATCTAACAACTCCGGGAGAATTAAACACCATATTTCTGTCTTTTTCAGCCAATTGTACAAAAATGTAATGATCGAATAATGGCACTTCTACCTTTATTTTCCTGTCTGATCTTTGTTGGATTTTTTTAATCAAAGGGCAATAACAATTTACACTAAACTTGGCTAATTGTTCTGCAGCTCTTTTTTCCCATTTGGGTTTTGTGTATACTACATACCATTTCATATCCTTAATTTATTTAATTCTATTTATAGATTAGTTGTTTTAAAATTAGTTATGATGTTAAAATTGGCATTAATTCTTTCTTGGTTTAGTCTTCTTTAAAAAATATTATTTTTTAATCCTTACAAATTAAATCTCGATTAAAAGAATTGTTTCACCGATGAAATAATTAATTGTTTTTACTAAAGACTAATGCTGGATATTTTATTGTGAATTAGAAAGTAAATTTAATTCTAAAGATCTTTTATTATTTAAGCTTTTAATGGTAATTTTTCCTTATTAAGGAAATTTAGCAACAAAAATGTTATTTCTCATTTGCTTCATTATCTTAATTTTATATTAAATTATTATTAGTAATAAGAGAATATTATTGATTTGAATTTCATGTTTTTTATTTCACAGATTTAAATCATTTTAACACAATTACGAAACATAATTTTTAGTTTTTGTACTTTTTAATTTTTCTTTTTTGAGTAGTTAACATGTAACTATTCACGGGGAACCCTTATTCAAATCTTAAAAAAAACGCTGAAATCTTAGAAAAATAGTTCACGTTTTTTTTGCAGTTCAATCTACATTATAAGAAAAAATTTTATTAATTCTAAAACATAACCAGATGAAAATAGGAATAACCTTTAGCGCTTTTGATCTGTTACATGCAGGACACGTTAAAATGCTCGAAGAAGCGAAACAAAACTGTGATTTTTTAATTGTTGGTTTGCAGACAGATCCTACTTTGGACCGGCCAACAAAAAATAAACCCACTCAAACGGTCGTGGAACGATATATACAATTAAAGGCATGTAAGTTTGTTGATGAAATAGTTCCTTATGCTACTGAGCAAGATCTGGAAGATATTTTAAAAGCATTTACTATCGATCTGCGTTTTTTAGGAGATGAATATAAGGAAAGAGATTTTACCGGCAGAGCTTATTGTGAGGAAAAAGGAATTCAACTATATTTTAATACTAGAGACCATCGTTTTTCGAGTACTAATCTTCGTAATGAAGTGTACCAAAAAGAACTTTTAAATGCACATTAATGGTAATTAGCGATAGTATAACGCATGTGGTTTTAACTGGTGGAATTGGCAGCAGATTGTGGCCTCTTTCCAGGAAGAGCCAGCCTAAGCAATATCTGGAGCTTTTTGATGGTGTGTCACTTTTTGAAAAAACAATAGCTCGTAATGAAAGTTTTTCTAATAAAACGATAGTGGTTGGAAATATTGAAAATTACAAAATGAGTAATATCATTATGTCGAAATTCAATAAGCCGTATATCCATATTGTAGAAGCTGTTCCGCGTAATACTGCCGCAGCAATCGCTTTTGCCGCATTTGCATCAAACCCAAATGATATTTTATTGGTTACACCATCAGATCATGTTATTGAAGACGGCTATTTGTATGATACTGCTTTAAAAAAAGCAATTGTCTTAGCCAATCAGGATTACTTGGTAACTTTTGGCATAAAACCCACTAAACCAGAAACTGGTTATGGATATATTGAATTTGAGAATGATAATGTAATAGCGTTTCATGAAAAACCAAATTTAGAAACTGCAACAGTTTATTTGGAAAGCGAAAATTATTTTTGGAACAGCGGATTGTTTTGTTTCAAATCAGAAAAATTTTTAGCTGAACTCGAAAAACAGGAACCGGAAGTTTATTTGGCTGCCAAATTAGCATGGGAAGCAAATAATAAAGGTTTTTTGGATTACGAATTGTCGCTGAAAATTCCTTCTATAAGTGTTGATTATGCAGTTATGGAACGGAGCAAGGACATTAAGGTGGTTTCCGCTCATTTTGACTGGTCAGATTTAGGGTCTTTCGAATCGGTTTATGATTATTTAGTTAATAAAGGACATCCAATTGATTCCAATAGAAATATTGTAATCGGGACTTCAAAACACACTACTTTTGTTGGTGTTAAAAATTGCATCTTAATTTATACTGACGATGCTTTAATGGTTCTGCAGAAAGAAAATTCTCAAGAAGTAAAACAAGTTTACCAACAGTTAGAATCTATTGCTTCACCTTTATTATAAAATACAATTCAATTTTGGAGAAAAATAGAAGGGATTGTCAAAAATTGATTCGGAATAAACAGTAAATTAGATTTTGAATAAAAAGCGTGGAAAATGATTGATAAAAGTTCTATAATATATATTGCCGGACACAAGGGAATGGTAGGAAGTGCCATTTGGAGAACTTTGACTGCAAAAGGCTATAGGAATCTTGTTGGTGCCTCAAGCGAAGAATTGGATTTAAGAGAACAGCAGGCAGTTCGTGACTATATTGTGAGTATAAAACCTGATGTTATTATAGATGCTGCCGCAAAAGTGGGAGGAATTCTGGCGAATAATGATTTTCCATATCAATTTTTGATGGAAAACATGCAAATTCAAAATAATCTTATTAGTGAAGCCCATCGTTTAGGTGTAGATAAGTTTATTTTTTTGGGGAGTTCTTGTATTTATCCAAAATTAGCACCTCAACCGTTAAAGGAAGAGTGTTTACTAACAGCTTCTTTAGAACCGACTAATGAATGGTATGCTTTAGCAAAAATCACGGGGGTAAAATTATGTGAAGCCATACGCAAGCAATTCAAAAAAGATTTTGTGAGTTTGATGCCAACAAATTTATACGGTACTCATGACAATTTTGATTTGAACAGTTCTCATGTTTTACCGGCTATGATCCGTAAATTTCATGAAGCTAAACAAAATAATAATGCTGCAGTAGTTCTTTGGGGAAGTGGTACACCTATGAGAGAATTTCTATTTGTTGATGATATGGCCGAAGCAGTAGTTTTTGCTTTAGAAAACCAACTTCCCGATTATTTGTATAATGTAGGAACAGGGCAAGACATAACTATCACGGAATTAGCAGCTAAAATCCAAAAAATTGTTGGCCATTCAGGAGAAATTATCTGGGATGATACCAAACCCGACGGAACTCCAAGAAAATTAATGGATGTTTCTAAAATGCATAGCATCGGATGGAAACACAAGATAAATTTAGAAGAGGGAATCCAAAAAACCTATAATTGGTTTTTAGAAAACATTGAAAATTTTAAACAAATTAGTTTGTAATAATTTGTATTTGCAAGCTATCAGCTGCAAAAGATTCTAAAATAAATCCTTTAAAAATTTTGCGATTTTGCGCCACATTTCTTTGGGCGACAATTCTTCGTGTCTTATAATTATAAAATCAATCGAATGAAAAAAACCGCCCTCATCACTGGAGTAACTGGACAAGATGGAGCCTATTTAAGTGAATTTTTATTAAAAAAAGGCTATATAGTACACGGATTAAAAAGACGTACTTCTTTATTCAATACAGATAGGATCGATCATTTATATCAAGACCCTCATATAAAAAACAGAAACTTCATTTTACATTATGGGGATATGACTGATAGTACCAATCTTACTCGCATAATTCAACAAATTCAGCCCGATGAAATTTATAATTTAGCAGCCATGAGTCATGTAGCAGTTTCATTTGAAACACCTGAATATACAGGAAATGCTGATGGATTAGGAACTTTGCGGCTTTTGGAAGCAGTTCGTTTTTTGGGATTAGAAAAAAAGACCCGTATTTATCAAGCCTCAACTTCAGAGCTGTATGGTAAAGTACAAGAAGTGCCTCAATCTGAAACTACTCCTTTTTATCCGCGTTCACCTTATGCAGTTGCCAAGATGTATGCTTACTGGATTACCGTAAATTATAGAGAAGCATATGGGATGTACGCATGTAACGGCATTTTGTTTAATCATGAATCTCCCATTCGTGGAGAAACTTTTGTGACACGTAAAATTACCAGAGCTGCTTCAAGGATAGCATTGGGATTGCAAGATAAATTGTATTTAGGTAATCTTGATGCGAAACGTGATTGGGGTCATGCTAAAGATTATGTGCGCATGATGTGGATGATTTTGCAGGCTGATGGACCCGAAGATTGGGTAATTGCGACAGGAATATCCACTCCAGTTCGTGAATTTGTGCGTATGAGTTTTGCTGAAGCTGGTATTGAAGTAGAATTTAAAGGAGAGGGAATAGATGAGAAAGGTTTTGTTAAGTCCTGCAGCAACCCTGATTACCAGATTGCAATAGGCAAAGAAGTATTAGCTGTAGATCCAAAATATTTTAGACCTACAGAAGTTGATTTACTAATTGGAAACCCTGCAAAAGCGCAAACCAAATTAGGATGGAAATGTAAATACGATTTAGCCGCATTAGTTAAGGACATGATGCAGTCTGATTTGAAGCTGATGAGGAAGGATCAATATTTGCAAGAGGGAGGTTATACTACTTTGAATTATTTCGAGTAGCCAATTATTATCCTGAACGATTGCAAAATTACTCACGTAATATCTTGGATACAGGAAAAATAATGATAATTATCCTTTAGGTTAATTGAATTGGGAAGACTATGCTTATAAATTTCAATTTTTTTTTAAATTATTTCATTTTTATCCCTTGAAAGATAAATTAGTTCAGCTTAAACAACATCCAAAGTACGATGCTGTACTCAATTGGAGTAAGCTCATATCTATTACTGGAGGTGCTCAGATTATTTTGCAGGCTGTAGGGTTTGTAAGTGGTATATTAATTATACGCTTATTGCCCATGGAGGAATATGCCTTGTATACGTTAGCCAATACCATGCTAGGTACTATGACCGTTTTGGCCGATGGCGGAATTTCTACAGGGGTAATGGCACAGGGTGCAAAAGTATGGCAAGACAAGGAAAAGCTAGGTGTGGTTTTAGCAACTGGTCTTGATTTGCGCCGTAAATTTGCCATAGGAAGTCTAATAGTTGCTACTCCAATTTTAATTTATTTGTTGTTTCACAATGGTGCTTCTTGGTTAACTACTTTGCTTATTGTGGCTTCGTTAATTCCAGCGTTTTTTGCGGCCTTGTCTGATACTTTATTAGAAATAGTACCTAAGCTCCATCAGGATATTCTGCCATTGCAAAAAAATCAGGTTGTGGTTGGAGTGGGCAGACTGTTGCTTACCGGATTGACAATATTCATCTTTCCATGGACTTTTGTAGCAATATTAGCTAGCGGAATACCAAGAATTTATGGGAATATAAAATTGCGCAAAATAGCTCATGGATTTGTTGATAAAAATCAGCAGTCTGACCCAGTGATTCAAGGTGAAATTTTGAAAATGGTAAAAAAAATTCTTCCCGGAGCCATTTATTATTGTGTTTCAGGTCAAATAACAATTTGGCTGATTTCAATTTTTGGTAAGACAGAATCTGTTGCACAGTTAGGAGCTTTGGGCAGATTTGCGATCTTGCTTTCTTTGTTTAGTGTTTTGATTGCCACATTAGTAATACCCAGATACGCCAGGCTTTTGGAAAATAAGGCTCTCTTGCTTAAACGATTTATGCAAATTCTGTTTTCGCTTATTATTTTAATATGTTTTATTGTGAGTATGGTCTATTTACTTTCAGATCAATTACTATGGGTTTTGGGCAAAAACTATTATGGACTTAAAAGTGAATTAATACTAAGTATCGCAGGTGCTAGTATTGGTCTTATTAGCGGTGTGTTTTTTTTACTTTATACTAGCAGAGGCTGGGCAATAAATCCTCTATTTTCAATTTCAATTAGTTTAATGTCTATAGGTATTGGTGCATTTTTTTTTAATGTAGCAACTTTAAATGGAGTATTGATTTTTAATATGTTTTTAGCTGTAATTCAAGTCGTTTTACATGGTGGTTATTGTCTAATAAAAATAATAAATATTAAATGAAGTCAGTTGTTTGTACCCTTTTTGAAGGAAATTATCATCATGGTTTAGCTGGGTTATCCAATTCGCTTTTTAATAATGGGTTTAGAGGAGATTTATTTGTAGGTTATCGAGGAGATCTGCCTCCTTGGGCAAATTCAGCTTATTCAAATTCAGATCTCGAGTGGGATAATGGTAAAACACTCAAAATTGCAGAAGATTTCAAGGTTCATTTTCTACCAATAGTAACTGATTGGCATTTAGCTAATTTAAAACCTGATTTTATGTTAAACCTTTGGTCTAGCAGTGCCAAATATGCGGAATCAATATTTTATTTTGATCCAGATATAGTAATTAAATGCAGTTGGTTATTTTATGAAAAATGGGCCAATTTCGGGGTTGCTTTGGTTCATGAAATTATATCAAATGATTGCCCTCCTAATCATCCTAAACGATCAATTTGGAATGAAGTAATTGACAAAATAGATATGAAAGCGGAACGGGATATTCATTCCTATATTAATTCAGGTTTTTGCGGAGTTAAAAAAAGTAATATTGAGTTTCTAGAAACATGGTCAAAAGTAATTCAGTCATTTATTGATTCTTTTGGTTTTAGTATTAAACATTTTGACTTTAAAAATTTCCAGCCTTGGGATATTTATTTTGCTGGTGATCAGGATGCTTTTAATATCGCAGCAATGTGCAGCAAATCACCTTTATCTGAAATGGGACCAGAAGCAATGGATTTTATTCATGGAGGTTTTACAATGTCGCATGCAGTTGGCAGCCCTAAACCATGGGATAAACCTTTTATTTTATCGGCTTTGAAAGGTATACCACCGTCATTTGCTGATAAAGCCTATTGGAGTAATGTTGGGCTTCCTATCAATACCTGCAGTAAAAGCAATATTAAATTAAAAAAAATTAGTATTAAAATCGCTTCTGTAATTGGGCGCTTTTATAGAAAATATTAGCAATGAGTAGTTTTTTCTCTGAATTACGTTTATACCTCTGTAACAATTTCATCGCCCATTTCCCAAGTCATACAGTTCGTTTGTGGTTTTATAGAAAAGTGATGAAATTCAGTATAGGTAAGGGAACCACAATTTTTATGAATTGTAAATTTGATTGTGCCAAAGGATTAATTATAGGTAATAATTCTTGTATCAATGCCAATTGCCGTTTGGATTCAAGAGGCTTGTTAGAAATTGGCAGCAATGTGTCTGTTTCTGAAGATGTTATTTTTCTGACTGCAGATCATAATGAAGAACTTCTTGGAATTCCTGACAGGGAAAAAAAAGTAAGTATTGCTGATTATGTTTGGATTGGAACAAGAGCAATGATTTTACCAGGAGTCAATGTTAGTAAAGGTGCCGTTGTAGCAGCAGGAGCTGTTGTGACCAAAGATGTAGATCAGCTTGCTGTAGTTGGAGGAGTTCCTGCAAAGTTTATTAAATATCGTGCTGAAAATTTTGATTACATATCAAGTTATAAACGTTTATTTCAATAAATAAATTAAATGCAGTTTACTTATTTTACTCAGCAATCTTTATTTATACTGCGAATTCGTTACTTAAGAAAGATAAGCAGTTTTTTTAGAAAAATATTCCTTCAGCTACATGGAATGAAAATAGCAAGTGGTGTGTCTGTTCCTAAACTCTACATAACCTGGCCACATCAAGTTTCTATTGGTGAGAATTGTATTCTGGAGCATGGTATCTATTTTAAATATGCAGGGATTTGGAGTAAAGGGCCATCTATTTTTATTGAGGAAGAGGTTTTTATAGGTGCTGATTGTGAATTCAATATCAACAGCGGAATTAGAATTTCAAAATATTCAAACATAGCTTCAGGCTGTAAGTTTATAGATCACGATCATGGTACCACAGTTGGAATGTTAATTGGACCGCAGCCATCTATTAAAGGCGCAATATTTTTAGAAAAGGATGTTTGGCTTGGCTGTAATGTAATCGTGTTAAAAGGCGTTTCTATTGGTGAAGGATCGATCGTTGCAGCTGGAGCTGTCGTAACAAAGTCAATACCTGCCAATCAAATCTGGGGTGGTGTACCTGCAAAATTTATTAAAAATAGAACCTAAAAATAATCATTATGAAAATAACAGTTATTATACCAACCTATGAGAGGCCTGATTTTTTAAGAGAAACATTAGAAACTGTTTGGGCGCAAACAGTTTTACCTGATGAAATTGTTATAGGAGATGATTCGAAAAGTGATATTACAGATGATCTTGTCACTAATGTACTGAGTGTTATTAGCCCTGTTCCTATAAAGTATTTTCATCATAAACCATCATTGCTGGAAGTGAAAAATGTAGATTTCCAATATAAGCAGGCAACAGGTGATTTAGTTTTGCATTTACATGATGACGACCCTATATATCCCAATTGTATTGAAGATTTAAGAAAGCCTTTTTTTGACCATCCAGAAATAATAGCGAGTTTTGGATTGCAAAGAGTAATTAATGAGGATGGAAGTTATATAGAAAATTCCGAAATAGTGAATAAGGATTATTTCAGAACTCCAGACAGAGAGGGTTTAGTAGATGGATTTATTGCAGGAGCGGTAGCGATGTTTCCAAACAATTCCTTTCTTGTTCGCAGAGAAGCGGTTCTTTCTATCGGTTATTCTGATCAAGGGCGAGCCGGTAAGGCAACTGATTTTTATTTTGGTCTGCAACTAGGGAAATTAGGGAAGCCTTTTTATTTTGTTAATAAATTCACTGCTAAGTGCAGAATTGTCAAGGAATCACAATCAAGAACGGCAACTTCTGACAACGCTTACAGAATGGTTAAAATATTATTTGAAGATTGTAGTGAAGCGCAATTAAAAACTCCTGAGATTGAGAAATCTATAAGAAACAATATCCCAATGGCAATTAGTGTTGCCGCACGAATAAAGGATAAAAAAAATGCTTTTAAATGGTTGTTTTCTAAATATTACAGAAATAAATTAATTGGACCAAGAGGTATCAAAAGAATTATTCTAGCAGCAAACCCATTTTAAAAGAAAGTCTATGGAATCTCTCAAAAATAAAAAACAATTTGATTATTTAATAGTAGGAGCAGGTCTGTTTGGTTCTGTTTTTGCCCATGAAGCCAAAAAAAAGGGTAAGACATGCCTAGTGATAGACAAACGTAATCATTTAGGAGGGAATGTTTATTGTGAAAATGTTGAGGATATAAATGTTCACAAATATGGAGCTCATATATTTCATACCAGCGACAAAAAAATATGGGATTATGTCAATAATTTAGTTGAATTTAATCACTACATCAACAGTCCAATTGCAAATTATAACGGAGAACTTTACAATTTGCCTTTTAATATGAATACGTTTTACCAGTTATGGGGTGTAAAAACTCCAGAGGAAGCAAAAAATAAAATTCAGGAGGAAATAAAGGAATTGGATATAGCAAACCCTCGGAATTTGGAAGAGCAAGCTATTTCTTTAGTTGGAAAGGATATTTATTTTAAGCTGATTAAGGGTTACACTGAAAAACAATGGGGTCGAAAAGCCACAGATTTACCAGCATTTATAATTAAAAGGCTTCCAGTTCGCTTTACGTATGATAACAATTATTTTAATGATAAGTATCAAGGAATTCCTATTGGCGGTTATAATAAATTAATTGAAGCTTTATTAGATGGAATTGAAACCATGACTGATCAGGATTATTTTGAAAACAGTGGGCAATGGAATGCTAAAGCTGAAACAATTGTATTTACAGGTAGAATTGACGAATTTTTCGGATTCCAATATGGCAAATTAAATTACAGAAGTTTGAAGTTTGAAAGTCAAACTCTCGATACGGATAATTTTCAAGGGAATGCCGTTATTAATTACACAGATTCTGAAACTCCATATACCCGAATAATCGAACACAAACATTTTGAGTTTGGAAAGCAAAAAAAGACAGTTATAACTAAAGAATATCCTCAAGAATGGGAAGAAGGTAAAGAACCTTATTATCCTGTGAATGATACAATAAATAATGATTTGTTTATAAAATATAGGGATTTAGCAGATAAAGAAACTAATGTGATTTTTGGAGGGCGTTTAGCAGAATATAAGTATTACGACATGCATCAAATAATAGCCTCTGCATTAAAAAAAGCAACCGATTTAATATAATTGGTGTTACCAAATAAAATGAAAATAATTTTTATCTGTGGTTCTCTTGAGCCTGGTCATGATGGAGTTGGAGATTATACCCGCCGGCTGACAGGAGAATTATTTCGGCAAGGTCATGTAATATCTTTAATAGCATTGAATGATACAAGTGTAGACGCGATTAAAGAAGAGTTTCAAGAATCTGAGGGAAATATAATTCCAGTATTACGTATCCCAAATAATACAAAACCCAAAGAGCGGTTCGCAAAGTCAAAACAATACATCGCTGATTTTAATCCAGAATGGCTGAGTTTACAATATGTTCCTTTTTCTTTTCAAAAAAAAGGGTTGCCGTTTGGACTTGCGGGTCAATTAGCTAAAATTGGTAAAGGCAGGAAATGGCATATTATGTTTCATGAATTATGGGTAGGAATGGATCAGGAAGCGCCATTAAAACATAAAGTATGGGGCAATTTACAACAGTATATTGCTCGAAAAATAATAAAAGAATTAGCAGTCAATAATATTCACACACAATCCCGGCTTTATCAATCCCAATTAGAAAAAATAGGATGTATAGCGTTACATCTTCCATTGTTTGGAAATGTTGCTCTAATTGAAAATAAAGTTTCAGCTGTTCAAACAGTAAAAAAATCCTTGGATTTTATTGTTTTCGGAACTATTCATCCCCATGCTCCTGTTAAAGAATTTATTTCAGAACTGGCAGAATATGGTCAAACGAATAAGCTTAAAATAAAATTAAATTTCATAGGACGCTGTGGCGGGGAATTGAATCACTGGCTTCTTATAGGTAAAGAACAAAATATTGAAGTTAAGGTATTGGGAGAACAAGATACAGCTGTAATTTCAAAGGTTTTACACCAAGCCGATTGGGGAATTAGTACCACACCTTGGAGACAAATAGAAAAAAGCGGTACGGTAGCTGCAATGCTGGAACATGGATTAAATGTAATTTGCGTGGCCAGATCTTGGACTCCGGATGAAGCGATACCTTCAAGTACAATAAATGGTATTGTAGAGTACAAGGAAAATAGATTGGAAACCTTACTTAATTTTCCCAATCCTAATGATTCAAAAATAGTTATCAAGAATATTGCAAATAGTTTTATAGGCGCTTTAGATTGCAAATAATATAATTATGAAAGTAATACTATCCCATCCTACAGCTAATTCTAATGTGAGGGCCGTAGCTATTAAACTGGCTGAACAAAATAATTTGTTTAGATTTTATACCTCAATCGCTTTATTTCCTGATAGTTATTGGATGAGGTTAACTAAATTTTCTGTTTTTAAGGAATTAAAACGAAGAACATTCAAACCTATTTTAAAGGATTATATAGAAACTTCACCATGGAATGAAATTTCTAGAATTGTTTTTTCAAAATTAAGAATTAAGATTTTTATAGCCCATGAAGTTGGTTTTTTTAGCATAGATAAAGTGTATCAGAATCTGGATCGTAAGGTGGCGAATACTTTGAAAAAAGCTAAAAAAAATGGAGCTACTGCGGTCTATGCTTATGAAGATGGAGCATTGGAAACTTTCATAAAGGCAAAAGAACTCGGATTGATCTGTATTTATGATTTACCGATTGCTTATTGGGAAACAGGAAGGAAGTTAATGCAGGAAGAAGCACAGCGCTTGCCAGCTTGGGCAAAAACTCTAGGTGGAGGCATATTAGACAGTGAGGCTAAATTAGAACGGAAACGCAAAGAATTAGCATTAGCGGATGTAGTAATTGGACCAGGTTCATTTGTAATTAATTCTTTGCCGGAATGGTCTTTGGAAAAGATCAAAATAGTATCTCCATTTGGTTCTCCCAAAAATGATTCAGGAACATTATTAAGTTCTAAAAATAAAGACAAACCACTTCGTGTCCTTTTTGTGGGTTCAATGGGACAAAGAAAAGGACTAGGTGATTTATTTGAAGCAGTTAATCAATTAAAAGGCATTCCCGTTGAATTGGTTGTTTTGGGATCTTTGTTAGCTCCAATAGAGTTTTATAATTCGCAATTAGCCAATTTTACTTATGAGCCTGGGCGTTCTCATGAAGAGGTTCTAAAATTAATGAGAACCTGTGATGTATTTTGTCTTCCTTCTATTGTTGAAGGCAGAGCTTTAGTAATGCAGGAAGCGATGAGTCAGGGATTGCCAATTATAATAACATCAAATACGGGAGGAGAAGATTTGGTAATTGAAGGAGAAACAGGTTTCTTAGTTCCTATTCGTTCACCAAACGCCATCGCTGAAAAAATAAAGTGGTTTGTAGAAAACAGAGATCAGATTACTGTGATGGGGGAAAAAGCAATAAAGCATGCCGAAAATTATACTTGGGATAATTACAGCGAAACTATTATTGACCAGCTAAAATCTATATTGAAATAGTATTACATAAAATACGACTTAGATTTAATAAAATAAATGGAAGTAAATTATATCCAATCCGAGACTTCAATTCAAGAGGATCCTTATAAATCTTTAAAAATAGCTATCTGGCTGTATTTCTTTCTTTGGATTTTTGAAGGGGCTTTACGTAAATGGATTTTACCAAGTTTAGCAACCCCATTGTTAATTGTACGTGATCCAGTTGCAATATATCTAATAATTAAAGCTATTCATTTGAATGTGAAGTTTTCAAACATATATTTGGTTGGTGCTTATGTTATTACACTTTTGTCATTAATTATTACTCTTACTTTTGGTCATGGTAATTTATTTGTTGGGATTTATGGCGCAAGGATTATGCTGCTTCATTTTCCTTTAATATTTATTATTGGAGCCGTTTTTACAAAAGAGGATATTATCAAAATGGGGTATGTCATGTTAGGCATTAATATATTGATGACATTAATTGTTTATTTACAATTTAGTAGCCCTCAATCTGCTTTTATAAATATTGGTTTGGGAGGAGAAGGAAGTTCTGGCTTTTCAGGTGCAATGGGGTATTTTAGGCCTCCCGGAACTTTTTCATTTATTACAGGATTGTCCTCTTTTTATATTATGGTTTCTGTATTTGTATTTTATTTTTGGTTATCTGACACACCAGTTTCTAAGATTTTGCTTTATGCAAGTACATTAGCTTTAATATTTAGTTTACCATTAACAGTGAGCAGAACTGCCGTTGGGGGAGTTTTATTAGTAGGACTTTTTGCTTTTCTTGGTTCGGCTACTAGTGTAAAAACATTAATGAGGATAGTTTTGACTATTATAGTGCTGTTTGCATTATTTATTATTTTACAGCAAACGACATCAGTTTTTAGTTTAGGGACTGAGGTTTTCATGAGTAGAGTTGATACAGCCAGTGAGCATAGTGGCGGTTTTGAAGAATCATTCTTTTCAAGAGCTATGGATGGTTTTATAGATCCGATAGTAAGATTAATGAAATTGCCTTTATTTATTGGTAATTTAGGAATGGGAACCAATGCAGGAGCACAGATGCTTTCCGGCAGCAATGGGTTTTTAATTGCTGAAGACGAATTAAGCCGAATTAGCGGAGAACAGGGACTCATTTTAGGAGGAGTTATTATTGTATTGCGTTTAGGATTAGCTTTGAGCCTGTTTTTGAAGTCTATCAGATTGCCAAATGAAGATAAACTTCTCCCGTTGATTTTTTGTGGTACGGCATTGTTTTCACTTACTCAAGGACAATGGGCACAGCCTAGTATGTTAGGATATTCGGTTATGGTAACAGGACTTTTATTAGCAAGTATAAATAAAAACTTGAAACCCGAATAGATGAAAATTATCCTTTTTACACATCCATCCTTTTTAGCTCATCAAAGTATGCCCAGATTTGCTCAGATGATTATGTTTGGTATGAAGCAAAAAGAACATGAAGTAACAGCATGGAGTCCTAGAGCTTTTTTTATAAAACTAGCTTTTAAAAAACCAGTTCTGGAAAAATGGTTAGGCTATTTAGATCAATTTTTAGTTTTTCCTATTGAAGTAAAATTAAGGTTGTTTGGCTGCAGTAAAGAAACACTATTTGTTTTTTCAGACAATGCTTTAGGACCATGGGTGACTTTAGTAAGCAAAAGATATCATGTGGTACATTGTCATGATTTTTTGGCGCAACAATCTGCTTTTGGTTTATTACCTGAAAATAAAACAGGAATAACTGGCAAGTATTATCAAAAATTCATTCACTGGGGATATCGTAAAGCTGAAAATTTTATATCTATTTCAAAAAAAACCCAAACCGATTTACATTTTTTGATAAATAAAACTCCAAAAATATCTAAGGTAGTATATAATGGTCTGAATCAAAATTTTGAGCCTGTAAAGAATTGTACCGCATTAAGAGAATTATTATCTAATGAATATAGTATTGATTTATATGAAGGATATATACTGCATGTTGGAGGTAATGCATTCTATAAAAACAGAATAGGAGTTTTGGAAATTTATGATCAATGGGCAAAATCTTTTGAAGCAAAAGTACCCTTGATTTTGATAGGAGAATCTCCTACGGCAGAAATGATTGCTTTTAAAGAAAAGTCAATAGCTTCACAATCAATTTATTTTTTGCCAAATATTGGTGATTTACAATTGCAACAATTCTATCAAGGTGCTTCTGTGATGGTTTTTCCATCATTATATGAAGGTTTTGGCTGGCCAATAGTCGAAGCAATGGCATCGGGCAGTTTGCTTATCACAACGGATGAAGATCCAATGAAAGAAGTAGCAGGAGATGCAGGTTTTTATATACCTAAAAAGCCAAACGATTTCGAGAAGTTATTAAATTGGAAAATGACTGCATCTAAGGAATTGGAGAGAGTGATGCAATTTACCGCAGAGGAACGTAACGAAGCAATTCTAAACTCAATTTTACGGTCAAAAAAATTTTCAGCACAAGGTTTTGTCGATTCGATTGAAATAATATACCAAGAAATTTTGCAAAATAAATGAAAGTCATTCATTATATAGCCAGCATCGATAAGAGTGGCGGCGGCACTACAGAATATATGCGTTTACTAAGTACCACACTAAAAAACGTTAGCTCATTTAGCATCGCTACAGGAATTTCTGAAGACCCTATAACCATAGAAGGAGTTACAGTAAATTTTTTTAATAACTCGATGTATCGCTGGTTTTTTTTAATGAATGAATTTCGTATTTATCTTGAAAAAGAAAATCCGGATATTGTGCATATTAATGGGATTTGGAGTCCACTAAATTGGGGTTTTCAAAAAGTGGCTCAAGAACTTAAAATAAAAGTGGTTATGTCTCCGCACGGTATGTTAGAATCCTGGATATTAAAGCGGAATCCTTTGAAAAAAAAAATCGCACTTTTTTTATTTCAAAATCAGGCAATTAAAAAAGCAGATCATATACATGCTACTGCTCAAATGGAAGCTGAAAACATTCAGGCTTTAGGTTTTAATAATCTCATTACAATCATACCTAACGGAATTGATCTGAGTGAAATTACTCAAGTTAAGACATCGTACGGAAGTAAAAAAATTATTTTTTTATCACGCATTCATCCTAAGAAAGGCATTGAAATTTTGCTACAAGCTTGGCGGAATTGTGACACCATAGGCTGGACGCTTGAAATAGCAGGTAATGGCGATCAAAATTACATAGAAGCTTTAAATCAAAGTGCTCAAGATTTAAATAATATACATTTTGTAGGCGCAAAATATGGTAAGGATAAGTGGGACTTTTTACGATCTGCTGATCTGATGGTACTGCCAACCCATAGTGAGAATTTCGGAATTGTAGTAGCCGAGGCTTTGGCAGTAGGAGTTCCAGTGATAACAACTCAAGGAACACCTTGGGAAGATTTAGAAGTGCAACAATGTGGCTGGTGGATTAATTTATCGGTTACAAATTTAGAGAATACCTTAGTTAAAGCTTTCAATACACCTGCCAAAATATTGGAAACTATGGGTAAAAATGGCCGAAAGCTTATAGAAGATAAATACGATATAAAGGCAATCGGAAAGAAAATGGTTGACTTATATAATATTATTTAAGCGATGAAAATAACTATAGTCCAAGGCGCTTTTATACCTGTTCCGCCAATATTGGGAGGAGCAGTCGAGAAAATATATTTTAAATTAGGTCAGGAGTTTGTGAATTTAGGTCACGAAGTAATACACATCAGCAAGTCACATCCTTCATTTAAAAATAAGGAAACACTAAATGGTGTATCTCATATTCGGGTTAAAGGTTTTGCAACCCCAAAAAGTTTATTAATATTAAAATTTTATGATTTAATATATACACTAAGAACATTAAAACATATCAATAGCGATATAGTAGTATCTAATACCTTTTGGTTACCTATTTTTTTTAGAAATAAAGCAAAAGGTAAAGTTTATGTGAGTGTTGAGAGAAGACCAAAATGGCAAATGAAATTTTATACTAATGTGAGTAAATTTAGAGCTTGTTCACCAATGATTTTTGATTTAATTAAACAAAAAATTAAGCCAGAATATCATAGTAAAATTTCTTATATCCCTAATCCTGTTCCTTTTCAGTTAAAAGATTTTAAAGTTGATAAAATCAACAGTATTTTATTTGTTGGCCGTTTGGACAAAGAAAAAGGAGTACATATTTTGATTGATGCTTTTAATAGTATTCCGGACAGTATTTCCAAAAATTGGTCATTAAATATTGTAGGTCCATGGGAGTTAGCTGAAGGCGGTGGAGGTCAGGCTTATTATGAAAGTTTAAAAAGCAAAACTGGCAATGTTAATTTTATTGGTCCTGTTTACGATCAAGATGCATTATCTAAATTCTATTTTGAATCTAAAATTTTTTGTTACCCAATACAAGACGGAACGGGAGATGCTGGTCCAGTAGCTCCAAGAGAAGCAATGTCGTATGGATGTGCAACTGTTCTTTCCAATCACGATTGTTTTGATGAATATGCGGTTGACGAAATAAACTGTTTGAGATTTAATCAAAGCAGTTTAACTCAAGTAGAGGAGCTTTCGCAGCAGCTTGTGAGATTAATGACAGATTCAGATCTTCGTGAAACTATTGCTGCAAATGGAAGAAAAGTTTTTGATGATTTTTCTACTGCTAAGATTGCTAAAATGTTTATTGAAGATTTCCAATCATTATTAGATGAATAATAATAGTATAGAATACAACCAAAATTCTCCTTACGATTCACCATGGTCGATATCACAGCGCGTTAAAATGCTGGTTTGGGAATATGTGTGGCTGTTATTTTGTATTTGGACTCCAAAACCGGCTAACAGCTGGAGACTATTTTGGCTTAAATTATTTGGCTGTAAAATATATGGAAAACCATTCGTGCATCAAAGAGCCAGAATTCAAATTCCGTGGAATCTAATCCTGCATGATCATGCTTGTCTTGGTGATCGGACTAATGCTTATACACTGGGAATCATTGAAATATTTGAACACGCCACGGTAGGACAGGAAGTCTATCTCTGCACAGGCACACATGCTTTTAACATGCCATCTCTGAACTTGATAACAAATAAAATAACAATACATAAAAGAGCATTTATTGGAGCAAGAGCCTTTATAATGCCAGGGATTACAGTAGGAGAAAATGCTATTGTTGGTGCCGGAAGTTTGGTTACTAAAAATGTCGAGAAAAATACCATAGTAGGAGGGAATCCTGCCCAACTTATAAAAACTAGAAGCTTTGAATAAAATTCCTATTTCCGTAATAGTTTCAGTTAAAAATGAAGAGCTAAACCTGCCGTCTTGTTTGGAAAAATTAAAGAGGTTTTCGCAAATCATTGTTGTTGATTCAGGTAGTACGGATGCCACTAGAAATATTGCAACAGCTATGGGTGCTGAGGTATTGCTATTTGAATGGAATGGTAAATTTCCTAAAAAACGCAATTGGGCTCTTCAGAATGCTGCTATCCTGCACGAATGGGTTTTATTTTTAGACGCTGATGAGTTTGTAACGGAAGCATTTATTAATGAAGTAGTAATCAAAACACAAAACCCAGATTATAATGGTTTTACAATTCATTTTGAAAATTATTTTATGGGTAAAAAACTCCGTTATGGCTATGGTTTTAATAAATCGGCACTATTTAAAAAATCCAAAGGAGCTTATGAAAAAATAGACGAAGATTTGTGGAGCCATTTGGATATGGAAGTACATGAACATCCCATTATAGAAGGTAAGGTCGGAGACATTAAAGCTAAAGTTGTTCATAAAGATTTTAAAAACTTAGACCATTATATTGCCAAGCACAATGCCTATTCTACTTGGGAAGCACAAAGATATCTGCAGCTAAAAGAATCCAAGAACACGCAGTTATCCTTAAATCAAAAAATTAAATATGGGCTTCTTAATACAGGGTTTCTTCCCGCAGTCTATTTTTTAGGAGCCTACTTTTTAAAATTAGGATTTTTAGATGGCAGGGAAGGGTTTTATCTGGCACGTTTTAAATCGCATTATTTTTTTCAGATTCAGACTAAAGTTTATTCATTAAATAATAAGTAAAATTAAAGATGAAAAAAATACTAATAACCGGGGGAGCTGGATTTGTAGGTTCTCATTTGTGCAAAAGATTATTGAATGAAGGGAATGACATAATTTGTTTAGACAATTATTTTACAGGAGCCAAATCCAATATTATTGATTTACTGGATCATAGGTATTTTGAAATGGTAAGGCATGATATCACAGAACCCTATTTTGCTGAGGTCGATGAAATTTACAATCTGGCTTGTCCAGCATCTCCCATTCATTATCAGTATAATCCAATTAAAACGATTAAAACCTCTGTAATGGGAGCGATTAACGTCTTGGGATTAGCAAAACGCGTCAAAGCCAAAGTATTGCAGGCCAGTACAAGCGAAGTGTATGGTGATCCTCTCGTGCATCCTCAAACTGAGAGTTATTGGGGACACGTAAACCCTATAGGCATTCGTTCCTGCTATGATGAAGGTAAGCGTTGTGCTGAAACTTTATTTATGGATTATCACAATCAAAATAAAGTTGCTATAAAAATCATCAGAATTTTCAATACTTACGGCCCGAATATGAATCCTGCCGACGGAAGAGTAGTTTCTAATTTTATTGTACAGGCCTTACAGGGAAAAGATATAACTATTTTTGGAGATGGACTGCAAACACGTTCCTTCCAATATGTAGATGATTTGGTGGAAGGCATGATTCGGATGATGAATTCAGATGCTGCTTTTCTGGGACCTGTAAATTTAGGAAACCCAAATGAATTTACTATGCTGGAATTAGCTCAGGCAATTATTGAATTGACAGATTCCAAATCAAAAATCATACATATGGATTTGCCGCAGGATGATCCTAAACAAAGACAGCCGGATATTTCATTAGCACAAGCTAAATTGAATGGCTGGGAGCCAAAAATACAATTACGAGACGGTTTGATTACTACTATAGATTATTTTGAAAAACTTGTAATGGGAAAATAAGAATCTCTTATTTACAGTTTTTTTTATATGCTTCAATAACTCAATAAATTACAATACACGAGTTTCATTTACAATTTATCAGCACGGTTTTTTCTCAACTTATAATTGAGGACACAACTTTTTATGGACTTTAAGTTCAGCACCTTTTTTTTAATTCTAAAATAAATTATTATGAGAATTTCTATAATAACGGTATGTTACAATCGAAAAAACACCATTGAAAAAGCCATGAAAAGTGTTTTTGATCAAGATTATCCGGATATTGAATACATAATTGTTGATGGCAATTCTACAGATGGAACCAAAGAAATTATTGAATCTTATCGGGATAAAATAAGTAAATATATATCAGAACCCGATAACGGAATGTATGACGCTATAAATAAAGGATTGAAGTTGGCAACAGGCGATGTAATTGGCCTGATGCATTCGGATGATGAATTTTATGACGAGAAAGCTGTTAGCAGAATTGTTACCCGTTTTAAGTATGACCCAAGTATAGAAGGAGTTTATGGGGATGGAGTTTATGTTTCGAATGATGCTCAAGAGCGAATGATCAGGAATAGAATAGGTGGGGCTTTCAGCAGACAAAGAATCAAGTCAGGTTGGCTGCCTTTGCATCCTACGGTTTATTTGAAAAGAAAAATATTCGCTAAATATGGTTTATATAATGTTGATTTTAAAATAGCCTCCGACACAGAATTTTTACTCCGCTATTTGTACAAGTATAAAATTAAGATGAGTTATATCAATTCCTATATTGTTAAGATGAGAATGGGGGGAATGAGTACCAATTTCAAACGTGCTTTTGAAGTTTTATATGAAGATTATAGAATCTATAAATTTCACGGTTTAGCTCCATTTCTAGTTGTTTTTCTTAAAAAATCAATTGCTTTACGGCAGTATTTAGTGCATTAATATTAATTTAAAATTACTTATATACTCCAATTGTATGAAAAAAAAATCCCTTCCGATAATTTTATTTATTTTGTTAATTCTTCAGTCCTGCATGACCAAGAAAGAGGTATTGTATGTACAGGATATAAATGCTTATGCAAATTCTAACGTACCTTATGTTGCCACAAAAATACAGCCTAACGATATCTTAAAAATTGATGTTAGTGATCTCAATCCTGTTGTAGCAGCACCTTTTAATATTAATTCGGAGTCATCAAATCAGTCAGTTGAAATGATGGAATTAACTGGTTATTTAGTGACTCCTCAAGGGAATATTACTATGCCTATTTTAAATGAAGTTAATGTTGGCGGTTTAATACCAACCGAAGCGGAGAGTATAATAAAAGCCCGTCTGATAGATGAAGGGTACTTAGTAAATCCTACAGTACAGGTTCGAGTCCTCAATAATAAATTTACCATTTTAGGCGAGGTTAATTCTCCGGGTGTATATCCTTTTACCGAAGAGACTATTAGTTTATTTGATGCAATAGGAAAGGCAGGAGATCTTACTTACTCAGCGATTCGGAAGGATATAACACTAATCAGAGAGCAGAATGGGAAACGTTTAGTGTATCATATTGACTTAACCACCGCCATATGGATGTCTAATCACACTTATCAAATCAGACAAAATGATGTTATTATCGTAAACCCAAATAAACTAAAAGCAAATAGCGGTGGTTTAATCAAAGATCCAATACAAGTTATTGGTTTACTAGCTTCTATTACAGCAGTCATTTTACTAATTACTAATAACAATTAAATTGAAATAACATGGATTTTAAGAAAGATTTTTTAAAGTATTTCCGCTATTGGCCATGGATTATGTTTAGTTTGATTTTATCAGTAGGAGCTGCTTATTTTTTTATAAAAACTGCATCGCCTACTTATAAAACATCTGCATTAATCAATATTGATAAGCAACGGGAGGAAAATACAAAAATAAACACTTTTAGCAAGGAGAATGGATATAGAAAAGAAGTTGATTTGAAAGACGAAATAATGCTTCTTTCTTCTAATGAAATATTATCAAAAATAGTTGACAGTCTGCATCTGAATATTAATTATTTTGAGAAAGGGTATGTTCAGAATAAAGTTATAAACGATGCTCCTTTCCTTATTACTGTAATTGTACCAAATGATTCGTTACCTGAAATAGAATATGACATTCAAATCGTAAAAGACGGATTCCTTATCAGCAATCCTCTTACCGAAAAGAGATATTTAATGCGCGGACACGATAAAAGTAAGTCTTTTGCAGGATTACCTTTTAGGATTGAATTGAAACCTAAGGCCAAGAAAAATCTTTCTCTTTATCTGGATAAAGAGTATGTTATAAGTCTTGAGTCTAATATATTGGCAATGGAAAAATTAAAATATTCACTTAATGTTAATTTACCTGAAGAAGAAACTCCAAACTTACTTTTGACCCATGAAGGGACAAATCCGGAACGTTCCAGACAAATTTTGGATGAACTGATTGTTTTACTGGATAAAAGTATTGTTGCAAATAAAAAAAAGCTGTATAACAATACCGTTTCTTATTTAAACCAGAGGATAAGAGTTTTTCTAAAAGAGAAAGACTCTATAGAAAGCGTAAAAGAGAAGTATTTACAAAGTAATGATATATTAGTTCTAGATAAATATATTGTAGATAAAACGAATGTAAAGAATCTTAAGAAAGAGAGTTCTATGCTTAATGAAAGACAAATTGCATTGACAAAATTTGCCATTAATGATATAAAAAGAACCAATAGCACATCTGCTTTGGGGACTGGTTATAACTTAGATGCACCTACCGTTAATCAATTAATTTCAAATTATAATACCAGTATATTAGAAAGTGAATTGATCCTGCAGCGTGCGCAAAAAAACAATCCGACGTATCTTAATCTGCAATTGCAGCTAACCATGCAAAAAGAAGCTATTTTGAATACTTTGGAGGGGTATTTGAACTTTCTAAACCAAAATAATACTGCTAATAAGTCCGAACAAGATGCGGCTGACTCAGAAGCTAAAACTATACCGACTAAAGACAGGGTTTTAGGCAATATTGATAATAATATTAATTTGAAAGAAGAAACTTATTTGGCTTTATTGCAAAAAAGAGAAGAAGCCATCTTGAATGGAGCAATTTTAGACTCTAATTTAAAAACTATAGAACCGCCTAAAACAAATTATTCAGCTCTTTTTCCGCAGCCAAGATCTTTTATGATAGGAGCATTTATGTTTGGTCTGCTTCTTCCTTTAGGGATTATCTATCTTAATTTACTTTTAGATACCAAAATACATAGCGAAGATGATATTCATAAAGATTTTTCTCATATTCCGTTTTTGGGAATTATTCCTAAAGTAGAAAGTAACAAACAATTAGATAATACAGCCAATTCAAATTCTGTGATTGCAGAGGCGACACGCATCTTATTTTCTAATATATCCTTTTTACTGCCTAGAAAAAAGGAAAAAAAAGGAAATGTATTATTGTTTAGCTCATCTATTCATGGAGAAGGAAAATCTTTTTGTGCTTTTCATAATGCTGTGACTATTAGTAATCTTAATAAAAAAGTATTACTTATTGGTGCTGATTTGAGAAACCCTCAATTGCATGAATATTTTAATATCCAGCGAAGCGAGTTTGGCCTCTCTAATTTTCTTTCTAATAAAAGTAATGACTGGAAAGAGTTTTTGGTAAAGGATACTAGTTTTTCTGAAAATTTGGATATCATTTTCTCAGGAGAAATTCCTCCTAATCCTACTCAATTATTAACTAATACCAATTTTGAAGTTTTAATTGAAGAAGCCAAAGATCTTTATGATTTCATAATTATAGATTCGGCACCTGTTCAATTGGTATCGGATACACTCAATTATGGTTATTTGGCTGATGTGACAATATTTATTACTAGATGTGATTATTCAGACAAGAAGACATTAGTTCAGATAAATAATTTTATCAAAAAAGAACAATTGAAAAATGTTGGTATAGTTATAAACGGAGTAAAAATGAAAAATACTTATGGATATAATTATGGTTCAAGTTACAATAAACATGAAAAAATAAATATGAAGCGACCTTGGTATAAAATAAGTTTAGGTTAATAATAGTTCTTAGGCTGATTCCTCAAGAGCAATAAAAAGCGTATTAGTTAAAATTAAATAGTATGAAATGTCCAGAAAATTAATTTTATTTCCATTAGTTTTTGTTATTGCCACCGTTTTTTATTATTCATGGTTATCAGATCCTAGTTTGAAAACAGAAACTTATTTACCGCATTGGCTTTTGAAATGGAGTGATAAATATTATAATCTGCGAACAGCTATTCCTTTTGTAGCTTTAGGTTTCTTATTAGAAAATTATGCCAATCGAAAAAAAAAATATGATACTAATCCAAACAAAAGTTTGAGTTTTATGCAAAATTTGGGCATTTCAGCATTTATAGCTTTACTAGCCGAAGGAGGTCAGTTTCTCCTTAAAAACAGAAATCCGGATATAATGGATGTTTACTTTGCAATTATCGGCAGTTTATTTGGCGGTTTGGGATACTATTTTTTAGGCGTATTAATAAACTTTAAAAGAGTTAGAAATGCGGAATAGACATAAATTCACTTTCATAATGTGCTGTGCTATTGCTGACATGGCTTCTATGGTATTTGGAACTATTATTTTTTTGAGGTTTGCCACCGAAGAGCATGTTGGATGGAATACTTTATTCATCAATAATATAATGCCTATTACAATATTAAGCTGGTTGTTTTCAATAACCTATTTTAAGTTGTATCAAGTGGATGTGCTTTTTAGCTTAGGAGATTTTTTTGCCAATAGCTGGCGTGCTTTTTTGACTCAAAGAGTTCTTTGGCATAGTTATATTTATTTTTTTCATGATGAAAAAATATATGTTTTTGGGGGTAAAGCATACTTATTTCAATTGAGTTTTTTACTGTTCTATTTTTTATTATCCAGAATTTTGTTTACTCTAGTAATTGTAAAAATTAAAAAATGGGTAATCAAACGATATACAGTTGCAATATGGGGGTTTAATAAAACGAGTATTGAATTAGCATCTCATTTAGAAGCAAATTCCCATTTTGTTCACTTTCTGGGTATTCTCAACGAGAATTCTTTAAAAAATTATGCAACGATAGAAGATTTTAGTCTTGCACTTACCAATGCTATTCATAAAGCTGCCGAAAAGAATGTTAATGAATTATATATTGTAGCGCAGGCTGATTATATTTCGGATTTGAATTACTTCTTTGAACTTGGTGACAGGCACTGCATGCGCTTGAAGTTTGTTCCTGATTTTTCATTAATTTCAAAAAATCATTTTAGCGCAAGTAATTTCGCTAATTTCCATGTTATAAAACCCCGTTATGAACCACTTCAAAATGCTTATAATCGGTTAGCCAAAAGAATATTCGATCTTGTTTTCAGTATTCTTGTTATTATTTTTATTTTATCATGGCTTTATCCTTTAATAGCTATTCTTATTAAGAGACAAAGCAAGGGGCCAGTTTTATTCAAGCAATTGAGAACAGGTAAAAAAAATGAACCTTTTTGGTGTTATAAATTTAGGAGTATGTATGTTAATATTGGGGATGAAAGTCAGCAAGCTAGAAAAGATGATGATAGAATCACTCCAATTGGTAAATTTCTCCGGCGTACCAGCCTGGATGAGATGCCTCAATTTTTTAATGTTTTGATGGGTAAAATGAGTGTTGTAGGACCACGCCCCCACATGATAAAGCATACTTCCGATTATAATGATCACATTAATAATTTTATGGTACGACATTTTGTTAAACCGGGAATTACTGGCTTAGCCCAAGTTTCTGGACTTAGAGGAGAAACAAAAAAAGTATCTGATATGAAACGCCGTGTTACTACTGACATCAAATATGTACAGCGCTGGAGTCTAATTACTGATATTAAAATCTGTTTGATAACAGTTCTTGTTACCCTGAAAGGGGATGAAAATGCTTTTTAAACTAAAAAAAAATTATGGACATTACAAATTACTTAATTGGCTTACTCACAGGAATTTCTGTGACGGCATTCTTTATCGGTAAAGAATTGTATAAATATTATACAAAATATACGATTCAGCAGAAGCAATTGGATCGGATTTTAAAATTGAATGATAAAATTAAAAAAGTCAGAAATTTCAAATCTATTGAAAGACCAAATCTTAATGCTGGTGGTATTTAGGGAGTGTTTTTCGTATTTTTAAATTTTCCAGTATGACTTATTATTAAAAAAATGCAATAGTAGTATTGAATTCTATTAATTCATTGAGAAATACTTATTTTAAGAACCATCTGTAAAAGGATGGTTTTTTTATGCTTAAAAATTAAAATTTTGAAAGATAAAAAAACTAGGTTCTGTAGCATTTGGGAATATCTTTTATCAAAACTAACAAAAAATGAATACCAAAGGTCATAGCTATCCAAAATCTATTATTCTTCAGGCAGTGTATTTCAAATTAATATTTACCCTTAGTTACCTTGATGTTGAAGAAATAATGAAAATTAGGGTAGTGCTTGTGGATCATGCTACTATCCAGCGTTGTGTTTATAAGTTTGCACCTTTCATTGAGTTAGAGATGAAGAAGAGAAAAGGCAGAGTGGGTAAGAGCTGGAGATTGGATGAGACCTATATCAAAGTAAAAGGTATTTGATGTTATTTATAGAGAGCGGTAGATAAATTAGGTAATACGGTAGACTTTCTTTTGACCAGAAAAGGGGAGAGAATGAGCGCACAGTCATTTCTAATTAAAGCAATTAATAATAACTGCAACCCAAGAGTAATAAAGATTGATAAAAGCGGTTCTAATACTATATCGATAAAAATATATAACAAACGTTCATTCTCAAGGATTAAAATCCGACAGTGTAAATATCTTAATAACATATTAGAACAAGATCATCGTTTTATCAAGTGGCGCATACAAAACGGATTAGGCTTTAAAAGCTTTGAATCAGTCAGACGAACACTGAACGGAATTGAAATTGTTGATATGCTGAGAAAGATTCAAATGGTTAGACCAGGGATAACTATGTTTAAATCATTCTGTAAATTAGCGGGCTAATTTTTAAATTACTTAAATTTTTATATTTGATTCTGTCAGATGCGACAGAACCAGTTTGGCTGATATACTATATTAAATAAAAAAGGGACAAAGAAGAAAATTTTTTCTTTGTCCCAAGTAGTAGCGGGAAGCATTCAAATATCTAATCGACTTGTAAATGATTTTTATCTAATTGCCGGTGTTATTTAAATGCAATAAGTTTGGATATGCTTAACCAAATTTACTTTTTATTTTTTTTTTAAGAAGAATCTTTTCAAAAGGTCAGATCCTTCTTTTTAAGTTATAATAATCTAATTTATAAGGCATTATATTTAAAAAAAATAAAATAAATGTCTTCTTATCTTAATTTTCCAACAAACATAAAACTACCACCTGCTACTTCAGAAACTGCTTCAAAATCAGCTGCTCCTTTTTGCTTTAAAAGTTTATAAGGAAAAGAAACATTTTTATCAGTGGGGAAATTCCCATAATACTCTACACCATCAATTGTTCCTGCTGAAAACACCGTTCCATATTGCTCAAATGAAGTAAAAGGCTCAGTCTTTAAAGTTTTTAAATCTACAAGTGCAAATTTTGTTGCAGTTTTGTTCCAATCAGCAGGTAATGCAGGTGGGGTAAATGTATTATCAAAATACTGAGCAAGTGCCTTATCTCCATAAATATAAGGAACAACATTTACAGAATGTGCATTGAGAGCTACTTTTAAGTCTACAAAAAAGTCAGGATCAAATGTTCCGTTAGGATTCACTTTTAATAAACCACCAGTTGGCGGATTTCCTGTAACAGTACTATAATCTAAAGCAATTGCGGTTTCACGCGCAGGTCTGTAATACAAAGTTCCATCATTCCCTTTAGCAAACGTATAATACCCCATTGACATGCGTGAGTCATTAACATAGGAAACACTTTTTGATGCTATATCAAAAACCGCAATTTGGGCATATTGTGGAAATTTATTATAATCTGTTGGGTTTGCAGCAACAGGTAAAATGATTTTTCCTGCAGAAGTAACATAACTGGAATATGTAACAGTTTTAACAGCTGCATCATTGCTTAATGGCAATGTTGTTACTGTCAAAGTTTCTGTTAAAGTCATAGTGGTTGGGTTGAACTTAATAATTTTCCCTTGATTTAGTGCGAAAAAATAAGCTTCGGTTTCGGATACAAAAGCAGGAGGTCCAAAAGTACCCGTTATACCTGTATTTGCAACACTGAAAGCATCTGAACTTGAAATTTCCAAATCATCGTTTACGTTGTATTTGGTCAAAGTTAGAGCAGAAGCATTCCAAACATAAGGATGTTCCCCATAAGAATATATAGTTGCACCCGGACCTATCTCTGTCATCGTTTTGTAATCAAGAGTCGCAGGAAATTTATCGTATGCCCCCATATAAAAAACCCTGCCTCCAGGAGTTTCTATACGAACTGCCGCTAAAAGTGCCGGATTATTACCTTCTCCTCCATCTGTTTTAGAATCATCTGAACTGCATGATGTTAATGCGAACACTGAACATAGTATTGCTAATGCAGCATATTTCATAAAAAATCGATTTGTTTTCATACTTGTTGGTTATATAATTATATTTAAAATTGTGTTACTAATTTGATACTAAATGACCTTCCTGGTTTTTGTACACCAAAAAAATCATAATTTTTTTCATTGCTAAAATTTTGTAATTCTGTCGTTATTGCATATTTCATTCCTTTGAAACTATTATGATAGGTAGCCCCAAAATCAAACGTTTGCTGGCTTGGAATAACAAATGGATTTTTTGAAGCACTTTCCCAGCTTCTGAAAAATTCATAAACATATCTTGTGTCAAGAAAAAGAGATAATTTATCTGCCTTTCCTATTACATTTTGAAAAGAATAATTGACCGATCCGTTGGCAAAAAAATAGGGCTGATTAGGAATTCGGTCCCCTTTGTAAGCTGCAAAAATTCCTTCTTTTGAGTCATTGTAAAAATGCTGATAGGTGCTGTTTGCCTGAAAAGAAAGTCTTTCATTTTTAGAAGTCCATCTACCTGAAACCTCAAGTCCGGTAGAAGTAGCTGCAAATACATTCTGATAGATATTACTACGATCTAAACTTGGTATTAATAAAATCTGGTCTGTAATTTTTCTTAAAAAAATATTGGTCTGCACTAACCATTTACTTGAGTAGTCATTTTTATTTTGTAAAAAGAGTTCCAAATTTACGTTATGACTACGTTCAGGTTTTAAATTTATATTGCTTTGTACAAATTGTCCATCTCCAAACAACTCATCGGTTTGAGGTAATCGAACAGCATATTCATAGGTTAACCGGGTAGAGAATTGTTCTGAAAATTTAAAATGGAATCCATTACCAAAGCCAAAATAATTCACTTCTCTTTCTGTTATTATTACGGTATTATTAGAAGGTATTTTTTCTTCTGAATTGACTTTCTGCCAATAATTTTTAACAAAAAAAACATCTTCTAACTGTTCATTAAATGCATTTATTTTAAAATCTACTCCATTTACCCATGTAAGCAAATCTCTTTTGGCGCTGGCCGGATCATAACCACTAATAAGCCTGTCATCGCCTGTTTGTTTTGAATATGTAGGTGCCGAAACAAAACGCAGCGCATATTGGTCATTGATTTTCCATGAAGCTTTTAAACGTGAAAAGACATCGTTATTCCAGGTATATGTATCACTTGGTCCATTAGATTCTGAAATTTCTCCCCTAACATTTCCTTCTGAACCAGGGATGCGTTCGCCATACCAATTGTATACATAATCAGAGACATCTTTAAATTGACGTTCGCGGTAATTATATCCCGAAATTATATCAAATTGAACATTGTTGCCAAAATCATTGCGATAGGTAATGACAGTTCCAGCTGCTTTTCGATACGTCATAACCTCTCCATAAGGAATTCCAACCATTAATTGATTGTGCTGAATTTCTTTTGTGTAATCGGTATAAAAGCCTTCAATGCTCAATTCTTTTGCCCAGATTCTGTCTTTTACACCTGTTATTAACTGCAATCCGTAGCCTTTGTAGGCATCATGAAATCGGGGTACTGTTACTTTTTTTATTTTACCGGCATCATCTGCAACATCAACATCTACTTTATAGTTGTTTTGTGAGGTATCGTAAAATCCGCTTCCTTTTATAAAAAAACCAGTCTTTTCATTGTAATTATTAAGTATTATTGATGTTCTGTATGTCCCAAAAGATCCTGCCTGACCTGAAAAAGATCCACTGAAACCTGATTTTATTTTTGGAGTGATCAAATTTACGGCACCACCAAGCGCGTCTGCTCCAAATTCGATAGGAACTACTCCTTTATAGACCTCAACACGATCAATTAAATTTACAGGAACTGTTGAAATTCCGAAAGTATAACCGTGATATTCCAAGGGAATGCCTTCTAAGAAAAATCGGATTTGATTTCCTGTGAGTCCATTCATCGAAAAATTTGTTCTCGAACCTAAACCGCCGGTACGTCTAACATTTATACCTTGAGTCTGGGCAAGCACTTCGCCCAAATCGGCTGTTTTAAACTTAGCTTCCCGCATTTCTATTACTGAAACGGCTTGTGCTGTCTGCTCTTTTTTTTGTTTTTCAGATATACTTTTTACAACTACATCATTTAATTTCTCTGCCCCTTTCGATGTTTTATCGAGTTTTTCTAAAATTATAGTAACCGAAACATTTAGAGAATTTTCTAAAATAAGTGTATGCTTTTTCGAAATATACCCATTTAAACGCACCTCAAGTGTATAACTGCCATGTGCTAAGTTTTCTATCTTATAATTTCCATCAGCATTTGTTTCCACAATTGTTTCTGTATTTAAAAGCACAATTTTAGCTCCTGCCAAAGGACTGCCGTATTCATTATTTACTTTACCAGTGATTGTGTTTTGTGCCATTAAAAATGTTGACGAGAATATAAAGAGCAATACTATTTTAAGTTTCATGAAATATAGTTAGAATTACACACTATTCTTATTTAGAATAAATAAAAATTCAAAAATATAAAATTATCTATTAATAATATCTATAAAAGGGGAATAAAAAATTCAAATTTTAATTTAGGGCTTCTATAACTTTAGGCCTTTGGCTTTTTTTTCTAAAAAAATCTACAAGTAACTGAACCGAAAAAGTCATTATAATATACATACCTATAAGTGCCAGTACAGTGACTATTCCATTTTCTCTAAAACCGAAGATGCCTTTGCCCCAGGAAATCAGGATCCATTGTATCATATACATTGTAGTGAGGTTCTTACTGCAATATTTTAAAAGCTTCATGAATTTATTTTCTTTGATATTTACAGATATTTTAAAAACAATCCATAAAAAAAGTAAAGTCCAGCCTGCAAAATAAAGAACACCGCCTGGTCCCATGTGGTAAAAACCATTGTAATTGTAAGTTCCGTAAAGAAAAACCAAAGGTGCGCCGAGAGCAACGCACAAAAAGCCGGTCAACAGCATGTTTTTAAACAATTGTGGTCTGTTATAATTAAGTTCCTGATACCATTTGCCAAAAAACATCCCTATGATAATAAAAGACATCCACGGAAATACTGGAAAATAAACGTAAGCCGGAAAATCATTACTGAAAAGAAGATCCAACACATAATTAATTACAGGAAAATCAATATTGATTCCGCTGACTTCTCTGGATACCAGTGCTATCAGAATCGCTATGGCTAAGATTCCATATTTATTGGTGACATATTTTCGAATAAAACCAATGAACAGCAAAGACATCCCTGCTAATTGAAGAATATCACCCAGTAACATCAAGTACAAATACTGTTGCTCTATGGGCCCGTGCCATCCGTATCTTTGTATAAAATTATCAGGTGCAAAGCCAAAAATTACAGGAAAAATGAACTTTAGGAAATTCATTAAAAGGGCTACAGCTAAAAGCAACACGCCACGCGTTACAGAACTTTTAAGGCTTTGATGGCGAGAGGTCATAAATGTTATTCCCATACAGATTAGAAAGATGGAAGTTCCTCTGCCTAAAAAGACAATAAAACCACCAATAAAGGTTTCCGACTGTGATTTAACATCTGCAAATGTTAATAGCGTATGTATGATTATCATTCCTATAACACTCATTCCTTTTATCAGATCCAGAGCTACAATTCTTTTGCTTTGCTGTTCCATAGTTTTTTATTTTTAATCTTTAGGTATAATTGACCTAGTTATTTATTAAATATTTGAAATTATCCTATAACTGTTTTTGCAACTGTAAATGAATTTTCGTTGATATCCCTGTTTATGGCAGGATAATCTACTTTACCGTTAACAGTCAGGGGCACTTGATTGAAATAATAGTTTTTTATTGAACTGGCATGTAATCCCAGTTTTTCCTTTGCTACCTTAGTTATCGTTTCGCGCGATAAAGATTCATCTTGATGTATGACTCCTAGATATTTGTCCTGAACACTTATACAGATAAAGGTTTGTCCTCCTAATTCATTTTTCAGTAAAACCTCTACCTCATCAAGGTTTAAACGGACTCCAAATAATTTTATAATACGTTTAATGCGTCCCTTAATATGATAATATCCAAATTCATCTTTTTCTGCCAAATCGCCAGTATAAAGCTTATTGGTATGGTTATAATCCTGCAAATCAAAAATGTTGTTAGCATAACCTCCAGAAACATTGGGACCGTAATAAATAAGTTCTCCTGTACTTTCATCAATTTCAAACCTTCCATTTTTTACAGGAAATCCTACAGATGTTCCTTTAGCCTGAAAATCTTTTGGCGGTAAAAAAGCCATTCTGCCGCTGGCTTCGGTTTGTCCATATTGCGCAAAAAACTGCTTATCATAAATATCGATATAATTTGAAATGACGTTTGCCAGCTCTTTATTCAGCATTCCGCCCGTGTGGGTCAAATAGCGTAAGGAAGGAGTATCTTTTTTGAAGAAACCAAAGCGCTGCAGCAACTCATAAAAATAAGGAACGCCGTTTAGTGTAGAATAGCCATAATGGGCAAGATCTGACCAAAAATCTTTTTGAAGCACATCTCTGTCAGTACATACAATTGTCTTTGCTTTTATGCAATTTGTTGTTAAAATCGAGAAACCATACACAAAGTTAATAGGTACATTTAGCGGAACAACATCGTGTTCCGTTATTGGCATGTACTCCATTATAGATAAGGCATTTTGAACCAAGTTATGATCTGAAATCTTAACAAATTTAGGTGACCCGGTGGTTCCTGATGTACTCATTAAAAGCTTAATGTCACCATGAATAGGGTAGTGGCGAATCTGCTTTCTTTTAAATACTGAAATGCTTTCAGACACCTGTTTTAAATCATAGGCTTCAACTTCTATCCTTGCGGGATCGTAGATATAGGCAGGCGTATATTCATTTTCCAGATTTTGTTTAAACTGAGGATGTAAATCAGCATTAAGCAAAGCCACGGTGTACTTTTTTTGATAAAAATTCATAAACGTTTCAATTGCTGGCAGCTGATTGTCATTATAAATGAAAACAACTGCACGCAGATCTTCAATCTCTAAAGATTGATGTAATTCGTTAAATGTTTTAACAACTTTGGTTTTTGCATCTATAAAATTTAATTTTTTGTTTTTTTTAATTAAATCATAAAGTTCCATAGTTTTTTCTTTTTTAATTATTCGATTTCGACACCGTTTTTCTTTAGTATTTCTTTTATTTTATCGACATTTCCCATTTCCAGAATATCTTCCATAGAAATTGAAACATTATAAAATCGCTCCAGTTCTTCAACTAAAAGCAAATGGCTCATAGAGTCCCATTCTACAATACCCTGATATTCTAAATCTGGTGTAATTGATTCTACAGGGATTTCAAATGCATTTGCAAATACCTGATGTAATTCTTGTGTTGTGCTCATAATGATCTTATTTTTAATTTGTTTATATTTTTTTATTTTAAACTTTAGCGAACTTCCATTTTCCTGTTCTGAATATGGTGATACAGCCAAAAGCCAATACAATCTCTGAAATTAATATCGCTGCAAAAATGCCTTTTGGACCGAAACCTAATACTACGCCAAATGTGTATGAAAGTGGTATTTGTATGACGTAAAACATGAGAATGTAAAGCAGGGTAACAATCATAACTTTTCCGGCGGCATTAAGCGCTCTGGAAATAACCATTGTGTATCCTAGTAATACATAGGCAATAGAAATAATATGGATATAGGTAGTACTGTGGTCAATTACTTCCGGAACATCTGAAAAAATGCTGACTACCGGATGTGCCATAAAAATCCACCCAACTGCTACAGTAATCAAAAAAATCATATTGATAATTCCTGCTCTCCATACTGATTTTTCGGCTCTTTCAGGTTGTTTAGCACCCAAATTTTGTCCGGTTAAAATTCCTGCGGCATTTCCTATACCCCAGGCCGGTGTGGTAACTATTGAAGCAACGCGCTGTGCTATTATATAGCCAGCCAAGGCATTGCCTCCAAAATGAGAAACGATTTTGATCATAAACAGCCAGCTGGATGCAGGAATCAAATACTGTAACATACCTCCAAAAGCAAGTTTTATTACTTTTTGAAAAATTTCACGGTGAAGTGCCAGCTGCTGTTTCCCAATTTGAATAATGCTTGTTCCCTTAATCAAATGAAATGCCTGATAACAGACTCCGATGAAACGCGCCACAGCTGTAGCAATACCAACTCCTAATAGTCCGTATGAGGGTATCGGTCCCCATCCAAAAATAAGCAGGGGACACAAGAGTATATTTAAAGCATTAGACAGCCATAGGGTGCGCATTGCAATAGCAGCATAACCAGCGCCACGAAAAATACCGTTTAATGCGATCCGTGTCAGAATAAAACCACAGCTGGCAAACATTACCTTTGCATACAAACTCCCTTGTTTTATCATTGCGGGAGTCAGTCCTACCACCCTTAGAATTTCATCACTCCATATAAAACAGATGATACTTATCAGTATACCACAGATTACACTGATGTTTATTACCTGTCCGGCAGTCATGCTTGCGTCCTTAATGTTCTGCTCACCAACGCGCCTCGCAATTAAAGTTGAGGCTGCAATGCTCAGGCCAATTGAAACCGAATAAGTAAAGCTGATAACGGACTCTGTAGAACCAACAATAGAAACTGCCGCTGCACCAAGTTTGCTCACAAAAAACAAACTGGCACAGACAAAAACTGATTCCATTACAAGTTCTAAAACCATAGGTACGGCAAGTAATACGATTGCCCGATTGATACTGCCCGAAGTAAACTTTTTTTCGCGTCCTAATACCGCAGTAAGAAACAAATCACTGTAAGATTGAAGCCTTAATACAACTGTCTTCATGATTGGTGTTGTATTGTTTCAGTGCTTATCTCTGTAAACCCGCTCATTTCATATTGCTTAATCACATAAAGCGGATTAGGAAGTTTGCTTCCTTTTTTTGGTACGGCAAAACCGGTTTGTTCAGCATATCCATTATTAAGCAGTTTTAAACTATTGATATAAAATCGCTTAAACTCCGGTTCAAAAAGATTGTACTTTTTAAATCGGTCTGTCAAATGCGGATTATCCAGTTGGTATTCCTCAATTGAACCTATTACGGTTTTCCAAAAAAGATGTTCATCATAATCCATATGAGTATGCAAAATATCAGAGAGATATCTAAAAAATGCATCAAAAACACCTATCAAAATAAACAAAGGCGTATTCTCTTTATTGGATGATTGTATAAGACCATCTTTAAGGTCAGCCGGTAATTTTGCTTTGGCTTCTTCTGTCAAAACAATATCATCAACAAAATCTTTTATAATAATACGCTGCGGTATTCCATTTTTCATGACTAAAATAATATTCTCGCCATGAGGTGTTACACATAAAGAATGTTGATAGTAAATATGTAGCAAAGGCTTTAAGTACACTTCTAAATATTGCTCCAGCCAGCTTTGAGTGCTCAGTCCTGAAATGTTTATAAGCTCCTGTAGAAAAGGACGGTCGTTGTCATCGATGTATAATAAAGACGCCATCGTCATTAGTTTTTCTTCAGGTTTACGATATTTCTCTGCACTTTCTCTCCATAATGCACCTAACATTTCCCTGTAATGGTAAGGACTGTCAGGTATTGCATTATATTGAGGATGACGATAAGAAACCGTAGCAACTTCGCCTAACAGTACAACTCCTTTTTGTTGAAAATAAGGATCTTTATCCAGCATCTCTTTTACCCATTTTGTTACTCTTGGCGCAATATCCATTTGTTTTGGAGAAAGTCCGCGAATATTTCCTGTGCTCAAAATAGAGATCGCCGTTTTCACATAATGTTTTGACGGATAACTTAGGTTAAAGAAAGTTCGGATACTTTGCTGAGGTGAATATACATCGTCGCTTTTGCCCAAAATAACTAAATATTGGTTAGCGAGATCCTGATGAAATTGCAGTAAAATTTTATTGTTTAACTGCCAGGGATGTACTGGTATAAAAACGTAATCTTCAACCACAAGTTTCATACTTCGGAGCTTTTCCTGAAATTTTTTATAAACTTCTTCACCTAATTCTTCAGCATAAAAGTCATTAAAATTTATGGTTTCCAAGGCGTTAAATGCGGCTCTTTTTTTATGAGCAGCCAGCCAGTATAAATCAGTATTTTTATTGGCTTCGGGAGCATAATTGTGATAATCACTGTTGTTGAAACCAACACGTCCTTTATTAGCAATAACCCACGGATGACCTTCCATTTGATGCTCGATAGTCTGATAATCGGCTTGTGTTAAATCAGGTGCACTCAACTTTTTTCTGGTGTACAAATGTGTATCAGCATATAAGGTATTGAGAAGTTCTTCCGTATATTTTGCGAGTGTAAAAGAATCTATGCCAAAGGTTTTTTGTAATTCGATAAAAAAACAAAGAACATCTTTAGCTGGAATCGCTATGCCGTTTTCCCATCTTTGAATACTTTCTTTTTCAATATGCCAATATTTCAACAGTCTTGGATAAGCTGAAAAAGTATAGTAAACCTCTGGGAGATCAGTTATCAGTTTAAAATGTGTAATACTATCTTTTTTACTCCCCGTAATGATAGGTTTGGCAACATCTTCATGCATTAATTCTGCTAAACTCTTGGCAAGCAAATTAAGATTTACCTTTTCCCAAACGGGAGCGGTAAAAACTTCTAAGTGCGGTACTGTTTCTATATTCATTTTAGATGTGTATTAAATACTAATTTCCTCAGCTTTCTCTTCTGCAATATGTGAAAGGTCAAAATCCTGAAAAGCAATTCTCTTTTCCAATTTATACACTTCACGTTTCGCTACTTCATTAATGATATAAGAATTGCGATAAGCACCCATGCCCAAATCAGATGAAATGTAGCTGTGCGTATGAATCTCTGCATTCTGCACAAAAATTTCGTTGCCATTATGGTCTATACTGTAGTTTCTTTTTACATCATAACTGCCAGTTGAAGTTCTGCTGATGCGGTGTTGAATGTCTTTAAGAAATTGGGGTTCCTGATAGTGATATCCGGTGCCTAAAATTACGTAGTCAGCATGGTCTGTAAACTTTTTATGTTGCTCTATCTGCTCCAGATGCAATTCATAATTATTGTGAATCCCTGCAGTGATATCATCCAATTGTATGTTTGGTCTGATCTTTACGCTAATGTTATCGTTATCTACGCTGAGAGCATAAAGATGATCATAAATCTGGTTGAGTAAATCAAAGTTTACTCCTTTGAATTGTGATTTCTGACGATCGAGCATGACCTTACGAGTCGAAGACGGCATTTGATGAAAATAATCGATGTAATCCGGTGATGTATGCTCTAAAATAAGCTTGGAATATTCCATTGCAAAAAAACGATCAGGACGCGAATACCAATTCAGCTTTAGGTTTTTAGGCCTGTTTTGGAGCAGATCAAAGAATACTTCGGCAGCACTTTGTCCTGAACCAATTACAGTAACGGTATCCTGCTCTAATATTTCTTCTTTTCTAAAAAGATAGCTTGAGGTATGAGAAACCTTTTTCATCTCTTTTAAATCGACAAACTCAGGAAGTACAGGCACGGTACCTGTACCTAATACTAATTTTTCGCAATAATAAATTTTGGTTTGATTTTCTTCTTTGTGAAATACATGTAATTCATAAAGACCGTCTTTATAATAAATCTCTTTTACACTCGATGAGAAACGACAATTTTTTAGCTGTTTAATTACCCATTGACAATACATATTATATTCTTTACGCAGTACAAAGAAATTTTCGCGGATAAAGAATTTATACAAACGATCTGTCTTTTTAAGGAAATTTAAAAAACTAAACTGACTTGTAGGATCTGCCATTGAAACACAGTCGCATAAAAATGGAGTCTGCAAGGTAACATGGTCAATAAGCAAACCCGGATGCCAGTTGAATTGCTCTTTTTGATCAAAAAAAAGTGATGAAACATCATCGACTGGTTCTAACAAAGCAGCTAAGCCTAAATTAAAAGGCCCGATTCCGATTCCTATTAGTGAATATACTTTACGATCTTCCATATTATTGGTTTATAAGATTAGGTTCTGCTTGAGTGTTGATTATAATATCTTTGTTTTGGGGGAATTTGGCCCAATACCATTCGCGATAACAAAAATTAAGGTTTGCTGTTTTATGCGGCATTTCAATGACTTTTTCGATTTTAAAACCATGAAAGGCTTTGTTCATCATTGAAGCTCTGGAGTCAACAGCGCCTTCGCCAACCATTTTACCAACTTCAGATTGGGCAAACACGTAATCAATCATGCATTGCGTTGATGGCGAGACAAATTTTTGCTTCGGATCTGTTGGCGCAATAAATTGATGAGTTCCATAATCGGTAGGCAGAACATCATAATAATCTCCTAGTATATCGCGGTTCGGCCAGTATACTTCAATATTAAAAGTCGGTTCTCCATTGGCCATTCCTATATAACTGTACAAACCGTCCCCGGGAAGCAGGGTTCTGTAATAGGCTTCAAGTTCGCGCAGCGGCCAGTCCATTTTCCATGCTGCTTTGGCGTGGTCACGATGAAACCATTCGTGCAGCATTTCCAGATCGTTTTCTATATCAACAGGACGCAAACTAATAGTAACATCTTCTTTTGGAAAATAGCGGTTGTAGACAATTTTTTTTCCTTTTGGATGTATCAATTGCTCTGAGAAAAAGCGTTTATGCAAAACATTCGGGAAATTGATACGGGTAACACCGGCAGGATTATCACCGCAGTCAATATCATTTAAGGCTGTAAGTAAATTGCCTTTAACCTTCCAATATCGGCTTTTGAGAATAAAGGTAGTCAGACCGCTTTCGTCTTCTTTTTGTAAATCCTCTAATTTATCATAAAGAATATTTAAGAGATTTTTTTCATCTGCAAGTCCGTTGGCGCCAAAAGTATTTACAACAGCCAGTATATTACCCACCCAGAAATAATGAAGCAATAGATTAAATAAGCGATCATCCGGAATAAACATTTTTCCATTTTCAGATAAACCGGGTACAATCTCATTTAGCTGCTCTTCAAAAGATTTTCGGAATAAAAAGCTTTGATTATCACGGAAAAATAATTTTTCAGGCAGGAAAGCGGCATTTAATTGTATAAGTGTGTTTTGTTGGTGCCACTCGCAAACCATTCCCTGCTCATTAAACATTTTTACTACATCGCCAAGTATAATATTTATATATTGTTTGAACCAAAGTGTACTGGCTTCTTCTGTAGATAATCCAGTTTGTTGAGATACTTTTTCAATCACGTTCTGCATTCTGGAAGGATCTCCCAATATGCTGTCCTGACATAAAGAAGCCACTAAACAGACATTCTTTTCTTTTTCGGGTGCAGTTTTAAATGGATTGTATCGCACACTGGTTGAAAAGCTGTCCAGTATATTTCCATTATAGGATACTGATATAAAACCCGGATCGCAAATCAATTCAATATCAGGATATGTTTTCTTTAGATTGTCTCCCCATTCGGTCTGCATTAGCCTTGATACATCATAACCTCTGTAAAGTTCATGATAATGGTTAATGCGTTCTGCTCCTGTAATTTTCACATGAAGAGAAAATTTGTACATATAATCGCTTTCATTGTTATATACTGTTCTTACAGAAGAAGTTGCTGTGAATTCTTTCCCGAATTCGCCTAAATCTATCAACAGATTTTCTTTTACTAGTGTATCAAATGTGGCTTGGGTTTTAAAATGAGCAGCTTCCCATGGGTGAAGCGGAAGCACTTTCCATTCCGGATATTTTTCGAATAAATCATTTACTTTTTTATCTCCTTTTCCTGCTTCAAATACAGCTTCTTTTGCAAAATGGGATGGTAAAATATCGTCTGTTGATTTTTCGGTAACCAAATCAGGATGCACTAAAAAATAGTACAATTGAAATTGACCGTTGGTTTCGGGAGCATACATTAAAACTTCTGTTCCCGTAAATCCTTCACGTCCTTTGGTAAGCGGATGAAGTAAATGTCCTGCCGGAAATAATTGTTCCGCTTCAATAAATGTCATTTCAGGCTTGTTAAACTGCTGGCCTGAAGTTTTAAAATGCTCTAAAAACTGAGCTATTTTTTCTGTACTCAGCTGCATTCTTTTTTTTACATTTTTAGAATCTGCCAGCGCATATTGCTGCCTTACATGAGTTGTAATTAATTCCAAAAGGCGGTCTGCATCTATTTCTTTTATGGTTTCAGTAGTAAGATCACGTTCCATTACCGGAAAATCATACAGATGTCTGTAGGTTTCAGATTTGTAACGTATCGGCGCATATACTTCAACCTTATCAACAGGAAAATCCAATTTTAGATGAAGTTTATGATTAGACTTTGACATATAAGATTTTAGTACAGGATCGTATTTAGGAACCCCTTCATAAAAACTGCTGTTACCTAGTTCGCGCAGGCAGCAATTAAGTAAAATAGTAAACGTTATATGGACTGCTTCCTGAGCAATCTCTTTAGGAGAAGATATATTCATTTCCGTGTTTTTTTATGATTGAAAGGATGTTATTAATGTGTGCTACAGTTGTTAATGGGTTCAAAATGGTAAACTTCAAGTAAAAAATGTCATTTACTTTTGTGCTTGCCACTAATACTTCACCACTAAAAAACATTTTCTTTTTTATATATAAATTCATTTTACAGCAGTCACCAGGCCATCCGGCCAGCTTATATCTAAAAACCAAAACACTTAAATCAGAATCTGTTAAAAGTTCAAAATCTTTGTCGCTGTCTAATATTTCGGCAGTTTGTTTTGTAGTTTCAATAATAGTTTCTGTATACTGCCCCAGTTTTGTTCTGCCCATATAACGCAGTGTACACCATAGTTTTAAAGCATCGAAGCGGCGTGTGCTTTGTACAAGAGACTTATTAATTTGGGCTGGGAGTTCGTCATAGTCCTGCTCCTTAGGGTTGAGATAATCTGCATGATGTTTTATAATATGAAGATGCTGTTTGTTTCTCACCATAAAAGCACTGCTGCATATAGGCTGAAAGAAAGATTTATGATAATCAATAGTGACAGAATCAGCTTGTTCGATGCCGTTTAGCAAAAGTTTGTATTTATCGGTTAGTAATAATCCGCAGCCATAAGCGGCGTCGACATGGAGCCATAATCCGTATTTTTTTGCCAGAATTGCAATTTCAGATAGTGGATCAATATTACCGAAATCTGTTGTACCTGCTGTAGCCACAATAGCTATAGGGATGTTGCCTTTTTCTAGTTCTTCAATAATAGCTTGCCTTAATTTTTCAGCATCCATTCGATAGCGGCTATCAGTAACAACCTGAACAATAGACTGCTCACCAAGGCCCAAAATAGAAGCGTTTTTTTGATTGCTGAAATGAGATTTCTCTGAAACAAAAATGCGGAACTTACCTGCATCCGGAGGACAGCCATTCAATTTGATATTCCAATTCATGTATTTCAAAGCAAAATAATCCCTTGCCAGAAGCAACCCCATAAGGTTACTCTGCGAACCGCCGCCAGTAAAAATACCATCACAATCTTCGTTATATCCAATTTGTTCACCTGTCCAGGCAATCAATTTTCTTTCTATAAATGTTCCTCCGGCACTTTGATCATAGGTATCCTGCGACGAATTAATAGCACTTATCAGCACATCGGCGGCTAAAGCAGGAATCACTACAGGGCAGTTTAAATGGGCAATATATTCTGGTAAATGATAAGCAGTTGCATGATTTACATAAATATCATCGATCTCATTCCAAAGGCTTTCATAATCTTTGAGTGGCAAATCTAAGTTTACAGCTTCTACTTTATTTCTTATTTCCTCAGGTTTAATACCGCTAAAAGGAATTTTGGTATTTTCAAGAAAACCAGCTACACGTTTTTGTACTAATGCTATTGCATTATTATATTCCGTGCCGGAATTTTCATGAAAAATATCCTGATAAAAATCGTCCTTAGAACTTTTAACAAAGACATCCTGTTCATTGTCTAATAGGTTTTGCATAGTGATAAATTTTAGAATTGATATTATTTAAAATAAGTTACTTTGTTAGAAACAGGGGTTCTCTTTTTTCTTGAGGGTTCAATATCCTCAGGATAGTATCCAACATAAATTAAACCGAGAGATTTTTCATTTTCGGCCAGGTCAAATTGTTTTAAATAATCAATTGCACCGGCAGATGTACTCCAGTAACTCCCAATATTATTGGCAGTACAGGTGAGTGCTATGTTTTGAACGGCAGATGAAACGGCGGCGATTTCCTCCCATTCTGGCAGGTCTATTTTGCGATTACGAACCATTACAACTCCAATAACACACGCCGAATTAAGAGGATACTCTTTTAGCAGATTGTACTTTTCAACAGCGACTTCAGCAGAAAATTTTTGAAAATAAAAGTCTTTGTAATATTCACCCAGAAAAGATCCTAATTGTTCTAAATAATTATCCTTAAAAACAATAAACCTCCATGGCTCAGTCATTTTATGCGTAGGGGCATAAGTTGCGTTTATCAAAATTTCATTTAATAATTCATCCGGTATGTTCTGCTTTAAAAACTCATCAGCGTAAACACTTCGTCTTGTCCGTATGATTTTTGAAATTTTATTTTCTCTAGGTGTAAAATCTGATGTCTTGATTTTACTAGGTTTAGTCTTAATTTTCATATTTTTTTTTAAAATTATTTAAGTAAATTCTTTTTTTTAATGATAAAACTAATATATTTGTAAGTATATTTTATTTAGAATAAATAAAAATAGCGCAAGCAAATGTAGAAATTAATCTTTATAAAAAAAATAAAACGGAAAAAAAATTCACGAAATTATTTACATTTTTTAAATGTATTTGAATGATGTTTTGTTTGTATAATCTTTACTTTCAGTATTTTGTATTTTATTTACTCAAATTTTTATTAACTATTAAATAAACTAATAAAATGAAATCACAGTCATTAATTGAAGATGAAATACCAGTGAAGGAAAATTTTTCTTATCAAATTCCTACAAGCCCACTGATAGTGGAGATTACTCATCAGGAAAGAAATATTTTATCTAATGTTGGCACGCTTCTGGAGAAGGCATTCAAGAGCTATGAAAATCCAGATTATATCGAGGCGCTTCATCTTTATTCTTTCCAGCTTCTTCCAGAAAGAATAGTTAGAATCTTAAGCCGTTTTGGAACAGACTTCTCAGCAGACCAGTATGGGGCCATTATTTTTAGAGGTCTTTTGGAAGTAGATCAGGATTATCTGGGCCCGACTCCTGCCAACTGGCAGAATGCAGATTACTCAAAACTCAATAAATACGGATTTATTTGTTCACTACTTCATGGAGCAGTTCCTTCCAAACCTGTCCAGTATTATGCGCAGCGAAAAGGCGGAGGAATTCTACATGCTGTTATTCCAGATGAAAACATGGTTGCTACGCAGACAGGGTCGGGGTCAAAAACAAATCTGTATATTCATACTGAAGATGCGTTTCTTCTTCATCAGGCTGATTTTTTAAGCTTTCTTTATTTGCGAAATGAAGAGAGAGTCCCTTCAACACTTTACTCGGTACGATCACATGGCGGAGTTAATAAAGTAATGGAAAAACTTTTTGCGCCTATTTATCAATGTCCCAAGGATGCAAATTATGATGAGGAAATAAGTAATGGTCCACTGGCTTCTGTTCTATATGGAAATAAAGACCTGCCTTTTATTAGATTCGATGCAGCAGAGCAGATATTTAATGAAAAAGCTGGACAGACACCTGATGCTCTTTATAATTTAACTGAATTCTGGAACGAGGCTAAAGAGTTGATTAATAGTGATTATATACCAGATTCCGGAGATGTTATATTTGTCAATAATCACTTATGTGCCCATGGAAGAAGTGCTTTTACGGCAGGAGAGAGGGAAGAGAATGGTAAGATTGTCAAATGCGAGAGACGACAGATGTTAAGAATGATGAGCAAAACCAGTTTAATTCATATAAGAGAGATGACGCAAACCGATGATCCGTATTTTGTTATGGAAGAACATCTGGGGAAAGTTTTCGATTAAGAGTAATCACTGAAATTTAATTTAAAAGAGACGTCAAACTTTATTTGATGTCTCTTTTTACATCAAGTCAATAATAAATATCGAATCTAAATTTTTTAGACTTTACTTGTATATTCATTATAAAATTAAACTTTTTGAGTATGTTTTTTCTTTCTTCCAAGCCAGATAATCAATCCTGTAATAGGTAATGTTAAGGCGAAAAGTGTCACTAAAAAGGCAATTATTTTAGTTGGATAGCCAAAAACACTTCCTGTATGAATAGGATACACGAGACGCTTTACTTTATCACCTGTACTGAATGATGCGTAAGGTCTTATTTCGATATTTTTGCCGGTATATTTGTCAAAATATACAGCACTCGATTGGTCTGGGATAGCTATATCCAAATGCTCCTTTAATACTTGTATGCTGTTAATTGTATCGGACGGAATTCTGATTTGGATATTTCCTTTATATGGAAAGATGCTATCTGTTTTATTATAAATATTTTGATAAAAAGCTTTTTGATCAAGTTTTAGGTCTATTTTAGTTGGATTTTCTACTTTTAACGATACCTTTTTTAGACTTCCGTCAGCCATAAAATAGACTCCTTTTTCAAACCAATCAAAAGACCACACTAAGCCTGTGAGGGAAATAATTAATAAGATTATAAAACTATAAAAACCAAAGGTAGAATGAAAGTCCCAATTGATTCTTTTGAATGAACCGCTCCATTTTACGCTCAACCTCTGTTTTATATTTTTTATTTTTTTTGGCCACCATAATATAAGGCCGGAAATTAGCATGAATACAAAAATCAAACAGGAAATACCAGTAATAACTTCTCCTATATCCCCGAGTAATAATTCTCTGTGAAGAGATAAAACAATTGAAAAAAATCTGTCCCTCTGTAGAACAGTACCTAGAACCTTTCCCGTATAGGGGTTCATAGAGAAAATTTGCGATTCCTTATCCTTGTTTTTTCCAACAATAACTATCGTGCGATTGGGATCATTGAAGATGCTTATCCTGCTTATTTTTTCGATTGAATAGTCGTTCTCAAGAACATTAGTACAATAATCTAAGCTTTTTTTGGAAGTTCCAATTGATGTTACAGAGTAAAATTCGGGATTTATAAACTGGTCAATTTCTTTTTCAAAAACCATAAGGCTTCCTGTTAAAGCAACTATAAAGACAATAAGACCTGAGCCAAGACCTAACCAAAGATGAAGCCAGCCAATATTTTTTTTCAATGTTTTTTTCATTTTTTTTAAAGAGTTCTTACGTATAATAATTACATAGCAAACACTTCAGAAGAAACTATAAATTAGACTTTACTTACTTTGTTTACTATTTGGTCAAATTTACTTTTTATTTAGATTAATTAAAATTAGAAACAAGAAAAAATAAGCTTTTTTTAAAGTAATTTTTGATTTTTTTTGAGGAGATGTTGTGAACAAGATAAGGATTCAAAAATTAGTGTTTCCAGAAGGTCTGTCCATTAGGCCACAAAATAGCGAATATCTAACCAAAAAAAGGAACGGTGTTTTGAGTTAATTCCAGTGTTTAAGAGCTTCAATATCTTTTTTAGCAACATAAGTGAACTTTTCCAGTAAAGATTTACATATGTTATTACGTTTTATAATATTGTACAATGCACCAATTGAGATATTAAATTTCTTTTGTATTTCGGTGATAGTATAACAGTCTTTAATTTCAGCCTGTTTTCTTTGTTCTGTAGGCCTTAAAACTACTTCGAATCCAAAATTTGTAGCTTTTCAAATAAAACATTGATGTCACAACGTCTAATTGTGGTTTTTCTTTTTGAAAAGTTATAAGCATTTTCTTTTTGGTATTGATCAAACGATAGACAGTTTTAACTGAAAAACCTACAAGCAATGCAAGTTGTTTTACATTTAAAAATTCCTTGTCTTTAAGATTAATAAGTGGTTGATTTTTTATTTTGATTGTTTGAAGATTTGAGCTTTCAATTTTCTGATTTTTCAACCTTCGCTTATAATCTTTGCTTTCACATTTTAATGAGCAATATTTTATCGTGTTTTTCTTTGCAATGAACTCAGAACCAAAAAATCCACATATTCTATATACTGAAATATTCGAGCTCATTTTCCAATTTTATTAGTTGGAATTATAGGACTGAAAGGTAGTTAAGAACGCTTAAACGACACGCTTTGATTTGGGAGAAATTATTATAAGTATACTTTTTAAATTATCTAGACTAAATATTTAATTACCCCAGTAAATATAAGGCTTTTCATTTTAATAATTATGCTTTAAAGTTTGTTTAAACAGTTTAAAAATTTGCTAATTTCTGTAATAGAAAGTAACAAACCAGTGTTTACAGCAGCTCACAAATAGTAGATGAAAGAGTGATACATTTTTGAACCAAATAATACAAAAGAAAAGCAAGTAAAAATGTTAATTTGCCTAAAATTTTGATTGTTTTTAATGATATTAATACTAGTGTCGACTTAAAATAAGTTAAAAACCAGTTGGTTAGTATTATGTTCATTGATATTATTGTAATCTTATTTCATAAGTAGTTCATTTATAGATGTTTTATTGAGTAATGATGCAGATAAAATTTGTTGAATTTCGTAGACTGAGCGATTAATTTTTAAATCTTTTGATATTATAGAAACCAAACAGTAAGTTGCAATTGCTACATTAATTTGAATACGAACTGCATTTTCTGTTGTCCCCCAAAAGGTCTTAACTTTTAGGTGTTGTTTTATCCATTTAAAGAACAATTCTACTTGCCATCTTTGTTTGTAAAGTAGTGCAATATCTTGAGCTGATAATTCAAAATTATTGGTCAAAAAGACTAACATTTTTTTACTTTTCGTATATTTTCTGGATAATCTTTTGAGGTATAAAAAACTTCTATTTTACCAATTTGGTCATATTTAATTCCAGTGGTTTTGTCAATTTTTAGAGAATACATTCTTTTAAATTTCATATTAGATTTTGCTCTAACAACAAAATAAGCATTAGCTTTAGTAATTCGAAAAAGTCGATCATAATCAACATAAGCACGGTCAAAAATATAATAAGCAAATCGCTCATAATCGATGACATCCATTGCGTTAACATCGTGCACATTTGCTTCTGTAATATGAATAAATACAGGGATTTGTGTGTTAATATCAAATAGCGTGTGCAATTTTATTCCTGCTTTATTTTTTCGAAAATGAGTCCAACAAAATACACTCAAGCATAGATCAATTGTTGAAGAATCAAAAGCATAAATATTGCCTTTTATTTCAAAGGTATCATTGCTATTTATATCCTGGACAATCAATATTAAATGATTGGCAAATTCTTCAAATATTTTATAATTACGATTTTCATTAGCTTTGGATAAATGACTACGAGTTATATTTTTGCCAAATCCTAAATGATATGATTTTGATTGATGTGCTTATATAACAATTATCAAATTTCTTAAACTTTCTCTTGCTGAAAGTTGACCAAAAATCATACATAATAATTGATTCCAACAAGTAAAATGTTTGACCGATTTATTGCCAGAATATTTACTAGTTAACATGTCAAAAACACATTGAGGAAGAAATTCAATCAGTTGAGAAAAGACATATTTACCGTGATTCATATTCGTAATGTTTATTTACGAACATAATAACCATTTCAAATCGTCACACTCAAAAATGACTCTTAAAATACAGATTTACAATAATTTCAAAGAACTTGTTTTATTTTTTAGTGGACACTAGTGTGTTTTCTATATTAAAAAGATTGTTTTTTTGTGTTTCTGAAATTAAACCAACCTAGAATAATCAGTACTAAATTGAAAATTAGCAATGGAAAAATTGATTTAAAAAAATCGCTTTTTGAAGTATCACTAAAAACTTCAACTTTAAAATTCTCCCATTTTTCATTGTTTACAGGATCGTTATCAAATATTTTTGGATAAAAATACAAACGCAATTTTTCGTGAAACTTTTGTGTTTCTTGCAGGAATAGAAGTTGGTTTCCCAAATCGGCTTTTGCAATTTCGTTCAGTTGTATTTGAGTATGCAATGTGGGCATAAATTGTGCTATGAACTGACTTGACTGATTTCTCTGTTCTAATTTAGTTGCTAATTCTTTAGATTCTTTAGCCGATTCGTCATCGCCCATTTGCTGCATCGCATAATACCACAACCAGCTAAATTCTTTATTTGGCAAAGGATATTTTTTGAATTGTGGATAATGATTGTAAAATTTATCTAATGTTTTTTGCTTGTCTATATCCCATTTTTCGTGATACGCTTTACGCTGTTTCAGGGTTAACTCTAACGCTTCTTGCACAGGATATTTACTAACAATGTAACTATTGATGGTTGCAGGTAAAACAATAATCAAAAACAACCAAATAGTAAGCAAAATTACCGCATTGAAGTTTGAACTTTTTTGTAGTGAGACTATATAAAAACAAACTGCAAACCAAAAAGCAACATACAAAACACCTAGTGCATAAAACGTGAAAAATGAACTGTCAAGCGGAATTTTAAAAAAGAGAACGGCTACGAAAAGCAGCATAGTTAGCAATGCCAACAAGCTTAAAATTCGGATGTAAAATAATTTAATAATATACCAGAAAGTATTTTTACTCTGAATTGCAACAATCTTCCAAGTGCCACTTTCTTTTTCTTCGGAAATAATATTATAAGAAAAAGCTATTATAAAAAGCGAGAATAAATAAATTAATACAAAGCTAAAATCAATATTTCCTAACAAGAGGTTGTTGGGATTATTGAGTTCCGAATCATATTTTTGACCTTCTAAACCACGAATTGTAACACTTTGTACAGACGGATTTACATCGCGCTGACCAATAGATAAACTATTTATTGGAACGGTTTTGTTTATCAAAGAGAATTTTATGTAATACAGCAAAAGTCCTATTTCGTCTTTATGAAAACTAGCATTTCGGGCGATATGTTCTTTTTGGTAATTAATGGTTTCTGTGATAGTTTTATGTTGCTTTTCTTGAAATTGATGCCCCACCAAAAGGCTCATCAAACCAATCAATAACAAGAAAATCAAACCAAGCTTTGTTCCTCTTGATTGAATAAAATTTTTAAATAATAATACAAGCATATTTAGATGGCTTTTAAGTTTTTAGCGGCTATTTTGATTAGAATAAAGAGGAAGAAAACCCATAGAATAAGAGCAATAATAGAAATGATTTCGTTTTTTAAAACCGATAATATCCCTTTGGGTTCATAGTGAAACTGACCTAATTCTTCCCAGTGTTTTTTGTCAATTGTATAAGGTTTGTCGGTAGGTTTTTGTTTCTTATTACTAATGTATTTTACCTGTAACCCATTCATTTTTTGTGCCATTTCATAACGATAGGCTTCAGCTTGTTTTTGAAAATCGATATACGAATCATAATCGGTATTTGACAATGCCATTGATAGATTTTTGATAGCGATATATGGATTAAAAAGGGAAACCGCTTTGGAGAAACTATTCTGTTTTTTATAAACCTGCAACAAAGTTTCTAAATGTTTGTTGTAGATAGTAGAACTGATTTTTTCGCCCTCGGTCATTATAAAACCCGAATAATTGAAAGGCAGTTTTTGAACCGAATCAACTTTGTGTGCCAGCAATACTGAATCTTTAATTGCCTTAAAATGAATATCATTAGGATTATGACTGTCGCCAACTTTTAAAACATCATTTTCGATTGCACTATTGAACTGTATTTTCGATGGTGCTTCATAAATATAAGCTCCAACTGCCTGTGTTGCTTTAGGCAAAATAATGGCAAACAACAACCATAAGCCAATCAAATAAATCAAGGCATTTTTGGAAGTTTTGCTTGCTGCAGATACTAAAACTGTAATCACACAAAAAAACAACAGATAGACAAAATGAAGGAGAACAAAAAGTACCATTTTGATTGTTTGGTCAACAGAAACAGTAAAATTTTGTACCAGCAGCCAAATCAAAACAAGTACCACTATCGTAGGAATATAAAGCAATAGTAGTACTCTTGTGAGTCCTAGAATTTTCCCGAATAAAAGCTGTCTCCAGCTAATGCCTTGGCTCAATAGTAATTTTAATGTTCCATTTTCTCTCTCGGTGGCAATGCAATTAAAACCAATGAAAAAAATAAGTAAGGGCAATAAAATTTGCAAAACCATTGCCAAGCTTATTGCTCCAAAACGCAGCATACTATTAGAGAAACCAGCCTCCGAAAAATTAGCCGAATTTTGTTTGTGAGCTTCCAAGTAGATGGCATTGCCAAAAAAAGGCTGCATCCCAAACTCAAAAATACTCAAAGAGGCACTTTTGCGGAAAGCAAAATTACCATAATGCGCCATTCTATGTGGATTTTTGTCGGGGTTGTGCAGCCAGTCTTTTCGGGATTGTTCTTGGTATTTTGCACTGCTTTCATTTTGATTGGTATAACTTTTCCAACCCGAAAATGTAGCATAAAGCAATAAAAAACCAATAAAAAATGTGATAATAAATACATCCGTGTTTTTCAACACGGCGTTTTTAAAATGGTTGGCTATTAAAAATGATGCTTGTAATGACATAGCTAAATCAATTAAAATTTATAAGTTAGGGTCACGCTTACATTTCGTGGCGCACCCGGAAATAATCGCAAGTAGTTTTGAGCTCCCAGCCAATAGGTTTTATTAAATAAATTTCCGGCGTTGACAGCAATTTGCATATTACTTTTGTTAGGTTTATAATACAAAGCCGCATCAAAAGTTGTAAAATCAGGAATTATGAATGCTCTGGTAAACCAAGGAATCTTGCTGCTCTGGTATTGCATTCCGAAACCAACTCCCAAATCTTTTAGAGCCGAATCAGAATTGAAATTGTAACGAGTCCAAAGGTTGGCACTGTTTTTTGGGGTGTTTTGTTTTCTTTCTCCAATTAATTCTGCATTGGCATCATTGGTAATTATAGCATCGATATAACTGTAAGAAGCATTGATTTGCCAGTTTGGAGTAATATAACCCGCTAGATCACATTCGAAACCACGACTGCGTTCGGAACCTCTTGTTACCAATAAATCGGGTTGGATTGGGTCATTGGCATTCATTAGAATGTTGCGCTGATTGATTTCGTAAAATGCAGCGTTAAAACTCATTGTGTTGTTTAAAAAAGTAGTTTTTAGACCTACTTCTTTCAAGTTACTTTCCAATGGATCAAACTGACTACCTGCGGGTAATGAACCCGTTTGTGGCATCAAAGTTACCGTATTCGATTGTGGCTGATAGCCTTCTAGATAGGTTGTGTAAACATTTATAGCCTTGTTAATGGCATAATTAATTCCTATTCGTGGTAGTAAAGCTTCTTTTTTAACCGTCAATTCATTGTTTGATTCGTAATTGGTAATGTCTTCAAACCATTCTTTTCTTAATCCCAATAAAAAAGTAAATTTTTCCCACTGAATTTGATCCTGAATATAAATAGCATTTGTAGTGGTAAGTGCTGCTGGCAATGCGGTTCTAACATTCAAAGTGTAATCCTCTATATTTTGGATGGTATAACTTGGATTGTTTAAATTAAAATAATTCACATTTGGTTTTGGCATAACCACCCCATCCACAGTTATGGTTTGATAATTGGCGGAATTGGCTACCACAAAAGAGCTGGCTACCGTTCCGTCTTTTAGCAAATAACCTCTTGCAGCATTTTGTCCACCGCCTTTGGTTTTATTCCACCAGCTTAAATCATACCCAACAAGTACTTTATGGTTGAGTTTGCCTGCTTTTAAATCAAAATTGAAATAAGCACTTAAATTATCAACATTCCAATACTGCTGACGTTGCACAAATTGCATCATTGCCAAACTGGTTACAGGCTTGTTGTTCATATCTACCGCAAAGGCATTTGTAGTTCTATGTTCCTGCAAATCTTCTGTCCAGGATTGTTTCATATACGAAGCATTGAAACCAATTTTGGAAGTAAATTTATGTGCTAAACTGGTCATAAATACCACATCTTTTGACTTAAAAAAATCATTTGGCGCACCCAGATTAAGACTTATAGGACTGCTGTTTAAACTGGTAACACCTGCAACTGCTCCAAATATGGGCTGACCTCGATCTAGGTTTCCTGTCATATTACTTAAAATCAGTTCGGTATTGATAGCCGTTTTTTCATTGGGTATATAACTGAAAGAAGGAGAAAACAGAAAAGATTTATTACCCACCAAATCACGATACGATTTAGCTTCGCGATAGGCTCCATTTACTCTGTATAGCAGTGTTTTGGATTCATTTAATGGGCCTGTAAAATCTAAACTTCCTCGAAAAGTACTAAAACTACCCGCACTCAAACTCACTTCTTTTCTATCGACAGCCAATGGTTTTTTGGTAACCAAATTGATGCTTCCTCCTGGATCAACGGACGAAAAAGTAGCACTCGAAGGTCCTTTTATAACTTCAACACGTTCTATATTATTGATCAATGGTTGCAAAAAGTAGTATTGGCGGGTTCGCATACCATTGATGATTTGACCTTCTTCGTTTTGGCTTATGCCTCGAATGGTGTATTGATTGTAAAAACTGGCAGGAATGACACCACTTGCCATTTTTACGGCATCGGCTAGATAAAATGTGCCTTTGTCAGCAATCAACTCTTTGGTTATAGTCGATATGGATTGGGGAATATTTTTATTAAGTGACGCTGTTTTTGTGGACGAAAACGAATAATCGCTGTTGTATTTTTTGGAAGAACGACCAATAATTTCTACCGTTTGCAGTTCGTTTTTACCCATTTTCATTTCGGTAGAATCTTTAGCAATGCTATCTTTTATTTTTTTGTTTACGTTTTGAGATTGAGCGGTATATAAACCAATCATCAAAAATAAAGCGGTGTATAATTGTTTCATTTTTAAGGTTATAAATTTATTTTTAAACAGTTTGTAAGTACAGTTCTTCCAGCTCATTGGCAGAAATAGTATTGGCATTAATAACCGAAACTAAATTGCCTTCTTTCATAATTCCGATGTGGGTTGCTACTTCTCTGGCCCTGAAAATATCGTGGGTTGCCATTAAAATAGCCGTTCCATCGGTCGCAAGCTCTTTCAGGATTTGCGAAAATTCGTTGGAAGCTTTTGGGTCTAAACCACTTGTGGGTTCGTCAAGCAACAATACTTTGGCTTGTTTTGCAATGGCAATAGCAATTCCTACCTTTTGTCGCATTCCTTTGGAGTAACCTCCTAGATTTTGATGATGCGCTGTTGCCTGTAAGCCTGCCTTGGTAAGAAAAATGTCTAATTCTTCTGTAGAATATTTGAATCCAGCCAAGGATGAAAAGAATTTTAGGTTTTCTATCCCTGTAAGATTAGGATAGAGCATTACGGTTTCGGGGATGTAAGCCACGTATTTTTTAGTTTCTTGTGCATTTTCGGCCACCGAAATTCCGTTTATTTTTAATTCGCCTTCAGTAGGCTCAATAAAGCCTAAAAATAAATTGATGGTGGTTGTTTTTCCAGCACCGTTTTGCCCCAAGAGAGCAAAAATTTCTCCTTTTTTGATGTGGAGATTTAATGAATTCAAAGCGATTTTATCGCCATATATTTTTTTTACGTTTTCTGCAAATAACATAGTTTTTTAAGTATTAAATGGATGTGTTTTCGGACTGTTTTTTTTAGTTTTTGATAGTACTTTAAAATATTTCGTTCTGGAATCTAATCTTAAACTAGTGGAAGAAAAAAGCCATTCTCTTTTATGTAATCTTAATTGTGTTATTAAGAATATAAGTGCTTTTGTATGATATATTATTAATACCCAGCCAATAGTTCTATTCTAATTTTTTCCTTTTCGGCATCCGTTTTATTAGTGTAATTGTAGAGTGCATTTACCCATTCTCCATAAGTGGCATTGGGTAATACAATAAATTTTTTGCCCCATTGTTTTTGTTCTGTATCAGTAGCTTGAAATCGTTCAGTTATTGTTTTTTTCTCGAAAGTGTTTTTAAAATCATTTAGATTATCGCCTAATAGCATCACAATTTGATACTCTTTGGCTACTGTTTTTCTCCGAACTTCTTTGGATGAAGTGTTGCTTTTAAAAAGACAATGGGCAGTATCTGCATTGGGTAATTGTAGGTTTTTTAAATCAATCAGTGTACTTTTTACAGCAGTGGTATCTCTATTGGAGACATAAAAAATAGTGATTCCTTTTTTACTTGCCTCTTGAAAAAACGCTACAGCTCCTGGAACTGCTGTGGTCTTGGATACCGCTGTCCATTTGTTCCATTCTATTTCGGTCATTTCTTTATTTTCTTTGATGAGTTGGGCGCCCACATAACTATTGTCAAGTATGGTTTCATCTAAATCTGTAATGATGGCTAGATTTCCTTTTTTTATTTCTTTTCTTGGAATTTCATTCAATCGTAAAGTTGCCAAATTGAAGGCTTGATAGCATAAGGCTCTGTATTCTGCAGCAGTTTGTTGCCACAAAACAGGTAATAGAGTAACTTGACTTTCATTTTTGCACCCCGTTAATTCTTGCGCAATTATTTCTTTGGAATTTAGAAAGAACGCTAGAAATAGAATTGTAAAACTGAAATGCTTGGAGTTATTTGTCTTCATAATTAATGGGTTAGTTTTTTTTGTGGTTTTTATGAGTATGTAATTTGTAATTTAGAAAGTGTCCAGTTATCATCCCAAAGCCACCAAGGAAAATGAAATTGGTATGCAGATCAATATATAGATCAATAAAAATGCTAAGTAAAATAAGTGTAATTGAATTTAGAAGAATAACAATTACAAGTATATTGGCATTTTTTATAATTCTAATTATTGCCCAAAGTCCTACCAAAGCAAACCCAATATCAATCAAGGAATATTGCCTTAATAGGGAAGGAATAAAAGTGAATAATGGAAAAACCAAACAATGAATCATACATAAACCGGCATTTATAATTCCTAGAAGATCTATATTTTTATTTTTCATTCAAGTTAATGCACCAATGTTGCAAATGTGATTTTGTTTTTTAAATAACACCACAATGTTGTATTAATAATTATTTAAAAAGCCCTAAAATTATAACATTTCAATACAAGCAAAGAAGACATCAATCCAAAGATTGTGTGAATATCCTATAAGGAATAATGTTTAAAAGAGGAAAAATCAAGCAGTGAATCAAGCATAAACTAGCACTGGAAATTCCTAAAATATTTAAAACGACTATGGAATGTTTCTTCATTTTATTTGCATTTATTTTTAATTTTTACATTAGTTTAAAAAAGGCATACACAAAAATGCACGCCTTTTTAATGTTTTAATGAATCCTCATGTATGATTTTTATAATACTGAAATTGGAAAAGAAACTTCAGCATCGGTAGATCCAGCAGCATTAGTAATTTCTCCGGTGGCAACATTTGAAGCAGATTTATTTGGTTGGTGTCTTAAAGTGATGGTTAGATTTCCTGAAGCGGCTCCTGTTGTTGCAAAAACAGATTGTAAACCAACCGGTTTTCCATTGCTGTCAAAATTGTTAGTTGCAGTTCCGTAAGTAAAAGCATTTAATGTTCCTGTTTTTTGATAAAAAAGTTGGTGATCAACACCTTCTTCAATAATTTCGGGTGTAATGTCTTCTGTAGGATTTGCAGCTTCATTTTTGAAAGTTACAGCACCATTATAGGTTTTGTTTTGTTCAAAATTGCCCGAAACGGTAATCACTGGTGCATTTGCACCGTCACCATCTAAATCTTTGTACTGTAAAGTAATGGCTGTTCCACCTCCTACGGGGGTATAAATTGCAGTAACCGTCGTGATTAGTTCTTCTTCATTTACTACTGGTGGTGTATTGTCGTCATCGTTGCTACATGATGAAAAAGTTAATGCAGCGAAAAGTGCAAGAGCATAAAATTTGAATTGTTTTGATTTCTGAATTGTTTTCATTTTGTTTGTGTTTAAATTAATTGGATATAAATGTTAATAATTGAATTTGAGTTGAATTTGAAAGCTTCGACCTATTTCATCGGCAAAAAAGCGTTGACGGTTTAAATAATCTCTGTACGACACATTAAATATATTTTGAATAGAAAATGCCAAAGTTGTGTTTATATTCTTGATAGTGTTGAATTTCATTTCCGAATAAAAATGCAATAAATGATAGGCTGGAGGAGGCGTGCTAATGTCCACCAAAACCGATTCAAATTCATTGTCCTTGATAATATTCGTGTAAAAATTATTTTCAGGATATTGGTTTTGTTTCAATACAATTTCACTTTTTAATTCTAAAATAAGTTCGTTCCATTCTTTTTTAGAAAAATGAATTTTATTGTTTAAGTTCAATGGAGGCATATCAATTAAGGGTTCAGCTTTACGAAGGTCTTTTCCATTTACATACGCCAATGAAAACGAATGTTGCCACTGATTGGTAATATCCCAATGTGTTTGAACATCGATTCCTAAAAGGCGGGCATTGGTTTGTTGGTATTCCCAAACAGGAAAAGCACCGCGAATTGTAGATTCAAACCCAACAGGTTTCAAAAAAATATAATCTTGAATGTGATTGATATAAGGATTGATTTCGAAAGAAAATTGGTTCAACTTTTTCAGGATCGTTACGGACAATTTGGTTGATTGTTCTTTGTCTAAATTCAAATCGCCCAATTCTATCACGCCAGTAGAATGATGCAATCCGTCACTAAAAAACTCCGAAGGATTTGGGTTTCTCGAAGCAAAACTTACATTAGTATAAAATTGCCAATTGCTTGCTGTTTTTTTTTGAAAACCTGCACTTGCCGAAATATTATGAAAAGTAAAACTAGGCTTGGTAAGCCATTGTGTTCCATAATCACCAACGATAAATTCAGGAAATGTTTCGTTGTATCCTCTTTCGTTCCATCTTGATTTTTGGTAATATTTTGTTGCATCAATTTTCGAAAAATCATAGCGAATTCCACCATCTATAGAGAAAGTATCCGAAAAATTATAACTCGCAATTCCATAAGCACCAAAATCAATTTTATCATAATTTGGGATTAACGGGCGAATTCCTGTTGCTGGATTTGCATAATTGTTTTGCGCAGCAACGCTAATTCCCGATTTTAAATTCCAATCGTGTCCATTTTTTTTGAGATCAATATTCAGCGTATTGGTTTTTAAATCCAAATCTAAAGCAGCAGTGTTTTTGTAATCACCTCTTCGTACATCATATTCTAATCGTTTATTAAACTGAAACGCATATTGAGACGAAATATATATTGATTCATTGAAGTAATAATTGAAATTGAATTTGGCAATTTGATGTTCCACATCCTGTTTAGGATTTTTAATAGTGTAGGTAAAATCATTTACAATGGATGGTGCTTTATTTGTGATGGATTCATACAAATCATTTACGCTTCCAGTATGAGAAGCGCTCAGAATTCCAATTATTGATTTGTAATAACTGTAAAAAGCAGTTGCATTATATTTTTTTGTGGCATATTTAATATCTCCCGAAAAGTTAGCTTCTTGGTTTCCAGTATTCGATAAAACATAATCGGGTGCTTGTTTGTCTCCCATATATTTTAAAGTTGCCAAGGTATTCCAACTCCAACCCAGATTATTTCCTTTATGAATACTAGTATTTATGGAACCGCCTTTGCCATTAGAATCCAAGTTCAGAATAGTTTTGCCAAACAACGTATCTTTTTTTACACTTACGGGGTCAATGATTACTAAACCACCAATAGCGTCTCCGCCATATTGTAATCCAGAAGCGCCTTTTATCACTGTTATTTTGCTGGCAGCATTGATGTCAAAATTGGGTGCGTGTTCTGTTCCCCATTGCTGGTCTTCCAATTTTACATTGTTGTTGATTATGGGAACTCTGCTTCCGTATAATCCATGTATGATAGGTTTCACGACGGTACTCCCCGTTTTTAGACTCGAAATACCCGCTATTTCTTTCAATGCATCACCCAAAGATTGATTGCTGTATTTCTCAATAGTTTCTAATTTTAGTTGCTGTTCCACGACCGATTTATTGGTGGAACTTGTCTTCTGTTGGATTACCACTTCGTGAAGTGTCGTAGTATTCAACTTCAATTTGAAATCGATTTTCAAACTGCTTTTTAAGTCAATAATAGTGTCGATGGATTGGTATCCAATGTGCGAGATAAATATTTTGGTTTTACCATTAGATAAATTTACATCACTGTAATTGCCAGATGCATCACTGCTGATAACTTTTTGACCAATATGAATATGGATGCCCGAGTAGCTAATGGACTCTTGGCAAAGTATCTTTCCACTGATTGTATTTTGCGAATAAAATGTATTGGCAAATACAATAAAACAGAAAAAAACAAGATTTTTTTTCGACATTATTTTATTTTAAAATAGATAAAAGCAAATCATTCTAGGTATAAAATGATTTGTTCTTTGGATATTTTAAACTAATGGTGGCCCCCGAAGCGAGAAAAGACTTCCTGCAAAAAAAGAGGACTGTTGGTGGTATAAAAACGAATAAAAAGTGGTTACTGTACCGTTTTTATGAATTTGAAAAACAAAAAAATCAGTAGTTGTAAATGAACTAAAATTAAAATCACAAGTAGCGCATTTTTCAGGAATGCTGTTATTCTTGCTTATTTCAGCTTTGTTTTTAGAAAGATGTTTATGAGAAAGTTTTGCAGTAATTTGTTCAGAATGATGCTCATAAGAATGTATCGACTGGAACAGTATTGTGAACAATACAGCCATTGACAGCAGAACATTGATTATGATATATTTTTTTTTCATTTCTGAAAACTTGCTAAAATATTTTATGGACTTTAAAAAGACATTTCGTTTATTTATGTCTTTTCTTGTACCTTTGTTTAATGCAATTATGTTGCAAATATATAAATCTTATTTTTAAATGCAACATCGTTGCGTTTTATTTTATAAAAAATGAAAAATACCCGAAACACCACTGCCAAAACAGCTATTTTAGAATTAATAAAAAATTCGGAAGTAGCCTTGTCACACTCTGAAATTCAAAAATTAAATCAGGAATTATGTGATAGGGTGACTATTTATAGAATTTTGGATCGTTTGGTTGCAGAAGATGTAATTCATAAAATTGGCACTCCAGACGGAACGGTAAAATATGCAAGTTGCCATCACAGTCACGACAATCATCAGCACACCCACAATCACGTACATTTTAGTTGCGAAAAATGCCATTCTGTTACTTGTCTGGATTCGGTTGAGCCTTCTTATAAAATTCCAGATAATTATTTGGTCAAGGAGGTCAATTTTACACTATCGGGATTGTGTCCGAATTGTAATGATATTATATCAAAAATCCCTAAAAAATAAATTTTAGGGATATGAATTATATGAAGCATTGATTTACTGCTTTGCCAAATTTTGCAATGTCGAGCTGTCCATTGTTAACTAACCTGTAAATAGTACTCCTGCTGATTCCAAGAAGAAGGGTTGCCTGAGTAATTTTTAAAAACTCAAGAGGTTTTATTTTCTCCAAATCTGTATTTAAAAGCTGGAGAGTCTCGCTATTGCTTTTTTCTACTTTACACTACTTACCAGTGATTTATAACCACGGCTGTTGTAAATGTGCGAACAACACTGCGTAAGCGTTGTTCTGGCTGTGAACTGTTTTTTGCAGGTGGTATAATTGGTGGTATTTTTTATTCAGCAATTGGATTATACGTTTTACTGTTTGGTGTATTTATGGAGACTGATTTATGACAGTATTAAACTTAGTTTATTGAAGTTGAGCAGAAAGTACAGTCATTAAAAAAAAGGATAATTCTTAGTATAAAAAGAACAGTCGCAATTACTAATGGTAGTATTTTTATTTTTTTTATTGTTTTCAATTGATACTTTTTCATAAGATTCTTTTCTTTTTAGGAATGAATCTTTTTACGCTTCCAAATTTTAACCAACTCATACCATAAAACCGAGACAGCACCAACTCCAATTGTAATAGATAACTGTTTAACATTCAGATATTCAAACAGGAAAAAATCAGTAAATGGTTTTACATATAGTAACAATCCAGTAATACTAATAGTTATTCCTATAATTATGAAAACCAAATTGTTTTTATATCTTAAAGTAGTGAAAATAGAATAATAAAAAGAACGATTAATTAATGTTAAAAAGACATTTGCAGTCACTAAAACTAAGAATACCATCGTTCTTGTAACTTGTTCATTAACATCCTGATAAACGGAAAACTGATATATTATTAATGTCCCTAAAGTTATTACTAAACCCTGAATTATACTGGTTGAAAGTTCTTTCCAACTAAAAAATGTAGTTGTAAATGGTCTTGGTTTTTGTATCATTGTATTTTTTTCCATTGGCTCATTTTCATATACAATTGAGCAGGTTGGTCCCATAATTAATTCTAAAAATATAATATGAATTGGCGAAAAAATATTAGGATATATCCAACCCAATGCTAACGGAATAAATACGGTTAAAATGATTGGAATATGTATAGAGATAATGAATTGGATTGCTTTTTTCAAGTTGGCATAAATTTTTCTACCCATAGCCACAGCATCGACCATTTTGGCTAAATCATCATTTATTAAAATTAACGATGCAGCCTGTTTGGCAATTTCTGTTCCTTTTTTGCCCATCGCAATGCCTATATGAGCTGCTTTGAGTGCTGGACCATCGTTGACACCATCGCCAGTCATAGCTACAATTTCTTTGTTAGATTTTAGTGCATTGATGATTTTTAGCTTTGCTTCGGGAAACATTCGAGTAAACAAATTAATGTCTGTAACTTGTTTTTTTAGTTCTTTGTCTGACAATTTCATTAACTCATCACCAGAAATACTTTTCTCATATCCAATAAAACCTATTTGTTTGGCGATTGATGCTGTAGTTTCGGCATTGTCTCCTGTAATTATTTTTACTTTAATTCCAGCTTTATAAAAGTGTTGTAAAACCAAATGACTGTTCTTTTTTGGCGGATCATAAAATGCCAATAATCCTTTAAATTCAAATTGAAATTCTTGTTGTGTTTTGGGATAATTTTCTCCATCAAAAATAGCTTCTCCAACAGCCAAAATACGATATCCTTCTATTGATAATGTTTTTATGGCTTCTAAAATTCCTTTTTTTTCTTTTGCGGAAAGTTTTGAAATTGCCATAATGGATTCTGATCCGCCTTTAGATGCAATAATTCTTTCTCCTGATTTGTTTTCGAAAATATGTGTCATCATCGGAGGTTTTCCTGATAATGGATATTCATGTATCATTTTGAAATGCGAACGTTGGTCATTTTCAACTATTTTTGAATACACATTGTGCAATGCTACTTCCATTGGGTCAAACGGAATGGGTTCACTTGCCCACATAGAAATGGTAATTAATTGTTTTTCATCATCGGTTAATTCATTTTCTATATCAGTTGTTTTTTGAGATTTCAGCGTAAATATTTTAGCCAAACTCATTTTGTTTTCGGTAATCGTTCCTGTTTTGTCAATGCAAATTACAGTGGCACTTCCTAATGTTTCTACTGTTTTCATTTGCTTTACAATGATTCCATTTTTCATCATTCGCCAAGCTCCCAGAGCCATAAATGTGGTAAAAGCAATTGGGATTTCTTCGGGCATAATACTCATAGCGAGGGTTAATGCTTTGAGTAAACTGTCAAATAAATTATGAGAATTAAAAAAATTTATAATCCAAACTATCAAAAAAATAACTGTGCCTGCAATTGCCATTTTTTTTACAAAATTGCTAATTTGAATTTCTAAAGGAGTCTTTTCTTCTTGGATTTCTTCCAGAATTTTACCTATTTTACCTAATTTTGTTTCGCCTCCAATGGCTGTAATTGTTGCAACGGCTAATCCGCTGGTAACCGTTGTACCTTGAGAAACAGTATTGTCTTTTGATGTTTTGTCTTTGGTTATAGCCATGGATTCACCGGTAAGTATGGCTTCATTTACAGAAAAATCGTTTGAATGAACAATTGTTCCATCAGCAGTAATTGAATTTCCTTCTTCCACCAATAAACTGTCTCCGAATACTAATTCTTCTGTTTTTATTTCTATTACTTTACCATTTCTAATGACTTTGCATTTGGGCTTTGTAAAATCTTTCAATTTTTCTAATGCATTGTGGCTTCTCGCATTTTGATAGGATGAAATTACAGAAATTAGAATAATTGCTGAAGCTAAAAAAATACCATCCGATGTTTTTCCGCTAATGAAATAAATTGTTGATGCTACTAATAATAAAATCGTCATTGGGTCTTTCACAAACTGAATTATGGCATTCAAAAACGTATTGGTTTTTTTAAATGTTATTTCGTTTTGACCGTATTTTTCCCTAGCAAGAATTACCTCAGCATCTGTTAAACCACTAATTTTAAATTTATTGAGAGACATAAAAGTATTTATTAAATTAATGTTTTATATTTTCTAAAAACCAGTATTGAATTTTTGTATTGAAGCCAAAAAACTGAGGTTGCTATTTTTCGAAAAAATCTAATTTATTCTGGGCGATTAGCAGTTTATTTTTATAATTATCAATCTGATTGAGCAAATTCATAATAACGTCAATACCTTCCAAATTAATTTGAAGGTCATTATGCAATCGGATTATTTTTTCAATTTCAGCAAGTTGTTCTAAAGGAAAGTATTGCTTTTCTTCCATAACAATAATTTCAATCATACCGTACTCCTTCAATCCTGAAATAAAGTTTAGCTCAATCTCGTGGTGCAAGCAAAATAGGTCGATTCGTATTAAGTCTTCACTATTCATAGGTTCTTAATTTTGAAAGTGCTGTAAATAATTCTTTCTCCTTTTCTGTCAGACTAACGGGAGTTTTAATGGTATAAGTAATGTATAAATCCCCAAAGCGATCTTCTGTTTTATATATTGGAAACCCTTTGCCTTTCAATTTTACTTTTGTACCTGTTTGCGTTTCAGCTTCGACTTTCAACTTTACTTTTCCGTCAAAAGTGTTTATCAGGATTTCGCCTCCCAATACAGCAGTATAGAGGTCTAAATTGACATTGCTGTATAGATTATTGCCATCTCTTTTAAAATTAGGATTGTCCGATATAGTGAAAGTAATAAAAAGGTCTCCATTGGGACCACCATTAGCACCAGGAGTTCCGTGCCCAGGAATTTTTATGATTTGTCCATTTTCGACACCTGCAGGAATTGTTATTCGGATGTTTTTATTGTTAACAGTTAAGGTTTGTTTATGGGTTTTATAGACATCGTTTAATGTGAGCTGTAATCCCGCATTAAGATCTTGTCCTCTGTATTTTGCTTCTCTGCCTCTTGCACCACCAGAGTTGCCATACATTGATTGGAAGAAATCCGAAAAATCTCCTGAAAAAGCGGACGACTGCTGACGCGTTCCTGAATTTTGTTGCTGATTAGGATTGTAGCCTGATTTTTCAAATTCTTCAGCCTGTTTCCAATCTTTACCATACTTGTCGTATTTTTTGCGATTTTCGGAATTGCTTAAAACTTCATTAGCTTCATTGATTTCTTTGAATTTATTTTCGGCATTTTTGTCATTCGGACTTAAGTCGGGATGGTATTTTCTGGCCAGTTTGCGATAGGCTTTTTTGATATCGGCTTCGGTGGCTGTTTTGGACAGTTCGAGAATTTTATAATAATCTATAAATTCCATTTCAGTATTTTTAAATTATTATGAGTTGGCATTTTTGTGAGTTATTTTTGGATGTTTTTCACGTTGAGCATAAAGTTGGCAGTGTTCGTATCCGACGCAGTTCCATATCCATCTACCAATGTGCCTTTTTCACCATTATAGCATTCTATGGCATACATAATGGAACTGTCTTCAGGGTTGGATTCCCCTTCAAAACGGTAGAAATGCACTATTTTCACTTCATTACTTTGGAAGTGATTATCCGTTTTTAGTGAAACCATACTTTTTCCATTGACTTCAAATTGGGAATAAAATCCTAATTTTTCTACAGCATCCATTACGACAACTAGACTATCCATATTTACTTTTTCCATAATTTTACTTTAAATGTGATCGTAAAAACCAAGCCATTTTCTCGTGGCTTTCCATCAGTCCGGTAATGAAATCACTTGTACCTAAATCATCGTATTTATTGGCGAAAACTTTACTATTTGTCCTTAAAGATAGTATGAGAGTTTCATGGTCTGTAAGTAGTTCTTTTAAGTAGCCTTTACTATTTTTTTTTTCGTGTTTTTGTTCTGTAAATCTGCTTACACTGAGGAATGCTTTTAGCATAGCATCTACATAGTACCCAAAAATGCGGTTGCGTTCTGCTACACTGTCGATAATAGTTTCTAATTCCACGAATTGCGCTTCAAAGAATTTATATTTGTCATAAAAGTCAGGTCCAATTATATTCCAGTGTGCATTTTTGGTTTTGGTGTACAATACATATTCGTTTGCCAGAATTTTGGCCAACTCATTTCTAACACCTTCACGTTTTTTTTTTGTAATTTCAATAGTAGTTATCATTTTGCTTAAAGAGTATATTTGATGCGAAATATTAGTCGTAAAAATCTACATATAAATCATTTTGTACCTGCTTTACACCAGGTGCATTCCAAGCAATTCTCTCTGCTTCATTTTTTTGACACCAAGAATCTACGTGACCTTTTAAAGTAACTATATTATCGAAGACATATACACCGATATCCTTGTTTTTGATGGAGCAATTGCGCTCAATGGCAATTTCAATATCTTTTTTTTTAATTATGTCTTTTGATGCGGCAATTATACTAATGTTATTAGTTATTCCCGTAATTCCTATGAGGTTGCAGAGCGCATTTCTAGTTGCTTCTTTTTGGTAGTTCCATTCGAGTTCACCACTCAGAAATACCCAGCCGTTTTCTACTATTGCTGTAATTTTTTCGGAGGGAATATCCCAGTGCCACATAAAGGCATTTTCTATAGCTGTCGTAATTTCGGCATCGGTTTTTTTGTCTTTGGTATTACAAACCACTTTAATATCTTCAAGTACTGTTCTTACCCCAGCTACATTTTTGGCTGCTTGTTCGGCTTCGGCTTTTTTTGCGTATGTATTAACAGAGCCTGTAAGTGTCACAGTACCATTATTTGTCATAACCCCAATTTCAGCAGCTTGTAAAAGAGGTTCCCAATTGATGGCAGCTACAACATTTTTTTGTAATTCTTCGTTGCTTTTCATTTTGAAACTATTTACTTTATTATTGAATACAAAGATGCGGTATGCTTGTAAAGTCTCAAATGACTTAGTGCTTTAAAAAAAGTGATATTAATTACTTTCTACGGATTCAGCAGTAGTTGTGGCAAAGCGAATACTACTTCATTTTCTGTCCTAATGTTGTCTTCAAATGAATTGAAATTACTGATGGTTATCCTAGCAATTTCATCTAAAGCTTCGTTTGTAAAAAATGCTTGATGTGGCGTAATCAGAACATTGTTGAATGACATTAATCTTTCAATCTGATCGTCTTTTATTATTTTATCTGATAAATCCCTAAAGAAGATATTTTCTTCGCCTTCATACACATCAATACCTAGGTATCCGAGTTGTGAAGTTTTTAGTGCATCAATAACATCCTTTGTATTGATAATTGCACCTCGACTGGTATTTATAAGCATCATTCCTTTTTTTATTTTTGAGAAAACAGTACTATCAAAAAGATGTCTTGTTTTTGGGGTTAATGGGCAATGGATAGAGATAATATCGGATAATGTAAGTAGCTTTTCAAAAGAAACATATTTAACTCCTTTTTGAAGCAAGGTTTTAGATTGTAAAATGTCATTTGCTATAACTTTACAGCCAAATCCGAGCATTATAGTACAAAAAGCAGTTCCAATTTTTCCAGTTCCTACAACACCAACCGTTTTACCGTATAAGTTAAAACCCATCAGATTTTGAAGCGAAAAATTATTTTCCCGAACCCTATTGTAAGCTTTGTGTGTTTTTCTGTTGAGTGTTAAGATTAATGCAGTTGCGTGTTCTGCAATGGCTTGAGGAGAATAAGCAGGTACACGCATCACTTTTATATTATTCTTTGCTGCTGCTGCTAAATCTATATTATCATAGCCTGCGCTACGCAAGTCGATAAGTTTTATCCCTGCTTTAGCGAGTTGTTCAATCACGTTAACATCAAGTTTATCTGTTAATTGGACACTGACTGCTTCAAAACCTTTTACCATCGCTACCGTTTCGGTATTGAGCGGTGTTTCAAAATAAGTGAGCTGGTGTTTGCCATTACTATTGTATTTGTCAAGGTATTCGCGTTCGTAATATTTGGTACTAAAGATGGCTATTTTCATTTTTCGTTTTCTGAATAAGTGTTTTTAATGTATAAATTTTCAAGAATTTCTGTGCTGGTAAGTTTTTTGATTTCTATCATAATTAACCAGACAGCAATACTGATTACCGAAGCAAAAAAGCACCAAACCGAAATAAGGTAATTCTCGTAAAAAAGGGAAGTGATAATGTAAGAGATCAGAATAGTAACTCCCAGAATCCACATACGTTTAATGTGTGAAAAAAAAGATGGTACAATGGTAGAAATACCATATAATATACCACCCAAAACTCTAAATTTTTCGGGATAGGGCTGTATGTAACTGATGTGATAACAATCTATTTTGGCATAAACATTATAATTACACAGGCAGTAAGCGAGATAGCAGGAAACCAAAAGTCCTATGCCAACGAGTATTCTTTGGAAATTTCTCCGAGTCTTTTGTTTCTCTAGTAAAAGAATGGAAACTGGGACGTATAAGGGCCATATAATCTGTGCGAAAATCAGGAAAAAGAATGTAGTGCTTTTTTGAAGATACTGTAAATTAGAATAAGGCAATGTTAGCCATAGTATTCCTTCTGAAACTTGCTGTATAGCAAATAGTAAAGGTATTGAAGCAAATACTACTTGTGATTTGTGTTGTACTTTTTTTAAAGAAGCTACACCAATAACGGAAAGTATTATACTTGCACTAAAACTTGCAGTGGCTGAAAAACACATAGGCTTGAATTATTTAGAAGGTTTTTATTTTTTAAATAAATTTTATTATTTATTTTCCTCCAACTTTTATTTCTTCGGCTTTGGCTTTTTCCTGCTTCTTAAAATAACCTCTTAAAAGAAAGTTATGTTTTGCCGCATCCTCAATTTCAATTAATTTTTGAGCACCAGTTTGCAGGTTTGTTACAGTTGAATCTAAAGAATTTGCCATTTTTTGATCCGTAAGCAATTTGGATATAATTCCTTTTCCGTTATTAAGTTTTGCAGTGAAAACGTTTATGTCGGTAGCACTTTTTTCAAATCCAGATAAGGTTTTTTTAATGCTATTGGCATAGGCTGGATCAGTCATCAGTTTAGAAAGCGTACCGTTCTTATCATTCATCTTTCTTGTAAAAACTACAAATTCATCCGTTCCAGTTTCAAGATTTTGCAGTGTCTTATCAATGCTTTTAGAAAATGCTTCATCAGTAAGTACTTTTGATAATGTGCCTTTTCCATTATTAATCTTATAACTGAATTCCGAAAGCTGTTTCGTGATAATTTCGGCATTATCGATACTTTTTTTTAGTCCAGTCATCAGGTTTTCCATACCTATGGCTTCTTTGGACTTAATCAGCGCATCATCTTTTACGATTTCTAGTGAGTTAGTTCCAGGGGAAATTATTAGTACTTTATCACCCATCAAACCGTCGGAACCTATAGTTGCAAAAGCATCTGTTTTTATATATTGCTGGACTTCTGAACGAATTACCATATTGACTGTTACGATAGAATCGGAAACAAATTCAATCTCTTTTATAGTCCCGATGTTGATTCCTGAAAGTTGTACGTTATTACCAATTTGAAGACCGCTTACATTCTTAAACTTTGTCTGCAAGTGAAAGGTTGTACCAAAAAGATTCTGACTTTTGCCAATAAAATAAACAGTTCCCAGAAATATTGTAAGTGATAACATGACAAACATTCCTAATTTCCATGTACTATTTGATTTTTTTTTCATCACATTTTTTTTAAGGGCATTACTACCAAAGCAATATTTGGTTTTCAAAATTCATTCATATTCAAAAAAAGAGCGAACCCAATCATCAGTGCTGTTTTTCAGCTCTTTGAATGTTCCCTCAGCATATATCAGCCCATCCTTTAGTATCATAATCCGATTGCCCGTCATTTTTGCACAGATAATGTCGTGTGTTATAATTATCGAAGTAGTTTTATATTTTTCCTGAACCGAGAGTATCAGTTCACTAATTTCTTTTGCCGTGATGGTATCTAATCCTGCTGTAGGCTCATCATAAAGAATAATTTCAGGTTTGATGATTAGGGTTCTTGCCAAACCAATACGTTTCACCATTCCGCCCGATAATTCTGAGGGCATTTTATCAATGGCTTCTGTCAGTCCAACATTATCTAATGCTTCATTAATCTGGTTTTCGATTTCTTCTTCTGAAAGATTTATTGTATGGTGTTTTAGCGTAAAAGCTAAATTGTCTCTTACCGACATCGAATCGTATAAAGCACCGTTCTGGAACATAAAACCAATTCTTAAACGTATTTTATTAAGTTCCTTGTAGTTGAGTTTTGTAACATCTGTACCAAAAACTTTTATTTCTCCTTTATCTGCTTCTAGTAACCCGACCAGACATTCTATTGTGACCGATTTCCCAGAGCCAGACCGTCCGAGAATGACCAAATTATCGCCTTTGTTTACGGTTAGATTGATGCCTCGCAGTACTTTATTTTTACCAAAGGATTTGCAGAGATTTTTGATGGTTATGATAGGTTGTTCTTGCATAATTTTAGAAAAATAAATCGGTTATTTGAACAGCCAGCATATCCACTATAAAAATGGAAAGTGAAGCTGTTACTACTGCAGAATTGGCCGCCTGACCTACGCTTGCCGTACCGCCAGAGGCATTAAACCCTTTATAACAGCCAATGACGCCAATAAAAAATCCGAAAAAGAATGTTTTTATTGTTGCTGGTAAGAGATCAAGAAAATCAAGATGGTCGATAACTTCTGAAAAATAACGGTATAGGCCGATACTACTGTGAACATTATACCCTATATAACCTCCATAAACACCAACTAAATCTGCAATGATTACTAAAAGTGGCACCATCAAAGTGGTGGCTAAAATTCGGGTTACAACAAGGTATTTATAAGGGTTGATGGCAGAAACTTCCATAGCGCTAATTTGAGAGGTTACTTTCATGGAACCCAATTCGGCACCAATTCCAGAAGCAATTTTCCCCGCACAAATTAAAGCCGTTACCACAGGAGCAATTTCCCTAATTAGCGAAAGCGAAACCATACTAGGCAACCAAGATTCTGCTCCAAATTTTGTCATAGTGGGTCTGGACTGTATAGTAAGTACCAAACCCATAATAAATCCAGTAATACTAACAAGTGGTAGTGACTTATATCCGATGGCGTAACATTGTCGGATAAATTCATGGAACTGAAAAGGTGGAATGAATAGTTCCCTAAAAAATCTTCCTATAAATAAGGAGAATTTTCCGGCTTGAGTGAACTGCTCTTTTATAAAAGCTACCATAATTTTTTTTTTGAATCAGTAAAAAATATTACTTGGTTAGAACCTGATTGATTTGAAGTTTTTCAGGTGAAATTTCTTCTCTTGACACAAATAATAGTAAGGCTACTTGAATTTTTAATGTAATTTATTTCATATCATTTTGCACTTTTTTTGCAGTACTTTTACAGGGTAAATAAATTTGAAAACCAAATGAAGCATTCAGGTTTCCTTGGTATGGCGTACTTCCCAATCCGACTAGACCGTTGTATTTTAACAACACTTCGAGACCAATATTTGGTGTTATAAAATATGCAAAACCTGGTCCAGCACTAATGTTTAATCCATTGGTATTATCTGAATCGCTAACATTTACGCCACCAAACCCTGCTGTTACTTCTCCAAAAAAACGACTGTGTTTTACGATTTCGATTTCATTTCCAGTATAATAACGTCCTAGAGCTCCTATACCATAATTGGTAGTTGTATTAGAGTTTTTTGCAGTTTCTATACCAAAATTAACATAACCACCAAGGGCAATATTGTCTTTAATAAACCAAGCAATCTTTGGTGTGATCTCTGCACTTAATATTTTAGGATCGTTGAGTCCAAGATTGATGTTGGCCAAATTTCCACCAATTAAAATGTTTCCTTTTTGGATTTGCGCATTAGCGTTAAATCCTGTTGCGATTAGAGCAACTGCTAATAAAATGTAATAATTTTTCATTGTTTTTAATTTTAGATTGATTGTATTATTCTGATGCAAAGGTGAGCTATGTAGATGCTTTTAGAAATGACGTAAATCATTGTAGAAAGTGATCATTGTTACATTTAAAAATTGCTGATAAAAAAAACTTCCCATAAATTCCAGAAAATTTTGGGAAGCAATTTCAAGCTATTAGGTTATTTTTTTTGAGTTGCATTTACAACCTGAACTTTTGTAGGTACTTTTTCTATTGCAATAAATGTATTCGACAACAGTAGAATAATAGCAATTAAAATAGCAATTGTTGTAAGACCAACGCCTTGCAAATACCTCTTATTTCCTTTGGTTGTTATTGTGTTATTTTTGATATACGACACTTTATTGGCTTCAATTTCAAATAGTAAGATTTCTTTATAGGATTTCTTGATTAAAGTTTGGTATTTTTCTACAGATAACGCTTGATCAAGTGGTTTACCTCTAAAAATACTTAGCATCAAAAGGATAGAACTGATAAAAAATGCAATAGGCACGATGGTAATAAATTCAAGTATTTGATTAGACCCATCTAAACTATTCAAGAAAAATGGGATAAATAAAACGGTAAAACCTATTATTGTTCCTGCGTAAGAATGCTGTTGGCGATATGAATCTACTTGTTTTTCAATAATCTCTTTAGAATTCACGGCAAGAAATTCCAGATGTCTAAGGTCTTCTTCCATAATAAAAACTCAAAAGTTGAATTGTATTTTTTATTGTTAAAGATTTATAAAAAGCTGATCTTTTGGTCTTCTGATTTTTTTTAGATTTGCTAAATAATCGTTTCCAGCATCTCTATAACCCAAAGTCATTATTACAGTGCTTTTAAGCCCTTTTTCTTTAAGATTCAATAAATCATCTAGTAATTTCTTGTCAAATCCTTCCATAGGAGTACTGTCTATTTTTTCTTCGGCGGCGGCAACTAAAGCAATTCCTAACGCGATATAGGTTTGTTTTGAATTCCAATTGAGATTATCTTCATCACTATTTTTCAGTTGCGTTTCTATTTGCTCTTTTACCGATTTTAAACTGTCTATACTGACATTTCTATCTTTGGCAATTTGATTGATATAAGCAGTAATTTTTTCTTCGTTAAGCGTATCCCAAGCCGCAAAAACTATTAAAGCAGATGCTTCTGTAATTTGTGGTTGATTATAGGCAATAGGTTTAATTTTTTCCAATAATTCCTTGTTTTCAATAATAAGGATGGAGTAGGGTTGTAATCCAAATGATGATGGTGCTAAAGCTATAGCATCTAAAATCACATCTAGTTTCTCTTTTGGAATTTTTGTACCATTCATTCTTTTGGTGGCATATCGCCAGTCTAGTGCTGTTGTAATTGACATTTGAATTTGTTTTTATATGGATACTATGAATTTCAAAAAAAAAGCGAAGGAATTTTTCCCTCGCTTTTCAGTGAATTATATTGTAGCATAATGGTATTCTACAACAAGATTGTTGTCAATAGACCATATTCCAGGAGTTTTCCACGCCAGACGTCCTGCTTCCTCTTTCTGATATATTGATCCTACCACACCAGTTAAGGTAACATTAGTACCATTTACTTTTACCGAGATATCGTCGGAATCAAAAGCCCAGCTTCTTGCCAATGCTTTTTCAACATCTTTTTTCTCAATAGCATCATGTACTTCCGATTTAATTTTGATGCTGTTAATTACACTTTTAACACCTGAGAGATAAATTACGGCTGTTTTTGCAGCTTCTCTTTGGTAGTTCCAAGGCAATTCGCCGTCTAATGTTACCATACCATTTTCTACTTTTACCTTTACCTTATCATCGGGAACAGACCAACTGTCACTTAATGCTTTTAATACTTCGGTTGCGATTTCATTATCGGTTTTAGTATAACCATTGGAATACTTTACCTCAATTTTTTCGACAACTGCTTTTACACCAGCAACGTTTTTGGCTGCGTCTTCAGCCTGATTTTTCTTAAAATACCCATCGACTGTCCCAGTAAGGGTTACTACACCGTCTTTAACGGTAACGCCAATTTCTGCAGCGTGAAGTGATGGTTCCCATTTAATGGCATACTGAACATCTTTTTGTAATTCTTCATTTGTTTTCATTGTTTTTATATTTAAAATTTATAATTCATTTTATAGACAATCCGATATTGTTTTTAGTATAGTAAAGGTGATTAAAGGAGGCGATTTAGAAAATGACAGTACACATTCTTAAAAATGATGAAGCACACTTTTTTTGGATTGGCTACGGATTTTTCTATTTCTATACACTTATATTATTCGACCTAAAATGGATCTGAAAGTTCACTTATACGAATTAGTTTTTTATTGATAAATTCGTTTATACCAAGTTCAGAAAGCTCTCTTCCATAACCTGATCGCTTAGTACCGCCAAAGGGTAAATCAGCCTGTGTCCAAGTTGGATGATTGATGAATACCATTCCCGAATCAATTTGGTCTGCCACACGTTTTCCTCTTTCGATGTCGCTGGTAAAAACCGAACCGCCTAGTCCGAATGGTGTGTCATTTGCTAAGTCAATTGCAGCCTGTTCATCTTTAACTCTGTAAAATGAGGCAACTGGACCAAAAAGCTCTTCGTGATAGGCTGCCATTCCTGGTTTTAAATTGGTTAAGATGGTTGGTTCCATAAATGCGCCAGGTTTTTTTAATCTATTTCCTCCTAAAACCACTTTGGCACCAGCATTGATAGATCTCATAACTTGATCTGCTAAAAGCACAGCGGCTTCTTCATCGCATAAAGGACCAAGCTCTGTTGTCCTGTCCATTGGATCACCAACTTTCAAATTAGACATTTTTTCGGTGAATTTTTTGAGGAATTCATCAGCAACAGCTTCAACAACTATAAATCTTTTTGATGCAACACAGCATTGTCCGTTATTGTTTATTCTTCCTACGATTGCCCAATCAACGGTTTTGTCGATATCTGCATCTTCCAATACAATAAAAGCATCGTTGCCTCCAAGTTCTAGTACTGATTTTTTCAGGCTTTTTCCTGCTTCTGCAGCCAAGCTTGCTCCAGCGACTTCACTTCCAGTAAGAGAAACTCCTTTAATACGAACATCGGAAACTAAAGCGGAAGCTCTTTTTCCTGAAATCAATAGGTTGGTGTACAATCCTTTTGGAGCTCCGGCTTCTATAAATAAATCGGCAATAGCAATGGCGCATTGTGGAACAATTGATGCGTGCTTTATCAGTACCGTGTTCCCAGCAATGATATTAGGACCTGCAAAACGGACTACTTGATAAAACGGAAAATTCCAAGGCTCAACAGCAAAAACGATACCTAATGGCGTATAGCGGATAAATGCTTTTCCGTATTCAGGTTCCAATATTTTGTCGGCTAGGAATTTCTCTCCATTATCGGCATAATAGTCAATTATACTTGCACTTAAATCTATTTCGGCTTCTGCTTGAGATATGAGTTTACCCATTTCCAAGGTTATAATTTTGGCGAGTATTTCTTTTTTCTCACGCATAAGTGATGCGACCTTGTGCATTAAGGCGACTCGTTGCGAAAAAGATGTTTTCTTCCAGCTTTGAAAGACCTCTGCTGAATCGGCAACGGCTGTTTCAAGAGCACTATCGCTCATTTCATCAAAGGTTTTGATCACTATGTTAGTGTTTGGATCAGTTGTTCTTATTGCCATAATATTTGTTTTACATTGTTTTAAAAAAGGGCTTTTATTACTTAGTAGAATTATACTTATTATAGGATAATTTATATTTTTTTTCTAATTGGTCATTTTTCAACTACTTCATGAGTTGCTTTTTTATCCGCCTTTTTCTCATCTTTTTTCAAGGTGTTTTTTTGAATTTTGCCTGTAGCTAGATCCATCCTTTTATTGATTTTGGCTACCATTTTTTTTGCAGTAACATCAATTTTTTTCATTATTTTTTTTCCACTTGATTTTATCAATGTAGCTTCTGTGAGTGCAGATGTAATTTCGGCTGCCATCTTTTTTGAATTTGATTTCATAATCGTGTTTTTTAAATTTATTTTTATAAATGTTTTTATTAATTAGCTTGTCCTGAATAGAAAACCAGTTAATTATTGATACAAATTTGCGTCATATATAAAAATTAAGGAATGATAGGCATCACCTAGATAAGTGATTAGCAATACTATTGGTATTGATAATGCTCATTTTCTAATTGCAAATTCTATTACAACTTTGTTTGTATGTATCAATTCAGACAACTATGCCAATTTTAATAATAGTGCGCCACGGACAATCTGTATATAATCTTGAAAACCGATTTACAGGAAACCTCGATATTGGGTTGACAGCATTGGGAGAAAAAGAGGCAAAACTAACAGGAGAAAAACTCAAGGATTATAAATTTGATGTGGCTTATACTTCAACGCTCATAAGAGCCCAAGAAAGTTTGCGAATCATTCTTGAAGTAATAGGGCAAACGAAAATTCTTGTGGTAAAAAATAGTGCTCTTAATGAAAGAATGTATGGAAGTTTGCAGGGACTAAACAAAGCAGAAATAGCAAAGAAATATGGCGCAGAACAGGTTGAAATATGGCGGAGAAGTTATGCAATTTCTCCGCCAGATGGAGAAAGTTTAGCGACAACATTTGAGCGAACAGTTCCTTATTATAAAACGGAAATAGAACCCCAATTACAATCGGGTAAAAATGTGCTGATTGTAGCCCACGGAAATAGTTTAAGGGCGCTGATGATGTATTTGGAAAAAATTAGTGCCGAAGAGATTGTAAATATCAATATCCCGACCGGGTTGCCCCGGAAGTACACCTTGGATATTGTTTTAAAAGTTTTAAGTGTTGCGTATTTATAAAATACTAATTGAATAGTATTGAACTGATAATCTATTCAGAAACCGTATCTTCATCCAAATCATTATGGTCGTCTCCACCTAAACTATAACCATTATTTTCTTCGTCTTCACTTCCGATTTGTTCAATAGCATCATCCAGTTCAGCTCCTGGAATGTCCAAATCTGAACCTGAAACATCTTCTCTGAAATTTTTTTCATTCCATTTGGAGTCTCTGGGTTTAGCAGTTGACTTGTATTTGGATATGTCTTCGGGGTCAATCTCTTTTTCTTCGGTGAGTTTGTTAAAGATATCTTCGTTTGGAGGATAATTTAATTCCGCTAATTTTTCACTCTCGACTTTTGAAGGTTTTAAATCGGTATTTTTATTTTTCATAACTATTGTTATTTACTGATAAATGCTATTCCTTTTAATATGCACCAACTTTTCTAGATCTATTTTAGATTTTTTTTCATTTCCTCGTATTCCTCTAAATTGATTTTGCCAGAAACATATCTTTTTTTAAGTATGTCTAATGGTGAATCTTTTTGGTTTCTTTGCCCAGGAATTTTATAGGGGATAGCAAATATCCAAAAGAGCATAATTATCCATATTGCCCACCAAATAAAATTCATTCCGCCGTAATAGTGTTCGTAGTACATAATATTTTGTTTTAATTATTTACAAATGATTTTTAATTTACAACCGTCAAACTACGGTTGTGGGTATTAAGCGTTTGTGTTTTATTGTATTCGATTTCCTGTCTGCATTTTTCGATTGTTAGTCGTGCCATAAGATAACTTACGGTTGATTCTGCCCCTTGATTGAGATTGATATAATCTTCTTCTAGACCGTCATAACAGCCACCAGTACAAGGATTGTAAATGATTTGGTGGAGGTGGTTGTTTCCAAGAAACCAACTGAAAGCGGTTTCCATTTTTTGCAAATAAGCTGTACTTTTAAAAGTATCGTAAAATTTGGCTAATGCCAAGATGGTATAAGCAACGTCAATGGGCTGTTCACCACCAATCACTTCTTTATTAACGGCCTTGTTATTGTGTAACCATCCTTTATTGGAAATGACTTTAATACTGTTTTCGGTAATTGTTTTGGATAACAAAAAATCGAAAGAAGTTTTTGCTGTTTTTTTATATATCATTTCGCCAGTAGCTAGATAAGCACAAAGTATGGCTTCGGGAAGAATGCTGTTTCCATAGGTCATATAGCTTTCAAACCAATGCCAATTAGCTTTTGATTCGTGTCTATACATCTGAACTAATCGGTTAGCCAATAGTTTTATGAGCGCCTTATTTTCAAAACTCATTTCTTTTTTATTACTGTAATAGATTCCCTTTATTGTAAAAGCCATTGCCCTTGTGGAATGCATTTTGGTAGCCTTAGCTAAGGCAGATTGCATTGTTTTTTTTGCTTGAGCTATTAGGTTTTTAGGTAACAAGTCATACATAGAAACTAGAAATCCTAAAGCCCATATTGCTCTTCCGTTGGAATCTTCTAGGTTTTCACTATTCTGATTTGTGAATTTTTTATTCTCATCTACATAATTCAAAAAGGTACCGTCTTTTTGTTGACAAAAGTGTATAAAATTATAATACTGATTGATATAGGCTAGGTCTTCATCATTATTCGTTAATTCATAATGCTGGCACATTGCTACCAGAGCCCTTGCATTATCATCAAGAGTGTAACCGCTTTTTAAATCGGGTTTATTGATTATAGAGAATTGTATCATTGCAAATGGAGTTGTTAATGCTTTGAAATGATTTAGGTTGATTATAGGTATTCTATAATTCAATTTTAGTTTTCTTTGCAAAAAGCTGTCAAATAATCGGGTATGGGCAATAGCCGAATTTTCCCAAACCGTTGAAGCCATCTTATGGATACCATTATTTGAAATTTCGATGCATAACTCTGGATTATCCAATAACAATGTTACTTGCTTTTCCAATTGCACTGAATTTCCGAAATCAAAAATAGTTGCTCCTTTATCTTTTAATAGTTCTTTTGTATGTGGAATAGGAGTGGAGACAACAGGACAACCACAGCTTATAGCATACGAAAATGTACCACTTACAGCCTGATTTGGATCTTTTGAGGTAAAAACATAAATATCCGTAAGCTGTAAATAATCGAGTAATTCCTCAAGTGGTAAATAGGCATTGATGAATTTGACATTCTGTTGCAGTCCTAGTATTTCAATTTTTTGTTCCAGACTGTGACGGTATATTTCTCCTTCTTCTTTTACAACTGAAGGATGTGTTTTACCAATAATAAGAAATAGGATGTCAGGGTTTTTATCGATAATTACTGGCATTGCGTCTAATGTGGTTTCGATAGATTTTCCAGAACTCAGCAAACCAAATGTGGAAATTATTTTTTTGCCTGACAATTTGTATTTTTCTTTTAAAACTTCTTTGTCTGAGTATTTTACCAAATGTGTTCCGTGGGGAATAACTGAAATCTTATTTTCCAAAATACCATAATCCTGTTCCAGCAATTTTGCAGATGCATTGGTCATCACTATAAAGGAGTCAACAATAGCATCCATTTGGGCTATGTTTTGTTTAAGAATTGTATCAGTATTAGGTAGGACAGTATGAAAGACAATTATAATAGGTTTTTTTACCGCTTTTAAAAAAAGAATAAAATCATTTTCATTGGTTTTAAATAATCCAAATTCGTGCTGGATCAAGACTAATTCTATTGCCTCATTCGTATTGATGTTTTTCGCAAGTGCATCATACGAATGCTTATTATCTGTTTCCAAAACATAGGTTACTTGATCATTATAGAGATGTTTGTCGTAGCTCATTTCTAATGCTGTAATTTTTATATCAAATGTGTTTTGGAATTTGTTATTTAAAGCCAAAATCAAGTCTTGAGAATAGGTTGCAATCTCACATTCACGAGGTGGATAGGAAGTAATAAATAAAATTTCGGGCAAATTTTCATACTTTTTGATTTGAATTTTACCCAAGTTGTAAGATTTACTGTTTTGAACAGTATATCCATTATTGCGATTTGACCTGATTTTATTTATCATCTTATTTTTTATAAAGCATTAATTCTTTTACCAATCCTGAAAATGAAACTGAAGCACAAGCAACTCTTTCGTCAGCAGCACCGTAATAGATGTATAAACTATCGTCAAAAACTACCGCTCCAGTTGGAAAACAAACATTATTTACTTCACCTTTTAGTTCCCAATCTAATTCTGGTTTGAATAAGGGGTAGGGTAGTCGAGCTATTTCTTTGCTGGGGTTTTCTAAATCTAGCAAAGCAGCACATGCGGAATAAATGTATCCATTGAGTCCGTCTTTGACACCATGATAAATTAACAACCAGCCTTGATCGGTTTCTATCGGAGGGCAGCCACCGCCTATATAACTAATTTCATGATCAAATTTTGAAGTTAGCACTACATAATCATTAAAATGGCTTAAATAATCCTGATAGAATGCTTCTGTCAAATCTTTTAAATCTTCGATACCTACAATGATCTGAATTTCAGGCTTAATACGGTGCAGAAAGTAAAATTTTCCTTTTATTTTTCTTGGAAAAAAAATAACATTTTTGTCCCAAACCAGCGATTTTTCTTTATCCGCTTCTACAAAACCGATGTGTTGGTTGTAACGGAAATACTTATGATTGATAGGACTCTCTTGTTCTGCCAGTTCATCAAATAAAGCAAAGCTAATCTGCGGAACTATAATTCCTTTTTTTTCAAAATGTATTAAATCTTTTGAAACAGCCAAACAGCCTAGGGCATTTGTACCATCATAGCCTGTATAGGTCAAATAATATAGGTCATCTATTTTTACTATCCTAGGATCTTCCATACCATGACTTTCATAGTCAAATTCGGGTGATAGAAGTGATTTTTTGTGTCTATTGGCGACCAATAAAGGACCTTCTAGTTTACAATACCCAATACTGGAATGATTGCCTTTGCTGACGGCACGATAAAAGAGATGAACAAAATTACCTTCTCTTATGGCTGCGGGATTCAGTACGCCCTCATCCTCAAATGGAAACAACGTTTTGGCTAATATTACACCTTCTTTTTTGACTTGTATCATTGTTTTTTTTCTATTAATATAGTTTTACTCATTTTATGAAAACAGGCTACTAATCATTATTCCTGTTTTTCTCCTTTGAGTGTTTCAAGTAGCAATTTTGCTACCGCTAGTGAAGAGGCAGCATTTTGTCCAGTAACCAGTAAACCATCTTTTTTTACATAAGATTCGCCATCTTTTCCTTTACTGTAATGAGCACCGAGTTTTGTAAGCTCATCTTCTAGTAAAAAAGGAACTACTTTGCTTAGTTTTAGTGCTTCTTCTTCTGTATTCGAAAAGCTGGTGAGGTGTTTTCCTTTTACTAATGAATGACCATTTTTGGCTTTTGCGTTAATTAAAGCTGCTGGTGCATGACATACGAAAGCGATGGGTTTCTGGTGGTTAAAAAATCCTTCAATTAGATTGATGGAATCTTTATCATCTACTAAATCCCATAGCGGGCCATGACCACCAGGATAGAATACGGCATCGTAATCAGCTTGATCTATCTCGCTTAATTTTAAGGAATGGGCTACAAGGTCAATAGCTTCATTGTCTTTGTAGAATCGTTGAGTATCTGAAGTCTGTGCTTCTGGCGCTTCACTTTTGGGATCAACGGGTGGTTGACCTCCTTTTGGAGAAGCAATTGTTATGGTTGCTCCTGCATCTGCAAAAACAAAATAGGGAGCCGCAAATTCCTCTACCCAAAAACCAGTTTTTAGACCACTGGTTCCTAAAGTATCATGGGATGTAAGTACAATAAGTATTTTCATATTGGTATTTTTTTACGTAAAAAATGTTATTCTATTTTTGCATTTTCCTTGTAGTCGTTTTTTACTTTTTTTCCAATGGTATTCATTAGCATTGTTGATATTATTGACGTGAGGACTATTATTGTGAATATTATTTTCATAATTATTTGTATTTGTTGTTATTTAGAATGTAATGTTTTAGTCAATAAATGAATAATCGTATTCCACTTCTAGTTTATTATTTACTGACAATACACCTGGCGTATTCCAAGCAATACGTCCAGCTTCTTCTTTTTGGTATAATGAAGTTACATTACCTGTTAAGGTTACCATAGTCCCTGATACTTCAACCGTAATATCTTTGGCATTGATAGACCAATGACGTTCTAATGCGTTTTCGACATGCTTTTTCTCAACCGCATCACTAACTTCCGATTTGATTTTGATGTTATTTGTAATGCCTTTAACCCCAATAAGATAGTTTACGGCACTTTTTGCAGCATCTCTTTGGTAGTTCCAAGGCAATTCTCCATCAAGCGTAACCCAACCGTCCTCTACTTTTACCTTTATTACATCTTTAGGTACAGACCAATTATTGCTTAGAGCTTTAAGTATTTCGTTGGCTATATCGTTGTCGTTTTTTAAAAAATCATTGTATTTAATAGTGATATTTTCTACAACTGCTTTTACGCCTGCAACATTCTTAGCCGCATTTTCAGCTTCTGTCTTTTTGAAATAAGCATCAACAGTTCCGCTAAGTGTTACAATTCCGTCTTTTACGGTTACTCCAATCTCGGCAGCATGCATCATTGGTTCAAATTTGATAGCATCCTGAACATCTTGCTGTAAATCTTCATTTGTTTTCATGTAATTTTTTTATTTATAGTTCTTCACCCGTATCTTACTTTAAGAAACTTTAGATAAATTATATTGCAAATTTGAGTTTATTTCGTGTGAATAGAAATGACCGACCGCACACCAAAAAGTGATGTCAAACACTTTTAATCGCAATTCAGAAAGATGTTACATTGTTTACAAATTTTTAATTTCAAATTTTTTGAAATGCTTTCGAACAAATTCATGTTGCTGATTGTCGGTCATTTTATCAGTGTTTATTACTTCAATTTTTATGCTATCAAATAGATGATTTTGTCTTAAAAAATTAAAGAGTTCCGACTTTGCATTGGTTGCTCCAAACAATACTACCTCAGTAAAATCCTTGATTACAGTTGCCAATTTTTTATAATAGGCATTTTTTCTTTGTTGTTGTTTGTTATGCATTTCGCTTTCACTTCGTTGTAGCGTTTCATCCTTATCCTGATTGTCAAAATCAAGTGAAATTGTTTCCTTGGGTTTTACCCCGTCAGAAAATTCGATAAGGTGCGCATTGGCATGATCCATACAAATGCCTAATTTTTTTTCTATTTTCATTTTTAATTATTTTATTTTATTATTCTTCAATCATTAGTTCGTTGTCAATATTTATAACACCTCGTGCTTTCCATGCAATGCGTTCAGCAAGTTCTTTTTGGCACCAGGAATCGACTGTTCCTTTTAAAGTTATTTTTGAATCTGAGACCTCTATTTCAATATTTTTTGAATCCAGAGCGAGATGATTTTGTATCGCAAGTTTAAGGGTAGTTGAATCTATTTTATTATCGCTTTGAGATTTTATAGTAATGTTATTGCTAACTCCTTTTACACCAATTAGTTTAATAACGGCTTCTTTCGCTGCTTCTTTCTGATAGTTCCATTCTACTTCTCCAGATAGTGTTACCCATCCATTGATGACCTTAACTTTAATGGTGTCGTTTAACGTATTCCAATTCCATCTGAAAATAGTAAGAATTTTGGATATTATTTCAATATCCTTTTTTTCTTCCCAGCTATTTATTATTACATCAATTTTATTGATTACTGATTTTACTCCAGCAATTTTTCTTATCACATTTTCGGCTTGTGTTTTCTTTGTATAATTATCTACGCTACCTGTAAGTGTTATTATTCCATTATTTGAAATCACTGTTAAATTACAATTAGTAATAAGGGGTTCCCATTTCAATCCATGCATTACATTTTGCTGTAAAACTTCATCTGTTTTCATTTTCCTTTATTTATTTGAATATTATATAGGTTTAACCCGTTGGGTGTAATTATTTTAAACACATAGATTCTGAGAACTAAAAAGTAGGCGTTTCACTTATTTTAGACACACATAGTCAGCTATGTGAAAGAAATGTATTTCTTTTTGTATTATTTATTTATACTTAAAATCTATGTTTCTATGTGTTTGATATAGATTTTATAAATTGCACCCAACGCGTTATAGGTTTATTCATTATGTAACAATGCAAAGCTGGAACAAAAACCGTTGAGTTGAAATGAGAATGAACAGTACTATATGTGATTTATATCATTTATTATCAATTCAAACAGAATAAATGGCAGTTAAGTAAATTTTACAATATAATATTGTAATTATATAAATACTTATATGTTTTAATGTGCGACATTTACTAATAGTGAATATGTTTTTAATGAACTAGTTATGGAAAATACTGCCTTACTAAACGCTCTAGTAAATAACGCCTTAGACGGTATTATAACGATTAATGATTTTGGAATTATTGAAAGTATTAATCCATCTGCCTGTAAACTATTTGCTTATTCAGAGCAGGAGGTTTTAGGAAATAACATTTCTATGCTCATGCCATCTGAGGATAGGAAATTCCATGATTATTCCCTGCAGCAGTATAAGATTTTAAGCGAAGCCCATATAATGGGAATCGGAAGAGAGTTTATCGGTACAACTAAAGACGGATACCTATTTCCATTTAAACTTGGAGTAAGTGAAGTTAAATATACGAGCAGGAAAATATATGCCGGATTTATACATGACCTTACTCAACAGAAAATAGATGAAGAACGCCTAAAAAATTATGCTTCTCATTTAGAAGAACTTGTTGAGGAGCGAACGAAAACTCTCAACAATACCATAAAGGCTCTTGAAAAATCAAAAGAAAAAGTAAGTGAGACCTTAAAGAAAGAAAAGGTACTCAGCAAATTGAAAAACAGATTTTTATCAATGGCTTCCCATGAGTTTCGTACTCCATTAAGTACAGCACATTTATCTGCATCGCTTATCGAGAAATATGCTGAACCATTAGAAAATGCCAATATCATTAAACATGCAGGCAAAATAATTAATGCAGTAACTAATCTAACTACTGTTCTAAACGATTTTTTATACATTGAGCAATTAGAAGTAGGCACAGTTAAAGCTAATGTAACTTGTTTTGATTTGGTACAATTAGCAGAAGAAATTACAGAAGAGATGCAATTACTCGCAAAAGAAGAACAACAAATACATTTTACACATTCTGGTGTTCTAAAACTAATCAATCTTGACCCAAATTTACTTAAGAACAGTATCATAAATTTAATTACTAATGCCATAAAATATTCTGCTGATACCTGTTGTATTGAGTTCAATACCGAAATTAATGATACACATTGCATCATTAGCGTAAAGGATGAAGGGATAGGAATTCCAGAAGAAGATTTGCAACATCTGCTTGAGCCTTTTTTTAGAGCACAGAATACAGGAAATATTCCAGGAACTGGACTTGGTTTAAATATTGTTGACCGATATGTTGCCCTTATGAAAGGCACCATTTCGTATAGCAGCACCATAAACAAGGGAACATTATTTACACTAACATTTTCAATGATATGAGCAAAGTATTGGTAATAGAAGACAATAATGAAATAAGGGAAAATATACTTGAAATTCTTGAATTGGCAGATTATGAAGTGGTTTTAGCCAAAAATGGTAAACAAGGTGTGGAAATGGCAACGCTGTATTTGCCCAATGTGATTCTGTGCGATATTATGATGCCAGAACTTGATGGTTACGGTGTATTATACCTTCTTAATAAAAACCTGGAAACCAACAATATCCCATTTATTTTTATTACCTCAAAATCGGAACGGCTTGATTTACGTAAAGGGATGGAAATGGGGGCAGATGATTATCTTACAAAGCCATTTGGTAGATTAGAACTCCTAAGTGCTATAGAAATAAGATTAAAGAAAAAACACTTACAACATGATTTTTATAGCAAATCATTGGAACAGTTGGATAATCTTCTTCCTAAAAATGAAGGATTGAGTGAATTAAAGAACATCATTGCCGATCGTAAAAGCAGGCTGTTCAAGAAAAATCAGGTGGTGCATTATGAAGGTGATAGTGCTACGGGTATTTATCTTGTGCTTTCAGGAAAAATCAAGACCATTAAAATGGCAGAAGACGGGCGTGAGCTTATGACGGGTATATGCCAAGCAGATGATTTTTTAGGGACTAACATCATCCTTTCTAATAAACCCTACGATGATACTGCAACTGCCCTTGAAGACAGCCACTTGTGCTTTTTTCCTAAAACCCAATTTGATGAGTTACTTCGGTTGTATCCAGATGTTGCTGGGAAGTTTCTTAAAATTCTGTCCAATGAAATACGCAATAAAGATACGCACCTTTTACAGCTAGCCTATCAATCGGTAAGGAAAAGGATTGCAGAAGCTATTTTGCGTTTGTTTACACAGCCTAATGATGCAACTGAAAGTGTCAGTATCAGTAGAGATGACCTTGCCGCGATGTCTGGCACAGCATCTGAAACGGTAAGTCGTACACTAACTGAATTTAAAAATGAGGGGCTGATTGAAAAAAAAGGAGGCAAATTAACAATTCTTAATCATGATAAAATCAATAAAATGAAGAATTAGTTTGTCGGAGTAGGGACACCCATTTGAACAAATCTTGCAAAAGGTTTTGAAGGAATTCACGAAATGAAGCAAACAAATACTTGAGTTTAGAATAAGTTATATCTGGGATTTAATGATAAAGTAGCTTTATATAAATCATCTAATTTTTTTCTTATAACTTTAATTGTTTTTAAAGATAGTAAGCAGATTTAAGTGTCGTTATTCGCTACAAAAGGACATAAAATTCATTTTGTTATTTTGTAGTACAATTCCGTCAAAGAAAGTGAATTTTGAAATAAATATATAGAATTTTTAGTTCTTTTTAGTACTTTTAATAAAGCTAAAATAGAAAATGAAAAAATTCAAAAAATAGTGATCACTGTTATAAATTCTGTTTTAAAATAATTTTGAAAATGGATGGTAAACCGTATAAAACTGTAGCCATAATTGTTGCTCATCCCGATGACGAAATCCTTTGGGCAGGCGGAACCATACTGAATAATCCTCATTGGAACCTTTTCATTATCAGTCTTTGCAGAAAAAATGATGAAGACCGTTCTTCTAAATTTTACAAGGTTTTAAAAATTCTAAATTCACAAGGAATAATGGGTAATCTTGATGATGAACCCGAACAAAAACCTTTGGGTACTATTGAAGTTGCGCACCACATATTGGATTTACTGCCTGAAAAGCATTATGATTTAATAGTAACCCATAGTCCGCGGGGTGAATACACAAAACATTTGCGGCACGAAGAAGTTAGTAAAGCTGTAATCATGCTTTGGAACGACAGCATGATTACAGCTAATGAGCTATGGGCATTTGCCTACGAAGATGGGAATAAAAAGTATTTTCCAAGACCAATTAAAAAGGCTTCTTATTTTGAAACGCTTACTAATGAAATTTGGATTAGAAAATATAAATTAATAATCGAAACCTATGGTTTTGAGAAAACCAGCTGGGAAGCAGTGACAACACCAAAAGCGGAAGCATTTTGGGTTTTCAGAAAGACCAATGAAGCGATTGAATTTTTGAATAGCTAATTTAATAGAATTATTTTCTACGAAATCTCCATGATTTCAAACGAAAACACGAATAAATATTATCATGGCGACACTCTGTTTCCAAAACTAAAATATTATTTATATGAAAGTATTAGTGCTTTATGATTATCCGCCTTCACCAGGCGGATTGGCAACTCAAGGGGATCTTTTATATAAAGGCTTGTTAGAATTAGGCGTTGATGCCCACGCGGTTCATTTTGAATCCGCTCAAGAAAAAGAGTGGTATTACCGTTGGTTTCAACCCGATGTAGTGGTTGGTGTTGGCTACTGGGGCCATACACCACAGTTGATTCTGCATCCACAGCGATATGGGGTTCTGCCCGTCCCGTGGCTGGTTGCCGATGGTTACATTGCCAATTATCAAGAAGTTTTAAATGAGCTACCTTTAATACTGGTCACTTCACATTGGGTAAAAGAAATGTATGTTAGAGACGGAATCAATGGTGATAAAATTGAAGTGCTTCCGGTGGGATGCAATACAGATTCTTTTCAGTCTTACGATAAAAATAATCCTAAAATACTGGCTGTTAGAGAATCTTTGGGCATTTCTCCCGATCAGTTAATGATTCTAACTGTAGGCGGTGATGCCGCATCCAAAGGTGCTCAAGAAGTTATGCAAGCCTTGGCAATTATTGATAATATAGCTCCAGACTGGAAATATGTCTGCAAAGTTTGGCCACAGCCAAGAACAAAATCTCAGAACCTCACCGACCTGCAAATGGCATCCGACTTTGGTATCGAAAAGAATGTTACCTATGCGACCAACACCATTTCTCGAAATTTTATGCCATACCTCATTGCTGCCTGCGATATTTATGCTGCTCCCTCTCGATTAGAAGGATTTGGGATGCCGCAAATAGAAGCGGGTGCTTGCGAAAAACCTGTTATTGGTATTAAAGCTATGGGAATGCTGGACACCTTGATTGATGGCGAAACCGCATTTTTAGCCAATGTTGCAAAAAAAATTGTGGTTAACGAAGTTATCCTTGGTGATGAATCAGGATTTAAAAACAATTATAAAGTTAAATTTAAAGAACCACGAACTGTCGATTATCGTGCAAATGTTCAAGATATTGCCACAGGATTATTAACCTTGATGAACGATGCCGAATTAAGGGAAAGAATGGGAAAAGCTGGTAGAAAACGAGTAGTCGAAAATTTTGATTATAAAATTGTTGCCAAAAGATTTATAGAAATCATGAACGATAAATTAGGGATAAAATAAACTGTAATGATTAATTCTCAACATATTTTAGCAATAATCGCAGCCAAAAAAGCCGCTCTAGAAGTGCTTTTGCACAACATGCACGGCCCCTTTGATGGACTTCCTCGAACTGCAGGTTGGGGGTATCCGGAACCCTATACCCGAGATTTATTAATTTCGATTCTCGGAATTGCAGTTTCTGGAAATGAACTGTTATTAAATAGCATTCGGAAGGTTTTGGAAACTTTAGCAAAAAATCAGTCAGAAAGGGGACATATTCCATCTTTGGTTCATGATTCTGATGACAGAGGATCAAGCGATACAACACCGTTATTTTTATTGGGAGTTAGTATTTACAGACAAGTAAATAACGAACCCAATTTTTTAAAAGAAGCCGTTCAGAAAGCATTAGTCTGGATGGAATATCAAAGTCCGTCAGATATGTGTTTGATTGCCCAGCAACCCACTAGTGACTGGCGAGATGAACAGTGGGTACTCGGTTACGGATTGTTTGTAAATACTTTGACCTATAGTTTTTTGAAAATTTTAAATCAATCAGAAAGAGCTAAGAATCTCTACCATGAAATGGAACGATTTACCATTACAGGAGGCGTCATTCATCATCATGTGCATGAAGGTTTGGCATTGAAAGACAAACCGTATTATGCGTTTTGGTCCTATAAAATATATAGCAGTGAACGTTTTGATTTGTTAGGAAATTGTTTTGCTATTTTATCAGGAATCGCTTCACCAGCAAGAGCTGATGAAATGGTTTTCTGGATAGAGGCCGAATGCGAAGCCATGAAAAATAAAGGACTATTAGTTGTCGATTTGCCTCCCAATTTTTTCCCTTTTACCAATCCAGACGATCCTGATTGGCACGATAGATATTCCCAGTTTAATAATCCGGGAGAGTATCATAATGGTGGTATTTGGCCGTTTATATGCGGTTTTTATGTGGCTGCATTAGTGGCTGCAAAAAGATTTGCATTGGCTGAACAAAAATTAATAGCATTAACGGAATGCTTAAAAAAAATAAATATTTCAACTCAATCTGCAGCTTCTAATAACGAAAAATTCGCAAATTACATAAACGAGGAAAATATGGAATTTGGTTTTAATGAATGGATAAAAGCACAGAACGGGGAGCCTAAAGGTCAAAATTGGCAGACTTGGAGTGCGGCTATGTATTTATATGCGGCTAAATGTGTAGAGGAAAAAGCAACTCCTTTTTTTAATGAAATGCGCAAGGAATAATTTAAATCAGATACCTGCATTAGAAATCTACTGCTTTAATCTGATAGTTCAAAATTGATATATTTTCGAGGAAAATCTATTATAGGGTACTCAGATTTCGCCTTTTTTATATTAGTTTTGATTATAGTTTTATTTTTATAAAAGCTTCAATATCCTTTTTGGCAACGTAAGTAAACTTTCCTTGTGAAAATTTACTTATGTTGTTACGTTTTATAAGATTGTATAAAGTACCACTTGAGATATTAAATTTCTTTTGTATTTCAGTAATAGTATAACAGTCTTTTATTTCAGCCTGTTTTGATTTTTCTATAGGTCTGATAACAACTTCAAATCCAATTTTTAGCTTTTCAAATAAGGCATTAATTTCGGATCTCTTAATTAGAGTTTTTCTTTTAGAAAAGTTATACCAATTTGACATTAAAATTACTGGATTAACCATTTGTCAATCTGAGGAATGAAAAATCACATAATGTGAGTGTATATGTGATTTCTCCTCCGTCGAAATGACAAATCACCTGTTTTTATTCCAGTAAATTTAAATATAAAATGGTATTATACGCATTTATTGTTTTGGTATTGATCAAACGATAGACAGTTTTAACTGAAAAACCTAAAAGCAATGCAAATTGTTTTACATTTAAAAATTCTTTGTCTTTAAGATCAATAAGTGGCTGATTTTTTATTTTGATTGTTTGAAGGTTTGATTTTTCAATTTTCTGATTTTTTACTCTTCGTTTATAATCTTTGCTGGAACATTTTAATAAGCAATGCTTTGTTGTGGTCTTATGTGCAACAAATTCAAATCCACAAAATCCACATATTCTATATAGTGAAATATTTGAGCTCATTTCCAGTTTTTATTAGTTGGAATTATAGGACTGAAAGTAGTTAACTAATAATGGAATGCAGTTTAAATGTTTAAGTAATTTGTTTTAATTGGGAGAGAAATTATTACAACTATATTTTTTAATTATATAGGCTAAATATTTATTAATCAAGTAAATATGTTGATTTAAATTCTAATAGTTATGTTTCTAGGCTTATTTAACCAGTTTAAAATTTGCTGATTTCTGTAAAAGAAAGTAACAAATCAGTGTTTACAGCAGTTAACAGATTGTAGATGAAGTAGTGTTACAATTTTGAACAATACAAATGCAAAAAATTTGAGAAAAACAGTAGAAAGCCGTTATATCGAATTTTTAGAGAAATATCATCAACTGTTGCAACGACTATTAAACATTCAAATTGAAGCTTATTTAGGAATTACGAATGTTTTTTTGAGTAAAATTCGAAAGAAAATTACTCAAAAATAATCTTATATCATAAAATTTTATTTAAAAAAACGTATTAAGAAGTATTGCTCTACCATTATAAAAAATATAAAATATCATTTTACTCTTTAATAATTTCTTTTCTGTATGCCGTACCCCAAATAGCAAGATGTTTAATTGAGTCCTTTAATTTTATTCCGTGTTCGGTAAGTTCATATTCTACGGTTATTGGCTGTGTTTCTAAAACAGTTCTTTTTAAAAGCTGATTTAATTCCATATCCTTTAATTCTTTGCTCAACATTTTCCCTGATATTCCTTTAATTTCTTTTAAAAGATCGGAATATCTTTTTTTACTGAAACAAAGTACCGCAATAATTGGAATTTTCCACTTGCCATTCAGTACATCCATTGCATCGTGTGCTGCTCTAATGATTAAAGTACACTCTGATTCTTCATTTTGATTTGCCTCCATAAGTTACTTTGTTACCTTGTTGTTACCATTACTTTTTGTTACTATATTACAAAAGTAAACTAATTTGCTTTAATTTTGTAAGTCATTAAATGATAAATTCATACCAATATAGTAATCACTATTTCTATGCTTTTTTGAATAACTAGGCATATTAAATTATAGAACAAAACGATGAATAAACTAATTTATGTAATGGATCCGCTTTGTGGTTGGTGTTATGGAAACATTACCAACACCCAAGAATTGTACGATAAATACAAAGACAAGCTAACTTTTGAGATTTTACCTGCTGGAATGTGGATTGGAGAAAATACCAGAAAACAGTCCAAGCCAATGGCACAATTTATCAAAAAACACGACTCGCAAGTACAGCAAACTACGGGAACTGAATTCGGAAAAGACTATTTTAAATTTATAGAAAATGAAAGTATCATTTTAGACAGCGAAATTCCATCAAGAGCTATCGTTACTATAAAAAAATTATGCGCTTCAGAGGCTATTCCGTTTGCTATTGAAGTTCAAAAAGCAAGGTATGTAAAAGGAAAAGACTTGAATAAAGACGAAACGTATTTGAGTATTTGTGAAAATTTGGGATTAGATAAAACCGATTTTTTAGAAGTATTCCATTCTGAAACAATCAAAAAGGAAACAGAAGAAACCTTTATTTTGGCACAAAAATACGCCAGTTCTTATCCAACATTTTTAGCCGAAAAAGACGGTAATCTGTATGTTTTAGAACAGGGTCATGCACCATTTGAAGCCATTCAAAAACAAATTGACACACTTTTTTTTAACTAATTTAATAATTGAAGAATGAAACCAATTATCGCAACAGTATTTTTAGCAACCTTAATTTTATTTAATATGGAATCACAAGCACAAAGTTTCAAAACTATCGAAACCAAAGATTTGAAACTTCAAGTTTACAACGCATCAGAAAACAGTTTTGGTGTAGCATCGGTAATTGTATCAGGAAAAACGGATGCCGTTTTGATTGACGCTCAATTTACTTTGGCGGATGCCGAAAAAGTAGCGCAGGAAATTAAAGCAAGTGGTAAAAAATTGACTACTATTTATGTTTCTCACGCAGATCCTGATTACTATTTTGGATTGGAAATATTCAAAAAATATTTCCCTGATGTAGTCGCTTATGCTTCACCAGCTTCGGTAGAAGCTATCAAGGCTACAGCACAAAAAAAACTAGACGTTTGGGGCGAACGATTAGGTAAAGCCATTACGTCAAATGTTGTTTTGCCACAGGTTTTAAAAGGAAACAGCATTGAATTAGAAGGTCATCAATTAGAAATTATTGGCTTACAAGAATTTCCTTCTAAAACTTTTGTTTGGATCCCTTCTATCAAAGCAGTTGTTGGCGGAATAAATATTTTTGGAACCACTTTTCATCTTTGGATGGCAGATGCACAAACTACAGAAGCTCGCAAAAACTGGATTTCAGTTTTAGATAAAATTACAGCTTTGAATCCTGAAATTGTAATTCCTGCTCACGCCAATTCAAATTCTCCATTTGATGTAACTGCCGTAAATTTCACGAAAACGTACATACAATTCTATGAAGAAGCTTTAAAAACCAATACAACATCCGAAGCTTTAATTACAGCTTTGAAAACAAAATATCCAACCCTTACTTTTGAAACAGGTTTGCAAATAGGAGCAAAAGTAAATACAGGAGAAATGAAATGGTAAAATCAATTCTATGCAGCTTGGCTTTGCTTTTGGTATTGTCAAGCTGTTCTTTAAATAAAAAAGCAATGACAAATCTTGACATTATAAAAAGCACCTACGAAGGAAAAACTTCGGAAGAAAACGGTAAAAATTTGGCCAAATATGTAGCTAAAGATATAATTTGGAAAGAGGCCAAAGGGTTTCCGTATGCAGGAACTTATATTGGTTTAGAAAATGTAATCAAAAACGTTTTTAGCCGATTAGGAAGCGAGTGGATGGATTATAAATTTACTCCAGAAGATTATGTTGCTAGCGATGATAAAGTAGTGGCTTACGGAACTTACACAGGAACCTATAAGATTACAGGCAAATCATTCACCGCTAGAGTGGCTCATGTTTGGAAATTAAACGATAGTAAAATCATCAGTTTTGAGCAGTTTGTAGATAGCCAGCCAGTAAATGATGCGACTAAATAGAGTCACACTTTTTTTATATCTTGCATTGTTTTAATATAATGACGAAATCAAATGCATGATAAATTAATAATTTACATCAATCAGTATGCGACTAAGCCACTCACAAGTGAAGAAATTGCTGTAATCGAAGCGACTTTTCAACCAAAAAAGTTAAGAAAAAAACAATATTTTTTGCAAGAAGGTGATGTATGCAAGTACGCTGGTTTTATTGTAAAAGGCGCTATGCGTCAATACCGCGTAGATGAAAAAGGTGTAGAACATATTGTGCAACTATTCATTGAAAATTATTGGGCAAATGATAGAGAAAGTTCTACAATGTTAACGCCTTCTATATATAATATTGATGCTTGGGAGGATACTGACATACTACTTATAACTAGAGCAGATATGCTTGATTTAATGGCGAAAATTCCCTCGATGACAGAAATGATACGTTTAATGGACGAACGAAATGCTATTGCTAATCAACGAAGATTAAATTCTACTATTAGCAATACAGCCGAAAAACGCTATGAAGAATTTGCTAAAAATCATCCTCAATTTATTCAACGGTTTCCACAACATCTTATCGCTTCTTTTTTGGGTATTACCAAAGAGACCTTGAGCCGAATTAGAAAACAAGCCATAAAATAGTTTTAAAATGATAAAAACCGTTGATGAATTGTCAACGGTTTTTTGTGATTTAACTTCTATTTTAAATTCTCTTTAAAGAAAACTTCCAATTTTGCAAAAGGAATAACATCTACTTTATCATACAAATCTATATGTACAGCGTTTGGAATAATCATTAGTTCTTTTGGTTCTACTGCATTTTCATAGGCCGTTTCGCTAAAATATCTTGAATGTGCTTTTTCGCCTACAATAATTAAAATGGGTCTAGGCGAAATTTCTTTGATGTAGGTTAAGATGGGCATATTCATAAACGCTAAAGGTGTAGTTGCGGTCCAAGCGTTTCCTGAATTTACCGAGCGTTCATGATAGCCTCTTTTGGTTCGATAATAGTCGTAATAATTTTTTAAAAATTGTGGTGCATCATCAGTTAACGCTTTATTGCCCTCTGGTCCGTAAGCAAATGTGCCATTTTCTGTATCTTTCCAACGTTGTTGTCCTATTTGCTCCAGCATTTTTGTACGTTGTTCCAAAGTTACGGAATCATTATATCCTTTAGACATTACTCTAGTCATATCATACATAGTAGCAGTAGCAACGGCTTTTACTCGTTTATCAACCGCAGTTGCGTTTAATGCAAAACCGCCAAAACCACAGATTCCGATGATGCCTATTTTATTTCTATCCACATTTTTTTGAATTCCCAAAAAATCTACAGCAGCACTAAAATCTTCGGTATTGATTTCTGGTGAAGCCAAATTTCTTGGTTCGCCACTGCTTTCGCCTGTGTAAGATGGGTCGAATGCTACCACTGCAAAACCACGTTCTGCCATTTGGTTGGCATACAAACCGGATGATTGTTCTTTTACGGCACCAAAAGGCCCGCTGATTACCAAAGGCGCCAATTTTTGGTTTCCTGCATTTTTTGGAAGATACAAATCGCCTGAAAGCGTGATACCATAACGGTTTTTGAATGATATTTTTTGTCTTGTAACATTCTTGCTTAATTCAAAAGTATAGTGTTCAGTTGTTTCCATTTTTTTTGAATTTTTATTTGTAGATTGCTGTTTTGTTTGCGCTGCTAATTGTCCTAGAGACAATATCACTGCTGCTATAATTAATGTGATTTTTTTCATTTCATTTTTGATTATTAACTCCGTTATACTCTTCATCTGTTACTGGTTCTAGCCAAGTCACCTGTACATCATCTTTGTAATTGGTAATGGCAATATGCACCATTTTTTTTGTTGCGTTTGCACCGTGCCAATGTTCGGTGTTTTCGGGAATATTTACCACATCTCCTTTTTTTATGACTTGTGCGGTTTTTCCTTTTTGTTGATAAAAACCGCTGCCTTCAATTATAATTAAAACTTGTCCTTTTGGGTGTGTATGCCATTTGGTTCTTGCACCAGGCTCGAAAGTCACACTTCCTGCCGAAAAATCATTGTTTTTGTCTTTGGCAACCATAGAATGCAAATAGGTTTTCCCTGTGAACCATTCTTGCGGTAAAGGATTTCCTTTCGGGAAAATTTCGGTCAGTTCGTTTTTGTTAGTGTCTATTTCTTTTTGATTTTTAATTATTCTCAAATTTTACAGTTGTATTTCCTGAACCCAATGCAGTAGCAAGTCCTGTAGGATTGTCTATATATCCGAGTTTTGTATAACTGTACGAAGTATTGAAATCTTTATAAAAAAGCACTAAAACATTGTTCCCGTAAAGTGTTAAGTCACCCACTTTTATATCGCCTCCAACTGAAGCATTTGTTGGAAGTGGACTAGGAAAGTTGTAGTACTTTTCGTTTCCATTCAATTCTGTCATATTGATAGTGAGTGGTAGCCTTGCTTTAAAAGCAGTTGCACTTGGGTTGTCATACAAAATTGCTGTAAAAACTGCTGTGCCAATAGTAATTTTCATTTTGGTAGTTGAAGTGTTATTATTTCCGTTGCCAGTTGTATCGTTTCCAACGTTTTGGGTTGGCGATGCACCATCATTATTACTACAACTTGCAGTACAAAAAGAAAAAGTAAAAACAACAACTATAATTGTAATTAAAGATTTCAATTTCATAATTATGGCTTTTAAGGTTGAATGTTTTTAATGATTTTTGCAGGAATTCCGCCTACGATGCTATTGTTTGGAACATCTTTTAAAACTACAGAACCCGATGCTACAATAGCATTTTCGCCAACAGTAACACCTTGCAAAATGGTGGCATTGGCACCAATCCAAGCATTTTTTTTGATGTGAATAGGTTTCGGAATTAAAGAATGTCGGTCTTCAATTGTTGTTGGATGTCCTTCTGTTAAAAGACTTACTTTTGGTGCTATTAACACATTATCTTCTATGATAATTCCGCCCAAATCCAGAAAGACACAATTGAAGTTAATGAATACATTTTTGCCAATTTTGGTATGTTTTCCGTAATTGATATACAATGGTGTAAATACGGTTACGCTCTCGTTAATTTCAGTATCCGTAATTTGGCTTAAAAAATCTCTAATTTCATCAGGGTTTGATGAATTATTCATCTGAACAAATAGCTTTTTAGTATTAAAAGAGGCTTCTCTCATTCGATAAGCATCGGGGTCGTTTGGCAATATGGTTTCTCCGTTTTGTAACCGCTCGAATATTGTTGTTGTTTTCACTGTTTCGATTTTTTAATATAATGAGACTACTACTTTAATACAATATTTGAAAATGAATTATGCCACAGTAATTGTTTTTGACAGTGTAAAACCGTCAGATGTATTACCTATTATAGCATCTGCCATGTTGTAGTTTAAACTATTTGAAAATATGCTGTCCTGTGTGTTTGTTCTATCTGGAGCACCATTATATCCGCTAGTGGCATAAACTTGAGAGTAAACAGATTCGGTAAATGCAATTTGAGTAACCAAAAGCGAAACACCATTGGCTGTTAGTACTTCTACATGAATATGCGGTGCTCGTCCAGGATACCAACCCGGAAAAATACTAATAAATGAAACTTGTCCGTTGGCATTAGTAGTCTGTCTTCCTCGAAGAAAATTTTGATTGGTATAGTTAGTGTTTTGCAAAAAATTACCTCCGTATTGCGAATAGTTTCCGTCTTTGTCGCATTGCCAAACATCTACAAAAACATTTGCAAGTGGTTTACAACCATTGCTTTGGTCATTAATGGTAATATTCATTAGTAAAGGTACTCCTGTTCTATTGCCAATAATGTTTGCCTGTGCAAGTTGTGCTGGTGTTTTTATAGGAAATGGACCAATGGTTTCTGTTGGTGAAACATCACAATTATCTGTATTGTTTCCACTTCCGTTTGTTGGGCTAGTAGTTGAAACATCATTATCATCTTTTGTGCAAGCCGATAATGCAAATGGCAAAGCAACAATGGCCCCTAGACCTATAATTCCGTTTGTTATAAATTTCTTTCTATCCATGTTGCTTCAGTTTTTTAAAAGTCGAATTATCATTACAAAGTTAAAGAGAAAGCCTCGGACTGACTTTTCCATCAGGCTCAAATTACTTTTCTATAAAGCTCAATTTTAGATTTCGGTGGGCGAAATTCCGTATTGTTTTTTGAAAGCAGTTGAAAAATGAGAAGGGTTTTTAAAACCAACTTCTATGTAAACATCTTGCACTTTTTTGTTTTCTTCTTTCAGCTTGATATAAGCCATTTCCAAACGTTTTTTTATCAACCATTTTTGTGGAGTCAGGTTGCTTATTTTCTTGAAATCTCTTTTGAAAGTGGCCAAACTTCTTCCTGTAAAAGAGGCAATTTGTTCCATCGAAAGTTCTTCCGCATAATTACTGTTTAGAAAATCCAAAAGGTCAATTTTCCAAGGTTCAGCAAAGTCAAAAAGTATGGGGTAAAGTTCTTCGTTACTGTTTAGTAAAGCATAAATTCCTTCTAATAATTTTAAATTTATAACAGCTTCTGTTGGTTTTATATTGCTGTCAAAATAAGGCGTAAGCGATTGAAATAAACTTTCTATCGCAGGACTTTGGGCTAACTTGAATACAGTATTGTCGGAAACTTTTACAGCCGTAGGGATTTCAGATTTATTCATTTTATTGTAAAAATCCCGCAGTACACTGCGTTTAAAGGTCAACGAAATGCCTTTATACAAATCTTCGCCTTTACTGTTTTTGTACATTTTCAAGCGATGATCTCTTCTAATAAACGCACAATCTCCTGCCTGCAATTTTATTTTTTTGTTTCTGTCTTCAACAACTTGTTCGCCAGAATACAAATAAACCAAAACGTGTTCGGGCGTAGCGTGAATACATTTTTCGCTATAATCACTATAGCAAGACAAGAATATTCCTGAATAGCCTATCGTTTTCAATTTATCCTCCTTTTGCAAGTTCATAATTTTATTGTTGTGTTGATACGCCTGCAAAAGTAGAATGTATATTCTCAAATATCTTTGCTGTAAGGCTCGTTTTATCTTTCTGTAAAGCTCAAAAACAGTTGTAATTAATTCAAAAACTGCTCTCTATATTCTTTCGGACTTATACCTACTTCTTTTTTGAATAATTTTGAAAAATAGGGCGAATTTTCAAAACCTAATGTGTAGCCAATTTCTGAAACCGATTGATTGTTTGCCTTTAGTAAATTTTTAGCTTCGGATATTAAGGATAAATGAATAAGGTCTATGGCTGTTTTGCCTGTTTCCTGTTTCAAAAGATCGCTTAAATAACGTGGCGAAACATTGAGCTTTGATGCAACGCATTTAACAGTGGGTAATCCTTGTCTTTGCATTAGATCTTTTTTTAGATAACCCGCAAGCACTTCATTAAATTTGTTTATAGTATGCCCCGATAATATTGTTCTATTGATAAATTGTCTTTTATAAAATCGGCTACCATATTTTAGCAACGATTGAATGTGCGAAAGGATAATCTCTCGGCTAAATTCATCTTGATTATTGCTGTATTCAACAAGTATTTTCTGAAACAATTCACCAATTATTTTTTCTTCACTTGGCGAAAGGTGCAAGGCTTCATTTACTTCATATTCAAAGAAGCTGTATTTTTTTATTTCTTGGTGCAATGAATGTCCGTTAAGAAAATCCTCATGGATGAACAATAAATAACCTTCTACTTTTTGTTCAATATCATTAAATTCCATAATCTGTCTGGGATTCAGAAAAAACATTGTACCGTTTTCGTGGTCGTATTTTGTTTTACCATAACCGTACTTCATTGACCCAGATGTCTTTTTTTTAAAAGCAATGATATAAAAGTCGCAGGTATGTTCCGGAATATGATTACCAAAATCAGCAACTCTTTCTGCATCAAAAAGGATACTGATTAATGGATTTTCAGGTGACGGAAATCCATAAGCCGAATGAAGTTCTTTTAATGTACTATAATGTTTCATTTTAAATTAATTAAGCAGAACCTATTTTTTAATGAATAGATTCTGCTGTATTATTTATTGGTAAATATAATTATTTTCCGTGTGCTTCAAACGATACTTCTTTCCACTCTTCCCAAGTTGCTATGCGGTCTTTATAGGTTTGGGAAACGGTTGGCAATCCGAGTTTTCCAAGAAACAGTCGCAATGGTGGTTCTGGTGTATCAATCAATTTGCAAACGGCTTTCACCGTAGCTTCGGGAACACCAAAAATATCATCCGAAAATCCCGCAAAAACGGCTTTTTTCAAAGGCTCGTACTCTTCCATTCCCTCGGCATGAACTGCCGAAACACTTGTAAAGTCAGTTGCATAAGCGTTGGGTTCTAGAATGGTTACTTTTATTCCAAAATCTTTTACTTCCATCGCCAATGTTTCGCTAAATGCCTCCATTGCAAACTTTGAAGCGCTGTACATTCCCATTAAAGGTAGTGGATTAACACCTAATAAACTCGAAACCTGAATGATATGACCTGTGCCTTGCTGACGCATAATAGGTAATGCTGCTTTTGTAACCCATACCAAACCAAAGAAATTGGTTTCCATTAAGTTGCGGGTATCTTCATCGCTTGTTTCCTCAACTGCTCCAAAAAGACCATAGCCTGCACAGTTGATAACGACATCAAGAACCCCTAGATATTCTTGTGCTTTTTTTACTGTGGCAAAACATTCTTCACTATTGGTTACATCAAGTTGTAAAGGCAGGAAATTATCAGGATATTCTTTGGAAAGACTATCTAGTGATTTAATATCTCTTGCTGTGGCAACTACTTTATCACCACGTTTTAAGAAAGCTTCTGTCCACAGTTTCCCAAATCCACGAGAAGCCCCTGTAATAAAAATTGTCTTTTGCATTTTTTTAATTTTAAATGATTTTCTGATGCAAAATTAGAATAGAAGCTTAAACACACTCTAATACAAAAGTCGGAAACTCTGTTACATTTTTACGAAACCGTTGACATTTGTCAATGGTTTTTTTTATCATATCTCATTGTCGCAAGGCTTGCCTTTGATGCAACTTTGCCTTATCAAAAATTATTAAAATTTTAAAAAAATAAAACAATGAGTAATTTATCAAAAACATCAAAAACAGTTATTTTCCACGAAGCTGGAGCACCAGAAGTATTAAAAGTTGAACAAGTTGAAGTGGCTTTTCCGGCAGCACAAGAAGTACGTATTCAGGTTAAATCGATAGGTGTTAACAGAGCTGATACAATGTACCGTCAAGGAATGTACATCGAGAATCCTATTTTCCTAGCTCAATTAGGTTATGAAGCCGCTGGAATTATTGAAGCAGTTGGTGCCGAAGTTTCGCATTTGGAAGTGGGAGATGTAGTAAATGTTGTTCCTGGTTTTTCTTTACACAATTATGCTTCTTATGGAGAATATATTAATATGCCAGCTTATGCTGTTCATAAATACCCATCTAATTTATCTTTTGACGAAGCAGCATCTGTTTGGACAAGTTATTTAACAATGTTTGGAATGGTGGTGCATTCTGGACAATTAAAAGCGGGGCAATTTGTGGTAATTAACGCAGCTTCTAGCAGTGCAGGATTGGCAGCCATTCAGATGACAAACTACGTTGGAGGAATTGCTATTGCTTTGACTACTTCACAAAAGAAAAAAGAGGCTTTATTAAAAGCAGGTGCGGCTCACGTAATTGTAGCATCTGAACAAGATATTGCAGCCGAAGTTTTAAAAATCACAGAAAATGTAGGGGCGCATATAATTTTAGACCCTGTTGTTGGAACAAAATTCAGTAATCTATTAAGTGCTGTTGCTGAAAACGGGAAAGTGTTTGTTTATGGCGCATTAAGTCACGAACCTGCTAGTTTTCCAGCATTTGATGTCTTGATGAAAACACCAACTATAAGAGGATATTCTGCCATTGAAGTAATGGGTAATATGGAAGTTTTAATACAAGCCATCACTTTTATTGACAAAGGATTAGCAGAAGGAAAATTAAAACCAGTTATCGATAAAGTTTTTAATATTGATGACATCGTTGCTTCACATAATTATTTAGAATCCAACCAACAATTTGGGAAAATTGTAGTGAATGTATAATTGCATTTTAGCTATATCAATAAAAATCGTTGACATTTGTCAACGGTTTTTTTTATCAAATGTCATTAATATTAGGAGTGGTTCTGATGCAATTTTGTCTTATCAAATTATAATTAATTAGAACATTAAAAATTTAATCAAAAATGAAAAATTTAAAAAACACACCAGCAACGGAACTTCTCCGCAACAGTTTAGATACATTTTTAGCAAAAGATATGAAAGCTTGGTCAGAACTTTGTGCAGATGATGTAATAGCTGAATTTCCATTTGCTCCAGAAGGAACCCCATCTCGATTTGAAGGTCGCGAAGCATTGTATGCTTATTTGAAAGATTATCCAAGTTACATTGATGTAAAATCTATTCCTACTTTGAAAATTTACCCAACAGATGATGCCAATATTGCTATTGCAGAATGGAGTGCTTCAGGTGTTGTCATTAGTAATGGTAATCCCTATGAAATGAGTTATGCTACTTTTGTAACCTTCCGAGATGGACTTATAGTTAACTACCGTGAGTACTGGAATCCACAAGCTTTCATGAAAGCTATGAGTGGAGGAAGTTTTGCAGAATAATAATTCCTATTAGAACTAAACCTACTTTAAAAACCATTGACATTTATCAATGGTTTTTTTTATCATATCGCATCGTTTTAAGAGACATTACTATTGCAATTTTACAGTATTAAAATATATAAAATCAACCCTTAAAAATTAGAAAAAATGAACAAGAACAAAATTATTTATTGGACAACAACTGGAATTATTAGTGCTATGATGGTATTTAGTGCTTATGGATATTTTTCAAATCCAGATATGAAAGCAGCATTCGTGCATTTAGGTTTTCCTGATTATTTCAGAATAGAACTTGGAGTTCTCAAAGTTTTAGGAGCTTTAGCATTAATCCTCCCAATGGTTCCTAATAAAATTAAATCATTCGCTTATTTTGGATTTGCATTGACCTTTGTTTCAGCCTTTATTGCCCATACTGCCAGTGGTGACCCAATAGCTGTGGCAGCTGCACCTATTATTTTTTTAGTAATTCTAGGAATATCCTATTACTACCAAGATAAAATTTAAGTAATTAAATCTTTGCTAACAAAAGTTTACTTCTGTTAAAATCAACAGCTAAAAGACAACCGAAGTTAGCAATGGATATTCAAACAAGCTTGATAAAAAACAAATTATATAACAATGAAAAAGGAAACCAGTTTCTCTACAAAAGGAAATAAAACAGACCTTGGTCCTTTGATTATCAATCGAATGCTACCCAATCGCTATGCAAAAAAAGTAGGTCCTTTTGTGTTTCTTGATTACGTAGCCCCTATTATCAAAGAAGTCATCAATACAAACGGTATGGGTGCACATCCGCATCGAGGCATTGCTACACTAACATATATTCTTCAGGGCGAAGTAGAACATTTTGATAGTGCAGGACATACAGGAAAAATATATTCTGGCGGTATGCAATGGATGAAAGCCGGAAATGGAATCGTACACGACGAAAATTTTAATTATGATTCTCAAACGAATAGTAAAATGATTCAAGGCTTTCAGTTTTGGATCAATCTGCCTGCCAAAAACAAAGCAGAGAGTCCAGCCCATATCGCCATTCAAGCAGATCAAGTACCTAAAAAAATATTGCAAGACAACGCTGGTTGGATAAAAGTAATTGTAGGTAATTATGAAGGATTGAGTTCTAAGATTCCAAATTATTCCGAGCAGTTTTTATATCATATTCATTTAGAATCAGGAAAGCAATTTTCAATCAATTTGGCAAATAAAATTGAAGCTGCCACTTTTTTGACCACGCAAAATGCAATACTCAACGATGCCGAATTTCAAGCGGGAGAGTTCGTAGAATTTGGAAGAAAAGCAGGAGAAATCGAAATAAAGAACAGCTCTCAAACCGGAATTGATGTTATATTATTTGGTGGTGAGGAATATACAGAACCTATGGTGTCAGAAGGTCCGTTTGTGATGAACTCACTAGCTGAAATATGTGATGCTTATAGAGATTTTTATGATGGAAAATATGGCAAAATTAAAATAACAAAATAATTAACTTTTAAATAAAAAAATATGAAAATTTTAGCATTCGCAGGAAGCAACAGTAGTACTTCTATCAACAAAAGATTAGTAACACATACAGCATCTTTTTTCGATGAACATTCGGTGGAAATTTTGGATTTGAATGATTTCGAAATGCCAATATTTAGTGTAGATAAAATAGCCAAAACTGGAATACCACAATTGGCTTTAGATTTTGCTGGTAAAATTGACGAAAGTGGTTTACTTCTTATTTCTCTTGCCGAAAATAATGGAGCCTATTCCACTGCTTTCAAAAATATTTACGATTGGATTTCGGTTATTCCAGAACGCAAAGCATTTGGTAATAAACCCGTTTTTGTTTTGGCTACTTCACCGGGAGAAAGAGGTGGAGCTACAGTATTAGAATTAGCAAAAAATACTCTTCCGTACTATGGTGCAAATGTGATTGAAACATTTTCGCTGCCTAGTTTCTACGACAATTTCAATGATGAAAATAGAATTACAAATGACAATCTAGTAGCTGAATTGGAATCAAAAATTGAAACAATAAAAACTAATTTTTTAATATAAATAAATAAGAAAATGAAATTATTGCAACCCAATAAAATTGGAAAACTAAGCTTAAAAAACAGAATAGTTATGGCACCTATGACACGTGCTCGTGGAGAAGGCAACGGGATACCCAATGATTTAACCGTTTTGTACTGTACCCAAAGAGCCACTGCTGGTTTTATAATTACTGAAGGAATCAATATTTCGGAACAAGCATTGGGTAGTCCATTTACGCTGGGAATTTATACCGAAGAACAAATTGCAGGCTGGAAAAAAGTAACTGATGCAGTACATCAAAATGGAGGTAAAATTTTCGCCCAACTTTGGCATACAGGTCGTGTAGCACATTCAACCGATAAAAAAGGTGTATTGCCGGTTGCACCATCTGCAATTGCAATTGAAGGACAACAACATTTTTCGTCGAAAGGACTTGTAGATTACGAAATCCCAAGAGCTCTAGAAACAGCAGAAGTAAAACAAGCTATTCAAGACTACAAACAAGCAGCTATAAATGCCATCAAAGCTGGTTTTGATGGTGTAGAATTACACGCTGCCACAGGCTATTTGCCGAATCAATTTTTAGCCGAAAGTTCGAATCTACGTACCGATGAATATGGTGGAAGTATCGAGAATCGCAGTCGTTTTATTCTGGAAGCAATGCAAGAAATGGTGACAGGAATTGGAGCAGATAAACTAGGTATCAAATTATCACCAAGTATTCCTTATAACAGTATTCTCGAAAGCGATCCTCTGGCAACGTATACCTATTTAATCGCACAACTGGATAAGCTACCATTGGCATACATACATTTAATGAATCCATTATTTCTTCCAGATAATTTACCTCAATACCCAAAAGATGTAATGGGAACCTTCGGTACATTGACAAAACATGCTGTAATTGCCAATGTAGGTTACACTCGCGAAACAGGTGAACAAGAATTAGAAAAAGGTATAGCCAAATTTATTTCGTTTGGAGTGCCGTTTATTGCCAATCCAGATTTGGTAAAACGTTTTGAACTTAACGCTGAACTCAATGAAGCCGATCGTACTACATTTTATGGAGGTAATGAAAAAGGTTATACAGATTATCCAAGTTTACAATAAATCAATTCCTAAATTGAAAGTAAAATAGGTCTTATTAGATAGTGATATAAAAATAAAAATTATGACAATCTCAACAAAAAAAGTAGCTCTAGTAACAGGTGCTGCAACAGGTATCGGTCGTGCCATTGCCATTCGGTTGGCGAAGGACGGAATTGCTATAGCAGTAAATTACATAGGAGATTCTCAGCTAGCCGATGAAGTAGTAAATGAAATCAGAATGTCTGGAGGAATTGCCATTGCATTTCATGCCAATGTAGGTGTAGTCTCAGAAATTGTTAGTCTTTTTGATGCTGTAATTCAGGAATTTGGAGGAATTGATATTGTTGTAGCCAATGCCGGAATAGCGGTTATGGGCATTCCGATTGCAGAGGTTACAGAAGCCGACTTCGACCGAATTAATGCTGTAAATTATAAAGGAACTTATTTTGTGTTGCAACAAGCAGCCAAAAAGGTTCGAAACGGAGGTCGCATTATTCAAATATCTTCATCAAGTTCGCTATATCCTGCCGCAGGTTTGGGCATTTATGCACCTAGCAAAGCTGGTGGAAAAGTAGTAGTGGAAATCTTGGCGCAAGAACTGGGTCACCGGCAAATATCTGTAAACAGTGTTTTTCCAGGACCAACCAGAACGCCTATGATGGAAAAAGAAGTTTCTAAAGAAGAAATGGAACGAATTGCCCAAGGAATGAATTTAGGAAGATTGGGCGAACCAGAAGATATTGCAGGTGTAGTGGCATTTCTTGCAAGTCCTGAAGGAGCTTGGATAAACGGACAACAAATCATTGCAAACGGAGGCGGTAGAATATAATTATTTTGAAATGCCACCATTAGAAAAATTAACAATAAAACTAAAAAAGTGAATGTAAAAATTGGCATATTGATAGCTATTTTTGGCTTATTATTTACTTCGTGTAATAAACAAGAAAAAAATGAAAAAATGGAAAGTAGGACAAAACAAAATGATTATTCCTTAATTGGTAAAAAAGGAGTACTAACATTTCCTGAAATGAAAACCGAAGTAAGTTATATTTCTGACACTACATTACATTGGAAAACAACTGACAGTGAAGGGATTGTTGCCGAAGGCGATGAAAACATAAACTATGAAAAATTATCAGACAACATCCATTTCCTGAATTGGATAGAAAAAGATGGTTGGACTGTAAGCCAAATCATAAATACAGAAGAGGGAAAAGTAAAAGCCTATTGGAGTTTTAATAATGATAAAAGTCCAAGAGGAAAAAGAAGTTCAATGTTTGTTGATGGAAAATTTGAGTTTGTAAAATGAAAAAATGGTAAGAAAAAGAACATACGAATGGAGCGACCCATTAGCAAGCGCATCGAGAGCCAAAACAATGTCTGGTTTTGACTATTTGCAAGCAATTTTTGAGGGCAAAATTTCTCCACCACCCATGATGGCTACAATTGATGCAGAACCATTTCATTTGGAAATCGGTTCAGTAGGATTCTCGTTTGAGCCCAAAGAGTTTCATTACAACCCTATTGGCACTGTTCACGGTGGGGTAATTTCAACAATATTGGATTCTGCAATGGGCTGTTCGCTGCAATCTATTTTGCCACAAGGTTTTGCATTCACAACATTGGAACTGAAAATTAATTTTATTAAGACGGTATCCTTTGAAAGTGGAAAAATGAAATCAGTGGGACGCATTATTCATTCTGGCAAAAGCACCGCACTTCTGGAAGCGGATCTCCGAGATGAAGCAGGAATATTATATGCACATGGAGTTTCGACCTGCATTATTTTTAAAATACCCGAATAAATAAATACAAAATACTATGGAAATTGGAATAGACAGCTTTGCATCAGGTAACATCCAAAAAGCATCAGAGGGAGCAAATGTATTAGAAGAATTATTAACCAGAATAGAATTTGCAGATCAGTCTGGTCTTTCTAGTTTTGGAATTGGTGAACATCATCGTAGAGAGTTTTTTGATTCGGCACCTGCAGTAATTTTGGCATCAGCGGCAGCCAGAACCAAACAGATCCGACTAACCAGTGCCGTTACTGTTTTGAGTGCCGCTGATCCAGTGCGCGTTTTTCAGGAATTTGCAACATTAGACCTTATTTCAAGAGGAAGAATAGATTTAGTAGTAGGACGGGGTTCGTTTACAGAATCATTCCCTTTGTTCGGATTTAATCTTCAGGATTATAACGAACTTTTTATGGAGAAATTAGAACTATTAATAGAAATCCAAAATAGTGAAAATGTTACTTGGTCTGGAAAATTCAGACAACCTCTTAAAAATCAACCCATATACCCAAGACCCTTTCAAGACAAATTGCCTTTATGGATTGGCGTTGGTGGAACACCCGAATCTTTTGTAAGAGCAGGAAAATTAGGACTACCGCTTATGGTAGCTATAATTGGTGGTGAAACACGACGTTTTAGAGGTTTAGTCGATCTTTATAGAGAAGCTGGAAGAAAAGCAGGACATTCACCAGAAAAATTAAAAGTGGGTGTGCATTCTTTAGGTTATGTAGCCACTAACAAAAGCAAGGCATTGTCTGATTATTATCCCGGTTATGCCGAAACTTTTACCCGAATAGGAAGAGAAAGAGGGTGGCCACCCATTACACAAGCTCATTTTGACTCCCAAGTAGGTAGAAATGGTGCGCTATTAGTTGGAGAACCTGCTGAGATAGCCGATAAAATAGTGAGATTTAGCGAAGACTTGGGAGGTGTTTCCAGATTTACGTTCCAAATGGACAATGCTGGCTTAACACATTCACAATTAATGGATTCAATAGATTTGATTGGAAGCAAAGTGATTCCAATGATAAACAATTAAAATTAAACAAAATGTCAAATAATTCAGGGAAAATAGTCCTATTAACAGGCGGAAGCCGTGGACTTGGAAAAGATTCCGCTTTACAATTAGCAAAAAGTGGTTTTGATGTTGTCATCACATTTCAATCTAACAGAGCTGCTGCTGAAAGCGTGGCAGAAGAAATTAAAGCATTAGGGCGTAAATCTTCAAGCCTACATTTAGATTTAGGAAATACAGGATCTTTTGATGGATTCATTTCAAACTTAAGAAAGATTTTGGAAAATGATTTTGGAAAAACCAAAATTGATGCCTTGGTTAATAATGCCGGTATAGGGCACTATGCTTCTATTGTAGAAACAACTGAAGAGGCTTTTGATGCTATGTCCTCCATTCATTTAAAAGCGCCTTTTTTTCTAACACAAAAATTACTTCCTCTAATTAATACCGTTAAATCTTTGAATTTACTGGAATAATTTGTATATTTGGCTATGCCAAAAAAGATAAACCTAGAAATATCAGAGAGTGTCGACTTTTTACAAAGAGAACATTCCAAAGCCAAAGGTCTTCTTAAAAAAGACCG
>CAUPJC010000003.1:0-268056 GCA_963511475.1 uncultured Flavobacterium sp.
GAAAAAATATCAGTAATTTTATCGAAACAAATCATAAGGTAGGATTTAGTTAAATATTTAATTGTCAGAGATTTAAATATACTAAATTTTACCTTTTTGTGCAATGTTTTCAGCCTAAATTATTAATCGAGTTCAGGTTAATAAAATAAAACGATATCAATATAATTAAACCTAGAAGAAAGGCTATTGAATATAAAATATAAATATTTTTTCTGTTTTTAGAATTAAAATATCCAGTGAAGATACTTTTAATAGAAAATTGATTTTTTTCAAGGATTTTTACTAAATCAATAAGTCTAAATTTAAATCTTTCTTTAAATTTAGAAACAAAATAATATGGATTTGTTACCTTAAGATAATCCCCAAGAACTATCATAGCCATTATAATACTAACTACAATTCCGTCATAGAAACCAGTGTAAATTGTTGCAAAAAGAACCAATATTAGCAAACTAAAATATTCAAAATATTTCCGTATAATGGCATCAAAAATAAATGTAAAATCCCTTTTTAAGAGTACATATTTTTTAATTCCTAAAAAAACCAGTGAAAATAAAAAGAAAATCTTAATTAATCCTAATGTTATATTTAAATATATATTCATACTAATCAGGAATTTTTTGAAGTGTTATTTCGCTAATACTAAAAGAATACTTTGTTGTTTTTAAAATTTTTGAAACTTCTCTTTTCAACTTAGTCTTATTAGCATATTCTAATAATAAAACTGGTATCTTGCTATTGTAAAATTGCTGATTTATCACATCTAATCTCTGCTTAATTTCGGCATCACTTCTTAATTGATATTTTTTCTCATTAAAATCATATCCAGTTACAATTGATTCTATCAATACACAATCTACAAATTCTTCCGTTTTATTAACAATCTCAAGTCCTGCATTTTGGACTAGAAGCTTATCTGGATATACCTCTCTTACCGCTTTAACAAACTTAATCAAATTAGATTGTTGATTAAACATTGGTCCGAACGAAGTAAAATTGTCGATATTATCTAAAAACAAACCATCATATCCTATAAAGAATATATTTTTGATTCTATTATTTAATACAACAACTGTTTTCTCTGCAGTTAAATCTAAATAATGACTATTCCAATCATTATTTTTACCTGATGTTGTTTCCTTCAAAAATTTAAAGTCTTTAGCATTTTCGTTTATTTCTCCCAAACTAATATAGGCTACCACTTTTTTATTATATTTTTTTAAAAACTGAATATCTGAATATTTAAAATGTGCTGCTTCTACAATAAGTAAATCATAACCTTTTACCTTAACAATATCAAATTTGCCATAACATACTAAAAAATTAGGCTTCGTTTTTGCAAACAAGCTACCAAATGAAAATAAAAGCATCATAATTTTAAAAAGCCGCATAATAGTAATAATCCATTTTCTTAAAAAACCCTCTGAGATGATATGTTGTATAGAGCATGAAAACAAAACTTCCAAAAAGAAATCCAATCACACTCAATTCATACGATATTAATCTACTTAAAAATAAACCTACGGAAACATTACACAAAATTGCTATCAATAATCCGTTAAAAGCTTTTAATGGTTGTCCGAGTGTGAAAAAATACAAGACATTTAAAGCTGCCCAAGATAGAAAAAAATACCCTAATGAGCCCAGAATACAAACCTTTATATTTAAATCATTCAAATCTTCATCAAAAAATGAGTTGTAACCATGAGGTGAGTACATCAAAAAAGCTTGTATAGAAAAAGCTACACAACACGAAAGAGTGAGTAAAAGAACATTTCTAATATACTTTTTCAGAAATAATCGTCCATAATTTTGGGTTTCAGTCGCCTCAATTTGTGATTGCATATCATCTAGAACCGTAGTAAATGAAGAAATACTAAACTCCATAATTCCAGCTACTAAAAGGTAAGTAAGCAAAGCTATATCCATGCCTATTTCATAATCTTTTTCAAAAAAAATAAAATATAAAAAACGTTCTTTTTCTTGAACTGACCAAGCAAGAATTCGATCTAGAAAAATATAGAAATAAAATAGGGTTCCATAAAAAAAGTAGATATAGTTATTGTAAACAATAAATTCTGAACGAACATCTTTATGACTAAATTTATTAAAAACTATTTTTCTCTTTATAAAATAACGTAAAAGATATAAGAACAAAATAAGTGTAACTAATGATATTCCCAGCCAATGTGTAATATAAATACTTAAAGAAGTATAATACTTTAATATCAAAGAAACCACTGTTCCAACTATAATTGAAACTGTAATTATTCCTCTTCTTTTTATAACGTGTAAGGGAGCTATAAATAACAAAATTCCACCAATTAACATTGAATAAACTACACTTAAAAAAGCCATCTCAATCGCAAACAATCCTAATATAACTGAGAAAATAAGAAGAAATAAATTTCCAAGAAAGAGTACTTGAAACCCTTTTTTAAGCAAATAAACGGTGGTTTGAAACACCATTTCATCATTTTTATGATTCCAATAAAAAGAAATTTGCTTACTAATAACCGTAACAACGCCACCTGTTAAAATCAAACTCGACATTACCCCAACAACAACCGATGTAGATTGAAGAATATTAAAATCTGCATAAACCCATAGAGAATAACCAAAAATAACAACCGAAAGTACCTGAAAAAAAACAGGAAAAACATGTATAATTCCTGTTATATAGTCTCTTAAGAAAATTTTTAGATTCGTAATCTTTTTTACTTTTGGGACTGTATTGTCATTTGTGAGAACATTTTCATGATTTCTTTTTTCCAAATTTTGATGTACAACTTGAGCTAATTCTTCAATGGTAGGAATGCCATAATCTGACAACACGTCTATTTGCCTAATACCAAATGACTCTATAATTGCCTGAGTAACATTGACACTCAACGACTTACCAGCTCTTTCTTTTATTTGAAAAGACAATACATCGATTTTATTTTCCGCAATTTTAATGTTATTCATCTTATCTCTTTATTTTAAAAATGGAGTTAGGTTTTGTTAGGATAAGATGATTTCATTGACAACTCATCATAAATTTCTTCATACTGTTTTGTAAACTTATCAATAGTAAAAAAATCTTCAACTCTTTTTCTCGAATTTGCAGCCATTTGAAGTCTTAATTGTTCATTTTGAAGTAACTTTATTACAGCCTGACCTATATCATTTGCGTCTTTAGGCTTGCAAAGTATTCCACATTCTTCGTTAAGAGCTTCTGCTACTCCTCCTACATCAGTAGAAACAACTGGAATAGCGCAACTCATTGATTCGATTATGGTATATGGAAAACCCTCAGAAATTGAAGTCAAAATGGACATATCTCCTTCGCAAAATACTTTTTCAGGAAATTTATGAGGCCCCAAAAGCAAAAAATTTTCTTTTAAATCTAATTCCTCAATAAGTTTTTCACATTTTAAAGTGTATTCTGGCACGGCATTATTCTCACCATAAATTCTATACTGAATATTAGGAAAAACATCTTTAACAACCTTACAAGATTTTACCATTGTAAGTATATCTTTCAATTCAAATATACGTGCCATGGCAACAACGGTAGGAATACCTTTTAGTTCGGCTGGTTTTTCGCGAGGAATAAATCGCATATGATCAATGCCATTATAAACAACTCGTAACTGTTCATCTCGAGCACCATACATGCGTTCCCACTTAAAGTTGAATTTATTTACAGACATAATTATATCTGATTTATTATATGCTAAACGAGTAGCACATTCAGAAAATCGAATTAAAAAATCCTTTAAAAAATAAGAGCTATCAGACTGACTAATTGCCAACAAGCGCTCACGAATATACACTCCGTGTTCAGTTAACAAAATTGGAGTATTATATAAGTGTTTTTGAATTATTGCAGGAATAGCTACAAAGCCTGATAAGGCAAGATGTATAATTGTGGTTCTTGGAAAATCTATTGAAATTGGCATTAAAAAATGATAAATCCATCTCATTGCATAAGTCAAATCTAACAATGTTGCTTTCTCAATTTTATGAAATTCAATGTATTTAACTACTTCTATTTTAAAAGTTTCCCAAACTAAAGGATCTTTCATAGAAAGTTTATAATCATTCTTTTGAAAAAAGGACCACATTTCAATAATGACACTTTCTAATTCAGAAACATTAATCAATTCTGAATATATTTGATTTATCAATCGAACAAAAAGAGGAATAAAATCAGTCTCAATAGCATTAGATAAATCCAATTCTTTCTTAACTACAAAATCAGTATAAGTATCATTAAATCTAATGATTTCTCTTGGTTCTAACGCATACCACATAGGCACTTGGATTAACCCAGAAACAGCTTCAGTTAAATTATACTTACTTTCTTTTTCGAATACAGCATTGACAGAGTACAACTCAAAATTATAACCGCTTATCTTTTCGCACAAAATGTGCGCCCAAGTAGAAACTCCTCCTCCATGAAATGGATAGGTTCCTTCTAAAGCCATTAAAATAGATTTTTTCATTACCCCTAAATTAATATTTATTGGTTACAAAAGTAAAATTTATAATACAATAAATATCAAAAACATTTCGTAGTAAAAAACTTAATTAGTTAAATACCCACTAGAAAAAAGAGTGATTATATTAATATTTTTATTTTATGATTACTAAACTAGAAGCATGAAAACAAATTTGGTTAAAAAACTCTTAACCAAAGTATCTTCTTCCAATAATTTATTTCTTCACCCAATTATTAGTAAATTCACAATCTTTATATTCATCGACAATCTTAATATAAGTGTCTTTAATTTTTTTATCAAACCACTTCGCAATGGCTTTGATTTGTTTTTCTTTTAATGCTAAATCTTTAATTTTGATATAATCCTTAGCATAATCTGCAGTATGCGAATCGATTCTGTTCGTTACAGTCATGATTTTGTAATATTTCTTACCTTCTTTATCTTCTAGAAACGGCATCGAAATTTCATTGTCTTTCAAATTTGAAACCTGTGTGTATATAGCAGGATCCATATTGGTCAATTCAAAATGGGTATCTTGAGTTTTAGGATTTACCAAAGCTCCGCCATTAGCTCTTGTTTCCTTTTCATCAGACATAGTTCTTGCAGCTTCCGCAAAAGCAATTTCCTTGTCTAATACTTTTTTTCTAATTAAAGTAATTTTTTCTTTAGCTTCTTTTAATGATTCCTGAGAAACTGTTGGAGCTATTAATATATGCCTCAATTCAATTTCCTGACCTTTTATTTTTTCTATATAAATAATATGAAATCCATAAATAGTTTCAAAAGGTTCAGAAATCTCACCCTCTGCAAGACTAAATGCCACATCTTTAAACTCTTTTACAAAAGGAGTTTTTCTGGTCATTTTATAATAACCTCCGTTTTTGCTGGAACCAGGATCTTCCGAATACAAAACGGCTTTGGTTGCAAAACTGGAACCTTCCATACATTCTTTCCTGAAACCGTTCAGTTTATCAGTAACTCTTTTCTTATCTTCATCAGTAACCTTAGGTTTTATAACAATTTGCGCTACTTCTAATTCAGCACCAAAAACCGGTAAATCTCCAGCTGGAATCTTTTTAAAGAATTCACGAACTTCTTCTGGTGTTATCTCAACCTTCTCAATTATTTTTTTGGTCATTTCACCAGTAAGCTTCTGCTCTTTCAATACATCAAAGAAATAGGTTCTAAATTCTTCTTCAGAATCTTTTTGATAGTACTGTACCAGTTTTTCCATTGTACCAACCTGTTGCAACATATAGCTCAGTCTCTCATCCATCATTCCTTTTACTTCAGCATCACTTACAATAATACTATCCTGAACAGCTTGATGGGCATACAATTTTTGCTCTAGTAACGTTCCTAAAACCTGACATCTTGTTACATCCGCTACAGATCCTCCCTGACTTTTAATTTCCAAAAATCCTTTGTCAATATCAGAATCCAATATAATATAATCCCCAACGGTTGCAACTACTCCATCTATCTTAAGTTTTTTGGTAGAAATCTCGGGTACTTTTGCAACTACAGCAACACTGTCTTTTATAATCTCTTGAGCATTTACAAAAGTTAAAGAAAAAAACAAAAGAAAAAAAGGCAACATAACTTTATTGGTTATGAATTTCATTTGTACAATTTTTGAAGGCATTTTTTATTTTTTATATTATTATTATCTCAAAAAAATGTTTTAAAAAATGCATTCAACTTAAATACAACATTTTAAAACCAGAAAAACTGTCAGCTTTAAACTCCGAATAATCAAAACGCAATAATTCGGCAAATTACTTACAATTATCTAAACATATAACGAACAAAAATAACAATTCGAATGCATTAAACAAGTTTCCTAAGTACTATTAACAAAAAATTATTAAGTTCCTCAACCCTGCTTTAACTAATAGTTTTCAGTTCAAAAACTACATTCAACTTTAAAAAAATGAAAACTAAAATAAATTCAATAAATCTTCACAATATTTTAAGCATTTTACTTCTTTTAATATTACTGTTTTTTAACGAATTACAAATTTATAACTGTTTAAAATATCAAATTAATACCTCAAGAAATATAAATTAATTTTTATGCATTTATTAATTTGCTAAAAAAAATTATTATAATTAGAATACCTAAAAAGCAAATACTAAACATCCTAACTAATAGCACTATAGAATAATTTATAAACACTATATCGTTGTAGTAATCTTGTGAAATAAAAAAAATAAAAATCTTATGCAATTTTAAATACATTCGCTACCGCCAAAGTTAAATCTGATAATTAACAGTTAATTTTTTTTTAAAAAAAAAGCAAGAAATAAAACAGATTATCCAAGGCAGAGAATCCATATTAAACCAAAAAATCAATTTCTAACCAAATTAACCAATTTATGAAAAAACCAATTTTTAAAATGTGTTTAGTAACCGCATTGCTGGCGGGACTTTCTTCCTGTAATTCATCGGATGAAATCAATGAAACAAACTCATCAGCAGCAGTTCCTTTCAAAGTTATAAATGTTACCACACATGATGGACGTCCATTTAGTACTGGGAATTCCAAAACATCCCTAACTGGTAAATATGTAGACAATCCAGGAGGAGGTGTAATGATGCAGGCATTTTACTGGGATGTGCCTTCAGGTGGGACTTGGTGGAATACCGTAGGCACCAAAGTTATCGCATGGGGTAATGCAGGAATCGGATCTATCTGGCTGCCTCCTGTATCAAAAGCACAAAACGGAGCTTTCTCAATGGGATACGATCCTACTGACTACTTTGATTTTGGTGATTATAATCAAAATGGCTCTGTTGAAACCCGATTTGGATCAAAAACTGAATTAGTAGACTTAATCACCAAAGCCCATACCGAAAATATTAAAGTGTATGCCGATATTGTAATTAACCACAATAGCGGAGGAGCATCCGAAGCCAATCCATTTACCGGAACAAACACTTGGACAAATTTTAACGGCGTTGCTTCCGGAAAATTCAAACGTAGTTATAATGACTTTTATAAAAATAGTTACGGCAATAATGACGAAGGGGCATTTGGAGGTTTTCCAGATTTATGCCACGCAAATCCTTACGTTCAAGATTGGCTATGGAAAAGAACAGACGGTGTAGGTAAATATTATAAAAACACCATGAAATTTGACGGATGGAGGTTTGACTATGTAAAAGGCTTTGGATCTTGGGTTGTAAAAGACTGGAATGCAAATGTAGGTGGATTTTCTGTGGGAGAATTATGGGATTCAAACGTAAACATACTGAATGATTGGGCAAATAACGCAAACAGTTCTGTATTCGATTTTGCCTGTTATTATAAAATGAATGATGCTTTTGACGGTAATAATCTAAACTTATTGACAGACGACATGATGTGGAAAAGAAATCCATACAAGGCAGTCACATTTGTCACTAATCACGACACCGATGAAATTTGGGCAAAAGAATTAGCCTACGCCTACATTCTTACCCACGAAGGTTATCCAACCATTTTTTACAGAGATTATGAAGAATGGCTAAACAAAACAAAATTGAACAATCTTATCTGGATTCACAACAATAAAGCAACTGGAAACACATCTATATTATATGCTGATAACGATGAATATATCGCCAGAAGGAATGGCTATAATGGAAACCCTGGATTAGTCGTTTACATCAATAATTCGTCAGTAACATTAGAAAGATGGATTCAAACTAATTGGAGTTCAAAACAAATTAAAGACTTTACAGGAAACTCTTCATGGTACCCAACCACTCAAGGAGATCAATGGGTAAAAATACAATGCCCGCCAAAAAGCTACACTGTTTGGTCACTAAATATCTAATACTAAACAAATAAATCGAAAAGCTATCCGTAAAGGGTAGCTTTTTTGTTTCTTTTAGCATTCACAACTATGAACATATAACCATATTTTTTTTAAATCGCATTTATAAATAGTACTTTTGCAGACAATTGATATATAAATATGAGTTTTTTAAAAGAAATAGAAAGAAGACGCACTTTTGGGATCATCTCACATCCCGATGCCGGAAAGACAACACTAACTGAAAAATTACTTCTTTTTGGAGGAGCAATTCAAGAAGCTGGTGCTGTAAAAAATAATAAAATAAAAAAAGGAGCGACGAGCGATTTCATGGAAATTGAGCGTCAGAGAGGAATCTCGGTTTCTACTTCTGTTTTAGCCTTTAATTATAAAGAAAAAAAAATAAACATTCTTGACACACCTGGCCACAAGGATTTTGCCGAAGATACTTTTAGAACTTTAACAGCTGTTGACAGTGTTATTGTTGTTATTGACGTTGCAAAAGGTGTCGAAGAGCAGACAGAAAAACTGGTTGCAGTCTGCAGAATGCGAAAAATTCCGATAATTGTTTTTATCAATAAATTAGACAGAGAAGGAAAAGACGCTTTTGACTTAATGGATGAAGTGGAACAAAAACTTGGATTAACCGTTACTCCTCTAAGTTTTCCAATCGGTATGGGATATGACTTTCAAGGAATTTACAATCTTTGGGAACAAAACATTAATTTATTTAGTGGTGACAGCCGAAAAAACATTGAGGAAACAATCGCTTTTTCAGATGTTCAAAGCCCTGAATTGGAAAAAATTATCGGTCAAAAACCTGCAGATCGCTTGCGTGAGGAATTAGAATTAATAGACGAAGTGTATCCAAAATTTGATCGTCAGGATTATCTGGACGGTAAATTACAGCCTGTCTTTTTTGGATCTGCCTTAAATAATTTTGGAGTTAGAGAATTATTAGATTGCTTTGTAAACATTGCACCATCTCCAAGACCAAAGGATTCTGAAACAAGACTGGTTGATCCAAAAGAAGAAAAAATGTCTGGTTTTGTTTTTAAAATCCATGCCAATATGGATCCAAAACACAGAGACAGACTAGCATTCATAAAAATTGTTTCTGGAACTTTTGAAAGGAACAAACCTTATTACCATGTTCGCCAAAAAAAGAACTTGAAATTTTCAAGTCCAAATGCATTCTTTGCCGAAAAGAAAGAGATTGTCGATATTTCGTATCCGGGCGACATTGTTGGCTTACATGATACCGGAAATTTCAAAATCGGCGACACTTTGACCGAAGGCGAAATCATGAGTTTCAAAGGAATTCCAAGTTTCTCTCCAGAACACTTCAGATACATCAACAATGCTGACCCAATGAAAGCCAAACAGTTAGACAAAGGTGTTGATCAATTGATGGATGAAGGTGTTGCCCAATTATTTACCTTAGAGATGAATAATCGAAAAGTAATTGGAACTGTAGGAGCGCTTCAATATGAAGTTATTCAATACCGATTAGAACACGAATATGGCGCAAAATGTACATATGAAAATTTTCCTGTTCACAAAGCGTGCTGGGTAAAACCTGACGATGCAAAAAACGAAGAATTTAAAGAATTCAAACGCATAAAACAGAAATTTTTAGCAAAAGACAAGTACAATCAATTAGTATTTCTTGCGGATTCTGACTTTACAATTCAAATGACTCAAAATAAATATCAAAGTGTAAAATTATTTTTCACCTCTGAGTTTGATTAAACCAGAAAAACTTCAAAACAAAAAAAACGCCAATTAAATATTGGCGTTTTTTATATATACAAATTAAATTCAACCTTAAATACTCGCTAGCAAGATTTAATATTTAGTGCTTTTTTCAAAAGCGTTTTTACCATTAAACGATTTGGCTCTCTTCCCGAAGTCAAAAAACTTTTTTTAGAATAAACATCATCATTCGAAAATGTTTTCCCCATATCTTCTTTCGTTCCCATAAACCATAATATAAAATTCACATTTGAATTTACATCTGAATTAGACACTTTCGCAGGACTTTCAATCACAATATAATTTTGAGTATTTAACACTTTCTCATTAGAAACTTCTAAACTTTCATTTTGTCCAAAAACAGTAGTTGATGAAAAAAAAGTAAACAAAACGATAATAAATAAAGAACTTATATTTTTGTTGTTTTGTAACCCATTAAAAACTTTGCCCATCTTAATATTTCCCTATATATGGTATGTTACACATATTCAGGGCGCGAAAGTAAAAAAATAGTTAACTGAGAAAAAAAATAATCGTTTAAGTGCATGTAAAGCCGTTTAAATACATAAAACTCCTCACGCATAACAAAATAATAACATTTAGAAAAAAAATGGCAAAAAAAAGACTCCATTTCTGGAGTCTTTTTTTTGCCATTATTATGCTTGTCCTGCAGGGCCAAAATTTAAAGGAATCGGAGCTTGCTCTCCTTCTTTTATTTCACCATGAGCTAGTTCAAAACGATGAATATTTTCACCAATAGCTTTGAGTAACCTTTTAGCATGCTGTGGCGTTAAAACAATTCTTGATTTAACTTTAGCCTTAGGAACACCTGGCATAATACAAACAAAATCTAATACAAATTCAGATGAAGAATGATTGATTATAGCCAAATTTGAATAAATTCCTTCAGCTATTTTTTCATCTAATTCAATATTAATCTGTTCTTGCTGTTGGTTAGAATTACTCATAAAATTTAAATTTTTCAATACTCTCTCCCTACATTCGCAGAGAGAGAACATTGAGGAAAGAATTAATAAATATACTCTTCTTTATTTGCCATCATATCATTATAGTCTTCTCTAGAACCTACAATTGCATTATCATATTCTCTCATACCTGTACCGGCTGGGATTCTATGTCCAACAATTACATTTTCTTTTAATCCTTCTAAGAAATCAACTTTACCTGCAACAGCAGCTTCGTTTAATACTTTTGTTGTTTCTTGGAAAGAAGCAGCAGAAATAAATGATTTAGTTTGAAGAGAAGCTCTTGTAATACCTTGTAAAACTGGTGTTGCAGTAGCAGTAATTACATCACGAGCAGCAACAAGATTTTTATCAGTACGTTTTAATAATGAATTCTCATCACGCAATTGACGCGGTGTTATGATTTGACCCGCTTTTAAAACAGCTGAATCTCCAGCATCTTCAACCACTTTCATTCCGTATAACTTATCGTTTTCAACGATAAAATCTTTAGTATGAATCAATTGATCTTCTAAGAACAAAGTATCTCCTGGATCTTGAACTCTTACTTTACGCATCATTTGGCGAATTACAACTTCAAAGTGTTTGTCGTTGATTTTCACCCCTTGAAGACGGTATACTTCTTGAATTTCATTTACTAAATACTGTTGAACAGCAGCAGGTCCCTGAATTCTTAAAATATCATCTGGAGTAATAGCTCCATCAGACAAAGGGACACCAGCTCTAACGAAGTCATTTTCCTGAACTAGAATTTGGCTTGACAATTTAACCAAGTATTTTCTAACATCACCAAATTTAGACTCAATAACGATTTCACGATTACCTCTTTTAATTTTACCAAAAGAAACAACACCATCAATCTCAGAAACTACAGCTGGGTTCGAAGGATTACGAGCTTCTAACAACTCAGTAATTCTAGGTAAACCTCCTGTAATATCCCCAGATTTAGAAGAACGACGAGGAATTTTAACCAAAACTTTACCAGCTTTAATTTTCTCTCCGTTTTCTACCATCAAGTGAGCTCCAACTGGTAAGTTGTAAGAACGAATCAACTCACCTTCTTTACCATAAACCAATAAAGTTGGAATTAATTTTTTATTTCTTGACTCAGAAATTACTTTTTCTTGGAAACCAGTCTGCTCATCAATTTCAACCATGAACGATTGTCCTTGCTCTAAATCTTCATAAGCAATTTTACCAGTAAACTCAGAAACGATAACTCCATTATATGGATCCCACTTACAAATCACAGTTCCTTTAGCCACAGAATCACCATCATTTACAAAGATGCTAGAACCGTAAGGAATGTTGTTTGTACTTAATAGAATACCTGTTTTTTCGTCAATTAATTTCAATTCAGTAGAACGAGATACTACAATATCAACTGCATTACCTTCTCCATCTTCACCTTTAACAGTTTTTAAATCTTCGATTTCTAGTTTACCTCCAAAACGAGTAATAATACTAGATTCCTCAGAGATACCACCCGCAACCCCTCCAACGTGGAAAGTACGTAATGTCAACTGTGTACCTGGCTCCCCAATAGACTGTGCTGCAATTACACCAACTGCCTCACCTCTTTGAGTCATTTTACCAGTTGCTAAGTTTCTACCGTAACATTTAGCACAAATACCTTTAGTAGCCTCACAAACAAGTGGTGAACGTACTTCAACTTTCTCCACTGGAGAAGCTTCAATACCTTTCACTAATGCTTCAGTGATTTGCGTACCAGCATGTACTAAAACCTCACTTGTTAAAGGATTAATTACATCTTGCAATGCAACACGTCCTAAGATTCTTTCACCTAATGATTCAACAATTTCCTCATTTTTCTTCAAAGCAGAAACTTCAATACCTCTAAGAGTACCACAATCCTCGATATTAACAATAACATCTTGAGAAACGTCATGTAATCTTCTAGTCAAGTATCCAGCATCGGCCGTTTTCAAAGCCGTATCCGCAAGACCTTTACGAGCACCGTGAGTAGAAATAAAGTACTCAAGGATCGAAAGACCTTCCTTAAAGTTAGAAAGAATCGGGTTTTCAATAATTTCCCCACCACCAGCAGTCGATTTTTTAGGCTTAGCCATCAAACCACGCATACCAGTTAACTGACGAATTTGTTCTTTCGAACCCCTCGCTCCAGAATCAAGCATCATATACACAGAGTTGAAACCTTGTTGGTCTTCTCTAATGTTTTTCATTGCTAACTCTGTTAATTGAGCATTTGCTGAAGTCCATACGTCAATAACTTGGTTGTAACGTTCGTTATTTGTAATAAGACCCATGTTATAATTCGCAGAGATACCTTCAACTTGCTCTCTAGCATCTGCAATTAATTTTGGTTTTTGTTCCGGGATTCTAATATCACCAAGAGAGAATGACAATCCTCCTTTGAATGCAAATTTATACCCCATATCTTTCATATTGTCCAAGAAAGCCGCCGTTTCAGGTACACTAGTCGAACTCAATACGTGTCCGATAATGTCTCTAAGGTTTTTCTTAGTCAATACGTCATTAATATATCCAGCTGCTTCAGGTACTACTTCATTAAATAATACACGTCCGGCAGTAGTTTGAATAATTTTATAAACTAATTCACCTGCTTCGTTAAAATCTTTTGCTCTAATTTTCACTTGAGCATTCAATTCTAATCTTCCTTCGTTTAAAGCAATATTTACTTCTTCTGCAGAGTAGAAAGTAATTCCTTGCCCTAAGATAGTTTTCTCAGGTGTAGACAAACGTTCTTTGGTCATATAGTAAAGACCAAGTACCATGTCTTGAGAAGGTACAGTAATCGGAGCACCATTTGCAGGGTTCAAGATATTATGAGAAGCCAACATTAATAATTGAGCTTCCAAAATAGCCTCTGGTCCTAATGGTAAGTGAACCGCCATCTGATCCCCATCAAAATCCGCATTAAATGCCGTACAAACTAAAGGGTGCAATTGGATTGCTTTTCCTTCAATTAATTTTGGCTGGAATGCCTGAATACCAAGTCTGTGCAAAGTAGGAGCACGATTCAGTAATACTGGGTGACCTTTAATTACATTTTCAAGGATATCCCAAACTACTGGCTCTTTTTTGTCTATAATTTTCTTAGCTGATTTTACTGTTTTTACAATTCCTCTTTCTATCAATTTACGGATAACAAAAGGCTTGTATAATTCAGCTGCCATGTCTTTTGGCAAACCACATTCAAACAATTTCAATTCAGGTCCAACAACAATTACCGAACGAGCAGAATAATCCACACGTTTTCCAAGTAAGTTTTGACGGAAACGTCCTTGTTTACCTTTTAGGGAATCTGATAATGATTTCAAAGGTCTGTTTGATTCTGTTTTTACTGCAGAAGCTTTACGAGTATTATCGAAAAGTGAATCTACAGATTCCTGCAACATACGTTTTTCGTTACGAAGGATTACTTCAGGAGCTTTAATCTCGATTAATCTTTTCAAACGATTGTTACGGATGATTACACGACGGTATAAGTCATTCAAATCCGAAGTTGCAAAACGACCTCCATCAAGAGGCACAAGAGGACGTAATTCTGGTGGAATTACCGGAATCACTTTCATAATCATCCATTCTGGACGATTCTCTCTGTTCAACGTAGACTCGCGGAAAGATTCTACAACTTGTAATCTTTTTAACGCTTCAGTTTTACGCTGTTTTGATGTTTCGTTATTCGCTTTATGTCTTAAATCATAAGATAATTCGTCAAGATCAATACGAGCCAATAAATCCATAATACACTCTGCTCCCATTTTGGCAACAAATTTATTAGGATCAAAATCATCTAAATATTGATTGTCTGCAGGAAGTGTATCCAAAATATTCAAATACTCTTCTTCAGTTAAGAAATCTAATCTTTGAATAGATTCACCATCAGTATTTTTAGCAATACCTGCCTGAATAACTACATATCTTTCGTAGTAGATAATCATATCTAATTTCTTAGATGGCAAGCCAAGGATATAACCAATTTTATTAGGAAGTGAACGGAAATACCAAATGTGAGCAATTGGCACAACAAGGTTGATGTGTCCTACTCTGTCTCTACGTACTTTTTTCTCCGTAACTTCAACACCACAGCGGTCACAGATGATTCCTTTGTAACGTATTCTTTTGTATTTACCACAAGCACATTCAAAATCCTTAACAGGGCCGAAAATTCTTTCGCAGAAAAGACCATCACGTTCTGGTTTGTGAGTTCTGTAGTTGATAGTTTCTGGCTTCAACACTTCACCTCTTGATTCTTTCAAGATAGATTCTGGAGAAGCTAATCCTATCGAAATTTTGTTAAATCTTTTTACAGGATTTTTATCTTTATTATTATTTCTATTATTCATCATAGTTTTTACTATTGATTTATTTGCAATTAAAAATTGATTTTATTTTAGTCTGATGTCAAATGTCATAAAGTTTTTAAAGTCACGAATGACTTTAGACTTTGGACTTTTGAACTTTCGACTTAAACACTACCTCGGATTACTTCTCTAAACTTCAAACATTTTTTTGAAGTGCTAGTCATAAAACTTTAAATATTTTATGAAAAATCGGAACGGGTTACGGGCATAAATCCTAAAAACTCGTAAAAATGAGTAAACAGTCCCGAAAAAAACGGGACTGAATACTACAAACTTTTATTTATTCTTCTAAACGAAGATCAAGTCCAAGACCTTTCAATTCATGCATTAATACATTGAATGATTCTGGCAATCCTGGTTCTGGCATAGACTCTCCTTTTACGATAGCTTCGTAAGTTTTAGCTCTACCAATAACGTCATCAGACTTAACTGTCAAGATTTCTCTAAGAGTACTAGATGCACCATAAGCTTCAAGTGCCCAAACCTCCATCTCTCCAAAACGCTGACCTCCAAATTGAGCTTTACCTCCAAGTGGCTGTTGTGTAATCAACGAGTATGGTCCGATAGAACGTGCGTGCATCTTATCATCAACCATGTGCCCTAATTTTAACATATAAATCACACCTACAGTTGCAGCTTGATGGAAACGTTCTCCAGTACCACCATCATAAAGGTGAGTATGTCCAAAACGTGGTACTCCAGCTTCATCAGTCAATTCATTGATTTGATCTAGAGAAGCTCCGTCAAAAATTGGAGTAGCAAATTTTCTACCCAAATTCATACCAGCCCAACCTAAAACCGTTTCATAAATTTGTCCAATGTTCATACGTGAAGGTACCCCAAGCGGGTTCAACACAATATCAACTGGCGTTCCGTCTTCAAGGAAAGGCATATCTTCATGACGAACAATACGAGCAACAATACCTTTGTTACCGTGACGTCCTGCCATTTTATCCCCCACTTTCAACTTACGTTTTTTGGCAATATATACTTTAGCTAATTTCAAGATTCCAGATGGCAATTCATCACCAACCGTGATAGTGAATTTCTCTCTACGTAAAGCTCCTTGTAAATCGTTCAATTTAATTTTATAGTTATGAATTAAATCATTAACCATAGTATTAGTTGTATCATCAGCAACCCATTGACCTTTACTTAAGTGTGCAAAGTCTTCAACAGCATAAAGCATTTTTTGAGTATATTTTTTACCTTTTGGTAAAACTTCTTCACCCAAATCATTCATTACACCCTGAGAAGTTTTTCCATTTACAATATTGAAAAGTTTCTCAATCAATCTATCTTTAAGCTCAACAAACTTCACTTCAAACTCCATTTCAAGTGCTCCTAAAGCATCTTTGTCCTGAGTACGTTTACGTTTGTCTTTAACCGCTCTTGCAAATAATTTTTTATCTAAAACTACACCATGTAAAGAAGGAGAAGCTTTTAATGAAGCATCTTTTACATCACCTGCTTTATCCCCGAAGATTGCACGAAGCAATTTCTCTTCCGGAGTAGGATCTGATTCTCCTTTTGGAGTAATTTTACCGATAAGAATATCACCAGGTTTAACCTCGGCTCCAATTCTAATCATACCATTTTCATCCAAATCTTTAGTAGCTTCTTCAGAAACGTTTGGTATATCATTCGTTAGTTCTTCGTTACCTAATTTAGTATCTCTTACCTCTAATGAGTAATCGTCAACGTGAATTGAAGTAAAGATATCGTCACGAACTACTTTTTCAGAAATTACAATCGCATCCTCGAAGTTGTATCCTTTCCATGGCATAAATGCAACTTTTAGATTACGACCTAAAGCTAATTCTCCATTTTGAGTAGCATATCCTTCAGACAATACTTGACCAGGAATCACTCTATCCCCTTTTCTAACGATAGGTTTAAGGTTGATACTTGTTCCTTGATTGGTTTTTCTAAATTTAATTAAGTTGTATGTTTTATCATCAGATTCAAAACTTACCATTCTTTCTTCTTCAGAACGATCGTATTTGATAGTAATAATATTAGCATCAACATATTCTACAACTCCATTTCCTTCAGCGTTAATCAAAACTCTAGAATCTGAAGCTACTTGACGCTCTAAACCGGTACCAACAATTGGAGCTTCAGGGCGTATCAATGGTACGGCCTGACGCATCATGTTAGATCCCATCAAGGCTCTATTCGCATCATCATGCTCCAAGAAAGGAATCAAAGATGCAGAAATCGAAGCGATTTGGTTTGGCGCAACGTCTGTATAATGTACTTGAGAAGGGTCAATTACTGGGAAGTCACCTTCTTGACGCGCAATTACGTTTTCGGCAGTAATTTTACCCGTAGCATCCATCTTAATGTTTGCTTGAGCAATTAACATTCCTTCTTCTTCTTCAGCACTTAAATAAATTGGAGTAGACTCTAAATCTACAACACCATTAGTTACTTTACGGTAAGGTGTTTCGATGAAACCCATTCCGTTAACTTTAGCATAAACACCAAGAGATGAAATCAAACCAATGTTTGGTCCCTCTGGAGTTTCAATTGGACATAAACGTCCATAGTGCGTATAGTGAACGTCACGAACCTCAAATCCAGCTCTTTCTCTCGAAAGCCCACCTGGTCCAAGTGCAGATAATCTTCTTTTGTGCGTAATCTCAGCTAATGGATTCGTTTGATCCATAAATTGAGACAACTGGTTTGTTCCAAAGAAAGAGTTGATAACAGATGATAATGTTTTAGCATTAATCAAATCTATTGGTGTAAACACCTCGTTATCTCTAACGTTCATACGCTCTCTAATGGTTCTCGCCATACGTGCTAAACCAACACCGAATTGTTGAGACAATTGTTCTCCAACTGTTCTAACACGACGGTTTGATAAGTGATCAATATCATCAATATCTGCTTTCGCATTAATTAATTCAATCAAATATTTTATAATAGTGATAATGTCCTCTTTGGTCAAGACTTGCTTTTCCATTGGAGTATCTAACCCTAATTTTTTGTTTATTCTATAACGACCTACTTCACCCAAGTTGTAGCGTTGGTCAGAGAAGAATAATTTATCAATAATACCACGAGCAGTTTCTTCATCAGGCGGTTCTGCGTTACGCAATTGTCTGTAGATATGCTCAACAGCTTCTTTTTCAGAATTTGTTGGATCTTTTTGTAATGTATTATGAATAATTGAATAATCTACTTGATTGTCATCTTCTTTGTGCAACAAAATAGATTTAACGTTTGAATCGATGATTTCCTCCACATTATCTTTGTCAATAATCGTATCTCTATCAAGGATTATTTCGTTACGTTCGATAGAAACAACTTCGCCGGTATCTTCATCCACGAAATCTTCATGCCATGTATTTAAAACACGAGCCGCTAATTTTCTACCAATATATTTTTTAAGTCCTGTTTTGGAAACTTTAATTTCTTCAGCTAAGTCGAAAATTTCTAGGATATCCTTGTCCCTTTCGAAACCTATTGCACGAAGTAATGTAGTTACAGGTAATTTTTTCTTTCTATCGATATAAGCGTACATTACACTATTGATATCTGTAGAAAATTCTATCCAAGATCCTTTAAAAGGAATTACTCTCGCAGAATATAATTTTGTTCCATTTGCATGGAATGACTGTCCAAAGAAAACCCCAGGAGAACGGTGCAATTGAGAAACAACAACACGTTCAGCGCCATTGATTACAAAAGTACCACTAGGAGTCATATAAGGTATTGTTCCAAGATATACATCTTGCACAATAGTTTCAAAATCTTCGTGTTCAGGATCTGTACAATATAGTTTCAACCTTGCTTTTAAAGGCACACTATAAGTAAGACCTCTCTCTATACATTCTTGAATGGTGTAACGTGGTGGATCTACAAAGTAATCTAGGAATTCCAATACAAAGTTATTTCTTGTATCTGTAATTGGAAAGTTTTCCATGAAGGTGTTGTATAACCCTTCGTCGCCTCTTTCGTCAGATTTGGTTTCCAATTGGAAGAAATCTTTAAACGATTTTACCTGAACATCCAAAAAGTCTGGATACTGAGGTATGTTTTTTGTAGAGGCAAAATTCAATCTTTCAGTCTGATTTGTTATCATCAATGGACAAAATTTTGATTAAAAAAAAGTAGTTTTTTGTGTAAAAACACAATGTTTAATGGATACCTTCTTTTTTGTAATCAATACATCTTTAAAAATGAAAAGGTAAAATTCAGTTCAATTTTTTTTCTTCGTATTGATCAAAAACTTTTTCGTATTTTAAACTATTATTATAATAAAACTTGTTATAATTTTATTATACGAAAAATGGTTTAGGTCATTGAGTGAATAAACTCAAGACCTAAACCGAATTCTAAACTATGTAAGAGTTATTTCAACTCAACAACAGCACCAGCTTCTTCTAAAGATTTTTTAAGACCTTCAGCCTCTTCTTTAGTTACACCTTCTTTAACGTTACTTGGAGCACCGTCAACTACATCTTTAGCTTCTTTCAAACCTAAACCTGTAAGTTCTTTAACTAATTTTACTACAGCTAATTTAGAAGCACCAGCTTCTTTCAATACTACAGTAAATTCAGTTTGTACTTCTTCAGCAGCAGCTTCTCCACCACCTGAAACTACTACAGCTGCAGCAGCTGGCTCGATTCCGTACTCATCTTTTAATATTGTTGCTAATTCGTTAACTTCTTTTACAGTTAAATTAACTAATTGTTCTGCGAATTGTTTCAAATCTGCCATTTTTTCTATCGTTTTAAAATGATTTGTAAAAATATAATTTATTTATTGTGCGCTATTTAAGCAACAAGGAAACTAAATTCCCTGTTTTGAGTATTATGCTTCAGCCTCTTCGCTGTTAGCGAATTGGTTTTGTAAAGCAGAAATAACTCTTTGAGCTGGTGATTGTAATAATCCGATGATTTCACCGATAAGCTCTTCTTTAGATTTAATAGTTGCTAATGCATCTAATTGATCATCACCAAGATAAATTTCAGAATTGATATAAGCTCCTTTTAATACAGGCTTTGCTGATTTTTTTCTAAAATCTTTGATGATTTTTCCAGGTGCATTTGCAACATCTGAAATAAAGATAGCACTGTTTCCAGCTAATATCGTTGGCAAATCACCAAATTCTTTATCAGATGCTTCCATTGCTTTTGCAAGCAAAGTGTTTTTTACAACCTCTAATTTTATCCCTGCTTTAAAACAAGCTCTTCTCAAATTTGAAGTTGTTTCTGCATTCATTCCAGAAATATCAGATACATAAATAATATTTGTACCAGCTAACTGTGCAGTTAAATCTTCAATCGCGATTGATTTTTCTTCTCTAGTCATACTAAAAATTATTAACTACCAATTATACTGCTTTAGGGTCCAATGCAATTGCAGGACTCATAGTGCTTGTAAGGTGAATACCTTTAATGTAGGTACCTTTAGCAGCAGTTGGTTTAAGTTTGATTAATGTTTGAATAATTTCGTGTGCATTGTCATAAATTTGCTCAGCTCCAAAAGAAACTTTACCAATTCCTGCATGAACGATACCAGTTTTATCAACTTTAAAGTCAATTTTACCAGCTTTTACCTCTGCAACAGCTTTTGCAACATCCATAGTTACAGTACCTGTTTTAGGGTTTGGCATTAAACCTCTAGGTCCTAAAATACGACCTAATGGACCTAATTTACCCATTACAGCAGGCATAGTGATGATTACATCAACATCTGTCCAACCGTCTTTTATTTTTTGTAAATAGTCATCAAGACCTACATAGTCTGCACCAGCTGCTAAAGCTTCCGCTTCTTTATCTGGAGTAACTAATGCTAATACTTTAACATCTTTACCAGTACCATGAGGTAACGTTACTACACCTCTCACCATTTGATTCGCTTTCCTTGGATCTACACCCAAACGAACTGCGATATCAACAGACTCATCAAATTTTGCAGAAGCAATTACTTTTATCAATGCAGCAGCATCTTTTAAAGAGTATAATTTGTTCTTTTCAATTTTTGAAGCAGCCTCTTTTTGCTTTTTTGTCAATTTTGCCATGTCTTTCTCTTAATTAAAAAGGAGAATCTCCTGATACAGTTATACCCATAGATCTAGCTGTTCCAGCAATCATGCTCATAGCAGATTCGATTGTGAATGCATTTAAATCTACCATTTTATCTTCAGCAATTGCTTTGATAACATCCCAAGTAACGCTAGCTACTTTTTTACGATTTGGTTCACCTGATCCGGACTTTAGCTTTGCAGCTTCCAATAACTGGACAGCCGCCGGAGGAGTTTTTACAACAAAATCAAATGATTTGTCTTTATACACAGTAATTTGTACTGGGCATATTTTGCCGGGTTTATCTTGAGTTCTAGCATTAAACTGCTTACAGAATTCCATGATGTTTACCCCAGCAGCTCCTAAAGCAGGTCCAACCGGTGGCGACGGGTTCGCAGCACCTCCCTTAACTTGTAGTTTAACTACCTTACTAATTTCTTTAGCCATTTTTAAAAAATTTAACACAACAATCATTGGAAGCGATTGTAGTGGTTATTATAGATGTAACAAAAATTATACTTTTTCAACTTGCATAAAACTCAATTCCAAAGGTGTCTTTCTTCCGAAAATTTTTACCATTACTTCAAGTTTACGCTTTTCTTCATTTATTTTTTCAACTGTACCGTTAAAACCATTAAAAGGACCATCGATCACTTTAATAGTTTCTCCCAAGTTGAAAGGAATTGAACGAGTATCTGTATTTACAGCTAACTCATCAACTTTACCTAACATTCTATTTACTTCTGACATTCTCAACGGAACAGGCTCACCACCTTTTGTTTCGCCCAAAAAACCTATAACACTTGTGATAGACTTGATAATATGAGGAATTTCTCCAACCAAATTGGCTTCCAACATAACATATCCAGGAAAGTAGACTTTATCTTTTGATAATTTTTTACCTTCTTTTACAGTAACTACTTTTTCAGTAGGCACAAGAACTTGCGAAACATAATCACTCATTCCCAAACGAGCTATTTCTGTTTCGATGTAAGCTTTCACTTTATTTTCTTGTCCGCTTACTGCACGAACGACATACCACTTTTTTATATTATTATCAGCCATTACAAAAAATTATGCTTTTATCCAGTTAAAAAATACAGATAATGTTTTTGCACATACTTCGTCTGTTCCCCATGTTGCTAAAGCGAATACCACTGAAAAAACAGCAACAACGATTGTGAGACGTTGTACTTCAGCCCATTCCGGCCAAGTTACATTTGATTTTAATTCCTCAAATGATTCTGATATATAATTAACAACTTTCATAGTGATTAGTTTATTTGCACGGGCGGAGGGATTCGAACCCCCATCAACGGTTTTGGAGACCGCTATTCTACCCTTGAACTACGCCCGTAGTTAATAAAAACCAGTGCCATCAAAACGACACTGGTTCTGGTATTTATATAGTATTAAGCTACAATTTCAGTTACCTGACCTGCACCTACAGTTCTACCACCCTCACGGATAGCGAAACGTAAACCTACGCTCATTGCGATTGGGCTTAACAAAGAAACATTAATAGTTAAGTTGTCACCCGGCATTACCATCTCTACTCCTTCTGGTAAAGTAATAACTCCTGTTACGTCAGTTGTACGTACGTAGAACTGTGGACGGTAGTTATTATGGAATGGAGTGTGACGTCCACCTTCTTCTTTTTTCAAGATATACACCTCTGCTTTGAAAGTAGCATGTGGTTTAACAGATCCTGGCTTAATGATAACCATTCCTCTTTTGATAGATTCTTTATCAATACCTCTTAATAATAAACCTACGTTATCTCCAGCTTCACCTCTATCAAGGATCTTACGAAACATCTCAACTCCTGTAATAGTAGAAGTTAATTTTTCAGCTCCCATACCGATGATTTCAACAGCATCTCCTGTATTAGCAATACCAGTTTCGATACGACCTGTAGCAACAGTTCCACGACCAGTAATTGTAAATACATCCTCAACTGGCATCAAGAATGGTTTCTCAGTATCACGGATTGGCTCTTCGATCCAAGAATCTACAGCTTCCATTAATTCAAGAATTTTAGGAACCCAAGCAGCATCATTATTCAATCCACCCAAAGCAGAACCTTGAATAACTGGACAGTTGTCACCATCATATTCATAGAAAGACAATAAGTCTCTGATTTCCATTTCAACTAACTCTAAAAGCTCAGCATCATCAACCATATCCACTTTGTTCATGAAAACTACCATTCTAGGAATACCTACTTGGCGACCTAAAAGGATGTGCTCACGTGTTTGTGGCATTGGTCCGTCAGTTGCAGCTACAACAAGTATAGCACCGTCCATTTGAGCAGCACCAGTAACCATGTTTTTTACGTAATCCGCGTGACCTGGACAGTCAACGTGTGCGTAGTGACGGTTAGCTGTTTCGTACTCAACGTGTGATGTATTAATTGTAATACCTCTTTCTTTTTCTTCAGGAGCATTATCAATTTGATCAAATGATTTTGCTTGACAGTAACCAGCATCAGATAACACTTTTGTGATTGCTGCTGTTAAAGTAGTTTTACCGTGATCTACGTGTCCGATCGTACCAATATTTAAGTGTGGTTTCGAACGGTTAAAGGTTTCTTTTGCCATTTTACTTAATTTTTAATCTAGTTTATATATTTATTTCAATTTCCTACTTACTTGAGCCAACTACGGGAATTGAACCCGTGACCTCTTCCTTACCAAGGAAGCACTCTACCCCTGAGCTAAGTCGGCAGTTTTTAGATTACAGATTACAGAATTCAGATGCTAGATATCAAATCTAACTCAAAACCTGCCGACTAAAATCTACCATCTGGCTTGGTGGGGAGAGCAGGATTCGAACCTGCGAAGTTCACACAGCAGATTTACAGTCTGCCCTCGTTGGCCGCTTGAGTATCTCCCCTTTTTTTTTATCAATAATTACATGAACTACTTCCAATCGCATTAGAAAAAAGAGCCGGCGGAGGGACTCGAACCCACGACCTGCTGATTACAAATCAGCTGCTCTAGCCAACTGAGCTACGCTGGCGATTTCAATAAAAAAAGTCCGCTATTTCTAACGGACTGCAAATGTAGAGATTTTATCTTTTAATCAAAACATTTTTTGAAAAAAATTTAAATTAAATATGTGTTCTTAACTTTTCTTTACGTTTTACCAGCAAACGCTCTAGAGATTCCGCTGCTTGTTCGACCGCTTCCTCGAAAGATTTGCACTGTTTTTCAACCAAAAAATCATCTCCAGGGACATTAATCTTTATCTCAACATTTTTATTTTCCTTTTCACTTGTCTTTTCTACTTTCAAAAAAACATCAGAAGAGACAACTTTGTCATAATATTTCTCCAATTTATCCATTCTTTCCTGAACGAAATCTACTAGCTTTTTGTCAACAGTAAAGTTAACTGCATGAACATTTACCTTCATAATCAATCTATTTAATGGTTAAACACTTTTTGAATTATTTTTTACTCCTAGGATGCGCTTCCTGATACACTTTTTTAAGCTCAAACAAACTGCTATGAGTATAAATTTGTGTAGAAGCCAAACTGGAATGCCCCAATAACTCTTTTACCGAATTCAAATCAGCTCCGTTATTTAATAAGTGAGTCGCAAATGTATGCCTTAATATATGAGGACTCTTTTTCACCTTCTCGGAGACACTACTAAAGTATGAATTTATTAATCGATACACAAAAGAATCATTTAATTTTAACCCTTTTTTTGTTAGAAATAAATAATCCTCATCAACTATAATTTCCAGCTGTGAACGCTCCTTTAAATAAAGCCTCAGCTGTTCCATAATCACAGCCAAAACCGGAAGAATACGCTCCTTATTTCTCTTACCTAATACCTTTATAGAACTTCCTCCAAAATTTAACGCCGAAAGCTTTACATTAATAAGTTCCGCTCTACGGATTCCGGCAGTATAAAACAACTCAACTATAAGTTTATCTCTTACTTCCCGAAAACCTTCAGGAATAGAATTTTGAGACAAGGCTTCTGTTAATTCTTTTTCTGAAAAAGGAATTTGAAGTTTTTTTTCCGTTTTCAAAGCTTTATGCTTCAATAATGGATTAACTTGAATTTGTTTTGTTTTTAAAAGAAATTTATAAAAAGCTTTCAAGGAAGCTATTTTTCTGTTTACCGTACTATTTGAAACACCATCATCAACAAGCGAAACAATCCAGCTTCTAATCTGACTGTAGCTCACCTGCTCAATAGTATCCTGCTCAAAATACTCTTTATTAAATACCTCAAAATAGGAGATATCATTTAAGTAAGCATTTACAGTATGGGGAGAATATTTTTTTTCCAGCTGCAAATAATTTCTAAATGCATCTTTATTATTTGTAGTCATAAAAAAACCGTTAGCATCAAAGTTAAGAAACTTTAATTACTAACGGTAATTTATTTTAAAATGCAATAACAGTATTAGATATTCTCTAAACCATCTCTCATATTTTGAATATAAGCTGCCTTTTGGAATTTCATTCTATTGATAACTGATGGCTTAATAAAAGCAGTACGTGCTCTTAATTGTCTTACAGTTCCAGTTTTATCGAATTTTCTTTTGTAGCGCTTAAGTGCTCTATCGATATTTTCTCCGTCTTTAATTGGTATAATTAACATAATTTTATCACCCCCTTTCGTTAAGTGTGCAAAAATAGAAATTATTTCTAATTTGACGTACTTTATTTTATTTTTTTTCGATTTATTTTAAAACCCAAACATAAACAAATGTTTTAACGGCTAAAAAATAGTTTTTCATTTCTTTAAAACTTTACATTCTCTATGTTCCGCGTGAAGGATGGAAGCAATCCGCCGCTGCGGAGCGGACAGCCTGACAGCTTCATGATTAAAGGGCATATAACCACAAAAAGAATTAGCCCTTTAATCAGGATGGTGGCACGCCCAGATAATTACTTTAATAAATTCCTTGAAATTACCAATTTTTGAATTTCGGTAGTACCTTCACCAATGGTGCATAATTTTGAATCTCTATAGAATTTTTCTACTGGATAATCTTTTGTATACCCATAACCTCCATGTATTTGGACTGCATCATTCGCAACTTTTACACAAACTTCGGAAGAATACATTTTAGCCATTGCTCCTAATGTTGTTACCGGTCTATGCTGTTCTTTGAGGAAAGCCGCTTTGTGTAATAATAATTCAGATGCTTCTATTTCGGTAGCCATGTCAGCTAATTTAAAAGATATTGCCTGAAAATCGGATATAGGTTTCCCGAACTGATGTCTTTCCTTAGAATATTTTAGAGCTGCTTCATAAGCGCCTTTGGCAATTCCCAAAGACAAAGCTCCAATTGAAATACGTCCTCCATCAAGAATTTTCATCGCCTGCACGAATCCCTGCCCTACTTCACCTAATCTATTGGCATCAGGAATACGGCAATTATCAAAAATCAATTCTGCAGTTTCACTGGCACGCATTCCTAATTTATTTTCTTTTTTTCCTGATGTAAATCCTGGCGTTCCTTTCTCGAATACAAATGCTGTCATTCCTTTTGAGTCACCTTTTTCGCCAGTACGAACAATTACCACTGCAATATCACCAGAAATAGCATGTGTAATAAAGTTTTTTGCTCCATTAACTATCCAAAAATCACCATCTCGAACAGCAGTAGTATTCATTCCGCCTGCATCGGATCCAGTATTATGCTCTGTCAAACCCCAAGCACCAATATGTTCAGCAGTAGCTAATTTAGGAATCCATTTTTTCTTTTGTTCTTCGTTTCCAAAAGTGAGAATATGGTTTGTACATAATGAATTATGAGCTGCCACTGACAAACCTATAGAGGGATCCACTTTTGAAATTTCCTCCACAATCGTAATATATTCATGATAACCCAATCCTGAACCACCCAATTCAACAGGAACCAAAGCGCCCATAAATCCCATCTCTCCTAATTTTTTAAAAAGCTGTGTTGGAAAAATTTGAGCTTCATCCCACTCCATTATATATGGTCTTATATTTTTCTCTGCAAAATCTTTTATAGATTCTGCAATTAAAGATTGTGTTTCGTTATAATCAAAATTCATCATAAATGTCATTTATATTAAAAGCTCAAATATAAGCTAATAAAATCTGCTTTTTCTACAGGAAAGTTGTTAATTTTTGCTAAATCCTCAATATTCTTAAAATCACCATTCATACTTCTATATTTTACAATCTGCCTGGCCAAATCCTGTTTGAAATAAAAAAACTGAGAAAGTTCCTTTAATGAGGCATTATTAATATCAATTTTATTCAAGCTGGGAAGTTTTGTAATGGCAAAGTGCTTGTTTAAATTTAAAATTACTTCTGGAGATAGTCCCCAAACTTCTTTGAGCTGTTCCATAGAAACAAATCCTCCTAACTTTTCTTTTTGGGTTAAAATCCGCAACGATATTGCTTCTCCAATTCCATTAACTTTAATCAAATCTTCCTGTGTAGCCTGATTTATATCAATGATAGTTATTTTTTCTTTTTTAGCAAAAGGCTTATTTAAGAAATTACCATAATTATTATTACCTTTTTTTTGATTTGCCCAATCCGGGAATTTAAAAAACGGAGCTATTGTGTTTAACAGTGAATCTGAAACTTTTGTAACGTTTTGAAACTCTTTTGCAGAATTAACGAATTTATTTTGCTTTCTAAAAGCGAGAAGCCTGTCAATTTGTTCGACAGACATTCCGAGTTTATAACCTTTATAATCAGAAATAAAATTTGGATTAAAAGGATACATGACAGGCTTAAAACCGGACTTATGCAATTTTAATGAATCTACTTTTGTCTGCAGAGAAAGCCACTGCTGTTTACCCGAATCTTTTTCTGGAATCGGATTAAAATCCATAAAATAATACACCAACTGTAAAACAATAATAATTCCAAAAAGCAAAACAATCCCTGTTCGCTGATCCTTAGTAAATTTTAAAAAATTTATTTTCTGTCTAAAATCCATTTACAAAAACATTTATCGTTCTCTTTCAAAATATAAATTAAGATAAAAAAAATCATTTTATTAAGAAAAACATCAAATACGTATACTTCTTAACAACAATTTATTTTATCTTTATTTTTCTATAACTAAATGAATACCAACCTATAATCAAAAGTTAACATAATTTTCACATAAATCTTAAAGTTTTTATAACTTAAAAGAAGATAATTGTTTTTATTTTTTATAAAAAACGATACATTTGAACCTTAATAACATTTAACCAATATATATAGTATGTCAATTTGGAAAACTAAACCACTTTCGGTATTGCTCAATGAAGCATCCGAATCTGAAAAAGGCTTAAAAAGAACCTTATCTTCACGATCGCTTGTTGCACTTGGAGTTGGTGCCATTATTGGAGCCGGATTATTCTCATTAACAGGTATTGCAGCGGCAGAACATGCTGGGCCAGCTGTTACTTTATCTTTTATTTTGGCAGCCGTTGGATGTGCATTTGCAGGACTTTGCTATGCCGAATTTGCTTCTATGATCCCTGTTGCAGGTAGTGCTTACACTTATTCGTATGCTACTATGGGAGAATTTATGGCTTGGATTATTGGTTGGGATTTAGTTTTAGAATATGCACTGGGTGCCGCTACTGTCGGAGTGAGCTGGTCGCGATATTTGTTGGAATTATTAAACAAATATGGCATACATCTCCCCCATGAGTTTATATGTTCACCATGGGAAACACTAAAACTTAGTGATGGAACAGTAATAGAAGGCGGAATTGTAAACTTGCCCGCCATCTTCATTGTATCGATGTTATCCTTATTATTAATTAGAGGAACAAAAGAATCAGCTTCTTTAAATAACTTCTTAGTTGTTGTAAAAGTAGCAGTAGTTATAATTTTCATCGTTTTAGGATGGAGTTTTATTGACACTGCAAACTATACTCCTTATATTCCTGAAAACACAGGAGTTTTTGGAGAATTCGGATGGAGTGGAATTGCAGCTGGGGCTGGAACCGTATTTTTTGCATTTATTGGTTTTGACGCTGTATCTACCGCCGCTCAAGAAGCAAAAAATCCTCAAAAAGGAATGCCAATCGGTATTTTGGGCTCATTAGTAATCTGTACTGTACTATATGTGTTATTTGCTCACGTAATGACTGGTCTAGTTAACTATAAAGAATTTGCCGGCGATGCAAAACCTGCAGCAACTGCTTTTGCAAAAACAGGATATGACTTTTTACAAACTGGATTAATCGTTGCTATTTTAGCTGGATATACTTCAGTAATGCTAGTAATGCTTATGGGGCAAAGCCGTGTGTTTTACACTATGAGTAAAGATGGTTTATTACCTCCTTTTTTCAGCTCTATCCATCCTAAATTCCGTACTCCTTGGAAAACTAATCTTTTCTTTTTAGCTTTCGTAAGTATATTCGCAGGCCTTGTTCCTGTAAGTGATTTAGGCCATATGGTAAGCATAGGAACTTTATTAGCTTTCGTGTTAGTTTGTATTGGTGTTATGGTAATGCGCAAAAAAATGCCGGATGCGCCAAGATCTTTCAAAACTCCATTAGTTCCGTTTGTTCCTATCGCTGGAATCATAATCTGTTTAGCATTAATGTATTCATTGCCAAACGAAAGCTGGGTTAGACTAGTTGTCTGGATGGCTTTAGGAGTTGCAATCTACTTCATGTATGGAAAGAAAAACAGTAAATTGAACAATCCGGAAAAATAATTTTTCATGAAATTAAAAAGGGATTTTAAAGCTTAACCAGTTTAAAATCCCTTTTTTTATGTCTTATTTTTAATTCTATAAATCGAAAACAGAAGTTCGTTTTGCACGAATTAAGTCCTTTAGTTTAATCCAAAAAGCCAAAGTAAGATACACTCCAAATCCTAAACCTGCAGTTACAAAAGAGATATAGATAAAAAACAAACGAACGTTTGTAACACGCATTCCTAATTTATCTGCCAATCGAGACGACACGTGAAAACCGTATTTTTCTAAAAAGAACTTTAATTTTATTACTGCCAGCATAATTCTAGGTTATGAGTTTTTACAAAATTACAAAATTTGAGATTCAATACTGATAAGATATTTGATATGATAAATACTTAATGACAAATTAATGTGTTTTTAACAACTCAACACCAATAGCACAATCCAAACATTTATTCTTATTACAATATTCATTCTTGAGCTGTAATAATGATTGTGTTTCAAAAGCATTTTTAGCTTTTATTCCAAAAGAGCTAAACTTCTCTACTATCGAATTCTTTTCAGCTTCTACATCATTTAAAACAGATATTAATTCCTCAGAAGCTTCTTTTCCCTGACTTTTGGCGAAAGCAAATTGAAGAGGAATAAGGGTATTTAAAATCAACAAATCCATAAAAGACTTAGATAATGTTTTCTTCTTTTTCGGACTTTCTTTGTCGAATTGATAATGTGTCTCCCAATATGGTGTAACCGAAACTCGGAATATTTCATAAATTATTTCAATAGCATTCTGATTGCTTATTTTCGAAAATAGATTTTGCTGTTTATGGAATAAGTTGGCTAATTGAGAAAGCCGCATCGTAGGGAAATTATCAGGCCTATGTTTAAAAAACTGAACAGGTTCAATAAAACTCTTTTCTATTTGATATTTATGAAGCAGATAAAAATACCTAAATTTCAAATCTTTAAAATAAGTATCTTCTTTCTCTGAATCCAACAACCCTGCTGAACCGAACAATAAAGCTTCGAGGTTTTCAACTTCAAAACATTCTTTGCGAATTACCGAAAAAGGAATAGATTGAGCAATTTTAAGAAATGCTTCTCCATTAGTATTCAAACCAAAGTTTTTAGCTAAAAGTTGAAACAAAACAGTTTCCCAGTCATTATTTGTATGTTCTAAAAATTCCAATATCGGTTTAGATTTTCTTTCCAAACGCTCAAAAAACAATCGCTCCTGCCAATTTTTTATTACAAACTCTGGAATCTCTGTTAATTGCTTTTCGCAAAAAACCCATGACTTAGGAGCTAATAGCTTTTGATAATTATTAAGGATTGAAGGGCAAACATAATTTTTAAGTTCAAGAACTGGAATTTCAGAATTATCACTTCTGAAAATTTCTGAATCATGGTCCCATACCACATGCAAAATTACATTTTCATAACCTGCATCTTTCTCATGATGATGAACATACCAATCAGAGGATTTGACGTGTATTTCTACATTTCCTGCCCACTTTTGGTTTCCGATAGTAATTTGAGCATTAAAAAAATCAGGACCAGCCAATTCCAAATACTGACCTGTATTACTGATTGTGATTTCTTCTAGATTAGAAGTTTTTAAATTTAAAGTGTCGAATTTTTTGAACTTCCAAAGGTAATGGAGAAAATCTTCTTTCATTTTGTTTCGCTTTTATACTTCTTTGATACCAAACTATTTATCTAAAGTAATAAAAAAACAAACAACTTGTCTTACAAAACAAAAAAAACTTACCCTCGTCTTATTAAAGAAGAGGGTAGCAAACTATCTGAGTAAATACAATTTGGCGCAAGCTCTTGCATCCGACAAGGCTTCGTGATGGTTTAGTTTTATATTCATTTCGCGGCAACAGTCACTTAGTTTTGTTGGTTTCAAACCTTTTGATTTATATATTTTTACGGTACATTCCCAACGAGAACCTATATTCAAATCCGCGTAATCTAAACCATAAAGCGCCATTGATTTAATCAAAACATTACGATCGAAGCTTTCGTTGTGAGCCACCACAATTCTATTTTGAAGCCTTTTTTGAATTTCGGGAAATACTTCTACAAAAGTTTTGGCATTTGCTGTATCTCTTGGATAAATTCCGTGAACTTGTATCGTAAAAGGATTGTACTCATTATTAGGCGGTTTGATCAAAGTCACAAACTCATCTACAATAATACCATTTTCGACGGTAACGATACCTACGGAACAAGGATGATAAGCAGTGGCGGTTTCAAAGTCTATTGCGGTAAAGGTCATTGGAATTTTAGATTTAAGATTGCAGACTTTAGAATGCAGATTTTAGATTCAAAGATAGATTGAGATTTTATGAATTGCACAAAATCCCAATCAAAATAAACTTACTTCATCGATCTAATAATATCCGACTTCGTGATGATTTGATGGTTTCCGTTTTCAAGATCTACTAAAACAGCATCATTATCTTTGGAGAAAAACTTTGATACTTCTTCTATTGATGTACTCAATTTCACAATAGGAAAAGGTTTTCCCATTACTTCTTTGATGGGTTTATCGATCACATTTTTATCGATCATATAACTTCTAAACAAATCGGTTTCATCAACAGAACCAACAAATCCAGAAATATCAACTACAGGAATTTGCGAGATATCATACTTTCTCATACGATCAATTGCGTGCGAAACCAATTCTTCTGTACGAACTACAATCAGCTGTTTATTAATATGATCTTTGATCACATCTTCTGCTTTGGTTATATCATCTTCCAAAAATCCTCTTTCACGCATCCAGTCATCATTGAACATTTTGCCCACATAACGGCTTCCTGAGTCATGAAACAAAACCACAACCACATCTTCTGGTTTGAAATGCTCCTTGAGCTGTAACAACCCTTTTATAGCAGCACCAGCAGAATTCCCAACAAAAATCCCTTCTTCGAGTGCAATTTTTCGGGTATAAACCGCCGCATCTTTATCAGTCACTTTGGTAAAACCGTCAATCAAAGAAAAGTCTACATTTTTTGGCAGAATATCTTCACCTATACCTTCGGTGATATAAGAGTAAATTTCATTTTCATCAAAAATTCCTGTTTCGTGGTATTTCTTAAAAACTGAACCATAAGTATCAATTCCCCATATTTTAATGTTAGGGTTTTTCTCTTTTAAGTATTTTCCAACTCCTGAAATCGTTCCTCCTGTACCTACTCCAACAACAAAATGAGTAATCTTTCCTTCGGTCTGTTTCCAAATTTCAGGACCAGTCTGCTCGTAATGTGCTAATGAATTGGATAAATTATCATATTGGTTTACGTACCAGGAATTTGGTGTTTCTTCGGCCAGTCTTTTGGAAACTGAATAATACGAACGCGGATCTGTCGGCTCAACATCTGTTGGACAAACTACTACTTTGGCCCCAACCGCACGAAGTATATCCATTTTTTCTCTGGATTGCTTGTCCGAAATAACGCAAATCAATTTATATCCTTTGATAATTGCAACTAATGCAAGTCCCATACCAGTATTTCCAGAAGTTCCTTCTATTATAGTTCCGCCTGGCTGTAAACGTCCATCAGCTTCGGCATCTTCAATCATTTTTACGGCCATACGGTCTTTTACCGAATTGCCAGGATTAAAGGTCTCCACTTTAGCAAGTACTAAAGCATCAATTCCAGAAACTATTTTATTGAGCTTTACTAAAGGAGTATTCCCAATTGTTCCTAATATATTTTCAGAATATTCCATTTTATCTATTTTTCAGAAGTTACAACTTAAACTATAGCATTTCTATATAGTTCATATGGAAGTAAAATTAGTATTATTTTTTATTTAAACTAACATTTTAAAGCTGTTTTGTTATAAAACTAATTAAAGAAATTCCAAACTAATCCAAAACGGATTAAGAAATCACGGTATGGATTATTGGCATCCGAAAAATAATTATTTTTTGAAAACAAAGAATTAAAATGCTCTGCTTTAAAATAAATTCTGGTGCGCTGAATTTTAAAATTTACAAAATAATCAAGAAGAGGAGCATTACCAATTTTAACCCTGTCTTGAACAAAAAATTCTCCAATTACAGGATTATAATTGTTAGTGTAGTAACTGGTAAAATAATTCAGTTCAATACCTGTCTGGAAAAACAATTTATTAGTAAACAAAGTATTCGTGTAATATAAAGTGTTTCTGGTTACAAATTCAGGAACATTCAGAACAGCATCTGGCTGATCCACTTTTTGAAATAACAAAGTATTATCCAAAGCCCATTTACCAAATGTAAATTCTCTGGAAAGTTTCAGCGAAGCAAAATTAATTACTTTACCATACTGCCTAGGAGCTACTATCTGCATGCTGTCTTTCCGTTGGGAAGGATTAGTAATATCTGCAAAATACAAATGGTCATTTATAGTATTCAACTGTACAGATAACGCACCCCATTTGGTATCTGCATTTACGCTGATCGAATTTATTTTTTCATTCACAAAATCCTTAGACCAATTGTATTCTTTATAACTGCTCTGAAACAAAAGATAATTATTGTTCGGTAGCTTATTCATACTTTGGTAGCGGAATGACAGCTGATTTTCATCATTCCAGTCATATACAGCAGAGGCATCTATGTTGTATAACTTTTCGTCCGTAATTGATTTCGAATATAAAAATTTACCATTCCACTTATCCTTACGGTAATTGTACTGTCCTCCCAAAGTATTTATCTTTTGGGTTAACAGATTAGGAACCGTAATACCTCCATCTAAATACAATATATTATTATAGTAATAATTGGAACGCAAATCATCTGCAAAAAAAGTAAACGAACCCAATGTTGAGTTTTCATATACCAACCCAATCTTATTGTACATTTTATTATAGTTAGTAACATCATCCATACCGCTGGTTACAAATGATTCACCAAAACGGTTTACCAATTCCCCGCCAACAGATGAAGCAATTGTTTGCTGTGTATAACCATAATACATTTGCTCGTAATTAAACTGATTCGTAAAATACAGATTATTAGCACCTTTAGTTGGATTTATTCTAAAAGCCTGATCAAAGAAAAAACGACCTCCTTTTAATACTGAATTAGCATCCTCTAAATACACTCCTAATCTGGCTCTATTATCAAACGAAGGATCTTCACTTGTAAAATCACTTACACTGCTAATCCCGCCATTCTCTTCATTTTCGATTTTCTGAGACGTATAATGCATATTGGCAATGAATCGTCCATCCTTAGAATTGTAACTTGTTGTAAATCTAAAGTTTCCTGATTTTGATTGTTGATTAATATATCTCCCCTCCGATCGCAAAGCTCTATATGCAATAGAAAAATTAAGTCTTGGTGACACATTCAAAGCAAAATAAGAATCTGCAGACTGTCCTTGCTGTATAGTAGTTTTAAAATACAGTTCGGTTACAGGAGTCGCAACATTGGCATACTTAATATCATTAAACTTCAAATAGTTAAACTGTTTTGCAGTGAAACCAAATTCTGGATAAGGCGAAAAACCACTTAATCCATATTGCAAAGTATTGTATGTTTGACCATCATTAGGAAAAGCCAAAAGCCCAAAATTATCTTTTCTCAAATAATTATGACTGTATGCCTTCCTGATAGACTGAGTGGTATCGATATATGTGGTGTCCCGGTCTAATGAAATGAACTGATACATATCATACGTAGCCTCAGGTGCTTTTTTCTTCTTTATGGAATCCGAAGAATTATATTTGCTGTTATAATCCATTTCTTTAGCACTATTAACCTGCTTTTTTTTCTGCGAAAACAAGAGTACCGGAAAAATTAAAAAAATTAAAAAAAAGAAAATCCTCATTTGAAACGGTTATAATTAGGCAATTATTCTACTGACATATCCAGCAAAGGTAAAGGATAAAAACGTATAAATAAAAAAACACAACAATTTATAAAACAAACTTCAAAACATAATCTAGCAGTAAACCACAATTCTTTTTTTGGCAAAATTTAGCAAAAACATGACCTGATTGCTGAAATAAACCCCATGCATGGGGTTCTGGACGCCAAATTTGGGGTTATATAACGCCATACATGGGGTCTAAGACGCCATCTTTGGGGTTCTGAACGCCAAATTTGAGGTCGTACAACGCCATGCATGGGATCTAAGATGCCATCTTTGGGGTTCTGAACGCCATGCATGGGGTTATTCCGTTCTAAATTCAAGACAAATGCATGAGCTTGTCACAACAACTCTCCTTCCAAATAATTAGGGCGAGACCCCATTGAAAAAAGGGGCTTACTTATACACCGCTCACACAGCCCCTTTTCTCAATGAGGTCGGGCTATCCATGCTACTTCGGTAGCTTATTCCTATCCCTCTCGCGATCGCAACACGCTGAATGCAATTCCCACATCTTTTATTTTCCCGAAATCAATTTCCCTCGCAAAAAAAGAAAATCAAGAAAAAATCACAATATTTGCCCAACGAAAAGATTTCAATATGCTTCTTAATAATTTCTCAACATTTCTTTTAGAAACTGGTACTGACGAAGCCGGACGTGGCTGTCTCGCAGGTCCAGTAACAGCTGCCGCCGTAATTTTGCCAATGGATTTTGAAAATAGCATCTTGAACGATAGTAAGCAGCTATCCGAAAAAGTTAGAGGAAAACTAAAACCGATTATAGAAGCTCAAGCCATTACTTTTGCAGTAACACATCTGCATCCCAATGAAATTGACGAAATAAATATCCTGAATGCTTCAATGAAAGGAATGCAGGAATGCATCTTGAAATTAACCCAAACTCCTGAATTTATTATTGTAGACGGCAACAGAGCATTAAACGCCAAATTGGGCTTAAAAAATACTCATGGTAAAAAATTCTCCAAAGCCGAAATCGAATTACTCAAATCAATCCCGAATCAAAGCATCGTAAAAGGAGATTCAAAATACCTGAGCATTGCAGCCGCTTCGGTTTTGGCAAAAACCTATCGTGATGAATACATGGATAAAATTCATGAAGAATTCCCCATGTACAATTGGAAAAAAAACAAAGGGTATCCAACCAAAGAACATCGTGAAGCCATAAGGAAATATGGCCCAACCAAATACCACAGAATGAGTTTTAGATTATTGCCCGAGCAGTTAGAATTGGAATTTTAAATCATTAGAATTTAATTAATCTAATTATAGAAAAATCATCAGTTGGTTTTAATCCAAATTCATTTTCTAATGTTTTTAACTTTAAATTTAGCATTTCCTCATTATCAGAATTTGAACTTTCAGCCGTTAAAAACTCAATAACATTAATATCCTGATCAGATTTGTTCTGCACAACTTTTTCAAAAGTAAATATTCCATCAGTAGAAATACTTAAATCAGTTAGTTTGCTAAATATAATTTTTTGCGTTTGAGAATTGTAGAATGTTTCAAAATCCTCTGATAAATGAAAGCCAAGATAATCAGGTTTGTTATCTTGCTCAAAATCAGTTATTTCACCATTAATATTCACAAATCCATCACCAATTGCTAAAACTACTCCTCGTTCATTATTTTTGTCCACCAGCATTATAATTAAAGTACTCAGCAATTCTTTAGAGTCAAGCATTAATTGATTTTTCACAATTTTGAGTTCATTTAACAAATCTCGTAGAATTGATTTTAAATCATCTTCAATATTATGTTCTTTATCTTTTTCTTCAATAAATTCTTTATACCCTTTTTCTAAACAAATTTTCCTTAGAATTTTCCCAATCAGAGTTGAAGCAAAATGACTTTCTAACGCAGTTGTACAGCCATCCATTACTGCACAAAGGATTTTGTTTTTTCCATATTCTCCTATATACAAATGGTCTTCACAATTATTTTAATGATAATCTCCAATTTGTATTGCTGAATATATTTTCATTTATAAAATTTCTGCTTTAAATTTTTCTTTTCTCTGTGATATAAAATACAATGAATTTAAATAAATTCTGACTCAAACAAATCAGAGAAATACTTTAAGATTTTTTCTTTTACTTCTTGCTCATCTACTTTTTCAACACCAAGTTCTACATGAAGTGAAGTAACCGCTTTGCCACGGATTCCGCACGGAATGATGTTATCAAAATATCCCAAGTCGGCATTGACATTTAGTGCAAAACCATGCATCGTTACCCAGCGGGAAGCGCGAACGCCCATGGCACAAATTTTTCTCGCGAATGGTGTTCCTACTCCAAGCCAAACTCCAGTTTCGCCATCGCTTCGGCCACACTCTATTCCGTATTCCTGCAAAGTCAAAATAATGGCTTCCTCCAAGAAACGCAAGTATTTATGAATGTCCGAAAAGAAATTTTCCAAATCCAAAATAGGATAACCCACAATTTGTCCAGGACCGTGATACGTAATATCACCCCCACGATTGATTTTGTAGAAAGTGGCACCTTTGGCTTCTAATTGTTTTTCGGATAAAAGCAAATTGCTCAAATCACCGCTTTTTCCTAAAGTATACACATGAGGATGCTCAACAAATAGAAAATAATTAGGAGTTGCAATCGAAGTTTCTTCTCTTCGGTTTTGAATCTTTAAATCGACAATTCCCTTGAACAATTCTTCTTGGTATTCCCAAGTTTCTTTGTAATCTTTATTTCCTAAATCTTGAAGCTGGATGGTTTTGTTCATTTTTTTTCTCCTCACCCCCAGCCCCTCTCCAAAAGAGAGGGGAGCGAGTTACAATTAAAAGTTATTATGCAAATGTACAAATGTTTATTGCATCCTAAAAGGTTTCCAAAACCTGTTAGGTGTTTTACTGTTAAGCTGATTGAAGATGTTATAACTAACAGATTTTGGAAACTTGTTAGGAAATCGTTTTTAATCAACTGTTTTGGGTTCTAAAACAACTTCCAGATTTGTACTCAATGGATTTTGCAGACAATTAGATAATAGAAAATGCAGCGACAACGATTTAAGATCTAACAAAATAAATATCAATAAAATAAATAGAAGCTCGAATGAATGCAAAACATATTAAGTTGTTTTTTTTTCAAGAATAAAGCATTTACCATACTAAACAATATTCATATTCGTTATACTAATTGATAAAGAAAAAACAGCTTTTTATTACAAAAAGAAGTTTTGAAATTTGTTAAATAAAAAAAAATTACCCCAAAACCATATCAATTTAAAAAAAACCTACATGATTCCAAACATCAAAAAATGGTTCTTTGTCTATTTGCCATTTACTACTTTTGTAATGCTTACCAGCTGTGATAACGAAACCCAATACACTGCATACAAGCCTAATTATTTGTCAAGTATTGACGCAACAAATTTACCAACAGGAAATCGACCGATGACTATGTTTGAAGATGCCGAAAGTCCTTCAAAAATGTATGACAAAAAAGATCGTTGGTTTCGTGTAAACCAGCCGTTGCAAATAATTCAAAAAGGAAAAGATTCAATACAACTTTCTCTTTATTCGCCTGTTGGACTTACTGATGTGAAAATTTATGCCAAACTACCCAACTATGACAAGCGATTTTTATTGTATAATTTTACAAAAATCCCTGCATTTCATCGCTCGTTTCACCAAATACCTTTAGTAGCAGGAAAAAATGATTATTTACTTGAAACAGGTAATGCTGTTACAATTGATAAAATTGACGGTTTTTCTATGGGTGCAATCGAATTTTCAATAGAATCAAGCGATCCTTTATTTGCAATGTTCAAAAAAATAAAATCTTCTCAATTGGTTCAGTTTCACGACGGATATCATTTGAGTGAACCTAGCAAGTATTTACCAATGAACCCTGTTTTAGCAAAAGAGGCAATAACAATGATCATAAACTATTCCTATGCGCTAAGCCATCCTTTGTATTATGAAACCTTTATTAATTTTGATAAATACAAACAGGAACAAGCTGCTCTTGCCGGAACTGCTATAAATGGAGCTGTCAATTGGCATGGAAATGCAGATGATGTTAATGGCGTTTACGATTATTTTTCTAAAGCCGAAATTGAGCAGCAATATTTGAAATACATTGACAACAGATCTCTTTATATGGCAATGGTCGGTGGAGATTCAGCTTGGGGAGGCGGGGCTTTAGCCTCTCAATGGGAATCCGATTACATAACTGGACACTGGACAGGTGAAATGTCAATTTGGTCACACGAGTATTCTCATCATACCGGTTATAGCCATAGCAGCAATTTATGCAACAGCGGAGAAGGCGGTGGACAACAAGAAATGCTAACCCATTTTTATAAATACTTAATATACCTAAATGACCTCCCATTTACAGATCCGGAAGTATTAAAGGGATGGAGCAAAACAAATTATTTGAGTAAAGCTTACAAAAAACCAGTTTTTACAATTAATCCTAAAAACCCTTTCTTGTTAAAATATAAAGGAGCTGGAAAATGGAATTAACAAAATATACCAACATGAACAAAATAGCTTTTTTTATACTATTACTTTGCACTTTTACAAATTGCAGCAAGGATTCTAACGAGACTGCCGATCCAACAAATTATACTTATTACTATCCATCAGATGAGGCAGTAATTACAGCAAAACAAATTGGTGACGGAACTGGAACATTAGACCCAAAAGGAATAGCGGCAGCAAACGATAAATTGTACATCTGTAATGGTGATGTGCTTGAGGTTTTTAATGCAAAAACTTTGTCGTATATAAAAACAATAAAAGTGTATACCAAAGGAACTACCACAATTCCGCTGACCAAACTTTCATCAGTATGTATTGATAATGGTCGTATATACATTGGAAGTATTGATTCAAGACTTTTTGTAATTGATGAAATCACAAACCTTGGAATAAATACTGTTGGGAATGGACAATGGTGGCAAACTTTTGTACACGTTTTTGGCGTTAAAGTAAAAGATGGACTTCTATTTATCAAAGAGAAAGAAACTTCTATTAAGGTTTTCGAGACATCACAAATCACTGATACTAGCAATTGGAATTTGACTCCCATTGCCAAATTAAACACCTTACAAGGTTTTGATGAAATTTATTCAATGGATGCAGCATCTGGAAATTTGGTTGTTGCTGGAAGAAATGCAAAAGACTACTTATTTTATAACATTGCCGATATTAAAAAGAACGCTGCAAGCTCTCTTACAACCCCAATAATCCCAACAACAAAGCCATTTACTGATGCAAAACCTATTGCTATATCATTTAGCGCAGATTGGGCAGTAACTTCAGAAAACGTTGGCGATTTAAATTACCTACGTATGTATCCTAAAGAAGAATTCATTAATAGAAACTTCAATCCAACGATAAATACATCTGATATTATGGGAGTAAATCCTTTTGGAAATATTGTCGGCATCACACAAGTTGAAGATCGTCTTTTTTTAGCAGATAATAAAGCTCAGAAAATAAGAATTATTAAGCTTAATAAATCAACAATCGCTGAGCAAAAGTAAATCAAACCCATAATGAGAAATTAATGGTCAGACTCATCTGCATCTAATTTCAATACCTTTAACATTGCAATAAGAGCAATACCTTCATGGTTTAAAAAAACTTTGCAGATATTGCTTTTTTAATCAACTGTTTCGGGTTCTAAAACAACTTCAAGGTTTGTGATTACCGGATTTTGAAGGCAATCCGTTAATAAAAATTGTAGTGATAGTGATTTACTGTCATCGCTGATTTTCGCAAGTGGATTAGAAACCGATTGAATCTTGCGAGGAAAATGGTAATTAAGAATATAACTTTGAACAAGTTTATATCCTTTATATTTAGTTTTTAATCCTTCAATTTTATCGTATTCTTTTTTTTGTTCCAGTGTATCTATAATTGTTACGATTCTGTTGAAGCGATTATTGGTATAACTGTAACTTACTTTGTAATAATGTTCCTCAGCACTTAAGGCATAATTATTTATTATATCATCCAAATAATGATCTGTTTTGGAAAGATCAACAATATCAGATGCTTTTTGAAAGTTCTGGGTATAAGTGGTTCGGAATTCCTTATCATAGGAACTTGCTTTTCTATGAATTTTCACATCAGAATATCTCAAAAAAACATTTTGATCAGCTACTGCCGTTCTTGAAAATGTTTCCTGATGCTTCTTGATATAATCACCAAATACATAAGTTGTATCCCTGAATATATTTTCGCTCGAATAATTTTCTTTCGCAATCTGCATATAGCTGTGTTCGTCTCTTAAGTGTACAACTTCAATTGTTCCGCTACCATCAGCGTTGAGATGAAGTGTCTCTGTAACTTGACAGCTCACGGTTAGGAGAATTGAGAGCAGGAAGAAATATCTTTTCATTTTTTTGAGTTGCTAAAATGCTGAGACACTATGTTTCTGAGTTTTTTTTTCAGGAAACGAAGTTACATTATTTTGTACGGATTTTATATTGTTTTTTTTTTAAAACCGCTAGGTTCGCTAAGGATTACGCAAAGCTTTGCGAACTTTGCGTTTTCTTTTTCTTAGCGAACCTTGCGGTTAAAAAAGAATTCAATGCTCTTGAATTCCAATGTAGCTTTGGTTAAGATCTTATGAAAAACTAAACTTCTCAAATAGCCCCGATAGCAGTGAAAATCCTCTCTCGTTTTTTCAACGAGAGAGATTGCAACGAATAGCGGGAGAAATGATCTTGAATACACGGAAATTTCTGCTACAAAAAATCTGAAATCTGCTTTCTAAAATCTGCAATCAATTTGTTATCTTTGCACACTTAAAAAACAGTATATAATGGCCTTATCAGAACAAGAAATCATCCGAAGAGAAAAACTTCAATCTTTACGTAATTTAGGAATCAATCCTTATCCTGCCAATCTTTTTCCTGTAAATCATACTTCGAAGCAAATAAAGGAGACTTTTGAAGAGGGTAAAAAGGTGATTGTTGCCGGGCGTTTGATGAGTGTTAGAGATCAAGGAAAAGCTTGTTTTGCTGAGTTGCAGGATAGCGAAGGGCGTATTCAATTGTACGTGAACCGCGATGTTTTGTGTGAAGGGGATGATAAAACGCTTTACAATCAAGTATTCAAAAAATTAACCGATTTAGGAGATTTTATTGGTATTGAAGGTGAATTGTTTACCACTAAAGTAGGTGCTCAATGTATTCGTGTGGATAAATTTACTTTTTTGAGTAAAACACTGCGTCCGTTGCCGTTGCCAAAAGTGGATGAAGACGGAAAAGTTCACGATGCTTTTAACGATGCCGAATTGCGTTATAGAATGCGTTATGTGGATTTGACGGTAAACCAAAATGTGAAAGAGACTTTTATCAAGCGTACCAAATTGTTTAATGCAATGCGTGGTTTCTTTAACGAAGCTGGATATCTTGAAGTTGAAACTCCGGTTTTACAATCGATTCCTGGTGGTGCGGCAGCTCGTCCGTTTATCACACATCACAACTCGCTTGACATTCCTTTGTACATGCGTATTGCGAACGAATTGTATTTGAAAAGATTAATAGTTGGTGGTTTTGACGGTGTGTATGAGTTTTCGAAAAACTTCCGTAACGAAGGAATGGACAGAACGCACAACCCGGAATTTACCGCTATGGAAATATATGTAGCCTACAAAGACTACAACTGGATGATGGAGTTTACTGAGCAATTACTAGAGCATTGCGCTATTGGTGTAAATGGAACTAGCGAGGCTACTTTTGGAGAACATAAAATCAACTTCAAAGCACCTTACGCCCGTGTTACTATGACGGATTCTATCAAACATTTTACTGGTTTTGATATTTCGGGCAAAACGGAAGCAGAACTTTTTGAAGCTGCGAGAGGCATGGGAATTGACGTAGACAACACTATGGGTAAAGGAAAATTGATTGATGAGATTTTTGGAGCGAAATGCGAAGGAAATTATATTCAGCCAACGTTTATTACTGATTATCCAAAGGAAATGTCTCCGCTTTGTAAAGAGCACCGTGACAATCCAGAGTTGACAGAACGTTTTGAGTTGATGGTTTGTGGTAAAGAGGTTGCAAATGCATACTCTGAATTAAACGACCCAATTGACCAAAGAGCCCGTTTTGAAGACCAAATGCGTTTGGCTGAAAAAGGTGATGATGAAGCAAACGGAACTATTGACGAAGATTTCTTAAGAGCTTTGGAATACGGAATGCCACCAACTTCTGGTTTAGGAATTGGAATGGATCGTTTGATGATGTTCTTGACCAACAATGCCTCTATTCAAGAAGTATTGTTTTTTCCTCAGATGAGACCTGAAACCAAAAAAGTCCAAATTGAATTGACTGATGAAGAGAAATTTATCGTAGATTTATTGAAAGGAAATGAAAATAAAATGGATCTTCAGCAATTAAAAATTACTGCGAATTTAAGTGGTAAAAAATGGGATGCTGCGATGAAAGGTTTATCTAAAAACGGTTTGACTAAAGTTGCTGTTGAAGGAGAATATAAGATTGTGGAATTAATAGAGTAATTATCTATTCTATCTAAGATTTTAAAGGAGTTTCAAATTTGAAACTCCTTTTTTTATTTAATTTTTTTTTTTACAAAAACAAAGATTCATTTTCTTTTCCTAACTTTGTTATTCAAAATCATACTATTTATGAGCACTTTAGAATTAAAACTAGAAATATTTGACAAACTAAAATCTGTAGAAGATGAGGACTTGTTAAAAAAAATAATGACTTTACTAAAGACAGTTGATAAAAACACAGTTTACCAGCTTAGTGAATTCGAATTGAATATGGTAAAAGAAGGTGAGGAAGATATAAAAACTGGACGTATATACACCAATGAAGAAGTAATTGCTGAAGAAAACAAATGGCTAAACGAGTAATTTGGACAGCCAAGGCAAAAGCTAGCAGAAAGTCTATTGTAACTTCTTTAATTAGTAAAAAATATGCTAAAAAACTTTCAGCCGAAATAAACAGTATTATTGATAACTTCTCAAAATTCGAATTGATTGGAAAAGAATCAGATTATAAAACCATTCGCGTTTTTGTCTTTAAAAACTATTCCATTTATTACAAACTAGAGCTAAGACAAATAGTTATTATTGGAATTTTGGACAATAGAAGAAATCCAACTGAAACTAACAAAAACATAGATTTATAAAAAAGGAGTTTCAAATTTGAAACTCCTTTTTCAATACAAGAATTAACAATTATTTTTTATACGAAAAAATCTGAGGGTTTACATTAATACATAACCAACCCCAATTGTTGGTATGATCTACGTCACCGCCTTTCAGTCTTTGCATAGTATCAGTTGCAAACATCTGGGAATATCCACCTGTTACATTAATAAATTTATGAACGGCATAACCTGCAGTAAAATCGATTTCCGTTCCTAGATAGTCGTTCATTTCATTCCCACTGGCGTCCAAAACAGTATTAGAAGCATTGAATACATGCGGCAACAAAGCAAGCTGCCATTTGTTGACATTATATCCAAATTTCAAAAAAGCATCCTGCAAGCCTACCGAATTTTTATGATTTCCTACGTAGAAATAATCCATATATCCATTTAGTCCATGATTAGTTCCAAAAAGAGGATTGAACGATTTTAGATCATTACTAGTATTCGCTTGGCTTTTACCTGATAGAATTTCGTATCCAAAACCAGCTTTAAACTTATCAGTTACTACATAGTTAAAATTTAATGCTGCATCAAAAGTACTTACCGTGTAAGTATTGCTTTTTCCAGTTTGTCCATAAAACCATAAATTTCCGTCCCAAGATTTCCCTTTGGTGTTCATGTACGTTCCAAATGTTTGCATGTAACCAACTTTCAATTCGGGTGTTGGCACTGGGATTGGCGGGGTTAGTTTGTTCTCATAACCAGTGTTTAAAAACAGCAGACTCATGTTTAGTTTCCCAAACTCAGTATGATACCAAGCATATTGCATGGCTTTGTAAGTTGCAACGGTATAAGGTGTTGCAATATCTGTTTCCCCATTAGCATTATAAGCACCTCCTAAATCTAATTGGCTTTTTCCATTTTTATACGTTACCGATAATGCATCATGGCTTTGTGCCTGCTGCGCCCAGTCGACTTCACCTAGAATACGCTGATTATCGTATGAAATCACTTGACGACCTAAACGGGTACTCCATTTTTGGTTGAAATTATATTGTGCCCAAGCTTCAAATATTTGAATGCCGTTTACATCTGATTTGGTATTGGTTGCAACATCTCCCCAGACACGTACATTCTGCATAGAAAGTTTGGTGACAAACTTATCCTGCGAAAAATTTATATTTAAGCGTGTTCTTGAATTTATAAACTGAGCTGGCGCTTCTCCATGAGGAATTGGAGCCCGATAACCGTTTCTGTACTCGTAACGGGGTTTAATCTGCAGACTGGCATCAAATTCTTGAGCAAAAGTATTGATACTGAACATTGTTACTATCGCCAGTGCCATTTTTTTAAGGTTCTTCATTTTGGATTTTGGTAAAGTTTTTAATTTAGCTTTTCTGCTTCTTCAGTTATTTTCTTAATTGTTGCGTCAGAATTTACACCTAGTCCTTCCTGCTGATAAGCCAATTCACCTTCGGCATTAAAAACGCTTATGATATTAGAATGAGAAAAATCCATAGGGGATATTTTTTTATAGTTGACAGCCAAAACTGCCGCAAACTCTCTGGTATTTTCTTCAGTTGAACGTAAAAAAAGCCACTGATTTCCTTCCATTTTGTTCTCAATAGAAAAGGCTTTCAAACGTTTTGGAGTATCTACCTCGGGGTCAATACTTACTAATACTAATTGTACATTTTCTTTAATATTTTCCGGTAAACGGGATTCGATATTACGCATATCAGCAACCAAACGAGGGCAGGCCGATTTACAGGAAGTATAAATCATTACCATGACGAGGACTTTTCCTCTAAGGTCTTTCATTTCGATATTCTGTCCGTTTTGATTGGTCCATTTAGAAGGCAAATTGTAAATAGACAGATCCGAAATAGGTTTTTCTTTGGCGCTATTTTCTTTTTTATCACAGCTTTGGAAAGCTAAAAAAAAGGCAAAAAGAGGCAAAACAACTAGAAAATGCCTTCTGATTTTAAAAATAATTTTACGGTTTTGGATTAGATTTAGCATTGTTTTTGTTGATTTTTATTGGATTCCGAAAGTGTCAATTAATCTTTGGCACATCGAAAACCTAAATTTTTTGTAGTATAGTTGGCTTTCAAGCTTCCTCTGAAAGCATAGCGCATAAAAGCGGCATAATTCATTAAATCAGTTGCATTTACTGATCCGCTTCCGCAAAAGAGATTCTTGTCGGTGTCTTTATCTTTTCTGGATTCTCCCGAAAGAAAAATACTATTGAAGTCCGATGTCCATTCCCAAACCAATCCGTGCAAGTCATACACGCCCCAATAATTTTTGAAGGTCTTCCCGACAGGATTCACATAGGCTTTGGGTTTTTCGTACCAAGACATGATGTATTTATTAAACTCTTCTTTGGTACGGGCATCTATTCGTTTTTCATCGGCCATAGCCACATATTCCCATTCATCCATCGATGGCAGACGTTTCCCTTGACACTCGCAATATTTTTTGGCAGCAAACCAGGAAACATTAGTTACAGGAGCATTGCTTTGATTGTTTTTTCCAAAATCAAAATCGCTTTCCCATTGGTTTAAATAACTTTTATCGGCAAAGAGACCTTTCATTTTGGAACGGCTGTATGCTGGATATTTTTTAACGAAAGCAAGATATTGCGCATAAGTAACCGGATAAACATCCAGTTTAAAAGGGGCAACTTTCACCGGCTTTTTGCTCGTAGCACCATAAAGGGGGACAAAAGTCCCCCCATTAATAGCAGCCATTTTAACATCTTGAGCACAAAGAGTCATGCTTATTAACAATAAAAAGAAAACTGCTATTTTTTTTGATGGACACATTACTGCTCTTTTTTGCTTACGAATTTATTATTTTTTTTGGGCTTTCACCATGGCTAATGTCACCACTTTTTTGCTGTTTCCCCAATTGGCATAAACATAGGTAAGTACATCGGCAACTTGTTGGTCGCTCAAAGCCTGTGGAGGCATAGCCGTAGTATATTTTTTCCCATTTACGGTCATAGGAATATTGGATCCTTTGATTACCTGCTTAATGGCTCGGTTCACATCTGCGTTCAAATAATCCGATTTTGCTAATGGAGGAAATGCACCCGGAATTCCAGCACCTGTTGCTTGGTGACAAGCGATGCAGGTTTTTGTATATACTGTTTTTCCTTTGTTTATATCTTGGCTGAAGCCTTTTAATCCTAATCCCATCATTGCGATGCAAAGAATATACTTTTTCATTATTGTCTTATTTATTGATTATTATTTATAGTTTTTCATTCTAATATTAATGACTTGCAGTTGCTTTTGGAGCTGGTTTAGCCCTAATTGCTTTTACTTTTGCAGCCGTTATAACTGTTTTATTATTTCCCCAGCTGTTGTATACATAAGTCAAAACATCAGCTACTTCTTCGTCTGTCAAATTCTGACTGGTCATAACATTGTTGAATTTCTTGCCGTTTACCGTAATTTCGCCACTTAATCCATGCAATACTGCACCAATGGCTCTGTCCGGATTAGCATTCAGGAAATCAGATTTAGCCAATGGCGGAAAAGCATTTGGCACTCCTTGTCCTTCCGATTGGTGACAGGCAAAACAAGTTCTTCCATATAATTCTTTACCTGATTTAATTTGCTCTGGAACGGTTTTAGCAACAGTACTCTTAGCCACACCATTTTCTTTTGGCATGTTTTGAATAGTTCCGCCTTCAGGTAAATAAATTCCTTCTTGCGTTGTTCCTGAATATACTTTTTTATTCTCTTCTCCTTCTACTTTCAGCATTCCCAAAGCTCCTTTGTTGAACGCTCTAAAGATCGAGTGATCCACCAAAATGAAAGTACCCGGAACATCAACTTTAAATTCTACAATTGCAGAACCTCCCGCCGGAATCAAGGTAGTTTGGACATTTTCATTAATCATATTACCGCCTTCGATATGTACTTTGTCAAATATCTCACCGATTACGTGGAATGAAGAAACCAAATTTGGTCCTCCGTTACCCATATAAATACGCACTGTTTCACCTACTTTTGCAGTAATTGCTTTGTCGCCTGCAACAGCTCCAACTTTTCCGTTGAAAACCACATAATCAGGCTGTTCCTTAATCGCTTTATTCATATCAAACGGCTGAGAACCTTGCTCTCCATAACTCCCTTTTGTATAAAAATCACCTTGCATGATATAGTATTCCTTGTCCACTGGAGGTAATCCACCCTCTGGTTCTACCAAAATCAAACCATACATTCCGTTGGCAATGTGCATTCCCACTGGTGCTGTAGCGCAATGATACACATACAGACCTGGATTTAAAGTTTTGAAATTAAACACCTTTTCGTGTCCCGGCGCTACCAAAGACGATGTTGCTCCTCCACCCGGTCCTGTCACAGCGTGCAAATCGATATTGTGTGGCATTTTATTGTCTGGATGGTTTTTTAGATGAAATTCAACCTCATCTCCTACTCTGGTTCTGATAAAACTTCCTGGAACGGAACCACCAAAAGTCCAATAGGTATATTTTACCCCATCGGTCATTTCGCCTTCCTCTTCCTTGATTTCCATATTTACTACCAATTTCATTGCTGAACGGTCACCTACTGGTTTTGGAACAAAAGGAGGTGCAGTCAGTTCGGCCTCTTTCTGGCCTTCTACCTTAATTTTTTCATAATAATCGGCATCATGGGTTTCTTCCTTTTTCCCGCAGGAAAAAATGCTAATTACAGCAAGCAATGCCAAGGCCTTTAAGCCAAAAGGTTTACTGAATTTTAATGGTCTTTTCATTTTATTTTTGGTTTTAGAATAGTACTTTAATTAAGGACAATTATATCTTTTATTACGTAAAATTAAAATATCACTTTCAAGAAAAGAATGATAAATATCATATTTCTTAACTTTATTTTATGATTCTCACTTTAACGAAATAACCAAAACCGTGAACAAAATTAATGTAAGCGTCAAACTGATTTTCCAAAATGAATGAGCTTTCTTCAATTCCATGAATTGAAAAGCCACTAACAGAAATTTAACAACTGCAAACAGCATTATCAAAGGAGCAACAACATCTGAAACTCCATACCAATCAACCACACAAACAACTGTAAAAGTGATTATTAACAGTAAAACATAGATTGAAATTAATGATTTTTCCATAATTAAATAAATAAATAAAGCATTGGAAATAACAGTAGCCAAATCAAATCACACATGTGCCAAAAAGCACCGCAAGCTTCGATATCTTCAATTGTGGTATCAGAATTTTTCTTCGTCATACCGTAATTTGTCCATGCCAAAATAACCAATCCCATAATCACATGAATGACGTGAAATCCGGTTAACAGCCAATAAAAAGTGTAAAACATATTGGTGTCCAATGAAATCCCGCTTTCGATTTTATGGCAATATTCGACGCTTTTCAATGCCAAGAATAGAAACCCTCCCAACATAGCCAACTTGAAATATACTGATGATTTCTGAACTTCATTTTCCTTAAACAAATGCACTGCATTAGCCATAAACAAACCGCTTGTCAATAAGAAAACAGTATTCACAGCACCAAATGCAGTATTCAATTCCATTCTGGATTGATGAAATACGGCGGTGTTTTCGCTTCCGTAACATACGAATGCAACCAATGCCATTCCGAAAGTAATGAGTTCCAAAAAAATGATAATCCACATCAGGATTCCTCCCGGCGGATAATAAATGCTTTTGTAATTTATTTTTAGAGTATCCATATGAAGATTGCAGATTTTAGATTGCAGATTTTAGATTTTTTGATAGTCCGCAAAGTGAACTAAGATTTTTTGCCACAGATTAAAAAGATTTACACAGATTTCTTTAATAATTGCATATAAAATCTGGGAGAATCCTTCTAATCTGTGGCTAATTTTAATGGCCAAATCTTTCTGCTCCAAATTCTGCAATCTAAAATCTGTAATCTTAATTCTTTTTTTTATTCCCAATCCAACAATCGTTTCTCGCCTTCAATTTTCTTAATATCCGTAATATCTTGTGACATTTCAATCACGCCTTTGTAATTTTTATTGACATCTCTCACTGCAAAATAGCGGATGTAAATCAGGCGTTCTTTGTAGTTTATCCAAAATGATGATTCGTTTTGAGTTCCCTTTCTGAATTCATCAAGGATTTTCAGAACCGTTCCAACGCTTTTTTTGAGGATGGCAAAACTTCACTTCACGACCTATAATTCCAGCACTTCTAGGAAACACGCGCTCTTCGCCTCTGTTGTAGAAAATTACTTTGTCATTTTCATCTACATAAGTTAAATCCAACGGCATGGTTCTCAAAAGCAGATTCACCTGCTCCACCGTCATATAACCTTCATCAAAATGCGAGGTGTTATCTAATGAAAAAGGCAATTCTCGGATCGTGAAATCCTCGCTGGGATGTAGGTATTCCACTTTTGGAAAAGGCGGTGGCGTTTGCGGTAACATCCAGCCAATTTCTTCTTCGCCTTTGCGCATTTCGATCCAGTCGCTTTCGGTAAGAATGTCCAATGCATTTGGGAACAGCACGTTTTCTTCCACTCCCATCAGTCTATTGATTCCTTCCACCAAAAAAGAAGTATTCACACCTGCTCTTTCGGGATTATTCATTTTGAGATAGTACTGAATCAAACGAAACTGCTCTCTCAAATTGTCATGGAACGACCACATTCCCTGGGAGGGACCGACCCAACCTTTCTTTTCCAAAAAAGGAAAAAGCTGATTTTCCTTGCGGGCAAATCGTTTCTCTATCGTAAGCAGCTTATTGAATATGTTGGTGTATTTTGGTAAATCAATCAATGGGTTAACGCTTTTTATCTCTTCCAAAAGAGACACTATTAATTCTTTTTCCTGAAAGTAAATCCAAACTGGATGTCCTTCTTGTAATACTGGCGTGTGAACTGTTTCTGTCATTGTAATTGTATTTTAGAACATATAAGTCATATAAGTTTTCATATATCAAGCTAAAAAAATCTTACATGACTTATATGTTTAGTTTTATTTTTGGTGTTTTATCTTTTCATATAATTTCACTAACGACTGCAGTAACTCAACGGGAGTCGTCAGAATCTGATAGTGGTTTTGCCCAAACATTTGTGGCAGATAATATTTAGCTTCGGCTTCGATGGCCAGTGCGTAGGAATTAATGTTTTTCGAATTGAGTTCACGAAGTGCTTGTTTCACATCATTGACTCCATATTTCCCTTCGTATTTATCGTAATCGTTGGGCTTTCCATCAGAAATCAGGATTACCCATTTGTTTTTCGTGCTCCGCTTATCGAGACGAACTCCTGCGTGCCTCAGTGCGGCGCCAATTCGGGTGTAACCGCTGGGTTCTACTGCTCCCACTTTATGCTTAGCAATATTCCAATTTTCATCAAAATCTTTGATGGTTAGGTAAGTGGAATAATTCCGGGTTTTGGAATAAAAGCTGTCAATCGAAAAATCAATATTGAATTCGTTGAGTATTTCCCCAAACAAAATGGAAACTTCTTTCTCTACATCAATCACTCTGTTTCCGGCGGTATAGCCGTCACTCGAAAGACTGATATCAAGCAGAATCAAAATCGACAAATCCTTTTCCTTTTTTCGGTTAGAAATATAAATTTTATCCGAAGGTGTTCTTCGAGAATGCACATCGACATACAAATCGATGATGGCGTCAATATCAAATTCATCGCCTTGGGTCTGTCTTTTTTGTTGCTGCATTTTATTGTCGACATTCGTTAGCATTTTGCGCAAGCCCATCAAAGTGGAGGAATTTTTTAGTATCGTTTTTTTGTAATAATCGCTGTCTGCTTTAAGCTGTAATTTTGGATATACTTTGCAAAAATCTTCTTTGTAACTGTTTTTACTAAAATCCCATTCATCGTAGCTGTGATGAAAACCTTTTTCATCGACAGAAGCACTTTCGGAGATTGTGGTGTTTTCCATAAAATCAGCTTGGTATACAGAATGTGACGTGTCATCAACGCGAACGGTGTATTTCATGTTCAACTCTTCCAATGCGTCTTGATGATCTTGAAGTTCATCCGATCCATCAAAGTCACGCCAGTTTCCGTTGAATTCCTCAGCAGTCTCCACTTTTTCAAAATTATGGAGCATCACATAATCCTCCTGTTGCTTTTTGTCGAGTTCGACTGTAATAACTTCCTCAACGGCTTTCGCTTTAAGCGTTGTTAAAGGTTGTATTTCGTTTGGTTTTTTGGTCTTATCCGAGAAGTTATGTAACACATTTTCGCTTTCGATTGTCACTTCGTTTTTCATCCATTTGCCAAACAGCCAAGAAAAATCAGGATCTTTTTTAGCATCAGAATTTTGGATAAAATAGTGTTTGGCATTCGCCAAAAACTGTCTGTCAATAGAAAATTCTTCAAACAAAACTGAAAGAACCTCTTGGGAGGTTTCCAATGCTTTTTGTTGAGAAAGAACTAAAGGAGGTTCAGTTTCTTCGGCTGTCCAATTGTAATTCAGTCGCTGTTGCACGCTGAGATACAAAATCCTGAAATGATAAAAAGTAAGATTATCCTCCTGTGTAGGGAATTCAGCAAAGGAGATTGGAAGAAAAAAGCTGTTGTTTTTGTATCCTCCCTCTCTTTCGGCAGGAAATATTTCGATTGGATTTCCTGTCAAAGCGCGCGCCATAATAGTCAAACGGGGTTTTATCCCAGCAAGCGTAACCTTTCTGGCTTCCACTTCGGGATTGGTTTTTTTTCTACTTTTTAAATGCTTGAAAAATTTCCCAACTAAATATTCATCTATCTCGAAACCCATTTTTTTTATTTTTATTCATTGCGAGTACGGACAATTCGCGAATTGTCCCTACGCATTAAATCATCAAATTGCACAGATCCTTCAATGCTTCCAATGTCTGCAGATCATCTGTTAATGGCTCTACGACTGCTACGTGAACTGATAACCGTTTTGGCAATCCGCTGTGGATGATTTTTGCGGCATCGACCAGAAGACGTGTCGAAACCGTTTCGGTCAATCCTAATTCGGTTAAGTTTCTAATTTTGTTACCGATGGCGACCAGTTTTTTGGCTGTATCATTATCAATATTGGTTTCGTTGACTAAAATTTCAGTTTCAATTTTTGGCTCAGGATAATCAAAAGAAACGGCAATAAACCGTTGACGGGTTGAAGGTTTCAGCTCTTTGAAACCTCTTTGGTAGCCAGGATTGAAAGAAGCAACGAGCATAAAATTTTCGTGCGCTTTGATTGTTTCTCCCAATTTGTCAATAAACAGTATGCGTCGATGATCCGTCAGGGAGTGGATGGCCACAATCACATCTGGGCGGGCTTCGGCAACCTCATCCAGGTAAATCATCGCTCCTTCTTTTACGGCAGTGGTCAAAGGTCCGTCAAGCCAAACCGTTTCTGCTCCTTTTATGATAAATCGGCCTATTAAATCGGTTGAGGAAGTCTCTTCGTGGCAACTGATCGTAATCAGATTTCTCTCAAATCGATGCGCCATATACTCCACGAAACGGGACTTTCCTGTTCCTGTAGGTCCTTTCAATAAGAACGGAATTTTGTTTTTATAGGAGTGTTCAAAGACCTCTACTTCTTTGCCTACGGCGTGATAATAAGGTGTGGGTATTAAAGTATCTACTAACATATTTTTTAATTTTTTTGAAAAAACCGAAACGTAAAACAATCGTTTTTAGGGAAATGGAAGTCAAAAACTGCTGTCTAAACGTTCCGGTTAAAAAAGGGCTCGGTTAGTTTTTTTTGGTATTTGTAATAACAAAATGATCTTGAAATCTGTGAAGCTGCGTGAGGGATAGAGCAAGGCGCCATAGCGCTCGTGATAGCCCGACCGCGTTGAGGAAAGGGGGCGAATAAGCGACCTCGAAAGTTACCCCCTTTTCTCAATGTGGTCACGCCCAAATGATTATTTTATTTCCAAAGCTTCATCAGTTGGTCGCCCATATTTAAAGAAATCAAATATAAACAGACCGATTCCTGTGGCGAACATCGTGGCGCAGATCAGCAATACAACGAAGTGAATGCTGATTTCGTTTTGCACGACCATAAACTCCATTTTCATTTTTCGTTCTAAATACACTTGAACCACTCCGGCTACTCCAAAAGCAACTGTCATTCCTAACATTCCGATGTTCGACAGCCAGAAAGCGGCCATTCCTGTTGCGCTTTGGTATCTTTTTCTGCCAGTTAAATTCGGTAAGGCATAACTGATTATCGCCAAAACAATCATTGCATAAGCACCCCAAAAGGCATAATGTCCGTGCATGGCTGTTACCAAAGTTCCGTGCGTGTAAAGGTTCGTTTGTGGCAAAGTGTGAGCAAAACCTAATAATCCTGCTCCAACGAATGACACTATAGAAGAACCGATTGTCCAGAATAAAGCGATTTTATTAGGATGGCTTTTTTCGCCTTTTCGGTACATATTCACAGCAAACAAAGCCATTGCCAAGAAAGCCAAAGGCTCTAGTGCAGAGAAAATTCCACCAACGATTAACCAAATTTTGTTAACTCCTATATAGTAATAGTGGTGTCCTGTTCCTAATACTCCCGAAAGGAATGTTAGTCCAACGATTACGTACAGCCATTTTTCGATAACCTCTCTGTCAACACCGGTTAATTTGATCAATAAATAAGAAAGAATACCTCCCATGATTAATTCCCAAACACCTTCAACCCACAAGTGAACTACCCACCAGCGGAAGAATGAATCCATCACCTGACTGTCAAACCAAATCATTCCTGGTAAGTACAATAAAGCAGCAAACAGTAATCCCATTGTCAGTACCAAAGCTGTTGTCGTTCTGCGTTTTCCTTTATAAAGTGTTCCTAAAATCAACCCTAAGAAAAGCAATACATTAATAACTACTAAGAAGTCCAATTCTCTTGGAATTTCAAGAAATTTCCTGCCTTCCCAGTGATTTAGGTGAAAACCCACAATGGCCACAACTCCAACAACGGCGAGTGAAATTAATTGTACATACGCCCATTTTACGCTTATCAGTTCGCGTTGTGCTTCTTCGGGGATGATGTAATAAGCTGCCCCCATAAAACCGGTCAACAGCCAAACAACTAATAAATTAGTATGCACCGCTCGGGCAACATTAAAGGGAATAACATCGTGCAGTCCTTGAATGCCTATTCGGTCAAAGCCCATGATAAAACCATAGACAATCTGCAGTGAGAACAATAGCATACAGAGTGCAAAAAACCAGTAGGCTACTTTTTGTGATTTATATTTCATATTTCAATTTTTTAATTATTTTCTTTAGCTAAAGGAGAAACGATACGGTCAAACCCGTTCAAATCGATTTTTCCGATCCATTTGAAATAAGCAACCATAGCATCTGCATCCTGCTCGCTCATATTATAGGCAACCATTTTTCGTCCATTTGGCGCCCAGGGAATTGGCGACATCAAAGCTGCTTTAACATAGCCTTCACCTCTTCTGTCCAGTACTTTTGTCAGTTCCGGAGCATAATAGCCTCCTTCGCCCATAATGGAATGGCATCCCATACAATTGTTTTGTTCCCAAATTTCTTTTCCTCTCACTACTTGTTTATCAATAGCCTTGTAGTTGGTTTGATCATTTCTGGGCATGAACGAGTAAATAGTCAATCCTATAAAGATTAAAAAGGTGACCAATGTTCCTCCCAGAAAAAATGCTCGTGCTTGTGATTTTGAAAGCATAATAATCTGTTTTTTGTTAGTTAATAAATCTTGTTGTTTTGATAAAAGATAAATTTGTCTTTTATTTGAATGCAAATATAAAAGATGTTTTTATCTTTTATTGTAATAATAGTCATTTTTTTTAAAATATTTTTTTTAGATGTTTTCTCTTTACGATATAAAAAACAAACTTTTAAAATTGTCAGCCAAATAAGTTTTCAACACCAAAATGTTCTTAACTACAGTTCCAAATATGATAAAAATCATATTTTTAGTTTTTAAAAAATTGTAAAATTACGTAGTAAAAAAAAGATGATTCCCAAATCACATTCTTTTAATTTTCAAATATTTACATAAATAAAAAAATAATATATTTAATTAAGGATAAACTTGTCTTTTATTAAAATAACACTTATTTTTGTACTCTAATTTTTAATTATAAAAAAACAACATTATGGAAACTTTAGAGAAAATTACAATAGGTGAATACGTAGCAAAAGATTTTAGAACTGCAGCTTTATTTTCAAAATACGGAATCGATTTTTGCTGTAACGGAAACAGAAGTATAGAAGAAGCATGTGAGAAAAAAGCAGTAAATCCTGATGATTTATTAAAAGAAATTGAGAAAGTTTTATCATCAAAAAGTGATTCTGGAATTGATTTTAACGCATGGCCAATTGATTTATTAGCCGATTATATCGAAAAAACACATCACCGTTATGTTGTTGAAAAAACACCTGTTCTGCTTCAATTTTTAGACAAATTGACCCGAGTGCATGGAGCTAATCATCCCGAGTTATTGGAAATAAATGAACTTTTTAAAGGATGTGCTGGAGAATTGGCACAGCACATGAAAAAAGAAGAACTGATTTTGTTTCCTTTTGTCAAAAAAATGGTTCATGCCTCCACTTCAGACGAATTGATTGAACAGCCTCATTTTGGAACGGTAGAGAATCCAATAGCGATGATGATGCACGAACATGATGCCGAAGGGGAGCGTTTTAGAAAAATAGCAGAATTAAGCAACAATTATACACCGCCAGCAGACGGATGCAATACTTATAAAGTTACGTTCGCAATGCTGCAGGAATTTGAAGAGGATCTGCACAAACATATTCATTTGGAAAATAATATTTTATTCCCAAAAGCAGCTAAGCTCGAAAAAGAATTTTAGGATCAATTATAGCCAACATAAACACCAAAAATCAACAACTATGGGAAATTACGTCATCAAACGAAATGGTAAATACAAACCATTTGAAAGTCATAAAATCAAAGATGCAATTGAAAAAGGTTTCAAAAGCGTCTCCATAGCTGTTGATGAAAGTATTTTTGAAAGTATTATTATTCAGCTGGAAAATGAAGAAGTATGGGCCGTTGAGGAGATTCAGGACATGATTGAAAAGAAGCTTTACGAAAAAGAATATTTTGATGTAATGCGTTCTTTCATGCTGTACCGCCACACCCGAAAATTACAGCGTGAACATGTACAGGGATTGAATGACGACACTACGTATGTTGACAGTTCACAGACAATAGAGGAATACATCGAGCAGACGGATTGGCGGATCAATGCCAATGCCAATACTTCCTATTCCAATGCCGGATTAGTTAATAATGTGGCGGGAAAAATTATAGCTAATTATTGGCTGGATAAAGTCTACACCAAAGAAGAAGGTTATGCGCACCGCAACGGAGATATTCACATTCACGATTTGGATTGCCTAACTGGCTATTGTGCAGGCTGGAGTCTGCGCGTACTGCTAAACGAAGGTTTCAACGGTGTGAGAGGACGTGTAGAGAGCAGAGCACCAGCCCATTTTAGAGAAGCATTGGGTCAAATGGCTAATTTCCTAGGGATTTTACAGAGCGAATGGGCGGGAGCTCAAGCCTTCAGTTCGTTTGACACCTATTTGGCTCCTTATGTTTTCAAGGATAATTTGGGGTTTGACGATGTTTTAAAGGCAGTCAGAAGTTTTGTTTACAACCTGAATGTTCCCGCACGCTGGGGACAATCGCCATTTACGAACATCACTTTGGACTGGATTGTTCCCGATGATTTGAAAACTCAGATTCCGACCAAAAATGACCATCATATTTTTGAAGACTGCATCACTTCCGACTTATTAATCAGAGCCAAAAAAAGAGGTGTGTCCAAAGTAACTGAATTGCGTTATGAGCATTTTCAAAAAGAAATGAACCTCATTAACAAAGCCTATTATACTGTGATGACCGAAGGCGATGCCAACGGACAGCCATTTACTTTTCCGATTCCAACGGTAAATATTACCGAAGCTTTTGACTGGGATGGGGAAAACACCGATCTGCTTTTTGAAAATACAGCCAAAATAGGTTCATCATATTTCCAAAATTTCATCGGAAGCCAATATGTTTTGGATGAAAACGGTAATCAGATTGAGAATGAGAATGCCTATAAACCCAATGCTGTCCGCAGTATGTGCTGCCGTCTGCAATTGGATTTGCGAGAATTGCTAAAACGTGGAAACGGTCTTTTTGGAAGCGCCGAAATGACTGGAAGCATCGGCGTTGTGACCATCAATATGGCGCGTTTGGGTTATTTGAACAAAGGAAATAAAGAAAAATTATATACACAGCTTGACGAGCTTTTGTACATAGCCAAATCGACTTTGGAGAAAAAAAGAGTCTTTATTCAGCAAATGTATGACCGCGGATTGTATCCGTACACCAAACGCTATCTGCAGCATTTCAGAAATCACTTTTCGACTATTGGCGTTAACGGAATGAATGAAATGATTGAAAATTTCACCTATGAAGATGATAATGTAACCACCGAAACAGGTATTGAATTTGCTTCGGAAATTCTGGATCACATCCGTAACCGAATGAGAGAATTCCAAGAAGAAACCGGGAACCTTTACAACCTCGAGGCTACACCCGCCGAAGGAACAACTTATCGTTTTGCCAAAGAAGATAAAAAACGTTTTGATGATATTTTTCAAGCAGGACAGGAAGAAAATATTTATTACACGAACAGTTCGCAAATTCCTGTTGATTACACTCAAGATCCATTTGAAGCTTTGATGCTGCAGGATCAACTGCAGTGCAAATATACAGGAGGAACTGTTTTACACTTATACATGAGCGAAAAAATAAGTTCACCCGAAGCCTGCAAACAGTTTGTCAAAAAAGTAATTACCAATTTCAGATTGCCATACATTACCGTAACACCCGTATTTAGCGTATGTCCCGTACACGGTTATCTGAACGGAGAACATGAGTATTGCCCGAAATGTGATGAAATTATAATTGAGGAAAAAGCGAAATTTATTGAATTATAAAAGGATTAAGAATGGTTTAAAAGTTTAAGATTGTTTAAGCCACTTAACTCAATATTGTCATTACTGACAATATTATCGAATATCTTGTATTTTAGACCAAATTAAACTTTTAAACAATTTTAAACCAAATTAAACAACTTTAAACTTTTTAAAATATGAAATTAACAACAAACCAGATTTTAGAACAAAATCAAGAACAGCGCACCAAATGTTTGGTGTATACACGAGTAATGGGCTACCACAGACCCGTAGAAAGCTTTAACATAGGAAAAAAAGGTGAACACAAACAACGAACTCATTTTACCGAAGGAAAGTGCTGTTAGACCAATTTACAGTTTAACCCCTTTCACTTTATTGGACTACCCGCATAAATCAGCTTGCATTCTTTGGTTTGCAGGCTGTAATATGCGATGCTTATATTGTTATAATCCCGAAATAGTTTTTGGAAAAGGAATTATTTCATTTGAAAATGCAATGCAGTTTCTAAAAGGCAGAATCCATTTGCTGGATGCTGTCGTTTTTAGCGGTGGCGAATGTTTACTTCATAAAAAGAGTATTTCGTTTATCACCGAAGTAAAAAACATGGGATTCTTAGTCAAAATTGACACCAATGGTTCGCAACCAGAAGTACTTAAAGAACTTATCACTAAAGAACTTATCGATTATGTGGCGCTTGATTTTAAGGCAATGCCTGCGAAATTCGAAAAGATAACACAGTCGAAACTTTTTATTCCCTTCGAAAAGTCATTACTTTTATTGCTCCAAAGCGAAATTCCTTTTGAAGTACGCACAACCGTACATTCCGAATTATTGAATAAAAATGATATTCAGCAGATGATTTCTTATCTGGAGAATATTGGTTATACTGGTAATTATTACATTCAGCACTTTGTTAACGGAGCGATAACTATAGAAAAACTGGGGCATTCGTTCAAAGAACTGGAAAACGAAAACCTTTCAACAGATAAAATAAAAGTTCAATTTAGAGGATAATTATGAGAAGGAGTTGGATTTTGGTGTGTTTTATCAATTTTTTCATTGCATCACTGATGGGATTACTGCTTCGATGGATGTATGTTAGACCGATTGCTGGTGTAAATTTTCAGTTTTTAATGCACGGCCATTCGCATGTTGCAATGCTGGGCTGGGTGTATTTGATGCTGTACTGCCTGATTTTTCATTTTTTTGTTCCAAAAGAGAGCAAACAAAAAACCATTTACAACCGATTATTTTGGGTAACTGAAATTGCCGTAATTGGAATGATGATAGATTTTCCGGCGCAGGGATATGCCTTTGCTTCGATTCTTTTTTCGACTTTGCATATTTTTTGCAGTTACTGGTTTTGTTTTTTAATTTGGAAAGACGCTAAACCAACTACTTTTCCCGAAAAAAAAATGCTGAAAACGGCTTTATTTTTTATGGTTTTCTCCACATTGGGTGTTTGGTGTTTGGGACCAGCTGTTGCAATCATGGGAAAAACAAGTGCGTTTTACCAAATTGCGATTCAGTTTTTCCTTCATTTTCAATTTAACGGATGGTTTCAGTTTGCGGTTTTGGCTTTGTTTTTAAAACAGTCAAAAATAAATAGCGAAGATAAAAAGTTTCGTTTGTTTTATAATTTATTCGTCAGTTCGACCCTATTAACATTGGCTTTGCCCGTGAGCTGGTCGCTTTCAAATCCAATTTTTTATTGGATAAATGCTGTTGGAGTTGTTCTTCAATTGTGTTCTGCGGTGGTTTTCATAAAGTCTATTCGCCTTCAATTCCAAGCGTTCTTTGAACCGTTGTCTACATTAGAAAAAATAGTTTACCGATTTGCTCTGTTTTCATTAGCCTTGAAAATTATAATTCAATTGGTTGTTTTAGTTCCTGAACTGGCACAGGTTTCTCATCAGGTTAGGAATTTCGTGATTGGATATATTCACTTGACGATGTTGGGAATTATTACGGGTTTCCTGTTTGGCTTTGCTTTTCAAAATGGTTTTATAGACTCGAAAAACGGAATTCAAAAATGGGGAACAATCTTGTTTTTATTAGGATTTGTGGCTACCGAAATTCTTTTATTCCTTCAAGGTATTTGGCTGTTTTTGAGTAACGGATCATTCCCAAATTATTATCTTAATCTATTTTTGTCAAGTATCTTTTTGCCGACAGGCCTTTTGATGCTGACAATCGGTATTTTCTGCCATTCAAAAAAAGCATTCAATTTTAAACATATAAGTCATATAAGTTAAAGAAAGCTAGTTTGCCAAATTAGTGATGGAAAAAGTAAATAATAAGTTGAGAACGTTTTTGTAATGCTATCTAACTTTGCTTAAATGATCTATTTTTTAAACTGATTCTATTCAATTTAAAAACTTATATGACTTACATGTTTTAAATTAATCAATATTTTTAAACTTAAATCAAAAATTATATGAACCACCATTTGTTGTTAATTATCCATCTTTTATGTGCCTCGATTTGGGTAGGTGGTCATTTATTGCTCGTCGTGGGTCATTTGCCTCGAGCTCTCAGAGAGAAAAATCAAAATATAATTCTGGACTATGAACGGAAATACGAGCCAGTAGGAATGACTGCATTGGTTTTACTGGTGATCACCGGAATTATGATGGCGTATAAATATGGCGTAAGCATCGAATATTGGTTTCAATTTGATACTCCTATCGAAAAAGTGGTTTCCACCAAATTACTTTTGCTTTTGCTTACTGTACTCTTTGCATTGAGCGCTCAATTTCGAGTATTACCAAAACTGAAAACTAATCCCGATAAACTGCCCGAAATGACTTTTCATATTATAAGTGTTACTTTGATTGGTGTTTTGATGCTTATTTTTGGGTCTTTTGTGCGTTTTGGAGGGTTTTGATTTTAGTTTCTCGCAAAGACGCTAAGCCGCAAAGAAATTGAATCAGAACTTTATGTCTTTGTATCTTTCGAAAAAATTAAATATTTAATCAGTGGTATTTTGCGTGAGGGGTTGAAGTGGAGCTCTTTTTTATCCCGATTTTTCTCGGGATAAAAAAAGCGGGAACGGAAAACCCGACCCGAAGTTTTTCACGAAGGGTCACGCCCAAATGAAGATTTTGGCTCAAAAAAACCTAAACCTTTGCTCCTATTTCTATGAAGAATAAAACTAATTTCTTAAATTTGTAAAAAACCGATTATGTTTTCCAAAACCTGCGAATACGGCATTCGTGCCACGATTTTCATCGCTTCAGAGTCTTATCAGAATAAAAGAGTCGGACTCAAAGACATTGCCAAAAAAATAGATTCTCCTGAAGCTTTTACGGCCAAAATTCTTCAAATTTTATCGAAAGACAATATTATAAATTCCATAAAAGGTGTTGGCGGTGGTTTTGAAATTCCTCGAGAGACAATGAGAAATATCAAACTTGCTCAAATAGTAAATGCCCTGGAAGGCGACCGCGTTTTTACCGGCTGTGGTCTAGGACTTACCCATTGCTCCGAGGATCATCCCTGCCCGATGCACGAGAAATTTAAATCGATACGAAACGAGTTAGCCTTTATGCTCGAAAATACGAATCTGGAGGAATTGGCATTGGGAATTAAGACAGGAAATACTTTTTTGCGTTATTAAAAGCAATCTTACTGTTTACGAGACTGAAAACCAATCAATTTTACTAGGTTAGAGCCATTTTGTGACAGATACTAAAAGTTGTGAGAAATGCTGTCGGAAATCAAACTATCAGCTAACCTTTAAATCGTTATCTTTATATCTTGATTGAAATTTTCCATCATTCATTTAAAAAAAATAGTTATGAAAGTAATATTTACGATTTTAATTTTAGCTTCAAGCTTAACCTCATTAGCTCCAGCTGATAAAATAATCGGTGATTATAAACGTACAATTAAAACTACAGACAATAATGTGTTTGAATACCAATTAACATTATCGCAAGACGGAACCTTTTACTTTCACTATTATTCTAAACTTATAAATGGCATTCCGCCCGAGGAAAATAAGTATGGAAAAGGAAAATGGACTATAGAAAATAATGTAATCACTTTTTTTACTGAAAAGGAAAAAGACCTAGATGAAAAATATACGCTAGACTTTACCAATTCGAAGGCAAGATTTATAACAAAATCTCCCAGAGACAAAACTAATCGTATAATAGACACAAAACTTATATTCTTAAAATCCGAAATCTTTTGGATGGAAAAAATTGAGATGCCTAAAATATTATAGCATTTCTCGCAGTAGCTGCTAAAATGGATTTAAAACGGGTAACACTATTGTCCATTTTTTTATCATAACTTTCTTGTTTGCTTATTAGTCAAAGTAGAAAATATTTTTAAAGACTAAAAACAGTCAATTAGCCTTTATTTTTTTGAATCTATTTAATAAATCCAACATATTTACTTAAAAAAGATTTGCCTGATTTTTTTAAAAGACTAAAAAACGACTTAGAATGTATATCAATTGTAAAAACTGCCATCAAACTTTTAGCGGACATTATTGCAGATGTTTTTTAATTGAAAAATATATAAACAAAAAAAGACCTGATTTTCATCAGGTCTTTTCATTGACTAAACTGCGATAAGTTCGGGGACACAAAGTTCAAACAGTTCAATCTTATATTGCTTCAATTGATTTTCAATTTTCTCTTTACTTTTCTCAAACCAATTATTGGATGCAATTAATGATTGGTAATATTCAATTCCATCATTCAAATTGCTTTTAAAAGCTTTAAGTTTCTTAGCCTGAGGCGCTGTAATCTGCTCTGAAAATTCATTAATTTCATTTTTCAGATAATCCATATACATTTTCAATTCGTTGATAATTACATTAGGGCGTTCCTTATTCCCAAGCACAGAAGCATTTCCATAAATGTGTTTTACCATTTCCAGAAGAGAAACTTCTTTGTCAAAATAAGCCAAATTTGGACCCGGGCAAATAACAACTCCTTGAGGCTGTCCTTTTATTTTTAGATTATTTTCAAGATAAGAGGCATTCGCCAAACCTACGCAAAGACAAGATTTCTCGGTAATGCTGTTTTTTCTTCTTTCAAAAGCTTCATTAGACAATGAATTCTTAACGGCATCCAATTCTTCCAATTTTAAATCCTGATAAGCTTTCGAAGCTGGACACATTCCTTTTGGGCCGTATTCTTTGCTTAAGGCTAAGAATTTTTTCGGACAGGAGCTTCCCGCTTTTTCTTCTTGGATACGTTTTTGTTTGTAATACTCATTTGTAGTTCCTTTCACCGCATTAAACGGTATTCCCAGTGGTGAAATATGACTCAAATAAAAATCATCTTCTTTGGCTTTTTCTAATAATGCCCTGGTTTCGGCATCTACAGAAGTTGCTTCGGGAACTAATAAAAACGGAGAACCCCAACCTACAGAATCAACTTGATAATGTTCTAATAAAAAGTCATGTTCTTCGGCAGTACCAACTCCGCCTTGAACCGTGATTTTTAATTCCAATGGCTCTTCGGGGATATGTAAACCTTTTATTTCTAATGCTTTTACCATCAGCTCATGAGCCGATTGGATTAATTGTTCTTTCTTTTGCTTGAATTCTTCCAAAATTGGTCCTAACAAATAACCATCGGTAGCAAAAGCGTGTCCTCCGCAGTTTAGACCCGATTCTATTCGGTATTCAGAAACCCAAAGCCCTTTTTTAGCCAAGAAATTTCCTTGAATCATTGCTGAGCGGAAATCGCTTACTTTCAGGATAATTTTCTTTTGCAGTTTATTGCTGGCATCTGGATAAAAAACAGGGAAGTTTTCAAAATAAGCATACAATCTAGGATTCATTCCTGCCGAAAGTACTACTGATGAAGACAGATTACTGTTGGCAAAGCCACGAAGAGAAGCATGCGCATCATTAAATTCAACTGGTAATTGTTCGTCTTTTATAAAATTATCTTTATCGACTTTGGTCATAATGTTCACATCAATTTCTCCAGGAGAAAGATTTTCTTCCAGATAATTTTTGATGGTATCTTTAAAAGCAATTCCGTTGTCGATTAAATCCTGCAGTCCTTTTTTAATCTCCGATTTATTAGGCAGCATCGCAATATAATTCTCCAAAGCTTGTTTGCTTTCGGCTAATTCTGTTTTGAATTTTTCGAATTTATTTTTTACGATAGTGTCCATCAAATTTAAATAAGAAGTAACACGTTCAGCACGATAATCATGAATCTTTTCTGTGATTTCCTGATAAGGTATTTTGAATTTTTCGCTGTAAAAAGCATTCATTCTTTCAATCAAATCGTCATCTATAATAGAAACAACAGATGAGATTCCGTATTGCGCCACACGTATCGGACTATCAATTGTATAGCCCAATCCCATCACAGGAATATGAAAAGTATGTAGTGGTTTTTTAGTCGTCATAAGTGTAAAATTGGTTCATTAAATCTTTATGCAAATATGACCATACTAATTTGCTTAAAAACTGATAAATGTCATACTAGCACGAAACATAATAGAATAGATTTGCTGGTTGCAAAAACCACAAAGGCTTTTTTTAACAAAAACATTTTTTTTGAAACTTTTAGAAAGCTTTCAGAAACGTGCAGCTTCAAAGTTTTACCTTATATTTGCATAGAATTAATCTTCAATAAAAAAAACACCATTAAAGTTTTTAAAAAATGAAAAGTCTTAAAGAACGTATATTGGAATTAAAAAAAGAGAAAAATGCCGTAATCTTAGCGCATTATTATCAAGAATCCGATATACAGGATGTGGCAGATTATGTAGGGGACAGCTTGGGATTATCTCAAGAAGCGATGAAAGTAGATGCCGATATTATCCTTTTCGCAGGAGTTCACTTTATGGCTGAAACTGCCAAAATATTAAACCCTACCAAAAAAGTTATTTTGCCGGATTTGAAAGCAGGCTGTTCATTAGCCGAATCATGTCCTCCAGAAGATTTCAAAAAATTTACTGAAGCGCATCCTGACCATATCGTAATCACTTATGTAAACTGTTCTGCCGAAGTAAAAGCATTGACAGACATTGTGGTTACTTCCTCAAATGCCGTTAAAATTGTACAATCTATTCCAAAAGACAAACCTATTATTTTTGCCCCGGATAAAAATTTAGGAAAATATGTAATGGAGCAAACGGGCAGAGAAATGTTGCTTTGGGACGGTTCTTGTATCGTTCACGAAGCTTTTTCACTCGATAAACTGGTAGCTTTGTACAAACAAAATCCAGACGCTCAAATCATTGCGCACCCAGAATCTGAAACACATATCCTAAAAACTGCAAATTATATCGGTTCTACCGCAGGGATGATTAATTATGTAAAAACCAATCCAAGCAACAAATTTATTGTAGCTACAGAAGCGGGAATTTTGCATAAAATGAAACAAGTAGTACCTGATAAAATTCTGATTCCTGCACCTTCAAACGAAGATAACACCTGTGCCTGCAGTGAATGCGGCTACATGAAAATGAATACACTTCAAAAAGTATATGACTGCTTGCTGAATGAAACTCCAGAAATTAATGTTCCAGACGACATTAGAGAAAAAGCATTAATCCCTATCGAACGCATGCTCGAATTATCTTAAGAATGATTACAACCAATTATTTAATCATAGGTTCTGGTGTAGCAGGTTTAACATTTGCACTCAAAATGGCCAACCGTTTTCCTGAGAGAACCATTACCATCATTACTAAAGCCAACGCTGACGAATCCAATACTAAATATGCACAAGGCGGTATTGCAATTGTCACCGATAAAACCGAAGATTCGTATCAAAAACACATCGAGGATACTCTGATTTGCGGAGACGGCTTGTGTGATGAAACCGTGGTTAAAATGGTTATCACCGAAGGACCAAAACGTTTGAAAGAACTCATCGAATGGGGTGCTCAGTTTGATAAAAACGCCAAAGGAACTTTTGATCTAGGTAAAGAAGGTGGACATTCCGAAAACAGAGTCGTGCATCACAAAGACCAAACCGGCCACGAAATTCAGCGCGCTATTTTGGAACAGGTAATGCAAAAAGAAAATATTAGTGTTCTGGATCATCATTTTGCACTGGAATTGATTACACATGACGATCGGTGCATCGGTGCTTATGCTTTGGACGAAAAAACGAATGAGGTAATCACTTATCAATCTGATTTTACTTTACTGGCCACTGGCGGAATTGGTCATCTTTATGGACACACCACCAACCCAATCATAGCAACAGGTGACGGAATTGCAATGGCTTATCGTGCCAATGCCGTTATCAAGGATATGGAATTTATACAGTTTCATCCAACAGCTTTATTCGATAACTCCAGCGGTTCCAAGTTTTTAATTTCCGAAGCCGTTCGTGGTTTTGGAGCTCGTTTAAGAACTAAAAAAGGCGATTTATTCATGCTGAATTATGATTCAAGAGGTGATTTAGCATCAAGAGACATTGTTTCGCAAAGCATTGATTTAGAACTCAAAAAATCAGGAGACGAATGCGTTTATTTGGATTGTACGCATTTGAACATGGAGGGATTCAAAAACCATTTTCCAATGATTTACAAACACTGTAAAAAAATGGGGATTGAACTTGAAAAAGAATGGATTCCTGTTGTTCCTGCCCAGCATTATCTATGTGGCGGAATTGTAGTAGATAGTAACGGAAAAACATCGATAGAAAATTTATTTGCCTGTGGCGAATGTTCGAGAACTGGCTTGCACGGAGCCAACAGACTGGCGTCAAACTCTTTATTAGAAGCTTTGGTATACTCCGATAAAATTTACCATTATCTGGCCGAAAATCCTTTTATTGAACCAAAAACTACCAATTCTATTCCAGAATGGTCTATTCAAAACAAAACAAAAATCGCTCCGGAATATATCGCTCAAACCAAAGCAAAACTGCAATTATTAATGCGTCAAAATGCGGGAATCGTTCGATTTGATTCAGATTTATTACAGGCAAAAGAAGTCCTTAAAAACCTGCAGAACGAAATTGACGAAAAGATACAAAATCATTTAGTTTGCACCGATTTATATGAATTGAACAATATGATTGACATCGGGAATCTTATCGTTCAGCAATCTATCGATCGTAACGGCAATTGTGGCGGATTCGTGAAATTTGAATCGAAGGATATTAAACAATAAAATGGGTATTAAAATATAAATTTAAAAAGTCCCTTGACAGTAATTGTCGAGGGACTTTTTTGATTTAAATGATAAATTAAACACTCTATTGTAATCCAATACCACAAACTATCATCGTAGAATTGTCATTCCGACGGAGCCGGAATCTCAACAAGCTATTCCGTAATATTGTCTTCTCTAAAAATCTGAAAATTATCAAACTATACAATTAAATCCACTTGGATTGTCGAGCTACTTATGGAGATTCCTCCTCCGTCGGAATGACAATATTTGAGTACATCTATATTGAGAATACTTACAGCTAAAAAACTACTTCGCTCCACTCAATCTCTTTTCGCCTTCAGCTGTTGGTTTACCCGTGGCGTTAGGATTTCCTTTTCCTGTTACAATTAAATTCTTTAAACTTTCTTGAATGTATTGCGTCTAGGCATTACTGCAGATATCATAACATTCAAATTCTGGAACCAATCCATGATGTGTTACCATGATTTCCGTTTTACCACCTTTTTCAGCAATCTCAAAACTCATCTTGGTCCCTATCCATTCGCTTTTGTCTATGGTAAATTTAAAATAGTTGTATTTCACAAACCAAACCACTTTTTTGTTTGGAATCACTTCTATCAATCTGATTTGGCTATAATGAACATCTTCATAATGGTAGGTGAACTCATCATTGAGTTTTGCGGTATCGCCTTCAATCTCTTCAGACCACCATCCGCGGACATTCGTGATGGCATTGAATTCCTCTTCTGGGGTTTGGTCTACAATTAGACTCGTGGAAAAATCTGACGCTTGCATTAGTGTATGATTTAAAATTCAGAACATCAAATACAACACTAATTATCAATTAGTTAACAACAAAACATCTTAATCAACCTATTCACCATAGTTTTTCTTTTCTTCCATCTCGTCTTTTATTCTTTTATTGACGTCTACTTTTGCTCCACGCAATACATAAATCGAAATTTCCGGTTCTCTCGCAAATTTGTTAATTCTTTTTCCTGCCAAATACACGGTATCAAATAAAGGAATTTCTGTTTTTCTTTCTTTGTCATCGTCGTTATCCTCTTTTACTAAGATGACATCCTTAATTTTCATGTCTAAAGGAAGCCAATTGATATAATCGGCATTAAAGGAATGGGCGATTACTTTTTTGTTAGTGGTATAAAAATTGATTGCTCCCGCCTGTCCGTAATTATCGCAAAGAATTAAAGTGTGCTCCAAATCCGGCAATGTTCCTGCAACCGAATCCACTTTCACAGCCAATTCTTTCCAACCCAGCATATCTGCAAAATCCTGCGGCAGCAAATGATCTTTACCGTCTTCCCAATGAAGCAATCCAAACTTTTGATACGCTTTAGCATTATTTACAATGTATTCCGGACTTTTGTTCGGAAAAAAAGCATTGTACATTGGTATAAAAAATAGTATTGGCAGTATAATTAAAACAGGCTGTAAATACCGTTTCCAACCTTCTTTTAATTGCTCCGCCAAATAAACGGACCCAAAAGAAATGTAAATAGGATAAAGTCCAATAGCATAATAATCTTTAGCTTTTAAATACATAAAAACAGCTAGCGTAAAAATTATACTCCAAAAGAACAGCTTGTATTTTTGGAACGGTTTATACAATAACAATGCTAACCATCCTGATACAATCACTAAAAAAGAACCAATAAAAAAAAGCAGCTGTGATTTTAAAAACTCCAATCGATCCACATTTACTAACTGCGTTTCGGCTAATTCTTTCATATGATGAACAACCGGAAAACCGTTATTATTTTGCCATAAAAGGTTTGGCGCAATTAACAGCAAGCCCAAAACAAATGCAATATACAATTTGGGCTGGGCAAATATTTTACGTTCTTCTGTCAATAAAACAGCAGGAATCAATCCAATAATCAAGAATCCAATATTGTATTTATTGAGAAAACCAAAAGCAAAAACGACTGCCAAAATAAAAAGCCATTTAGTATTTTCGGAATTTATGTATTTGATTAAAATGAAATAAAAAGTTGTCCAGCACAACACATCTAAAGAGTTGGGCTGATACAAAGTATTTAGCCTTAAAAGCGCTGAAAAAAATACGCAGGTCGCTCCCAAAACTAAAGCAAACAAACTGCCTTTCAATTCCTCGATAGTTTTCCAAACCACAACAATCGTCAAGGCACCAAACAAGGCTGGGAAAAATTTAACCCAGAAAACCGAATTCCCTAAAAGATAAATAAGATAAGAAATCCAAGAAGTAAAAGGCGGTACTGATAAATACCCCCAAGCCAAATGATGGGCTTGATCAAGGTGCAAATATTCATCCCGTTGCAAGTCATAATCCGAACTTATTAATGAATATTGCAAAATGAATTTAAGGATAATGAAGCTTAGTAATATTAGTGTTTTTTTGGTCATTTGGGATTGTCAGTTATTGTGGTTGATGTTGTTAATTTAAATGTAAATATAAAGGATTTATACTATAGTTACCCATGGATAAAACCATGAGCTACAGTATAAATATCTAAAAAATAATGATTGATAAAAAAAATCATCTCCATTTCTCTAAACATCTTGTAAACTGCGTGAGGGATAAAAATAAGCTGCCGAAGTAGCATGGATAGCCCGACAGCATAAAGGAAAGGGGCTGAATCACCTTCTAGATAATTCAGTCCCTTTCCTTTATGGTGGTACGCCCATATGATTTTTTAAATGCTGGTGTATTTGGAACCCTGAACAATTCGTCTTTGCTCGATTGTGGAGTCAATATAATGCTGGATTTGTGTCTTTTTGAGTCCCCAATTTGGGGCGATGAGTAAATTCCAATCGGAGATTCCGAAGAGGCGCTGGATGACAATATCGGGACGCAGGAGCGGAATGAGTTCGCAAAGTAAATCGGTGTATTGTTCCAAAGTGAAAAGCGGGAACGGATTGCGTTTGTAGTGTACACCCATAATCGAACCTTCAACGATGTGTAGATGATGGAATTTTACGAATTTTATTTGGGTAAAACGGTTGATTTCGGCGATATAGTTAAGCATCATTTCGCGGGTTTCCCAAGGGAATCCGAAAACGGTGTGTACACATAAATCGATAGGGCTATCTTTTAATAATTCCACAGCGTTGATGAACTCGGCGTGGGTACAGCCTCGGTTTATTTTTTCTAGCGTTTCGTCATAGATGGATTCCATTCCCATTTCGAGATCGACATCAAATCCGTCGCAATAGCTTTCGAGTAAAGCCACTTTTTCGGCATCGATACAGTCGGGACGCGTTCCTACTGAAAATCCAACAACCTCATCGGGATTGAAAGCCAAAGCCCGGTCATAGATTGTTTTTAGATAATCGACTGGGGCGTAAGTATTAGTATTCGGCTGGAAATAGACAATGAATTGGTCGGCTTTGTATGTTTTTTTAGCGCGCTCCATTCCTTGAAGTAATTGGTCTTCTATCGTGGGAGCTTTTCTGGAAATATCGGGTGTGAAAGAATCGACGTTGCAATAAGTGCAACCACCGTAGCCCTTTAGTCCGTCGCGATTGGGACAGCTAAAATTGCCATCGACAATTACTTTAAAAACTTTTTTTCCGTTGTATTTTTCACGAAGATGAGTTCCGTAATTGTTGTACCCTTTTTTGCTGGATTCTGTTTTTGCATTCATTTTGCATATGTATTCACTATTAGATAGTGCCAACAATGACTTTTGTCAGGGATTTTACAATGTAGACTTATATCTCGCGAAGACGCGAAGAAAAAAAGTTAACCTCCAATCTTAATCATACTTCTGTTTTGAGAAAAAAGTAGCGGATTTTGGAATTTAGCATCATCGTCCATTCCGCCTCGCATGGCATGTTTGGATTTTATGTTTTGGAAAATAAGCGGTTCGATTGACTCTCCAGCTCGCAAAGTATCAAGTAAAGAGGTCTCAGTATTCGAGAACAAACAGTTTTTCAGTTTTCCGTCTGCGGTTAGGCGGATGCGATTGCAAGTACTGCAAAAAGGATTTGTCACGGAACTGATTACCGAAAAACTGCCTTGATAGCCTATAATTTTGTGGTTCTTGGAAGTATCATTCGGTTTGTCTTGGGTGCGTTCTACCTTTTGTTCGGCATAAAAAGCATTGACTTGCGAAAGGATTTCGGCATAACTCACCAATTTTTCTTTATTCCATTGATTTCCGTCAAAAGGCATGAACTCAATAAACCGAATCTGAATGTTTCGATCTTTGGTCAGCTCTATAAAATCGATAATTTCGTTGTCATTAAACCCTTTAATTACCACTACATTCAGTTTTACATTGAAACCGTTTACCTCAAGCAAATCTAGATTTTCAATCAATTTCTCAAAATAATTGCGGCGGGTGATTTGGTTGAATTTATCTTTTTTCAAACTGTCGATACTCACGTTCAAAGTTGTAATTCCAGCTTCCTTGAATGTATCTATGAATTCGTGTACTAAGATTCCGTTGGTTGTTAAAGTTAATTCGACTCCTAGTTTTCCTAATTGTTCGATAATGATTTTGGCATCTTTTCGTACCAAAGGCTCGCCTCCTGTCAATCTAATTTTGGTAACGCCTAGTTTTATGAAAGTTTTTGCAATGGTAACAATTTCCTCAGCAGTCATCAGATGCGCTCTTGGCGTAAGCGCAATCCCCTCGGCCGGCATACAATAGGTGCATCTCAAATTACAATGTTCCGTAATCGAAATGCGGAGGTAATTGTGCACTCTGCCGTGATTGTCCTGCATTGGATTGATGCTATTTTCCATGGTTGAAACCATTTAATATTTTGAATAAATGCAATACGGAAGGAAATACGGCATCCATAGATTCACTGGCTCCCGCTGTAGAACCTGGCAAAGCCATAATCAGCGTATCGCCTTTGAAACCCACCACGGATCGGGACAACATAGCATAAGGCGTCCTGTCCTGTCCATAAGAGCGAATCGCTTCCTCAATTCCTGGAATGCGCCGGTCGAGCATTGGAATAATGGCTTCGGGAGTGACATCGCGATTGGATAAACCCGTCCCGCCAGTTAGTATAATTAAATCTTTATTGCTTGAGCACAACTTGTTAATCGTTTCTTGAATATCAGCAACCTCATCTGGAATTATCGAATAACTCGAAACGCTTAATCCTAGTTTTTTGACTTTATCTGAAATTACTTTTCCGGCTCGGTCTTCTTTTTTTCCACTGGAAACACTGTCGGAACAAACAATTACCGCTACCGATAAATCAAGTTCTTCTTTGACACCATAATCAGATTTCCCGCCTTTTTTGTGCAATAGTTTTATGGTCGAAATTTCGACTTGTTTATCAATTGGCTTTAGCATATCATACATTGTTAAGGCCACTATTGATGCACCATGCATGGCTTCGACCTCCACGCCTGTGCGGTAAATGGCTTTCACGGTTACTTTTATAAGCACTGAATCTTCAAGAAACTCGTACTCAATTCCGGTGAATTCAATCGGCATGGGATGACAATCCGGAATAGAATTCGAGGTATTTTTTACAGCGAACAAACCCGCTGTTCTCGACACTTCCAAAACATCACCTTTTGGAACGGTTTTATTCAAAATAGCCTGCATAGTTTCTGGTGAACCTACTTTTACAATGGCTTGGGCTGTGGCTGTGCGTTGTGTGATTATTTTATGGGTGATATCTACCATTTATTTAGTGATTAGTAATTAGTTGTTAGCTATCGGCGGTCCGCTTTTAGCTTTTTAGTTACTATTAATTTTAAAATCTTCATTCTTTCTTCTTGCCTCTTTCTAAGTATTCTGCTTCCAAACATAGCTTTCGTCTTCAAAAATCTCCTTGCCAAAAACGGCAGTTTTTTCTTTTATTTCTTCGACTAAAAATTCCAAAGCTTCGTAAACCAATTTTCGTCTTGGTGCCGAAACAAAAACAAACAGACAAATCTCACCCGTTTTTACCGTTCCCAAACTGTGATAAATGTGTAAGCATGACAATTCATATTTGGCGAAAGCTGCTTCTCTAATTTCATAAAATGTTTGTTCTGCCATTTCTTCGTAGGCTGTGTATTCTATTGCGGTCACTTTTTTTCCGTCGATTACATCGGCACGAACCTGGCCTAAAAAAATATTGTGAGCGCCAATCGTGGTTTTGCTTTGGTGCTTGGCAATCGAATTCCCAATGAATTCGGAAGTTATCTGTCCTTGAATAAAGGATTTTTTTTTAGGTTTATCTGTTGACATGGTTATTATTTATTTTGAATAAAATTCATTGAAATATTTACTCCCATTATTAAATAGATTTTATAAAATCTTCTAAATTTCTGTGCTTATATTTTCACGCAGATTTCACAGATTTACGCAGATCTTTAATTATTTATTGTTTCTGTTTTTCCTACTGCCATTGCCATTTACATTGCTATTAAATCTGATTTATCAAAGATTCAATACCTTTTGCCAAATTAAAAACCCCTACAAATCCTGATTTCAAGAGATAATTCAAAGCGGCTTGACTGCGTTGTCCGGTTTGGCAAAACAAAACGATTTCTTGGTTTTTATCCAATTTCTTACTGTAATCTTCCAATCCGCTCAAAGGAATCCGAATAACATTGTTTCTTTTAAACTCTGGAGTTTCTGCCAATTCCCGAACATCAATAATAACAATTCCTGACTGGTTGCATTTTTCTAAAAAAGCTACGGGAGTTAAATCTTCATTTGTTCTTTTGCTGTTCAAAAGCAGACTTCCGTTTATAAATGCTTTTTCTATTTCTTTTGGATTTCTAGCAAAATCTATAATTTGAGTTTGAAAATTCAAAGCATCGTATAGGAATAATTTTCCCGACAACACTGTCCCGATTTCTAATATTATTTTAAGAACTTCTGTAGCTTGTAATGTTCCAAGCGTATTGGGCAAAACTCCCAAAACTCCAGATTCTGCACAACTGGGAACACCATTCAATCCTTCCTGTTCGGGAAACAAACAACGGTAACTCGGTCCATTTTTATAATTGAATACGGAAACCTGTCCTTCAAATTTATAAATCGAAGCATATACCACCGGAATCTTTTTGACTACAGCCACATCGTTAATTAAATAACGAACAGCAAGCATATCCGTACAATCGACAATGATGTGGTATTCTCCAACTATTCTAGCCGCATTTTGGGCGGTGAAAAACTCTGAAAAAGCGGTTACTTTAATCTCTGGATTGAGTTCCAAAATAACTTTCTTCGCTGTTTCAACTTTACTGTTGCCACAATCTTTTAAGGTGTATAATAATTGTCTATGCAAATTAGTTTCATCCACTGCATCGCCATCCACAATTCCTATGTTGCCAACTCCTGCAACAACTAAATTCTGCAGAACTGGACAGCCCAAACCTCCCGCACCAATTACCAAGACACGAGCGTCCTGTAATTTTTGCTGACCTGTCTCCCCTATTTCCGGGAGAATTATTTGTCTGGAATAGCGTTTGGAATTTATCATTTTTATTTATATCGAATTATGTGCATTTTTAACTGCAAAGGACACAAAGTTGGCACAAGGTTCGCAAAGCTTTGTGGACTTTGCGTAATTCTTAGCGTACCTTACGGTTAATTTTTACTTAACCACCAGCAAAAGGCGGTAGAAAAGCAATTACATCATTGTCTTTTATTGCAGTTTTCAAATCGCTCATCGTTTGGTTTACCGCAATGTTATAGGTTGTATTTTGCATGTTTTGGTAACTGCTTTCAATTTTTGATTTTAATGCAGAAACCGAAATGGTCTCTTCATCAAAAGTGAATTGTTCTTCTTTCAATTGAGTGATATCAGCGAGCAAACCAAAATATTTTAGCGTTATGGTCATTTGATTAAATTTTGATATTCTTCTGGTGTATTTATATTCTGTACTTGATGATTCCATTTTTCAGGAACTTCAATAGTTTGGTGTTTGACGTCTTCGATTGCCTGCTGCAGTTTCAATTTGTTGCCAGCAATCTGTCCGCCAAAAACTATCCGCATGGAGCGGTCATAAACACCAATCAGCGGGCTTGTTTTTTCACCGCTTTTGGTTTGGGTGACCATGTATGTTTCATCATGGCTTTCAATCAGCCAATTCAATAATTCAGTTGAAACCATTGGCACATCTATACTCAAAACTAAATTCACTTTGGTTTTGGATTCTTTTAGAGCAGTGTATAATCCACCAACTGGACCTTTATTTTCTATTATGTCTTCCACTCGGGGAAAGCCCAAAGCGTCGTATTCTTTATTACCTGAAACTATCAAAATATTGGAACCAACAATTGGCTGTAAAGCATCGCAAATGTGCTGAATGAATGTCTTTCCGTTCAAATTCAACATCCCTTTATCGGTTCCCATCCGCTGACTTTTTCCGCCGGCCAATACTATCGCCGTTATTTTATTTTCCATAATTTGATTTATAGTGAATACTGCTTAAGCTGTTCATCCAAAAATTTCCAACAGGCAATATTGATTTTTTCATAAGACTCAATAAGCGATTTTCCGTAAGGAGTTATGATAGTTCCTCCGCCTTTATTTCCTCCAACTTGAGTTGCGATCAAAGGTTCTTTGGAAGCTTTGTTTGAAGCGTCGATTAATTTCCATGCTTTTTGGTACGAAATATTCATTTCCTTGGCCGCCTTATTAAGCGAACCTGTCGATTCTATCAGCTTTAGCAATTGAATACGCCCTTCGCTGATGAGAATTCCCTCGTCGGTTTCTATCCAAATTTTACTCTTGATTTTCAAAGCTTAAATTTTTCGTTATACTTTTGCAAATATAACGAAATGATTTTTTCAAAAAAATAAAAAAATAGCTTAGAACGGTATTTTTTGTTACAAAACAGCTGACTAACTGCATCAACTATATTTTCTGCAATTATTCAAGCTTAATATATTCCATGAAAAGTTAAAATTTGATTTCATTTTCTACTACTCTTCTTTTTTTAAGATGACGGCAAAAAAGTAAAATCTCTCCCTTTAGCCCCGATAGAAGTGAAAATCCTTTTCCTTTTTTCTTTAAAAAGGAAAAGATTGCAACGAATAGCGGGACAACACCTGCTCAAGGACCAAATATTTCTGCTCCAAATTAATAGAATAGCTAAATTATAAAAAGCTGCAAGATAATTACCCCTAAAAAAGCGCATTAAAACACAAAAAAATAATTATATTCGCTCTACCATTACAACCTTAACCCATTAAAAATGAACTTAAAACAAGCCACTACTATAACGGAAGTTATCCAATATTTGGATGAGATTATTGAAAAATCAAAATTTAACCAATGTGCTATAGGCTTATTTACCACTCTGTATAGAGAAGTTACGATGCAGATCAAAAACGGTATCGAAACGGGTTTGTTCCAAAATCCAGAACGTATGGAAAAGCTGGATGTTATTTTTGCAAATCGCTATTTGGATGCTTATTACCAGTTTCAAGCTAAAGAAAAATGTTCAGAATGCTGGCAGTTTTCATTTACTAAAGGAGAAGAATATTGGTCAATTGTACCTCAGCATCTACTAATGGGAATAAATGCGCATGTGAATTTGGATTTAGGAATTGCCTGCGCACAGGTGAGCACGCCTGAAAGCATTTTTGACCTGCATTCTGATTATAATAAAATCAATGAAATTTTAAGCAATCTGGTAAATGGTGTTGAAAAATGCTTGGTAGAAATCTGGCCAACACTTACATACATATTAAAATTATCAGGCAAAATAGACAATTTCTTTATTGATTTTAGTATGAAAACAGCAAGAGACGGTGCGTGGAAATACGCTACCGAATTTATCCTGCTTCCAGAAATTCAAAGAGAAGCCTCCATACAGAAAAGAGACGTAAAAGTCGCCAGAATTGCCCGATTAGTTTCGAATCCTGGCTTCTTCGTAAGCAGTATTTTCAAACTCATTCGACTATTTGAAAAAGGTACCGTGGCTCAAAAAATAATTGAATTAAGCAAAGTGGAATACAATCCTGTGGCTGAAACTGTTGCAACTCCTGAATGTGCCGTACAAGCCATTTAACCACAAAGTACACGAGAAAAAAAAACGCAAAGGGCACAAAGTTTATGTAAAAAAATTTCACGCAGATTATGCAGATTTTAATCCGTGCAAAATACGTATTATCCGTGAAATTCGTGGCTGAATTTAACCACAAAGCACACAAAGAAAAAACGCAAAGTTCACAAAGCTTTGCGTTCATAGCGCTTGCCTCGCGAACCTTGCGGTTAATTTTTTACAACTATAATTTATGCCTGTTCTTTCTCAAATCGGGCAATAACTTCCTGATAATAGTTAAAAGTGGTTTTGGCAATGGACTCCCAGCTGAATTTTTGCAATACCCTTTCACGACCAGCTTTGCCCATAGCTTTCGCCAGTTCGGGATGATCTAGCAATACATTTACTTTATGAGCAAATGCCTGTTGAAAGGCTAACGGATCCAGCGGATTGAAATTGGTTCGTGATACACTTTCCAGCGGAATTAAATATCCTGTTTCTCCCTCTACAATTATTTCTGGTATTCCGCCTACATGACTACCAACGACTGGAGTTTCGCAAGCCATTGCCTCCAGATTAATAATTCCGAAAGGCTCGTACAATGACGGGCAGGCAAAAACCCTAGCATGGCTGTACAGCACTTTGACTTTTTCGCGGGGCAGCATTTCCGAAATTAAGATTACGCCTTTTCTTTTCGCTTTCAGCTGATCGATAAGTGCTGAAGTTTCCTGAGCAATTTCTTCTGTATCGGGAGCACCTGCGCAAAGCACAATCTGGCAATTTTCATTAAAATACTGCGCCGCTTCAATCAATCCCGAAATTCCTTTTTGACGTGTAATTCGGCCTACAAAAAGCACAAAGGGAACAAATGGATCGATTCCATATTCTCTCAATAAAAGTTCATCAAAAGTAGGCTTGTAAAATTCAGGATCGATTCCGTTATGAATTACAGTTACTTTTTTAGGATCTACGCCATAGGCTTCCACCACATCGGTTTTCATTTGTTCGCTTACGGCAATCACCCCATCGGCTGTTTTATACGCATTGGTTTCAATCCATCGGGACATAAAATAACCGTTGCCTAATTGTTCGACTTTCCAAGGACGGTGCGTTTCCAAACTATGAGTAGTCAAAATCAACGGAACCTGAAGCAATTCTCTAGTAAAGACTCCCGCCAAATGCGTGTACCAAGTATGACAATGCACAATATCGGCTTTTGGAGTCGCCTGTGCCATTTCGACATTTCGGCTTAGGTTATGAAACATCTTGATATGTTCGTTTTCGGGATCAATCATTTTAGTCAAACACGAATTTATGCCTTCTACGTGCATCGATTCTCTGTCTTCTTTTTGGTCACCAAAGCACCGAACTTCAACTTGTCCCAATTTGGCCAGTTCCTGGCTTAAAAAATCAATATGTACTCCTGCTCCGCCGTAAATATTTGGAGGAAATTCATTGGTATAAAGTGCTATCTTCATTTAGTATGTTTTTGTGGTTTACAATATTTAGAACAAACAAGTCATTAAAGCATTGAACTGCATCAAAATGTCAATTTAGTAAAAATACGAAACCGTAATATATTTACACTGAAAGCTTTCATTATTTTTTTAAACTTTTTTGTTCATGGCATACAAAAGACATAAATTTTTCACAAAAGACATCATTATTTAATGAGAATAATTACAGCATTTTAACTAGATTAGCACAATCATAGAGTTTCTCTTTTGTTCAATAAAAAAATCAAAAATGGATCAAAACAACTCAAATTTCTACGGATTAAATTTCGAAAAAATTGCTGACACTATTATTCGTCTTGGTGTCCTCTTTCTTTTATTAGGCTGGTGTTATGATATTTTAAAACCGTTTGTTTTAATAATAGTATGGGCCGTGGTTATTGCTATAGCATTCAGTCCCGTTTACGAAAGAGTAGTGAGATTATTTAAAGGGCGAAAAGTATTGGCTACCATATTTGTCGCTCTCATATTGCTAACCATTTTAGTCGTTCCCAGCGTACTCATCACACAATCATTATACGAAGAAATCAATAATTTTGCGCATTACTATCAAACCAATGAGCACTTGATTCCGCCTCCTGCAGAAACTACCAAAAGCTGGCCAACCATCACAAAACCAATAGTCGAGATATGGGCATCAGCCTCCGAAGATCTTTCCAAAGTCGCGCTTAAATACACCGAACAAATAAAAATCGCAGGTGCATGGCTATTGATTTCGCTTGCGGGAATCGGCAAAGGAATTCTGCAATTTATCGTATCGATTATCATTGCCATGGGATTGTTACTTTATTCCGAATCATTAATTAAAGTATCAAAAAACATTTTCATCAAACTAATCGGTTCCAATGGTGAGCACTATGCCGAAGTCACCGTAATCACCATTCGCAACGTTGTAAAAGGATTTTTGGGTGTAGCCATAATTCAGGCACTTATGATAGGAATTGGCTTCTTTTTGGCAGGCGTTCCATTCGCTGGAATTTTCACCATCATCTGTCTTTTCCTTGCCATCATACAAGTCGGAATTGGCCCCATTGCCATCCCTGTGGTCATCTATATGTATTCTGTAACCGATGCCACCACGGCAACACTTCTTGCAATATGGGTAGGAATCACGCTGATTTCCGACAATATCCTAAAACCAATTTTCCTCGGAAGAGGCAATCCCCCAGCACCAATGCTTGTGATATTCCTTGGAGCCATCGGCGGTTTTATTTACAACGGTTTCATCGGATTATTCTTGGGAGCAGTAATCCTGACTTTGGGTTATAAATTTTTCCTTTCGTGGATAGATATCAATGAAGATCCGCAAATGGAAGAACTGCAAATAGGCGAATCGCAATTAGAGACAGAAGAATAATTCCATTTCAATTTACTTCTTCAATTCGACAAAGATTACTTGGGCGTGCCACCATAAAGAAAAGGGAGCTACTCATCAACACCGGTGAGTCGCTCCCTTTTCTTTATGCTGTCAGGCTATCCGTGCTACTTCGGTAGCTAACTTCTATCCCAATGTCATTAAGTTAAGGCAAAATTTTTAAAAAAAAGCACTCAAATTCAGTAGATTAGGCAGATTTTTTAGTTATTTTTCTGCGGAAATCTGCGAAATCTGCGTGAAAATAAAAACAGCAATTCCTTAACTTAATGACATTGACTCCTATCCTTCATGCGAGTCATAAGAACTTTAGTCAATACCAGAAATATTTGTTGCTTCCAAAATGCCATCGATTAAAAAAAAGAAAGCGAAATTTACATTCAAAATTATAAGATTAAAATCGGATTAGCATTATATTTGTAAATAGGTTTTAAAATCAATAGTTATGCAACCAACTAATTTACAAAAAGATAAACTAGACTTAATTGACAAAATTCTCCATACCGAAGATCAAAGCACTTTGGATTTCTTGAAAGATTGTTTAAATGACGAGCCTTTGCAGTATCAACTAAGCGAAGAACAAAAAAATATTGTTCTAGAAAGTACTGAAAATTATTTATCAGGAAAAGACAAAGGAAAATCTTGGGAAGAAGTTAAATCCAAGTTACTTTCAAAAAGAAATGGGTAAATTAAAAGAAGTCCTTTCAATTCAGGCTGAAAATGAATTGGAAGACGCCTTATATTTCTATGATTTAATTTCTACAAAAATAGGAGACAACTTCCTAAATCAAATCAATTCCTGTATTGAATCCATTTTGCTGAATCCAGAAACTTACAAACTAGAATTTGATGTTTACCGCCAAGCAGTAGTTAAAAAATTTCCGTTTGTTATTGTTTACACCAAAATTGATTCAACAATTTTAATTTCTGCCATTTTCCATACCAGTAGAAATCCAAACAAAAAAATTAAGTGATTCCATCGCTAGTGCTAGCTGGAAAAACTTATTATGAAAAACTAAACTTGTAAACTAGCCCCGATTGAAGTGGAAATCCTTGTGTCCCGGGGTTCGGGACACAAGATTGCAGTGAAAAGCGGGACAATTGCTGATGAAATAACAAAAACCTCTGCTCCTAAAAACAATCGAATTCTAACTATTCAATAATTCCAAAATCTTGTCCACACTTACTTCACTGTAATCATTGATATAAAAGTCACACGGAGGTAATTGCTCTTTTGTATGTGAGCTCAAAACGCCAACTACTTTCATCCCTGCATTAAGACCTGCCGTAACTCCCGAAAAAGAATCTTCAAAAACAACACAGTCAGACGGGGCAACGCCCACACGCTCTGCCGATTTTAGATACACTTCCGGATTGGGTTTATGATGCTGAACGTCTTGACTTGCCATCATAGAATCCATTCTGTCTCCAATTTTCAAGGCATTTATAATCAAATCGAGATTGGCTCTCGGAGCCGATGTCGCAACGGCAGTTTTAAAACCACGAGATTTCAGTTCTTCCAAAAACTGTAGATAATACGGAATTGTTTCTACTTTATCTTTATAAATTTCACGAAACATTGATTCTTTTTCATCTTCCAATTTCTTAAGTTCCTCTCCGGTAATGGGACGTTTAAAGAAATGCGTCATGATATAACCATTATGTTTTCCGTACATATGCTCTTCAAATTCTTGCTGAGAGTGAGGAATTTGGTACTTATCAAAAAATGCTTCAAAAGCCTTGCCATGATCTGGATTGGTGTGACAGATTACACCGTCCATATCAAAAATTACACATTGCTGTTTCATTATATTTGTAGTTATTTTAAAAGACTGCAAGATACAATCATTTGCGTTTTCTTGAAAGCTAAAACAAAATTTAAACAATTCTTTAATTGAAGAAATACTACTTTTACAGAGACAATTTCTAATCCTTAAAGATAAAATATGGCAACAGAACTGAAGGAGATGTTCAATACAAAATTCTATGAGCATTTGGCAACCCAATTTAATAACGCTGATGCAAATTTTAACAGGCAGCAATTTATTGAAGCGGTAACAAACGGATTAGAAAATAGGTCATTGAATGAACGATTACGATTTACTACGATAATACTCAAAAATCATCTTCCTGCAGGTTTTAAAGAAGCTGTAAAACTATTAAACACAGTAATTCCAAAAAGTCCCAGAGGTTACACATCGCTTATTTTTCCTGATTATATTGGGCAATATGGTATTCACGATTTTGAAATTTCAATGGAAGCATTGGCTTATTATACACAGTTTGGTTCTTCTGAATTTGCCATTCGTGAATTTTTGAAACACGATTTTGATAAAACTATTGAGGTAATGAAACTATGGGCTGAATCTCCCAATCATCATATTCGAAGGCTGGCTTCCGAAGGCTGCAGACCACGTTTGCCTTGGGCAATGGCAATTCCGGAACTCAAAAAAAATCCGAATCCTATTCTGCCTATATTAACGATTCTAAAATCGGACTCGTCAGAATATGTGAGACGAAGCGTCGCTAATAATCTTAACGACATTGCGAAAGATAATCCGCAAATCGTAATTGAAATTGCCAGCAAATGGAAAGGTCAAGCTAAAGAAACAGATGCGATAATTAAACACGCTTGCCGAACACTTTTAAAACAAGGAAATACTGAAATTTTAAAACACTTTGGACTTGACAGTTCAAAAGCAGCCGTTGCCGATTTCAAAATAAACACACCAAAAGTAGCTATTGGTAACCATTTGGAATTTTCATTTTCCATTCAAAACAACGATGAAAAACCACAAACCATACGACTTGAATACGCTGTTTATTATCTTCGGCAAAATGGACAGCTTTCAAAAAAAGTATTTAAGATAAGTGAACGAGTTTATACGCCAAATCAATCTTCTCACATCAATCGGAAACAAAGTTTTAAACTGATTACCACCCGAAAATTTTACGCAGGACAGCAGAAACTTTCTATTATTATAAACGGTGAAGAAAAAGAGAGTACTACATTTGAATTGACTGACTAAAAATTAGTCTGAGAGAAGCAAGACTACAACTGGCTTTATAAAAAGTATCAAAAAGATTTCAAAAAAACATTGCTCAATTATGTCCTCTAAAATAAAAAACAGTAAAAATGAATTATTTCTTTAGAAAAGCCACAACTTCTGAAATCCCAGCAATATTGGACATTTTACAACAGGCTATAGAGCGAAGAAAACAAGATGGCAGTGAACAATGGCAAGACGGTTATCCAAATCTGCAATCGGTTCAAAAAGACGTAGAAAAAGGTCAGGGATTCGTTTTAACTGAAGGAGAAACAATAATTGGATATAGTGCCGTAATTATAAACGATGAGCCTGAATATGCAAAAATAAAAGGCGAATGGTTATCGAATACTGACTTTGTTGTATTTCACCGCGTAGCACTTTCAGAAGAATATTTAGGTAAAGGTTTAGCAAAAAAAATGCTAGAATATATAGAAGAATTCGCTCTAAACAATAACATATACAGCGTCAAAGCGGACACAAATTTTGACAATATTGCGATGCTCAAGATCTTTGAAAAATCGGGTTACAAGTATTGCGGTAAAGTATATTTTAGAGGAGGCGAAAGAGAGGCCTTTGAAAAAGTTTTAGCAAAAACCAAGTAATTTTTTAAATAAAAACACGGATAAAAACTACCCTTCAGTATTAGACAGAACTAAATCAACCTTAATCGACACTATTCTAATAATTGCCTGCAGACCTCTAAAACTTAAGAGCTTTTTCAATTTTAAATGAATCTTAATTGTCATAAACATTTAAGGCTAAATACTTTTTTAAAAACAATCAAAAATTCTTTAGAGAAACTCTTATGTTTGGCTATAAAACTGATTTCAATTCTCCTTTTTTTTAATAGTTAAGATTACGATTTAAAAATTCCCCTTTTTGTAATTCTGTCCCTAATATTACTTTATAAAAAATTATAAGTAATTAACAAACTATCAATTCTAAAACAATAAAACAATATGTAGTATTTTAATTATTTTTTAAAAATATAGGTGTTTATACTCTATAACGTTCATTTAAATTAATCTAATATTGTTACGCTAAAAAATTAAAAATATAAACGATGCTTTAAAGAACTACACAAAATTATGAGAACAATTAAAAAACTAAATTTAGTATTATTATTTCTGATCATTTTTGGAAATTTGAATTGTATGCTTTACGCACAGACTAGTTATAACTATTCTGAAGCTTTACAAAAATCTTTATTCTTTTATGAGGCACAACAATCTGGAACGCTCTCAAGTACAAATAGAGTGTCTTGGAGAGCATCATCAGGAATGACTGACGGAAACGATGTAGGCAAAGACTTAACTGGTGGTTGGTACGATGCCGGAGACCATGTAAAATTTGGTTTACCTATGGCATACACAGCAACAATGCTAGGATGGGGAGCAATAGACTTCAAAGCTGGATATGAAAAATCAGGACAACTCACAGTTTTAAAAAACAATTTAAGATTTGTTTATGATTATCTTGTCAAATGTCACACTGCTCCCAATGAGTTATATGGACAAGTAGGCAGTGGATCTGCGGATCACGCTTTTTGGGGCGCGCCAGAAATCATGAAAATGGCTAGACCTTCTTATAAAATTGATGCTGCACACCCAGGAACCGATTTGGCTATGGAAACTGCCGCTGCACTTGCTGCAGGGAGTATCATTTTTGCAACTGAAGACCCAGCTTATAGTGCTGTTTTATTAGCCCATGCAAAACAATTATATACTTTTGGAAATACCTACAGAGGAAAATATAGTGACGTAATAACTGATGCAGCTTCCTATTATAATTCATGGAGTGGTTATAATGATGAACTTGTTTGGGGTGGAATATGGTTGTATCGTGCCACAAATGATGCTACATATTTATCAAATGCAGAAACTGCATACAATTCATTAGCGAATGAAGGACAATCAACCACTTATAAAGGATACAAATGGACAATCAACTGGGATGACAAAACCTATGGTTGCTATGCGTTGTTAGCCAAATTAACAGGTAACGCAAAATACTATCAGGATATAGAAAGAAATCTTGATTATTGGACAACAGGATTTAATGGAGAGAAAATTACTTATACTCCAGGGGGATTGGCTTGGTTACAGCAATGGGGGTCTCTTAGATATTCTTCGAATGCTTCTTTCTTAGCGCTTTATTATGGGGATTTACCACTTGCAAACGCTACCAAAAAAACAACTTATAATAGCTTTGCAAAAACCCAAATCAATTACGCTTTAGGTGCAAATCCTAGTAACAGAAGTTATGTTTGTGGTTTTGGAACAAATCCTCCAATAAATCCGCATCATCGTGGTGCCCATGGAACATGGACAAACAACCTTACTGGTCCGCCAACAAATAGTAGACATACTTTATACGGTGCATTAGTGGGAGGACCTGGTGTCAGCGATGATTATACTGATAGCAGATCTGATTATGTTAGCAATGAAGTTGCTACAGATTACAATTCTGGATTTAGCGGTGCATTAGCTCGTATAATTGCAGATGGATCAGCGGTTTCTTTACCTGCAATTCCAGCAGAAACAGTGGGTGAAGAATATTTAACTTCAATTAAATCTAATAGTACAGGTACCAATTATTTTGAGCCAGCTATAAAAATTCAAAACCACACTGCTTGGCCTGCAAGACAACCTGCCAAATTATCATTTAGATACTTTATTGATATTTCAGAAGGGGTTAGTGCTGGGTATACCATTAGTAATTATTCAGTAGCATTAGGAGGTTATGCCCCAAATGCAACATTGATTCCAGGTTTCAAACTATGGACGGGAAATATTTACTATGTTGAAGTAGAGTATAATAATATTGTCATATATCCTGGTGGACAAAGTGAAAGTTATAGAGAATGTCAATTTAGAATGATTGGCCCAGTAAACACCTGGAGTTCTACCAATGACTTTTCTTACACAGGTGTTACAGCTACTGATACACAAACATTATATGTTCCAGTTTATGAAAATGGTGTACTTGTTTATGGTAAAGAACCGTCTAGGACAACTGTGAATTACACCATAACGGCTGCTGCTGGAACAAATGGATCGATTTCGCCAACTGGAGTTTCAACAGTAGCGGGTGGTTCTAGCAAAACGTATACTATAACGCCTGATTCAGGTTACCAAGTGGATGCTGTAACTGTCAATGGCATTTCGGTTGGTGCTGTTACTACCTATACTTTTGCAAATGTAACTGCAAACCAAACCATAGCTGCTACTTTTAAAGTTACTCCAACGTATACAATTACGGCTACAACAGGAGCAAACGGGACAATCTCTCCATTAGGCGCTTCTACAGTAACTAGTGGAGCTAGTAAAATTTACACCATTACACCAAGTGCTGGCTATCAAGTGGATGCTGTAACTGTAAATGGAGTTTCTGTTGGTGCTGTAACTACTTATACTTTTGCAAATGTTACTGCAAACCAAACTATAGCGGCAACTTTTAAAGTTACTCAAACTTATACAATTACGGCTACAACAGGAGCAAACGGAACAATCTCGACTTTGGGTGCTTCAACAGTAACTAGTGGAGCTAGCAAAGTGTATACCATTACACCAAATGCTGGATATCAAGTTGATGCTGTAACTGTAAATGGAGTTTCGGTTGGTGCTGTAACTACTTATACTTTTGCAAATGTTACTGCAAACCAGACTATAGCCGTCACTTTTAAAGTAATTGATATAATTCCAACCTACACGATTACTGCTACAACTGGTGCCAATGGAACAATTTCTTCTTTGGGTACTTCTACAGTAACTAGTGGAGCTAGCAAAGTATATACCATAACACCAAATGCAGGATATCAAGTTGATACTGTAACTGTAAATGGCGTTTCTGTAGGTGCTGTAACTACCTATACTTTTGCAAATGTTACTGCAAACCAGACTATAGCGGCCACTTTTAAAACAATTTCTAATGGTTCAAACTGTTTATTAACAACATTTGGTGTACCAAGAAGTAGTGCTTTACCTTCTAAAAACGCAACTTTTACAAACATTTATGTTTTGGGCACAAATGGACCAAACTTATCTGCTGCAACAATGGGAACTTTTAATTGGGATTTAGGAAACAATGGTTTGTATGATTTCTCTTTGAATTTTAATGCCAGTCCATGGTATTCTGGATTTTCACCAGCTTCCATTAAAAATTTGAATAGTGCTTCTCCATCTGTAACGATTAAAGGTTCTGGAATAGCCAATTTTGAGAACAATCAATATTATGTAAATCTTATAGGAAATGATGTTGTTTTTGTAGAAGTAAGCGGATCTCATGCTGTTTATTTTTCAAATAGCACAACAGCACCAGTAGATTGTAACGCTGCTGCAATAAGTAATGCAAAAAAATCAGAAGGCAAGAGTACTCAAAAAATCAGTAATGAATTAGTAGTTTATCCTGTCCCAGTAATTGATGTGTTAAAAGTTGATGTTTCTGGGGAAGCTAAAACAAAAAAAATCACACTGTATAATTTATCAGGAGTTGTGGTTTATAAAAAAGCTGTTAAGACAGAAACAAAAGAAGAGGAAATTGACATGAACAAATTACCTTCTGGAGTGTATCTGCTTGTTTTTGAGTCTAATAACAATCTAATAACCAAAAGGATTATAAAAAAATAATTTATTTAAAAAATATCAATATTAATTATGGCTGTTAAAGAAATAACTCTCAGAGACAGCCATTTTTATATAAACATTTCACCTGTATGAAGTCTTTTTAAATTGGTATAAACGAATTAAAAAAAATAAAAATGATACAAAAAATAAAAAAAAACATTCTGCTTTTTGGTTTGTTTATTGCATTAGGTTTTAATTTAAACGCCCAAACAATCACTAAAAATTTCTTGAGTACTTCTGGAAATAAATTAGTTGATGCTTCTGGTACAGAAGTTAGATTAACAGGAATCAATTGGTTTGGTTTTGAAACGGCGATGTATAAACCACATGGCTTGTGGACCAGAGATATGAAAAGTGTCTTGAAACAAATTAAGGATTTAAAATTCAACTGTGTTAGAATTCCATGGACTGATGCCATGTTAAATACTGGCGCCACAATACAGATCGATTCCTTTGGAACCGATCCTTATACAGGAGTTTCACCTATGAATGGTGAAATCAAAAATATTACAACACCGATACTTTTATTGGATCAATTAATCAAATATTGTCAGGAACTCAACTTAAAAGTAATTTTAGACAATCATGCTAGAATTGCTGATGGTTATTTAGCAGAAACCATTTGGTATTCTTCAACAGTAAGTGAAGCAAAATGGATAGAAAACTGGGTATTTATGGCAAACCGTTATAAGGATTATGATGCCGTTATAGGTTTTGATTTAGATAATGAACCGCATGGCAGGGTAGTTGGTTCTCCTCAAACAGCTACCTGGGGAAATTCAAATCCAGCAACAGACTGGAACAAAGCAGTAGAAAGATGCGGTAATGCCATACTCAATGTAAATCCAAATGTTTTAATTGTTGCCGAAGGTATCGAATCCTATGGTGGAGATAACTATTGGTGGGGCGGAAACCTTATAGGAGCAAAAACATATCCTATTGTACTTTCAAAAACAAACAAATTAATTTATTCTCCACATGAATACGGCCCAACAGTCTTTGAGCAGTCCTGGTTTAGTGAGAGTACCTTTCCGGCAAATATGCCTGCTATATGGGATAAATACTTCGGCTATTTATACAACGATAACACTTCCCCACTGCTAGTTGGTGAGTTTGGAATCAAAACAGCAGGTGGTAAAGATGAAGTCTGGATAAAAAGCTTCTTAACCTATATGGGATCCAAATATTCTTGGACTTTTTGGTGTTTCAATCCAAATTCTGGTGATACTGGTGGTATAGTGGGTGATGACTGGTCTACATTGGTGCAATGGAAATATGATTTATTAAAACCCTATTTAGCAGCAGAAATTCCAAACGGAGCTGTAACGACTACTACTTCAACAATAACGGCTACCGCTGGAACAAACGGTTCAATTGATCCAACTGGAGTTGCAGCAGTTACTAACGGTTCTAATAAAACATATACTATCACACCAAATACTGGATATCAAGTCGATAGCATAACGGTAAATGGCATTTCTATTGGTGCTGTTACCACTTATACCTTTACGAATGTTACTACAAACCAAACAATCGCTGCTACATTTAAAACAAGCTCAACAACTAATTATACAATCACGGCTGCTGCTGAAGCAAATGGAACAATTTCACCAATAGGAACAACGTCAGTAAGTAGTGGATCTAGTAAAACATTTATCATTACACCAAATGCTGGCTATCAAGTTAATGCTGTAACTGTAAACGGCTCATCTATTGGTGCAGTTACTACCTATACTTTTACAAATGTTACAACAAATCAAACAATTGCAGCTTCATTCAAAACAATTCCTAGCGGATCAAACTGTTTATTGACAACTTATAATGTACCCAGAAGAACTCCTTTACCTTCCAAAAACGGAACGTTTAAAAACATTTATGTTTTGGGTACAAATGGGCCAAATCTATCGACAGTAACGATGGGTACTTTTAACTGGAATTTAGAAAACAATGGTTTATATGATTTCTCGTTGAATTTTAATGCAAGTCCATGGTATTCAGGATTTTCATCAACTTCCATTAAAAATTTGAATAGTGCTTCTCCATCTGTAACGATTAAAGGTTCTGGAATAGCCAATTTTGACAACAATCAATATTATGTAAACCTAATAGGGAATGATGTTGTTTTTGTAGAAGTAAGCGGATCTCATGCTATTTATTTTTCAAATAGCACAACAGCCCCAGTAGATTGTAACGCCGCTACAATAAGTAATGCAAAAAAATCAGAAGACAAGAATACTCAAAAAATCAGTAATGATTTAGTAGTATACCCAGTTCCAGTAATTGATGTATTAAAAGTTGATGTTTCTGGAGAAGCTAAAACAAAAAAAATCACTCTGTATAATTTATCGGGAGTAGTGGTTTATGAAAAAATGCTTAAAACTGGAGCAGAAGAAGAGCAAATTGACATGAACAAATTTCCATCCGGAATGTATATACTTGTTTTCAAGTCTGATAACAAAGTCTTGTCTAAAAACATAATGAAAAAGTAATTAATTTAACCCGTTGGGTGAAATTCAAATAAAATAAAAATTTAACCACATAGAATCATAGATTAATACTAAATAGGTAAAGAATAAATAGAAATAGCACTATTTCAAACATAGAATAGCTATGTGAATAGTAAAACGTCTATATTTTTCTTTTAAAAACTATAAATTCTATGTTTCTATGTGGTAAAAAATAATTTCATCCAACGGGTTTAATTTAAATTATTTACATACTAATTATGGCTGTCTAAAAATATAATTATTTAGCTTTCTTCACGGTAACCCAATTATTTAATCTTCAAAAAGGACTCTTCTTTTTTGCAACAATCAAAGAAGTTAACATACTGAAAAATTAAATTAAATATACCTCAACAGTATCCCCTTTTTTCAATTCATAATTTCCATCTGGAACATAAACCAGTCCGTTGGCAACAGAAAAAGAATTAAGCATCGATGAATTTTGGTGCGTCAAAATTTCAGCTTCTCCGTTAGTAATATTTGCTTTCAAAAATTGAGCGCGAGTATTTCTTACTTCATAATCATGGGTAATAGACAATAAAACAGCCTGCTGATAATTAGCTTTAGCGCCAGATAGTATTGCCAGAGTTGGCAAAACATACACATAAAAACAAGTCAGGCAGGCGGCTGGATTTCCCGGCAGTGCAAAAACCATTTTGTCATTCAACTTTCCTGCAAATAATGGTTTCCCTGGCTTTTGATTTACTTTATAAAATAAGGTTTCCACTTCCAGTTCTTTCAAAGCCCGCGCTACAAAATCATAATCTCCAACTGATATTCCTCCAGAAACCAATACAACATCATTGTTTGTTAATGCTTCCTGTAATTTATTTTTGGTGTTTTCAAAATCATCATTGACTTCATATAAAGTAACCCTATCGTAATGAGCATCAATCAATGCCGATTGCAGCATAATTCCGTTGCTCTCATATACTTTTCCGTATTCAAGCGGCGTCCCAGGTTTGGACAGCTCATTGCCTGTAACCACAATTCCAACCTTTGGTTTTTGATAAACACTGACTTTTGTATAACCAAGTCCAGCCAAAAAACCAATCGCTGCTGCATTTAAAACGGTTCCTTTTTCAAGAGCCAAATCTCCAGCCGAAATCTGTTCGCCGATCGGTCTGACATTCGTTTCGGGAAGTACCAATTCATCCACGAACAATTGCGTTCCATTAGCCGTAACCTTTTCAATCTGAATCATCGCTTGTGCCGAATCCGGTACTGCTGCTCCCGTAAAAATCTTTACGGCCTGACCTGGAAGCAACTCAACTCTATGAGAATCTCCTGCCTTCACTTCACCAATAATTTCATACTGCAAATCATTATGCAGACACAAAGCATAACCATCCATCGCCGACTGTCGAAAAGGAGGCATATTAATTGGCGATGTCACTGATTGTGCTAAAACATGTTTTCTCGCTTGAAAAAGAGAAAACTCTATTTGTGGCAATACTGGTAAATTTGCCTGCAATATCGAAAAGGCTTCTTGAACAGAAATCATATACTATAGATTATATTGATTTTCAAAAATACAATTCGGAAATGATTATATGGTAATCATCTTTATAAAACTTAGCAAACATTCATGCTTTCTTTTATTACAAAATTTAAACATCATTAAACAATACCTTTTAGGCATCAATACTATTGCCAGCTGAAATTTATCATAAATTAAAGTTAAGCCGTTAAACCTTTGCTGATTAAACCTGTCTTACAAGTACAACTTAAAAAAAAACAAACATGAAAACATTAATTATTGCCCTAGTATTTGGTATAGGAGTATCTGGATTTGCACAAGAAAGCACAACAGCGCCAAACAATTCCAATATTGGAAAAATGACTCCAGAACAGCGTCAGGAAAAACAGCTGGCTCGTCTAACAAAAGAATTAACATTGGATGCCAAACAACAGGAAGCTGTAGGCAAAATTTTGGCTGAGAAAAGTGCCAAAGCGCAAGAAGCAAAATCGCAAAGACAAACTCGCAAATCTAGCGGTGAAAAAATGACAGCTGAAGAAAGAGAAGCTTTTAAAACCAAAATGCAGGCTGAAAAAGCAGATACCGAAACTAAAATGAAAGCCGTCTTATCTGCCGATCAATATAAAAAATGGCTAGAAACAAGAGAAGAGAACAAGGACAAAATGAGAGATAAAATAAGAGAACGAAGAGAGGAAATGTAAAAAAACATTTTCATTTCTCTTTAAAAAATCAAACAGCAATTCCACTAATTAGCACGAATCAATTTGTGATAATTAGTGGAATTTATGTTTAATGGTTTATTTAAACCCAGATTCTGCATTAGACTTTGTAATGAAGCTAAATTATTCAATAAAAGCAAGAGCTCACGGACTATTTTTGAAGAAGGAATACTTTTGTCTTTCGATTTTAAAAATAGGAGTAAGCTCTTGGTTTTGAAGAAGAATTTAGATGTAGTAGATTTCTAATGCGGAATCTGGGTTAAAATGTTTTGGAAACTTCATCTATTGCATTAATAGTAAAATCCAAATCTTCATATGTCAATGCATCGGTGATAAACCAAGTTTCGTAAGCTGATGGTGCAATATAAACACCTTCGGCAACTAATCCGTGGAAAAATTTCTTGAAGGTTTCATTGTCTCCCGCTCCGGCAGATTTAAAATCGGTTACTGGATTGGCATCAAAATGAACCGAAATCATAGAACCAATTGTGTTAATAGTGAACACTACATTATTCGCTTTCAAAACCCTCTCGATTCCTGCGCCTAAATAAGCGGTTTTCTCCTCCAGTCTTTTGAAAATTTCACGGTCGCTGTCCAATGCCTGTAACATCGCCAATCCAGCTGCCATAGCCAATGGATTCCCAGACAAAGTTCCTGCTTGATAAACTGGACCTAATGGAGCCAAGTAATTCATAATTTCTTCACGGGCAGCAAAAGCCCCAACTGGCAGTCCGCCCCCGATTACTTTTCCGAAACAAACAATGTCGGCATTGATGTTGAACAATTCCTGAACACCGCCTCTTGCTAATCTAAAGCCTGTCATTACCTCATCAAAAATCAGCAGAATTCCGTTTGCGGTACACAATTCGCGCAATCCTTCCAAAAATCCTTTCACTGGTGGAATACATCCCATATTTCCGGCAACTGGTTCTACAATTATAGCGGCAATTTCATTTTTGTTAGCTTCGATCAAAGTTTTTACGTTTTCCAAATCATTATATTTGGCTAGCAAAGTATCTTTGGCCGTTCCTGCTGTTACACCGGGACTGTTTGGCGTTCCAAAAGTTACTGCTCCGCTTCCTGCCTGAATCAAAAACGAATCGGAATGTCCGTGATAGCAACCAGCAAACTTGATGATTTTATCTCTTTTGGTAAATCCACGAGCCAAACGCACTGCGCTCATACACGCTTCTGTACCTGAATTTACAAAACGTATTTTGTCAATATTCGGAACCATCGAAACGGCTAGAGCTGCAATTTGAGTTTCCAATTCGGTTGGCATCCCGAAAGAAGTTCCCAATTTAGCTTTTTCAATTACGGCCTCAACCACTGGTTCGTAGGCATGTCCCAAAATCATTGGTCCCCAAGAATTGATATAATCGATTAATCGGTTTCCGTCTTCGTCATACAAATAGGCTCCTTTAGCACTTTTTACAAATATTGGCGTTCCTCCCACGGCTTTGAAAGCCCTTACCGGTGAATTTACTCCTCCCGGAATTACTTTTTCTGCTTCAGCAAAAAGCTGACTGCTTCTTTGGTATATCATTACGATTTTAGATTTTAGATTCTTGACTTTTGATTACTAGAACGAACTGATTAATCTAATAAAAATGCTCTTTTTGTCATTTCGACGGAGGAGAAATCACACTGGCTACTCACGTTATGTGATTTCTCCCGTTGGTCGAAATGACAAAAAAACAACCGAGTAATTATTAACTTATTTTACTATCAGCTTCTGTCCTATCGAAAGCGTATTCTCTGTTAAATTATTTTTCTGTTTTAATTCGTCTACGGTTAAATTAAATTTCTTAGAAACCGAATAGAAAGTATCTCCTTTTTGAATCTCATACAAACCAGCTTGGTCGGTACCAAAATCATCCTGTATCAAGACTTTCGTTTCTTCTTTTTTGCTTCCTTTCCCTAAAACTTTAGTATCATATTCTTGTAAATTATACAATTCGATATAATTAATTAGTTTTTCAGGATATTTTGGATCGGTTGCATATCCTGCTTCTCTCAAACCTTTTGCCCAAGCTTTATAATCGCCTTTCGGCAGAGTAAACAATTTAGCATACCTGCTTTTACCCGTTAAAACCATAGCATGGTCTTTGTACGATTCTGAGGCCTGATTGTATTTTCTAAAACATTCATTTGCAGTATCATCATCTTTATAGACTTTATCACCTGTCCAATCGTTATGGCATTTGACCCCAAAATGATTGTTGGCATTCATTGCCAAATCACTTTGTCCCGCTCCCGATTCCAAAATTCCTTGTGCCAAAATAATACTGGCAGGAATTCCATACGTTTTCATATTGCTCATCGCAACACTGTTGTATTGCGCGATGTAGGCTCTCGTTACTTCATTGGTACTTATTGATTTTGAAGTTGACTGTGCTGTAGTTTTATTACCTCCACCGTTTTGGATTGGTTTAGAATATTTCCACCCCACCGGTTTTTTTGTGGTTTGAATTGTTGATTTTGAAGAACCGCAACTTATAAGAGTTGCAATCAGGAGAAATAAAACTATTTTCTTGACCATATTTTAATTTTTGAAATTGATTTCTGCTGTTACACTTCAATCAATGTTTTGTTTTTATTTTTCAAAAGCGCATTCATTCCATCAATTCCCTGTAATCCTCCAGTATGAATCAATAAAATTTTGGAATTATCAGTGAAATAGTTTTTCTGAATTAAATCTATAACGCCAAAAACCATCTTTCCTGTATAAACTGGATCTAATGGCACTTGCGTTTGTTTGAAAAACTGATTTATAAACTGAATCAATTCTTCATTTACCTTTCCGTAGCCTCCAAAATGATAATCTGTGATTAATTCCCAATTTTGATTGCTGGCAAATTTACGAATTTCTTCCGAAAAAGTAGTTATTTGCCTAAGGTCGTCAGGAACGCCATTTCCATTTAAATTGGAAGAAAATTTGTTCGTTGGCGTTTCGTCTTTTAAAAAGTCTCCTTTTAACGCCGGAAATCCCAAAACTTTTTGGTGTGCCAACGTACTGTTTATAATTCCCGAAATGGTTCCGCCAGTTCCCACTGCACAACATACATAATCAAATTTAGCATCTTCCTCCGTCAAAATTTCTTCGCAACCTTTTACGGCATATTCATTGGTACCGCCTTCTGGAACGAGATAAAACGATCCGAATTTCTGCCGTAGATTTGTTATAAAATCTGGTTCGGTTTTGAATCGATAGGATTCTCTGGTCACAAACTCGAATTGCATTCCGCATTCTTGGGCGAACTGCAAGGTTGGATTTTCGGCAATTTTATCGCCCAATTCATCTCCGCGGATTACTCCAATGGTTTTGAAACCTTGTTCTTTTCCTGCATAGGCAACTGCTGCAATATGATTGGAATACGCACCGCCGAAAGTAAGTACCGTTTCCTGATTCTCGGCTTTCGCTTGGAGCAGATTGTACTTTAGTTTTCTGAATTTATTTCCTGATATAAAAGGATGAAGCAAATCCTCTCTTTTTATTTCAAGAGAGATTCCGTTGGGCAGTTCGTATGTTATTTTTTGATTCAAAGTTTATGAGTTTATTATTTTACAACCGCTAAGACGCTAAGTCACGAAGAAAAAAAAACTTTGCGCCTTTGCGGTGAAATCTATTCTAAGTTGTTTTCTCGTAAATACTTTAAAAAACTAAAAAATGTTCTCGTTTCAAGATAATCCAAATTGATTTCATTGGCGTAAGCTTCTCTTTCAAAACTAATGTTCCTGTAAGCCAAATTTGCGTTTTTGTACTGCAACAAACGTACCGCATATTCGACAAAATACCAAAGGAAAAAAGGTAAAACTAGTAATTCCATTTGTTGCCTGATGTGTATTTTTTCATGGTTAACCAATATTTTATTTCCTTTATCAAATCGGTATTTTATAAGCACGAAAGGAAAAACAGTTAATCCGCGATATCCTTTGGGAATTAAATATTTGGCAACAATAACAAACATTGATTATAAAATTTATAGATTTGTAAAGGCAATTTAGTCCAAATTAAAGAAAAACACAATCTCCTAACAGCGAATTTTAAGCATAAAAACCGAATGGCAGAGCAAAGTAATGAAAATAAATTAACAGAGGGGGAAGATTTTTATTACACACCCGAAGGTTACAAATGTTTTACCGAAAAACACCATTTGAAAAGAGGTTATTGTTGTAAAAGCGGTTGTCGTCATTGTCCTTATGGATTTGATAAGAAAACAGGGCTTTTGAAAAAGTAATCAGGTTGCAGTTTTCAGACTGCAGAAAGCAGAAGAAAGAATTTAGATCTCAGATTACAGAATTCTTTTTAACCATTAAATACACAGAAATGGACATTCTTTCTTTAAAATATAAAATTAAAATTCATAAGTCCTACCACAGGTCGGATATACGGTATCCTTAGTGAAGAATCTCTTTAAATTAAGAAAAATATCTTTATTTACGGGGTGCGAGAGGGATAGAAGCAAACTACCGAAGTAGTGCGGATAGCCCGACCGCATTAAGGAAAGTGGCCGACTAACCGCAACGAAACATAGGCCACTTTTCTTAATGTGGTCTCGCCCAAATGATACTCATTATAACGAATTTATTTTAGATTTTAAAACAAAAAAAATGACTTTTCAAGAACAAATACAACAAGGAATCCCTTCTATATTACCACAGCCAAAACCGTATGAAGCCAACATTAATCACGCGCCGAAACGGAAAGAAATCTTGTCTGACGATGAGAAAAAACTAGCGCTTCGAAATGCTTTGCGCTATTTTGAACCGAAGCACCACGCCGAATTAATACCTGAATTTCGTAACGAATTAGAGACTTATGGCCGTATTTATATGTACCGTCTGCGTCCTGATTATAAAATGTATGCTCGACCAATCTCGGAATATCCGGGAAAAAGTGAGCAGGCCAAAGCCATTATGCTGATGATTCAGAACAATCTGGATTATGCGGTGGCACAGCATCCGCACGAATTGATTACTTATGGCGGGAACGGAGCGGTCTTCTCGAACTGGGCGCAATATTTATTGACGATGAAATACTTATCGGAAATGACCGATGAGCAAACATTGACGATGTATTCAGGACATCCGATGGGATTGTTTCCTTCCCACAAGGAAGCGCCGAGAGTAGTGGTTACGAATGGAATGGTAATCCCGAATTATTCTCAACCCGATGACTGGGAGAAAATGAATGCTTTAGGCGTTTCCCAATATGGGCAAATGACCGCAGGCAGTTACATGTATATAGGCCCGCAGGGAATTGTGCACGGAACGACGATCACGGTTTTGAATGCTTTTAGAAAAATAAAACGTTCCCCAAAAGGCGGTTTATTTGTGACATCCGGATTGGGAGGAATGAGTGGCGCGCAACCCAAAGCGGGAAATATTGCCGGCTGTATCACGGTTTGTGCCGAGGTGAATGCAAAAATCACACACATTCGCCATAGTCAAGGCTGGATTAATGAAGTAGTTGAAAATATTGACGAATTGGTCAGAAGAGTGGCTTTGGCAAAAGCCAATAACGAAACGGTTTCTATTGCCTACCTCGGAAACGTGGTGGATGTTTGGGAACGTTTTGACGAGGAAAACCTTTATATTGATTTGGGTTCCGACCAAACTTCACTCCACAATCCGTGGGCAGGTGGGTATTATCCCGTTGGAATTTCTTTTGAGGAAGCCAATGATATGATGGCGAACAATCCTGTTTTATTCAAGGAGAAAGTGCAAGAAACTTTGCGTCGACACACAACAGCGATTAACAAACATACCGCCAAAGGAACGTATTTCTTTGATTACGGGAATGCCTTTTTATTGGAAGCTTCACGTGCAGGTGCCGATATTATGGCTGAAAATAATATTGATTTCAGATACCCGAGTTATGTGCAGGATATCATGGGACCTATGTGTTTTGATTATGGTTTTGGTCCTTTCCGTTGGGTTTGTGCTTCGGGAAAGCCTGAAGATTTAGCCAAAACCGATGCTATTGCCTGCCAAGTTTTGGAAGAAATGGCCAAAACAGCTCCAATCGAGATTCAGCAGCAAATGCAGGATAATATTCAGTGGATAAAAGGTGCGCAGGAAAATAAATTAGTCGTAGGTTCCCAAGCCCGAATCCTTTATGCCGATGCCGAAGGCCGTGTAAAAATTGCCGAAGCTTTTAATCAGGCGATTGCCAAAGGCGAGATAGGCACAGTAGTTTTGGGACGTGACCATCATGACGTTTCGGGTACGGATTCGCCTTACAGAGAAACTTCCAATATCTATGACGGTTCCCGCTTTACGGCCGATATGGCAATTCAAAACGTAATTGGAGACAGTTTCCGTGGCGCAACTTGGGTTTCCATACACAATGGTGGTGGCGTAGGCTGGGGTGAGGTGATCAACGGTGGTTTCGGAATGGTGTTGGACGGTTCCAAAGAAGCTTCTAGACGCTTGGCTTCGATGTTGTTTTGGGATGTCAATAACGGAATCTCAAGACGCAGCTGGGCTCGTAACGAAGGTGCAGTATTTGCCATCAAACGAGCAATGGAAGTTGAGCCGTTGTTGAAAGTGACACTACCTAATTTGGTGGATGATGCCTTATTGGATTAATTGATATCCTCACCCAATAACTATTTGACACAGATTACACAAATTTTCACAGATTCATTTTTTTATTTTTTAAAATCTGTGCAATCTGTGTCTAAAAATCTTCAGAAAGCTTTATTTAAAAATTAACACTTATTTGGCTCAATTGGTACGATTTTTGGATTAAATTTATTTCAACACTAATCATATGAATATGAAAACTATTAAATTCTTGCCTCTATTGTTACTTTTCATAGTTACCTCTTGTGACACCGTAAAAGTATATTCTGATTATGATAAATCAGCCGATTTTACACAGTACAAAACATATGCTTTCATGAAATCAGGTATCGATAAAGTCGAAATTTCTGATTTGGATAAAAAAAGAATTCTGAACGCTATTGACAACCAATTACAAACAAAAGGAATGACCAAAAGCGAAACTCCAGATTTATTAATTAATATTTTTACTAAATCTAGAGAACAAGTCAGCGTAAACCAATTCAATGCTGGTTGGGGTTATGGATGGGGATGGGGATGGAATCCTTATATGTTTGGCGGACAAACTACAGTTAGCTCTTCTACCGAAGGCACTTTGTACATTGATCTTATCGATGCCAAAAAGAAAGAACTGGTTTGGCAGGGAGAAGGAATTGGGACTCTTAGCAAAGACATGAACCAAAAAGACGAAATCGTAAATAACATTGTAACTAAAATTTTGGCTCAATTTCCACCAGCACCCGCAACAGCTGAAAAGAAAAAATAATTTATTGTTTTTGATTCTCTAAAAATGAATACATTTGCAGTCTAAGTAAGAAAAATGAAAAACTTAATTAACATCATCGTTGTCATTATTATAATTATCATTCGATAATTATGGCGGGGTGTTGTATAAAAAAGTAATCAATATACAGTTTATAAAACCTCCCACATCGGGAGGTTTTTTTATTTTAAAAACAAAATACCAAAATGGATTTATTTAAAACCGTACAACAAGCACAAAAGCAACTTCAAAACGTAGTCACTCCCACTCCACTAATAGAAAACTTAAATTTATCCGAGGAATTTGGAGCAACTGTTCTGCTAAAACGTGAAGACCTGCAAGTGGTTCGTTCCTACAAAATAAGAGGAGCCTATAATAAAATGAGTTCCTTAACTGCTGCCGAAAAAGAAAAGGGAATTGTCTGTGCCAGTGCCGGAAATCACGCTCAAGGTGTTGCTTTTTCCTGTCATCTTCTACAAGTCATGGGTAAAATTTATATGCCTAAAACGACTCCAAAACAAAAAGTAAAACAAGTACAACTGTTTGGTAAAAAATATGTTGAAATTGTTTTAACAGGTGACACTTTTGACGACGCTTACGCAAAAGCCGTAGCCGACGCCACCGAAAACGGCAAAGCATTCATCCATCCTTTTGATGATTTAGAAGTGATAGCAGGCCAAGGCACTGTGGGGTTGGAAATTCTGGACACTTACAAAGAACCAATTGATTATGTATTTGTTCCCATAGGCGGTGGCGGACTGGCATCTGGGCTTTCGACTGTATTCAAACAATTAAGTCCAAATACTAAAATCATTGGAGTAGAGCCTCTAGGTGCTCCCTCGATGAAAACTTCAATTGCCAATCACAAAAACACCGCATTAGACACTATCGATAAATTTGTAGATGGAGCCGCTGTAAAACAAGTGGGTGATCTGACTTTTGACATTTGCCAAAAAAACTTAAGCGACATTATACTCGTTCCCGAAGGAAAAGTATGCACTACCATATTACGCTTGTACAATGAAGAAGCCATGGTTGTAGAGCCTGCCGGAGCATTAACGATAGCGGCTTTGGATTTTTACAAAGAAGAAATAAAAGGAAAAACGGTTGTCTGCATTGTTAGCGGGAGCAACAACGATATTGAGAGAACCGCCGAAATAAAAGAACGTTCCTTGCTCTATGAAGGATTAATGCATTATTTCATGATTCAGTTTCCGCAGCGCCCAGGAGCTTTAAAAGAATTTGTAAACGACATTTTGGGTCCAGATGATGACATTACTTATTTTCAGTTTGCCAAAAAGAACAGCCGTGAAGTAGGATCGGTAGTTGTGGGATTAGAATTGAAGAATCCAAATGATATTCATGCCATCAAAACCAATATGAATGCCAAAGGATTTGAATACCGTTATCTCAACGAAAGACATGACCTATTCACTCAGCTGATAGGGTAAATTAACAATTCATTTTCGACTGCATTTTTAATTAAAACGTATCTTTGGAGGAGTTTTTTTTACACCAAAATATCATGATAAACAAAGACATTTCCAATATAGAAGACATTCAGTTATTAGTCAATACCTTTTACTCAACAGTACAGAAAGACGAGTTGATTGGTGCCATTTTCAACGAAAAAATAGGTGACCGCTGGCCGGAACATCTGGAAAAAATGTACCGCTTTTGGCAGACTATTTTATTAGAAGAACATACCTATTCTGGAAGTCCTTTTCCGCCGCACAAACAGCTTCCTGTCGAGAAACAACACTTTAACCGCTGGATGGAAATTTTTACCAATACTGTAGATAGTTTATTTACAGGACCGCTTGCTGAAGAAGCCAAACTGAGAGGCCAAAATATGGCAGAAATGTTCAACTACAAAATTGAGTATTTCAGACATGAAGGGAAACATCCGCTTTTATAGAAACTTAAATGATTATAAAGTCACCGCTGATTGCTTCGCCAATTCACTACCGCTCGGGTCGCAGATTATAAAACAATAGAATCTGCGAATCTGCGGTAATTCATTTTTAAGCCATTGCATTACTTTTGCTACAATAACATTAGAACATTTTAATTTGCTAAAGTCATGGCTGAAAAAATTTCTTTTCGTCTCCTAAAATTGTACTTTTGCATTCAAACTATATCGTTTTCGTTATGAACTCAAAAATAAAAAGCAATCCGTTATTGGATCGTTTACCAAAGCATTTAAAACAGTTTATCAAACCACAGGATTATAGTGATTATACGCCAATAAATCAAGCCGTTTGGCGGTATGTAATGCGCAAAAATGTTGATTACCTATCGAAAGTAGCTCATAGTTCGTATCTGGAAGGTTTGAAAAAAACAGGAATTGAGGTAAATAATATTCCGAGTATGTATGGCATGAACCGCATACTAAGCGAAATTGGCTGGGCAGCCGTTGCAGTTGACGGTTTTATTCCACCAAATGCCTTTATGGAATTTCAGGCCTATAATGTTTTGGTTATTGCATCTGATATTCGTCAGCTTGAACATATAGAATACACCCCCGCTCCCGATATTATTCACGAAGGTGCCGGCCACGCTCCTATTATCGCTAATCCGGAATATGCAGAATACCTGCGCCGTTTTGGTGAAATAGGCTGTAAAGCGATTTCTTCGCATAAGGATTACGAAATGTATGAGGCGATTCGGTTACTTTCTATTTTAAAAGAAGCGGAAGGCACGCCGCAAAGCGAAATTGAAGCAGCCGAAAAAGCAGTGGAAGACCTGCAGAACAATATGGGCGAATTATCGGAAATGGCACAAATCAGAAACCTACACTGGTGGACCGTAGAATATGGCTTGATTGGTACACTTGAAAATCCAAAAATATACGGTGCCGGTTTGTTGTCGTCCATTGGCGAAAGCGCTTGGTGCATGACCGATAACGTAAAGAAAATCCCTTATGATTTCTCTGCTGTTAATCAAAGTTTTGATATTACCAAGTTACAGCCACAGCTTTATGTGACTCCCGATTTTGCTTACTTGAGTTTGATTTTGGAAGAGTTTGCGAATACAATGGCTTTGCGCACTGGCGGATTGTCGGGGGTTGAAAAACTGATTCATTCCAAAGCTTTGGGAACTGTCGAATTGAGTACCGGTTTACAGATTTCGGGCGTGTTTACGAATGTTATTGAAGAAAACGGAAAACCAATTTACTTTCAGACTACCGGAAAAACAGCTTTATCGTATCGTGAAAAAGAATTGGTAGGACACGGAACGAGTACACATCCAGAAGGTTTTGGAAGCCCGATAGGTAAACTTAAAGGAATCAATTTGGCGATTGAAGATATGAGTCCGCGAGACTTAAAAGCTTACGGAGTTTATGAAGGAGAAACCGCCACACTGGAATTCGAAGGTGATATAAAAGTCGTTGGAGAAATCATTACCGGAAAGAGAAACCTGCACGGAGAGATTATCCTGATTTGTTTCAAAAACTGTACAGTGACGCACGGTGACACTGTTTTATTCAAACCGGAATGGGGCAATTATGACATGGCTGTTGGCAAAAAACTAGTTTCGGCTTTTTCGGGTCCGGCTGATGTGAGCAGTTTTGATTTGATTTCGCACGTTCCTTCGAGTAAAACCATTAAAGCTAAACAAACTGCCGAAAGAGATGATTTGGAAGTTTTGTACCAAACCGTAAGAAGTATTCGGGAATCGAATGACACTACAACTTCATTGGAACCGATTTTTATAAAACTGCAAGAAAACCATCCGAATGATTGGTTGCTTTCGATAGAATTGGTTGAACTTTTGCACACACGAAGTGAAACGAATTTAATGCAGCTAGTACTTTTACATTTGGAAATTCTAAAAAAACAGCGCCCAGAAATCGAGAAATTAATTTCGAATGGTTTGGAGTTGATTTTTGAGAATGAAATTGTATAACAAGGATTGAAGATTCTGACTTAATTTAAACGCAAGGTTCGCAAAGTTTTACGCAAAGAGCGCAAAGCGTTGCGAACCTTGTTTTTTTACAGTCTGATTTTCTTTGCGGTCTTTGCGGTTAAAGTCAATTTAATCTACAATTTTAAATCCTGTTGCAGTTCTTTTTCGTTTGCGATTTCTTTACCGTTGTACTGCAGTTTCCAGCCCATAGAATTGGTCAGAATCAAGATCTTAGAAAGTTCGCTTATCAAACGGTTTTGAGCATTGGATTTCAAGGAAGATTTTTCTATTTTCTTAGCTAAATTGGCCCTTACCGATTTGTTTATTTTATTGTAATCATCGCCCGTAAACGGATTCATCTGGCTTTGCTCTACATCATAAAACTTGATGTCTGGGCTTATTTTTATTTCTTCTTTTGGGATGCTTACAATTGTGATAGTTTTATTAGCTTCGTCAATATCGTATTTCATTTGGTGCAGATCATACGAAACAGTAACATCGGCATTGACAATTACCAATGCTTTTTTCTCGAACGAAAGCATATCCATCATGTATTTCTGTTGGTTTTTATAAGTCACCACTTCGGAGAAATGTCCTTCGGTAACTACTAACTTACCCACATTAACGATTTGCTGCTGAATCAAATTTGTATTGTAATCCAAAGATGAATCATCCTCCTTCTTGAATTCGCAGAATTTGAAAGCCAAAATCACAGTGACTACAATCACCGCTACAACTACTATTCTTTTGAGCATATTTTGCATTTCATACTTTTATTTCAGCCAAATTAATTCTTTTTTTTAAAATGTAAGCAAGAAAACCAAATTTAACCTCTTAGCCCCGATTACAGTGAAAATCCTTTTGTGCCGGTGTTCGGCACAAAAGATTGTAACGGAAAGCGGGACGATACTGCCTAAAAAGCAAAAATCTTTCTGCTCCAAAAAATTAATAATCGGACTCATATTAAGGTTAATTATTATTTTAAAAAGGATATCCAATCGCAATATTAAGAATCAGGTTTTCTTTTCTCCAAGTACTGTTTCCAAAATCCATATCATCAATTACCCACCGGTCATTCTCTGGTAACCAAGGTTTTCTTAGCGGAAATGCCAAATCTGTCCTTAAAATCAGAAAAGATAAATCAAAACGCAAACCAGCTCCAGCACCTACTGCAATTTCTTTCATAAAATCTTTAGAAATTTCGGCTCCTGCTTTATTAGGATCGGCATTGAGAAGCCAAATATTTCCTGCATCGACAAACAAAGCTCCTTTGACAATGCTAAAAAGTTTTGCTCTGTATTCTGTGCTGAACTCTAATTTTAAGTCACCGGATTGATCTGGCAAGTACGAAGAATTTGTTGTTGTAGTATTCAAGTAACTTCCAGGCCCGAGTGTTCTGGCTCTAAAGGCACGAATACTATTGGTTCCTCCCGATACAAATTGTTTTGATGTTGGCATAACATTCGAATTTCCATAAGGTAATCCGACGCCAACAATGATGCGACTGGCTAATTCAGTATCCTTACTAAGCTTTAAATAATGCCGAAAATCTGTCTTTACTTTTGCATATTGGCTAAATGGCACATTAAATATTGTCACAGCATCCTTTTTCTTGATATTGGCTCCAGTTAACAAACCGGTTATATTTCCAGCCAAATCTACTTCTGCATTAAAATAGAATGTGTGCTTTTTTCGCTTTTGCATTGTATTCGAGTAAGTATACGAATAGGTTGGACCAAAAATCAATTGCTTTTCGATAACTTTTCCTAAAGCGGCGTCTTTGTCAATATCTTCCTGATATTCTGCCGTTACATTATTTGGACTTACATAAGTAATGTCCATGACGTTTAACTGATGTTCTTTCCTGAGATTTTCTCTCCATAAATAGCCAAAAGAAGCATTGAATGAATTCAAAGCATAAAGCTGTGTCCTGTTTTGATACTCATAGCGAAGTGTTGCTTTGGTTCTGGGAACAAATTCACTATTTCCCTGAATGTTGAATGGCGTAATAAATCGAGGCCAAGTCAGACTGGTCTCTGTTCCCAATTTATAGATATTTTTACCGCTGTTTGTACCTGCAAGCTGAAAATCGGCACCGCCAAATACAGAAACAGTAAGCAATTCGGCTCCTTTGAATGTATTTCTGTTATTCCAATTCACGTTGACTTCAGTACCAGTATAGCTCGCCGAGTTTGTTTTGCCCACAACCTCAAAACGAATGAATTTTTTAGGTAAAAGCGTTAGAAAATAATAGGAATCCAAAGTGTTTTTCAAACTGTCTGACGTTCTGAATTCATTCTTTACAAAGCTAAATGTCCCCAGATTCACAAAACGGTTCAATGTAAGATTATGGTCTTTTCGGTTATAAAAATCTCCTTTTTTGAAAAGTATTGCTCTGTCAAAAACTCTGGGTTTAAAAGTATCAGCGGTATCAATAATTGTAAAATCATTGTACTGTACAATATCCTCTTTTTTATATTTGACAGTGTCTTTTGAAACTGCAAAATTAGGATACACCATAATTTTATCAATTTTATAGGCAATTTTGGCTTTCTCGGGTGTGTCGTCTTTTATTTTTAAATTAATGCGAACCTCATAATCGCCTTTTGTGCTGTCTACCTGCGCCAAAATATAATCTGGATTAAAATAATAAAATCCTTTTTCCTTGAGCCTGGCATCAATGCGTTCCCTTTCGGTTTTTATAATATCCAGATCGTATGGATTTCCTTCTTTTAATAATGATCTGCGGCTTGTTCTAGCTATTGCTTTTCCTAAAGCGGAAGAATCTACAGGAAATTTTACGTCTTTGATTTTGTATTGTTTTCTAAGCTGCACAGTATATTCAGCTGTTGCTCTTTTATTACTGACAGTAGAATCTGCGCTGACTCTGTTTTTAAAATAACCGCGATTTTCTGCAAAATTTCTTAAAACTGAAGCGTTATAATCCAAATCGACTTTACTGAAAAGCACTGGTTCCTCACCTACTTTATTTCGCAACCAATGCCTGATTCCTTTCTCTTTTTTAGGCTCTCCCGCTATATTGTAAAACCATAATTTAGGACGCAAACCTAATATTTGTTTATTCGGTTTAGGGCGCAGGAGGCCTTCCATTTCTTTCTCAAGTGCTTTTCTTTCTTTCTTTTTCATGACAGAATCCTTCACGGTAACAGAAGCTCCTGTGTAAAGCAAATCACCTTCTGGCAAATACTTAGTGTTGCTGCATCCAAAAACAAAAAACAAGGACAGCACTATAAAATATTTAATATATCTGATTTTCATATCGCTATGTTTTTTGCTCATTTCCTTCAATTTGTTTTTCGAATTTATTTTCTTGTTTTTCTATTCGTTTTCTCTTCTCTTTGCGAATTTTTTCTTCTTTAATTATTTGTTTTTCGGCTTCACTGCGATGGAACAGTTCTCTGAATTTATTGTAACTCATGGTAATAACAAAAGCCACTCCAGTTTCTACAACCTGACCTTCAACCGCAACCTGATATTCATTTTTGCGATACGCACGAACCATATATCTGCCGTCTTTTGTAAGCTGATAATCAAGAGAAACGTCACCGGCAATATTGGTAGTCTCTTCATTGGCACGTTCCTTGCCTTCAACACCAAAACTGCTTCCTACAGTGACTTTTAATCGATCATCAAGCAGTTTTTTAGAAACAGCAACATTGAGATCAGTCCTGTTTTCCATTGTTCCAGAAGTGTAATCGTCTGTTGACTGTAAATCAAATTCTAATTGAACTCCTGTAATTAACTCTGCAGAAAGATCATTTAATTGCTGAGAAAGAATTTTACTTACACTTTGTCTTGCTAATGATTCGGCATTGGTTCCACCGCTTTCACTTGCAAATGGATTTTCGCCAACAAAACGATTTAAAAGTAAAAGAGCAAAAACCTGTTTGTTTAATTCGGCTGGTTCTTGCCGAAGCTGTTCCAATTTTGTCTGAGAGGCAGATACAATATCTGATGAAACACCATAATTTCCATCAGGAAGCTTAATATCAAACGAAATTTCAGGCTTTAGCAATTCACCATTCATTTTCAATAAAGTCTGAAACGGGATTTTTTGCTTGTAGGTATTTTTGACTGTTGGGGTTACTGGTCCTAACTGATTTCCAAGCAAATCGATTGGAGCGGCATTGACTTTGTAAATTGCCGTAATATTCAAAGTTGCCATTGTTGGCTCGCCGTTCCATACAATATAGCTTCCTTTTTGTATATCAAATTTTCTTCGGATGGCATTAAAATTCATCTCATAAGCTCCGTCTGAAACTTCGTATTTCCCCGTAAGAGTTGTTTTCCCCGAAGGATCAATTCCACCGGTTAGTTCTGCTTCGCCTTTCAGGCTAAGATAATCTCCATTTCCTTTATCGATAATCAATGTAAGTTCAGCTTCTTTGACCAATGAAATATCAACGCTTACATTCATACCGATTAACTCTGACTGATTGAGTTTTTTCTCCAATTGAACGGTTTGTTTCAGATATAAGTTGTCTTCATTTACAAACTCTACAATTCCTTCTCTATCGGCAATTGAAGGGTCGGATTGAGGCAAGACAACTGTGAATTTGGTCTCTTTGTTTATTTTAATATCTCCGCCTACAATAGGATTTTCGAGTGTCCCTTTTATGTCAAGTTTAGTATCCAAAAATAAATCTCCGTAAAACAAATCATTATCTGCAGCTGTAGAATGTATGGCTCTGAAATCATCTGCCATGACTTTTAAATCAAAATTATAGCTTCTAAAATCCGGAGATTGTATTGTACCGCTTAGCGCTAATTTATTCTCATTTTCATCATAAAGCGTAAAGGTGCCAAACGTAATTACATCATTGCTGAAAGTAATTTTTTCATTATCTGTCTTAAAATAGGAATTGAGTTTTTTGATTCTAAAAGCACTGTCATTAAAGTTTAATTCGCCATTAACTTTTGGTGCTGCCGGATTTCCTGTAATTTTAAAATTTCCTGATAAAAAACCTGTTCCGTCAGTAAGGTTTCCCATCGAAAACCCCTGAATGCTTTTAATATCCAATTTATTGACAGCTACATTAAAATCAAAATTTCCGTCACTGATTTTGTAATTACCATTGATATTTACATCATTGCCCTCATCGCTTAAAACCACATTTGCCACAAGCGTATTGGCCGTTTTATTATCGACTTTTATAGCAATATCTCCAACAGGTTCTGCCTTGAAAGTAAAATCGTCTATTTTTATATCTGAGGTAAAAATGGGTGAAGTCATCACGTTTTCTACAACAGCATTTCCGTTGATCAAACCCTGCATCAAAAGTTTGTCTTTTTTGACCATATTCAAAATCGTTTCAATTTTGAAATTCATAAAATCGACGTGAATTGGTGCGTTATTCTGCGTGCCTTGTGATTGAATTTTAAGCTCGTTTCCTGAATGGTCCAAGAAAAACTTATTGACATAAAGTCTTTTATCTCCAAACTCAATTGCATTTTCAGGATTGATATTCCATTTATCATAATTAAGGACGAAAGTCTCAGAGTCAATTTTTAGTATGTTTTTAGCATCCTGACGTAGGAACTCCCCAGCAATAACATATTGCTCTTTATCTTTAGTGTCTTTTACAAGCAATGCGTATGAAAGAACATTATTTTGAACTTTCCCAGACAAACTGGTAAACGGAATTTTAAATTGGCCACTTTCAATTGTTGCCACCGAAATCTGATATTCTAAAGCATTCCCTTTGGCTTCTATATTTATTTTTCCGTCGGCGATTGTATTATTGGCATAAACAATTCTAGGAATCGTTCCTTTTATTTCCAGAGAATCTGTTCGATTATTATATTTTCCACTAATATTTATAGGTTCTAGACCAGTTAATTTAGGCAGTAATTTAAAAAGTATTGGATCATTATCCACAGACAATGTAAAAGCCAATCGCTGTTCATCTGATTCGCCGTTTACTTTCGGATTCTTTAAATCGATATATTTCGACAATGATTTTTTTATTGCCGATGCTAATGTGGTTAGCTTGTATTTTCCATCAACTTCAGCTTTCAAAAACTGGGATGCTATTTTGATGTTGTTTCGAGTATTATCTGAAAAAGCAATTACACGAACAGAATCCAATACAATTAGTTCTTTCTGCAAAATCTGAATGTTCGAAAGAAACACTTTTCCATTCAGGAAGTCCGGATTGCTGTTGGCAATATCTGCATCGACATTTCCGCGCAATTTCATTGGACCAGCGTGAAGATTCAGTTTTTCTAAATCGGCAATATCTAGATTTAATTTTAATTTTATTGATGGATATTTTTGTTTTGTATTTCCACTTGCTGATAGGTCAAAATTTAAATTTGGATCTTTCATTCCCGATTTTACAGCAAACGATCCGTTTTCGATATTTCCTTTTACAGTTAAATCTCTGTATGCATATCTGTTAAATACCGCTTTTTGGACAATTCCATCCAAGTTTGCCTGAGCTGTTTTCGGATCCAGACCTTTGCCTTTTACTTTCGCTTTAAGCGTAATTTTTCCAATCGAATCATTTTTGATTAACCGTCCTAAATCAAAATCCATCAAGGAAACATTAGCATCATATTTCTCTTTTTTCTTGATGCGCTGATCAAATAAAGCGTCCACTTTGGCTTTCCCAAAACTGCTGTTTAAAGCCAAATTGGTTTTGAAATTTTGAACCGAACCTTTAAATTTTCCCTGCAGATTAAACTGAGAAGGCAATTGAATGTTTTTCGGAATTGTTCCTGTCGGCACAAAAGAATATACATCTTTGGAAGTGCTGGATAGTTTTTTAATATTTAAATCATAATACGCTTTTTGACCATCAGGCAAACCAGTAATTTTTCCTGAAAGAGAAACTTTTGTATTTCCAATTCCGCTCATTTCGAACAACGGAATATTCAGATTTTTAATTTTTCCGTTTAAGCGAGTATTCAAATACACAACTGCATTCGGACTACTTTTGAACGGATTCGTTTTTTGTAAATCTGGAGCAAAAAGTAAAATGTCTTTAAACCCAATTTTAGATTGATTTAAATTGGCATCAATCGTAAGGTTTTCGGAATTCTTTTTTAAAGAAGCTAACGATGGATATCCAATTTTAATTTTATTCTGCAAAAGTGTCTGCGGTGTTCGCAAATACAAATTATTCAAAAACGCATTTTTCGGACCATAAAAGAAATCAGTTTTTAAAGCCTGAATCTGCAGACCGCTTTTTTCATTTACAGCAAATGATTTTATATTTCCAGAAATGGTATCATTCCCGTAATATAATTTTTCTGCTTTTAAATTGAATTTATCAAAATCAAGATGACTGTAATCAATTCCTTTTGCGTTCGGTTTGGATTTCATATCATCAAATCGGAAAACAATATTTTGAATATCGGCCTCATTCAGTTTTACTTTCCAACCTGATTGCTTAATTGAAGTTGAGTCTAAATCCGGGGTTATAATTTTTGTGTCTTTTATACCCAATCTTAGATTTCCTCTTAGATTTTTCAGCTCAAATGAATCAAAATCTAAAAGCTGTTTATTCAAATCAATCTCATTTACAGTCAATTCCAAGTTACCCAGACGTATTCCCGAATCCAGTTTTGAATCTTTATTATCGTATGAAACATCAATCTTTGACAAATTGATTTTTCCCAATTTTATTTTGAAATCTTTTCTTTTCGAAATTGTATCAGCGGTTATCACAGAAACTTCGGCTATTTTCTCGACAGCATCCTGATTTAGAACCAATTTCAATCCGTTTAAGTTAATATCAGGAACATTGAAATCCATTTTGTCCAAATCAAATTCATTGAATTTAGTATCAAAATGCGTGAGTTTTACCCGAATATCATTTTTAGTAAAATCATCTTTATAATTGAATTTGACATTGTCGAGATTTACTTTTACAACTGATATTTTGAAAGGTTCGCTATTCGGATCTTTTGGTTCATTCGACTCGAAGGCTTTAATAATATAATCGAAATTGAAAACTCCCTCTTTATTCCTTGAAATATTGGCACTTACATTTTCTAGCGAGACAGAATTGATTTCAAGTTCACTGCCAATCAGCTTAAACAAATCAATATCAGCTTCTAAACGCTTTCCAGCCAGTAACGTATCTTTATTTTGATCTTCAAAATAGAAACCTTCCAGTACAACATCTTTAGGAAATTCAATTGTAATTCTGTCCAGCGAAACTTTGGTTTTTATTTTTTCATGCAGATAAGTAACTGCTTTGTCTTTAACAAGATTCTGGAAATATGGAACCTGAATTAATATTATAATGAGAAGTAAAAGAGCAACTAATGAAGCGGCGCACCAAAGCAATACACGTAGTGTTTTTTTTAGAAAATGAATTTGTTTGGCATTCATAGGTCGGTAAAACACGTTTAGATTAAAGCCTCACTGCAAATATTCTGTGTTTGCAATACAACTTACAAAGTTGTAAAAAATATACTCCAACAATTTACATAATTATGCAAATTTATTCTAAAATTTCACCAATCCGTAATTTTTTTCTTTCTTTTGTATTTTAAAAAAATCAGGCTTTAAAACTGTATGTGAGGGAATTTTTGATTTAATAAATCAATCTTCTGATGCAGTTTTGATAAAAATTTAAGATGCTGTTCTGAATCAGGATTAAAGCTGCGATGATTTAGTCCTTTTTGAATTTCTGAAACTTCTTTCATGGTTTGAAAACTATTTTCATCAATAAAACTTTCACAGAAACGCTCCCAGATATAATCGATAGCCGTTTGATTGGGATGCAGCATATCTTCGGCATAGAAACGATAATCACGAAGTTCGTCCATCATGATCTCGTAGCTGGGAAAATAGTTTGCTTCGCCAGTTCGCTCTCTGAGCTCGGGTGCAGATTGCAGATTGCAGCCCCGAGCGACAGCGAATTGGCGAAGCATTTCAGACAGGAGATTGTGGGTTGCTGTAATTAAATGAGATTTACTCCTTTGATTTTCTACAAAACCATCCTTTAGGTGGCGTACTGGGGAAATGGTGAAAATAAAATTGCAATTGGAATTTATCGATTGAATCAATCGGATTGTATTTTTGATACTTTCCTGAATTGCTAGAGCAGAAAGTAATTCTTTAACAAACTGCTTTTGCGGTACTTTATGACAATTGGCTACTATAACATCCCTTTCAATATTTCTATACACCCAAGAGGTACCGTAAGTAATGATGATATGAGTTGCTTTCTGTAATTGTTTTTTGGTCTCCGCCAAAATTTGATTCAAGTTCGCTAAGAATTTATCTTTATCCGAATGACTTAAATCTGAATGTACCTCAAAACAATGCCAGCCCTCGTTATGAAAAAAAATATCTTCTTCTGTGAATAAAATATCATTAACCACCCGATCAATAATCCTTTCGATTGAAACCGGATTGAAGATAATTCCGAATGTATTCGTTGCGCTTTGAAATTTAAAATATTGGAATTTATCTCCCATATTTTCTGCAAAACAGGAACCCAATGAGACAATTTTGGAATTGTAGTCTATTGGGTTTGGAATTCTAAAGATAGCTATTTGAGTAGTGAATTGCATTTTACAGAGTTTTTCACAAATTTAAACTTATTATTAATAGAAAACCCTTTCGAAGTTTTGAACTTTGAAAGGGTTTTAGAATTTTCAATAAACCTTAAAACAATTAAAAATCAACTTAGATTCACAGTTTATTTATAATTGTATTTTTTCAATTATCATTCCAGATGGATTATTATAATATCCATCAGTTTTTTTTGTTTTACTAATACAAATCAAAACATTATCTTTTCTAAATATCTTATATGGATAACCTTGTGTTTGATATTCCTTAATTTTCTCATAGTTAGGAATCGAATATGAAACTATTGATTTACTATTACTGCATGCACTATAGATTATAGACGAATTCAAATTAAAAGCATAATCAGAAAATAAAAAATCTCCTTTAGGAAGCCTGCTTAAGTAATTCAAGTCAACATCATAAATTGCGCCTTCATTCGAAGTAATAATTTTTTTTCCATCAGGAAAGAACTGAAATATATTTGCATCAAGAGGATAATCTCCATGATATCTATCATTTTTACGCGCAATAAAATTACCATCTGAGTCAAACTTGTAGTAATCCAAATCAGTCGGTCCAATATTAATTGTCACATCAATAATTTCCGAATTTGTATTTGGAATTAATCTTATCCTAGTATCTTCAAAGTCGCCGTCTTCTGAAACTTGTTTTTTTGTAGCTCTGTTAAACACTTTTAATGGCTGATCTGTCCATGCGCTTGTTGAAATAAATAAATAGCCATTGTTGTTAACAACACAAGAGGAAGGCCTCCCAATATCAATTTGATCAATTTTTTCTAAAGTTTCAGCATTATAAACAAATACCCAGCCATCGCTTCTTGGAACATATAACTCGCTTACATTATTATAAACCCCAATTGAGCTATAGCCGATTTTTGCATCTACTGAAATTGATTTTTCAACTTTCAAACTTTCGTAATTGAAAATAGAAATTTTCCCTACACCTTTTTCAATGAAATAAAACCTATTATTTGTCAAATCAGGTAAAACATCAATATCGCTAAAGTTAAAAACTTTTAAATCAGGCCTTTCATATGTTTTTGAATTACTGAAAATAAAATTATTTGATAATAATCCAATCACCTGATATTCTAAATATGGATTCGATAAAACATCCTTATCTACAAAAGAAGTTATACTAGGATCGTAAATTCTTGATATTATCGATTCGCTATTGTAATCATTTGGATTAATTATTAAATCCTTTTGATTTTTTCTTACAATTAGATAACCTGTAAATTTTATTGTATCCAATTTTGACCATGTCAATTTTACAAAATCTCCTGTAATTTCCAAATCATTTAAAATTATTCTGTTTGAATATGTTTTAGGATTGTCAACATCGGGCGAAACATCATCCTTCTCACAACTAATCAAAAACATTATTGAACTCAATAAAAACAATACATTGTAAATTTTTCTCATTTTAACTTAATAGGTTTTATTTTTAATAAATTAACTACTACAAATAAAGTTATATAACATATGAAAAACAAATCTTTAATTCTATATTTTTTACTTTTATAAAAAAAACAAAATACACAAATTTTTCAATATGTGTATTTTGTTCTTAATTTTAAAAATAAACAGCCTTAATTTAGAATTTTAGTACATTAATACTCTAAACAATAAATAAAAATTATTTTTTAATTCTTAAATCAAGTAATCTTTTGCTTTAACCAAAGCCTCAACAATTCCATCTGCATTTCTTCCTCCTGCAGTAGCGAAGAAAGGCTGTCCTCCTCCTCCACCTTGAATGTATTTCCCTAATTCACGAACCACTTGGCCAGCATTTAGTTTTCTGTCGGCAACCAATTCTTTCGAGATGTAGCAAGATAAAGTTGGTTTTCCTGCATCGGCAGTAGCTAAAACCAAGAAAATATTTGTTCCTAATGTTCCCAATTCATAAGCTAAGTCTTTGGCTCCTTCCGGACTCAAATCAACTTGTTTGGCAAGGAATTGAATTCCATTGATTTCTTGTAATTCTTTTGCTAATTCGCCTTTCATATTTTTAGCTTTATCTTTTAATAAAACCTCCAATTGTTTTTTAAGGGAAGTGTTTTCATCTTGCAGTGTTTGAATTGCTTTTACAGGATCAACTGCATTTTTCAACACTTCTTTAATTTCATAAAAAGAAAGCAATTGTGATTCAAAGAAATCTTTGGCTGCATCGCTTGTAATCGCTTCAATACGTCTGATTCCTGCCGCAACAGCACCTTCCGAAGTAATTTTGAAATGCCAAATATCACTCGTATTAGGAACATGCGTTCCTCCACACAACTCTACCGAATCACCAAATTTGATCATTCGAACCAAGTCGCCGTATTTTTCTCCAAATAATGCCATCGCACCTTCTTCAATTGCTTGGTCTTTTGGAATCGCTCTTTTTTCAATCAAAGGCAGGCTCTCACGGATTCTTGCATTTACAAAATCCTCTACTTCTTTAATTTCATCGTCCGTTACTTTAGAAAAATGAGAAAAGTCAAAGCGCAAAGAAGCTGAACGTACCATCGAACCTTTCTGCTCAATATGAGTTCCCAATATTTTTCGCAATCCTTGGTGCAACAAGTGAGTCGCAGTATGGTTTGAAGATGTTTTTGCTCTTTGAATTCCATCAACCACAGCTACAAAAGTGTCGGTTAAATTATCAGGAAGAGATTGTGTAAGATGTATTGTTTGGTTGTTCTCTTTTTTGGTATCAATAATATAAATAATGTCACCATTTTGAGCTTCCAAATATCCTTTATCACCCGTTTGACCTCCACTTTCACCATAAAAAGGCGTAGCATTGAAAACCAACTGATAAATTTCACCATCTTTTACGCTGTCTACTCTGCGGTATTTCGTGATTTTTACATTGTGTTTCAATCGGTCGTAACCCACAAATTCCTGAACATCGTCTTCAACCAAAACATTCCAGTCTCCCGCAGTTACTTTAGAAGCAGCGCGAGAACGTTCCTTTTGCAATTGCAATTGTTCCTGAAACCCTTTTTCGTCCAATTCCAATCCTTTTTCAGACAAGATCAAAGCTGTTAAATCGATAGGAAAACCATAAGTATCGTACAATTCAAATGCTTTTTTACCATCAATTACAGTTCCTGAATTAGTATTAATTACTGCATCCAGCAACACCAATCCTTGATCTAATGTTCTTAAGAAAGAACTTTCTTCTTCCCGAATTACATTTGAACACAACGCTTTTTGTGAACGAATTTCAGGGAAAGAACCGCTCATTTGCGTACTCAAGACTTCAACCAATTTATAAATAAAAGGCTCTTTGGTATCCAAGAAAGTAAATCCGTAACGAATCGCACGACGCAAAATTCTGCGGATTACATAACCAGCTCCCGTGTTCGATGGCAACTGACCGTCTGCAATAGCAAAAGCCACCGCTCGAACGTGATCTGCAATTACACGAATCGCAATATTTACTTTTTCTTCGGCTTCGTCTTTTGCTTTAATTGTATATTTAGTACCGGTAATCGTTTCGATTTCTCTGATTAGCGGAGTAAAAACATCAGTATCATAATTGGACTGAACTCCCTGCAAAACCATACAAAGACGTTCAAAACCCATTCCGGTATCTACGTGTTGAGCAGGCAATTTTTCTAGAGATCCATCGGCTTTACGGTTGAATTCCATAAATACATTGTTCCAAATCTCCACAACGTGCGGGTGATCATTATTCACTAAAGATTTTCCTGAAACCAAGGCTTTCTCTTCGGCAGAACGAATATCAACGTGAATTTCAGAACAAGGTCCGCAAGGTCCTTGATCTCCCATTTCCCAAAAATTATCTTTTTTGTTTCCAAGAATAATTCGGTCCTCGTCAATTAATGTTTTCCAAATATCCCAAGCTTCTTGGTCAAAAGGTACATTCTCATCCGGATTTCCTTCAAAAACCGAAACATAAAGAATGTCTTTTGGAATTTTATACACTTCCGTCAACAATTCCCAAGCCCAGTGAATTGCTTCTTTCTTGAAATAATCGCCAAAAGACCAGTTCCCCAGCATCTCAAACATCGTGTGGTGATACGTATCAATTCCCACTTCCTCCAGGTCATTATGTTTTCCGGAAACACGAAGACATTTTTGCGTATCGGCAATTCTTTTGCTTTTTGGAGTTCCAAGGCCAAGAAAATACTCTTTAAACTGTGCCATTCCCGAGTTGTTAAACATCAAGGTTGGATCATCTTTAAGAACTATTGGAGCTGAAGGAACTATTAAATGTCCTTTACTCTCGAAAAAATCTAGGAATTGTTTGCGTACGTCTTGTGATTTCATTGTAAAATTTAAAGATTTAAAAATTTAAAGATGCAAAGATTAATCAGTAGAAATAAAATTTTTCAATTTTTAAATCTTGTAATCTTTCAATCTGTTATGCCCCAGATAGTAGTGGAAAGCTTCGAGATTTAGAAACTTATTTTTTCTTGAGAAGGCAGAGCGACCAGAGGAAGCTCCTGCCGGCTCATTAGAAAAAAAAGTTTTCTAAACGAGAACTTGCAACGGATAGCTGGATTAGGCACATTATATTTATTATTAAAAAAAAGAGCTGAACAACTGAAACATTTATTAAATTTGTTCGACTAACCCTATAACTAATTTGCAAAAATAGGGTATTTTAAAATATGTCGAAAGTAAAATATTATTACGATTCGGTAAATCTGGCTTATCGCAAAATAAAAATCAGAAAGAGACGAAAAGTTGGCTTTGCAGTTCTGTTTTTATTAGCCTCAGCTATTTTTGGATTTCTGACTTTTATAATATTATTAAACACACCCTATTTTGACACGCCAAAAGACCGTTTGCAGGCTCGTGAAATCGAAAATTTAAAATTGAATTATGCCATTTTAAACAAAAAAATGGACGAAGCAGATGCTGTATTAGAAGATATTGAAGATCGGGACAACAATTTATACCGCGTGTATTTCAACACGGCCGCCATTCCGGAAGAAGAACGAAAAGCCGGCTATTCCAAAGCAAACCGTTATGCTGCACTGCAGGGATATAACAATTCAAAATTGGTAACCAGCACCACCCAAAGAATAGACGCATTGAGCAGAGAATTGGCAATACAGTCTAAATCATTGGACGAAATTGTAAAATTGGCAAAAGCAAAAGGCAAACTGCTTTCGGCAATTCCGGCGATACAGCCTGTAAAGAATGAGAATTTAAAACATATGGCATCAGGTTTCGGTTATCGATCAGATCCATTTACCAAAGCCAGAAAAATGCATGAAGGAATGGATTTTACAGCCAAGACTGGAACCCCTATTTTCGCCACAGGTGACGGAGTTGTAGCAAGAGCTGACAATACCGCCTCGGGATTTGGGAACCATATCGTTATCAGGCACGGTTACGGCTACGAAACGCTTTATGCCCATTTGAGCAAATACAACTGCCGACCCGGAAAATCGGTAAAACGAGGAGATATTATAGGCTATGTAGGCAGTACAGGACGTTCCGAAGCACCGCATTTGCATTACGAAGTACACAAAAACGGAAGAGTGGTCAACCCGCTTAATTTTTATTACGGCAATATTTCGTCAGTGGAATACGTTGCTATTTCAAAGATAGCTAACCAAGAGAATCAGTCTTTTGATTAGTTTTGCAGTTGGCAGATTACAGTCGCTATCTGGACGAACTTGAAGAATAGAAAGAAGACATTTAAAAAATTTATTCAAAATAAAAAAAATGCATATAGAATTATCACCAGATAAAAGATACTACAGCATAGGCGAAGTTGCCAAAGCATTTGACGTAAACGCATCCTTGATTCGTTTTTGGGATAGTGAATTTGATATTCTGAAACCAAAGAAAAACGCAAAAGGAAACCGAATGTTCACCCCCGAAGATATCAAGAATTTACAGCTTATCTTCCATTTGGTTAAAGAAAGAGGATTCACCTTGGAAGGTGCCAAAATCCATTTGAAAGAAGGACAAAAGAAAACAATGGATAAATTTGAAATTATCAGTAAATTAGAAACCATAAAAATGCAGCTGATTAGCATTAAAAATGAATTGCAATGACAATGTCAATTTCAATTAAAAAACAAAAAATTAAACTTTTTAAATATTAAACACTTAAATATTAAACTTTAAATTAAACAAACATGAGAAGATTTTTGCCTTGGATTATCGGAATTGGAGTAATAGTAATAATAGCTTTTTGGGTAATGGGATTAAAAAACACTGCATTACGCCACAGCCAAGCGGTTGGTAAAGAATGGGGTAATGTTGATGCTGCCTACCAAAGAAGAAATGACCTTATCGGAAACTTAGTGAATACTGTAAAAGGAGCCGCCGATTTTGAAAAAAGCACGCTTACAGCGGTTATTGAAGCTAGAGCTAAAGCTACTTCTGTTACTATCGACCCTTCAAACATTTCGCCAGAACAATTAACAGCCTTTAGCAATGCGCAAAGCGGAGTGACTAGTTCTTTGTCAAAATTATTGGTATCGGTAGAACGTTATCCAGATTTAAAAGCTAATTCAAATTTCTTAAAATTACAAGACGAATTGGCCAGTACAGAAAACCAAATCTTGACTGCCAGAACCCGTTTTAATGAATCAGTTGAAATTTATAATGGCTACATTTTGGCAATGCCACAGAGCTTTTTCTTAGGAAATTACAAAGAAAAGCCTTTTTTCAAATCTGTTGAAGGTGCTGATAAACCTGTCGAAGTAAAATTCTAAAAATAAAATCTAACACAGATTTCACAAATTATCACAAATTTTTTATCTGTGGGAATTGGTGAAATCTGTGTTTAAAAAATATACGATGTCAAAAGTAGAAGATTTTTTAAGCAAAGAAGAAGAACAGGAAATTGTGGAAGCTATCCGCATAGCCGAAAAAAATACTTCGGGCGAGATTCGTGTTCATTTAGAACAAAAAACTTCTCTGGATGCGTATGATCGCGCTTTAGAAGTTTTTCAGGAATTAAAAATGGATGAAACCCAATTGCAAAATGGGGTTTTAATCTATCTGGCTGTTGAAGATAAAACCTTTGTGATATGTGGAGACAAAGGCATTAACGATATAGTCACCAATACTTTTTGGGACAGTACCCGAGATGTTATGGTTGCCCATTTCAAACAAGGGAATTTTAAGCAAGGATTAATCGACGGAATTTTGAAAGCCGGAGAAGAACTCAAAAAGCATTTTCCTTGGCAAGAAGGCGATACCAACGAATTATCAAACGAAATATCAAAAGGATAATGAAAAAAAGGCAGAAAGCAGAAAGCAGAAAGCAGCAAACAGAGAGTACAAATCATTTGACAAAAGCAAAATGGAAATTATTTGTTTATGTTTTTCTTTTCTTAAATAGTGGTTTTCTATTTGCTCAATTTACAATTCCAGAGAAGCCGAGTTTTCAAACTTCAGTTTATGATTATGCAAATGTTTTAAGCGCACAGGAAAAGGCACAGCTTGAAGATAAACTCATAAAATATTCCGATTCTACAACTACCCAAATTGTCGTAATCACTATTGAAAGTCTCAAGAATGAAGATGTCAGCCTATTAGCCACTAAATGGGGACAAACCTGGGGAATTGGCGGAACTGAAAAAGACGATAACGGCGTTGTAATACTTTTGGCCAAAAAAGAACGAAAAATTGCCATCAATCCCGGTTACGGATTGGAAGACCGATTAACAGCCGGAATTGGCGGAGAAATAATAAGAAACATCATTATACCAGAATTTAAATCTGGTAGTTATTACGCTGGTCTTGACAAAGGTGCTGATGCTATTTTTGATGTTTTTAAAGGCAAGTACAAAGGAGAACGCAAACAAGCCAAAGAAGGCGGAAGTTTTCCTATTTTCCCAATCATTGTTATTGCTATCATTGTTTTGGTATTACTGTCCAAAAACAAAGGTGGTGGTAATTCAGGAAACCGTGGCGGTGGCGGTGGCCCTAGCCTAATGGATGTTATCCTTCTAAGCAGCCTTGGAAGAGGTGGCGGAGGCGGTTTTGGCGGATCGTCAGGCGGTGGATTTGGCGGCGGAGGCGGTGGCTTCGGTGGAGGTTTTGGCGGAGGCGGATTCTCTGGCGGAGGTTCTAGCGGAAGCTGGTAATATTCAGTTGCAGTTTTCAGCAGGCAGCATTCAGAGAAAACTTAAAATTGAAAGATTATTAAATAAAAAAGGCCTTCTATTTTGTAGGGCACTGAAAAAAGTCCCTTGAATAAGAAAAATGAAAATAACTAAAAAGGAGCGAAAACACAATGGTTTCGCTCCTTTTGGTTGTTATATACCTCTTGTAATCTAAGAAAATTAAATTTGGCTAAAAAAAAGACAATTAAATAAAATCAAAGGCTTATTTAATCGCTTTTTTTAATGATTTTTGAAAATGGAGACTTTTTCAGTGGCCTCCTATTTTGACGGCATTTTTTATTTTTTAGAATCGAATCAATCCATTTGATTTTTTCTCTTTACCAGCAAACTTTTCAATCTTATAAGTCAATGAGAACATGATGTAACGTTTCAATACCGTGTTTTCCTCATCTCTAATCGTTGTTGGAGTTATTGTTCTTGTAGCACTCACATTTTGATTCAGAAGGTCATATACTTTTGCTTTAGCCATGAATTTCTTGTCGAAAAAACTGTATGACAAACTGGTATTCCACAAGAAAAAATCCTTTTTGAATCCAGGCGATATATTAGAATTATAAGTATATCCAAAATCGTTTCCAAATGTCCAGTTCTTTGGCCAATAATTTGTTACTTAAAGATTGAGTTTAATTAATAAATCATAAAATTACTTACAAAAAATTTAACACATAGTCTTTAATTCAAGTACTAACCTCTTTAACTATTTTGAATAAGTTTTAAAAATTTAAAAAAAAAGCTATATTTGATTCTTAAAAAAATTAAAAGAAAAGAATTCAGTCATTCTTGTATTCATTTTAACCGTTAATTCACCCATAATGCTTTCACACAAAACCAAATATGCCCTTAAAGCACTTCTTTATTTAGCAGAACAGGATGAAAATCATATTTCAAGGACTATTGAAATTGCTGAAGGAGCCAATATCCCTAAGAAGTTTTTGGAACAAATTCTTTTGGATTTAAAAAGAGGTCATTTCGTAGGTAGCAAACAAGGAAAATATGGCGGTTATTACCTATTAAAAGACAAAGAAACGATTACTTTGGCCGATATTCACCGCTTATTTGACGGTGCAATCGCATTACTTCCCTGCGCCTCTTTAAATTTTTACGAACGCTGTTCGGATTGTGTGAATGAGTCGGAATGCTCGCTGAGACACGGATTGATGGCTATTCGCGATGAAACTTTGAAAGCCATGCAGGGCATTACAATAGCCTCATTGGTAAAAAAATAAAAAAATATTTTTTAAATTACACTAAATTGATAGAATTTATATATTTTTGCACTAAGTTTAACGTATGATTAATATCAAAATTAAAAAAATGCAAACAAATCAAACCAAAACCAAGGCTGTCAGGAAAAGCAACGACAGAGTAAATTTCCATATTGTAGAAAAAAAACGTTTCATAATGTGTTGTATGTGCATGTACTAGATTATAAAAAAAATTTAATTTAAATTATACTAATTACATATAACATACATAATAATGAGAACTATAACTATAAAATCAATTTCAAGTCTATTCTTTTTACTAATTTTCTCGACTTCATATAGTCAAAACCTTTTACAAGGAGTTGTAAAAAACGATCAAGATTCCCCTATAGAAGGCGTTAATATAGTTCTAAAAGGAACTACTAATTCATCAACCACTGATGCTAATGGTAATTTTAGCATTGAAGCCAAAACACTTCCATTTACAATTATTGTACAATACTTAGGTTACACAACCAAAGAAATTAAAATAAACGAACTACCAACTGCTGCTAAGCCTTTACAAATAACTATTAGTACTGGTGAAGAAAAAGTATTATCTGAGGTAGTTGTAACATCAAGACGCAGAATAGAAAAAGCACAAGATATTCCTATCGCAGTATCTGTTGTTACGGGAAAACAAGCTGAACAAACAGGCGCTTTCAACGTGAACCGTATAAAAGAATTAGTTCCATCTGTACAGCTTTATTCTTCAAACCCAAGAAACACTGGAATTAATATTCGCGGTCTTGGATCACCATTTGGTCTAACAAATGACGGTATCGATCCAGGTGTTGGTTTTTATGTTGATGGTGTGTATTATGCCCGTCCTGCAGCAACTACTCTAGATTTTATCGATGTAGAAAGAATTGAAGTATTACGCGGGCCTCAAGGAACTTTGTTTGGTAAAAACACAACTTCAGGTGCTTTTAACATAACTTCTCGCAAACCAAGCTTTAACTCAGGGGCAGACTTCGAAGTGAGTTATGGTAACTATGCATATCTCCAGGCTAAGGCTTCGGTTACAGGAGCTTTGGGTAAAAAAGTTGCTGGCAGATTGTCATTTTCGGGTACACAGCGTGATGGTATTATCGATAATACTAGAACAGGAAAGCCAACAAATACGCTGAACAATCAAGGTATTAGAGGTCAATTGCTTTTTACTCCAACAGAAAACACAAACATTACGTTAGCAGGAGATATCACAACACAGCATAATGACGGATATGCGCAGGTAGTTGCAGGTGTTGCTCCAACAAATAGAGTTCCACAACGTCAATTTAACGCAATTATTGCCGATTTAAACTACCAGCTTCCAAGCTTAAATGCTTTCGACCGTAAAATTGACCATGACACCCCATGGCGTTCAGGACAGGATTTGGGCGGAGGATCGCTTAATGTGGACACGAAAATTGGAAACGGAACACTTACCTCAACAACTGCATGGAGATTCTGGACTTGGGACCCATCAAATGACAGAGATTTTACAGGATTACAGGTACTTGCAAAATCTCAAAATCCTTCCAGACAAACTCAATTTACCCAAGAGATACGTTACGCAGGTCAGATTACATCCAAAATAAGCGGTGTTGCCGGAGTGTTTTATATTGACCAGACATCAAAAACAAAAGGTACAGAGGAATCCGGTAACGCACAATGGAGATTTTCCCAAGACTCATTTACTCCAGCAAATACTGCATTATGGAAAACTCCAGGTCTTTTTGAAGGATATGGAATAAAAACCAATGCTCAAATACATTCAACTAGTGCGGCTGTATTCGGTCAATTAGACTGGGCTGTAACAGATAAACTGCATGTATTACCAGGTTTAAGATACAACTACGACAAAAAAGATGCAGATTATGACCGTAAGACATACGGAGGACTTCAAACCACGGATCCTGCATTAATTGCGTTGAAAAAGAAAGTTTATACAGATCAAAACTTCTCATCAGATAATGATGATACTGACTTCTCTGGAAATATAACTGTATCATACAAAGCATCAGATAAAATCAATGCTTATGGAACTTTTGCAAAAAGCTACAAACCTATTGGAGTGAATGTTGCAGGACTTCCTACTCCGCCTGCGGGACAAACTTTAGCTGATCTTGCAACAGTGAAGCCAGAAGATGTTACTCATTATGAATTTGGAGTAAAAACTTCTCCAGTTGCAAATTCAATATTGAACTTGACATACTTTAACACAGACATCAAAGATTTTCAAACCAATGTTCAGGCTGCTGAGTTGGGAGTAAACCGGGGTTATCTTGCTAATGCTGAAGAAGTGCGTGTACAAGGTGTGGAACTAGATGCCAGTTTTATTCTTAACAAACATTTCAATTTCTATGGGGCTGCAACTTATAGCGACGGTAAGTATGTTAAATTTATAAATGCTCCACTACCACTTGAAGAAACTGGATCTTCAGTTTCCTTTAAAGATGTATCAGGCTCTAATTTACCTGGCGTTTCAAAATGGGCAGGAAGCTTAGGCGGAGAGTATACAAAAAAAGGAAAATTCTTTGCTAACGCAGGAAAATTCTTTATAGCGCTAGATAGCTATGCCCGTTCAGAGTTCTCATCAAACCCATCAGCTTCTACTTATTTAGTAGTTCCTGGTTATGCTATCTTTAATGGCCGTCTAGGTTTCCGTGCATCAGAAGGTTTATCTGTACACATTTGGGGACGTAATCTTTTAAACAAAAATTACTACGAACAATTGTTGCCTGCAGGAGGAAATACTGGACAATACGCAGCAGTGTTAGGAGATCAAATCACTTATGGAGTTACACTTCGTTACTCTTTATAAAATAAAAAACAGAAAGAACCTTCAAAAGAAATATTTGAAGGTTTTTTATTTATCACCATATAAAACACTAACAACTACCCCAGAATAAAGTCAAAATATTATTTTCATCCGTAATTGATTTTATAAAAATCGAATAGTAAACATATAGACTAAATATAACCAACAATTTATACAGCGTTTATTTACATTTGCAAAAATGAAATAAACTAAATGAAAACCATCAGAATCTTTTTCCTTTTGTTAGTATCTTTTGTATCCAAAGCGCAAACAGAAAAAAACATAGATCATCAAAGTCTCCTGTGGACACGCTATTACAACATATTGACAATAAACAGCAAATGGTCTGTACATACTGAATTTGATAACCGGATTTTTTTGAATCCTACCGAAGAAAATTTATATGTACTAAGAGTACAGGGCCGTTATAAGATTAACAGTAATATAGATGTTGGTGCGGGATATGCCTATTTCTCTGTAGCTACACAAAATCCTGAGGTTACTAATGATTTTAAAACACCCGAATACAGAGGACAGCAGGACATTACTTGGAAACAGGAATTTGGTAATTTTACCCTAAATCAGCGGTTTCAAGTTGAGGAAAGGTTTATACACAATGCAAGTAAAAAGGAGTTACTCCCGGGAACCACTTTCACATGTAGATTCAGATACCGTCTACAAGGCGAATATTCCTGCTGGAAAAAAGAAAGCCAGTATCTTAAAGCCATTGTATATGATGAATTGATGATTAATGCGGGTAAAAACATTGTTCATAACACTTTTGACCAAAACAGAATTTACGCCGCTTTACAATACGGAATCAATAAAAGTATTGGATTAGAATTGGGGTATCTAAAAAGTTTCCAGCAGCGTGCAAGCGGTGTTGATTATTTTGACAGAGATATTATTAGATTTACTTTTTTTCATAAAATAAAACTAAAAGAAAAACACAAAGAGCTGCCTAATTAAGTTGACCTATTCTTTTTGTTGTTTTTTTTTATGAAAAAAAGTATCATCTTTTTAACTAGAACAAAAAGAATATGAATTCAGAAAAACTTAATTACACTTTAGCTGATTTAATAAAATATTTTCTAAAACTAGGCACAACTGGTTTTGGAGGCCCTGTAGCATTAGTTGGTTATATGCACCGCGACTTGGTTGAGGATAAAAAATGGATTAACGATTCTGATTTCAAAGAGGGATTGGCACTTTCGCAATTGGCTCCAGGTCCATTGGCTGCCCAATTGGGAATTTATATTGGATTTGTTCACTTTGGTGTTTTAGGAGCTACACTTTCTGGATTGGCTTTTATTATCCCATCTTTCATAATGGTCGTCTTATTAGGAACTGCATACCAAGCATATGGAGGATTGCCTTGGATGCAAGCTATTTTTTATGCATAAGTGCTGCTGTGATTGGAATTATTGTTTTAAGTTCCTATAAACTCACGGTTAAATCCATCAGTAAATTTGAGATTCCCGCTATAAAAAATAATTGGTTATTGTGGTTGTTTTACATCTCAGCAACCGTTCTCACAGCTGTAACCCAGAAAGAAAAACTACTGCTGTTTGTCGCTTTGGGTTTTATCTACATGATTGTAAAAGCACCGCCAGAATGGATTAAACGTCCTAAAACTGCTTCCTTATTTTTCCTGACAACAGCTGGATTTTCAGCTGTAGAACTTGGGAAAATAGGAGAATTAGCCTGGTTTTTTATCAAAGCGGGTGCTTTTGTTTTTGGCAGCGGACTAGCTATTGTTCCCTTTCTGCATGCGGGAGTTGTCAATGAACATCATTGGCTAACCGAAAATCAATTTGTAGATGCTGTGGCGGTTGCCATGATCACTCCTGGTCCAGTTGTAATCACAGTGGGATTCATTGGTTATTTGGTTGCCGGATTTTCTGGAGCAACTATTGCCGCTTTGGGCGTTTTTCTACCTTGCTATTTATTTACGGTAATACCAGCTCCATACTTCAAAAAAATATCACAAAACAAAAGTATCAAAGCTTTTGTAGATGGAATAACTGCCGGTGTAATTGGCGCATTGGTCGGAGCTGTAGTAGTAATTGCAATCCGAACAATAGTAGATATTCCAACTTCCTTAATAGCGATAGGAACAGTTCTGATTTTGGTTTATACCAAAAAAGTGCAGGAACCGCACATTATTGGCATTGCAGCACTTTTGGGAGTTTTAATTAAACTATTCTGATTCCTAAAAAAAAAATCCCAAAGATGAATTTTTCACGTTTGGGAGTTTTTTTAATGTAAATCTGTACTCTCTAGGATTAGTTTTCTTCTCTATTTCTATTACCGCCGTAATCTCCATTATCTCTGTCTCCTCCATTGTCTCTATTACCCCAATTTCCTCTAGCTTCTCTCATTTTTTCCATGTTGGGTTTTTCGATGTCTTTCATTTTCTTGAACTGCTCTGGTGTCAAAATTTCCTGTAATTTAGCATCCGATGCTTTTTTATCTTCCTGTCTTTTTGCTCTAAAAGCATCTCTTTCATCTGCTGACATTTCTTTCGGGCTGTTTCCCATTCGTTCCGCTCTCAATGCTTCTAGTTTAGCATTTTGCTCTGCAAGAATAAGTTTTATTTGTTCTTGCTGCTGAGTATTCAGACTTATTTCCTTAGTCAGTTTATCCAGCTGTGCTTGGCTTCTTTGCTCTGGAGTCTGCTTTTCTCTTTTTGGCTTATTTGATTTTCCTTCTGGCTTAGTCTGCTCTTGAGCAAAAGAAGAAACAATAATGACTAATAAAGCAGCAATAATTAACTTTTTCATATTGTTCATATTTAAGATTAAAAAAAAAGATTTTAACACAAATCACTCATACATAAAAAAAATTAATCCATATTCATACCCTCTCTTCTGCCACCTCCACCTCCCGGAAAACGTCTTTCTTTTGGTCCGCCGAAACTCCCGATTTTATACGTTAAAGAAAACATTGCATATCTCTTTAAAACCGTATTTTCTTCGTCTCGAATTGTCGTTGGAGATATTGTTCTAGTGGCACTTTGATTTTGATTTAAAACATCATAGACTTTTACTTTTAAAGTCATTTTTTTATCAAAAAAGCCATAAGACAAACTGGTATTCCATAAATAAAAATCTTTTTTGAAATCATCCGATATATTCGAATTGTAATTATATCCAAAATCATTTCCAAAAATCCAGTTTTTAGGCCAATAATTAGTCGTTTGTATGTTAATTCTATGTACCACATTGGAACTGGCTTTTATTGATGAATTTGTATATCTTGATTCACTGTAAGACAAACCATAGGAAGGAACGACAGAAAGCAGCTCGCCATAATCATAGGAAAGATAAACTCTTGGTGAAAGTCCCAATGATTTTGAGCTGTATAAGACGGCGTCCGTAAATCCTTTGTCCAAAGAATAACTTCCGTTTAAACCCAAACCATATCTCAAAACATGAGCATCGATTTTCATCGTTTTATTCCAATTTCCTCCAGCAGAAGCAGTATAGGTCCCCGTAACGTTTCTATATGAAGTTATTCTTTTTCCGCTCGAGTCATAAACAGAAGAAGAAACTACTTCGCTGTCAAAAAAGTCTCCTCTGGCAAACAGATTGTAACCAGAACGGGTACGCATATCAAAATTTCTGTAATTGATGTTCACACTGCTTTTTTTGTTCAGATTCAAATCTGGATTTCCTATTATGGTGTTCAAAGGATTTGCCAAATTTGCTACCGGCATTAATTGTGCTGCCGACGGAAGACTGCTGGAATAATCGTATCTGAAAGTTATGAATTTTGTTTTTTCAAACTTATACCTGATTTGTGCATTTCCAAAAGGCAGAACATACTGCTGGTTCAAATCGGTAACCTTATCCAGATATAAGGAATGATTGTCATAATCCACAATAGAAGTTCTGGAATTCAGATTGAACGTAAAATTACTTTTCTCGAAAGTAAGACCCACTTTTGGCGTAACTGCATTTCTTCTTGAAGTGGTATAATTAGTCTGCAGCTCATTCAAAACAGAAAATGACTGGCTGGCCGGATCATAATCATATGTTTTAGAGTCGTTTACTTCACTGTTCCATTCTACTTCTGTTCCCATTCGGATCCGGAGCGAGTCAGTTATTGGTTCTGTAAATTCAATTTCGGCCGAATAAGAATCGGCAGTATTCTCACTTTCCCCATTTTGATGACGTTCATCATTCGGCTTGCTGCCTTGTTTAAAAACAGTTATAGACTCATTTATTGCATCCGAATTACTATTGGAATTATTATTAGTAAAAACAAAACTCAGATTTCGGGCTTTTCTTTCGAAAGCTTTATTGAAATTTATGGTATTTGTAAAATTAGTTGATGAATTTTCTTTATATGAAGTCCCATTGCTTTCATTTAAAGATATCCCATCTTGATCTTTAGCAGTACTAGAAGATTCTGAGTTACTATTGGTACGGGATTGGTCTACAACCGGAGTAAAAACCAATCTCGTCGTTGGGTTTATTTTATATTCCAGTTCAAAATTTGCTTTATTCCCAGTGTTTTCATTTCTAGCTTTCGAATCGGCTTCAGTCAAAATAGTCCCAGTTGGCAGAAAACTTGCCTGATTGGATTTCGATTCATTTTTATTGACTGTATTCGAAAAATTGTAACCAGCCGTTGCATTAAAATCTTTTGCCCATTCATCAGCATAATTAAAGCCAACCAAGTTAGAGGTCGTAATCCCTTTTCCTGTTGCTGTAGATCTTGTTGCCTGCCTGGTATTTCTCCCGCCTCCCATATTATCAAACACTTCGTCCATCGCAAAACCTGTCGAATTGATATTATTGGCAGAAGCCAGCAGACTTATTTTTTGCTTATTATTAAAATAATTCAAGATAAAACTGCTTTCATAACGATCATCGGTACCATAACCTCCCATTACTTTTCCAAAATATCCTTTGTTTTTCTTCTCATCGATAGTGAAATTGATACTGGAATCCTCCGAACTGGCTTCTTGTTTAGACAGCTCTTCTTTTTTAGTTTTAAAATCTGAAACCTGAACTTTACTAATTACATCAGCAGGCAAATTTTTAAGCAGTATAGCACCGTCTTTACCAAAGAATGATTTCCCATTAACTAAAAACTGCGTGACTTCTTTCCCATTCGCAGTAACTTTTCCATCACTGTCCACCTCAACTCCCGGCAGCTGTTTCAATAAAGTTTCGACAGTGGCATCAGGACGCACTTTATAAGAAGCCGCATTAAACTCTAAAGTATCCTTTTTTACACGAATTGGCGGTGCATCATTTCTTATAATGACCTCGTTTAATGCAGTTTCGTTCTGTGATAAGTATAATTTCCCAAAATCTTTATTTTCCAAAAGTTTATTCTGCTCCTCAGCATAGGTCTGATAGCCCATAAAATTTATTTTCAAGAAAACAGGTCTGTCGTATTTTTTGGTACTTATTTTAAAATCTCCATTTTTATCGGTAGCTGCATATTCTATAACTGTAGAATCTTTGACATTAGAGAAATAAACCATAGCCGATTCCAGCGGTTTTTGAGTATTAATATCATAAACTGTTCCCTTAATAACAATGTTATTTTGGGCATTAGCAGCAAAAAAGAGGAGCACAAACAGTAAAGAAGAGTAAATTTTAAACATAGAGTATTTATTATTCAATTATGAATAAGACATTAAGCATCACAAAAGGTTTAATTGTGCGTCCCTCATTTATTTAACAAGTATTCTAAAACTCAAAAAATGTCAAAAAAAAATCCCGATTGCTCGGGGTTTTTAAATTTTATTTCTCTCTGATATAAATATCTATTGGCACTCCTGAAAAGTCCCAGTTCTCTCTGATTTTGTTTTCAAGGTAACGTTTGTAAGGTTCCTTAACATATTGCGGCATATTGGCAAAAAACACAAACTGAGGTGTTGGTGTCGGCAATTGCATACAATATTTAATTTTCACATACTTTCCTTTGGTTGCCGGTGGTGGATACGCTTCAATCACTTTCAGCATGAATTCGTTGAATTTTGAAGTCGGTATACGCTGCTGTCTGTTTTCATACACCTGAACAGTCGCTTCCAATGCCTTCAACAAACGCTGTTTGGTCAAAGCCGAAACAAAAAGAATAGGCACATCCGTAAACGGCATTAATTCTTTTTTGATTTTCTCTTCGTAATCACGGGTTGACATGGTATCTTTTTCAACCAAATCCCATTTGTTTACCAAGATTACAACACCTTTACGGTTTTTCTCAGCAAGCCAAAAAATACTTTGGTCCTGACCTTCAAATCCGCGGGTTGCATCGATTACCAAAATACAAATATCAGCATGCTCAATCGCACGCACCGAACGCATTACAGAGTAAAACTCTAGATCCTCTTTTACTTTCGCTTTACGGCGAATACCAGCCGTATCTACCAAGTTAAATTCAAAACCAAAACGGTCGAATTTTGTATCGATAGCATCACGGGTTGTTCCCGCAATGTCAGTTACCATAAAACGTTCTTTACCAATTAATGCATTGATAAAACTAGATTTTCCTGCATTAGGACGACCTACTACAGCAAAACGAGGTAAAACCACTTCTTCTTGAACCGGTAATGGTTTCTCTGGAAAAGCATCAATCAAAGCATCCAATAAATCCCCAGTTCCGCTACCAGAAATACTGGCAAACGTGTAATATTCTCCTAATCCAAGGTTGTAAAACTCAAGAGCATCTTTCTCACGCATGGCATTATCTACCTTATTCACTGCCAATAAAACTGGCTTAGTCACTTTACGCAGCAAACGGGCAACAACATCATCCATTGGAGTAATTCCCTCCTCAACATCTACAACAAATATAATAACATCGGCTTCGTCGATAGCCAATTCTACTTGTTTACGGATTTCGCCTTCAAAAACATCATCCGATCCACGAATATATCCTCCCGTATCAATCACAGAAAACTCTTTTCCGTTCCACTCGCTTTTACCATAGTTTCTATCTCTGGTAACTCCAGAAACCGAATCTACAATAGCTTCTCTTCTTTGTATCAGCCTATTAAAAAGGGTTGATTTCCCTACATTAGGTCTTCCTACTATCGCAACAATGTTATTCATAATATAAATTCAAATATTTATTTCTCCCGAATACTGCTTTCCAGTTTCGGGTTGCAAAGGTAGTGTTTAAATGCATGAATATCAATTTTTTTGGTATATTCGCAACAGCTTGTTTCCTTAACCACTTCATTTCTAAAATTATGGATGCCAATAATGAGATTCGTCTGCGCTTGCGCTTCTACAAAGGAGTCAATCAGAACATCGATTCACTGCGTCAAAAATTTATTGAATTCACCGCCACAAAATCTCCAGATTATCTTTTAAAAATAAAAGAATACCACATTTGGATAAACATCAAAGGTCCAAAAAAAGCCTATTGGTCACCGCATCTGCATCTAGAAATGGAACCTAAAGGCGAAAACCAAACCCACATCCGTGGTTTATTTGGACCCGATCCCGGTTTATGGACTTTTTTCATGTTTCTGCATTTTATGATAGCGGGGACATTCATCATTTTTTGCGGTATCGCCTACTCTGATTGTATTTTGAAAAAATCCACAACAGGCGATTTTGCCGTAATGTCTATGATGGTTTTTGCTTGGTTTCTGCTCTACGTCATCGCCAAGCAAATCCGAAGCAACGGCGAAAAACAAATGAATGATATCGAAAAGGTGTTTCTGGAAATTATTGAATCACCTTTATAGAAGTTTTACCGCAAGACACACAAAGAATTACGTAAAGCTTTGCGAACTTAGCGTAATTCTTTGTGTCCTTTGCGGTTAAAAAAAATCAGCATTAGAGAAAAACTCCAATACTGATTAAACTATTTTTTCAAACGTACGGTCAGGTCGCGACCTGTACCTATTGATTATATCCAAATCTCTTCAACATATTCGAGTTGCTTCTCCAATTTTTATTCACTTTTACAACCAATTCAATATGGATTTGCTTCCCGAAGAACTTCTCTAAATCCACACGGGCATCCATACCCACTTTTTTCAAAGCAGCACCTTTATGACCAATAACGATTCCTTTTTGAGTCTCGCGTTCTACCATAATCAAAGAACGGATACGGATGATGTTTTCGTCTTCGAAGAATTCTTCGGTTACGATTTCAACTGCATAAGGAATTTCTTTGCTGTAGTTCAATAATATTTTTTCACGGATTGTTTCGTTTACAAAGAAACGTTCCGGTTTGTCTGTCAATTGATCTTTCGGATAATAGGCTGGTGATTCCGGCAACAATGAAATAATCCTTTGAAAAACTTCAGGAACATTAAAATTCTGCAAAGCTGATATTGGATAGATTTCAGCGTTAGGAACTTTAGCAGTCCAAAAAGCCACCTGCTCTTCCAATTGTGCCTGATTTGAGTTGTCGATTTTATTCAACAACAGCAAAACCGGAATTTTGGAATGGATAATTTTATTAAAAAAAGCTTCGTCTTTCAAATCCTGCTCCCCTATTTCGACCATATAGATCAAGATATCAGCATCTTCAAAAGCAGATTTCACAAAGTTCATCATCGATTCCTGCATTTCGTATGCCGGTTTGATGATTCCAGGCGTATCCGACAAGATCATTTGAAAGTCCTCCCCGTTCACAATTCCAAGAATCCTATGACGAGTTGTTTGCGCTTTAGACGTAATAATTGATAATCTTTCACCAACAAAGGCGTTCATTAGTGTTGATTTTCCAACGTTTGGATTCCCTATGATGTTTACAAAACCTGCTTTATGTGACATTTTTATTATAATTTATTTTGCAAAGGTAGTTATATCAAATTAATACAGGAAATAAAACATTTTTTTAAGTTTTACTTGTTTTTCTCTAAATTCGGCTTATCTTTGCACCCGAAACAACGCGGGATAGAGCAGTAGGCAGCTCGTCGGGCTCATAACCCGAAGGTCACAGGTTCGAGTCCTGTTCCCGCTACTATATTGATAAAATTACCGTACATCGCGGGATAGAGCAGTAGGCAGCTCGTCGGGCTCATAACCCGAAGGTCACTGGTTCGAGTCCAGTTCCCGCTACTGAGAGCAACCCATCAACATTTTGATGGGTTTTTTTATGCTTATCATTTTCATCACCTCCCGTAAACAGTGGAATAAACTCAAAAATACTGTTCACTTTTTTGGTTAGATATTCCCTATTTTCTGCCCTAACGGACAAACCTTCTGGAAACACCAACTTTTGAATCCTTTTCTTGTTCTCGACATCTGCTTCTCTCCAGTATTTACTAATTTTCGTAACTTTTTCTACTACCTAATCGATATTCTTGCTGTGGTTAGATATTTTTTTGCTTTGGCGAATATGTGACCTCCAATTATCTTTAGTTCTGTCTCAAACTAAACAGCTTATTTACTATATTTTTCATCTCCAAAATTTGCGTTCTCAAAATAGCTCTTATCCAAATTTTTAATTTTAGTTTCAACATCTTTTTCTTTGCAAGTAAGCTTTTCATTTCATCTTTAGCTTCTGCGTTCATATAATCCCAGACAAAAAATACAATAAAGACCAATTTTGATAATTAGTTTTTTTTGCATTGAAATTTGGACTATATGATAATAGTGATTATGGTGCCTGCAAAAAATTTAGCAATTAAGGAAACAGAAAAGAGATTAAAAATCTACTCAGACAATCTATCCCATTTATTGGATAACACTTAAAAGTACTTTTAATTTTAAAAGAAAATGAGGAAACAGGATTTCCTCCCATAAATAACCATCATTTTCAATTAATACTTTCACATTGCAACATTTATAATTTTTAAATTTTTCTAAATAATTTATCAAAAGCAAACCCCAAAGAACTCAAAATAATGTTGCTGAATAATGGGCGATTTCATAAAACCTAAAAATTAATCATTCCAGAAAATATTGTTCTGGTTTTCTCTTACTGTATAGTTCAGAACTTAATCCCGCTGAAAAAATATATGTAAAATAGAAAAATAAATTTTATGATTCACTCGAAGATGTAGAAGATTTTATCAATAATCACTTAAAAAAGAGATTATTAGAATCTGCACTTATACCTATGCGTCTTTAAATCAAATTTGGTCGAAAAAATAAACATGTTTGGCATAAGAAATAAACTGAATATTAAAAAACCTCAAAAGATTAGGTCGATTTCCTTTTTAATGTTCATTACTCGATACATGCTTTTTAATCAGCTGCAAGTCAAGTGTAAATATTGATTAATCACCGACAGCAAACTGCCGTTCATCGAAAAAAGAAAAAAGAATTCTTATAATCGTCTTAGATTTGTATCAGAATTAAGGAACAAAAAAAATCAAAATCAAAATTAACAAAACAATTATTTCCAAAAACGATTTAACAAAGTCAGCGGTGCTTACCATTTCAACACTTAACATTCTTGATTTAGTAAACACCAAAATTAAAATTATTTATTAATAAAAAATGAAGTTTCATTCAAATACCACTGAAAAATGAAAACAGCAATTACTTTAGCAAACACAATTTTTGCAGGAAACAAATCTGAGCAATATTTAGTATTCTCAATTATTTTTGTTACTATTGGAAAAAGTCTAGAGGCAAAGATCCCTGTAGAAGTCAATTCTTTGATCGTGATTTTTTTAGCTATTTCATTAATAGGAATGAAACTTCAATTTGTTAATAACCAATTAAAAAAGAAAATTTTATTCAATACATTTCAAAACCGGTATTAATTACCGTAAGTTATGGTATCAAGCAAAAAAACTTGTAAGTTGTCTGAAAAATGACCGACTATAAATCATTTTTTGTTTCATTTTTGTCACTGCCATTATCCTGTTTGCCCCAATATTATACAACTATTTCAGTTACTTCCAGAATTACATTACCCTTTATTGTTGGACTTTAGCCGTTTTAAAAATCAATTTTGAAATTACCTACAGCTTCAAAAAAGATTGCTAAGTACCAAAAATATGAACCCCTTTTTGCCCCGAAAGATTTAAGTTTTTTATCCAAATTAAAATCAGTAAAGGCGATGTAATTCTAGTGAAGGCTATTTTCTAATACAAAAAAAATAGACTCTCTTACATTACACGAAAAAGTAAAATGCTTGTTGCTGTTGTACAAAACATTCCTCCCAAAAATTGCATTCCCCATGTTATAATAATCCATACAAAATTAACAGTTGTACTCTTTTGGCAAAACAAAACAAAAACAAGCACCTTTTTTATTATCTTCTCTATTCTTTAAATAGATAACACCTCCTACTCGATCTACTATGGCTTTTATTGTTGACAGACCAATACCCGCATTCTTACCATATTTTGAACTAACTGTTTCAAATAATTCAAATACTTTTTCCCAATATTCTTCTGGTATACCTGGACCATCATCTTCATAAACAAAAGAATAACTAGTTTCATTTTCTGTGAGTGATATCCAAACATTGCATTCTTCTTTGTCGGTATGTTTTGTGGTATTTGATAAAAGATTTTGAATAATTTGAACAAAACCTATTTTTGAATGCCTAATCAAGGTATCGCAATTTCTATAATGAATATAAGTTGGAATATGTAAAGCATCATTATCAACTATATATTGAATAATACTTTTGACATTAAAATCTTCAAAACAAATTTGATCGTTACTAACTTTTGTATATTCTAAAATACCGTTAATTAAAAAATCCATGTATTCATTTCGAGAATAAATCAAATCGATCCAGACTTCTAAGTCTGTATTTTCGATAAGTGTTTTATAATCTTCTTTTATAAAAAATAATAACGAATTTACCCCTCGAATTGGGACTTTTAAATCATGAGTAAGACGATGCGCAAATTGGTTCAACTGCACATTTTTTTTCATAATTTCATCATTCAAATCTTCTAAAAATCTATTTTTTTTACGAAGTTCAAATTGCGAAATCACTTGATTGGCCAAAGCCTTTAACGATTCTTGTTGGCTCTCTGTAAGACCTTCTCTTGGTTTATTATCAATAACGCAGAGCGTACCTAACGAATAACCGTCTTTGGTGTTTAAAGGAGCGCCGGCATAAAATATTACATTTGGGTCATTTATAGCTAACGGATTATCATGAAACCTTTCGTCTTTAGTGGCATCTGGAATAATAAATAATTCATCCGGCGTATTTATTGCATGTGCACAAAAAGCAAAATCCCGAGGAGTTTCGGTCGCATCTAAACCATAATGTGATTTGAACCATTGTCGATTATGATCCACTAAAGTTACCAATGCAATCGGAGTACCACAAATTTCAGCTGCTATTTTGGTTAAAGCATCATACTCTTCTTCAGGTAATGTATCTAGTATTTTATAAGCATCTAAAGCTTCGGAACGAAGATCTTCATTATCAGGAATTTCAGGTTTGTGCATATAACTGAATTTTTATTTGTTTGTTTTAAACAAAATGTAAGTATAAAAGAAAGTTCTACTCCCATACTTGTTAAAAATAACTAATTTTCCTTAATAATAACATAATTATTTTTAAATAAATTTAAATAAAAAATATGTTTGTTGGTTCTCTCCTAACTATTGAAATCAAAATTATTTTCCACACTGCTTTTCCTTATAAAAGTAGTCTAAACTTTTATTTCCATGAACATTGTTCACCCAAAATAAATAAACCCAAAAATTCCATCCCCTTGTTTGATTATTTTAATCATTTATAATTTCAGGCAGTTAAATTGTATTTGCTGACTCATATTACTTATTATCAATGCATTAACTTTACAGATAGATTTAATTGAGTGAGAAATGTAAAGCAACAGTAACCCCAGAACTTACTTTTCATTTTTAGATTATTTCTAATCACACCACCTACTTTATTAGTGGCAGGCAATTAACAAACAACACATATCGGAAAATTAAATAAGATGATTTAGCAACATTTTAAATGAATCGTTATGAAAAAAATTACTATTACTAATGATTTTAATAACATTACAAGCAAACTCACAATCAAAAAGAGAACAATATGCTAAAGATAATAACAACTATACTCCAAGCACTGAAGTCAGTTTATTGGCATCACCCAGTTCTTGTGAGATAGTAGTTTCATATACTGATATCTTAACGTATAGAGCTTCGTTTGAGAAAACTCAATTTGACATAGTCAATGATGAAAAATCATTTTATACAATATATGGTTCATTAGGAGGAGAGTTTGAAAGGATTACAGTAACAGTAAAAATTGACGTCACGAGCTTAAAACAAATGTATGCTAAAAACACAACAATTCTGCTTACCTATTGAGGTACATTAGAAGTAAAAATTACACCAAACAGAGGAATTATTATTGGAGCGGATAATGTAGTAGATACTTTTTTATAGGGATTATGACATTATTTTGGCGAGAAACAAAAAAAATACGAATTTACTTATAATAATTAGATTGTTATATTAATAAAATCTGGGTCTCATTCCTGCTACTAGAAAAGCTTCAGAGAAATCTAGAGCTTTTTTCGTTTTAACCCTATTTGTCAACATCTCGGGACGTTCATTAGGGGACGTTCACGCTAGCTGCGGAGAGACGTATAGAAATAATTAAGTCCTAAAAGTGATTTTAATCGAAATCTCTTTTATTTTTGCCAAATGTTAGAAATTCTTTACCAAGACGAATATATTATAGCCATTAATAAACCAAGCGGATTGCTGGTTCACAAATCATTTTATGCGCGCGATGCAAAAGTGTATGCTATTCAAGAATTGAGAAATCAAATTGGAGGGCAACACGTTTATCCTATTCATCGGTTAGACCGCAAAACATCTGGCGTCTTGTTATTTGCGTTAGACACAGCCGTTTTAAAAATTATGAATGATCGTTTTGCCACACGCGAAGTCGAAAAAAAATATTTAGCCATTTTACGAGGCTGGTCACCTGAAGAACTAACGATTGATTATGATTTAACCAATGATGATGACATTACACAAAATGCAATAACCTACTTTCACCGTCTGCAAAATGCCGAAGTAGAATTAGAATTTAACAATAAACCAACCTCACGATATTGTTTGGTAGAAGCGATTCCTGAAACTGGACGTATGCACCAATTACGAAAACATTTCAAACATATTTTTCATCCCATTTTAGGTAGTCGTCCACATGGCTGTAACAAACAAAATAAATTATGGCTGAAGAATTATGACCTGAAAGGAATGATGCTTCATGCACATCAGTTAATTTTTAATCATCCAATAAAAAATGAACAACTAATCTTGAATGCAAAAATTAATGAAGAGTTTAGCAGAGTAGGTACTATTCTTAATCTAGATTTGAGTAAGTATAAATAGAATACTAATTTGTAGCTCATCGGGCTCCTATCCGCCACGGCGGACACAGGTACGAGTCCTGCTCACCTACTAGAAAAGCTTCAGAGAAATCTAGAGCTTTTTTTGTTATAATCACTTTTTAGTTTTTTTTTACGAATGCAAATTACAAATCTGTGCTATCGGAATTATTTATACTTTAATTTCAACTCCTCTCCTATTTTCAAACTTATAAATTATATAAAATAAATTGTTTTTGCATTAAAATATTATATATCTTTATGATATCAATTTAATATCATATAAATATTACTCATTATGAAAACAGAAAAAGTTTTAACACCTTTCAATGGCTATTTGGCTGTTGCCATTCTAGTACTTTCAATGGCAGTAGCGCTTTATAGCTTTATCTCAAACAACCTACTATTAACAGTGGCTTCACTTCTACTATCTGTTCTTATAATAAAGGGTTTTATTGTAATAGGCCCGAACAGCTCAAAGGTTTTATTGCTGTTTGGAGATTATAAAGGAAGTGTTAAACAAAGTGGTTTATTTTGGGTAAACCCTTTATATAATAAAACAAGTTTGTCTTTACGTGCAAGAAACTTTGAAAGCGAAAAAATTAAGGTTAATGATAAAATGGGGAATCCTATTTTGATTAGTGTTATATTAGTCTGGAAAGTCAAAGATACATTTAAGTCTACGTTTGAAGTGGATAACTATGAGGGATTCATTAGAATTCAGACGGATTCGGCTGTTAGAAAACTTGCAGGTTCTTTTCCGTATGATCATTTTGAAGACGAGAGAGCAACTGTAACATTGAGCACTAATTTTGACGATGTTAATAAAGCGCTTGAACACGAAGTTACGCAACGATTAGAAATTGCAGGAATTGAAGTAATAGAGTCGAGAATTGGATATCTAGCCTATGCCCCTGAAATTGCTCATTCGATGTTACGACGACAACAAGCGTCGGCTGTTGTTGCCGCACGTCATAAAATTGTAGAAGGTGCCGTGGGTATGGTTGAAAGTGCTTTAAAACTATTAGCCGATAAAGAAATTATAGAATTTGATGAAGACAGGAAAGCAACAATGGTAAGTAATTTAATGGTAGTACTTTGCGGCGATAGTGAAACTAAACCTGTAATAAATACAGGTACTTTAAATCAATAAAAAGATGTCTGAAAAAAAGTCATTTGCATTAAGAATTGATTCAGAAACGATGAAAGCAATTGAAAAATGGGCTAGTGATGAATTCCGTAGTGTCAATGGTCAGATTGAATGGATGCTTAATAACAGTCTAAAGAATGCGAAAAGATTAAAGGAAAAAAATGAACAAAAAAAATAAAGCGGTAGTATCCCATAAAGTGTGTAACTAAAAAAGTATGAGGGTTTGTGTAAACCCTCATACTTTTTTAGTTTATATACGTTCAAACAAAAAAGTCTCCGCCTTTTATAAGATTAAAATTTATTTTCAGACAACATTTTAGTTGCTTTTAAGTTTCTCAATTTGATTATATGGTTTCTCTTTAAGTTTCAATTGTATTGAATCGCTAATCGCATCTAAATTATTTTGTTTATTATTAGTCATTAAAATAATTGTAAAACTAGGATTACTAACTAATAGCGCCTGATAATTGAAAGCTGCACCATCGTGTATATGATTTATTACTTGCCCCAGCTGAACACTTCCCTCTCCAAGTCCGGTTTGATTTCCTTTGGAAAAAGGATTAAAAAGCACAGCTGTTGATTCAGACGTTATAAGTTTAAATGAATTAATTGCTTCAGACCACTTATAAAAATCTTCTGAGTTTAAGGCAGTCCAGCCGGAAATGTTATATTTAATAATATCTTGTTTTCCTGCATTATTAAATGATTTAGCATAAAGTTTCTCTTCTTCATTAGGGTCAACAACTCCGTGTTTTATACCTATAGGCTGAAGTATTTTTTTTATTACAAAAAAATTGAAAGACATATTAGTGATTTTTTCAATGATCCTTCTTTGTAAAAATACATTGTTATTATTATAATCATATTTTGTTCCTGGTTCAAAATCAAGGGATTCAACCTTTTTTAATTGCATCATATTATCAGAATCCTGATTAACTTCATTCCATTTTATTTGCGGGAGTCCACTTGTATATTGAAGTAATTGAATGATTTTAATTTTGTTCGCCCAAGATGGGAGCTCAGGCAGAAACTTAGAAATTGTATCTTCAAGTTTTAATTTCCCTTGCTCTTGAAGCATCAAAATACCAACAGCATTAAATTCTTTTGCAATTGAACCTATATGAAAGCGATATTTTTTATTTAACTGAATCATAGCGCTTTCATCTGCTTGTCCGAAGGATTTTTCGTATATTACTTTCCCCTTTTGAGCAATTAAAACATTTCCGTTGAACACTTTTGACTCATGCAATTTCTGAAATAAGCTATCAAGATTGATTTCTCTTTGAAAAGATTGACTGTAACAATTACAAATTATCAGCAAAATAGAAAACAGTAAAATTTTATTTAATTTAATTATATCCATTATAAGAAGTTTCAATAAATATAAAAAAAAGAAGGACTAATCTAAAAGAAATCTTCAATTACTTAATGATTCCGAATCAGGCATTATAAATTTTAATATTTTGTCACATCCAATATTTTCAAATCTTCCATAAAATAGTTCGAGAATCGTCCCATTATAGCTGCCAAGACAAAGCTTCGGAGAAATCTGGAGCTTTTTTTATTTAAATGCTTTTTGTATTTACATCCTTAAGCTTCTAAACTTTTTTCATACATTATTCATGCCTTTGATACGTAGAATGACAATTTAACCAAAATAAAAAAACAGATAGAAAATCATTTAATTTTCTATCTGTTTCATACAAATTTAACTGGCTATTATTATTCTTCTTTTGATTCAGGCAATAAAACAGAAGCTATTACAGAGATTGCAAGAACTCCACCAATAACCATTAATGAATAAACTGAATCAATATGATAAAATGGCGCAACAATCATTTTCACACCAATAAATGAAAGGATAATTGCAAGTCCATATTGCAGTTTGCTGAATAAGTGAATAAAGTTATCCAATAAAAAGAACAATGCTCTTAAACCTAAAATAGCAAAAATATTAGAGGTATAAAGAATAAACGGATCGTTTGAAATGGCAAAAATTGCTGGAATAGAATCAACTGCGAACAGTAAATCTGTAAATTCGATTACAGCCACAACAACTAAAAGCGGTGTAGCTAATTTTTTCCCATTTTCATAGGTGAAGAATTTATCTCCATCGTATTTATCTGAAACACTGAAAAACTTTCTAATTAATTTTGCACCTCTAGTATTGTTATAATCCTCATCCTCATCCTCGTCACCAGCAGACCAAGATTTGATTCCTGCGTATACCAGAAATAACCCAAAAGCAGTCATTATTAAATTGATATCATATTTAAAGCCTTCAATTCCAGCAAGACTTAAAAGTTTGTTTAAGTAAGTGAGTTCTATTAAAAATGCACCTGAGAATATAAATATTGCTCTTAAAATTAACGCTCCTATAATTCCCCAAAACAAAACTTTATGTTTGTTTTGATTTGCAACGTCAAAAAATTTAAAAACTAAGATAAATACAAATAAATTATCAACAGATAGAGCTTTTTCTATCCAGTAGGCAGATTGAAACTCATAAAATTTTGCTGATCCAGCATAATAATATACTAAACCACTAAAGAGCATAGAAAGAGAAATCCATACAATTGACCATGTTATTGCTTCTTTGTTGGTAACCTCATGACTTTTTTTACTAAATATACCTAAATCAAGTAATAGCATTACAATAATTGAAATTGCAAAGGTTACTATTAGCCATGGGTGTTCTGACACTATTGGATTATTGTTCATTTGTTTAATTTAAAAGTTAATTTTTATTTTATTTGTTTGCCATTGTAATTACTATAACTCTACCGCCTTCTTCTTTAGAAAGCAGGATTTTTTTGCCGTCTGTAAGCTCAATCATTGTTCCAATAGGAACTTCCTTGTCTTCTGTTACATCTTTTAATGATGTTAATTTTTGATTAACAAAGACCCATTTATCATTATGAAATGTAAAATAACCAACAGGCACTTTTTGATCTGCTGACAGCTTTTCATTTCTGGCAATATTACGATTAACATGCCATTGAAACAAATATTGATCGTTATAAACCATCAGTCTATGATTCTCCGGTTTCCAAACGGTTTCCTGAAACTGATAATACAAATCTAAAACCGGCAGTGTCCCTTTGTGTGACGTATTGCAAAACGGGCATCTTGGCGTATTGGTATTATCGAAAACGTACCATTTTTGCTCGCATGAAACATTATGGCATTTCTGCATTAAATCGGTGGTTTTGAGCAAAGCTATTTCCCATTCTTCGGCATTTGGTCTTTGCATGGGATTGTGTAATCCGTCTATAAACACTTTATCAAATAAGGTTTTTAAGTAAGGGCCTGTTATGGTATAAGGTAATTTCGTGATATCCGCCCAAGGCAAATCCCATTTAGAAACCTGATTAAGTTTTGGTCTGTTCATTGGGTCTGTTGGATGTTCGATAAACATTGCCTTTTCTCCCATCGAGAGCAAATCGTCTTTTTCTGTGTCTAAATCGTGTACTTTACCTCCTTTTAATGGATGTCTATGTAATAAAAACATATAGATTAAAACCGGTAAGGCATGCAGATCAGTTAATCTGTTTGGCAGTTTCCTATTAGGATCTGTTTTGTTTAAATGTTTCGTCGAAAGCACTTCTGGAGCGATAAACTCGGCTGTTCCTATTACTTCTGCAGGAAACAATCCTGGAACTACCAAACCATCCAGATCAATCATACATGCTGATTTATTGATTGGATCAATCAAAACGTTATTATATGACAAATCAGAATGTGCCAAACCCATCGCATGCATCTTTTTCACACCGCGAGTCAAATTCACACAAACCTGAAAATAACTCAGCCAATCACCCAATTCTGACTTTGCAACACGAAGCGGAAAGTTTGGATTTCTAAATTTAGAGCCTGCAAACCACTTTCCGTTCTTTTCTTTTCCATGAATTAAATCGCTGGTTTCATATCCTTTTGAAAAGAAAAATTTAGAATCGTAAATCGGAACAATGATCCCCGTTAATCCTTTATGCTCAATAACGTCAGTCGGCCATCTGTACACTTCGTTCAGATAATAGTCACCAGCATCGCCATTTTGAATCTGAGTTAAATATTTATTTGTAATTCTTTGAAGCCTTTCTCTTTGATTATAATCTAATTTTTCCCTAAATATAGCTACAACATACTTTCTGTCAGGACTAAAATAAACATCTTTTACACCACCTCGCATATGCTCGCCGTCATCAATAAACTGATAGGTTTTTGCAGTGTCATTTATTGATTTTACAGTAATTGTACTCATATCTTAATAAATTATAGCAAGGGTTCTGTCATCATGATTTCCCGGACTCCAAAAATCCATCCAGGTTGAAAGCTGTTCTGCTATTTCAGTATTGTTTTCATCAAAATCTACTTTGATTCCATCTTCATTTTTCCCTTTTAAATCTTCCAGAAATTCATTCCATTTATCGATTTTTTCCAAATTGGCTTCTACAACAAATTTAGGATCGTAAATTCCGTCTGTCATCAGCATTAAATAAGAGAAATCATCAATTAGTGTAAAACCAAATCTTGTTGAAAATTTATCACTTTGGAAAATTTCGGGCATGGTAATAAAGCGCGTTCCTCCGCCGTAATCGCCTACATCAAGCCAATTCATTAATTTGATTTCGGTGAGATCCTTATTTAACAATCCGATTGGGCAGTCACCAACTCCGAACGTTAAAACTGCATACCCAAAATCATACTTTTTCACCAAAGCAAAAATCAAGGTAGCATGAAAGTTCTTCAGCTCCGTTTCGCTATTTATCGCAAATTCTTCTATTTTTTGATGTGCAAAATGTGCTGCTTTCGAAAGATTTTGATACACAAAATGACTTATTTTTTTTGAAGTTTCGTCACTTATTTTATTATGATGCTCTGCTAAAACCTGATCAAATTCTTTTAGACTTTCTGTATTTAAATTTTCTTCAAAATAGTGAATAACATATTCACAAGCTATTTTCGAACCTTTTCTTGATAATTTTGCAGAACCTGCACCATCGGAAACGGCTAATACACTCCAGCCAATTTCTTCAAGATTTTTAAATGCAAAGTGATCTTCCCGAAAAGAACCCACGTTGGCATGGCTTCGGCCTCTTTTTGAAGCTATTACAATATTTTTATCTAAAAATTTAGCAGAAACTGCTTCGTTATCCAATTTCCAGTAAGGATCGTTTTTATCGCTTTCCAGGTTTTTCCACAACGATTTTGGGTCGGGATTTATAATCAGTGTTATTGTTTTTTCATTTAAAACCGAATCTTCTGCCTCTCCTTCAACTCTAAATACAATTTTTATTTTTAAATCTCCGCTTATTTCAGGAACTCCGATTAATTCATCATTGTCATTAAATTCAAGACCTGTTTTTTCTAAGCCTTTCATTTCATAGGAAATAAAATCATTCCAGCCCAAAGCATTGAAATCAATCTTTGCCTGATATTTTTTGTTTACCGTACCGTTTGGTATCGATACAGTCTGCGTCAAAATATCATCAATTCTATTTTTCAATATCCAATTCTGCATAATCATTTTTTGGTTTTCCTGAATTATTTTTACTGCATTGACATTTTTTTCATTGGCAATAAACTCATCAAAAAGAGGTGTTTTACCCGAAGAAATGTCAATTTTCTTTTGAGATAAAAAAGACTGAATATATCTCTTGGTATCTTCCATGAATTATCCTTGTGTTCTGTTTACATCAAATCCGCCTTCACCGCAGCCATAACTTCCCTGATTATTGCACCACGGACAAGTACTTACCTCTTCATCGCCAATACAATGTATTTTACCGCACACACAAACCGCAAAAGCAATTTGATTACCGCAGCAAGGACAAGTTGGTCCGCCAATGAGTTCATCAGTATTTACTTTATTGCTGAAATTCTCTGAATCTGCCAATTCGAAATACGAATTATCGACCTGATAAGCGCCAACTAATTTGTAATTTTTAGACGATAATTCAATTCCGGCATAAATAGATTCTGCAATTGTCTTGCGGTATTTCATTAAGTACGGTCTTTTTGTATTTTGACATTTTCCGTTCAAAACCACAAAATTGTCATCTACATATTGACGATTGGGTTCCGTTTTCGTTAAATCTATTTTCGAAAGTGTTTCTCCGTCTAATTTTGCCAATTCAAAACCGCTTGAATTATTTTCGACGCTTATACTGCTGGTTTTTATGGAATCTGTTACCCATTTGAAAAACTCTTTGTACGACTGCACATTTGTATTTTTAAAATTCAAGACATTCTCTGTAAGCTCGCCTAATAATTTTGTATCTGTTTCGTTTCCGAAAGAAATCGCAATTAAATTGGCGGTTCTTTCCCAGTTTCGTTTCCATTCGTTTATTACTGCCTGACTATCATCAGTAGGCACTCCATCTGTAAATAAGAAAACGATAGGTTTCCAATCGCCTTTTACCTCATACGTTGTCTTAACGATATTACTTCTTAATTCATACATTAAATGCCCTAAACCTTTGCTTAAAGAAGTGCCGCTTCCAATTGGAAATTTTGGAGGATAAAAGCTCACTATTTCCTGTAATGGCACTAATGTTTTAGGCTGGCCTGCAAATACTATGATTGAAACAAAAACAGTTTCAAGGGCATGCGGATCTGTCTTTAAAGCCTGAATTATGGTGGCTAATCCTTCTTCAACCTGCTGAATTGGTTCTCCAACCATTGACTCCGAAATATCGATTAGAAAATATATGGGTAATCTTCTCATTTTAAAGGAAATTTAATAACATTAAAAAAATAATTAAAAGTACAATCTGGGTCATATCAACAGCTAAACCAATTCCAACCTGAAAGGGTTTTATCATTGTTTTTAAAAAATTGAATATGGGAGAGAAAACACTATTGAAAAAATCAAAAATGCTTCGGTATTGCGGATTTAATTTGTCTTTGTACGGCAATAATTTGGAATACAAAAACAGACCTACAATCAAAATCTGAATAAAAATTTTTATGATATGCATTAGGAAACAGCTTTTAATAATTCGTTTGCAATTTCTTTAAAGACCAGTTTCTCATTAGTGTTTTTAGTTTTATGACCGTAAACAGAGATGCCATTATTTACTTCCATGAAATTAATAGAGAAAGAAGTTCCGTAGCATTTATTTCCTCCTTTGAATGGAATATCGTGCATCACTTTTAAGTAAGCGCAATTTTTACGGATAATAACATCTTTAATTTCGAAATCATTTTTCAGATAATTATTTTTCAGATTTTTCTCAATGTCTTTAATCAAAAAATTATCAATCCCAGTAGTTTCATAACAAACTGTCAAATTATCGATGTCCATGGTTTCTAATTTTTGATCAGAACTTAAAACCATATTTTCAACCTCATTTTCTTTTCCTTCGTAGTACGCCTCGTCAATAGCTGTAGCTACATTAATTATAGTCTTTGAAAGTGCAAATATCATTTCAAGCATTTTAAAAAAATTAAATTACTACTGTTATTTCACTTGGAGGAGGCGGTAATGTTACACTTTCTCCCGTTCCCTGGCTCTTATTCCCTTGTTCGATTGTTTCTGAAACCCATTTAAAAAACTGTTTCAATGTAGAACTATCCGCTGACGCTAAATGCACTACATTGTCTGTCAATTCTTTTAAAATATCGTCGTTCGCCATGTGCCCGGCAGCACAGCCTACCACAGCGCCAAAACTCATATTTCGTATTTCCTGAGTTTTTTCTCTGTAAAACTGAATATCTGAAGGTTTCCCATCTGTAAAAACAAAAAGCAAAGGTTTCCAATCGCCTTTTTGGGTTTCTGAACCTTTTATAACCTCTTTATTTACTTTTTGAATAACAAAATCAAGTCCGGCTCCAGTATTTGTAGGACCGCTTTGCGGACAAATAATTTCAGGCAGCTGAAAGTTAACCAGCTCAGTCAATGGAACAATTTCTTTTACTTCACGATCATAGGTTATGATACTGATCCATAATGAATCCAAGGCCTGAGCATCTGAACGCAATGTGTTTATCATACCGCTTAACGCGTTATTCAATGCCTGGATGGGTTCGCCATACATAGAACCCGAAGTATCTAATAAAAAATATACTGGTAGTCTTCTCATGTTACTTTTTTTATCTTGTTACTCAGGAATAACTTAATTTATAGCATTCTTGAATTCATTTTAAAATGAATTTGTCAATCCTCTCATAAATTTTATTCCCCCAAAAAGAACAGCTCCCCAAAAGATATATCCAGTATTTGCAAAAGATCCAATTAATCCTCCTATACACCATAGAGCACCAAAAATCATATCCTTACCAGCATTTTGTTTATCATCCATATTTTACTTATTGAAAATTTATTTGAGCTTTTTATACGATAATGTTTAATTCTGATGGTGGCGGAGGTAATTCTTTTAAATTTGTAAATTCTTTTCCTGAATCTTCAACTTTTGTTGAAGTTACTCCAATAGAAGCGGTTACCCATTGAAAAAACTTTCCTATACTGGCACTATCAGCTGTGTCAAGACTTACTACATTATCTGTAATTCGTTTCAAAATAGCGGTATCAGCACCGCCTCCCGCTGCGCAAGCAACCGTATAAGCAGTTTTTACTTTCTTAAACTCATTTAGTCCGCTTTCCCAATTATCCGTTGGGATTCCATCAGTCATTATAAATATCAATGGCTTCCAGTCGCCTTTTTGTTCTGTAGTTGTTTTGGCAACTTCCGTTTCTATTTTATGAGCCAATAATCTTAATGCTTCACCCAATGCAGTTACGCCTGTTGCTTTAAGATCGACCATTTGAAAAGAAGCCAAATCGGTTAATGGAATAATCTGCTGCGCTGTAGTATCGAAAGTAATAACACTCAAAAAAGCGGTTTCAATGGCCTGCGGATTTTGTCTTAATGAACTAATCATCATCTGAACGCCGTTTTTCACAGCTTCGATAGGCTCACCGGTCATAGAACCGGATGTGTCTAATACTAAATATACAGGCAGTCTTCTCATGGTAATAATTTACTATTTATACAGGAATATTATAAGTTGGTGTTTCAGTAGTATTGCCTGCCTGATTAGAGCTTTCAACACCATTAATATTATACGTATTTGTGTTTGCTTCAGGGTCATGCTGGGTTAAGTGACTCATAACCTCCAGAGTTAAATCTTTACCTCCTACGATATGATGGTAAGCAGCACCAATCGTATAAATTGGTCCCCATGGTATTCCCCACCAGCCAACAATTAAGTTCAGAAAAACATAACCAAACGAATACTTAAATGTATTTTCATCAGCTTTGATGAAATAAATATCAGAACTTCTTCTTAAAGTCATTAATATAAATGACACCGTGTATGGAAATATAACAAATTTCCCTCCCTGCTGAACCATGTCTCTAATCTGCGAAACTTTTAGTCCTTCGATGTTTTTAATTTCCATTATAGGTAAGACTGAACAATTTTATGAATAGTCTGTCCTAAGAATGTGTCATCTGTTGGATCACCAATAGCACTAAATTTCCATTCCCCATTACGTTTGTATAATTTACCCATAATGATGGAGCGCTTGTTTACATATTGACGGTCTGCAGAAACATTATAAGATGCGAATTCTGAAACCACTCTCGTTGGAGTACCTTCGTACATTCTGATTTTTGCATACGGAATTTGAGAGAAATCTTCTTTTCCTGCATTGTTTAAAAAGAAAAATATTTGAGTGACTTTAGCATCAACTTTTGAAAGGTCAACGGTAATAATTTCATTATCTAAACCGTCGTCTCCACCTGTATCACCTGCAAGGTCATCACCAGTGTGTTTTAGAGCGCCATCAACACTCAATAATTTACCTTTTGGAAGACCAAACTGCTGTAATACTTCTACTCTGTATAATGGAGAATACAAATGATCACAAAGTTTATTCTGGTCATCAATTAAAATGCAACTCAAATCCAAATCAATTTCTGTTACATTTTTTGATAATCCTAAGAATCCTTTTGTTTCAATTGCTCCCCAGTTTACACCGACGCAGAAATTTGTTAATGATTCACCGCTTGATTTTCTTAAATCAATTTTTTGTCCTTTGGTTAAGTTAATTGCCATAGATTTTAATAGGGTTTAATTAATTATATTTATTTAAATAATCTTGTAAGCCACCTTTCATTCCAATTCCTACTGCTTCAAATTTCCACTCATTATTTCTTTTATAAATTCTTCCAAATTCAACTGCTGTTTCAATGGAAAAATCTTCATCCAGCTCGTACTTCACTAATTCAACATTTGCCTGATCTAAAATTCTGATGTATGAATTTCTAATCTGACCAAAATTTTGTCTTCTTGTATCTGCATGGTGAATCGTTACCACAAATGAAATTTCATTTACATCCGGAGATATGTTAGTCAGATCAATTTGAATTTTTTCGTCATCGCCATCTCCTGCACCCGTTAAATTATCTCCTGTATGTGTTACCGCTCCATCAGGTGATTTTAGATTGTTATAATAAACAAAATGATTATCATTTGGAATTTTACCATTAGCCCCAACTAAAAAAACGGAAGCGTCTAAATCAAAACTTTCTCCTGTACTGCTTGAATTACTGTCCCAGCCAAGTCCTACAGTAAATTTTGGTGCATCTATACTTTGTCTTTGACCTTTTTCTAAATTAATTGCCATTCTATTTGTCTTTAATTAATATTAATATTCAACATTGTTTTTAAAATATTGGTCTGCTCATCGACATTTTGCAAATCTTCTAAAAAGTCTACAGACGAAATTTTATTTAAATAATCTTTTAATACCTCCTGCAAACTTTCAGGAAGAGATGTTTTAATAGTGCATAATTCTAATTCCAACAGCGCATTCTTATCTTGCAATTGCACAATAATTTCACCTTTGGCAGAATTGTTTTTAGAGAGATCGACTGCTTTTTCGATATCATTTTCAATGAAATAAAAAGACTTTTCGTTGCCTACAAAAACGAACTTATCATTCGAATCTCTAAATTCATACACTTCGATAATTTCATTGTTGCAGACTAAACCACACAAAAACTTAATTTTAAACTTCAATATATTCAATCTGCCCAACAGCTTTTTCTCAAACCTAACATGCTTATTTTCATAGAATTTTCTATTAACAGCAGTTACCTTTTCGTACTGTTCAATATTTATTTCCCTGTAATATTCAGATTTAATTTTATCTGAAAAGGTCATTGTTTCATTCCAATCAAAAAAGCTTTTGCCATCTGATGCCAAAATTTGATACAGCTGTTCAATTTTCTTGGACATTTTTTGAGCATGTTCTTTTGCCTGCTCAGGGAATTTTTCTTCGCCAATTTCAGATTTCAGTTTCGAAATAATATCCTTATTGATATAAATTTCATCTGAAATAAGAATGTACTGCTGTTCTTTTGATTTTTTAATCTTTTGAAACAAGTCAATAAGACTGCTTGTAAATTGTATGTGAAATAATTCTAATTTATTAATATCTAATGCCCTGTTATTTTGAAAAAGAGTATGAATGATTTTTGTTTTTACCAAAACTCCAACAAAGTCCTTGTGATTAAAGAAATTGGATAACAATTCTAAAATCACAAGTTTTCTGTTACTATCTTTTATTATTTGAGCGAACCGCTCCTCTTCCTCTTGCATTCAGTTATTTCCTTCCTTATCTTATATTAACTTACAACCCCTTTTCTTAATTCTGCTTCAAGGCTTTGCAATCCGGCATCAAGCTGTCTTCTTGTTTCCGTGCCTTGATCGTGAATTTGTTTTACCTCGGTTAAAGTATCTATTAATGATTTTGTAGTCATTTTTAAAGTTTCTAAAGACACTATGGTGTTTTCATTTTCTTTAGCCACTTCAATACTGTTTTGTTTCAGCATTTCAGCATTTTTCTGCAAAATTGTATTAGTAGTTTCTGATACTTTTCTTTGAATTTCAATGTTCTGTTTTTGTCTTTGAAGTGCTACAGCAAGCGTCAGCTGGTTTTTCCAAACCGGCATTGTCGTAGTCAGGATAGACTGCGCTTTTTCGGCAATTGATGTGTTGTTGTTTTGTACCACACGTATTTGTGCCAAAGACTGCAGCATAATAAAACGGACAATTTTCATATCGGCCAGACGTTTGTCCAAGCGATTGATGAAATTTCTTTTATCAGCAATCTGATAATCCTGATACTGCGCCGGGTTTCCTTCCATTACAGCAAGTTCTTCGCTTAATTCCTTAAATCGAATCTGACCTGCAATAATGTGTTTTTCCATTTCATGAATAAGACCAACATTACCATCAAACATGGTTTGAAGAGCGCTGTTATCCTTAACCGAGTTAATCATTCCGGCTTTGACTTTATTACTGATTTTATCAATATTTACAGTAATCTTGTCGTATTGCTGGAATAACTTTTTTACATCTACCACTAATTTATTAAGCAATGGAATTTTAGACATAAATCTTTTAAAAGGTCCCTGATCTAACTGATCGACATCTACATAATTCAATTCTGTCAACAAATCATTGATCAAAGTTCCTACTTCGCCGGAATTGTATGTTCTAACGTTGGTTAAAAAAGTATCACTTTGTTTTGCTATCGAATTTTGGATTTCGGCACCATAATTCAGGATCGAATTGGCATCGTTTTCATTTAACTGATTCGAAATAGATTTGTAATTGTTTGCATCAGCTTCAGTAATTGCAGCTAAGTTTACATTTCCGTCTTTATCAATCAAAGCAGTATTTTCCTGAGGAACTAATTGATTCTCTACCATGGCTGATTTTATAAATGATTCTGTTGAATTGTAACGATAGTCTGTTCTAGTTTTTTATCGTTTGTAGGCACTCCTACTGCGCTAAATTTCCACTCATCGTTTCTTTTGTAAAAAACACCGAGAACCATAGACACATTTCCTGCAAAAGAAGCATCATTTGCAACATCAAAACGCGCAAATTCCTGACTTACTTTTGTTGGAGTTCCTTCATAAATACGGATGGATGCAAAAGGAATATCTTTAAAGTCCTGTCCTCTAAAACTATTGATAAAAAATGCAACATGATGTGCCGCAACAGATAATTGTGAAAAATCTAAAGTGATCACTTCATTATCCAATCCGTCGTCTCCATTTAAATCTCCTGTTAAATCATCACCGCTATGCTTAATCGCACGGTCGCTGGATATCAGTTTTCTGAAATTTACAGAATCGATATGGTTTTTCTTGTCATCATAAACTGCACAGCTTGCATCAAGATCTACTGGTTCTTTTTTAGTTCCAAAAAAACCTTTTTTCTCAATTGCTCCCCAGTTTACACCAACACAAATGTTTTGTAATTTTGTTCCGTTACTTTTTTCAAGATTTATACGCTGTCCTTTTTCTAAATTAATTGCCATGTTTTTTTAATTATATTTATTTAAATAATCTTCTAATCCGCCTTTCATTCCAACGCCAATAGCTTCAAATTTCCATTGTCCGTCTTTATTGTAAATTCTTCCAAACTCGACAGCAGTTTCTATTGAGAAATCTTCTTCTAGTTCATATTTAACTAATTCAGTATTATTGCTGTCATCCACAATTCTGATAAATGAATTTCGCACCTGACCAAAATTTTGCTTTCTGTCTATAGCATCATGAATGGTAACAACAATACAAATTTCTTTTACAGCCGAGTTGATTTTTGTCAAATCAATTTTTACCTGTTCGTCATCACCTTCTCCATCTCCTGTCAGGTTATCACCCGTGTGTATTACAGCATCATCTGGAGATTTTAAATTATTGTAAAAAACAAAATGAGAGTCGGAGATTATTTTTTTATTGTCTCCTAATATAAAAACAGAAGCATCAAGATCAAAACCAGATCCAGTGCTGCTATTGTTAGTATCCCATCCTAAACCAATCGTAAATTTTGGAGCGTTTATATTTTCACGCTGCCCTTTTTGCAAATTTATAGCCATGTCTTAATCTATTTTTATTACATTAATGTTATTTTTATATTCTAAAATCTGGTGATAATTATTGCTTATCGCCAAATGAAACAATTCATTGCTTTTTATAGCAGAAATATTAATTACTAAATAATTAAACTCGTCTTCATCTAGACTTAAAATAAATTTTACTATTCGGGTATTGTATTGAAAATGCTCGCTGTTTATTATCGACACAATATCCTTTACGTTATGAACTGCAAAATAGTTATAGTGATTCTCAATTTTGGGATGAATTTCTTTATTGGCCAATTGAGCGAAATAAACAAATATAAAATCGCCTTCAACATTATACTGGTCTAAAATTTTATTCACCGTATGTTCATGACTGCCTGTTATTTTGATATCATCAACAAAAATGCAGAGCTTACCATTAATAAAATTCCTGTCAATATAATATGTATCATTTGAAATTAATTTCACCCTTTGCTCAAAATCCAGATTTCCATAATCAGTAACATACGTCTGGTTTCTATAAATTTTAGATTCTATACTTGCCTTTTTTCCGTTTTTAAATAAAAAACTATTGAGTTCTTTTTTGAAATAATAGCATAAAAAATTGGAAGCCGTTGGAATTGACAAATAAGGACTTGGCAATATGACAATTTCTTTATCCGCTAAAATTAATTCTCTAAACTCATCAACAAATCCAGAGAACAATTCTTTTGCAAATTTTTCTGCATAGAACTTATCTCCAAATTTGAATCTGCTGTATTCAGCTTCTTTAAACGGGGAATTATCCTTTTCGATAATTTTATGTAAACTATAACTTTTATTCACTTTTATATTTTTAATAGATGTGCGTCAAATCCAAAATTGACAGCACCATTATAATCTGCAATACTATTGTCTCCAATATGCAGTATTTCTTTTTTCTGCGTTTCTTTTGTTTTATTTACCTTATCAAAAACCAATTGAAAAATTTTATTATTAGGCTTAGAATAACCAACCTCATCAGAGTAAATTTGAAAAGAAATAAAATCCTCCAATTCATAAAAGGACAAAATCTTTCTAAGAGTTTTACCATTAATAAATCCGGTATTGCTCAATATATTTATTGACTTTCCTTCAGCCGTTATTTTCTCAAATTGAAGCTTAATATCCGGAAAAATCAATTCAGGTTTATAATTTAAAAACAATTTTTCTGTTTCATTGTAAAACTCACCTAATCTCTCTGTTCCATTTGTATTCAGGTCAACTTCAAGAGCGTTTAAAATTAGATAATAAATTTCATACGTGTTTAAATTTAAGCCTGTTTTTTCGTTAATACTATTACACAATACATCATAATATCGAACAACTTCATTTACTCTTTCAATTGAGCAGTTTATCTCAAAGAAATCTTTAAATAATAAATTCCTCTTTTTCTTAAATTCTGGATTAGACCTAATTAGCGTTAACCATAAATCAAAAGAAAGATGGGTGTAATTTTTGTAATTTATTTTCATTTTTTTTTAATGCCGGCATGCTATGAATTAAACCAATAAGCCTACCGCTATTCTTAATTATTTAATGATTTCTCCTGAAAAATATTTCTCAAGAAAAAAACCTAAATCTGCTCTGTAACCAATTCCGGAAGCCTCAAACCTCCATTGTTCATTGCGCTTATACAGCCTTCCAAATTCAACGCCGGTTTCGATTGAAAAATCCTCATCAAGCTCATATTTGGCAATCTCCTGACCGCTTGCATTATCAACAATTCGAATATAAGAATTTCTCACCTGTCCAAAATTTTGTTTTCTTCTTTCAAAATCTTCAATGGTAACCACAAAAAGAATTTCCTGCACATTCTCATTAATTTTACTCAAATCAACTATAATTGCTTCATCATCATCGCCGTCACTGTTTCCGCCTGTGGGATCGTCTCCGGTATGCTCTAAGGCACCATCAGGAGATTTCAAATTATTATAAAAAATAAAATAATCTTCACCTAGAAGTTTGCGATCAGAATTAATCATTATAGCAGAAGCATCAAGATCAAAATCATGCCCGGTTCCTTCATTTGGGTCCCAGCCTAATCCTACAGAAATTTTAGACAATCCAATATCGATTTTTTGCCCTTTTTGTAAATTTATTGCCATTATAATATCAGTTATTAAATATTAAACCTTACAATGATACAAAAAAGCAAACTAAGTAAAAATGCGGGTTTGATAAAAGCGGAAATACTTATTAACAATTTAATTATTACGCCATACACTTTCAATTCTTACAAATAAATTATTCCATTTTACAGTTGTTAATCAAATGATGTCTTACAGTCTTCGCAAAAAACTTAGAGACTTATAAAAACTCCAAATAATTTATAATGCAGTTTTTAAATCAAAAATTGCTGTAATAAGCCGGCTGTTTAATCTATATGCTTTTAATAAATAATTAATAAAATTATTAACGGTCTTTTATCATCCTCAATCGGTTTTTATTTGTAAATTAAAACCGTATTTATCATTGAATATCAACTGATTAAATACCTATTTATCTGAATTCCACTTTTAGAAAAAAACTAAAAGTGTGAATGTTATAACTTTTTAGAAAAGTAATATAACGGCTGCTATTACATAAAAAATGATCTTTATAATTATTACTAAAAGCCCAAAATTCTGCCCTTAAACAGGAGTTTTATCCAATTTTTTGAAAGGAATTAAATTTATAAAAAAATAAATTAGAGAATTATACACCCATTAAAAAAATATACACCGATGAAAAATATCCATTTATTTACGACCAAGAAAGAACTTATAAATGGTTCTAATAGTATAGCAGATTTTCAAAAAAAAGAAAATAAGTTACCTGAAATTTTATTCATCACGACTTTTCCGCCACGGGAATGTGGCATTGCAACGTATTCGCAGGATTTAGTTTTGGCTCTGAACAACCAATTCAAAAAATCATTCGATATAAAAATTGCAGCTTTAGAACTTCAAAATGAAAAACACATTTATGCTGATGAAATATTTTCGGTTTTGGAAACAGACAATCCAAATTCGTACGTAGAATTGGCTAAAAATATCAATAAAAATAAAACTATCGAAATAGTTTTAATTCAGCATGAATTTGGACTTTTTAGAGAAAATGAAGAAGATTTTATTTCTTTTTTAAAATCAGTCAACAAACCCGTAATTGTTGTTTTTCATACTGTTTTGCCACGCGCAGATGAAAAACTAATAAAACACGTTCAAGAAATTGACACAATTGTTGATGCTTTTATTGTAATGACCAATAATTCTGCACGATTATTAGAAAATGAATATAATGTTTTAGAGGATAAAATCACAGTAATTCCTCATGGTACACATTTGGTTGAACATTCTGATAAAAAAGTTCTCAAAGACAAATATAATTTATCAGGGCGAAAAATCATTTCTACCTTTGGACTGCTTAGTTCAGGAAAATGTATTGAAACCAGTTTGAATGCCCTGCAAACTATTGTCAAGAAAGAACCAGATGTATTATTCCTTATTATCGGAAAAACGCATCCGAGCGTTGTGCGCCATGAGGGTGAAAAATACAGAAACTTTCTGAAAGAGAAAATCAAAGACCTGCAGTTAGATAATCATGTAAAATTTGTTGATGAATATTTACCGTTAAAATCACTGCTGGAATACCTGCAGCTAACGGATATTTATCTTTTTACTTCCAATGACAGAAACCAGGCAGTAAGCGGTACTTTCTCGTATGCGATAAGCTGTGGCTGTCCGATTATTTCCACCCCGATTCCGCATGCTGTTGAAGTATTGAAAGAAGGGACTGGAATTATTGTCGATTTCGAAAACCCGGAACAGTTAGCCAAACAAGTTATCCGTTTATTAGGTAATGAGCAATTACGTAAAAAAATTGCTTCAAACGGGATTCATAAATTGGCGCCTACGGTTTGGCAAAACTCAGCTCTTGCACATGCGGCGCTTTTTAAAAAAACTGCTGCTAAAAAAATACCTTTGAAATATAGAATTCCCGAAATCAATCTTAACCATTTCAAAAAACTGACAACTTCATTTGGAATGATACAGTTTTCCATAATCAATCAGCCTGATTTGGAATCGGGCTATACTATCGATGACAATGCAAGGGCATTGGTGGCAATGTGCCAGCATTTTGAATTGACAAATGATACCGCCGATTTACCATACATCATTCAATATTTCAATTTTATAAAATTCTGTCTGCAGCCGGATGGTTATTTTTTAAATTATGTTGACACCGATAAAAAATTCACCAAGCAAAACAGCGAAAACCTTGCTGATGCAAACGGAAGAGCCATTTGGGCTTTAGGATACTTAATTTCAATCGGAGATTTACTGCCAACAGATTTAAAAGAAAAAGCAGTCTCACTGATGCAGAAAGCACTAATAAATGCGACTAAAATTCATTCTACCAGAGCAATGGCTTTTATTATAAAAGGATTGTATTACAGCAATTTGAAAAACAATACAACACAAAATATTTCCCTGATAAAGCACTTAGCAAACAAGCTCGCGCAAATGTACAAGCATGAATCAAAGGCAAACTGGATGTGGTACGAAAACTATCTTACGTATGCCAACAGTATTTTACCCGAAGCTATGCTGTGCGCATATTTAGCAACTGGGGAACACAGTTATAAAGTAATTGCAAAAACATCTTTTGACTTTTTACTGTCTAAAATTTATACCAGCAGCAGTATAAAAGTCATTTCGAACAAAGGCTGGCTTATCAATGGAAATGAGCCAAAGCAAAAACCAATCGGTGGCGAACAGCCAATAGATGTATCCTATACCATACTCGCTCTAAATAAATTTTACAGTGTTTTCAGAGAAAATGGGTATTTAGAAAAAATGGAAATTGGTTTCAGCTGGTTTTTAGGAAACAATCATCTGAATCAAATCATCTACAATCCATGTACAGGTGGGTGTTATGACGGTCTGGAGGAAGATTATATCAACTTGAATCAAGGTGCAGAATCAACAGTGAGTTATTTAATGGCTAGGCTTGTAGTTCAAAAAAACTTGAACCTCAAAGTCGGAAAAAACAAAGACACAGCCATTCATTCACAAACAAGTAAATTGAAATCGGGTATCAAAATCAACAGTAATATATCCTACATAAGAGCATAACTACTTGTAATTATATAACTTATTTTTAAAATTGTATAAGAATTTAACAGCAGTTTTTGTAGAATTTTACTTTATTGAAATTAATAAAATAATGGGGGTTATATATATTTAATTTCAACATCAATAATCAATGTTGTTTAGTCAAGAGAAGAAGCAACTCACCATAAATATTTTTTTGGTCCTAACAAATGGCATTGATATTTTTAATTTTAAAACAATAATATGACACCAAAAATAGGAATAACAGAAGATCATCTGCAAAAAGCAAACAGCCTTCTATCTGTTGTATTATCAGATGAAATGACATTATATGTCAAAACCAGAAAGTTCCATTGGAATGTAGCAGGCGAAAGCTTTATGGAACTGCATAAATTATTTGAGCAACAATATACTGAAATCGAGCAGACTATAGATTTGGTCGCAGAACGCATTGGTAAATTGGGAGGAAAAACAATTGGTACAATGAGCGAGTTTATAAAGCTTTCCCGAATTAAGGAAAACCCAAACAAATTCCCTAATCAAAAAGCCATGCTTGCAGAATTATTAGCCGATCATGAGATCCTAATAACTGAATTACGCAAAGACATAGACACATCTGCAGAGGAAAATCACGATGCCGGAACAGCAGATTTGCTGACAGGAATATTACAGCAGCACGAAACTGCTGCATGGGTTCTTAGAAGATATTTAGCTTAGTCATTATAGTTAAAGTGGTTAGTTGTTTTTTTTTTTTGCTCAAAGGCTGTCCTAAAAGACAGTCTTTTTTCGTTGAAAGAACTCTCCGAAAAGCAAAAAATTTAAGGTGTGAATAATGCAGCTTATAAGGAAAGTTATGTAAAACAATTTGACTGCAGCAGGCTTAATTTTACACCAATTACCGATTGGTGATAAATGTTTTGTGCTATTAATTTAACTGTTACAGGAATATATAAAACTATACTATTTTGACAACATACCTAAAAAATATTTTTGAGGAAACGGGCAATATTTCCCTCTTTATTAGCCGGTTTTTCAAAGAACTTTTCAAACCTGTTTTTCAATTCAGGGAATTTACCAGACAATGCTATGCTGTCGGATATAAAACACTGCCTTTAATCACGATCACAGGGTTTATAATGGGATTAGTGCTTACGCTTCAGTCGCGTCCGACGCTGTTAAAATTTGGAGCCGAATCCTGGCTGCCAAGCATGATTTCCCTGTCATTGATCAGGGAAATAGCTCCTGTGATTACTGCTTTGATCTGTGCTGGAAAAATCGCTTCAGGAATTGGAGCCGAACTGGGTTCTATGAAAGTGACCGAGCAGATAGACGCTATGGAAGTTTCGGCAATTAATCCATTTAAATATTTAGTCGTAACCCGAATTCTCGCCACAACATTAATGATTCCGATCTTAGTGTTTTACGCTGATTTCATTGGGATTATAGGGGGCTATATTGGTTACAACATCCATGGAAATATAAGTCTGTTTCTCTATTTTGCCGAAGTGATTGAAAGTGTACACTATCTCGACATATTTCCTGCTACTGTCAAAACATATTTCTTTGGTTTTTTCATAGGAACAATAGGATGCTATAAAGGTTTTAATGCTTCAAACGGAACAGCAAGTGTGGGAATAGCGGCGAATGAAGCAGTTGTTTTAGCTTCACTTTCCATTTTTATTATTGATATGCTGGCTGTTCAAATAACTGATTTATTTTTCTAAAATCATGGAAACACAACAAATTATAGCAATCGAGAATTTACATAAGTCGTTTGGAACAAATGCTATTTTAAAAGGCATAAATCTTAAACTGAATAAAGGAGAAAATCTGGTAATTCTAGGCCGTTCCGGTTCCGGGAAATCCGTTACAATAAAATGTATTGTCGGACTGGTGCAGTCAGACAAAGGAAGCATAAAAATTTCCGGTCAGGAAATTACCGATTTAAAGTATGAAGAACTTAACAGTCTAAGAGTCCGGATTGGTTTTATGTTTCAAAATGGAGCGCTATATGATTCCATGTCTGTAAGACAGAATTTGAAATTTACATTAAAACACCATACTAGTGATCTATCTGAAGATGAAATTGAAAGCAAGATCATTGAAGCTTTAGAAAGCGTTGGACTTGAAGAATCCATCGATAAAATGCCAGCCGAATTATCCGGCGGAATGCAAAAAAGAATTGCATTAGCAAGAGCTCTTATTATCAAGCCTGAAATTATTTTATATGACGAACCAACATCTGGTTTAGACACCATTACATCAAGAGAAATCAGTGAACTGATACTTGATGTCCAGAAAAAATTTAAAACAAGCTCCATAATAATTACTCACGATATGGCTTGTGCAAAAATTACCGGGAACAGAATTTTAATTCTGAAAGAAGGAGAAATCACAGCAGAAGGAACCTATGCGGAATTGGAAAAAAGCAAGAACGAATGGGTACGTTCCTTTTTCATTTAATCGATAAAAACTTAAATCATGAATAAAGACGCCGAATCAAATTGGAAACTAGGAATGTTTATAACAGGAGGACTGATACTGTTTATCCTCATCATTTATTTTGTGGGAAAACAGCAAAACCTTTTTGGCTCTACCTTCCAGTTAAAATCAAAATTCAAAACAGTAAGCGGTTTAAAAATTGGTAACAATGTGCGCTTTTCTGGAATAAATATTGGAACTGTCAGCGAAATTGCGCTGGTAAATGACAGCAGTGTAGTTGTTGTTTTGACAATTCAGGAAGAAGTTAAGAAATTTATTAAAACCGATGCCAGAGCCAGTATCAGTTCTGACGGATTGGTAGGTGATAAAATACTGACTATTTCTCCAGGAACCTCATCCAATAAAGTCATAAAAAACAATGCTTATATTAATTCTACGAATCCAATAGAAATGGATAATTTAATGAATAGTGTGAAAACCAGCGTCGAAAATGCAGAAATCATTACTGGCGAATTAGCGCAGTTTACCTACAATATGAATCATGGAAAAGGTACGTTATCAAAATTGATGAATGATGATGCACTTGCCAAAAAACTAGATGCCACTGTAACAAACCTTCAAACGGGATCAAAAGGACTGAGCGAAAACATGGAAGCGGCAAAACATAATTTTTTGTTGAAAGGCTATTTTAATAAAAAAGAGAAAGAAGCAGCGAAAAAGAAAGAAGAGGCAAAAAAGAAAGAGGAACAGAAGAAAGAAGATTTACAAAAAAAGGAAGATTCGATCAAGAAAAAATAACGCTGTAATTATATTAATGCCGTTTAAGTTTAGTTCTTTCAATTTTTAAAATAATACCAAAAAAAAACTAAATAGTAACTCCTAGCCCCGATGGAAGCGGAAATCCTTTTGTGCCAGGGTTCGCCACAAAAGATTATGATAGACAGCGGGACATAACTTCCTGAAAACACCCAATTTTTCTGCTCCAAAAAATTAATACTGGACTTCAGATTTAAAAGGTTTATATGGAAATAATATAATTTATTCGAAAAGTTATGTAAGGCTTTATCTCTTAAATAAATACAACTTTGTAACATCATGAAGCCACTAAAAAAAGAAAATATGGTAAACCTAATAAATGCATCAAAGCAGGATAATACTGTGAATGAAAATGACAAAGAAAACGCTGTTTTAAATAGTGCAGTCAAATATCGTGAAGAAACATTAGAATATAATGAGTTACGTAATCAGGTAGAACAGGAATATTACCATAAAATTCATGGCTGTTCTGTAAAGTTACCAGAATAACTGACACACAAGTGAAAAACCCTTTTATAAACATAATTATTTGCAAAATGAAAAAAACAGTTTTAATTCCGATAGTTGCAATTTTTGGTATAGCAACACTATTTATGAGCTGTAAACCCTCCCTAGAAGAACAAGCTGCACAAGACAACGTGGAAGAAGCTAAACAAGATGTTGTCGATGCCAAAGAAGATCTGGCTGATGCAAGAAGACAGGCAAATGCCGAAGAATGGCAGAGTTTCAAGGATGAAATGAATGCTGTGATCGAAAAAAATGATGCCAGAATCGCTGAACTAAAACAGGATATAAAAAAAACTGGAAAAGAAGCGAATGCTGAATACAACCAAAAAATCGATACTCTAGAAGAAAAAAATAAAGAGCTTAAACTAAAAATGAAAGCTTATAAAAATGATGCCGACTCAGACTGGCAGTCTTTTAAACGTGAATTTAATCACGATATGGACGAACTGGGAAATGCATTCAACAACCTGACAGTTAACAATAAAAAATAATCTAAAAAAAGAGAAACCATGAGCAATTTACTTTATACCGTAGCAGTGATTTTAGTCATATTTTGGGCAATCGGATTTTTTGCCTACAGTGCAGGATCAATCATTCACATTCTTCTTGTAATAGCAGTTATTGCTATTTTGTTCAGACTTATACAAGGAAGAAATATATAATCATTAAAAAATAGAAATTATGAGTTTAGGAAAATTAGCAATAGGAATATTAGGCGGTGTTGCTGCCGGAGCCATTCTAGGCATTTTATTTGCTCCTGAAGAGGGCAGTAAAACAAGAAAAAAAATTGCCGATAAAGGAAATGACTTTGCCGGTGAAATAAAAAGAAAATTTGAAGATTCATATAGAAATATAACAAATCATCAGGAAAATCATATGGAAGATGCCAAAGATTTTGCTTCCAATAAGATGTAAAAAAACTATTTCCAAAAAGCTGAATATCAAAAAAAGGACAGGAATTTTTAAACTCCAGTCCTTTTTTGGTAAATAAAAACGCTTTTCATTCGAAGATTAAATAATACCATTTAGAAACATTAGCACTAAAGAAAATTAATTTAACAAAAAACAATATGAAAAATTTACGCATTTATTTAATGGTATTACTAGTATCATTAAGCTTAGTTCCTACCACAATTACAGCATCAGAAAAAGACCCAATCGAAGCTACATCAAAAAGCAAAGAATTGCCAATTGAGGTAAAAAACATGCTTAACCGTCTTGAAGAAATAAAAAAAATGGACAAATCTAACATGAGCCGTTTAGAGAAAAAAGAACTCCGTAAAGAAGTCAAAACAATCAAAGCAAATCTAAAAGCTACAGGAAACGGTGTCTATCTTTCCATTGGAGCAATTGTCATTATTATTTTATTACTGATTCTTCTTTTGTAATTACAAAAAGGAGTGATTATAAATAAATTAAATTACTGGCTCAATCATTGAACTAAGGAAGCTTCAGATAAATCTGAAGCTTTTTTTGATACCACATTATCTCATCTTCAGCTTCAAAACAGTAACAGAATAAGCAGGCAGATTCATTTGTGCTTTCTCACCTTTCAGATTATATTCGGTTTCTGTCGGACTTATTTTTTTTGGATCGGCAAAAGTGTTTTCATCTTGTAAATTCGGACTGGTAAGCGTTATAACCGATCCTTTAGATTCTAATTTACTTCCTTTTAAATCAACCTCAACCTCTTGGGCTGTTGCTGCTGTATTCACTAGTTTTACTATTACTTCTTTAGAATTAACATCTTTCACCACAGATGCATACAGGCTGTTTTGTCCTATTAGCGGTTTTCCTCCATTGGTAATGGCCAATAAATCGGTTCCTTTATTGGTCGCAAATAATTTTTGGACATAATAATTAGCCGAACCATAAGCCATTAAATTGTTGAACCAAATCATGTCTGGTGTCCATTGCCATGCTTCTTCATGAGCCATTAGCGGAGCATAGGAAGTCAGATTAACTACTTCGGCATTTCGTTCCAATCCGGTCATAAAAGCAGCTTCCGAAAAGGCACATTCCCAATTATTTCTGTTATTTGAATTGGCTCCAGAAACACTTTGGGCAGCATATTCTCCAGCAAATATTTTTGGTCCTTTTCTATCGTATTTGTCATAGCGCGTGGCATTTTCTCTAAACCATTTCGGACTTTCATAATAATGTTCATCTACAAGCTCAGCATTTAGCTTTTTAAGTTCCTGTGTAGCAAAATCAAAATGTTCTCCGTCTGGTGACGGTCCGCTTCCGGACACGATAATTATGTTCGGATATTTTGCTTTAATCGCTTTTTCAAAAACTTTATACCTTTCAATATAATCAGGCCCCCATTGTTCGTTCCCAACACCAATGTGTTTTAGATTAAACGGTTTTGGGTGTCCCATGTCCGAACGGAGTTTTCCCCAGGTCGTAGCTTCTGAGCCATTGGCAAAATCAATTAAATCCAAAGCATCTTGTACATACGGATCCAATTCTTCTATTGGTGCCAATTCACCCGTATTATATTGGCAAGCCATTCCACAGCTTAAAATAGGCAATGGAGTCGCGCCAATATCTTCCGATAGCTGAAAATACTCAAAAAATCCCAATCCGAAACTTTGAAAATAATCTGGAGTCTGTTTATGGTTGAACTCCACATTCCAACGGTTCATCATCGTTCTTCTGTTCTCGACATCACCAACCGATTTTTTCCATTGATAGCGGTCTGCCAAAGTTCTTCCCTCTACAATACAACCGCCTGGGAAACGCAAAAATCCTGGTTTCATATCATACAAAAGCTGTACAATATCTTTTCGCAAACCATTTTTTCTATTCTTCCAAGTATCTTCCGGAAACAGCGAAATCATGTCTAAATCAATAGTTCCTGTTCCTTCAAAAGTTATTTTCAATTTTGCTTTCGCCTCAGTTTGAGTTGCTGTAAATTGTGCTGTATAGTATTTCCATTCGCCAGATGCTGGTAAAATGCTAGTTTCGCCAATAACCTTTTTATCTTTATCAATAAACTGAATGATTATTTTTTTGATTGCTCCTCCATGATTGGCTGCCTTTAAAGAAAGATTGTACTTCTCGTCTTTTTTGACTCCCATCCCTCTAAATCCCTCATTGATGATTGCATATCCTTTATCATCATTTACCAGAACTCTGCAAAAATTAGTATTGGTTTTATTTTCCAATACTTTGATCGGCGTTGCAACACCCGATTGCATGTTCAAAGAAGACCTTTTGGTATTAGGCTGCTCCCACCCCATCAATGGTTTATCAAACTCAAAGGACCGGTTTTTAACCATCTCGGCATACAATCCTCCATCGGCGGCAAAATTTATATCTTCAAAAAACAGACCGAACATTGTGGGCTGGATTTTGGTAATGGTTTTAGTAACGTCAACTTCTAAAACTGTCTTTTGGGCAAATCCATAAAAGCCATTCAATAGTAAACCGCCAATTATGATTCTTATAATTATTTTAGTTTTCATTTTGTGCAATGAATTGATTATTTTTTTGTCTCGCAAATTTATCCAAACTTTCATCATTTGGAGCAGAAAGAATAGGCTTTTTTTCTGCCGGCATCGTCCCGCACACGAAGCTGAAAGACGAACTGTCGAAACAATCCGTTGCAAACTTATGAGTCTCGTGAAAAAAATAACGAGACTCATAAGGATTTCCACTTTTATTGGGGGCTGAAGGGAAATTTTTGCATTATTTTTTTACAGCTTCATATTTATCTGGAAAAGCAGATTCTCCATCTAAATTATTCACTTTCAAAACATCAACATTTTTGCTTTCAACGGCATATTTGAAGTAATCCTTTTTGTTCTTTCCCCAATTCACAGAACAATTCTGAACTTTTATATTTTCTGCGGTGTCAAAATAAAATCCTGATGTACTTCCTTTTACAAAACCATCCATTTTTGATGGTCGGCGATCATAAACTCCCCCGGGAAAATTGGATATTTTATCGATAGAAACATTCACTCCTTCAAAAACTATGTTTTTAATTTTATCCTTGGTTTCTCCGCTGACATAAACTCCATTTTCGCCAGTACACTGAATATTGGTAAAATAAATATTGCTTATTGCCCCCACTTTTCCTTCGGTTGCACCTTTTGGAAAACGCCAGTTTGCATCTTTATGATTGCCGCTTGCTCGACTGTAGGCCGTTACATAAATAGGTTCTGCTTTTCCCCACCAAGTATCTGTTGTCAATTTTCCTTCAATAATCATGTTAGAAAAAATAACATCGCTCACCGTTCCTTCGTCCCGATTTTGAATACCAACTCCACGATTACTATTTTTAATAATGCAGTTATTGAACACAACCTGTCTGATGGCATCCATATTTTCTGAACCGATCTTGATGGCGCAGCTACTGCTGGTCATTGTACAATTAGTAACCGTTATATTTTCGCAGGAGCCAAATTCCTCAAATTCTCTTCTATTTTTTAAACAAATGCAATCATCACCGCTTTCGATATAACAATCACTAATGCGGACATTTTTTGAATGATCCAAATCAATTCCATCGCTATTGCGGACTTTCAAACTGTTCAACAAAGTGATTCCGCTAATGACAACATCGTTGCAGCCCACAAGATGAACGGTCCAATAGGCCGAGTTTCCAATATGAACATCCTTTATCCTGATATTCTTCCCGCCTATTATCGTAAGAACATGAGGACGCGGGTCCAAGACATTGAAAGGCTTCAGTACATAAGCATCTTCTTCTTCGGCTCCCATAAACGAAATACCGTTACCGTCAATTTTCCCACTGCCACTAATGGTGAAATTCTCGATGTTCTTGCCGCCAATCCAAATCGTCCCTTCTCCTTTGTTGGCACGAAAAGCACTTTCGGTATATAATTTTTCATCCGGACTTGCCAAAATTTTGGCTCCGCCCTCAATATGCAAATCCACATTTGATTTTACATTGAAAGGTCCGGTCAAAAACGTAAACGGAGCCGGAATCAATACTTGCCCGCCTGTTACACTGCACGCATCAATAGCTTTTTGAATAGCAGCTGCATCGTTAGTTTTTCCGTCACCTTTGGCTCCATATTTTTTTACATCATACACTTTTTGTGCAACGGCAGTAAGTGATAAGCAAAAAACGATTATTGCAATTATAGGTTTATTTATCATTTGTTTTATTATTAAAAGACTATTTTCAAATCCTTGATTTAAAATTTTAATCAATCTGTTTCCAGATAAATCACTTAATCCTACATGAAATTACCAAAAAACAGTATATAAAGCTATTAATACCCCGCTGATGATGAATGACCCAATAACAAACTCCGAGGACACTTTGAACATCGCTGTATCTACTTCTATCTGGTGTGTTTCATGCTGCTCTTTAGATTCAGGTTTTAAAAGACTAATAGCCACCATTAGCAATACTATGATAAAGAAAGCGATCGTCATTCTGTCCAAAAAAGGATAATCAGGAAAAGCACCATTCGTCCACATTGGCAGGAACTTTAATACTGCAGCAATAGGAACCGTTAGGAAAGCACCAGCAAGCCCTGCTGAAGCTGTTGTTTTTTTCCAAAACATTCCCAATAAAAAAATGGCAAGAACGCCTGGCGAGAAAAAACCAACATATTCTTGTATGAACTGATAGGCTTGGTCTAATGATTTTAATGCTGGAGCAACCAGAGCGGCAATAAACATACAGATTACTACGCACCATCTTCCGGTCAGCACCAATTTTCTTTCAGATGCTTCTCTGTTAAAATATTTTTTATAGATGTCTAATGAAAAAATTGTGGAAATACTGTTGGCTTTACCGGCCAAAGAAGCAACAATTGCCGCTGTTAAAGCTGCCAAAGCTATTCCTTTTAATCCAGCAGGCAATAAATTCATTAATGTCGGATAGGCATGATCGGGTTTTAAAGTCCCTGCGGCATCTACCATTTCCTGCTGAAACATTCCGCTTTGATGCATCACATACATCGCAATACCCGGCAAAACGGCAATAATAGGAACTAACAGTTTTAAAAAAGCAGCAAACAAAATCCCTTTTCGAGCCGTTTTCAAATCGGCACCCAAAGCTCTTTGAACAATGTACTGATTACATCCCCAATAGGCCAGATTATTGATAAGCATACCCCCAATAAGCACAGACATTCCGGGAAGTTCATTGTAATGAGGACTTGATTTATCAAATATCATGTGCAGATGATCCGGTGCTTTTTCCGCTAAAAGAGAAAGTCCTTTAAGAATGTCTTTACCAAATCCAAACTGCTCAGACAATAAGGTCAATGACAAGTAAGTTGTAACCAAACCTCCCAAAATCAATACTATAACTTGAAAAATATCAGTATATCCTATTACTTTCATTCCTCCCAAAGTAACAATAACAGAGAACAGACTCAATCCTATAACACAAGCTTCAAAACTGACTGGTGCAATAGACGAAATTGCCAAAGCCCCTAAATATATAATAGAAGTAAGATTTACAAACACATATATCAAAAGCCAGATTACAGCCATTATCGTACTTACCGTGCCATTGTATCTTTTTGCCAAAAATTGCGGCATCGTAAATATCTTGTTTTTGAGATAAACTGGCAAAATAAACACCGCTACCAAAATTAATGTCGCGGCCGCCATCCACTCATAAGAAGCAATTGCTAAACCGAGTGCAAAACCAGAACCGCTCATCCCGATAAAATGCTCCGCCGAAATATTAGAGGCTATTAATGATGCCCCAATCGCCCACCAAGTCAGTGATCCCTCGGCTAAAAAATATTCCTGTGAACTGGTAGATGTGTTTTTTTTGCTTCTGTAAATATACATTCCGTAAGTTGTTACTAAAATGAAATAAATAAAGAAAACTATATAATCTGCGGTTTGCAATACATTCATAATTGGTTGGTTTATTTTTAGTTAATACGAGTAAAATTTGATTTAAATATTTTTAGGTTTACCTCATTTAAATCTTTAAAAAGGATATTAATAATCCTGTAATTATATTCTTTTAACACAGACATAGTTTTAGTTTTACTTAAAAAAGATGTTTGAGTTTACAAACAATTGCACAGCATCAATGTGAAAATTTATTGTTTCAAAAAAAACTCAAATCAGTAATTTAAAAAATCTATGTCTCTTTGCGTTAAATAGTTATTTTAATGAATTGTATCCAATGGGTTTACATTTCATTTCTGTTTAAACTTTCAAAAACCATTTTCTTTTGTACAGAAAATATAGTAAAATGATCTGGATAAACGTTACTGACAATGCTGTAAACACGGGCTGCCAAATAATCGGAGAGAACTTAATGAGTCCTCCAAATACAAAATCAGCAGTATGTCCAAAATTGACCAAACCTTCGGATGCCATGTATATCAGAATAGAATTGGAACCAATCAATATCAAAGGGAATGCCCATTTATGAAAACCCAATACATCAATTATCAGATAAAAAAAAGTAAAAAACAAAATACTGAATCCACTCACAAAACACACAAAAGAGCTTGACCACAAACGTTTATTGATTGGGAAATCATAATTCCAAAGAATACCTATTCCTATTAAAACAGCTCCTGATGCGATCATTATCAATATTTTTCTGCTTACAGAAAAATCATTTGCTCTGCTTTTCAAAAAAGTTCCTAAAAACATTCCCAACAAAGCAGTGGCAACAGCAGGTATCGTTGAGAACAAACCTTCGGGATCATATACTTTGCTATGCAGCCTGCCCGGTAAAAACTGCTGGTCAATATAGCTCGAAAAAGAACCTTCCGGCGTTAAAATACCAGCCCCAAACCCTGGGACTGGTATCCACTTCATTACTAAATAATAACCAAGCAAGATGCTCACTAACCAAAGCACTTGTTTTTTTATATCAAAATTTAAATAGATAATTCCTGCAAAAAACCAAGCAAGACCAATACGGCCTAGAACGCTGGCAAACCGAGTTTGGTCAAATCCGTCAAACCTCAATAATCCATTGACAATAAATCCCAACAGTAATAATTTGCATGCCCTTTTTAACATGGACAGGTATATTTTTCGTTTTTCCTCTGCTGGTAATTCTACTGGAGTACTCACACCGGCAATACTCATTTTCTTCTCAAAAGAATACGGCATAGAAACACCAGCAACGAATAGAAATATGGGGAATATCATATCATAAAACGTAATGCCGTTCCAGTCTGTATGATGCAGTTGTGATGACATCCATATAAAAACAGGAATTGGAAGAGCCTTAGCCAAGGTATGCATGATATGTTCTCCGCTCATAATCCAAAACATGACAAATCCTCTGAGAACATCCAAAGAAACTAATCTTCCATTTGTATTAGTATTACCCATATTTTACTTATTTAAAATCATATTAAAACTATTGGTTCCTCTTCATGAGTACCAACTTTTTTAGTGATATTTTTTTCGTCAATTAAAGATAAGTCATACAATCGCTGGTGAATCAATTGCATGACTTGGGGGAAATCTGAATAGTGCAACAAGAAAAATTATTGCTAATACATATTTTCTGTTTTATTCTGTTGGTTTTATTACAAAACCGTAGCTGTATTCATTCTGTTTCAATAAATACTGTTCATGCGGATACAACCCCCAACTATTATCTCCTCCTAATCCCCGTTGGGCTAAATCCACACAGACGACAACTTCTTTTCTTGGTGTAATGTCGCTAATGTGCATATTCTTTTTGGTTAATCCCGAGTCAAAATCACTTGGATAATTATTCAAAGTACTCATGCATAAAGGCTGTAGTCCATTTATTTCAAGCCCATTACCGTTAGTGGCTGAAAGTTTAAACCAGCGGACATCTGTTTTATATCCATTTTCCTGTGGCCGTGTGTAGGGTACATATTGGTCTGCGACTTTACTTTCATAAATGCCTTTGATTGATGCTGTATTTCTGTCTGAATAATTTTCCCATGGCCCTCTTCCGTAATAATCAAGGTTTTCCAGCGAATTTTTAAGAGCGAAAATCATTCCAAAACGAGGCATGTCCGGCAAAGGAGCATTTCCTTTTTTGAAAGACGGCAGTACCTCCAAAGCTCCGTCATTGCTCAATGAATATTTGATTGTATAATCCGAAAAAACATCATTAAGCTTCATTTTGGCGACAACACTGCTTTTTCCTTTTTCCTCAATCACCTGAATCGTTTCTAAAGTGTAATTATCCCCTGCTGTCCGCCATATATTGTTTCTTATATTCATTTTATTACCAAAATCGTTATCTGTTGGAGCTCTCCAAAAATTAGGTTTTGGGTATTGTTTAAAATATTCTTCTCCTTTTAAACTGTAAAACGAAATTAAACCTGTCGCCTTGCTGATTTTGACTACAACATTATTGGCACTTAAAACAAATTCGTTTTTTTCCTCTTTAACCTTTGATGAAGAATCCATCTCTTGCGCTTTCGCGAAATAGTTTCCGTTTTCAATAGCAAACTGTTCTCTTGCAATTTCAAAATTTTGAGGCAATAATTCCGAACCCGTTTTAGTATAGGCAAAAACATTCAACATATATTCTACTCCTGCTTTTGATGCCAAATTTGGTAAATCAATCTTAAACTGTTTTTTTGATTTTGGACTTAAATCAACATCAATCGCTCCTTCATTGATTATTTTTCCGTTTTCTAATAGTTGGTATTTAAAGCTGTACTGATTTAAATTTGTAAACCCAAAATCGTTTATGATTTGGATGACTCCATTTTTCACATCGATTGGTTCAAATAAAATATCCTGATATACTTTTTTTACTTCGAAAGCTCCCGGGTGCGGTGTTCTGTCTGGCCAAACTAATCCGTTGTGACAAAAATTTTCGTCATTTGTATAATTTTGGCTTCCTAAATCACCTCCATAAGCCCAATACTTACGCCCTGCTTCATCTTTGGTTTCGAATCCCTGATCAACCCAATCCCAGATAAACCCGCCCTGCATATTTTTGCTGCCGCGAATAATATCCCAATACTCCTGAAAATTTCCGCTGCTGTTTCCCATTGCATGCGAATACTCACACATGATAAACGGACGGTCAACTTGCTTGCGCGCCGCGTATTCTTTCATGTATTCAATTGTTGGATACATTGGGCATACAATATCCGTGTTTGCATTTTCTTTTGATTGTTCAAACTGAACCAATCGGGTATTATCCCTGTTTTTTATCCATTTATAAGCGTCATAAAAAACAGGTCCGTTGGCACATTCATTACCTAATGACCAAAGTATTACCGATGGTGCATTTTTATCTCTTTCTACCAAACTATAAATTCTGTCCAAATGTGCTTCTCTCCATTCTGGAAGATAGGCAGGATGGGTCTTTGGATTCATAAAACTCTGTCCTTCCACTCCCATTCCGTGACTTTCGATATTGGCTTCATCAACCAAATACAAGCCATATTTATTACAAAGTTTTACCCATAAAATATTGTTAGGATAATGACTGCAGCGCACCGAATTGATATTCAGCTGTTTCATCATCCTGATGTCTTTCATCATGGTAGCTTCATCCTGATAGTGACCTGTTACCGGATTATGCTCATGAATATTGACACCATGCACGATCAGTCTAACACCGTTGACCAATAATTGTCCGCCTTTCAATTCTACTTTTCTAAAACCAATCTGAGAAGAAACTGTTTCAATTATACTGCCATTTTCATTTTTTAACGTAAGCAGTAATGTGTATAAATTTGGAGCTTCTGAGCTCCATAATTTTGGACTGGAAACATTCTGTGCGAAATTGACAGTTTGAATTTTATTAGCCAGAAAATTTACTTTTAAATCTTTTACAAAAATATTCCTGCCGGAAGCATCCACCAATTTAGCTTCTAATTTCTGATTGTTTATGGTAACCGAACTCAAGTTTTTCAAATTAACTTCTACATTCAAACTTCCGTTTTTGTAACTAGCATCTAAATCGGGTTTTGCAAAAAAATCAGCAATACGAATGTCATTGGTACTGTACAAATAAACATTTCTGTCAATTCCAGAAAGTCTCCAAAAATCCTGATCTTCCAGATAAGATCCGTCGCTCCATCTGTAAACTTCAACTGCTACACTGTTACTTCCTGCTTTTACATATTTTGTAATATCAAATTCGGCTGGACTTTTCGTATTTTCGGCATAACCAACTTTTTCTCCGTTTATCCAAATGTACATCGCTGAAGTTCCTGCTTCAAAATGAAGATAAACGTGACGTTTATTCCAGTTTTCGGGCAAAATAAAATCTCTTTTATACGACCCGACAGGATTATCAGAATGATTGATAAATGGCGGATTTCGATCAAAAGGATATGTAATATTCGTATAAATCGGAATACCGTAACCATTCAATTCCCAATTTGACGGAACCTGAAGTTCATTCCAATTTAAAATGCTGTAATCTGATTTATAAAAATCTTTTGGGCGTTGGCCCGGTGTTGGTGACCATGAAAACTTCCATTTTCCATTCAGCGAAAAATACCAAGGTGAACTGGTATAATTATCCCTTATTGCCGAAACTTCGTCTGCATAAGGAAGAAATGATGCTCGCGCAGGTTCACGATTTATCTGAAAAACCTCTGGGTTTTCCCAATCGTTTCTCTCCGTTTTTTCTTGCCCTAGAACAGCTGTCCCATAAATCACAAACAGGCACAGTAAAAGTATTCTGGTTTTGATATTCTGCATTTAATACTATTTTAGATTACTTCGAAATTGAAAGAATTACACATTCAAAAACAATAAAGTTCTATTTAAAAATTCAATTTTTCTGGCAAATATTTTGCCACTAATTCTTTATAATAAGGCAGTAATGCTTTTACATCCGGCTTAACAGGTGCTTTTGTATATAAATCATAAGGATTGAATTTCCTTACCCAATCAAACATTTCTACATCTTTTTCATTCATTAAATGCGCATAGGCATTCTCTTTATGCTGTGAGTAAAATGAATGGTATCGAATCATGTATAAAGCAGGATCGGGCAGATAATCTTTCATTATCTGATACAGATATTCATCATGTCCCCAACTCATTTTTACTTTATCAAGACCGCAATTTTCAGAATAGACACCAAATTTAGTATTGAATCGCTCATCAGTAAAATCCGGATTTTCTTCGAAAAATTCAGGATAAACAATCTTGTCTGAATACCCACAGCCAACAGGGAAAGTATCTCCAACAACTGCCCATTGCGGTTCGCCGAACAAGCATAAAACTTTTCCGAGATCATGGATAAAACCGGTTAGCACAAACCAATCCGGGTGACCATCTGCTCTGATGGCTTCTGAAGTCTGCAGAAGATGCTGTGTTTGGTCTAAATCAATGTCCGGATCACTGTCATCAACAAGGGTGTTTAAGAAATCAACTGCTTCCCAAATTGACATTTCTTTTTTATTAAACTGCAAAAATTCTTCTTCTTTACTGCATACAAAATCATAAGTCTGATAAGTATGATTCATTCTGTAGAACTCTTTAACCGTCTCTACACGCTCTGAATCGACATAATTTCTAAACTCTTCTTTCTCTTTTATAGGTTCTGATGGATCCGGATATCGTAATAACAAATCCTCTTCCCATTCATCCATATTGTGCAAAGGATTATCAGTGTCTATAGGCTTTTTCATAAGATTTAAATTAAAAAGTTATAAGACAAAAATAGAATTACCATTAGAAAACAAAATGGACGAATACATCAAAAACATGGATAGATTTTGATTTTAGATGTTTTTTTGAGTAAAAAATAGTAAACTCACATTGCGAAATATCACAATACTTGCACCCAATATTGCTTTTGACTACGGAGTTTCTTGACGTGATGCTTCCTTCGTCAGCATGACACGTTTGCGGATTGTTGGGATGTTAAAAAAGTCAATTCGAATTTCATGGAATACTTACGCACAATATTGTCATTCCGACGGAGGAGGAATCTCAGTTGCTAGATCGACAAAGATTGATGCTTTTGACTGTGAAGTTTGCTTCGCCAGTTTGCTATCTCACGCGAAGGCGCAAAGTTCAGAATCGATTTCTTTGCGCCTTTGCGTGAAAAAATTAAAGCTTAACTTAATGAATAATGGCAAAAAAGCAAATTGCCTACCCTTAGCCCCGATTGCAGTGAAAATCCTTTTGTGCTGGTGTTCGGCACAAAAGATTGCAACGGAAAGCGGGACGATAATTCCCAAAAAAGCCAAATATTTCTGCTCCAAAATTAATTGATCAGCTTACTTGGAGGGAATCCAAACTGTTTTTTAAAGCACCTGCTGAAATATAATGGATCATTAAATCCTACTAGATCGGTAACTTCGGAAACGTTGTATTTCTTTGTTTTTAAAAGTTCAGCCGATTTTTTCAAACGTATGGTTCGGATAAACTCATTGGGAGCCAAATCGGTTAATTCTTTGATCTTTCGGTATAATTTAGAAGAGCTTACGCCTAATTTATCGCATAGAAACTCGGTTGACAAATCTATCTCGCTCAAATTATCATTTATTAAACTCGTGATTTTTTCCATGAACTCCTCGTCAATAGGCGAATGGGTAAGCAGACCAATCTTGCTCTCCACCTCGCCTGAGAATTTTGCCTTTAATTCCAATCTTGATTTAATGATATTCTCAATAACCGTTTTTAGTAATGAAGGTTCGAATGGTTTTACGATGTAGCTGTCTGCACCAATTCCGTATCCTTTTACCTTGTCTTCATTTTCTGAAAGGGCAGTTAATAAAATGACTGGAATATGGCTTATAAACTCATCTTTTTTTAGTTCTGTACAAAATTCGTGTCCATCCATAACCGGCATCATGACATCCGAAACACATAGAATTGGTTTAATTTGTCGACAGATTTTCAGGCCTTCTTCTCCGTTTTCGGCCTCGTAAACTTTGTAATAATCGGATAAATAATCGACTAGATATTTTCTGAGTTCAACATTATCCTCTACAACTAATATTTTTTGTTTTAAATCCGTATTTTGAAGTATTTTCTTCACCGTTTTTTCAGGAATAGACATACTCTGATTGTTGTTTTTCACAACATATTCGACTGCTTCTTTATCAGTATAAAAATTGCGGTCAATTGGGATTTCAACAGTAAATATACTTCCTTCACCGGGATTACTTACTACTTTTATGATTCCCTTATGAAGTTCTACCAATGATTTCACCAATGACAAACCTATCCCCGAGCCTGTATTGTGTTCTTTACTGTCTGTTACCTGATAAAAGCGCTTGAATATTTTTTCCTGGCTTTTTAAAGGAATTCCAATCCCGTTGTCACTGACTTCAATAACCAACAGGCCTTCTTCTCCGTCTTTTAACCTTAGAAACAAATCGACATTGCCATAATTATTTGTAAACTTCATGGCATTGGACAAAAGATTGTATAGGATTTTATCATACTTGTCATTATCTATCCAGCCAATTATATTTTCGTTTTCTGTCGTAAAACCCAATCGGATATTTTTGTTATAAGCCATTTCTTTGAAAGAATCGAAAATGTTTTTAGAATAGGCAACAATATTAGTTTCTGAAACTTTCAGTTTTAATTCTCCCGCCTGCGCTTTTCTAAAATCAAGCACTTGGTTGACCAGGTTTAACATCCTGCTCGCATTTTGGTGTATCAGATTGTACCTGCTTTTTTGATATTCGCTTGCATTGCCTTCGTCTATCAATTGCTTGGCAGGTCCCAAAATTAAGGTCAAAGGCGTTCTTAACTCATGAGAGATATTGGTAAAAAAACGGAGTTTTTCATTATTCAATTTTACGTCTTGTTCCCTTTTTACTTTTTCTGTCAGCAGTTCTTGTTTTAATCGGATGCGGTTTTTAATCTCTTTTTTAACAAAATAAAAAATAACGGCCAATAGTATGAGAAATAATAATAATGCGGGTGCTGTCAGCCAAAAAGGAGGTAGAATGATTATTTCATAAGAAACTATTTTGCTCCAATGTCCGTCACTATTGCTCGCTTTTATTTTAAAAATATATTTGCCGGGAAAAAGATTGGTGTATTGAACAGTTCTCGAATTACTATTGGTGGTGATCCAATTCTTGTCAAAACCTTCCAACATATATTGAAACTTATTCAGCTTTTCATTTGTATAAGAGGGTGTAGAAAACTGAAGCGAAAAATCACGATTTTGATAACTCAGCTCTACTTTTTTGCTGTAATTTATATCATTTACAAGCGGTACTTGTCCGTTAATTTCCATTTCAGGAAAAACCTCGTCATTCTGAATTTTAAATTCGGTAATAAACGGTTCAGGCGACCAATTATTTCTTTTCATTGTTTGTGGAGCAAAAGAAATAACACCATTTTTACCTCCAAGAAAAATAGTAGAATTATTGAAATTAAAAAAACCGCTTGAGCTAAAAACATCCAGCCTATTACCGCTGTTTACATGGTAAATATTAATATCTTTAAAATCAGATTTTACCCAAGCAATACTATTGTTATTGATATTTAGCCATAAATTTCCGTTTGCGTCTGACAGCATATCGGTAATCCATGTACCGGAAATTTCTTTAAAGTTTTTTATTGTTGAAAAAGTATTTTTTTTAGGATTGTACAGGCATAATCCAAAACGTGTAGATGCCCATATTTTACCCTTTTTGTCGATCATAATATCACTGACATTATCCTCGTTTGGTATGCCGTTTTCTCTTTTAGAAAGTGATTTATATGTTTCTATTTTACCCGAAGTTACATTATACTTCACAACACCAGTTTCTGTAGCAAACCAAACATTGTTTTGAGCATCTTTTTCGATGGCATTTATTTGAAAACCCGGAAGTAATTTACCCTTCGAAGTCTGTACTTCTAAAGTTTTTGTATTCAAAATAACAGCTCCTTCTCCAAAAGAACCTACCATCATAGATTGATCTCCCATTTTATTAAAAGCAAAAATTGGCGATGTATCAAAACCCAGATTGATTTCTTTTGATGAATTAGTGCTATAGTTATACACCAGCATTTTTCCATCCCAAAGACCACAATAAAAGATTTTGCCGTCCTCAGAATATATACTGGATATATCGATTGATTTGTTGTACAACGGCGAAAATCCTTTTGCACTTGAAATAAAAAGTCCGTTATGACTGGTTGCTACAATTACTTTCCCATCGTACGTTTTAGAAAACCCTCGTATACGCGGTGCCTGATTGCCTATGTAACGTGAAATATCTTTATTAAGTGTGAATTGATTTTCGTATGGATCAAACTTGTCCAGTCCGTCTTCTGTTCCAATCCATAAAACTCCTGCACGATCAAAATACAAAGCCGAAACTAGATTATCAACGATAGAAGTGTCATCTGATAATACCGAATAGTACCATTTGTAATCGCCTTTTTGAATATCTTCCAATTGCTTGCAGACCAGCAAACCTCCTAAAGTTCCTACCCAATATCTACCATCAGGAGCACGGGCAACAGATAGAAAATAAGGTCCTAAATTGCCTCTGATGTCTTTGTTTTCAATATATAAATTTACAAATTGATCGTTTTTTTTATCTAATTTATAAAGACCTTTTCGCGTTCCCACAAAGATATCGGCTTTAGCATCTTCATAAATAAAATTGATGTACGGATTTTTTTCGTTAGAATGAGGAACTGAGAGCGTATAATTATTCATTTTTACGATTGTTCCTTTGCTGTCTAAGGTTATTTTGGCAACAGATCCTTTATCATAACTCCCTACCCAAATATTCCCTTTTTTGTCTTCAAAAATTTCTTTTACATAATCAAAACCCTTAATCGGAATCTTTTCAAATCTGTTTTCTTCCAAAAAAAACATATAAACTCCCTTATTTTTAGTACCTACCCAAACTCTTTTGAATTTATCTACATATACCGATCTGATTTCTCCTTCTGGCAAGCTGTTTGGGTCATTTTTTTTAGGCAAAAAAGTAATAAAAACATGCGTATCCATTTTAAAAAGCGTCAGGCCTTTTCGGGTTCCTATCCATAAATGATTTGATGCTTCATCTAATTCTAATGCTGTGATGTCGTCATTGTACAATTTATTATTGCCCGGTAACGAACTCATGTAGTTTTTAAACTGATACCCGTCAAAACGATTCAATCCAAAAAAAGTTCCAAACCACAAGAACCCTTTTTTATCCTGTACAATATGTCTAACAGAATTATGGGACAATCCATTATTGTCATTATAATGATCAAATTTTATATTCTGGGAATGAGAATAATAAAAAGTGATCAAACATAAGAATAATATATAAGTGCTATGTTTCATAAAAATGGATTATAAATGCAAATATGATTTTGGTCAAAATTAAAGTTAACAAATTTTAAGGATTTATACGCTCTATCTGGATGGTATTTAGATTTATTTTAAAATGATTGGATGGTTTTCCATTCATTGTTTTCAGCATTATTTCTGACCATAAAGCCAGCTTACCATCACCTGATTTTTCTAATTGTTCACATACTATTTGATACTGCTTTAATCGCTTAGCACCAATTTCCGGAATAGCTAATTCATCAGCATTTTTTAATCTGTAAAAATCGAATATCATGTCAAAACCCGTCCATGATTCAAAATCCTGATTGGTTAAATGGTTTGATGATAATGCTTTGTCAACTTCTGAATTGTTTTTGTTGATCAGTAATAAATCCCTGCCGGAAAGTTTTAGAATAGACGCTAAAAAATCAACCGGAAAATCTTCGGGCAAAAATCGAAGACGCACTAATTCTTTCAGATGCCATTGAGTGAATTCTTCATAATTTTTAGTTTTCAGAATATCTTTATTCCAAATATTCGGACTTTTTATATTTTGTAAATGGGTGTACTCTTCTTCATAAAAAGGGAATAAACTGTTAAACTTTGTAACAGAACCAATCACAACTGTTTCTACCTCAACTTCAGCATTAGAACGTATAGTTAATATTTTATAAGCTGGTTTGTATGCAGCCAATGAAGGCGTTTGAATATTAAATAAAGTATTGCCTTTGGCAGTTGTCCGAACTCCTGTATCGTTTATGTGCATGTGACCTCCAAAATGAATCTGAATCCCTGCATCAGCAAATATCTGAGCCACTTCTTCATTGGGAACTCTTGATAGTTGCATTTTGTTCGAGCCAAAAAATAATTTTAATTCTGGCGATGCATCATCGTTAAAATCAATCATCGGATAATGACTAAAGGCAATTAAGGTTTTTCCTTTTTGTTTTGCTTCCTCAGCAACCTTTTTAACCCAGTTGATCAAATGTTGTTTATAAATAAGTACATTATTATAACCAACACTGGCTCCTGAAAAATCATACGGATCATTGGGCTTACCTGATAATTTTTCATTCGGAACATAAGCGTTGGCATCTATAGCCAGAAGCCAGACCCCTTTTACAGGTTCAACTAGATAACTCGCATCGGGAAGAAATAAATTGGTATTTTTTACGGAATAAATTCTTTTTTCTAAATCAGATTCAGCTAAAGCTTTTTCATAGCTATAGTTTTCGTAGTTATAATCTGAAAATGGGCTTTCCCAATACAAATAGTTTTTTTTCGGAAAAAATCCAAAGGTCTGCATTTCATTCAAGGTTTCCTTGTATCCCCAATTTTTGATATCAGCTGTGATAATGGGGTCTAATTGATTTTCCTGACATTTGAAATTCGTTTTAGAACTGCTGATGATTTGTTCTTTTCCGTCTTTGCCTAGAAAATCGGTTTTGGAAGCCTCCTGAGAAAATGGCTTGACTGCATCATGATTTCCCGTTGCCACAAAAAATGACATGCCGTATTTTTTGGAGTATTCGTTGAGTATTTTTCTCAGTCCCCGAACATGGATTGGCTGACCATCATCACTAAAATCACCGGGAAGCACTACTTGTTTGATTCCTCTTTTCGAAATATCATTTAAAGCCTCCAAAAAAGCAAAATAGTTTTCGTTGAAAAGTCTGGTGGAATGCAATTGCGAACTCATCGTTCTGATATTCGCATATTCGCCCGTAACTGGATTTTCGATTCCTTGGTAATTATTGTCTTGAAATTTTGGAAAAATATCCTGCAGATGAACATCGGCAATGAAAGCAATCTTTACAGGTGATTTTATTTGCTGCTGCTGTGATTTACAAGTATAGAAAGAAAATAACAACAATAGTAAACTTAATATTCTTAACATATAATTTTATTTTTTAAACTTATTGACCAAATTATTCAGTAACAACATCGAATTCTGAATAACTAACAACATCATCACCCTTAGTGTTTTTCAATGCCCTAAACTTTATATAACGAGCTTTTACTAACTTAAAAATTTTATTTTGCCACAAAGGATTGTTGTTAATATTTGAAAATTCTCCCTCACTAACTAATTCCCAAGTGTTATTATCCTGAGAAATATAGAATTTATAATTTGTTATAATCCCTTTAGATCTCAAATTTTGGTCTGGCAAATATCTAAAACCGATTAATTTTTCTACTTTGCCTAAATCAATAACCAAATCAATAGGCATCTTTATATTTTTATCCTGAAACCACAGTGAATTAGAGTCTCCATCTAAAATTTTATACGCTTCTTCATCATTAACATCAAGAATTTTCCAGCTGTATCTGGAGATATCAAATTTTTCTTCCGTTACGGCACTACTTTTTCCTGTTGCAGGGTTGTATGCGATGGCTTTAACCTCAATTTTTCCATTCTCGGTTTTAATTTTTCCGGTATATTTATTTGAATTTGGAGTTGGATTACTTCCGTTTAACGTGTAATAAATCTGGGATTCGGCATCGGCGGGGATAATACTGATTGCTCCTGATTGCTCCCTGATAATTGTTGGAGCAGTCAATATTTGGGGCGCATTATACATTTCGATATTCGAAATAAGCGGACAACTTTTTGAATCTGTAATCGTAAAGCGAAGTTTTTCAGCCTCTACGGTAGGAAAACAAAGTATTCGTTTGTAACCAATGGTCGTTTCCTTTGCCAATTCTTTCCATTCGCCTTTCGCAAATGCTTCAACGGTAAAAGATTTTACTCGTTGTCCTAATCTAATATATTCCTGAACCAGAAAACGGTTGAAGGTAGTTGGTTTATCAAAATTGAGAGTCAATGAAGCTGTATTAACGTTGTCGTCCGTCGCCCAATAGGTTTCTTTGTCGCCGTCTAATGCTTTGTCTGCTCCAAATATGGGACTGTTTTGTCTGTTGTTTGAAGCTTCGACTTTAATTTTTTTGGCGAGATTTACTGCGAAGGCTTCTTTTATTGCTTTCGCCAATTCTAAAGCCGCTTTTTCATCATTTTTATGGATTAAACCATTAGGCATAATTGGGAAATTAAGCAGAAAAGTACCGTTTCGACCTATAGAATTGTAGTAAGTATCCATCAGTTCTGGCAATGTTTTTACTTTGCTGTCTTCTCTTAAATGATAAAACCACTCTGGTCGGATGGAGGTATTTACTTCACCTGGAACCCAAGCATTTCCATCTTCTAGTCCGTAACGCAACATATCAGCCTTAATATCTCCTGTTGCGTTTAACAAACTCCAATTGGTTTTACCCACATAACCAGCTTCTGTTCCTACCCAGCGAAGATCTGCTCTGTCACCATTATCATTCCAAATCACGATATTTGGCTGTAATTTACGAACAAGAGCGTATGTGTTTTTCCAATCATAATACGTTTTACGGTCAATTTTACGAGTTTCATTTGCTCCGCCATAATATCCATCACCACCATTGGCTCCATCAAACCACACTTCAAAAATATCGCCATAATTAGTCAGAAGTTCTGTTAATTGATTTCGGAAATAAGTAATATATTCTGGTTTTCCATAATCCGGATGGTTTCTGTCCCAAGGAGAAAGATAAACTCCTAATTTCAATCCGTATTCCTTGCAAGCATCTGCCATTTCTTGCATAACATCTCCTTTTCCGTTTTTCCAAGGGGAATTTTTTACGGAATATTCAGTGTATTTTGATGGCCAAAGACAATAACCGCTATGATGTTTTGCGGTAATTATAATGCCTTTCATTCCAGCTTCCTTACAGATTCGAGCCCATTGTCTACAATCTAATTCTGTAGGATTAAAAATTTCCGGATCTTCATTGCCAAACCCCCAAGACATATCTGTATACGTATTTACAGACAAATGAATAAAACCGTAATATTCCATTTCCTGCCATTTCATTTGGTTTTCACTGGGAACGGGACCATAAGCCTCGGGTGCTTTTACTTGACCATAACCAGAAAAGATAAAACTTACAAAAAAGAGAATTCTAAAAAATGTAGTCCTGTTGTTCATTGTATTATGGATTATTTATCTGAAATCAATTATTATTTTAAATTTAATTTAGTGACTTTTGTTTGTTTGTTTTTTTTTAAGTTTTTTCTAACCTTGTAGAATTACAAACAAAAATTAAGATCAGCTGAATATGTTTAAAATTGAATAGTTTCAGGATCTATTTTGTAAGTCTTATTTTCTATTGGAATTAAATAAAATGAATAATTATAGACGCCCCCTTTAATTTTGTATTCCGGATGCGGTTCTGCTTTAAATGACCATGTATTGTCACCTCCTACTCCCATTTGCTTCCAATCTACATTTACTGTGTTTACGTCTCTTTCTTTCAATTCATTCGTATGTTTTGCATCCTCTATATTTTGTGTACTGTAAGGCAATACGCTAAAATTAATTGGATTTTCTCCTTTTACCAATAGTCCTTTTCCAGATGAATTCAATACGGTAAACCAACGAGTATCCATGTGATTTCCATATTCTTGGGGAACGATATAACCATAACTCATTGTGTTTACACTCCCGCTATAAATTCCCAACAAAGCACCTGTATTTCTGTCTTGGTAATTGGCCTGTGGTCCTTTGCCAAAATAATTCACGTTTTGATAAGCGTTTGAAATATCAAACTGCATTCCTATCTTTGGTACATCTGGAGTGTTCTTATCAATATTTGCCGAGTAATTTACTTTTACATACCCATTGCCCAAAATGGTGTAAACCAAATTCACTTCCGTTTTGGGTTGCTCAATAAATCCGCTGACATTAATTGTAATTTTACCTTTTTCAGACACTGCATTTGTTTTGGTAACTTTTAATTGTTCGGCAGTACGCATCCATTCACGCTCATTTGTTTTTTTCATATAATTGCGATATGCTTTGTCGTTTTCTGTCTCTGGCCTCCAAAAATTTATCTTTAATGGACTTGCCAAATAGTCCGTTCCTTTTACGCTGTATTTCGTAATACTCCCCGTTGTTTTATCTACAGTCAACTCAACATTTTGATTGTTTACAGTAATGGAATTATCGCCTTCTTTTAGAGTTAATTCTACATTGCTTTTTATAATACTCACGGGAGGAGTTGGTAATTTTAATTCAAACTGCTCCTCGAAAACTACATATCCTTTGTTCTCCCAAAGTGTGTTTTCCTTTAATTTTCCTTGAATATTGATGAAATACTCACTCCCAGCTTTTGGGTTTATCTTTTTGAAATTTATCGTAAAATTTTCTTCTTGATAAGGTGCCGTGTTTAAAGATGGTATTTCAGAGGATTGAATGATATTTCCATTTTCGGTAATGTTCCAAACCAAATTATATTTTGATAAACGAGAAGCGTGATGACGGTTTAAAATAGAAAATGTTCCTTTTAGAGCATCAACAGCTTTTATTACTACTGGCTGATTTACCTTTTTGGCTTCATAAATTTCTGGTTTAGGAGTCCTGTCAGCTGCCACAATTCCATTCAGACAAAAACTACCATCGTTAGGGACGTCACCAAAATCACCACCGTATGCAAAATATTTTTTTCCACTGCTGTCCTTTTGCAAAATGCCTTGATCTATAAAATCCCAAATAAAACCTCCCATAGCCCTGTCATATTTGTAAACCACATCCCAATAGGTATTGTAATTCCCGAGTGAATTCCCCATAGAATGCGCATATTCGCACATCAAAACAGGGCGTTTGTCAAAGCTTGTATTGTTTATTAAACTTTCGAGTTCACTTGGCTGTGGATACATTCTGCTCAACATATCCACCCATTTAGGATCGGTTGGATTCCCTTGATCAGAAGGCCAAAAATCCTTCTTGTATCGAGGATCTGTTTGGTCTCCTTGAGCACCTTCGTAATGCACATAACGTGTGGGATCGATTTCTTTTATCCAACCCGACATAGCCGCGTGATTAGGACCCATTCCCGATTCATTTCCTAATGACCACATAATAATGCTGGGGTGATTTTTGTCTCGCTCAACCATTCTATTTCCTCGTTCGAGAAAAGCATTGGCCCAAAGAGGATCTCTCGAGACTTTCCCTCTGATTCCGTGCGTTTCTAGATTGGCTTCATCCATTACATAAATTCCGTATTGATCGCATAAATCATAAAAATAGGGATCATTAGGATAATGGGCTGTTCGGACAGCATTGAAATTAAATTTCTTCATCAGCTGAACGTCCTTTTCCATATCGGCTCTGGAAACCGTTTTTCCATTGCTCATATTATGGTCGTGGCGATTGACTCCTATTAATTTTACTAGATTGCCATTAACTAAAAACCTACCTTTTTCATCTATTTTTAGATCTCTAAAACCTACTTTAGTACTACTAGCTTCAACTAAATTACCTTGATTGTCTTTTATTGAAAAAACTAGGGTGTATAAATATGGTTCATCTGCCGACCATTTGTGGGGAGTTTTTACATTTATTTCTATAATTCCAAAATACACTTGATCTCTCGGAGGATGTTTCTCTCCTAGAAAGGTGGCTAATTTTAACGTGTGTTCTGGATTTACCTCATTCCCTTGGGCATCCAACAATTGTGTGGTTAACATCCAATCATCTACCACGGTTCTTAAAGGCGTATTGCTAAAATACCCTACTTTTTCTACAAACTTATCTTCTAAGTTTACTGTAAACTTGGGTCTGATTTGTAAAACGGCATCTTGGTAATTATCGTCAAGTTTAGTTCTAACAGTAAAATCAGCCATACGAACTTTAGGAACGGCTTGTAAAAAAACTTCTCTTTCTATTCCGCTCAATCGCCAGTTGTCCTGATCTTCTAAATAACTGCCATCGCACCAGCGGTACACTTTTACTGCTATTTTATTCTTGCCTGATTTTATATATTTTGTAATATCAAATTCCGAAGGTAATCTTGTATCTTCGCTATAACCTACAAATGCGCCATTTACCCAAACATAAAATGCAGAAGAAACCCCACCAAAATGCAGGGTGACATCTTTATCTTTCCAAGATTCATCGATGGTAAATGTTTTAATATAATGCCCTACAGGATTATCACTATGGTTTATAAATGGATAATTACTAAAAAAAGGATATGTTGTGTTAGTGTAAATAGCCTTTCCAAAACCTCGCATTTCCCAGTTTGAAGGGACATCAATGGATTTCCAACTGCTTGCATCAAAATTATTTTCTTGGAAAGTTTCTGAAGACTCTTCTGGTTTTGCTACCCAATAAAATTGCCAATCTCCGTTCAAACTTTTAAATCTTGTTGATTGTTCTCGAACGTCATTCTTTGCCAAAATTTTAGTTTCATAAGAATAAAAAGTAGCTCTGGACGGCATTCGATTGATTTGATTAATCAAAGGATCTTCCCATACATTTGATTGTCCAACAACGAAGAAAGGAAACAAAAAACAAAAAATGAACAATACACTTTTACTATGCATAATTGATTAATTAACCGTGTTTAACATTAAATTTGAATCTATATCCAAACCAATTTCTTTTGAATTTTTCAAGATGATTTGTCCTTTTTGTTTTTTAGGAACCGTGATCTCTTCCATCTGTATGCCTTTTACATCATCAAAAACAAATGCGGGTCTAAAATCAGCATCCACCAATGTTAGTTTGATATTTTTCATACTTATTCCATTTACGTGTCTTACATAAAAACCATAAGCAGGCAGTTCTCCAAACATTGAAAATTCGGGATAGTCTTTTTTGGCTTCCGGCACTTGATTCAATCGGCTTAACGGAATATAAGCCATTCCTCTTGAGGCTCTTCCCGGATAATTTATTTCGATGTTTTCTAAAATTACATTTTCGACTGCATAACCTTCCAAACCAACTATTGAAGCTGGAAAAGGATTATGGAAAAAATCAACTTCTGGTCCTCTTAAATCATAATTACTGTCCGGACGGCCAAATGGCACTTGTACTTTTATATTTTTCAGGTGAACATTCTTTATGCTTCCTGGCTTGTCGCCAGTCCGCTGTCCTAAACGTATAAAAACAGCGTTACCGGTATTTACGGCTTCAATGTTTGAAACATCTATATTTTCTATAACCGCACCGTCAACAGATTCAATGGCAATTGCTGAGCGAAAGGTGTCGTAAACCTTGATGTCTTTGATGGTCACATTTTTAAATCCGCCAAAAGAAGCAGTTCCAAATTTTATTGCACTGGCACTGGATTTAATCGTACAATTGGCAATATATACCGAATCATTACAGTATCCCGGGTAGTACGATTTTAAACAGATTCCGTCATCAGCAGCGTTGATATCACAATTGGTTACCTTTACGTTTTTACAATCGGTAATATCTATTCCGTCATTGTTCCAATAGGAACGATTCACGATGGTAAGATTATTTAAAGTAAGATTGGAACACAGTTCGAAAGACAAGCCCCAGCAGGAGGCTTCTCCTGTTTTCAATCCTTCAATTGTAATATTTTCACATTGCGAAAATCGAAATAATTTAGGTCGCATGGTTTCGCTCGGCCTGTTTCTGCGAAAGTTGTATTTAGGATCTACTGCAATACCGGCATGATGAAGGCTGTCAATATTCAAAGCCAATTTTAAACCCTGACCGTCTATTTTTCCTTTTCCTTTGATTGTGATATTATTTGCTTTATTTGCTAAAATTAAAGCCATTTGGGAATTGTCATCTTTTTTGGCAGAATCAGGTCTTCCTTCAAAAACCATATTGAAGTAATCTTTAGGATTTGTGCTTCCTAATAAAACCGATTCTTCTTGAAAATATAAGGTTACATTGCTTTTTAAAATAATACTTCCAGACAAAAAGATGCCTTTAGGAAAAACTACACGTCCCCCTTTATTTTTGAAAGCAGCGTCAATTGCTTTTTGAATAGCTACTGTATTAAGCGTTTTTCCATCAGCTTTTGAGCCATAATCCGTAATTAGAAACTCCTTTTGAGATTGAGTTCCTTTTTGCGCTTGGCATTTAATTCCAAATAAAAAATGACTAACCAGTAAAGTTGCAAAAAACAGTTTTAGTTTAATTTTTGACATTTTATTCTTTTAGTATTTTACATTCAGGCAAAAACATATCAAACTAAAACTGCTCTTTATTTGGTACAAATTTCAGATAAACTTACTGTTTTATGTAAGCTTCTAATTTATCCAGAGTGTTTAGTTCCTGTTCTTTTTCGCTTGACGATATAATTTTTGTTTCCAAAGACAAAGTTGGCTTAGAGATCCGCAAATACTGAGTTCCGTGATCTGTATTTTTTACATAATCTTTAGGATTATACTTTATTGCTACTCCAACTCCAATAACTTCAGTAGCTACGTCTTCCGGATGTTTTCCCTATACGGCGATATAATTTACTCCTTTTTTAGTTTCAAAATCTTTAAAATAATTTACTCCAGTAACAAACTGTACTTTTTCTCCAGTTAAGCTAACGGCTTCCACTTTGGCTTCTCTTTTTCCAGAAAATACGGTTAAACGAACCAGAATATCAACTTTTTTCCCTTTGTAAGGAACTCCTCTTGAAATCATTTCCATCCATGAAGTGGTTTCTGTTTTTCCAACACGAGCCAAACGATTCGTAACTGGATTTAATGGAACCACTTTTTCTCTATCCCAAAGTTTTACTCCTCCCAAACCTACTGTTGCAGCAACTTTATAATAATCAGCTCCCCAGCCTTCTTTTTGCTGTTCCAGTGTTGGCTACCATTGTGCTTTTTTTAACTCTAAGCCTGCTTTTGCTTTATTATAAACGTCGATAGCCACTTTATCACTAAAATAAATTCTCAATGCCATCCACTCGTTTTCAACAGCTGGTCCGTGATGCCCTATTGTCTTGTATAAATCCCCTGATTCTGAACCTATATCTGTCAGGTAGGCTATTTTTTCTGATTTTTCGGCCTTCATATACAAACTGGTGTCTGTATTATTTTGTCCAAAACAAATACAGCAAAACAGCAAACCAACAATAAATGATAATTTCATGATTTCAATTATTTATAGATTCGTTTTAATTTTCGTAAAATTAAAACAACCTTTCAAAAATACATGAAGAATTCCGCTATATTACTAAGAAATTGTCATTTTATAATAAAAAGGCGTAAACCCTGTAATGTAAAGATGCTCACCATTAGTGCGTAAACTGCCCTGATGATAAGTATATTCTTCACTGTCCAAATTTTCTACATTTAAATGTTCGCATTTTCCTGGCCCAAATTTTATGGTGTCTCCTCCTACTGAAAGCACGCCTAATCCAGATTTTAGAAAATAATTCTTTTTTTCATCGATTATTGCTCCCGTAATACCGCTTCCTTCTTTAAAACACATTTCGATTGTCACTTCAACATTTGGAGGGCCTTCAACTTTAAAATCTAGATCCAGAGCTCCATCATTTTCGGTAATTTCAATCACTGTGACTTGCTTTTGTACGTTGCTTTTTATTCGCGAATCAAAATCCATTTTATTCCAAAATCGACCGTCTGGTGAGGGCGATAATTTGTAATTTCCATCTGCTTTATGAAATTTTTCGGCAAGCGGTTGGTAATAATCTCCTTCTTTAGTTTCTGTCAATATGTATTTATTTCCTTCTTTCACAATACCATCAGCACTAAAATAGCCTAATCTAAAAAACGAAGTGGACAGGCGCATGTATTTTAGAATCGCATCGCCTTTTCTATACATCAAAAAATTAGGATTTGAGGATCTTCCTGAAACAACCATAATCGGTTTATCATTACCGCCAAATAGTGTTATAGAAGTTTTTCCTCGTCTGATTCTTGCCAGATTTGAGACTGCAAAAAACTTCTCAAAATCATTTACAACCTTGCCGTCAACAAAAATTGGTTTCCGCAATTCCTCATTTTCCATAAAAAAGACCAGAGAATCCGACAATACTTCATTTGTAAAACTTGGGAGATTTTCGATAAGATTCACCATTTGAGCAAACATTGGATTCCTGGTTTGAATTGCCATATAACGGTATTGCTGATAAAATTTAGCAACATTCAGATTCATGAACTGATCCTGCCTTCTAGAATTAACTATCACCAAATCTCCGTTGATTTCAGTGTGATAAAAATAGGTAGTCAGGTTTTTGCTGACACTCTTTAGTAACTCCGGTTTATTCAGCAACCTTGACATTGTTATTAATGCCTTATTGATAACCGCAGAATAAACCCCGCTCCTTTCTGAATAATCTCCATCTTCGTTGATATCGATGCCTTCGGCAAGCCATTCATTAATTCTACGAATATATCTGGCGTCCGGATACAGGAAATTGATATTTGCCAAAGCTCCACAAATAACCCATCTGTGATTTGGGGTATGAACGCCTCCTTTAACCATCGCTTCTCCTGCATTAGTAATAAACTTTTTCAATTTATCTCTCAACGGCTCTAAATATTTTTGTTTTTCAAGATTTAATACTGTAGCTGCGGGACATATCATTTCTAAAATAAAAGCTGTATCTGGAGGAGACTGTACATTTCCGCCTGCGTCTAATGTTCCGTCTGGATATTGCTCTTTCAATAAAATATCTATCGCCTGATTTATTTTGTCGGCCAAAAGTTTAGACTTATAATATTCGGATTTCGAATTACATAATGAAGCTGTCATTACTGCGATGGAACTTGCCATAGGACGAAAACTGCGTACTCTTATTGTTGGGTCAATCGGGGCTTTATCCAATATGCTTTTGACTTTGACATCATTGTTTAAAATGAGTTTTTTCATTATTTGAATGTCCTCTTTCGCAGTATTATTATTTGAAAATAAATCATTTGCAGAAACAATATCACTAACCAAAGCTCCCGCTAATGTCAGGCTGGATAATCTTATAAATTCCCCACGGCCCATTTGATGTTTCATACTGTCGTTCTTTGGTTGGTTTAAGTTAATAAGGGAGCATTTATGAAAATTAGACATTAAATAATTTAACCACATAGAAAAATAGATTTTATGCTCAAAAAAGAATACTAAAAAGAAATACATTTCTTTCAAATAGATATCCCTGTGCATTTTAAATAAGTGAAACGCCTACTTTTAAGTCTATAGAATATATGTTTCTAAGTGTTAAAAAACCTCATTAACTTCTTACTTGTCAACTATCTTCACTAATGTCCAATTTATTCCAAGCGGATTTTTCATCATTTTACAGATTAAAGGAAAATCAGGATTTTTCACTATCCACATTTCAGTTTCATCTATCTGCGCCACCACATGCAAAGCATCAACCGATTTTCCATCAATTGAAACACTGCTTTTATCGGTATTTGTATCTAAAACATAAGTGGTACTGTTATAAATAAACCTGCTGTTCTTTAGTAAATCCTGATAGGCTGCCCTCGAAATCATAAAAAATGTTTCAGTTGGCTTTAAGTTTAAAACCGGAGAAGTTTCGCCTTGATTGTAGCATAATGCATTTCCGTTTTTCAATCCTTCAGGCATTGTTACTATACTGCTTTTTACATCTCTGGTAATCAAATCCAATACAAGCGTATCCGAAACCATTTTGGCGGTTAGCGACAAAGTCCTTGTTTGTCCATGAAGCTTACAGACATAATTTAATTCGGTTTTACTTTTTATTGTGGGTATATAGTCTTGTGCTTTCACTACTTGAAAAAGTGAACAAAAAACGATCGCTATAATTATATTTTTCATATGTTGCTTATTTTGTTGGCGGTAAAATAGTTGTTCCCCATGCCGAAGGTTTTGAATCCATCTCTAAAATCAATTCGCCTCCCTTAACGATATCTTCGTGTAAAATCCATGCCTGATTATAAGGCTTTCCGTTTAATAAAGCCGATTTTACATACTTTTTAGCATCACTTAAATTTTTGGTCGTAATCTTAAAACTTTTACCTTCTTCCAACTGCAGAGTTGTTTCTTTAATCAAAGGCGTATTCAATAAATAATAAGGCTGACCCGCGTTTGGATACAATCCAATCATGTGGAAAACCAACCATGACGACATAGCACCCGAATCGTCATTTCCAGGTAAACCCAAATGAGAAGTATTAAAATTCTCTTTAATGATTCCCCTGATTCTGTCACTGCTTAAATAAGGTTTTCCAATCCAATGATACATCGTTGGTGCCAAAAAAGATGGTTCATTGGAGACATCATACAATTTAGTATCAAAAAAAGTATCCAATCTATTTTTAAAAGCCAAATCTCCGCCTGATTTGCGAACAACTTCGGGTAAGTCGTGCGGTATACTTAAAGAATATTCCCAAGAAGTTCCCTCATAAAAAAACACGCACCAATGACAAACATACCAAGGAGATTCAGTAATTACGGGAGTATATTTATACGTTGGTCTTTGAATTTTGGATTCACCAAAAACAACATCATCCAGCCATTTACCAGAAGCGTCTTTGGGCATTATAAAACCTTTGGTACCATTATTTTCATAATCTGCTCTCCATAAATTTTTCCAATTTTCAGATTGTTTTATATATCTATCATAGATTTCCATACGATTCAATCCTTTAGCAACTGCTGCGATATTATAATCGTTATAAGCATAATCAATCGTACGATTTCCAGCGCGGTCAATGCCAAAAGGCACATAACCCAATCGCAAATATTCCAATAATCCGCCACGGCCTTCTCTCTCTTCATTGCCTCCGGGAGGAACTTCGGCATCTTTCAGCATCGCTTTTAATGCCAATTCATAATCGATTCCTTTTAATTTTTTTACAAAAGCATCCGCTAGCACAGTCTCAGCATTGGAACCGCCTTGTGTTCGGCCGTTATCATTTCCGCTTCTGCCTTCCGGCAAATAACCTTCACGCTTGTATATATTCAATAAAGCGTTGATAATTTCGACCTGTCGCTTAGGATCGATTAGCGTAATCAAAGGACTTGAAGTTCTAAAAGTATCCCAAATACAATAAAAATCATCATAATAAGGTTCGTCATTCGTCCACAAAGGATTTTCTCCTGTTCTATTTACAGGAGCCAGCATCGTATGATATAAACCAGTGTAAAACATTTTTTTGTATTCTAAGGAGGTATCAGGCGAAAGTGTAATTCTACTCAATAACTGTTCCCATTTGTTTTCCAACGATGCTAAAACTGCATTGAAATCCCAATTCGGAATTTCTTCCTGAATATTATTTTTTGCTTTTAATTCACTTAAAAAAGAGATACCGATTTTAATATTCAGTTCTTGTTTTCCGTCCTTGCCAAAAGAAAGTAAAGCTCCAGTCTTTTTTCCTGAATCAAATTGAGCCGGTTGATTGGCGTAAAATTTTCCGTCTTTCCAAGTAACATATTTCGCAATTGGCTGATCGAAAACTGCCCAAAAGTAAACGGTATAAGCACGGCCGTTATTCCATCCGCCATTAATTCTACTGTATCCTCTAACTTCGGTATCCGAAACAATTTCTATTTGGGAACCAACAAATTGCTGTGCTTCTCTTGCGTAGGGTTCAGGATTTTCCCCCAAGAAAAAACTAGGATCAATCTTTAAATCTTTGGACGCATTTTGTGGGTAAGTGATTCGGAAAAAAGAAGTTTTCTCCGCTGTTGTTATTTCAGTCTTTATCTGATTTTCTTTGAAAACGGTTTCATAATACCCCAATTTTACATTTTCTTCAGCTCTATGCGACGTTTGGTCTAATTTATCTAAAGCTCCTGAAAAAGGCATAATCTGGATATTTCCGTATTTAGGACCACCGCCGGTTCCGCTAACATGAACCTGACTGAATCCTGTTACTTCCACTGGCAACGGCAACCATCCGCTATTAGGTCTTGATGTACAATCAGGACTAGGTTTTACCATTCCATAGGGACATGACGGCCCGACAAAAACTCTCCCATCTCCTTCTGATCCAATCATGGGATCTACATAATTGTGTAGCTGATTCTGGGCATTTATCTCTATATTGAAGCATAATGCTATTCCTGAAAATATTAGGAATTTACTATGATTTTTCAGTTGCATATTTTATTTTTTTATCATTTATTTTTATTAAAGGCTGCTGAGCCATTTGAAATTATATTTAACACATATAAACATAGATTTGCTGTGTTTATGAAAAAGAGTTTAAAAGAGAAACCTATTTCTTTCACATAGCTAGGCTATGTGTATTTGGATTAAGTGAAACGCCTTTTAATTTTTTCCTTTTTTAAACTATGATTCTATGCGTTAAAAATTTAAGCCAACCTTTTTGCTTTTGCCACAGATTTCAAAAATCAAACTGATTATACAGTGTTAATGCTTTTGCTTATCAGCCATTTCTAAAATTAATTTCCCGCCATTTGTAATATCCTTATGAGAAATGCTAAACTTTTCTACTGGTGTATTATTGAATTTTACTGTATTTATATAAACATTTTCTGTACTGTTATTACTGGCTTCAATGACAAAATTTTTGCCCAGATAATACTTTGGATTTAATTGAATTGATACTTTATTAAAAAGCGGACTTCCTATTTGATATTCTGGATTTGCCTCTGTTCCTCCATTCATTTGAAACAAACCAATTTTGAGCAAAACATTCAAACTTCCCATCAAACCTTGATCTTCATCTCCGTTGTAACCTGTATTTGGTGCCAATCCGCTAAATGTTTCTTTTACCACATTACGAGTCCAATACTGTGTTAAATCTGGTCTCCCCAATAAATTAAAAATAAAAGATGTTTGTATTGAAGGCTGATTTCCAAAGTTTATTGGAATACGGCTAAACTCAGGGTGCAATTCAGCATCGTGAGAAATGCCAGAGGTGAACTTTTGTTTTTTTGCGGTTTCAAATTGATTGTTTAATTTTTCGGCCGCTTTTTCTTTTCCTCCCATTAATACTGCTAAACCATCAATATCATGGGGTACAAACCATGTTGACTGTGCACCATTAGACTCTATAAACCCATTTTCATATTTATAAGGATCGAAGTTTGCAAGCCATTCTCCATTCAAATTTTTAGGACGCATCCATCCTGCTGTTTTGTCAAAAATATTTTGATAATTTTGAGATCGGGTCAAAAAATAGCTGTAATCCTCTTGATGATTTAATTTCTTAGCCAATTGTGCCAAAGTCCAATCTTGATAGGCATATTCCAAAGTCATGCTGGCACCGTCTTGATGACTCCCAAAATCACCATCCGGTAATGGATAAGGAACAAAACCTTTTTCCAAATAATATTTTAAACCTCCTCCGCTATTTGTTTTATGCTCATATCCTGCTTTCCCCATAATACCGTTTAGCATATGATTTTTTTTCAGTGCAACATAAATGGATTCTAAATCTTCTTTTACCAGCCCTTTTTGAATGGCGCTAACAATAAATGGAGTAGTTGAAGCCCCAGTCATTACATACGTATCATTTCCTCCAGAAGGTCCACGGGGAATCATCCCTCCATCTTTATAATACTGCATTAATGAATGTACAAATTCCTCCATTATCTCAGGATAAGCAAGACCCCAAAGTGAATTTATCGTCCATTGGGCACCCCAAAACGAGTCGGAATTGTATTGATTGAATTTTGGTTTTCCATTGTTATCAAGTGGCAATTGCCCTATTCTAAATTTTTCTCCTGTATTATCAGGATAGGCGCCATTGGCATCATTAATAATTTTTCGTCCCTGCAAAGCGTGCCAAAGATCTGTATAAAATCGTCTTTGATCTGTTTCTGTTCCGCCTTCAACTTTTATTCTTCCTAATAAATTATTCCATTCGTTTCTAGAATCTGAAACTACTTTATCAAAATCCCAATGTGGCAATTCTTCTTGTATATTAATGGAAGCATTCTCAACCGAAGTATAAGAAACCCCTACTTTCATCAATATCTTTTTATCAGCTTTACTCAAATTAACCAAATAATTACCCGTAACGGCATCTTTCTCTACGGAAGCAATTGGCACATTCAGCAAAATTTTAAAAAACACTTTAAATGGTTTTGGGCGTCTAAAATTAGGACTCATTATCAATGTCCCGGAAAGCTCATTATTATTGTTATTTTCTAAAGTTCCATCTGTGTTTTCACAAGGCCCTAAAATTGTGTTTAGATTGAAAAGGATTGATTTTTGCTCCTTTTCAGGAAATGTATATCTATGGAAACCTACTCTTTTGGTGCTGGTCAGTTCTGCAGTAATTTGATATCTGTCTAGCACTACAGAATGGTATCCTGGAGTTATTTTTTCGGTTTCATGACTAAATTTAGAATAAAAATCTTTAAAAACATTAGTTTTATTCTCGCTGGAAATTGTAATAGGCATCACTGAAATACCAGACATCTGCCATTCATGAATATGGCTGAAGCCTTTTATGGTATCACTTGTATACTTGTAGCCACCTCCCCAATCACCTTTAATTTCTGTGTCCGGATTTAAATTCACCATCCCGAACGGACGGCTTGCAGAGGAAAAGAAAAACCACCTTGAATTTTCAGTATCGAGCAACGGATACACCTTATCCACCAATTGTCCTTTTGGATGAGAAGCTGTTTTTTCAGTTTTACAAGATACTAGAAAAATAAGTGCAGAACTTATTCCTATTTTACCGATTTTTAAAATTTTATTTAGTCTCATATATTCTATATGTATTGACAGGACTATATATTTGTTTATGCTGCATTGGTTTATCTGACCAATTAATTCTTAATGATGCTTTACACGGAAATGACTTTAGAAATAGTATTCAGTGCTTATAAATTACATTTGGTTATTTGCTATAATGCATAGAGAACCGAAAAATAAAAGTTTATAAAATTATCCAATATTCAAAAAAAAGAAAATCGGGCTTTCAAAATAAACTTTTTAATAAAAAAGGAGAAGAAATATAATCTTCCTCTCCTTTTTATGAAATAAAATCTATCCGCAATTTACTTTTAACTTAATTAATATCCCGGATTCTGAATTAAAGCAGGATTTAAAGCCTTTGCATAAGTTGGAATAGGGAAAATACGACGATAAGTATCTGCATTTGTTTTGAATCCCCATTTACCTTCATACTTACCAAAACGAATCATATCGTTTCTATGCCATGCTTCCCAAGCAAATTCACGACATCTTTCTTTATAAAGATCTTCTAAAGCTACACTTGTCCATGCTGCAGAAGTAGAACGGCTGGAACGTACCATATTCACCAATGTAAGCGCTGAGTGACCCAAAGTTGGATTTCCTCCACGAAGAATTGCTTCAGCTTTCATCAAAATAACATCTGAATAGCGTAAAAATGGAACATCATTATTTTGGTTACGGCTAGTCGATGTATTGTCAGGATAAAATTTAATGTTTCTATACCCCATGTTCCAAGCGATTTCATCATTTCCACAGTCAAATAAAGCAGGATTCTGGCGAAGAACAATATCTGGTGTCAAATTTACCTGATAGGTATATTCATCGCCACCATCTGCTCCTGTATAGAACTGGTCATATCCTTTCTTTGTTGTTTTAGCCATTAAAGGTTTACCATCATTCAAAAATTGTAAGCCAGTCAGCCATTGATTGTTACGAATATCATTAACATCATCGAAATTTGCATAAAATTCAGGCAAAGTACTTCTAGGTGCACTTGGCGTAAAAGGAAGACCAAACTTTGCTCTTTCAGAACGAGGAACATCATAACGTGCATGATACATTTGTCCATTGAAACCTACAGTTGTTGCTGCAGCATCATAAGGTACAGCAAAAATAAATTCTTTCATTTGCGGACCATTATTTGGATAAAACATCTGAAGATAAGTACTTCTAGGCTCAATAACATATAATCCAGAACTAATTACCGCATCACAAGCTGCAATACAATCATTGTAACGCTGTGTTCCTGTATAAACCTCAGCATTCAAATATAATTTGGCAAGCATGGCATTGGCAGTTTGTTTATTTGGTCTGCCATATGTTGTTATACCAGATGCAGGATTTAAATTAGGAACTGCTTTTTTCAATTCTTTTTCTATAAAATTGAAAACTTCAACTCGGCTGGATCTGGCTTTAGAGCTAAATTCCCCATATACCGTGTCAAGCGGTACACCTCCATAAGAATCCATCAGCATAAAATAAGAAATGGCACGCATTGTTTTTAATTCAGCAATCATTGTTGATTTTTCTGAACCGGCTGGCATTGTTTTATCTAAAATTGAAATGGTCTGATTGCTCGTTCCGATAACAGCTTCTGCCCAGCCCCAAGGACCAACACCATTGTCTGGAGTCCAATCATGGTAATGCTGACAGGCATAGCCTCTATTATCAAACCAGTTTCCTCCACGTGCAGGCATGATGGCCTCATCTGTAGTTATTGACTGTGACCACCACCAAGAAAATGCAAAATCTCCACGAAAGGCAGTATATACTGCTCCAGAAGCTTGAATATATTGTGCTGAATTCTGTGGGAATACATCTGGTGTAAGCTGGGTCGTAATTGGCACATCAAGATTTTCGCAAGACCATAATAGACCAACCGTAAGTATTGGAAGTCCTAAATATTTAAATATATTTTTCATAGTGTTTTCAATTTATTTTTAGAATATCACGTTCATACCAAACAAAAAGGTTCTGGTTTTTGGATAAAAGTTATTAGAATCTACACCTGGAGCCGTTCCTCCTTGTTCAACTTCTGGATCAATTCCAGAATACTTTGTAATAACAAACAGATTATTTACTGTTTCATATATGCGGATTTTTTTGATGTATCTACCAACTTTTCCAAAATCATATCCAAGAGTTATATTGTCTAATCGGATGTAACTGCCGTCTTCTATGAAACGACTTGAATATTTATACGCATTTAGGTCATTTGGTGATTCGTCTGCAGCATCTACAAGAATATTGTTAGTCATTGCAGTACTTGGTCTGAATAAATCAGCACGGGTTGCATTGAAAATTTTATTACCAAATACGCCACGGAAAAAGATGTTCAAATCAAATTTTCCGTATGTGAAATTGTTATCCCATCCCATTAAAAATTTAGGCTGTGCACTTCCTGCATAGTGGTAATCTACACCAATTCGAGGATTTGTTGTTAAACTTCCATCTTTGGCACGATATTGAGAAACACCAGCCGCATTTTTTCCTTCATACTGCAGCGTAAAGAATTGTCCAAGAGGTTTTCCTTCTTTGAAAATCTGCAAAGTACTTCCTGTTTGTCCGCCTCCATCTGGCTGTACTCTTCGTATTGAGTCTCCTCCGATAAAATACGGATTTGTCAATTTAGTGATTTCGTTTTTGTTGTGTGAATAATTCAAACTTGTTGTCCAGCTAAATCTTTGAGTTTTAATCGGAGTACTGCTCAAAGCAACCTCAATACCTTTATTTGTCATATCGCCACCGTTTGCTACAATTGATCCTACTGGCACAAGTACAGGGTTTACAGCATAATTATAAATCATATCGGTAGTTTTCTTTTTATACAGATCAACAGAACCTGACAATGCTCCTTTTAATACAGTAAAATCAACACCAATGTTTGCAGTAGCCGTTTTTTCCCAATTCAAATCTGGATTAGCTGCCTGATTTGGCCCATAAGCACCTGTCTGCTGTCCGTTATAATAGAATGTACCAAGACTTCCTGAGATAAACTGAGCAGTATAAGCATTGAATCCAGAAGAGTTTCCTGTCTCACCCCAGCTTCCGCGAATTTTCAAATCAGTAAAAATCTTTTGATTCTGCATAAAATTTTCTTTTTCAATTCTCCAAGCACCACCTACAGAAGGGAAATAACCCCATTGATTATTGATTCCAAATACTGAACCTCCATCTCTTCTTATAGATCCTTGTAAAAGGTACTTATCTTTATAATTATAATTCAAACGTGCAAATTCAGAAATCAAACGTTTTTTCTGATACGCTTTACTATCACCAAAATCAACTCTGTAACCAGAAACTGAACCATAGTTACCTAAAGCAAGATTATTATAGCTGACATCATCTACAGGAAAATTAGTGTTTGTTGCTTGAAATCCGTCACCCAAAACATCTTCCTGCCATGAATAACCAAGAACTGCTTTGATTTTGTGATCACCAAAAGTTTTATCCCAATTCAAGAAGCTTTCAATTATAGTATTGCTGGTCTGGTATGAATTTCTTAATGCAGCTCCATTTACTCCAAAATTCACTAATGAACGTGTATACGGTGGATCTGGATTATTATAGAAATTGGCACTATTATATTTTTGATAGTAGCTATCATAAAACTCACCATGCAATGAATTTAACTGCTGATAAGAAAGATTTAAGTTGTAAGTGAATCCAAAAGGAAGTTTTACCTCTGTAGTGAAACTACCAACAAAATTATTGGTTTTTGTATCATCAGCACCATGATTAATCATCGCAACAGGATTGAAATAACCCGTTTGAATGAAGTTTTCAAAATAAGTTCCATCTGCGTTTCTTACCGGTGAAACTGGAAGGTGGCTAATTGATTGCAAAAGTACTACGTTACGCTGAGGGACGTTATTGTAAACACTATTCGAGTTAGTCACATTCAAACCAAATTTAACATGATCATCGAAAGCATTTTGCTCTATCGCTAAATGTGCAATTGTTCGTGAAAAGTTATTCCCTATGAGAACTCCTTCTTTATCCATATAGCTCACGCTTGCAAAATAGTTACCATGCTCACCGCCGCCACTTAATGAAAGATTATGGCTCATTGAATTAGCATATCCAGGTCTAAGGATTTCTTTTTGCCAATCTGTATTAGCACCTTTATCATTTTCGGGTGTGAAATTTAAATTGTTTTTAGTAACAAATGCTCTTAACTGATCTGAATTCATCATGTCAAGCTGGTTTGAAACTTTTTCCAAACCAAAGTAATTACTGTAATTAACTTGGTTTTTATCTTTGCTTCCTCTTTTGGTTGTTACCATAATAACCCCATTAGCAGCACGATTACCATAAATTGCAGTTGCAGCTGCATCTTTCAATACATCAACAGTAACAATATCCTCTGGCGAAATAATTGAAATATCAACACCAGGAATACCATCTACAACATAAAAAGGTCCTTGAGAACTGTTTAATGTTGAAGCTCCACGCAAAACCACTGAAGCTGTTTTTGTAGGATCACCGCTAACCGAAACATTCAAACCGGCAACCTTACCCTGCAGCAATTGACCAACGTCCGCGATTACACCATTATTCAATTGATCAGCTTTGACTGAAGAAACAGCAGTCGTCAAATTTTTACGGGTTCCTTTTCCATACCCTACTACTACTACTACTTGCTCTAAGGTAGTAGCCGTTGAAGCTAATTTAACTGTATACTTAGATTTAGTACCGTCTAATTTGAGACGCTGATCTACAAACCCAACAAAAGAAATTAACAATACGGCATTTTTATCTGAAACAGATATCTTAAATGACCCGTCAAAATCTGTCATAGAACTATTAGCAGTTCCATTTTCAAGAACATTGGCACCTGGCAGTGGCATACCTTTCTCGTCCAAAACCACACCTGCGATTTCTACTTTTTGCGCCCAGCAATTAATTGATAAGCCTACAAAAAAGACGAATAATAAAATTTTAAGTTTTTCCATATTACATTTAAATTAGTTATTTGGTTAATTGTTTAGCAAAATTAATATTAATGATTTACCAAAAGAATGGACATATTATTCACAAATATGGATATTTTCAATTAAGTCAATGAGAATAAGTGGTTAAAGCATAGTTTTATAACATTATATACCCAAAATCCTATTAATACACCCACCTCACAAAAGCTTCCATCGCTGCATAATGTGCTAATCCAAGCTGATGATACAAATCTGCTGTCTCTCTATTGCGGTCTTCAGCACGCTGCCAAAATTCTCTACTGTCTGAACCTTGAAAAACCACTCCGTCTTTTTGTGATTGATGTTTGAAAATCGCTTTTCTCTTTTCCAACACCTGATCTGGCCCCATTGGTACCGCCATTTCAATTTCATCAATTCCCCATTCCTGCCAAGCGCCTCTGTATAGCCAAACCCAGCAGTCTTTCATAAAATCTTTTTCTTTTAATCTTTTCACAGCTTCTAAAATAGCATCTAAACATACTTTGTGAGTTCCATGCGGATCGGCTAAATCTCCTGCTGCATAAATTTGATGTGGTCTTATTTTTTCAATCAAATCCAAAGTTCTCTGAATATCTTCTTCTCCTAATGGTTTTTTCTCAATAGTACCTGTTTCATAAAATGGAAGTTCCATAAAATGAATTTGATTATCTGGCAATCCTACAAAATGACAAGTAGCCTGCGCTTCTCCTTTTCGAATCAATCCTTTAATATTTCTTACTTCAGGAATATCAATTTCACTATTTTTTTTATTGTTAAGAAATTCAAGTGATTTATTGTAGATAGTATCAGCCTCTATATTTGCGATTCCAAATTTGTCGTTATAATCGCATACGAAATTGGCAAAACGAAGCGCTTCGTCATCAGCAACAGCAATATTCCCCGAAGTCTGATAACCTATATGCACTTCATGCCCCTGTTCGTGAAGGCGTTTAAAAGTTCCTCCCATACTTATAATGTCGTCATCCGGATGTGGACTAAAAATAAGGACTCGTTTTTTTGCTGGTTCAGCCCGTTCCGGTCTTTTACTGTCATCTGCATTGGGTTTACCTCCCGGCCATCCGGTAATGGTATTCTGCAGTTTGTTGAAAATTTTAATATTAATATCATAAGCAGGGCCTAAATCGGCAAGCAAATCACTCATTCCGTTCTCAATATAATCAGCATCAGTCAGCATTAATATTGGTTTTTCCAAATGCAAAGCCAAACCTAAAACAGCTTTACGTATTAGAGTGTCAGTCCAGTTCACATTTTCAACCAGCCACGGGGTATTAATGCGCGTTAATTTTGAAGCAGCAGATTTATCTAAAACAAAAGTGGTATTATTATGCTCCTGCAGAAAAGTTGCCGGAATCTGATTAGTCACTGGTCCTTCAACAGAAGATTTAATTATATTCGATTTTCCTTCACCCCAAGCCAGCAGTATGACTCTTTTAGCTTCCATAATCTTTTTTACGCCCAAAGTGATTGCTGTCCTTGGCGTATTATCCAAACCCGAAAAATCCTTGCTTGCCGCCACACGGGTAATATGATCTAAAGCAACCAGACGGGTTTTTGAATTTTGCAATGACCCCGATTCATTAAATCCGATATGACCGTTACCTCCAATTCCTAAAACCTGCAGATCAAGACCTCCATACATTTCAATCTTAGCTTCATAATCATTGCAGTAATCACCTATTACTTCTTTCGATAAAGTACCATCCGGAATATGTACATTTTCAGGCAAAATATCGATATGATTGAACAATAATTCGTTCATAAACCGAACATAACTGTTTATAGAATCCGGTTCCATCGGGTAATATTCATCTAAATTGAAGGATACTACATTTTTAAAACTGAGTGCTTCTTCTTTATGAAGTCTAACCAATTCCGCATATAAACTCTTAGGACTTGATCCTGTTGCTAAACCCAATATACACAACTCGTTTTTGGACTGCTTTTCTCTTATTAAATCAGCTATTTCTTTGGCTACCGATTTGGAACCTGCTGCCGAATTTTCATAAACAACAGTTCCTATGTTTTCAAATCTCTTTTCAAAACTTGTCGCTTTGTCTATTTCACTTTTTAACATTGCTTTTATTTTTTTTGATTAATTTGTTGGTTAAATATTAATTACAAATCCATTGGGAGTAATTAATTCAAACACATAGAATCATAGATTTTTAAAGCTTAAAATCAGGCGTTTCACTTATTTAAAATACACATAGTAACCTATGTGAAAGAAATGAATTTCTTTTTGTGCTCTTTGTTAAAATAAAATCTATATCTCTATGTGTTAAGTTCTTTTTGATTTATACGCAAAGAGTTAATAACTACTAATGCATTTCTCTGCTTTCAGTCCATTTTGTTTCCCATTGTTTAATTAATTCTCTTTCTTTTGTTTCATCAAATGGGCTATTATTAACTGCTGATTCTTTTAATGCCTGCAAAAACATCTTCCATCTTGGCCAATAAAATTCTTTGTACATACCGCGCCATGATCTGGATGCATAATCATTCAAGTGGCCTTCTCCGCCCCACAGCGTAATTAATGTTTTTGCATTTTTTATGTACAGTTTGGATTCATCAGGAGTACTCCCGTAATCAGAAGCAGATTTCACCCAATTGCTAAGACTGTTCAAAGGCTGTCCTGACATCACAGCATCAATATCCGCAGACTGTTTCTCAATTCTTTTAAACAGTTCATCTGCTTTTTTTATGTCTTTCTGCTGATAGGCTTTCACGCATTCCATCAACAAATCATCGATGCAGAGTGAATAATAATGCCTTGTAACATCTATTAAATCATAATTATAGAGACTTTTTTTATCGAAGTTTTTAGCTTCTTTTTTCAAAATATCCAAGGCTTGTTTCAGCTTTTCTTTATCTCCGGGATTTCCTTTAAATTCGGCTATCTTTAATGTAGGTCTTTTAAAAAACAAATAAGCTCCAGCCCAGTCATTCCACCAGCGGGTTTCCCAATATTTAGTGCTGTAAACAGATTCTAACAGCAATTGCCAAGCCTGAAAAACAGGAGCTGTTGTATTCTTTCCGTATCTGGCGTTTAAATATTGGTTCAGCCAGTCATTTACTGATTCCTTGCCTTGATTCCATGGAAGATCATAAATATATTCGTAAACAATTGAGTTATTATTTAATCCTTCGGGCATTGCTCCATAACCGACAAGATTGCCTTTATTAGGATTTTTCAATAGGCTGGTAAGCTCATTTTTGTAGAAATTTAAATCTCCGTACACAGGATTGGATCCTCCATAATTATGCACATAACCGTATGTCCACTGCTTTCCATAAAAAGCTTCCTGATTTTCCCATACTTTGTATCTATCATTTGCATAATCCTGAATCATTAACCGGTCGTTAGGCACTTTACTAAGGAAAGCTTTGGTAGCTTCTTTGGTCCAAAACTCTTTGTTATCTCCAAAAAGCCAGCCCTGCATAACCCAAGTAGCATTTGGAGAAGCTTCATTAATGGTTTCAAAAATGGTTTTCCCGTAATCTGACAGTTCCTCATATTTGTGTTCTGCAGAAACTGGCGGCGTTATTTCATTAAATGAATCGGCTAAATAGAAATCAGCCTGCCCATATAATTCTGTGTAAATTTCTATAAAACGTTTACCAACTTCTTTAAACAAAGGATCTTTGGAATCTAACAAATAGGTACTTGCAAAACCTCCTCCTGACCAATCTTTTAATTCGCTAATCTTTGAATTTGGATGTTTTTCTGCAAATGCTTTTGGCACATAACCGCTAAAAGCCGGCACAACAGGATGCATCCCTAATGCTCTCATCCTTTGCAGTATCTGCTTCTGAACGTTTTCTTTTTTGCTTATCCACTCTTGTGGTAAAGGCCCTTCAAGACTGTTAATGTTTCCCATTCTTTGCCAAGGCAAAAATGCGGGTCCTGCAAAATGTGCCTGCAGTTGAGTATCAGTCAATCCGTATTCTTTCCATAACAGCTGCCAAACAGCCTCTTGTCCTTCCAATGCTGTAGGCAGATTAATACCGTGAAACGCCATCCAGTCTATTTCCTGTTCCCAGCGTTTCCAATCCCACCATGGAGTTGTGTAACCAAATGTACAGGCATTTAAATATTCTCTGTATTTAAAAGGCGTTGCAAGCTGTTTTGAATATTTTGGCCATGCTTTTGGCAAAGCTATTCTGTTTCCTTCCCAAGTGACCAAAACAGCTCCTATGTCCTTAAGAAAACTATAGGCCCCATAACAGATTGCCGTATTGGTTGTACCCTTAATTCTTACTCGATTTGCTGTTACTTCGACTTCAAACCAATCGGATTCACTATTTTTTTCAACGATAATTAAGTCAAATTCATTTGCCCGTTTTCCAATAAGCCTTTCCAGTACTGCAGATGCAGTTTGGGTATCCATCCCGTTTTTAGAGTATCCGTTAGCTACAAATAAAAAAAAAACAAGAAAAGCGACTGTACATTTCATTAATCTGTTTTTACTCAAGGTCTCTTTTGTCATTTTGCTGCAATTTTAATTTCATATAACATTTATTTTTTTTGATAATTTTAAACATACCTCATGCAGATTTACAGAAACTTTTAAAACTGTCACTGGATCATGATTAATTTCGGCAATTTATTTAAGGATAAAATTATAAAATAATGGACTCTTAAATAATGGACGTATCGTTCAAAACTATAGACAGACTGCCCAAATAAACAAGGAATCACTATTAATTCTACTGACTTATTCACGACAGCATAACTTATATATTACTAAAAGAGGAAAGTAATCTGACTAACATAACAGCAAAAAAAAGACTGTTCAAAATTGAACAGTCTTTCTATATTACATGAGGGAAATAATTTAAGCTCTAAACAATCCCTGCTTATTCGCATTGTATAAAACCAAATCATAAGGAACTAATTTTGGAGCCACTTTTTCTGAAGAAACATCAAAACTGATGTTGTTGTGTTTTCTGAACAAATAAATCTCTTTTAAGCAATTTGACAGACTCTGATGAATTGAACTTGTAAAAATTGGCAACGGCTTATCCTCAGCCAATAAATCTATTTGGTAATTTGAACTGCTTTTAGAAAGATTATTTCCGATAATTCTTAAAGTAAATGTTGTTGGAATTCCGTTTTGATTTCCTTGATACTGTACTACCATAACTTTATAATATTAAAATGTGGATAAATTAAAACTTGTTCTCTCAGCTTCGATTTCAGCTGAATTCTTAATAAAATTAGATAAAAAAAAGAAACTGATTTAATAACAAGGTGAAAATTATCAAATTTATAACATTAAGCTATTGTTAAAATAATTTTACGCATCCGTCCTGACATAAAATTGGCAGTAGTCTTGGCTGTTTTTTTAATAAAAACGAAAAACCCTGTAAGTATGAAGTTACAGGGTAATCTAACTAAATGTATTAAAACAAACAATCTTCCATAATCCTTACCCTTTAATAATAGGTAAAGAAACAACATTCCCTACTTCATTTCTCATGGTCATATTCAGCTTATCTAACAGCGATAATTTATTAGACACTAAACCTGAAAATAAATTATAGGATATATTCATTTTTTTTAAATTGGTTAATTTTTCTAATTCCAGTGGCACCTGCCCTTTAAAATCATTATCAAAAAGATTCAAGTTTTCCAGTAATACCAAATTCCCAATAGATGGACTCAATTTCCCTGTGAATCTATTAGTGTATAAGGAAAGGAATTTAAGGGATTTTAATTCGTAAAAAGAAACTGGCAAAGATCCCTGAAAAGAATTTTCATATAAAGAAAGATTCTCAAGTGATGTCAGTTTACCTATATACTGAGGCAACTCACCCGATAAGATATTACGGTCAAGCATTAGTGTTTTTAAATTTGGAAGAAAACAGATCGAAACAGGAATAAAACCTGTCAGCTTATTATATGAAAGATCTAAAATTTCTAATGCTTTTAAATTTCCAATATTAAGCGGAATTTCACCATTCAATAAATTGGTACCTAAGTTTAATTCCTCCAGAAACGACAAAGTAGTAATTTCAACAGGAATGCGCCCTGTCAAATTATTATTTTTCAAATTTATTGAAACGACTTTATCATCAACGACTTTTACTCCGTACCATTTCTCCATTGGCGTAGAAAGATCCCATTTATTGATCCATTTATTGCCATTGGTCGCTTGGTTTAATTTTATCAGTACTTCTTTTTCTGCCTTAGAAACAGCAGCAGAAGCTACAAACGAAAAGAATACGATAAAAATCAGCAGTGTAATTTTATTATTCATTTACAATATTTAAAAATTAGTCACTTCAAAAATAATTAAAATCTTCGCCAACAAACAAAAAAAATCGACTAATTAACATAAAAAAAAAGTTAACAGTAGTATATCTTACAAAAAAAGAGCAACTTTTCGTAGATGAATTGTTGCACTTTTCAAAAAAAATCAAGTAAAATAAAATATTGATCTAAATCCACAGCATTTTACCATTTAAACCCCAGAACCCAAGTCATATAAGCAAAAAAAGGAATTCCGATTATCAAAAATCATAAAAGTACTACTGTCTAATCTTCGTGAATAACAAATTGTTTTGTTTTCTTTATTTTAATGACAAGATTTACAAAGCTTCCACCGGAATCATCAACTGTAAACAAACAATAAAAAAGCGCAATAATTTTTTAAAAAATTATTGCGCTTAAAACACAAAATCAAACTATAAAATTAACTAACCAACAAATAACTTATTACTCATCAACAGCAAAAACTCCTTTGGATGTATCTATAACTCCAATTTTAAAAGCAACACCAGATTCGTTTCTCATTGTAAGATTGAAACCGTTTTTTTCAGCCAAGGTATTAGGCACATAACCTGAAAATGAATTATAAGCTAAATTCACTTTTTCTAAATTCTCTAACTTAACAAGATTGAAAGGAATCTGCCCGCTCATTTTATTATCAAATAAGCTCAATTTTTCCAATGAAGCTAACTTTACAATATCCTTGCTAATATGTCCGGAAAATTTATTGCTGCTCACTAATAATTCTTTTAAATGCTGTAATTCATATAATGAAACAGGAAATTCTCCAGATAATTGATTATTAAATAAGGAAACAACTTCCAGTTCTTTTAAATTTCCTATTTGAATTGGCAATTCTCCAGAAAGTTTATTCATGAAAAGTTTTAAAGATTTTAAATTTTTGATTTCACAAATAGAATTTGGAATGGAACCTGATAATTTGTTAAAAGACAAGTTTAAATCCTGTAATTTTTTCAATTTACCTATGTTTTTCGGTATTGTTCCTGTAATCTCATTTTTAAATAAATCTAATACTTCTAAATTAGTTAAATTAGTTATCTCATTTGGCAGAGTACCCGCTAAATTATTATCAGAAAGATTAATGCCTATCACTTTGTCATTTTCAATTTTCACTCCATGCCAAGTTGTAACAGGAGCATTCAAATCCCATTTTATATTCCATTGACTCCCATTTGTACTATTATACAACTTAATCAGAATATCTCTCTCATTATCAGAAACATTCGCCCATAAGGAAAAAGAAAACATAAACGTTAAAAATAATGCAACAATATTTTTCATGATCCTGATTTTTAAATTTCGATGTTTAAAAGTAACATTAAATTCATTTAAATGCAAATTTTATCGATAAAATACATTATTTATATGTATATTATAATCTAAAAGCTACATTATTTTACAAATACAGCTATGTTTCAAAAATTTAATTATATTTGATGTATAACCTTAAAAACCTTTAATTATGGAAATGAATTGGATTGCAGTTTTTGTAAGTGCATTAGCAACATTAGTAGTTGGATTTATTTGGTATAATCCAAAAGTATTTGGAACTGTATGGATGAAAGAAACAGGACTCACACAAGACGAACTCGCAAAAGGAAATATGCTGAAGATTTTTGGGCTCACCTATATTTTCTCTCTTATGATTGTTATAATTGAATCGTCATTAACCATTCATCAGTCGGGAGCATTAGGAATGATTGGAGGGCCAATGAAAATTAATGAAGCACTTCCATCTTTCAATGCTTTTATGAACGATTACGGTACTGCTTACAGAACATTCAAACATGGTGCTTTACATGGGTTTATGTCTGGTTTGTTTTTTGCTTTCCCAATGATTGCAATAAACGGCTTATTCGAAAGAAAATCTTGGAAATACATTTGGATTCACTCAGGATATTGGATAGTTACTTTGACTATTATCGGATCTTTGATTTGCGGATGGGTATAAAATCAATACCAAAAAAAAGCCTTATTTCTATAGCGTGTAGAAATAAGGCTTTTTTTTATTAGAACAGACCCTCAATCTGTGTGGCTAATTCAAAATCTTTGGTGGTCACCCCTCCAGAATCGTGTGTATTCAAACGAATATTCACTTTATTATACACATTAAGAAGTTCTGGATGATGATTCATCTTTTCGGCCAACACACCAACTTGAACTATAAAACCAAGTGCCTGTGCAAAATTCTTGAATTTAAAATCCTTCTCTATCGCATTTTTCTTGAAATGCCAATCTTTTAAATTTTCTAAAAAAGGACTCGCTGATTCTTCTGTAAATGTTTTCATAACCGTTTATTTTCTATAAAGTTAAGCAAAAGAATCTAAGCAACTAAGAACCGAGCTTCTAAATATTTGAATACCAAATCTTTCTGCTCCAAAATCAATTTAGAATCTTACCTCTTAGAAACTTAGCAACTATTCTCCATTAAACTAACTTTATTGCTAAATTTGAAAAAATATACTTGTCCAGTTTGAAAACAGCTCTTTCCTATCGAATTTACGAATCCACAGTCCAAATTCCAGAAAACTGGGATAATCTGGGCTGTAAAAATATTTTTTTATCCAAAGCATATTTTGAAATTCTGGAGAAGTCAGCTCCAAGCAATATGATTTGTCATTATATTGGAATTTTTAAGGACCAAAATTTAGTAGGAATCGCAATCTCTCAATTTTTGGATTTAAATAATCTGGAATCTTTTGGAGATAGAGATCGATGCGTTAAGACCACTTTTCGAAAATTTATTTTAAAGAACTTTTCTTCTCATGTTTTAATCATAGGCAACAACATGCTTACTGGTCAAAATTCATTTGTTTTTTCAGATTCGATATCATTGGTTGAAGGTATTAAAACCTTAAAAAAAGCAGCTGTCGATTTGAAATTTAAATTTAAATCGATTGGTAAAAAAGTACACATCACCACTTTTAAAGACTATACTCAGAAAGATGCCGAAAACTTCGCTTCCGATTCCTTCAAAAAAAATTACAAATACCGCATTCAGCCCAATATGACCTTTGCCATTCGGGATGAATGGAGGACGGAGCAGGATTATATCGATTCGCTGACCAAAAAATACCGTGATCAGTACAAAAGAGCCCGAAAAAAAGCGGAAGGAATTGAAAAAAGAAAATTACACTTGGAAGACATCATCAAGTATGAAGCGGTTATTTATGACCTGTATCATCATGTTGCCAAAAATGCGCCTTTCAATACTTTTTTTCTAACTAGAAACCATTTTAGAATTTTTAAAGAAACACTGAAAGACAAATTCTTATTTTATGGCTACTTTTTGGAAGACAAACTCATAGGTTTTAATACATTGATTAAAAACGGGGATACGATTGATACCTATTTTTTAGGTTATGACGATACTGTTCAAAGAGAAAAAATGCTGTATTTGAACATGCTTTATGACATGATTGCCTATTCTATCAATAAAGGTTTCAAAAAAATCATTTTCTCCAGAACAGCTTTGGAAATTAAGAGTTCTGTTGGAGCAAAGCCAATGGAAATGTTTGGTTTTATGGAACACAGTAATTCCAAAATAAACAAACATGTTCCTAAAATATTTCCAAAATTAGAGCCAGAAATTGTCTGGCAGGAGAGAAATCCATTTAAATAATTAAAAAAATTATGGAATAGCGACTTTTAATTGTTTATGCAAAATAGAAATTTCCAAAAGACTTTCGGCACCGCAATACTCACCGTCAATTTGGAAATTTACAGGAATATTAGTTTGTATAGTAGCTCTATCTGTAGAGATTATTTCAATATCATCTGACTCAATCGGCATATTCCCAGTGATAATTTTTCCAAAAACAAGTAAATCTAAATTTTTCAGAATTACTAGTTCAAATTTACCATCGTTCATTGCACCGTCTGGATTAATGATTACTCCAGTTCCATATTTTTGTGAATTGGCAATTACAATCATTCGGGCTACACATTTAATAGTTTGATTGTTGGCAGTAATAGTAGCTTCAAAAGGATCCTGCAGATCTTTCAAAGTTGTATAGGCTTGAATAGCATATCCCCACATTCCGCGTGTTTCACTATTTTCATAGTTTTTAACAAGATCTGCATTTAGCCCGATATCACTCAAATGCAGACTCTTTTTACCATTAATAGCAATCATATCCATTTCGATATAATTCGCGTAAAAAGCTATATTCAGATTATCTTCAAGTGAAGTTGGCAAGTTCAAATCAACCGAAAGACCATTTGCGGAACCAGCTGGTAAAATTCCGAGAATTACGTCATGTTTTTCTATTGCCTCGGCAACCATTTTTATAGTTCCGTCACCGCCTGCAACTAAAATTCTTTCGGGCTGATGCTCTTTATATAATTCTTTAATTTTGGCGACATCGCCCTCACCGGTAGTTTCATATAAAATGAGTTCTAAGTTTTCTTTCTCTGTAAAAAAACTGGCCGCTTCTACAAATTGAGTTTTATCAACATCTCCCGATATTGGATTTACTACCATGATAATACTCTTTTTCATAATTTGGGTTAGTATGTGAATTAAAAACAATAAATTTAGTGATAATAAAATCAATCATATCACATGAAGCCTTTTTTAAAATTATATCGGGGATATGCCAATGAACAGGAACTGATCGTTATGGGGCATGTCTTTAATTCCAACAAAGTCAAGGATTATGATTATAAAAAAAACAATTTCAAAAATGCAGCTGCGATAATTAATTTATTTCGAACAAAAACACAAGCAAATGCTGATGTGTATCTAAAGTACAATAATTCAACTATTCGTACGAGAACATTAGATGACGGTTATTTTAAATTTTGTATTCCTGTAGATGCAACAGTTGGTTTTGGCTGGATTGATTATGAAGTAAGTATCATTCACAATAATGAAAGCATCGCCGAAAAAGGAAGTTATATTCGCCCTACCCAAGGCAGTCTTGGAATTATATCTGATATTGATGATACATTTTTAATTTCGTACACATCAAATCCATTAAAGAAACTGTATGTTTTATTGTTTAGAAATGTAAGCAGCAGAAAAATTTACAGGAACGTCGTTTCCCATTATCAAGCCTTAAGTTCTGCTGGCCGAAATAATAAAAACGAACAGAATGCTTTTTTTTATGTCTCAAGCAGTGAGTGGAATTTATATACTTTTATAATCCGCTTTACCGAAATTCATCAATTACCCAGAGCAGTTTTATTGCTAAAAGATATCAAAACTAGTTTAAAAGATTTTGTCCTCACAGGCAGAGGAAGCCATAACCATAAATTTGAAAAAATAAAACATATTCTGGAATTTTATCCAAATCTAAAATACGTTCTCTTAGGCGACGATTCACAGGAGGATCCATATTTATATGAAAATATCTGTAAAATTTTCCCCGTAAATGTAAAAGCTGTTTATATCAGACAAACCGGAAGTTCTAAGTCAGAAAAAGCATTAGCTGTACTAAACAATTTAAAGGAATTGAATGTTGAAATCTGCTATTTTAAAAACAGTGAAGAAGCTATTGAACATTCAAAAGACATTGAAATTATTTAGTAACGGCAAACTATAAACCTAAACTCGATTATAATTTTTTGGAGCAGAAAGATTAGGCATTTTTAGGAAATTTTGTCCCGCTTTACGTTACAAACGAAGTTCACTGAACTCCTATAAAAATTAAAGTATAGTGAAGTAATCTTGTAAGCCGAACCCCAGCTTACAAGGATTTCTACTTCAATCGGGGCTAAAGAAAGATATTCTGCATTTTTGACCACATTACCAAAAAAAACAATAAAAAGCTTAACTATAGCCAACGGTTTCAACCGCTGGAGGAATAACAATCAATTTCAAATCATAAAAAAAGCTCCAAAAATGGAGCTTTTATATCATTACAAATTATCAATTTCTTCCTGAACAATTTCCCAATCCAAAAGTAATTTATCCAATTCTGCTTTCTTTTTGTTATACGCTATAAAAAATGAAGCATCTTCAATATGTTTGTCATAATTAGAAGCCAATAATTTATCATCATGCTGAATATCTTTTTCCAATTGCTTAATCTGACTTTCAACTTTGCTTAACTTATTCTGCAGCGCTTTGCCTTTTTTCTGATCTTCATAGGAGGCTTTGTTACTTTCTTTAGGAGCTGCCGCTTTTGCGATATCTTTTTTCTCGACTTCACGCATGTTTTCCAAATTGCGCTGTTCCAAGAAATAATTAATATCACCTAAATATTCTTTGATTTTCTGATCTTTAAATTCATAAACGATATTGGACATTCCCTGAAGAAAATCCCTGTCGTGAGAAACCAGCAGTAATGTTCCTCCAAATTTTTGCAAAGCAGCTTTCAAAACATTTTTAGACTTAATATCTAAGTGATTCGTTGGCTCATCCATCAGCAAAACATTAATAGGCTGTAATAACAATTTACATAGCGCCAAACGGTTTCTTTCACCTCCAGAAAGCACTTTTACCTTTTTCTCTACATCATCGCCACGAAACAGGAAAGAACCCAGCATATCGCGCACTTTCATACGGTTGGTATCTGCTGCTGCATCTTCCATCGTCTGCAGCAAAGTGATTTCGCCATCAAGATATTCGGCTTGATTTTGAGCGAAATAACCCAATTGTACATTATGTCCTAATTTTATTGAACCTTGGTATTCAAATTCGTCAACTATAGCTTTAATAAAAGTAGATTTTCCTTGACCATTTTGACCAACAAAAGCAATCTTGCTTCCGCGCTCTACTAATAAACTGATATCTTTCAGAATCGTTTTATCACCATAACTTTTGGTCACATTCTCCGCTTCTATCACTACTCTGCCCGGCTCTTTGGAAACAGGGAAAGAAATATTCATAACCGAATTGTCATCCTCATCAACTTCAATACGTTCTACTTTATCCAGCTTTTTGATTAACGACTGTGCCATCGAAGCTTTAGAAGCTTTTGCTCTAAATTTCTCAATTAACTTCTCCGTTTCTTCAATTTTCTTAGCTTGATTTTTCTGGGTAGCCAATTGCTTTTCACGAATTTCATGACGCAATTCTAAATATTGAGAATATGGTTTATTGAAATCATAAGCCTTACCAAGTGAAATTTCTATAGTTCTATTGGTCACATTATCTAAAAACATTTTATCATGCGAAACAATAACTACAACTCCAGGATAATTGCGTAAAAAGCTTTCCAGCCAAATGATACTTTCGATATCCAAGTGATTCGTAGGCTCATCCAGTAATAATACATCATTCGATTGCAATAATAATTTAGCCAATTCGATACGCATTCTCCAGCCTCCTGAAAAAGTTTCAGTTTGGTTATCAAAAACTTCACGCTTGAAACCAAGTCCTAGGAGAATCTTCTCCGTATCTCCGACGTAATTGTAACCACCCAGCAATTCAAAACGATGGGTGTAATCAGAAAGGTCTTCTATAATTTGGCTGTATTCTTCACTTTCATAATCGGTTCGGGTTACCAATTGATGGTTGATATCAGCTAACTTTTTCTCAACAATTTTGATTTCAGTAAATGCTTCGTAAGCTTCTTCCAAAACGGTTCTTCCTCTTTCAAAATCAATATCCTGACGCAAAAAACCCAAACGAATTTCTTTCTCCTGAGAAATTACTCCAGAATCTGGAGCAAAATCTCTAGCCAGCATTTTAAGCATTGTCGATTTCCCTGCACCATTCTTTCCAACAAGACCAACACGGTCACCCGCACCTAATCGAAAAGTAACTTCTTCAAACAAATAAGAACCACCAAACGAAACCGATAAATTGTGTATATTAAGCATGTATTATTATTTTATTCCTTTATGAATTAGTAAATTTGGTCTTTCTAAAAACAGAAAAATTAAATTTTTTGCAAATGTTAAAAAAAGGATCCAAACTATATAGCATTTTAACAGGAACTTGTCCAAAATGCATGAATGAGAGTATGTATGTGGATAGAAATCCTTTACATTTAGGTTCTGTACTCAAAATGAATGATCATTGCAGTCATTGCGGACTAAAATATCAAATTGAACCTTCGTTCTTTTATGGAGCCATGTATGTAAGCTATGGTTTAAATGTTGGTGTTGGAATTGCAACTTTTATAGTTTCCTATCTTATATTTAAGAGCAGTATCCAAACTTCTTTTATTGCAATTATTGCCACATTGATTATGTTATTTCCGATAGTATTAAGATGGTCCCGAAACATTTACATTAATATGTTTGTTTCATATGACCCGAAAACTAAAATTTAATTACGCCTTTCCTTTGCGCTTATTGGTAAATCTTCTAATATCAATTTCCTTATCCAAAGAAATTCCATTTTCGATCTTATCAAACAATGCTTTGGCCATTGCCGGCCCCAACATCACGCCACGAGTACCTAATCCATTCAATACATGAACTCTATCATATTCTGAATGTGTCCCAACTAATGGTCTTCGATCTGTAACTGTTGGACGGACTCCTGCATAATGTTCTATTATTTCAAAATCACAGGAAATAATCTCTTTAATTCTGTCAATTAATTCCTTTTTCCCTTCTTCCGTGGGTAAATCAGTTTTGTCTTTCCAATTATAAGTTGCACCAACTTTAAACAAATCATTGCCTAATGGCAAAATGAAAACACTGGTATTAACTATAACATCAAGTTTCAAATCAGGAGCTTTAATCAAAAATAATTCTCCCTTAGTGCCATCCAATGGTAAATCATTAAAAAAAGGATTAGCATGCAAACCAAAACCTTCAGCAAAAACAATATGTTTAGCTTCAAGATTCTTGTATAATACGCTATCTTCTTCGGCTGTTAAAGCACTATAATCAAACGTTTCATTTATCAATAACTGCTGAGACAAAAGATACTCTTGATAATCTGAAAGCAAAGATGCCGTGTCCACATATCCTGTCTGCAGTACTTCTCCATATCCAAATGGAGAATCTATACCTTGGTACTTATTAAAACATAAAGAAGTTGATAAAAAAGGAGTTAAAGCCTCTTTATCAGAAGCTGCAAACCAATTATTCTGCTCCTCTATAGAGAAAAACTTTCTTAATATAGGAACTTTAAAATCAAACTTTTTATGTATTCTGCTGCTTAAATTAGAATAAAAATCGGTCATTAATTCCAATTGTTCTTGAGCTTGCCATACTTCACTAAATCGCTTTAAAATAACAGGATTGTATAATCCTCCAGCAATTTTTGATGAATTTTGTGAGTCGTTATTAAAAACAACAAAACTTTTTTGATGCAACAATGCCCTTTCACAGAATGAAATCCCAGCTAAACCAGCTCCTACAATTATATAATCAATCATGAATAATAAATATTAAAAAACAAAAAACTCTTACCTAAATAAAGTAAGAGTTTCTTTAAAAAAAATTTATGAAATTAGTAATTCCACATATCGTGTTCGAAATCACGAATTTTATCTTTGATTCTATCCGATTCCAATAATTGGTTCAAAGCATTTTCATTCACATACTCTGTAATCAAACGGTCTCCATAAACATTTTCTTCTTTGTAGATAACACCACTGAACTGACGTGAATCTAAAATTCTGTCAAAAGATATTGGCATCGAAGAATTTTTTTCATTGAAAGCTAAATACTGATGAAGATAATCTCGGATAGATGGATAAAATATCCAAAACAAATCAATATAATCAGGATTTTCGCTTCCAACTTCTCTTGCTTCTGGAGCAACTGGACAAATACCTAATAAACGATACTTCAATTCACTTTGACGTTTGTCAAAATACCAGTATCCTTTCAATCTGTATCCGGTAATATCCTGAGCTGTAAGCTCTCTTTTGTCAATAAATTGAGGATCTAAAACTTTACCAGGAGCAGGAGGCCCAACTACTTTTACTCTTTTGCCATTAACTTTTTGATAAGTTACAGATTCTTTAGGATAATACAAATCTCTGTTAGCATTAACTTCTTCTCTACCAGCATTTGTAGTATCGATATAAGTAAAAGAACTGCTCATGTCTTTAAATGTTTTTTTAGTATTAAAATAATCATCAGCATATACTTCGGTTATTTTATTCGTTTTAATACCTTTAATCAAAACATCAAATAATGATCTTCTGTCTTTTCCTATATTAGTAGAGTCAATTGGAAAATAAAGAGGAAAATTAAATCTTTCACTTAAATCAATTATTTCCCAAGTAGTTTTTCCCATTAATATATCCCTATCATCAACATACCCATAAGCCAAAGGCTTATCATTATCAAGAGATACTTGAGATTTTGTCTTCACTCCTATTTGCTCAGGTGTTTTAGCATTAAGCAAATTAGACTGTGCAAATGAAGAAAAACTCCCTGCAACTAATGCAATAACTACTACTAAATTTTTAGTCTTCATCTTTATTAATTATTAAGTTATTTAAGTAAATAGTAACTTAAATATTATTGTATTTCGTAAATTACCGGTGCAGTTCTTGAAAGCATAATATCAGATCCAACCAATTTAGTTTTGATATCCGAAATTGTAACTTGGTCACCTCTAGTAGCTCTGGCTAAAGCTGCTTTACATTGAGCATTAACTCTGTCTCCTGACACAATTACTGCAGCCTGACCAGCAACTTTTAATGTAAATCCAACAACATTCAAATTAACATTAAAATCAAAATCAAGTAATTTTGCAGAAACTTGAGATACTTCTAAACGAGACTTAGCACCTTTGACAGTACCAACATCTCCTGCGATTGCACCTACTGGCGCAGGAATTCCTTTAATTCTGAAAGATTTTCTATCTGATACTTTAGAACCATCAGGTAATGTACCTGTAACATTAATTACAACTTCAGAACCTTGACCTGGATTCATATTATAAGTACCAGCTTTACCAGCAGAACTTAATCCTGGAGCATTTGCACTAACCTTATCAGGAGAAATACCTGCAAAAGAAATTGTCATTGGGTTAATAACACCTCTATAAACCACATTCATTTTATCTGCAGAAATAGTTGCTGAATTTGGTTTTGGAACAACTACATAGTTTCCTATAATAGGAATAGCAACTGGCTTACCGTCTTCCATGAAAGTAAAGTTACCATTGATATCATGCTCTCCAACATTACCAGCACCAAAACTAAAATCAACTTGACCGTCATGTAAAGCAGTACCTAAATTCAGATTACTTCCATTTACAACAACCTTAGTTGGTACCGTAGATTTATCAAAACGTCCTAAAACAATTTTTCCTTTTACAGCTTCACCAGCAAAGAAAGCTGATTTTTCAGGAATAACGATAGCTGTATAGTTTTTCATTGACGCCGCTGCAACTGCAGTTGAACCAGTTAATCTTCCCAAAATTTGATTTTCGATAGTATTAACATCATTCTGAATAGCTGTCAATTTTGCAACAGAAGCAATTAATGGAAAATGTTTGAAATTATAATCTAAATTATTCTTAGTAACACCTTCTTTATCTTTAATATCTCCCGTATTAAATTTAGTATTAAACTCATTCAAGATATCTTTAAATTTAGGATCAGTTCCTAAAGCAGATTTAATTTCTGATTTATAAGTTTCTACAGCTGCTGCCACTTGCTTTCCTTTAGCTGATAATCCATCACCACTGAACCATGATTCATCTAATTTTGATGAATTGTCCATTTTTTCATAAGGTAATTTACCATCTTGTTCTCTTTCTACATCTTTAGTCAAATCTAATTTAAGAGACTCAACATATTTGTAAAAAGTTGTTGTAGCTGATGCTACCTTTTTTCCGATTTCATTAGGAACTTTATATTGCTCTGGTTTATCTTGAGCTTTAAGATCCAAATCCGCTAAAATAGCTTCATTAGAAGTTAATGCTAAACCATTTGCAGTTTCAAATCTCTCGTTTATTAATCCAAATGCAGACAAAACTTCTTTGGACATATTTAATGCTAACATCGCGATGAAAACCAAATACATAAGGTTAATCATCTTCTGTCTAGGGGTTAATTTTCCTCCTGCCATTTTTTCTAATTAGTTTATTTATTAAAATTAAAATATAGTTAAAAAACTAATTATCCTTTATTACTCATTGCAGAAAGCATTCCGCCATAAACATTATTCAAAGAAGCGATATTTGCAGTCATTGATTGCATTTGCTCTTTTAATTTAGATGCGTTTTCAGCTATTTCTTTATTTGCTTCAGCATTTCTTGAAGCACTTTCTAATTGTACTTTATATAAGCTGTTTAAAGATTCCATTTGTGCAGCTGCCATAGATAATTCTTCGCTGTATTTTTTTGTTGCAGCAATTGAATCAACAGTTGGAGAAATATTTCTTGACGCATCTTCGAAATTACGGATGCTGCTACCAAGACTAGTCATTAATGCACCATCAATTTTTGCTTCTTTTAATAAAGCATCTAATTTTGAAGATAACATTCCGTCAGCATCATCAGAAACAACTTCTTTTTTATCAGCTTTTTCACCACCAGCTAATTCAGGGTAAACTAAAGACCAGTCCAATTCAGTATCTACAGGTTCGAATGCCGAAAGAGCAAAAATAAAAGCTTCTGTACAAAGACCAACTATTAATAATTCACTTGCCCCGGGATAATGCTGAATTTTGAAAAGTGCTCCAATAATTACTACTGCCGCTCCCATACCATAGGTAAAATTCATTGCTTTTTTGCTCAATAATGCCATCTTTTAAAAATTTTAAAGTTAATTTATAGGTTAATTTAATTGATTTAGGATTTTTTATTATTTTTTTCCGTTTTTAGTAGTTTGGGTACCCATATAATCCTGTACTGTTCTAAAACCGATATAACTTCTTGCTGAATCTGAATATTCAAATGCACGAGTGCTTACCTGCAAGAAATAAGAAACATCTTTCCAAGATCCTCCTCTTACAACTTTACGTTTGTTTGAATTATCAATAATTGCAGGATTCATTGTGGACATAAACTCGTATGAATTTGAATCATAAGCAGAGTCTGTCCATTCAGAAACATTACCTGCCATATTATACAAACTATATCCGTTCGGCTCATAAGATTTAGCCTCTACTGTATATAAAGCCTGATCCGCTGCATAATCACCTCTATTAGGTTTAAAATTAGCTAAGAAACATCCTCTATCGCTTTTTGTATATGGACCACCCCAAGGAAAAGTAGCCGATTCCAAACCTCCTCTTGCTGCATATTCCCATTCAGCCTCTGTAGGTAATCTGAAAGAATTTACATTATCATAACGGCTTTTCTTAGATTTTATATATATATTTTTATTTAAAGTTCTCCACTCACAAAAAGCTTTCGCCTGTTTCCAAGTTACCCCTACAACAGGATACTCACCGTAAGCTTTATGCCAAAAATAATCATTATGCATTGGTTCATTATAAGAGTAACTGTAATCTTTAATCCATACAGTTGTATCAGGATAAATTTTTACCTCTTCAGTTCTTAAAAAATCCTGTCTTTTTCCAACTTTAGCCTTAGCTGCAGCTTGAATATCCATCCAAGTATAACGGAATTTAAGCTTATTTACATCCATAGTTCTCAAACCATTATAAGATGCTTCTAAAGGCAAATACAAAGAATCCATTACTTCTACGTAATATTCATCCGGATATTTCTTAACATCTTTTATCAGTTTAGATTTTCTGTTTAATCTCTTATATGCATTTGGATCCTTATCAGTTCCAATACTATAATAATTATCATACATGTATTTATCATATGCGGTCATTTTCTCTGGATCAGAATCATTAAAAGAATAATCAGCTATACTGCCTGTATTCTTTCCTTTAGCTTTTCCATCCGTTGAAGCACCTTGTCCGCTCTCTTCAGCTAAAATTGCCAAACGCAAACGTATTGTAGAATCTTTTACCCATTCTACAAACTGACGATACTCACTATTAGTAATTTCTGTTTCATCCATATAAAAGGACCTAACAGTAACAGTTTTTGTTGGCGCATCACCAACATTTGCAACATCATCATCAGATTTACCCATGATATATGATCCACCAGGAACTAGTGTCATTCCATAAGGTTTTTCAGGATGCCACTTTGCTCCTTTTACACCAACCAACTCACCTTTGTCGCTTGATCTGCCACAGCTAATTAACACTGTTAAAATTGCCGTAAATGCAATGAAATTCTTCATAAAAATTGGGGTTATCTATTCATTATTATCAGACTGTAAACCTATTTATTTTTTATTTAAAAAACAATTTTTTTAAAGCCGTAAATTTTCTGGTCAAATGTATGTTAAAATTTCTTAAAAAAAAATATTTTATCGCCCAAGTGCTAAAAAAGAACGTCTAAAAACACACTTTTGAAAAAATTGTAAGTAATCCGTAATTATTTTAAATATTCACACAAAATTAACATTTTAAATAAAAAATCACTAACTTAAAAATGTTAAAGTTTTAAACGATATTTTTTCGTTGGGCTTTCCACCATCTTTCAGGCATTTCATGATTGCAAGCTGCCAAATATTCTTCATAGGAACATGGTAATAACGTATTTTTCTTCAATTTATTACTTGAACTCAAAATATATGGTATTTCAATCCACCACCTATCTGTCCTATTGCTTTTATAAAAGACCAAATCCTCTTCTTCTAGCGGCACAATATACTTCAAATAATTCTCTCTGCTGCCAAAAGGATATTCATTTGATCTATAATGATACCCTTCAATAAAGTACCAGCAGATCTGTGCAATAATTACTGCTTCTTGCTTAGAATTATTATGATTAAAAACTCCAAATGAAGTCACCTTATCGCTTATGCCAGCATATCTAGACAAAGAACATATTTCCTTACCATTAAAACCGTTAGGATTAAAATCAATAAAATTACCTGAATCAGAAGATTTCACGGATCTTAAGTCAATACTTACTAAATCTGCATCTCTGAAAACAGGCTCTGAAATCGAAATATTATTTGAAACTTCACCTAACCGGTAAGCATCAAAAAATAATTTTTCTACCAAGTCAATCTCCTCTTGAGAATTGTAATAAGTTTGATATCCAATATTACAAAAATTAAACAGATTATTAGGCTCATCAATAATAATTTTTGTTAAAAAAGAATTACTGCCTATTGGTTCGTTTTCTTTACCCAAATCAAACTTGCTGTCTATAGCTACCAAGTTCACCATTTGCTCCAAATTATCATATGCTCTGTAAAGCGCATAAGTAATATCCTGAGATCCTCCCAGAACTATTGGGATGATTTTTCTTCTTATTAATGCAGCCGTAATTTTTTTTACCGCAAAGTAAGTATCCTCTTTTGAATTTCCTGCAAGCACATCTCCTAAATCAGCGATACTTGCCTTCCAATTACCAGGAAACATACTGTACAGCTCTTTTCGAACTGCATTTAAATCAACATCCGCTTTAGCATTTTGGTCTCCTCGATTATCCAGAACACCAATTACTGCAATATTAATTTTATCTAAATCTGGAACCGAATCATTAGTATGCAATACAATTTTACGACCCAAATGCTGAGCAGACAACTCCTGTATATGCTTAAGAATTTCACTGTCTAATGGTATTAAAAAATCAAACTCCATTTTTCTTTTGTTTCTTTATCTTCCTAATCCTATTAGTTCTTGAAACAAAATCAAGATTAACAGAATCAAATTATCTATTTTTTCTTAGCGACAACTTTTTTAACAACTGGCTTCTTCGTTGCGGTTGCTTTTTTTGCAGCTACTTTTTTAGCAGGTGTCTTTTTGGCTATCATTTCCTGAACTTCTGCTAATGTCAATTTTGTTGCATCAACATCTTTACTTAGCTCAATTTTTATTTTGCCTTTTGTTATTACAGAACGACCCCATCGTGCTTTCTCTACCAATATCCCTTCCTCTTCCCAATTGTGAAGCACTTTATCAATATTCTTCTGCAGTTTATCTTCAATCAAAGCTTCTACATCCGATTGAGAAAGATTATCAAAATTATATTTCTTACTTACATTTATAAAAATACCATTCCATTTGATAAATGGACCAAAACGGCCAGTCCCTTTCTGAACACCTTCGCCTTTATAAACAGCAATTGGCGAATCAGCAATTGCTTTTTCATCAATTAACTCCTGAGCTCTGACCATTGAAACATCCAATGGATCTTCTCCTCTTGGTAAAGAAATAAAAACACTTCCGTGTCTTACATAAGGTCCATAACGGCCATTACTTACTTCTACTTCTTCTCCATTATATAAACCTAAATTTTTTGGAAGTAAAAATAAATTCAAAGCTTCTTCTAAAGTAATATTACCAATGTTTTGATCCTGTCTAAGACTCGCAAACTTTTTTTCTTCGTCCTCAGCATCTCCAATTTGAGCCATTGGCCCAAATTTCCCTAAACGAACTGAAACCGGTTTACCTGATTCTGGATCAATTCCCAAAATCCTTTCTCCGCTTTCTCTATCTGCATTAGCTTCGACATCTTTCACTGTTGGGTGAAATTTATCATAGAACTCCTGCATCATTTTTGTCCATTCAATATTACCTTCGGCGATTTCGTCAAAATCATGCTCAACTTTGGCAGTAAAATTATAATCCAAAATATTACCAAAATTCTTCACTAAGAAATCAGTAACAATCGTACCAATATCTGTAGGAACTAATTTTCCTTTATCTGAGCCTGTATTTTCTTTAAGTAATTTTTCCTCAAATTTACCAGACTGCAAAGTCAGTTGCGTATAATTACGTTCCTGACCTTCTAAATTTCCTTTTTCTACATAATTTCTGTTGATAATAGTAGAAATAGTTGGTGCATAAGTAGAAGGACGTCCAATTCCTAATTCCTCCAATTTTTTCACCAAAGAAGCTTCTGTATATCTTGCCGCTGCTCTAGAATACCTTTCGGTTGCAGTTATATAATTATTCTGAAGTTTCTCATTAACTTTCATTGCAGGCAACATACCTTCCTGCTCTTCTTCATCGTCATCATGACCTTCAAGATACACTTTCAAAAATCCTTCAAAAAGCAAAACCTCACCCGAAGCAGTAAAAACTTCCTCATGATTATTCGCTTCAATTTTTACATTGGTACGCTCCAGCTTAGCATCACTCATTTGAGATGCTAAAGTTCTTTTCCAAATCAAATCATATAAACGCGCTTGGTCTCTATCAATATCTACAGTGTGACGGGACATATCCGTAGGACGAATTGCTTCGTGCGCTTCTTGCGCTCCTTTGCTTTTGTTTATGAAAGTGCGGGGAAACGAAAACTCTTTACCATAAGACTTGATGATTTCTGCCTGAGCTGCATCCATGGCATCTTTGGATAAATTCACGCTGTCCGTTCTCATATAAGTAATAAGTCCAGCTTCGTACAAACGCTGTGCTAACTGCATCGTGATTCCAACAGGCAGATATAATTTTCTTGCCGCTTCCTGTTGTAGTGTTGAAGTCGTAAAAGGAGCTGTTGGAGATTTTTTGGTAGGTTTAGTTTCTAAATCTGCTACCTTATATATAGAACCAATATTTTGTTTTAAAAAATCTTCGGCTTCTTTTTTAGTATTGAAATTTTTTGGAAGTTTTGCTTTGAAAGATTTCCCTGCTTCATTAATAAATTCTGCTACAACCGAATAAGTTGCTACAGCAGTAAAATTCTGAATTTCGCGTTCTCTTTCAACAATCAAACGAACAGAAACCGATTGTACACGTCCTGCAGACAACCCGCCTTTTACTTTTCTCCAAAGAACCGGTGATAATTCATATCCAACCAAACGGTCCAACACTCTTCGTGCCTGCTGCGCATTTACTAAATTATAATCAATTTCACGAGGCTTATCAATAGCTTTTAAAATAGCAGTCTTTGTAATCTCATGAAAAACAATACGTTTTGTTTTCTCTTTTTTAAGTTTCAATTCTTCCGCCAAGTGCCAAGAAATAGCCTCACCCTCGCGGTCCTCATCACTTGCCAACCAAACCATATCGGCATTTTTAGCTAAAGCTTTTAATTTGGACACTAACGCTTTCTTATCCTGAGAAACTTCGTACTTAGGTTTAAATCCATTTTCGACGTCAACACCAATTTCTTTAGAAGGCAAATCGGCAATATGTCCATAACTTGACTCTACCTGATAATCACTTCCTAGAAATTTTTCGATTGTTTTCGCCTTAGCTGGTGACTCAACTATCACTAAATTCTTTGCCATTTTGCTTTTGTTTGAATCGCAAAAGTAATTTTTTTTTTTAAATATCAGCCTTTCATTGATTTTAAAAACGTTTTAAATCCGATAAACAATCAATCTGGGCATACGAATCAAATCGTTTTCACTTATTTACAGCGCTAAACTCATTGGCTGTGAGTTCCAAACAATTAAAAAGAGAAAAAAGAAACCTTACCAATAATCTAATATTTTTTAGAAGCAGAAACAATAGGCATTTTCAGAAAATATGGTGGCCACTTTCCGTTGCAAACGAAGTTCACTGAACTCCTATGAAAATAAATATACAGTGAAATAATCTTTTGTGCCGAACCCCGCCACGAACGGATTTTCAATGCAATCGGGGCTAAAAAGTGAGAAACAGTGCATTTATGAATACATAAGGATTAAAAAAAACAATGTATTTACTCGCAACAACTCCATTTTTGGTATTGGAAACCCCAAATTTGACGTATTGAACCCAAAGCATGACGTCATACAACCCCAAATTTTATATCTATTTATTAAAATTTTGTATTGTATATATAAAATTTAATGTATATTGTTTAAATTTTTATATATAGTATTTTAGATTGTAAACTAAAATCTGAAGTTTTACATAAAAATACCTAACATATTATTTACCCCCCACAACTTATAGAATCTGCATCTCTACTCTTATATAAATTTTATATCACTAAATCATAATACATAATGCGAATCGAAGGTTGAGAATCATTTTTTGGTGCCCAATGTTACATTTTAACCCTTAATTCATAATCTCCCTATACCTATATATAATGCCAAAATCAGTATTTAGTTTCCCCGAAAGTAAATCCATTTGATTAATTGATTAAATTTACTACAAGAGACCAAATCAAACCAACAAAACCGCCCTATGAACAGAATTGAACAGCTAGAAAAACTCAAACAATTGCAAAACTGGGACATCATCATTATTGGCGGTGGTGCCAACGGACTTGGAGTTGCAGTAGATGCAGCGAGCAGAGGTTTTAAAACCATCGTCTTGGAAGCTGTAGATTTTGCAAAAGGCACTTCAAGCCGAAGCACTAAATTGGTTCACGGAGGCGTCCGCTATTTGGAACAAGGCAATCTTTCTTTAGTTATAGAAGCTTTAAAAGAAAGAGGTTTAATGGAAAAGAACGCTGGTCATTTGGTAAAAAACGAATCATTTATTATTCCAAATTATAACTGGTGGGGAGGTTATTTTTACACCTTTGGATTAAAATTCTATGACTTATTGGCTGGAAAACTAAGCCTTGGAAGCTCAAAATATTTATCCAAAGAAAAGACTTTGGAATTAATTCCATCCATTGAACCAAACGGACTGCAAAGTGGTGTGCTTTACCATGACGGACAGTTTGATGACTCCAGATTGGCAATTAATTTAGCTCAAACTGCAGTTGATAATGGAGCTTGCGTACTGAATCATTTTAAAGTAACTCAATTACTCAAGAACGATAAAGATCAAATCACAGGAGTTGTTGCCATTGATCAAGAAACAAAAGAAGAACACATCATAAAAGGCAAAGCAGTAATTAATGCAACGGGAGTATTTACCAATGCCATTATGAAAATGAACGACACAGTTTACAAAAAACACATCGTTCCCAGTCAAGGCATTCACTTGGTATTTGATAAATCCTTTTTACCAGGTGGTCATGCTCTAATGATTCCGAAGACGAGTGATGGAAGAGTACTTTTTGCAGTTCCATGGCACGACAAAATTGTTGTGGGCACTACAGATACTTTAGTAAAAAAATCAGATATTGAACCTATTGCGCTTGAGGAAGAAATTGAATTTGTATTGGAAACAGCGCAAAGATATTTGATAAAAAAACCAGCACGGGCCGATGTGCTTTCGGTTTTTGCTGGTTTAAGACCTCTGGCTGCGCCCGAAAAAAAAGGACAAAATACCAAGGAAGTTTCCAGAAGTCATAAAATCATTGTTTCCGAAACAGGTTTAATCACTATCACTGGCGGGAAATGGACGACCTACCGTAAAATTGCCGAAGACATTGTAAATAAAACCATAACAGTTCATCAATTACCCAATCATAAATGTGTTACTGAACATTTGGCTATTCACGGAAATAAGAAAAACAGCGATACCGATTTTGAGAATCACTTGTTTATTTATGGAACAGACAGCAAAGCTATTCTGCAATTACAGAAAAATGAACCCGAGTTAAAAGAAAAACTGCATCCTGAATACGATTACACTTTAGCAGAAGTTGCCTGGGCAATTCGACAAGAAATGGCCACAACTGTTGAAGATGTTTTAGCAAGACGTGTCCGATTATTGTTTTTGGATGCACGAGCTGCCATTGCTTGCGCCGATAAAGTAGCATATTTACTGGCGAAAGAATTAGGGCATGATGAAAATTGGGCACAAAACCAATTGGCCGAATTTAAAACTGTGGCAAATGGATTCCTTTTGAAAGAGTTTCAAGTTACATAGAAGCATATAAATATTTAACAAAATAAAATTCTGAAAACGAATACCCCAGCCCCGAGTGTAGTGAAAAGCCTAGAGTCTCGTTGACTTAAATTTTTAAGTGTTTGCAAAGCGACTGAAAGAAGCTCTTGCAGACACTTAAAAATTTTATCAACGTGACGAGGACTTGTAACGAAAAGCGGGAATTAGCTCCTTAATAAAAAAACACTTCTTAATCTGATTTTAGATGACTTAAAAAGTTGTTAATTCTTCGGCTGACATCTTGTCATAATCACTGTATTTGCCTTATCTTTGCGCTTTGAAAATACCAAATGGAAAAGATAATTGAAGAAAGCAAACAAGGGAACAGCCTTGTTCTAGAACATAAACCAGAGAATTCCAAAAAGCTTTTTATAGAAAGCTACGGCTGTGCGATGAACTTTTCGGACAGTGAGATTGTGGCCTCTATATTGTCCGATGGCGGTTATAATACGACTTCAGTTCTGGAAGAGGCTGATTTAGTTTTGGTGAACACCTGTTCCATTCGGGACAAAGCTGAACAAACGATACGCAAACGTTTGGAAAAATACAATGCAGTGAAACGCACCAATCCGAAAATGAAAGTTGGAGTTTTGGGATGTATGGCCGAGCGTTTGAAAGAAAAATTTCTTGACGAGGAGAAAATTGTAGACCTTGTTGTAGGCCCTGATGCGTATAAAGATTTACCAAATTTATTGAGCGAAGTTGAAGAAGGCCGTGATGCGATCAATGTAATTTTGTCCAAAGAGGAAACGTACGGTGATATTTCGCCCGTTCGATTGATGAGTAACGGAATTACGGCATTGGTTTCTATCACTAGAGGTTGCGATAATATGTGTACGTTTTGCGTGGTACCTTTTACACGCGGGCGTGAGCGCAGCCGTGAACCACAAAGCATTATAAATGAAATTCAGGATTTGTGGGACAAAGGTTTTAAGGAAATTACACTTTTGGGGCAAAACGTAGATAGTTATTTATGGTACGGCGGCGGTTTGAAAAAAGATTTTGCTAATGCCAGCGAAATGCAAAAAGCAACGGCAGTTGATTTTGACCAACTACTGGAAATGGTTGCGGTTGGTTTCCCAAAAATGCGTATTCGTTTTTCGACTTCGAATCCACAGGATATGCACGAAAGCATTTTGCACGTTATTGCCAAATATCCTAACATCTGCAAACACATTCACTTACCGGTTCAATCGGGAAGCAATAGGATCCTGAAAGAGATGAATCGTTTGCACACGAGAGAAGAATATATGGCTTTGATTGATAAAATTCGTTCTATTATTCCAGACGGAGCCATCTCGCAAGACATGATTTCGGGATTCCCAACAGAAACGGAAGAAGATCATCAAGATACTTTGAGTTTGATGGAATATGTGAAATATAATTTTGGTTATATGTACAGCTATTCAGAACGTCCAGGAACTTTGGCAGGAAGAAAAATGGAAGATGATGTTCCTGAAACTACCAAAGCCAGAAGATTACAAGAGATTGTAGATTTACAGCAAAAACATGCTTGGCTGCGTTCGGAAGAATATATTGGTAAAACGGTGGAGGTTTTGGTTGAGAAAGTATCAAAAAAATCGACTGAGGAATTTTCTGGAAGAAATTCACAAAGTATTACTGTGGTTTTTCCTAAGGAGAATTATAAAATTGGTGATTTTGTGAATGTGAGAATTAATTCTTGTACCTCAGGAACTCTAAAAGGAGAAGCTGTTGGGCTGAGTGATATGAATTAAGAAAAAAAACAGACACAGATTTCACAAATTATCACAGATTAAAAAACTGTATACTTAGAGAGTTTCAAAAAATAAAATCATTTATATGACCAAAAAACATATACTTATCGCTTTAATCACTTTCATTATTGGATTTGGATCAACATTCTATATTATTAGAACTTATTTTCCAAAACATAAAGTTGAAAGAAACGCTACCCCAAAAGATACACTCACAAAGTCACAATAGTAGAAAAAGAATCAAGCAGTTATTCAAACAAATTTGAATTTTAAGAATCAGAAACATTATCAGAGATTTTTAATCTGTGATAATTTGTGAAATCTGTGTTAGAAAAAAAGCAAAATGGATACAGTACAATCAATAAAACAGCGTTTTGAGATTATTGGGAATGACCCAAAACTCAATCGTGCGATAGAAAAAGCCATTCAGGTTGCTCCTACTGATATTTCAGTTTTGGTGGCTGGAGAAAGCGGCGTAGGAAAAGAAAGCATTCCAAAGATTATACATTCTCTTTCTCATCGAAAACATGGAAAATATATTGCTGTAAACTGTGGAGCTATTCCAGAAGGGACTATTGACAGTGAGCTTTTTGGCCACGAAAAAGGTGCTTTTACTGGCGCAACCAGCACACGTGAAGGTTATTTTGAAGTAGCCAATGGAGGAACTATTTTTCTTGACGAAGTTGGAGAGTTGCCTCTAACTACTCAAGTCCGTTTATTGCGTGTTTTGGAAAATGGTGAATTTCTAAAAGTGGGTTCGTCTTTAGTTCAAAAAACCAATGTCCGAATCGTAGCAGCGACCAACGTTAATTTATTCAAAGCTATTGAAAAAGGAAAATTTCGCGAGGATTTGTATTACCGTTTGAGTACTGTAGATATTACCTTACCTCCGCTTCGGGAACGAAAAGAAGACATCCATTTATTATTCCGAAAATTTGTTGCTGATTTTGCTAACAAATACAAAATGCCTCCTCTAAAATTGGACGAAAGTGCGATTTTGCTTTTGCAAAAATTTCGCTGGAGCGGTAACATTCGGCAATTGCGAAATGTTGCTGAACAAATATCTGTTTTAGAAACCAATAGAGATATTAATTCAACTACGTTACAATCTTATTTACCAACTGAGGACAATAATACTTTGCCTTCGGTTATAAAAGACAAAAAAAACGACAGCGATTTTAATACCGAAAGAGAGATTTTGTACAAAGTGCTTTTTGATATGAAAAGTGACTTACACGACTTGAAAAAACTGACATTGGAATTGATGCAAAACGGCAGTTCAAAAGTACAGGAAACCAATAAATCCCTCATCACAAAAATATACGGGTCCAAAGAAGAAGACAGCGAAATTGATTTTGAAGAGCAACCAAGAACTCCGTTCTTATCTAATCCAAACATAGAACAGCATTACGAAGAACAGCAATCTAACAATTATCTCTTGGCCGAAACTATTGAAGAGGAAGAAATATTAAGGCTTGAACAGAAAGAAATCGAAATGATTAAAAAATCATTAGAAAAAAACAAAGGAAAACGAAAAGCTGCAGCAGATGAATTGGGTATTTCGGAACGTACTTTATATCGAAAAATCAAGCAATTTGATTTGTAACAAAAATATAATTTCAAGAAAAAACAAATTTCAAATCACACATTCGATTTTTGTACATTTGAAATTTAAACAAATTAGAATTTGGACTCGAGCGATAGCGAACAGGCGTAGCAATTTACACATTTTATGAAATCGCCATGATTCAAAAATACAATCGAAAATGAAGAATGGCGACCCGAGCGAAAGCGAACTGGCGAAGCATACCATATACCAATAAAAATACAATTATTAACTTCGTATGAAAAAAAAACATTATCTCTTTTTAATAATCAGTTCATTGATCCTAAACGGCTGTTCGGTTTATAATTTTACCGGAACTGGTAAGATTGATGCCAAAACATATCAGGTAAATTTCTTTCCAAATACTTCAGATTTGATTGAACCGGGAATAGACAGAACTTTTACGCTTACATTACAGGATTTGATTCAAAATCAAACGAATCTGCAATTAGTAAAAAACAGCGGGGATTTAACGTATGAAGGGGAAATTACAGATTACCGCATTAGTCCAATGACTGCAACTGCCGATCAAAAGGCTGCACAAAACCGATTAAAAATCAGAGTACAAGTTAGGTTTACTAATAAAAATAAAGAAGCAGACGATTTCGATAAATCTTTTGAATTTTACTACGATTATCCAGCTGCACAACAATTAACAGGAGCAACGAAAGATGCTGCTATCAAAGAAATTTTCGAAAGAATTACACAGGATATCTTTAATGAATCATTAGCTAAATGGTAAATTTAAAAGAACAATCAGTCAACAGCTTTCAATTAGCAAAAAACAAATGACAGTATAAAATTAAATCATTAACATTGGAAACCAAATTCTAAAACACAGAATACTAAAACAAATGAACGTTAGCAGCTATAATTATTTATTAAACCAACCTGAGGAAATCGACGAAACTCAAACTGTGGCTTTAGAAAAAGTACTGGATGAATTTCCATTTTTTCAAAGTGCGAGAGCATTGCGTCTGAAGGGGCTTTACAATCAAAATAGCTACAAATACAATTTTGCTTTAAAAATAGTTGCCGCTCATACTACAGATCGAAGTGTTTTATTTGATTTTATAACTTCAGAATCATTTACTGCAATTCAAAAAAAGACCTACGAGAAAAAAATAGAAGAATTACACAATATAACAGTGATAGACAGTCAGATTATTCAAAAAGAAGAAATCCAGACAATCAGAACAACTCCTTTGGAACACTCAATTCTTACCTCCATAAAAGAGGCTAATGCTAATATTGCTCCAACAAACAACTCTCTTTTTATTGATAAAATAGACCTCGATAAAAATATAGAACAATCTATTCTTGGCTCAATAAAAGAAGCTGCCCCAGCGAAAACTGAAGAAGAAATTCCTGAAGCTGATAAAAAATTAGACATTGGAAAACCAATAGATTTTTCAAAATCGGAAACACATTCGTTTCATCAATGGCTTCAAATTTCGAGAATACAGCCTATAATCCGGGAAATTCCAAAAGCAGAAACCAGTAAGCCAATAGAACCGAAACCTGTCATTGATGAAAGTAAAAAGAAAAAAGCAGAATTAATAGATAAGTTCATAGAAACCAGCCCAAAGATCCCGCCGATAAAGCCTGGAATCGTATTTACTCCAAACCTGGATCTCAACAAAGAGGATAATTCTTATTTAATGACAGAGACTTTGGCCAAAGTTTATTTGGAACAAAAAAAATATCAAAAAGCGATACAAGCTTATGAGATATTAATTTTGAAATATCCAGAAAAAAGTAGTTTCTTTGCAGACCGTATAAAAGATATTAGGATAATACAACAAAATAACAATTAATAATAAATAGTATGTTTTCAATTTTTTTAGTTTTAATTACAATAGTATGTTTTCTATTGATCGTAGTAATCATGGTTCAAAACCCTAAAGGCGGTGGACTTTCTTCTACAATAAGCGGTTCTCAAATGTTAGGTGGTGTGCAGAAAACTACTGATTTCTTAGACAAAAGCACTTGGACATTGGCAACTATATTAATTGCATTAATCCTACTTTCTGGCTTGAGTTTCACAGGAACTTTGAGCGATTCAGATTCAAAAATTATTGACAATACTGAAACTGCAGCTCCAAAAACTAATGCTCCAGTTCAGAATGCACCTGCAGGAAACACACCTGCGCCTGCAACTCCAGCAAAATAATTTGTTTAAATAAATACATAAAATGCCAGCCTGTCAAAGCTGGCATTTTTTATAAGAAAAAATGTCAGTTTATCCGCAATGGCATAATTTCTGAAAAGATAAAAACAGTAAATTTTAATATAAATATAAAAAATCATGACATTAAACATTAAACCACTTTCAGACAGAGTTCTTATCGAGCCAGTTGCAGCTGAAACGAAAACGGCGTCAGGAATTTTTATTCCAGATACAGCCAAAGAGAAACCGCAAAAAGGAACAGTAGTAGCAGTAGGGAATGGAACTAAAGAACATACTATGACTGTAAAAATAGGAGACACTGTACTTTATGGAAAATACGCTGGAACTGAATTAAAATTAGAAGGAAAAGATTACCTGATCATGCGTGAGGACGATATCCTTGCAATAATCTAAGAAAGTATTAAGTATAAAGAATTAAGTATTAAGATTAAAGTTTTGAAGTTGTATTGAACAATTTTAAACTTTTAAACCTTAAACAATTTTAAAAATAAAAACAAAATGGCAAAAGATATAAAATTTGATATTGAAGCACGTGACGGTTTAAAACGTGGTGTTGATGCATTAGCAAATGCAGTAAAAGTAACTCTTGGCCCAAAAGGCCGTAACGTAATTATTGGGAAATCTTTTGGTGGACCAAACGTTACTAAAGATGGTGTGACTGTTGCAAAAGAAATCGAATTGAAAGATCCATTGGAAAATATGGGTGCTCAAATGGTAAAAGAAGTAGCTTCAAAAACCAATGATCTAGCAGGTGATGGAACAACAACTGCTACAGTTTTGGCACAAGCTATCGTAAAAGAAGGTTTGAAAAACGTTGCAGCAGGTGCAAACCCAATGGACTTGAAACGCGGTATTGACAAAGCTGTTGAAGCTATTGTTGCTGATTTAGCTAAACAAGCCAAAGTAGTAGGAAGTGATTCTGAAAAAATTAAACAAATTGCATCTATTTCAGCTAACAACGACGAAGTGATTGGTGAATTAATCGCTAATGCTTTTGCAAAAGTTGGAAAAGAAGGTGTAATCACTGTTGAAGAAGCTAAAGGAACTGATACGTATGTTGATGTTGTAGAGGGAATGCAGTTTGACAGAGGATATCTTTCTCCTTATTTTGTTACAAATCCTGAAAAAATGGAAGCAGAATTAGAAAGTCCTTACATCCTTTTATACGACAAAAAAGTTTCTTCTTTAAAAGAATTATTACCAATATTGGAACCAATTGCTCAAACTGGAAAACCATTATTGATTATTGCAGAAGATGTTGATGGTGAAGCATTGTCTACATTGGTAGTAAATAAATTGCGCGGTGCATTAAAAATTGCAGCTGTAAAAGCTCCAGGTTTTGGTGACAGAAGAAAAGCAATGCTGGAAGATATCGCTATCTTAACTGGCGGAACCGTAATCTCTGAAGAGAGAGGCTACACTTTAGAAAACACAACTCTTGAAATGCTTGGTTCTGCAAAAAGAGTTACAATAGATAAAGACAATACGACTGTTGTAAGTGGTGCTGGTGAAGCTGATATGATTAAAAATCGTGTCAACCAAATTAAAGGTCAAATGGAAACTACAACTTCTGATTATGACAAAGAAAAACTACGGGAACGTTTGGCTAAATTAGCTGGAGGTGTTGCTGTGCTTTATGTTGGTGCTGCTTCTGAAGTAGAAATGAAAGAGAAAAAAGACCGTGTTGACGATGCTTTACACGCAACTCGTGCCGCTGTAGAAGAAGGAATTGTTGCTGGAGGTGGTGTTGCTTTACTAAGAGCCAAAAACGCACTTACTAATTTAAAACCTGAAAATGCTGATGAGGCTACAGGAATTAAAATCATTTCTCGTGCAGTAGAAGCTCCTTTGAGAACTATTGTAGAAAACGCAGGCCTTGAAGGTTCTGTAGTAGTTGCAAAAGTTTCTGATGGATCAGGAGATTATGGATACAACGCTAAAACAGATGAGTATGTAGACATGCTTAAAGCAGGAATTATCGACCCTAAAAAAGTAACTCGTATCGCTTTAGAAAATGCTGCATCTGTTGCAGGAATGATATTAACTACTGAATGTGCTTTAATCGACATTAAAGAAGAAAATGCAGGCGGAGGTCACATGGGTGGCGGTATGCCAGGCATGATGTAATCTTTAAAAAATTGCAAAAATAAAATTCCAAATTCTAATTTGGTTTAAATCTAATCCGTCTTGAATAATTCTTGACGGATTTTTTTTGAGCTTTACTTTATGAATACCTAATTTCAAAAAACATCTAACTAACTATTTTACACAAAAAAAACCGTCTTGCTTTTTATAACAAGACGGCTCATTTTATTTTCCAAAACTTTTATTGATGAACAACTTTTTTCTTAATCACCTTTAAAAGAACTGGTAATGTTGATGCTAAAATGATTACTATTATTATTTTTTCAATATGCTCTTTTAAATCAATTCCCCACTGTTCTAGACAGAACCCATATAAATAATGACCAGAAAATATTAATATAAATGACCACAGAATAGAACTTAACACATTAAAAAACATGAATTTTTTCTTATCCATATTCCCTATCCCCGCAACTATAGGAGCAAAAGTCCTTACGACTGGTAAAAATCTTGCATAAATAATCGCTTTACCTCCATGTTTGTCAAAAAACTCTTTTGACTGTATAAGATACTTTTTCTTGAACAAAAATGTATCTTCTCTATTATACAAATAATACCCGCTTTTAGCTCCAAACCAATAACCTACCATATTTCCTAAAACTCCCGAAAGTGCTACTAACGTTGAGAGCAATAAAAGATTTACAAAATCACTATCTATATAAACAACACTCTTAACCAATTCACCGCTGTAAATTCCAGCTAGAAAAAGAAGACTGTCCCCAGGAAGAAAAAAACCGGCAAAAAGACCAGTTTCAGCAAAAACAATAAATAAAACAATATACAAGCCCAGTTGAACACCTCCAATTGTAAAAGTTATATAAAATTCGGGATTTACTAATTGGGACCAATCAAAATTACTCATAAATTGCTGTGTTTTATTTAGGCTGTGAAAGTAAGAATAATTTAGGTGAACCACAATACAATACCCTTTTTTAAAGTTTTATTAACGAATAAAAAACAAAAAAAAACACCAAATTGAATACCAATCTGATGTCTTTTTTTCAATCTAAGAAAGACCGCAATTTATTAAAAAAAGCTTTTCTCTCTAGCGGATTACAGTCTTTCATATTTGCAGCATGAATGAAGATTATCATAATCTTCTTTGGTCGCTTTTACTGAATCAGTATCATGACCAACTTTAGCAATCGCCTTTCTCACATCTGATAAAGAACATTTCTCCTCGTTGATAATCACACTCAACTGATGTGTTTCAACACTCCATGATGCAGATTTCACTCCAGGAACCGAGTAAGCCGCTTTTTGAATTCTCTTTTGGCATTGTTCACAGTTTCCGTTTACTTCGGTCGTATATTTGACATTCTTATTTTTCTTTTCTTGGCCTTGAGCCGAAAATGCAAAAACTACCATTAGTAAAACTAAGAATATATTCTTAGTCATATCACTATTTTTTCCGAATTCTTGAATATTTGTTTTCATTTTATTTATATTAAATTTGTTATTGAAATTGTTTTTTGACATTGATATTGTCATTAATCTTATTTTATTTTAAACCTCAAACCCGCATAATACATTTGTCCAAATACAGGTGCATGCAAAATTGTAGCATCAAAATTGGAACCAAAAGGATTTTGCGCATCGATAATGGCAGGACTTTGCGTGTAATTTCCAATATTTTCCCCACCCACATACACTTCAAAAGTACTGGAAAACGTTCTTGTAATTTGAGCATTCATCAAAGAATAAGCAGGAGACTGATTTGGGAGTTGATAAGCAACAGGATTTGAAGCTGTATATGGCAATTGCTGTTCTCCAATCCAATTGTAGGTGAAATCAAATTTCCATTGCTGTCCTTTGTCAAGAAGATCGGTTTTATAACTTAAATTTCCAAAGAAACGATGCGCTGCCTGCAATGGCCTTTGATAATTGCCGGACAAATAATCGGTTTTGATATCATAATATTTGTATGCTGAACGCAGTTCCAAATGCTTGGCTAATTCGTAATTAAACTCCAGTTGAAAACTGTTGGCATATGAGTCACCATTCAGATTATGAAAAATAACCTGTTGCGGACTTTGCATAATATCTACCACAATTTGATTTTGAAAATTAGTTCTGTAAAAATCGGCTGTGACATCACCGTTTCTGTTAAACAACTTGAATCCCTGCATAAAACTCAAGCCGTAATTCCAAGCAATCTCCGGATCCAAACCATACAATTTACCTCCAGCGTTTACAATATCAAAAGTTCTGGAACTGGCGAACAAATTTTGATTTTCAGCAAAAATATTGGCAGGGCGTTTTCCTCTTCCGGCTGAAGCCCGAAGAACTCCTTTCTCCCAAGGATTATATTTCATATGAAGTCTTGGCGTTGCAAAAACTCCCAAACGATTCCCATAATCAATCCTCCCGCCAAGAATCATGCTAAAATTATCCTGGTTATCAAAGGTATATTCGAAGAAAGTTCCTACTGTATTATCTATTCTGCTATAATCATTAGCATTCACAAACTCCGAATAAGTATCATAAGTGAAATTCAAACCCGTAGCAAACTTGTTTTTTTCATTATTAATAATTGAATTAAAAATCAGGTTCGAATAAAAACTGTTTTGCCTGATATTGTAACCATTCAGCCCAAAATAAGAATTCTGGTCATAACTAGAAAAAGCATTTTGAAAACCAATACTTTGAAATGGCATATCCTTAAAAACATAACCAATTTTTGTAGAAATATCGATCTTTTTAGTATCAATTTCAGAACCCCAATGATTAGTTGTTCCTTTATCGGTATCAGGATTAAAATCTAATTGTCCCATTAGCTTTGTATCATCCATAAATTGGAAATTAATAAAACTAACCCAGCCAGTTTCGGCATTGTAATACTGATAGCGGTTAAGAACATTGATTTGTTTCTGCAGCGGATTATCCAAGAAACCATCCTCGTTTTTATCCATTTTAGAATCTCGGATATTGCCATGTAGTAACAAACTAGTTGCCCATTTATCAGATAGTTTCGCATTAAGATTAGCATTTAGCTCAAACCGAGAATCCGTAGAACCGTAGAAGTTTAACAAAACTGGAACTTCCGTTAATGGTTTTACCAATTCGGTATTAATCTGCCCCGAAATACTTTCGAATCCGTTAACTACGCTCCCAGCTCCTTTGGTAATTTGAATACTTTCTATCCAAGGACCAGGCGTAAAAGAAAGACCATAAACCTGCGAAGCCCCTCTAACGGAAGGTACATTTTCCTGAGTCATCATCAGGTAAGGACTTGTCAAACCCAACATTTTGATTTGCTTAGTCCCCGTTAGTGCATCCGAAAAATTGGTGTCTATTGAGGGATTTGTTTCAAAACTTTCGGCAAGATTACAACAGGCTGCTTTGAGTAGTTCATTTTTAGTAATTAATGTTGTATTTCCCGTAAGAGTATAGGATTTTTGAAGACTCTTGCGTTTGGTCTGTACTTTAATTTCCCTCAAAGTATCTTGCGAATAGGAACTAAAAGCCGTACATAATAGTAACAAGACTATTGTTATATTTATTTTCATGATTATAATTATAATGTTAATACTGTCAAACCCAAAGCAGGATTCAACTCCAATTAAACATTATAATTTATCGTAAAGGAGGTATTGGCTGTAAAGCTTATAAAGCCGAGGTGCATTGACATCGCAGTAATAAGCAGGTGAAAGATTATTTTTAAAACTTGGTATAGCGCTAAAAACAGCTGGCTGATATACTGGAACTAAGAAAACATGATCAAATTGAAAAGAAAAAGATTTTACAATCTTATCAGTTCCTTTTTCCTTAACAACAATTTTCTTGTCCTTACAGCAACTTTCTTTTTTGACCGCTTTTTTTAAACAGCAGTCTTTATCTTTTTGCATTGCTGATACCGCAGGAAGACTCAACGAAACAGAAGCAATCTTACTACCGCAATAATGCACATTAAAAGCCAATCCAACATTGGAACCCAATATTAGAAATGCTAAAAGTAAACATATGTGCTTTTTAAACTGCATACTGCAAAATTAACATTTTTAATTCAGTAAAAAACCAAACTATTGTTAAAAAAACTGACAATACAAACATTCAAATCCGTAATAATTTCTACTATGGCATGCCCCAAGGGTCGGGCTGTCCATTATATTCCCGATTAACAAAAACTACGGCAAAAAAGCCTTGTTTTTCTAAATCGGGAGATGCCATTTCCATCCCTCATGCAAATACGTTTTCATAACAGCTTTTAAACAATTTATAAAATCATCCTTAAACAAAAGAATTATTTCTTCAATTTTTGAAAATAAAATGCTGGAATAAAAACAATTACAAACAAAGGCTGAATCAAAAAACGACGTACATAAAACAGTAATAAATTTTCATCGCTTTTAAAAAAGTAAATGATAAAAAAGAAAGCAGCCACAAGAATCACGAAAAGCAAAACATATAAAACCACTGCAAACAAAATCATTTCTCTATCCTTAAAAAGCAAATAAAGTACACCCAATGAAAATATAGTATTTAAAGAAAAACGAAACAACAACCCTAAAAACAGCAATCCTGAATTAAACCCAGGCAAAGGCATTTTCAAATAATCCCCACTGAAATAAAACAAAAAGGGATCATAAAACAACTGACTTTCAAAAGCTCTTACAAGCATCAGCAAAAACACTAAAACAAGTATAAAAAAAATACGTTCTTTATTTTGAAACAATTTATTTAGCATATTTCGAGAATTTATTTACCCAAATTACCCATAATATAAAGACCGTTCCATAAATTATGGCTGGAAACAAAACACCGTGAAGCAGATGCTTTATTTCAGGAAAATAATACATCAAAACTATCAGGAGAGCAATACGCAATACATTAAGGATATAAATCAATATTGTTCCGCCAAAAATAAAAAACAAAGTATTCTTCAAACTTCCCGAGAACGCAACAATAAAAGAAATAAACAAAATGATAACACTTATTCCGTTACAGCCTTCGACAATCCGAACAATGTATTGATTTTGAAAATACATCCGCACAAAAGGCTCATTAATAACACTTTCTGCCTGAATACGCATGAAAAACCATGAAACAACCTTTTCAGAATTTTGGGCAACTGCTTGCGTTACTGTATCTGCAGCAGTATCCCCGAAACCACTCAAAAAAAACTGATAGAGAAACGTCAGCAAAATATAGCACCCAAAAAAACTGCCTAAAAAAACCAAAAAAGGTTTGTACTGCTGGAAATACTTTTTCAAAATTATTTTTTTGTCAAATTTATGCAATTAAAGAATTAGCTTTAAATACTTTTGTATAAAAAAAAAAAAAAACAAATCATGACTTTTCAAGAATTACAACCTAAAGTAACTGAGATTACAACAAATACAGCACTTAGCAGAGACGAAAAACTTTTATCTATCTGCCAGCTCCTGAGTGATTCCATTTCTTACTACAACTGGGTAGGGTTTTATTTTGCCAATCACGAAACTAAAACGCTACACCTTGGCCCGTATGTAGGTGCCGAAACCGATCATACCGTTATCCCTTTCGGAAAAGGAATCTGCGGTCAGGTTGCGGTTTCTAACAATAATTTTGTCGTTCCCGATGTAAGCGCACAAGACAATTATATCGCCTGCAGTTTTACCGTAAAATCCGAAATTGTAGTGCCACTTTTTGTAAATGGAGAAAACATTGGTCAAATTGACATTGACAGCCACGTTATCGACCCGTTTACAGAAGAAGACGAACGTTTCTTGGAATTTGTGAATGAGGAAATCGCAAAGTTGTATTGATTTTCCGTATTTTTATCGGAAAAATATTTATATGAAATTCAATTTCCTCTGTTGCTTCTACTTTATTTTTAATTTTGGCTTTACTCAAACATCAAATGACGATGCCGTTTATTTAGATTCTCTTCATAACGTGGGCACCGAGGACAATTTTAAATACATCCGAATCACCAAAGACTACTACACAAACAAGGATACCTATTCGGTTTCTGACTTTTACAAATCAGGGAAGTTAGAAATGAAAGGAACTACAAAAGACAAAAACATATTAAAACTTGATGGCACTTGTATTTATTATTATGAAAACGGAAATAAAAAACAAATATCAAATTATACTGACTCAAATTTAAACGGGAAACAATTCGAATGGTATGAAAATGGAAATATAAAATCCGAAAAAGAAATTTCATGGGATAGTAAGAATTTCGTTTCCAATGTTGAAATCATCCATTATTGGGATGAAAATGCAATTCAAAAAGTAATTAATGGAAATGGTACTTATACCGAAATCAAACCAGAGGAAAGTTTTCAAGGTGAAATAAAGAATCGTTTAAAGCAAGGTAAATGGACAGGAACTAACATTGTAGACAAATATACATATACAGAAAATTATGAAAATGGTATCTTAATAGATGGTGTTAGTATTGATTCTTCCAAAACAGAACATACCTATAAAACTATTGAATACAATGGAATCCCAAAAAAAGGCATGGAAGCTTTTTATAGTTATATCGGGAAAAATATTAGAATACCAACAGAAGTTTCTAAAAACAATATTACAGGAAGAATATTTGTAACATTTTTTGTTGAAAAAGATGGCTCCATAAAAAATGTAACAATAATTAGGGATATTGGCTATGACACAGGAAAGGAGGTCATCCGATTAATTAAAAACTACAAAGATTGGAATCCAAGCACTTGCAGAGGAATCGGTATTAAAAAAAAATATTCTTTACCCATTACAATTAATTCGCCCAAACAGTAGAATTAATACCATAATTATTGATTTTTATACGTTTTTGGTAAAAATAGTTATTTTTCAAAAAATAAATAGTAGTTTTGCACCCGTCTTACAATAGCTGTATGACATACATAAAAATGATTTAAATAATATTAGCATGTATTTAACTAAAGAGATTAAAGAAGAAATCTTCGCTAAACACGGAGGAAAAGCAGAAAACACCGGATCTGCAGAAGGACAAATCGCATTGTTTACACACAGAATCAGCCACCTTACTGAGCACTTGAAAAAAAATCGTCACGATTACAACACTGAGCGTTCATTGGTACTGTTAGTAGGTAAAAGAAGATCTTTGTTGGATTACTTGAAAAAGAAAGAGATCAACAGATATCGTGAGATTATCAAAGTATTGGGTATTAGAAAATAATCAATATAATAAAGAGGTGCGAAAGTGCCTCTTTTTTTTATTTATTCTTTAGATTTAAAAAAATTATTTTAAATTTAAAAATTATTGTCAATTTACTTTCAAAATTGACATTTCATTAAAAAAAGTTTGGTTTTTCATTGGGTTTTAGGCATTAACTACGCAACAACTACAACTAACAACACAACTAAAACCCATTGTATAACCAATAAGGAAAAATTTATGATTCCACAATTATTTGTAGAAAGTATCGATTTAGGTGATGGCAGAAGCATCACAATCGAGACAGGACGTTTAGCTAAACAAGCTGATGGTTCTGTAGTAGTAAGAATTGGTAAAACTGTTATTTTAGGAACAGTTGTATCCTCAAGAAAAGCAAGTCCAGGTATTGATTTTTTACCATTAACGGTAGATTATCGTGAAAAATTTGCTGCAGCAGGTCGTTTCCCAGGAGGTTTCTTTAAAAGAGAAGCACGTCCAAGTGATAGCGAAGTATTAACAATGAGATTAGTTGACCGTGTTTTACGTCCGCTTTTCCCATCTGATTATCACGCAGAAGTTCAAGTTATGATTCAGTTGATGTCTCATGATGATGAAGTTATGCCAGACGCACTAGCAGGATTAGCAGCTTCGGCAGCACTTGCTTTGTCTGACATTCCTTTTGAAACTTTAATTTCTGAAGCAAGAGTTGGAAGAATTGACGGTAAATTCATCATCAATCCATCTCGTGCACAATTAGAATTATCTGATATCGACATGATGATTGGAGCTTCTACTGATTCTATTGCGATGGTAGAAGGAGAAATGAAAGAAATCTCAGAAGCTGAAATGTTAGAAGCGATTAAATTTGCTCACGAACATATTAAAGTACAAATTGCTGCTCAAGAAAGACTGGCAATTGCTTTTGGAAAAAAAGAAGTTCGTACTTACGAAACTGAAAAAACAGACGATGCTATTTATGCAAAAGTAAAAGCAGCGGCTTATGATAAAATTTACGCAATTGCAAGTAAAGGTTCTGCTAAACACGAACGTTCAGCTGCATTTGATGCCGTAAAAGAAGAAGTAAAAGCTTTATTTACTGAAGAAGAATTGGCAGAAAATGGAGATTTAGTTTCTAAATATTTCTACAAAACCAATAAAGAAGCAGTTCGTAATGTAACTTTAGATTTAGGAACTCGTCTTGACGGAAGAAAAACTACAGAAATCAGACCTATCTGGTGTGAAGTAGATTATTTACCATCTGTACACGGTTCTGCATTGTTCACACGTGGAGAAACTCAAGCTTTGGCAACAGCAACTTTAGGAACTTCTAGAGAAGCAAACCAAATTGATTCACCATCTGAACAAGGAGAAGAAAAATTCTATTTACATTATAATTTCCCGCCATTTTCTACAGGAGAAGCTCGTCCGTTGAGAGGAACTTCAAGAAGAGAAGTTGGTCACGGAAATCTTGCACAAAGAGCATTGAAAAACATGATTCCTGCAGATTGTCCTTATACAATTCGTGTGGTTTCTGAAGTATTAGAATCTAACGGTTCTTCTTCAATGGCTACCGTTTGTGCTGGAACATTATCATTAATGGATGCTGGTATTCAAATGATTCGTCCTGTTTCTGGAATTGCAATGGGATTGATTACTGATGGAGATCGTTTTGCTGTTTTATCTGATATTTTAGGTGATGAAGATCATTTAGGAGATATGGATTTCAAAGTAACAGGAACTTCAGAAGGTATTACAGCTTGTCAAATGGACATCAAAATTGACGGTTTGAAATATGAAATCATGGAGCAGGCTTTGGCTCAAGCTCGTGATGGACGTTTACATATTTTAGGAAAATTACTTGAAACTCTTGCAAAACCAAACGCAGACGTAAAAGCACATTCTCCAAAAATCATCACCAGAACTATTCCTGGAAATTTCATTGGAGCATTAATTGGACCTGGAGGAAAAGTAATTCAAGAATTACAAAAAGCTACAGGAACAACTATTGTAATTAACGAAGTGGATGAGCAAGGTGTTATCGAAATCTTAGGTACAGACCCTGCTGGAATTGAAGCGGTATTAGCTAAAATCCAATCTATTACTTTCAAACCTCAAATGGGCGAAGCTTATGAGGTTAAAGTGATTAAAATGCTTGATTTTGGTGCTGTTGTAGAATACACTGCTGCTCCAGGAAACGAAGTATTGCTTCACGTATCTGAACTAGCTTGGGAACGTACTGAAAACGTAACTGATGTTGTAAACATGGGCGATGTATTCCAAGTTAAATACTTAGGACTTGATCCAAAAACAAGAAAAGAAAAAGTCTCCAGAAAAGCACTTCTTCCAAGACCTCCGCGTGAGGAGAAAAAAGAGTAATCCAATCTTAGTTTACTAAAGGTTTATTTTATAGAAAAAACCCCGTTTCATCATGGTGAAACGGGGTTTTTCGGTTTTGATGATTATTCATTTCTAACTATAAAATCCTTAGATAACAGCAACACAATTAAGTCAGATACAAAAAAACATATGCAATTTTGATTACAGAATTCCGATTCAACAGAATCCACATAATTATTTAAGACTTTTCAATATAATATTTTTTTTAGCTTTTTATTTAATAATTTCACAAAAAAATAAAAAATATAACAATTATACTTGCATTTGTACGATTTAATACTAATTTTATAAAAATAAATCATACTGTTTTGAAATCAAATTTAAAGCTATCAACTTAAGACTAAACCATGCAATACAGCAATTCAAAAATTAAGTTTGTAATACTTGCACTAGTCTTTACAATTACTTTCCTTAAATCTTATTCTCAATCAAATACAGAAATTTCATTATACACCAAATTTGATTCTATTATTGGCAAAGAAAATTTAGGTATAAATAATGGCACGCTTCACTCTAATCTATTTCGAACAGTATCTCAAAATCAAAGATATTACATAAAAGATGAATTTAGTATTGGTCAACTTAACTACGACAACCAAATTTATCTAAATATCAATCTTAAATATGACTTATTAGAAGACGAATTAGTTTTTAAACACAAAGGCCAAACAGACAATCTTTCAATAAACTTAAACAGCAGTAAAATAATTTTCTTTATTTTAAAAAACAAAAGATTTATTAATATAGATACGTACACATCAACAAAAGCTGAATTCTTAAAAGGTTTCTATGAGGAAAACTTTATAGGAAGTGAAATTTCATTTTACATTAAACACTTCAAAGAAAGAAAAGAAATTAATCAATCTGACGGTGTTTTTAGCGATTACATTAGCCATAACCTTTTTGTCATAAAATATAAAAAAGTATTCTATCAAATAGAAACAAAAAAGGATATAAAAAAAGTACTGCCTGAATACTCAAAAATAATTAATGATTACTATAATATGAATAGCAAACTTGAAACTATTGACAAGTTACAATTTATGGAAGGTTTAGTCAGATACATCAATAATTATTCACAAACAAAAAGTTTCAAATAAATGAGAAATATAATCTTCATAATAATTACCCTGATCTCGTTTCAAACTTTATTTTCTCAAAAAATCAATACTAAAATATCAATAGACTTTAAAAATATCAATAGAATAACAGCTATACAAGAAATAGAGAAAATAACTGACTATAAGTTTTATTTAAATTCAAAATGGTTTTCAAACGACACTATTACCTTTTCGAAGAGCTATAAAGAAGCTACTATTAACAATATTCTTAATGGCGTTTTTGAAGACACCAACATTAATTATTATATCGCAAATAATAAAGTAATATTAACTCAAAACCTATTAATTTACGATAAGTTACCTATAGATTATTTTATTAGACCTGAAGAAAGCGAAATCAAAAAAAGTCAGACAAAACTTAATGCTGAACCAATATTTTATAAAGAAAAAGACAGCCTTGAACTAGCCGAAAAAACAATTATAGCTACTACTCTTATTGGTAAGGAAAAAAAGAAATCTGAAGCAAAATTATATACACTTTCTGGATACATAAAAGACAAAAAAACCAAGAAACCTCTTTCTAACATCTCTATAAATATACGAAAGAAGAGTATAAATACTATCACAAATAATGAAGGCTTCTATAGTATTGAACTTCCTGCTGGTGTTAATTATATCGAAATTACATCTGTAAATTTCGAAAAAACAATACGAAAAGTAATAGTATATGGTAATGGAAAACTGGACATTTCTATGTCAGAAAGCATAAATGAACTAAATGAAGTATTGATAAAAGGGAAGGGAAATAAAAATGTTCGAACAGCCATAACTGGAGTTTCTTCCATAAACGTAGAAGGCATCAAAAATGTCCCATTAGTACTGGGGGAAAGAGACATTTTTAGAGTAGCCGCAACTTTACCAGGAATAAAAACAACTGGAGAAGGATCAGCTGGATTTAACGTAAGAGGAGGAAAAGACGATCAGAATTTAATACTTTTAGACAACGCTGTATTATATAATACGTCACATTTCTTAGGTTTTTTCTCAGCAGTAAATCCATACACGACAAGTAAAGTTGACATTTATAAAGGCAGCATTCCTGCACAATTTGGCGGGAGACTATCATCTGTATTTGATATTGCAACCAAGAAAGGGAATACAGAAAAAATATCGGGAGAAGGAGGCATCGGATCAGTAACTAGCAATCTTAGTATTGGAGCACCAATTATAAAAGGAAAATCAAGTCTTCTCGTAGGTATTAGAGGTACTTATTCTGAATGGATATTAAACTCTTTAAAAGAAGAGTCATTAAAAAATAGCGAGGCAGCTTTTTTTGACGGCACATTAAAATACAATCACAAAATAAATGATAATAATAACCTTGAATCAACTCTATATTACAGTCATGATAAATTTAGCATTTCATCAGATTCATTATTTAAATATAGCAACCGTTTAATTTCGTTGAAATGGGATCACAATTTTAACAGCAAAAACAAAGTTGCTTTAATTTTTACCAATAGCGAATATAAATTCAATATTGATTACAATGCAGAAAGTGATAATTCTTTTGATTATGGTTATAAATTGAATGAATCTCAACTGCAATTAAACTTACAAAACCTATATAGCAAAAAACACACATTTAACTACGGTATCTCATCAAAATTATACAATACAGACCCAGGGTATCGAAATCCTAAAAAAACGGAATCTACACTTATTCCTATAGATTTAGAGGATGAAAAAGGACTAGAATCTGCTGCTTATTTTTCAGATAATTATAATGTGACCGACAAAATACTATTAAATTTAGGTGTACGATATTCTTTATATGCATCATTAGGAGAATCTACACAAAGAGTTTATCAAGACAATCTTCCTAAGAATGATGCGACCGTTATTAGTACCAATACCTATAAAAACAATGAAGTTGTTAAAACCTATGGCGGTTTTGAACCTAGATTATCGCTACGCTATTTAGTATCCGATGATTTTTCGATAAAAACAAGCTATGATAAAACTTTTCAATTTATTCATTTATTAACTAATAATACGACACAATCACCTACAGACACTTGGAAACTTTCAGATTTAAATATTGCTCCGCAAGAAGCACAGCAGTTCTCTTTAGGTTTTTACAAGAACATAGATCAAGACTTATTAGAAATCAGTTTAGAGGGCTATTACAAAAAATCAAAAAACTTATTGGATTATAAAGTTGGTGGTGATCTTGTCCTAAATGAAAACATAGAAACTGAAATACTTCAAGGAGACGGAAAAGCTTATGGTATAGAATTATTATTAAAAAAACAATATGGCCGTCTAAACGGATGGCTTGGCTATACTTACTCCCGTACCTTTATAAAATTTGACAGTAAATTTAATGATGAAAAAATAAACAATGGAGAATATTTCCCTACGAATTTTGACAAACCACACGAAGTAAGTACAGTTTTAAATTATAAAATCACTCAGCGTTATAGTTTTTCAGGAAATTTCATCTATCAATCCGGAAGACCAATTACGTACCCTATAGGTTCCTATGATTATGGAAATGCATCATACACTTTGTACAGTGACAGAAATAAATTTAGAATACCTGATTATTATCGTTTAGATATTGGCTTTAATATCGAAGGAAACCATAAAACAAAAAAGTTAGCTCATAGCTTTTGGAATATATCCATTTATAATGTTTTAGGAAGAAACAATCCCTACTCGATTTTTTTTGTGACCCAAGAAGGCAAAATAAAAGCATATAAAACATCTATTTTTGCAATTCCAATTCCAAGTATTACCTATAATTTCAAGTTCTAGAAAATGAATAATGAACTTCCATATAAAATAATATTTTTATTGCTTCTACCCTATTTTATAAGTAGTTGTACAGAGCAGTATATCCTTCAATCAAATACTTATGAAGACGTACTAGTTGTTGAGGCTACAATAACTAATGAATTAAAAAAGCAAGCAATAAAAATCACTCGGACGTCTCGCCTCGAAGAAGAAGTAAACACTATTGAATCTGGAGCAAATGTAATAGTCACAGACAATGACAACAATCAATATATTTTTGAACTAAAAGATAGTATTTATTTCTCGCAAACAGAGTTTCAAGCCATTCCAGGAAGAAAATATAGATTAGACATCACCACTAATAATGGAAAATCATACTACTCCACCTCGGAAACACTACCAACTGTAAACGAAATCCAAAATGTAAGTGCATCTGTAAAAACAGTTGACAATCAAAGGGGGGTTCAGATTACTGTAGATAGTTTTGACCCAAATAACACTTCAAAATATTATAGATATGAATATGAGGAAACCTATAAAATTGTAACTCCTTTATGGGATCAGGATAAAGCGGTTCTATTACCTCCCCTATCAGGAAACAACCATAAAGAAATTGGTCTCATTCCTAGAACTGGAGAATCAAAAATTTGTTATAGCACTGTTAAATCAAAAGATATTTTAATAACATCCACAAACTTAATGAATGAGGACCGAGTTGCCTATCCAATCCGATTTATCAGTAATCAAAATTATATCATATCACATAGATACAGCATTTTAGCAAAAAAATATACTTTAAATTTAGAATCCTACACATTTTATAAAACATTAAAAAAAACATCAAGTTCTAATAATATTTTATCACAAAATCAGCCTGGTTTTTTTAATGGTAATATTAGGTCATTGGATAATCCAAATGAAAAAGTAATTGGCTTTTTTGATGTTTCATCTGTTTCATCTAAAAGAATATTTTTTAATTATAAAGATTTATTCCCTGAAGAACCTTTGCCTCCCTATATTAATGATTGTGAAATTAAGATTTGGACATTCTGCTTTGAATCAACAAATCCAGATTGTAGAGGTGGGCTTCTTCTTTCTAGCATTGAATCAAATCAATTACTATATCTAAACAGCTATCAATACTCCAATCCAATATATAAAACATACGAAATGATACCCCCTCCTTGCGGAGACTGTACAAGTTTTTCATCAAATATAATTCCCCCATTCTGGACAGACTAATACAAAAAGTAAAAACATGAAAAAAAAATTATTAAATAGAATTCTTTTACTTTTATTACTACTTTTATCTATAAGTAGCTGTACTGAACAATATGCACTTCAGACAAACACTTTCGAAAATGCACTTGTGATTGAAGCGACTATTACAAACGAATTAAAAAAGCAAGAAATAAAAATCACTAGAACCTACCGTCTCGAAGAAGAAGAGCCAACAATTGAAACTGGTGCAGCCGTGACCGTAACCGACAATGAAAACAATGAATATATATTTCAACTAAAAAACGGCATATATGTTTCACAAACAGAGTTCCAAGCTGTTCCAGATAGAAAATATCGTTTGAATATAACTACAGATCAAGGAAAATCATATTATTCAACACCGCAAACATTAACTACAGTAAATGAAATACAAAGTATCGATGCAACGGTAGAAACGAGAAATGGTGACAGGGGTGTTGAAATCAATGTTAACAGCTATGATGCTACTGGAACTTCAAAATATTACAGATATAAATACGAAGAAACCTATAAAATAATCGCTCCTATGTGGGATGATGAAATGACTCGCTTAGCACCTTTGCAACCTGGAGAAGAACATCAAGCAATAATGGTTCTTCCTAGAACAAAAGAGACAAGAACTTGCTATACGACCAAAAAAGAAGATTATATAATATTAACTTCCACAAATGAACTTGTTGAAGATAGAGTAAAATTTCCCATCCGTTTCATCAGTAATCAGAACTACATAATAACTCACAGATACAGTATTTTAGTATATCAATACGTTCAGACTATTGAAGCCTACACCTATTACAAAACACTCAAAGAAATTTCAGGAAATGGAAGTATATTATCCCAAAATCAACCTGGCTTTTTTTACGGAAATATTAAATCCTCTGACAACCCCAACGAAAAAGTAATTGGTTTCTTTGAAGTCTCATCCGTTTCTTCAAAACGAATCTTTTTTAATTATGCCGATTTATTCCCCAGAGAACCTATACCGCCATATTTCATAGACTGTACGGAAAGAGTATATGGTGATTGTTTTAACTCGGCTAACCCCCTATGCAAAGGTGGAGCATTACGTTCAGCAATAGGCGGAAACCTCTTAGTTCACTTAGCAAATAGTGGCATAACATATCTAATGGTCCCTCCTCCTTGTGGGGATTGCACGTCATTTTCATCAAACATAATACCTTCATTTTGGATAGACTAAAACTCACATTCAGTATCGCTATTTTATTAGTAAATTATTTATTTACTAGTGCCCAAAACAACAATCTTATTGCTGAAAACAAAAGCATTACAGAAACAATGCAGGAGAAAATTTTTCTTCATCTAAACACGACAACATTTGTTACGGGTGAAACTTTATATTTTAAAATTTACACTATGAATCCAGCAAATAATATAGCTAGTCCTATTAGTAAAATAAGTTATGTAGAGCTTATTGATAGTAATAGGCAAGCAGTATTTAAAAGCAAAATTTATTTAGAGAAAGGAATTGGAGAGGGAAATTATTTCATACCTGCTGCATTAAGTACTGGAAACTACAAATTAATTGCTTACACGAAATGGATGCTGAATAGTTCTTCTTCAAATTTTGAAGTAATTGACCTTACTATTATAAATCCTTTCCAATCAAAACAAATCGCGGACTTAAGCAACAATAACTCAATATCAAATACAAGAAATAACTCAACAGCGACAAAAAACGAGTCTAGTATTAGTAAAAATCTAAAAATAGAAAAAGATAAAAAAATATATTCTAATAGAGAAAAAGTGAATTTGAATATTATTCCATTATCGAAGCATCCAGAAAAAGGGAATTATTCAATCTCTGTCCGAAAATTAGTCAACCTTCCTATAAAAGAGCAAAAAAAGGCTATTGAATTTAAAAAGAGCAACATAACAACAAATTCACAAAATGCTAAAACAACAATAAAAATACTGCCCGAACTTCGTGGTGAACTAATTACTGGATCTATAAGTTCGAAAAATAAGGAAATAGCAAACAAAATAGTTTTTCTCTCAATTCCCGGCAAACCATTTGCGGTAAAATCAGCTAAAACGAATGAAGCTGGAAAGTTTGTTTTCATCCTCGATAAAAATCCAGACAATTCAAATTGTATTGTCCAAATTATGGATAACAATCGTAACGATTACAGCATTGAACTGGATGAACTTCCGAAAGCTGAAACTGCATCACTAAATTTTCAACATGATCTAAATCTTACAATGAATGACTCGGTTGCTATTCAAGAGCAATCAATAGCTAATCAAATTGAGAATAGTTATTTCGACATAAAAAAAGATAGTCTTATGACTGAAGATAAAACAGAGTCTTTTTTCAATACGTTTCAAAAAGAATATTTACTGGATGATTACACACGTTTTCCTACTTTTAAAGAAACCATAATAGAAGTAGTTACTGAGTTATACTTTAGAAAAAACAATGACGATTATCACTTGTATGTTCGAAACGACAAAAAAGATCTTACTATTTACGGACCTCCTTTAGTTTTAGTTGATGGTATTGTCATTCAGGATACCAACGAATTTTTCAGCTACAGTATGGCAAATGTTGCCAAAATAAGTTTAATAAATGAAGGCTATGTATATGGACCTGGATTATTTGGTGGACTTGTTAGTATAGAAACAAAAAACAATGATTATCAAACTAAAGCAACTGGTAATTTTATTAAGAAAACAAACATTCAAAGACCTCTAAATGAAACAAAATTTTTCATCCCAGATTATACAGATAAAACTAAATCTGAAAGAATCCCGGATTATCGTTATCAATTATTGTGGCTTCCGCAGCTTACCTTAGACAATAATGAAAATGTAATATCCTTCTACACCTCTGACGTAACAGGGACATTCGAAATAACCTTAGAGGGTTTTACCGACCAAGGAATTCCAATCTCCTTAAAAGACACTTTTGAGGTACAATAAACCCCCAGAAAACCCCAACTCATTAATTTGATTTGGGGTTTTTCAATTAAACTAAAAACATTAACGTGTAACACTCTCCTTTGGCAGCTTATTTCAAATAAAATTTATTAAACTCCTATTAGAATAAATATCATAGTGAAATAGTCCCTCTCCAAAACATCAAAACTTTTGAACGACTAATAAAGAGGGCATTAAAACGCTTAGCTAAAAACCTTATTTTTCTTACACTATTGAAAATATTTATTAATTTTTTAACAGAATAAATTAACAGTATTGCAAAAAACAATAAATTCTTTACATAAAATTCAAAGAAAAAAAATATCTTTAACCCAACATTTATTAATAATTAACCCAAAAACAAAAAACTATGTGCGATTCTACAAAAGAACTACCATTTACACCTTACCCAACCATCCAAAACACCAAGATCAACAACGAACCGTTTACTTTCCTACAGCCAGGCGAAGTTGAATATCCCGTAGCTCCATTAGTATCAGCAAAATTCTATACCCCAAAAGACGGACCATTAACTCTAAAAGTGAGAGCAACATTATACATGAACTCCGAAATTCCCGACGCACCTTTTGTTGAACCACCTACAGAAAAAGATGGCGTTTTGACCATAAATTACGATTATGATTTCTCTATGGATACCCCCGAGACCTGCGATGTATGGTACGTAGAACTAGACTACACTTCCGAAACTGTGGGAGATATAAAAACTATTATGTCTTATATGGTAAACTTAGATCCTGAGACTTCGAGAGGTACTGAAACACGAGTTCCATAAAATGATCATAAAATTTAATAATATTACTTTTTTTATCTTATTGGTTCCTTTTTTTCTTTACTCACAAAACGAAGAGTCAAATTTATTTGAAAAAAAAATACTTCAACAAAAAGTAAGTGAATTTAAGGGGGAAATAAACTTTGTTAAATCCCATTCTTTTTATTTAAAAAAAGAGTGGGATTCTTGTCTAGTATATTCTATGAAACAATTAAGTAATGGGAATGTTAAAAATCTTTTAGATTATTGTCATTATTTTAGGGGGAGCAGTTTTTTTAATAAAAAACTCTTTAAAGAGGCACAAAAAGAATTTCTTTTAACCTCTAAAGAATTTTATCTCTCACCCCTAAGAAATTTAACCCTTGGGACTACCTTATTAGAATTAAGAGAATTTAAAAAAGCACTTATTTATTACAAAGAATCAGAAAGACAATTTCTTGAAATAAACGAGACGAGGTGTCTGGCAGATGTATATAATGGAATTGGAACAACATATATTTTTTTAAAACAATACGATGAAGCTGAATTTTTCCTATTTAAAAATTTAAATTTAAATCTAAAAACACTTAATAAATCTAAAATTTGCACTTCATACATAAATCTTGCTAATTTATTTTATGAACAGTACAAAGACGGTTTAGCTATTTTTTATTTTAAGAAATCTTATGATTTGTCAAATTATGTAGGTGATTTTGAAACAAAAAGAGTTGCATCAAAGAACATGGCTGTCGTGGAAGAAAATAAAGGCAACTTTAAAAAAGCATTAGCATACAGAAAAGAATCAGAGAAATGGCAAGACTCTCTTAATAATCAAAGTAAAGTCTGGGCACTTGCAGACTACGAAAAAAAATATGCTGTAGCGCAAAAACAAAAACAAATCACAGTACTTAAAGTAGAAAATAAACTAAAAGACACCCAGCGGAACACTATGTTTTTTTCGATATTGGGTTTACTATTACTTTTATTTTCAGGCGTTTATGCCTATGCTCAAAAAGTAAAAAATGCCAAAATCATTTTCATCCAAAAAGAAAAATTAAACGAACTCAATGCCACCAAGGATCAATTGTTCTCTATAGTGAGCCATGATTTACGTTCTTCTGTCAATGCTTTAAAAACCAGTAATACCAAATTAACCACATCACTGGAAACCAAAAATTACGACCAACTCGACCATCTCCTACATCAAAACAGCACTATAGCAAACGGAGCCTATAACCTACTGGACAACCTGCTGCATTGGGCATTACTGCAAACCAAGCAATTGTATTTTTATAAAGATTCTGTTCATTTATTTTCTATTGTACAACAAATAGAATACAACTACAAACCTTTATTGCTCGATAAAACCATTACTTTTGAGAACACCGTTTCCAAAAATAGTTTTATTTTTGTTGATCTCGATTCGCTAAAAATTGTACTGCGCAATCTGCTCGACAATGCCATCAAATTCTCTCCGGAGAACAGCAAAATCAGTTTTTATACTATAGAGACAAATACTAATTTTTGCCAGCTTGTGATTCAGGACAGCGGTTTAGGGATGACACAAAACACAATTAATGAGCTGCTCCAAGAGAGTGAATTATTAGCTAAGAAAAAAAACTCAGAGATCATTGGAACTGGACTCGGAATGCAATTATGCAAACAAATGATCAAAAAGAATGGCGGAAAATTAGCCATAGAAAGCGAACTAAACAAAGGAACCAAGATGATACTTTCGTTCCCAAAAACTGAATAAAATGGATAGCATCAATGTACTTATTATAGAAGACACGCCGGAGCAAAGCGATGCTCTTAGCAAAGTTTTACTGGATAACAATTATAATATTGTGGGCGTTGCCAGAAATTATACCGATGCGCTTACTTTATTTTATAAAAGCACAGTTGATATAATTGTCATCGATGTTTTCTTGGACGGAAAACCAGATGGAATTACTTTTGCCGAGACCATAAACATTGTACCAAATGCCTCAAAGCCTTTTGTTTTTTTAACCAGTTCACAAGACCGCCAGATTTTTGAAAGAGCCAAACTCACTAAGCCTTTCAGTTTTTTAATGAAACCTTTCAATGAATTAGAAATCATATATGCCCTTGAAATGGCTGTCGAAAAATTCTATGAGCAGACCAATGTTTTTTTGAGCGAAGATCAGGATACTGTAATCAGCAATGATTATATGTTTATCAAAAAGAAAAATACACTTAAAAAAGTATCGCTAACGGACATTATTTACATCGAAGTCGAGGATCGCTACTGCAACATCATTACCGAAAAAGAAAAATTTGTTATCCTCATTTCGTTAACCAAAATCAGTGAGTTGCTCGACAAAAATAAATTCATACGAACACATAGAAACTACATTGTAAACTCCGATACTATAGAAGAAATTATCCTTGCAGACAATCTTGTCATTCTCAAAGGAAACCGCAAAATCAATCTTAGCGACAACTATAAAGATTTTATAAAAAAAATAAAAATCCTGTCATAACATTTTGTTTTTCAAAACAAAACAATCAATCTTCTCCCTAACAGAGAAGATTTTTTTATATCAATAAAGCACCAAAATATAAAAAAGCAAAATTGATACATGCATTAAGAACATCTCATGACAATAAAATCCAACTCTATAACATCAGAACAAAAAAATGGATCTTTTCATTATATATTTACTCATCTAAACAACACAAAATCATGAGACTAGAACTTAATACCAACTTGAACATGCAATTAAAAACTTTAATAAACAAAATAAATCCTTGGATAGGACTTTTAGGTTCATTATGCATTATCATACCCAGTCTGTATAATATCCTTGACGCCCCTTTAACAATTACAAACGATCATTTTATCTTTGCAGGCGGACTGTTCTTTTTTATTATATTTTTAAAAGAAATATTCGATAGAATTGTCAATTTAGAAGGGATGGATTAAATTCTCTCTACATTGAGCACGATAATTTATTTTAGAAGTAAAGACATTTGGTATTATTAGAACATATGGTTTCTGAATTTTACTAAATCTTTACTTTTTTTGACAAAAAAAGTAAAAGTATTGCTTTCATAAAGGTTCACAGATAAACATCATTGTTTTTTTTGCAATTACAATAATTCCATATTGTTGAATCCTACTACATAATTCATTCATAATCATATTTTAAAATGTTTTAAAATTGTCCATTTAAAAATATTTTAAAATAAGTTGTAACTTTTTTGAAACTCCATACGTATAATCACTTGTACACTTAAAAATTGAGGAGACAAAAACATGAGACAACTTAAAATCACCAAGCAGGTTACTAATCGTGAAACCGCTTCATTAGACAAATATTTACAAGAAATTGGAAAAGTTGACCTTATTACCGCTGACGAAGAAGTAGAATTAGCTCAAAGAATTAAAGCTGGGGATCAAAGAGCCCTAGAGAAATTAACAAAAGCCAATTTACGTTTCGTAGTTTCGGTAGCCAAACAATACCAAAATCAAGGTTTGACACTTCCCGATTTAATTAATGAAGGAAATTTAGGATTGATAAAAGCCGCACAGCGTTTTGATGAGACTCGTGGTTTCAAATTCATTTCTTATGCTGTATGGTGGATTCGTCAATCTATTCTTCAAGCTTTGGCTGAACAATCCCGTATCGTTCGTTTACCACTAAATAAAATTGGTTCTATCAATAAAATCAACAAAATGTATGCATTATTAGAGCAGTCTAATGAGCGTCCGCCATCTGCTGAGGAAATTGCAAAAGAACTGGATATGACTGTAAATGATGTAAAAGAGTCTATGAAAAACTCGGGTCGTCACTTATCAATGGATGCACCTCTTGTAGAAGGAGAAGATTCAAATCTTTATGATGTATTGCGTTCTGGAGAATCTCCAAACCCAGACAGAGAATTAATCCACGAATCACTGCGTACTGAAATTGAGCGTTCGTTAGAAACATTAACTCCAAGAGAAGCTGATGTAGTGCGTTTATATTTTGGTCTTGGTGACCAGCACCCAATGACTCTTGAAGAAATTGGCGAAACTTTTGACCTTACTCGCGAGCGTGTTCGTCAAATTAAAGAAAAAGCAATCCGCAGATTGAAACATACTTCCAGAAGTAAAATATTAAAAACCTATTTAGGTTAATTTAAAATATCCCCAAATTAAAATTTTTAAACACAACAATTTTAAATTTTTTAATACAACGTGAACAACAGTCTGATTAACTGTTCGTTTTTTGATTGATGATTGAAACTCCGGCTGATTACCGGAGTTTTATTTTTATCAATAAAACCCCGGTCTGTTCGAACTTCGTTCTCGGGTTTCCAGAGTTTTATTTTTTATATTACCTTTGCAAAAAAACAAAAGATGCGCTGCAGTGCATCTCAACGTAAAACAAAAGATGCACTGCAGTGCACCTCAACAGCATGAAAAATACAATTATTGCCCCATCAGTTTTGGCCGCTGATTTCGCTAATTTACAGCGTGATATCGAAATGATCAACAATAGTCAGGCCGATTGGTTTCACATTGACATCATGGATGGCGTTTTTGTTCCAAATATTTCTTTTGGAATGCCAGTACTTGAAGCCATTACAAGACATACTAAAAAAACTGTTGACGTGCATTTGATGATTGTCAACCCAGATCAATATATTAAAACATTTAAAGATTTAGGTGCCGATATTTTAACAGTACATTACGAAGCCTGTACACACTTACACAGAACACTTCAAGCTATCAAAGCCCAAGGAATGAAAGCTGGAGTTGCACTTAACCCTCATACCAGTATCGATTTATTAGAGGATGTAATCAATGATATTGACATGGTTTGTATCATGAGTGTGAATCCGGGCTTTGGAGGACAATCTTTTATTGAGAACACATATGTAAAAGTAAAAAAACTCAAAGACCTTATTACCCGAAAAGGAGCTTCAACACTTATAGAAATTGACGGTGGCGTTACCAATAAAAATGCCTTACAGCTAGTAGAAGCTGGTGCCAATGTGCTTGTTGCCGGAAGTTTTGTTTTTAGAGCTGAAGACCCAATCCAAACTGTAGCAGATTTAAAGCATTTACTATCCGTTTAAAAAACCAAAAGTCCCAATAAGCAAAGCAGCTTCATTGGGACTTTCTTCTTTAGTAAACACTTAATTTTTAATTATACTGATTAATTAAATACTTTATCAAATCAGTTGTCGTTATTATCCCAACCAATATGTGATCTTCGCATACGGGCAAGGCATGAAATTCTTTTTTTGCTAATATCTCAGCTGCTTCCTTAATAGTGGTATCTGGCGAAATTGTCACCAGCTTTTTGGCCATTACCTGCTCTACCGTAAACATATTGTAAACGGTGGTATCTACAATCTCTTCATCATCATCAACTGCATCAGCAAAAGAGATTCGCAATAAATCAGTATAACTTAATATTCCAATAATAGTAGCTCCGTTTACTACTGGAATGTGTCTGATTTTGTAATGCTTAAAAAGAGATTCAGCCTTCGTTAAATCATCCTTGATCGTTAGTTTTACAAGATCTTTGGTCATAATCGTTGATACTGGAACATGCTGTCTCATAACATTTTCTCTTTAAAATTATATTCAAATTTATAAATGAAAATCTACAGAAAATATGATGATTATCAGTTGTTAATCAAAACTTTTTCGATAGATTACTATTCCATAATCCAAAACTCATAAGAAAGAATAAAATAAAAACTGTTAATTGCAAGCTGGAAAGAATACCTTAAATAAAAGCACGAAATGATTATTTATTCAGATAGTACAAAATATAATTGTAATTTATACACTTATATTCTAAATTTGAAAACAAGTCTAATCTGAAACATACTATAATGCAAAAACATTTTACTACAAGCCTTCTGCTTGCAATTGTCTTTTTGATGGTAAACTCAATAATTTATGCACAATTTGATATCACCAGATTACAGACAGACTATCAGGTAACACCGCTGGGCATGGACGTTCAAAAACCAGTTTTCAGCTGGCAGATGAAAGCAAATTCAAACTTACGTGCTTTATCACAAAAAGCCTATCAAATAAAAGTCACAAACGAAACTGGCGAAATGGTTTGGGATTCAAACAAAATTGAAAGCAACGTTTCTGTTGGCATTGTATATAATGGTGAAGATTTAAAACCCGCTACACGTTACAATTGGAAAGTATCTGTTTGGAATCAGGACGATAAAGAATCCAGCGCTGCATCATGGTTTGAAACCGGACTTATGAATCCCGATCCAAAATTATCTGGATGGAATGGAGCGAACTGGATTGGAGGTACTGATAAGGATATGGTACTTTACTCTCACTATCTTACCGTTTTCCGGCTTAGCTATACTATTCAGCTCGACCAAAAGTCAAAATCAGATAAGGCAGGCTTTATTTTTGGAGCAAATGACGAACGTCTTATGGACAGAAATATGAACATACTGGATGTTGAAAACAAAAAAGATTCCTCTTATATAAAAGTAGAATTAAATATTACAGATATTAACGACAAACAGAACGGTAAAGCAAAATTAAATATTTACCGCGTGGGTTATACTAAAAATGACAATGCCACTATCCCTTTTAAAACATTTGAAATACCTTTGAGTATCATCAATCAAAATAACAAATACAGTAAACATGAAATTTTTGCAGCTTCAGTTTTTGGTGTATTTAATTTTTATGTAGATGGAAATGATGCTTCCCACAACATAACTGCTGACAATTCAGGACATACCGGTGTAAACATAAACCCATTGGGACGAGGTGCAGATTATATTGCATATCCAATCGTGGGCGATATTGGCTTTGCTCTAAATAAAGGACAAAAAGCCTATTTCTCGAACGTTAAGATTATGAATTTCAGAGCGCCCTCAAATACTCTTTTCTGCGAAGATCTTTCAGCTTTTTCCTATAGCGGAATTTTTTCATCAGCAAATAAAAAAACATTAGCGGTTACTAGTGGGCAATATGTCATAGATGCCACGTCAAAAAAAGCTCTTATTATTGCAAACCCAACCCAAAATGCATCACCGATATTACGAACCGTATTTAAAACAGAAGGCAAAAAAATTAAAAAAGCCAGACTGTACACCACAGCCCGAGGTATCTATGAACTGTACTTAAACGGAGATCGGATTGGTAGCGAATATTTTAGCCCTGGATTAACACAATACAATAAAACGCAGCTTTACCAGACTTATGATGTAACGCCAATGGTTTTAGAAAATGGAGCCAATGCCTTTGGAGCCATTTTAAGCGAAGGATGGTGGAGCGGCAACATTACTTACACAGGTGAAAACTGGAATTTTTTTGGTGACCGTCAGTCTCTTTTGGCCAAACTAGTTATTACTTATACTGATGGAAGCGAACAAACTGTAACCACGAATCCAGACACATGGAAATACTGCAGCGACGGTCCTATACGATATGGCAGCTTTTTTCAGGGTGAGGTTTATGATGCCAGCAAAGAATCAGCAATTACAGATTGGTCTAAAGCTGCCTTTAATGATTCAAAGTGGACAAATACACAAGTCATACAATTGGAAGACACGAAAAACAACCAGGCTACTGTCAATTCGAATCTTGATTTTTCAGTAATGAAATTGAGAGGAATGCCGGGAGTTACTGCCACTATTACAAAAACATTAAAACCTGTCAGCGCAGAAGAAGTGCGTCCGGGCGTATTTATATATGACATGGGGCAAAACATGGTCGGATTCCCTAAAATTGAATTAGAGAACACTGCTAAAGGAGATACGATAATGATACGCTATGCCGAAGTAAAATACCCAGACATTGCAGAATACAGTTCTAATAAAGGGATGATTATGCTTGAAAACTTTAGAGCTGCAATGGTTCGTGATATTTATTACTGCAAAGGCACTAATGACATAATACAACCTCGGTTTACTTTTCATGGTTTTCGGTTTATAGAAATTACTGGAATAAAAAAGGCGCTGCCGTTAGAAAAAATTACCGGAATGGTGTTAAGTTCAATTGATTCAATTACTGCCGACTATCAAACATCAAATCCGCTGGTTAATAAATTATGGAAAAACATAGAATGGTCTACCCGCTCTAACTTTTTATACATTCCAACAGATACTCCTGCACGCAATGAGCGCATGGGATGGAGCGGTGATATAAGTGTATTTTCTAAAACCGCAACGTACCTTGCCAATGCCGGCCCGTTTTTAAGACGTCATATGCTTGCTATGCGCGATTTACAGGAAAAAGACGGAAGATTTACCGACACAGCTCCAGTTACGGATGCTTTTGGCGGTATTCTCTGGGGAAGTGCCGGAATTATTGTAGCTTGGGAGTCATACCTGCAATATGGGGATTTATCACTGCTTGAAGAACATTACGATGCCATGAAGCGCTACACTGATTTTCTAAAAACACACCTCAACCCAGTAACTGGTATACAATCTGAATCCCTTCTTGGAGACTGGCTGAGTCCTGAGGGCTATAAAAATGACGATACAATTTTGTGGGATGCTTACTATGCTTACGACCTTGAAGTCATGCAAAAAGTAGCAGCAATACTTGGAAAAACTAATGATGCCATGCATTTTGAGCAGGAATACATTGCCCGTAAAGATCATTTTAATAAAACACATATAGATGCTATAACAGGCAAAACAATACATTCTGGACACCGCTTTCCTTGGGGCTACAGGGTATCTGAAGATCAGCTTCCAAAAAAAGGAAGTTTTAGTGATACACAAGCCTCATATGCTATTCCGCTGGCTTTTAATTTATTTGATAAAAACACAGAAGACAAAGCAGCTAATAACCTAGCAGCAACGCTTGAACGCAAAAACAAAGATGAGTTAGGCATAATGCGTCCTGAATATTCCTTAATGACTGGCTTTATTGGAACAGCTGCAATTAGTGATGCACTTTCAAAAAACGGTAAGGACAAAGAAGCATACCAATTATTACAGCAAACCTCCTACCCGTCTTGGTTATACTCAGTAGAAAATGGAGCAACCACTATTTGGGAACGCTTAAATTCGTACACAAAAGAGAATGGTTTTGGCGGTAACAACAATATGAACTCTTTTAACCATTATTCCTTTGGTTCGGTTGGTGCATGGATGATAAACAATTCTATAGGTATCGCCCGTGATGAACCAGGTTTTAAAAAATTCATTCTGCAGCCTACACCTGACCCTACCGGTAAAATAAATTTTGCAAAAGGTTATTATGATTCTATGTATGGCAAAATCATAAGTGAATGGAAAACTATTGAAGGGCAGACAATTTATACGATGGAGGTTCCCGCAAATACAACTGCAGCTTTATTAATAAAAGCATCCAGCATAAACAAAGTAACCGAAAACGGTCAAAAAATAAAACAGGTAAAAGGCGTAACATTCATCGGTCAAAAGGGAGACAAATTACAATTCACATTACAGTCTGGCACTTATAAATTTACAGTAGAAAACCAATAATCAAAAAAGGCAGCTTATATAGTAACTAACAGTTCCATTGTTCTTTTTTTTAGATATTGTTTATAAAGCACCTGACACTTGCTCAATGAATTTAAAGTCTTTGAGTTTATATACTATTGACTGTTAATTCAGCACATTTATATCTGAATTATGTATCCTTTTAACCAAAATTCCGCATTAGACTTCGTAACGAAGCTAAATTATTCAATAAAAGCAAGAGCATACGGACTATTTTTGAAGAAGGAATACTTTTATCTTTCGATTTTAAAATTGGGAGTAAGTTCTTGATTTCGACGAAAAATTTAGATGCAGTAGATTTGTAATTCGGAATCTGGGTTAAAGTCATGTTATAATTGATTCGATAATTGTTTTGACCCCTATAAAACAAGAGTATTATTCTAAATTTAGATTATTATTTATGCGGTTAATTTTTTCATTAAAATTAGATGCTTATCCTGGTTCCATTTCTCTATTGGTGTAATGCGTCCTAAAAGGCCATGTAGC
>CAUPJC010000004.1:0-192337 GCA_963511475.1 uncultured Flavobacterium sp.
CGTTTTGAATTGTTTTAAAAATTCATCTGATAATAAATCTTCTTTTTTCATAAGACTGTGTAAAAGTTAAAGTTAAAAAAAAATGATGGTGGTTTAATAACCCCATCATTTTTTAACTTACACAGTTAGTGAGACACTACCATTTTAATCAAGATTTTACTTCTCAATCGGTAAATCACTCGAACCCCATTCAGTCCAAGAACCATCATACACTGCTTTTGGATTGTCCGAAATCAATTCACTAGCCAATAAAACAATACAGGCGGTAATTCCAGAACCGCAGGTAAATAATAAAGGCTGGTCATTCAGCTTTAGGATTTCTTTTAATTCTTCCGTCGATTTGAATTTGCCGTCTTGCTGCAGTTCGGTGAAAGGAACATTGATTGAACCTGGAATATAGCCACTTCTTAAACCAGCTCTTGGTTCTTCATTAGTTGCGAAAAAACGATCTGCGGATCTGGCATCCATAAGAACGGCTTCTTTGGTTGAAATGTTTTCTAAAATCTGTTCTTTGTTTTTGATTAATACGCGCTGAAATTTGGCTTCAAAATCTCCTTTTGAGTAAATTGCAGGTTGCTGTTTCTCTGTTGGATATCCTTCTTTAATCCATTCCGGAAGTCCGCCATCCAATACAAAAACATTAGAATGTCCCATTGCTTTGAACATCCACCAAGCTCTTGGACTAGAATAGATTCCCAAAGTGTCATAAACCACAATCGTACTGTTTCTGTTAATGCCTAATTTTTGGCTTTCGGCAGTGAATTTCGCTTCCGAAGGAAAGGTATTTGGTAGTGGATTATTGGTGTCGCTAAAGTTGTTTTTGATATCAAATAAACGAGCGTTTTTTATTTGTAAATCGGGATTTTGATTTTCTAAATTTGATTGGTTTTGTTCTAATCTTGCTTCGAGTACAATTAGATTTGAATCGTTTAAATGTTCTTGAAGCCATGAGGCGGAAACTATTGGATTTGCCATTTTTAAAGGTTTGTTTTTATAGTTATATTATAGAATAAACAGTATGAATTTTTAAACATATAAGGCATATAAGCTGTTAGTTCATCAAAACAGTAATTAAAAGGAAATATAAGTTGAAAAAATCTTTGTGGTTTTGAGAGACTTTACTTAAATGAACTTTTGGCTTAACTTGATTTTTTAAATTAAAAACTTATATGACTTATATGTTTATCAATGTATTTGGCTGAATACAGTTATTTGTAGAATTAAGTGATTTTTTCGATTAATTGCTGCAGAAATGTCTGCCCTTCTTCCCAATACCCAAGATTGGAATCGGAGTTGATGTGTCCTTTTAGACCAATATTTATAAAATCACTTCCCCAATATGTGGACAATTCTTGGGCTCTTTCCAGTGAAATATAAGTGTCATTTTCAGTTCCTACTACAATTGTTGGAAATGGAACAGGTTGTATCGGAATTGGTGAAAAATGTCTTAAAAAATCAGGAGTGTGTTCAGGTGAGTTTACATCGGCAGGGGCGACTAGCAATGCACCTATGATATTTGGATTATTGTTTTTGGAAACCCAATGCATTAACAGTGAAACAGCGAGGCTGTGAGCGACTAAAATGGTTGGTTCATTTATTTGTTGAATGTTTGTATCAAGACGGGCAAGCCATTCATGAAGTTGTGGTTCATCCCAATTGTCTTGTACGACTTTGGTTGAATTGGTGAATTTTTGTAACCAAAAGCTTTGCCAGTGTTTTTCTCCTGAGTCACCAAGTCCTGGAATAATCAATAAGTGTGGAATCATTTTTTATTTCTTTTTTAAAGCTGTTATTCTTTGAATTTCTTTGACAACCAATGGAAAAGCGGGTTCGGTCATACCATGTCCAAAACCTTGCAGTTCATATAAAGTCGTTTGTTTGTGACCAGCAATTTTCATCATTCGCATCATATAGGCGTTTTCTTCATAGCGCCCCAGCATTTCTAATTCTCTATCGCCAGTAATCAATAATAATGGCGGAGCGTCGGCACGAACGTGGTACAGCGGTGCAAATTCATCGACAATTGGCTGTGTTTCGGGTATTCCTCTTTCGTTTCGAATTGCAAAATGTGTGATAGTTTGTGCACTCAACGGAATCAATCCTGCAATGGAATTCGCTTCTATACCATCTGCTTTTAACCATTTCGTATCTAAACCTACCATTAATGATAAATAGGCACCGGCAGAATGTCCTGAAACAAAAATTAAGGATGTATCTCCTCCATAAGCTGCAATATTCTGGAATGTCCAGGCTATGGCAGCTGCTGCATCTTCAATGCATTTTTGCACTTTTACTTTTGGTGTTAATCTGTAATTTACAGAAACCACACAAAAGCCTTTGTCTTTAAGCCCTTCAGGAAGTTCTTTGTTTCCAACAGTTAATCCGCCACCATGAAACCAGATTAAAGTTCCAAATCCCTTGATGTTTTTTGGGTAATAGATGTCTAGAACACAGCGTTCTTTGATGTATGCATCTCCATTGGCTGTGGCTTCATTATAATAAGGGATATTTGTAACGGTGGTATATTCTGTTTTTTGAGCGGAAACGAATGTTACACAAAGCAGCAACAGTAACGGAAGAAATATTTTTTTCATTTTTTGGTTTACATTTAGAAACCATAAAAATACAGATTTTTTTATACGTTCTTGGTATTGGTTCTTATGAAAATATAAAGCTGTCGAATGGCCCTGATAGAAGCGGTATCCTTTTTCTTTTTTCTTTAAAGTTTTTAGAAAAAAGCCTTATCGGTTGAATTCCGGGCTTTTATAGAGATTATAAAAGTAATAGGGTAACGATTTGGTAACGGTGCTTATTGCTTTGTATTTCAATATGTTTCCGTTTGCTCCTGACAAATATACAAAAAAATATTTCTGTAAAATGTAGTAAGCTTTTTTAACACTCCTAATACTGTTTTCGACCATCTAGGGATAAGTGGATCTTGTGAGTGTCCCTGAAAACCAATTAAAGAAATAAGAAATGGATGTTATGCTTCGCTTAATAGGAAGTATCGATTACCTACAATGCTGGATATCTTATCTCACAATGCTAGAAAAAGGAGGAAAAAGGTTATTTGACATACAAAAAGAGGAAACCCTTTCGGTAATCCCTCAAAGTGGGCTGTCAGGGTATACAGTCGAACACTTGATACCTATTTTGACATTTTTTGATAACTTAAGATAGGTTTACTAAGATTCGAACCCTATCGTTCCCTATCCTTTTTACAAGATAATTAAAAGGCCTGAATAGCATTGATTTTCAGACTTTTTTTGGCAAATAATTTTAGCTGCTTTAAAATAATATTGTGTTGATCAGAGTTCATATAGATTCGAATTGCAACACTTTATTAGATTTGGATTTGATATTAATGTTGCCTACATTTAAAGTAAAAATCTATTAATTATGATTTATATAAAGAATAATTATATTTGTTGATTATATATTTGGATCCATCAGCTATAAAAAAAAGTAAAATTTAATATTGAACTAGAGAGGCAGGTAATCAACTGCTTATCTATCGTTTAATATAAAGGTTTTTCCCATCTCCACCTAGATATATAACAAATACCACCAAATCAGTTTCTCCCTTATTGGTTCCTTTATGGTAGATATTGTAGGATTCTGCAAAGCAACTATTTTCTTTAAATTCTGTGATCTTATGGTCTTCAGTTTCCACCGTCAGTGTTCCTTTAATAATATAGGAGAATACAGGAATATCATGCTTGTGCCAACCAGTTGTCTCTCCTGGTGGAAAAGTAATTTTCATCATCGTAACGGCTGCATCTTTGACTTGGGGATATACAATCTTCTGTCCCATACTGTTGACATCCGATTCCATCAGCTTTTCAATCTTAAGTTTTCCGTTGTATTGTTGTGCACTCATAGTTATACTGAATAATGTAAAAAATAATATGATCTTTTTCATAATAATAAGTTTTGACTGTCTGGTCTAATTTTTATTTAGCCACAAATTCACATCATCAAGCATTTGCTTGTTTATAGTATGGACTTCATTATATGTGTGAAAATCGGGTTGCAGTTCCATGCTCTCTAGATAAGTCACAGCATCCTCTGCATAACCATATTTGAGTACGGGATCTTGCTTTCCATGAGAAACAAATATCCTAACTTTCTTTAGACGACCTTCTGAAACTACCAAAGGTTTGATCTCGGGCAACAGTCGTCCGCTCATGACGGCGATGCCTTTCACTTTTTCAGGTTCGGTAAGAGCTACACTGTAACTCATGATACCGCCTTGGCTGAATCCCATTAAATAAACCTGATTCAGGTCAAATTCCTCGACAGTATTAAGGTCCTCAATAAACATGATTATTTCTTTGCGGGCATTTTCTGCTTGCTCTTCATTAATTATGGAACCGTTTGCACCAAATTGTACTTGAAACCAGGCATAACTCCCATTTCCAAAAGTCAATGGTCCTCTTACCGAAACCACTTTATATTTATCGGGCAGGGCGTCTGCAAAAGAAAACATATTTTGTTCATTACTGCCCACACCGTGCAATAAGATGATCAAAGGTGGTTTTTTTATTTTTATTTTGGGCTGTCTTACTAAATAGTGTAAGCTTGGCTCATTTGCTGTATCTCTCATTTTAAACCCGAAAATTATAATTATTAGTAACCCTAAAACCCAAACGGTGTTTTTTTTCATATTATGCTTTATCTATTTTCAAAGACATCATATTTAGCGATCCCGCAACAAGCACATCATTAAAAATGGTAGTGTGTTCATCTTTTTCTTTAAGTCCTAAAGTGTAAAGCAAAGGCATGAAATGTTCAGGTGTTGGTACTGCCAATTGAAATTCACGACCTTGTTTCTCAAAATTAATAAGGGACTGATGATCACCATCCAAGATCATTTTTTTCATTTTTTCATTAGCAGTCAATGCCCAATCAAAGGCATGCCCAAGTGTCATCATATTTTCCCATGAAGCAAGTCGGAGGTTATGAACGGTGTTTCCACTGCCTACGATCAACACTCCTTTACGTCTGAGAGCCGATAGTTCCCTACCTAACGCATAATGATAAGATGCGGGCTTTGTATAATCAATACTCATCTGAACAACTGGTACATCAGCATTTGGAAAAAGAAATTTTATTACTGACCAGCAACCGTGGTCAAGTCCCCAACTATCATCTAATCCTACATTTACAGATGTAATAGTGTTTTTAATTTCATTAGCTAAAATTGGACTGCCGGGTGCTGGATATTGCACATCGAACAAAGCTTGCGGAAATCCTCCAAAATCATGAATTGTTTTTGGTTGCTCCATAGCAGTCACATGAGTACCCTTAGTTTCCCAATGTGCAGAAATACAAAGAATAGCTCTTGGTTTTGGCAAATTTTTAGCTATAGATTCAAAGCCCTGCGTAAAAATATTACTATCTATTGCATTCATTGGATTACCGTGTCCCAAGAAAAGTACCGGCATGCGTTCTGTTGCTTCGAAATTTTGCGATAATGAATGGAGCGCATTGAGTTTCATTGCTACTCCAAATGGTAATAGAGCCATAGTTTTTAAAAAATCTTTTCTTTCCATTTATTGAAATTGTTAACCTTACCTGTCTTACTTACTTAAAAATATATTTTACAGTATATGCTGGACAGCTAAAGATTTTTTTGAATTAATTCCCCATAATTTGATCCATGTAGGTTTTATTATCCCAAAAAAGATATTCTTCACTCATGGTTCCATTTTTCCAGATACCGATAGTTGCCATTGGAATTCGGAATTTTTTACCTGTTGGTTGAATGAATTTACCATCTCCAATAGGCATTGGTTTTGTGAAAGTTCCTTCCATCCATCCCATTACAGCAGTAAAATCGCCACTGCCAAATTTAATTGGATGTTCTTTAATACGGGTGTCGGGTGCATAAACAAACATGGCGTCCAAAGTTTTGATGTGTTGTTCTAAACCAGTCTCAATATGCCCATCAGGAAAATGAACTTTGATGTCTTTGGCATGGCTCTCGTGAAGTCTAGTCCAATCTCGGTTGCTAAATACGGTATAATCTAATGTATCGAATGTCTCTAGATGTTTTGAGATTAATGCATTGGCAGCAGCTAGTTCTTTAACTTGTTTTAGTAAATCTTCTTTGCTGTCTTTATTTTGTGCAAAAACAGATGCACTCATTACCATAACCATGATAGCGGTTATTCCTATTTTTGATATAGATGATTTATTCATGATTTTATGTTTTAAAAGGTTGTTGTTTTAGTACTTACTCAATATAGTAAGTGTTACTTTTTAATTCTGTAATCGGCAACAGTATGATATCGAATTTTATCTCCTTCAAATACAAATGTGTCTGTTCCCATAGGAATTTCATTTGTACTTGATTCGCTTGCCCATGCGATATAGGCAACATTTCCTTCAATAGTTTTTTGTTTCATACTAAAGGAAGAACCTGTGGGGATTACATCAAAGAAATCTTTGAAAAATTTATGCACTTCTGTCAATCCTTTTATAACTCCACTGGGTGTCATGATTACAGATTGTTCTGTGTAATCCTTTAGAATTTCATCTAAGTTGTTTTCGCCAAATGCAATGAGGTGGTGCATTAAAATTTGTTCTATTGTATTGTTCATTATTATTTTGTCTTTATAATATTATTGTTAGGTATTTTAAGAAATGAACTCGTTATAACCCATACTGCAGGAAAGTTTTCTAGAAACGCTGCATGTGTAACATTCGGAATTATTGCAAGCTCTGCATTGGGAATCATTTTAGAAGCATTTACAACTCTTTGCGTAGATACAAACTGGTCATGATTGCCAGCCATAACTAACACTGGACATTTAATAGTTGCAAAAAAATCTTTACTAACTAACATATTTGCAGTAGCATCACTTACTTTATCAAACATTTCCTGTAAACGATTGGGTTCTGGCATTAGTTTTAATTGCTGTTCCCAATAGGGCTTATCCAATTGCATCATATCGGCTACCTTTAAATTAATTTTATAGTCGCCAGGATGTGTTTCTGCGGCACCTATAATAACCATTTGCTTAATTCTTTCGGGAAACATACTGGCCAAGTAATAGCCCGTATAACCGCCATCACTAAACCCGAATAGCGTTACACTGTCTTTTGTAACTTTATTTAAAACTGCAATAACATCTTTCGCTTTTTGTTCATAGCTGTGTGGTTGTGTCCCAAGTTCTGATTTCCCATGTCCTCTCGTTGATATGGCGATAACCTGATAATATTTCGAAAATTGATCTATCAATTCTGCCATTTCGTAGGTTGAACCAGCAATACCACCGTGCAACATCACTAGAGGTTTTCCTTTGCCGTATATTTCATAGTAAATTTTTGCATCGTCTGAATTAACGTAATGTCCAGCTGATGGATTATCTCCATATGGTGTTTCACCAGTCCGCAAAGTATTGTCCATAAATGCTTTCATGGATTTTACTACTTTCTGCTGACTATAAACAGGTAAAATCAAAAAGGATAGTAGTAATATGAGTATTTTTTTCATCTAATTCTTTATTTAAATTATTTTCATCAATCAATTATATAGCCGTCTTTCAAGAAAGCACAAAGAGAGATTATTAAACCTCAAATCCTATATCAATATATGGATAACCAAATAGCATTTCTAAACGAACAGCTCGAATAGAAATGCTTTTGTGGGAATGTGTTTCTTATTTCGATTTGTTGTACATATACCTTACTATTGCCCAAGTTCCATTTACTTTTTGCAATATAAATGTTTCTCTAAATTCATCCTCAACAGTTTGGTTGTTTGATTTGATTACATAAGAGCCTTTAGAAGTTGAACTTGCAAAAGCGTAATTCCCCGCAATGGTCACTTCACCGATGGTTACTTTTAGTGTGTACTTAAAATTATCGAACACATATTGAAACGTGCCTTTTAATTGTTCACCTCCTGTTGCGGTTGGTGCACCGGGAGCCAACAAAACGCCGTCGGGTGTAAAATATGACACTACCTTACTTGCATCAGATGCGTTCAAGGCATCGAAATAGTTATTGACCACTTTTTCAACAGCAGCTTTATCTTTTGATTGTGCGTTTGCATTATTTCCAAAAGAAAGGAAGGATACAATGGCTATTAAACTTAATGTTAGTTTTTTCATTTTGCGTTTTATTTATTAAATAGTGTTAATTATATTTTTGCTTCAGCTAGAGTAACCGTTTTGCCCAAGGCGCCAAATTCGTGTAAATCACCAAATACTTCAATACGTATAGATTGATTTAGTCGACCAACTCTTAATGGTTCAAATCCGTTGTCATGAATCAAATCCTCGATTTCGGCATTGATGCTAGTGTCGTCAGTAGCATAAAATTGAACTGCTTTTTCAGGTGTTTGAAAGGCTGCAGAAGCTAAAGATGCGGCACCCAATGTTCCCAAGGCTTTTGCCAACTTAGCTCCTTTTGGCAACAAAAAAGAAAGTAGTTCTCCTGCTGATTCGTCTGCCCCAATTATTTTTTTGAAGCCACCGTTTTCATCAAGACCAATAGGATTAGAAGGGTCAACGATAATTTTGCCTTCAAGTTCTGTTGCATACGTTTTTAAAAATTCTTTAATAGGATCAAAATAAATGGCCAATACGACAATGTCTGCCTGTTTGAGGGCGTCAGCAATAGTTGCTGGTTGTGCCAAATCGCCTAATTTTTTGGCGAGAACAGTTGCTTTTTCTAGTGTTTTGTTGGCAATAATAACCGAACGATTTCCTTTAACAAGATTTGTAACAACAGCAGTTCCGATATTTCCTAAACCGATAACTGCAACTTTTGATTTTTGTATCATGACTATTTTGTTTTAAATTATTGAAATTTGATACTGCAAAGTTGCATAAGAAACGGAACTCTTTCCAATGAACTACATCAAGAAATAGTATTGATCTAGATTAAGAGTTTTAGAAAGTCATTCTTCAACTAATTGATAATAAGATTGTTTTTTTTTAGGGAACAATTTGTTTGTGTCGTTTTCTAAAAGTAAAAATTGTGGAACGGGTGGCGATGAACAATTTGTGCCAGGTTGGAACAGACCTCACATAAGGTGAAGCAAAGTGATAGAAAAAGACCAAGCCAAAGAGGACAAGTATTCCCATTAGGGTGATCCAACCAAACAATTCTTTTGCCGATAATAGTAAGGATTCATTTCTGACCCTAAATAGTAAAGCTTTTGATGCCATTTTGGTTGCTTGTCCATTATCCAAACCACTTTGGATGTAACCCTCGGAAAGTTTTTTTAAAAGAGGGGCTGTGACGGACGCATCCATTCGTGAAGCCATTTTTTGCAAATAATCTTGAGAAAGTTGGTACGTCCTGTTAACAATCCAGGAACCCATAATTACATTGCCAAGAGCATTTCGGAATAGCGCCATATAACCTAACATTTGGGCAAAGATTTGTAATGGAACTCCAATAGTCATGTATTTTCCAGCTGCGGCAAACAAAATAATATTTCCAAAACCTTTAAGCGCATACGGCAAATACAATTGCTGCTCTCCTACATTATAGCCAAAAGAGAAATATAATAAAGCGTGATGCAATGTCAAAGCCAAAAAACTGATCGCAAAAAGATAGCGGAAGGAATAATTTAGATAGGTAAACCAACAATAGCAAAACAGTCCTCCTAAAATTATACCAATAGTAATCCACCAGTTAAGCGCAGCCACGTGAAGGTCATCCAAATGCATAACCGCACTGGTTATGGGAGACAGGACATTTCCTGTAGTATTCAGGAAAATTTGTCCCAACAGTACTAACATAATAGCTGCAGTGACATTGGGCAACCGAAAAACTGCAGGCGAAATTAACGGACGCTTTAATGTCAAGGTTCTAAAAAGGAGAAGAATTCCCCATAAAACGGAAATCAATGTACACAAGACTATTTTTGTAGATGAAAACCAATCTAGCAATTGTCCGTAAACAAATAAATAACTTATGGCGAAAAGAAAGAGAGTCCAATGAAGAATTCCCCACCAATCGATGCCGTAAAGCGGTAGTTTTTTCCCAAGTCTAAAAGGACGCAGCAGTACCAGAATCATTGTCAATTGCAGGCTAAGCAAAGCCATTTCAAAAACGTAAATATGTTGCCAATTCGAGGAATCGGAAAGGGAAACGGCGAGAATACCTGAAATTTGGTTGCAAAGTAAAATGAGTGCCATAGCAACCGTGAAAAAAATGCCATAGTCCTTTTTGGGCGTAATGATAAGCTGAATGGAGATTAAAACCTCGAAAGTGCCAATCATCTTGAATGCGCCAATAAAAAACGCACAAAAAAGTAATGAAGGTATAGTTTCGACTATCATACTCAACCACATCAATATAAACAATCCTCCCGAACAAATTCCCAAAATCTGTTGGGAAGTAAAGCGGAATTTAATTCGGAACAAAATAGGAAATACGATGGCCACGCCGATGGAACTCACTGTATTTATAAAACTGATGTCTTCAACATAAAACTGTCGCGCACCTACGATATCCCCCATCAAGCTCACATAAGTCACATTGGCGAACTGTAAAATTATGGCAAAAAGCAAAAATAAGCCTACTCGAACTGAATAAGGAACAAAGTTTTTAAAGCACGATAATGGTACATATTGTCTCATATTTAATTAAAATAGACCACGGCATTCATCCCGGACTTTACGTCAGGTAAGAAGGATTGGTCTTCGGGATTTAAAAAGTCAATTCGTACTGGGACACGCTGTTGTATTTTTACAAAATTCCCAGTTGAATTATCAGTGGGTATCATTGAAAATGCAGAACCGGTAGCACTTGCCACAGACGATATAGTGCCAACAAAATGATGGTCGGTAAATGCATCTATCCTGACTTTTACCTTCTGCCCAATTTTAACTGATCTCAATTGTTTTTCCTGCACATTTACCGTTAACCATTTTTCTTGGTCATTCACCACCGATGCCAATTGTTGTGCTGCTTGCACTAATTGTCCAACAGAAAGTGTTTTTCTTCCCATATATCCATCACAGGGAGACAAGATTACCGTGTAGGAAACATTGAGTTTTGCGATTTTCAATTGGGCTTCGGCACGTTTTATCGAGGCTTCGTTCACGCCCAATTTGGCTCCTGTTTCTTTGACTGAAAGCCTATTGCCGTTTTCCGTTTTTGTTAAAGCAACTAGTTTTGCTTTTAATGCCTCATATTCCGTTTTGGCCTTCTCGTATTGTTGCTCGGTTACTGATTCTTGTTCCAACAGAATTTTATAACGCTTGTAATCGTGTTCTGCATTCAGTAGTCTTGCACGCACTTCTTGAATATTGGAAGCCGTAATGTTAACGGTATTTGATACGGTATTGACGGAAGTTGAGGTCACGAATCTTCCCGCTTGGGCATCGAGGAGATTGGCTTCCGCCAATTCTTGCTGGACGATATAATCCGTATTGTCTATAATAACTAGGGTGTCTCCTTTTTTTACTTTTTGAAACTCAACGAAATTGATTTTTTGGAGATAACCTCCCACGCGAGCATTTATAGGTAAAAGCAATTGCTGAACTTGAGCGTCATCACTCATTGTTGCTGAATTGAAGGAATACAAATATCCGATTCCAAATAGTAAGACGACTATTGCCCCTATGCCAGTGAGCCATTTTAAAGCTGTATTTTTATTTTTTTTTACGTGTGTCATAATGTTATTTTAATAGCCCAGCTGTTTTTTTGAGTTCATGGTATCGCATTACAATTCTGGAGCGGGCCGCCACCATTTGCAATTCTGCTGTTAGTTTCTGATTACTGGCATCTGTAAGATCAGTGATAAGGGCAACTTGTTTGTAATAACTGTTGGTAATACGTCGGTAATTTTCGGTTGCCAATTCCATTTTCTTCTCCTCTGAAGCTAATGATTGTTGGGCTTCAACATAAAGGGTGTAAGCAGAAAATAAAGCTTTGCGGACATCTTCTTTAGTCAGTTCCTCTTTTTCGTGAGCGTAATCGAGGCGCTCATCGGCTTGGTGTACCTTTTCCTTATTTTTGTACAGCTCGTCCAATGGATAACTCAATCTGATGCCCGTATTCAAGATATTGGAATAAATGTCTTTTGCAGGGATGTCATACACATAAGGGCGCGACAAACCATTTTCTAAATACAGCGACAGCCTTGGCAGAAGGTTGCTTTTGGTTTGCTGTTTTTCTTTTTTAGAGATGTCGCTTTCAATAGCTTTTATTAGCAAGTCAGGTACGTCTTGTAAAGCATTTTCTTGCCAGACATCCAAAGCAATAGGGGATTCTTCACCAAAGAAAATATTGGTAGGTACTATTTGAGAATGCTGAGGTAGATGCAGCGTTTCGGACAATGTATTATTAAGGATACTGATTCCGTTTTTTACGCGCAACAATTGTAGTTTCATTTCCTCTACAAGGAGTTCATTGCGTATCTGGTCACTTTTGAGTGCCATACCAGCATTAATCTGATTTTTTATTTTTTGGAGTACACTTTCGGCTTGGACAATGTTTTTTTTATAAACCTTTCGCTGCAGTCGAAGCGTGTACAAGTCCAATAGGTAGCCTGATAGTAACAACTTTAGACCTTGCATATCCTTTTCCGTCTGCAGTGAACTAATTTTTTGCTGTAGCTCGGAAATATCTATTTCACGGTTAATCTTTCCACCATTATAAACTGTATAATTGGCTTCAAGCCGATAACTGTTTGAAAAATGAGGCATTGGATAAAAGCCATCGTCCATTTGGTTTAGTCCAATTACGCCAACATTGGCAAGATATCCAGCAGTGATAGAAATTGAAGCATCAGGAAGTCTTTTGTTTCTCAGAATCTCAGTTTGTGAATTCGAAATATCTTCTGAAATTGCGTCCAGTTTCAATGCTCTACTATTGCTTTCTACTAGTTGGGACAACTTTGAAAAATCGAGATATAAACTATCCTGGGAATATCCCTTAACTGTAGAAAATATAATAAAACCTAAAAAGCAATACCTTAAAATTAAATTTTTCATCTGTTTTTAAATCAGATGCAAATTTGCTCTAATTTAAAAAGGGAAACCATAGGTAAAAGATGAAATATATATCTAAAAGAAAGATTAACAAGAGCAACCAAATATTTTATGGTCTACCTTTAATAAGCTCCCCTCCTGATTGATTTCGGTAAGCACTTGGAGTAAGAGTGGTGTATTTTTTAAAGAAACGGCTAAAATGAAAAGGATTTGTAAAATGCATTTCATCAGCAATTTGCTGAACGCTTAGGTCTGGTCGATCAAGAAGTACTTTAGCTTCAAGAATTACCATTTGTATGATATAGCTGCGAGCTGTTCTCCCTGTTTTTTCTTTAAGAACTTGAGAGAGGTATTTTTCGTGGATGCCTAACGCTAAAGCATAAAATGAAACTTCTCTTTGAAGAGTATGGTATTTTGTTAGGCAATCAAAAAAGCGCTGAATGATATGGCTACTTTCATTTTGTGGAGACTGTTGGCTATCAAAACAAAGATTCACTTCTTTTATAGTAGATTGAAAAATGGGCAAATAGATATTTTCATTCTTTTTTCTTGGAACATCGCTTCGCTCCAGAAGAAGACGAATCAAATAGAGCTGCGAAGAGAGAATCTCAAACTCATTTGAAGAAAGAGAAAGATTAGAGTGTACTGCCTTTTCTCCCAAAGAAAAACGAGGATAATATTTTATATGAAGTCCAGCTTGCAAAAGAAAATCAGCTGTAAATAAAAGCGAGATGAATTCCGTTTCTGGCTTCTGCAATTCAAATATGCGAATGGCTGATGGTGGGATAATCAACAAATCCTTTTCATCAAGAAGAAACCGATTTAAATCAATTGAAACAGAAAGCTGGCCTTTCTTTACTAAAATAATGGAAAAATGAAAGGATCGAAACGGCCTATTGTAAATTGATTCGGAAACATCCAACTTTGAATCGAAAACCGTAAGTCCAACTAATTTATTATCAGTTGTTGCATCTATTAAATGACTGATTTCTATGTGATCGGGTTTAAAGCTCACTTTAGCCATCGCTAATATTGGATTAGGATTTTGTATTGACTTGCTTGTTGCGCAAGCGACTCAAAAACTCGGGTGTTATTCCTAAAAATGCCGCTATTTGCGTTTGTGGCAAGCGATTTGTGAGGTGCGAATGGTTTTGAATAAAGGATAAATATCGGTCTTCTGCTGTGGAACTAATATTTTGCAACAATCTTTTTTGAAGTGAAACATAGCTGTTTTCAATCAATACCCTGAAAATTTTATCAAATTTGAATGCTTGTTTATAAATGGTAATCAGGTCTTCATAACTGATTTGTAATACTATCGTATCTTCCAAAGCGTCAATGCTCATTTCGGATGGTTTTCTGCTGTGAAAACTTCCTATTTCACTCATCCACCAATTTTCGGCAGCGAATTGGATGATGTGCGTGTTGCCTTTGTCATCCACTTTGTACAATCGTAAACAACCCCTAACCACAAAATTAAAATAATTGCATATATCGCCTTCTTGCAAAACATACTGTCGTTTTCTGTAAAGCCTTGGTTTAAATAAACTTGAAACTAATTCTTTTTCAATATTATTTAAAGGAATTAACTTTTGAAAATAATCTAACAAGGGTTGTAATTGTATTTGTATCAATTCGTCTTTTTTCATTGTTTTATTGGTGTGTGTAAACTACCGAGGCTAAGAATATGTGTTGTGGACTAAATTTAAGCCCAAAGGTCAGTCTTAAAACGAAACTAAATTAATAAAAATAAACTAAAATTTTCAATTCAGTGCCTAATGCAAAAAGTTTGACAAGATTATACATTGTTGCCTAATGAATTACCCCTAAAAATTGACATGTAGAATCAGCATCTATTTCAAAAAAGCTGATTAGTATAAAAACTAGCGGTAAATGTATAATAAGGAAGATTGCGATTACCCTATGGACTGCTTTAGTCCAACATATTAAAATTGGGTGAAATTTTTATAGTCTTTTTGTGTAAATCATTGAAATCGGTTATGATTTCAATGATTTTAGGATGTTTTATACCGCTTTGGCGACGTACAAATATTACAATTTCTGTATAAAAAGAATCCTGTAATAGAATGTTTATAAGGTCTTTACCAGTAGCTCCGGTAGCTCCAATTATTAGTGCTTTCATATATAATAGTTTTTATTTGTCTTGAAAAAGTATTCCCTAAAGATTCGGGCTAAATATAACTTTATAGCACTAACACTTTATTAATTTACATCAATTCATCATTAGAAATTATAGCATCAATAGTTTTAGCTCTGCTTATTGCTTGTTCTTGTTTCTTGTCCGTCTTCGCAGGAATTACTACCGATTCGATCTTTTTTTTCCACATGCTATAGGTCAATTGATTGAATACTAATATACAGCTTTTTTTAGGCTGATTGTTCTCAATTTTCTTTGTTTCCTGATTGTTAACTTTTATTATTAAACTACCGTAATTGCCAATTAAACCAGTACGGGTTGCTCATACGTTTTCCAGTCGTTATACCCATGCGTACCAAGTGTATAATTTTCCAATTCGAGAACATCAGGAATAAGCAACTATTTCAAAAAAGTAAGTTAGTATAAAAACTAGCGGAGTTTGTATAATAAAAAAAACAACAATTACCCTATGGCTTACTTTAGCCCGATATAATAATAGCTCCCATTCAGGAAGTTAATAAGTAATCAAATTATATGGGTAAAAAGATAGTTATAATATTCCTTTTTAGTTTTTGGCTAAAAACTAACGCCCAGGAAAATTGGACATTAAAGCAGTGCATAGAATATGGTTTAAAGAATAATCGTAATAATACAATCTATGCCAACGAAAAACTGGCTGCAGATGCCAATGCAAAAGAAGTACTTGCCGATTATTTGCCACGTGTCAGCCTAAGTTCGACACTTGATAATAACCTAAAATTACAACAAAGTGTAATTCCTGCCGGAATTTTTGGACCTGACGAAATGAGGGTATCACTGACACAAAAATACAATTCCAACTTAGTAGGACAATTGGATCAGGTAATCTATGACCATTCGCTCATAACGGGATTAAAAGCTAATAAATACAACATACAGCAGGCAGAGCTTAATATAGAACAAAGTCAGGAAGCAATTATTTATAATATAAGTACAGCCTATTTACAGATATTTATATACATCCAACAATTGGAGCTATTAAAGTATAACAAAGAAACTTATGAAAAGCAGATAGAAATATACCGTTTGCAAGTAAACAAGGGGGCTACACTTCAAAAGGATCTAGATAAAGTATTTGTGGACAGCAATAATACTTTTTCGCAAATAAGGGTTGCCCAAAGTAATCTGCAGCTGGCAGAAAACGAACTGAAATACGAAATGGGTTACCCAATCAGTGAATCACTTAAAGTAAATATTTCAACAGCAATGGACGACCACCAATCACCAGAAGACGGTAAAGATGTATTTTCCCCAACATCGAGGATTGACTATAAGCTATCCGAAATCAATATAAAATTACTAGATATTGAACAGTCCCGTATTAAAGCTGAGTTACTTCCCAAATTAACCGCTTACTTTCGTTATGGTGCCGTTGGTTTTGGGGATAATCTTGACGGTGCTTATAAAGAATTACTTCCATACTCAGCTGTTGGTTTAAAACTGAGCATTCCTGTACTTGATTTCTATAAACGAAATGCACAATATAAACAGGCAAAAATCAATCGTATCAATGCTGAAGAAGATCTAAAAATGAAGGAAGTAAGATATACGGTTGATTATGAAAATGCTTATACCAAACTTTTACGAGCCCAAGCCAATGTAGAAAGTGATAAGCGAAATGTAACCCTTGCTGAAACGGTGCTTAAGATCACCAATCTACAGTTGCAAAAAGGAACCACCAATCTCACAGATTGGCTGAACACTCAGAACTCACTTAAAGAATCACAAAAAAGCTACCTCACCTCCTTATATAACTATTATCAGGCTCGCATAGATATTGAAAAAGCAGCGGGTACTTTGAAAGCCTTTCATAATTCACTTTAAACAGCAATGAAAAAAATAATAATAATAACCTTGGTTTGCATCGGTATCACTGGTTTAATCATTTTTAAATTGATAACGAACAAAAAGAAGATTGACGAGAAAAATCAACCGGTACTGATTGAAAATGTGCATATACCTGTAACCATTGCCACAGTTAAGGAAGAAATACAAGAAGTAGAACTGATTAAAACCGGTAAACTGGCTCCATTTAAAGAAGCAAAAATTGTATCGACAAGCAGTGGAAATGTGGAGCGTTTGCTATTTAATCTTGGAGATCACGTTCATCAGGGACAAACGTTAGCCATAATCGATACGCGATTAATAAAGCTTGATCTCCAAAAATCGGAGTCTAATGCATCAAAACTCAAACGTGACCTTCAAACCTATACTGATCTGCTTGAAGGCAATGCAGCCACACAAGAAAAAGTCAATGAGATTCGTCAGAACTATAATGATGCCTTGAATCTTTCTCAGCAATTAAGAAGACAGATTACAGATGCCAACATCAAAGCACCAACAAGCGGCATTATTGGAATTAAGAATGTTGAAGAAGGTATGTATGTTACTGCCGGAGCGGAAATTGCTTCCATCGTAAATCTTTCTCAATTAAAAGTACAGGTATATTTTACAGAAGCAGAAGTGTATCAGATTGCCCTAGGTCAAAAAATTAAGCTGACAACTGATGTTTATCCCGATAAATCAATTCTCGGTACAGTTACATTTATTAGTCCTCAGGCAAATCAGGCTCACAATTATCAGGTAGAGATTACCGCAGCCAATGAAAAGGATGCGCCTTTACGTTCGGGCACCTTCGTTTATGCCAATTTTTCAAGAAAAACAGCCCAAAAAATTCTTTTGATTCCCCGTGAGGCACTGAACGAAAGTACTCAGAATGCTTCTGTATATATGGTTCAGAAAGACAAGGCTTTATTACGAAGTATCAAGGTTGGTACGGAGTATGGTAAAAACATACAAGTAATAGGCGGTTTACAAGCAGGAAATGTGGTAATTACATCCGGACAGATCAATCTGAAGGATGGTAGTTTAATTAATGTTTCAAAATAAAGAACAGAATATGTCAATAACAGGGATAGCCATAAAAAGACCATTATTACTTATAGTTATATTTACCGTACTGATTCTTTTCGGAATACAGTCCTACCTAAGCCTGAATTATAACTTACTCCCAAAAATAGAAGTACCTACTGTTTCCGTGAGTACCATATATCCCGGAGCTTCGGCAGCAGAAGTACAAACTACGGTAACCAAGAAATTGGAAGATCTTTTTTCTTCCATAGAAGGACTGGATAAAATCAATTCTACTTCTCAGGAAGGAGTTTCTATTATTACAGTAGCATTTAAGAGCGGAACTGATATTGACAAGGCGGAACGCGATGTACAGCGCAAAGCCGACCAAGGACTGAACATTCTCCCTGAGGATGCAGAAAGGCCTATGGTAAACAAGATAAACTTAGAGGAAACCCCGGTAATCAAAGCTGGTTTGACAGCCAATATGGCTCCTCGCAATTTATACGATCTCGTTGATAAACAGCTAAAGCCAATATTGCAGAATGTTGCCGGTGTTGGTCAGGTGTATATTATTGGTGGCGACGAACGTGAAATACATATCAATATCAATCAGGACAAACTGTTTGCTTACAATCTTTCCATTACACAAATTACCCAGGCAATCAATAGTGCCAATCTTTCCTTTCCTGCGGGCAGTATCGAAACACAAAACCAAAGGCTTTCCATTCGTTATGATGCTAATGTAAAGTCACTGGATCAGCTGCGTGACCTCATTATATTTCAACATCCGGAACAGGGAGTTATCTATCTGAAGGATATTGCCGAAGTGGTAGATGCAACCGCAAAGACAACGGCTATTAATCACATTGACGGTATTCCATCCATTGGAGTACAGATTATCAAACAAAGTGATGCGAATGCTGTTGATGTCAGTAGACAAGTAAAAAAAGTATTTCAAAACATCGAAAACCAGTACAAAATAAACAATCTTAAATTTAATATATCCACTGACCAGAGTTTATATACCCTCCATGCGGCTGATTCTGTAATGTTCGATTTAATGTTGGCTATTATTATTGTTGGAGTAGTTATGCTGGCATTCCTGCATAGTTTTAGGAGTTCTATGTTTGTGCTGGTGGCACTGCCTGCATCCATTATACCTACCTTCATTGCCATGTACCTGCTTGGGTTCTCATTAAACCTAATGACACTGATGGCTTTATCATTAGTAGTTGGTATATTGGTAGATGACTCTATTGTGGTTCTGGAAAATATATACCGTCACATGGAGATGGGTTCTGACAAACGCACGGCTGCTCTTGAAGGACGTAACGAAATTGGTTTTACTGCACTTTCAATTACATTAGTGGATGTGGTGGTTTTCCTTCCATTAGCATTGGCCGGCGGAATGATAGGTTCTATACTTCGGGAGTTCTCACTTGTGGTAGTTATATCAACTCTTATGAGCCTTTTTGTATCCTTTACTGTCACTCCTTTATTGGCAAGTCGTTTTGGCAAACTGGAACATCTAAAAGGAGATTCACTTTGGGGGAAAATTAACCTGGGATTTGAGAAATTTATTGATGCCATGAAAGAAGATTATGGAAAAATGCTGCAAAAGGTACTCCATAAAAAAAGATGGCTGTTATCCCTGACTATCTTTTTGATTATTGGTGCAATTGCTTTGGTTCCAACAGGATTTATCGGCGCAGCATTTATTCCAAAAGCAGATCAGAGTGATTTGATACTGAATATGGAACTGGAACCTACGGCAACTGTTTATAAGACCAATTTACTGGTACAACAGGCTGAAAAGATTCTTTTAGATCAGCCGGAAGTCAAAAAAGTATTTTCGAGTATCGGGTTCGTAAGCGGCAGTGTATCGGGAACTAATAGTAATTCCAATCTGGCTGAACTAACAGTAACATTGGTAGATAAGAAAAAACGAAGTATGACTGCCGAAGAATATGGAACATTCATTCAAGGAAAACTAGGTGCTGCCATTACTGGTGCTAAGTTTTCTACTTCCTCGACATCTATTACCGGAAATGTCAGCAGTGCTCCAATACAGATAGCTGTTAAAGGGGTTAATCTTAATGATGTGCGCCAGGTCTCAGAAGCTTATAAAAAAGTAGTGGCCGAAATACCGGGAACACAATTCGTAAAACTATCCGTTAAGGACAAAAAACCTGAAGTGGACATTAAACTAAACAGGGAAAAGTTGAGTTTACTTGGACTTAACGCCAGTATGGTGGGGGCTGCGCTTCAAAACTCGTTTAATGGAAGTGATAAAAACCATTTTAAACAGGAAGGCAATGAGTATAATATTATTGTTGGATTGGATCAATTTAATCGTTCGGATATTAAAAATGTGAAGGATCTGTCTTTTATAAATTCTGAAGGGCAGACAATAGTGCTGAGTCAGTTTGCTGAAGTTACCGAAAGTCTGGGGGAAACAACGCTGCAGCGTATTGACCGTATGGGCGCTATTACTGTACAAGCTAATGTAGCTGGTCGTCCGACCGGAACTGCCACAGATGAAATCAAGGAAAGAACAAAATCTATTAAGATTCCTGAAGGCATCAGTATAGAATATCTTGGTGACTCAAAAAATCAGGGAGATGCTTTCGGCAGCCTCGGATTGGCACTTATTACGGCTATCCTCTTGGTATACCTGATTATGGTCGCATTATATGAAAACGCAGTATATCCATTTGTAGTGCTCTTTTCGATACCTGTAGCCTTGGTTGGGGCATTTTTGGCACTCGCACTTACGATGGAAACCCTGAACATCTTTACTATCATTGGGATGATTATGCTTTTGGGCTTGGTTTCGAAAAACGCAATACTTATTGTAGATTTTACCAACAAACTTAAAGCAGACGGATATAGTATCAAAGAAGCACTTGTAGAAGCAGGTAAAGAGAGACTTCGACCAATATTGATGACTACACTCGCAATGATATTTGGGATGCTACCTATTGCAATTGCAGGCGGAGCCGCATCCGAAATTAAAAATGGAATGGCATGGGTAATTATTGGCGGATTAACAAGTTCTATGATTCTAACACTGTTTGTAGTCCCCAGTATGTATCTTATTATTGAAAACCTTTTGGTAAAAATAACAGGAAATAGGAAAAAGAATGTCGAAGATTAAAATCTCACAAAATTGCCTTTGTATTGTAAAATACTAAAGATTATTTTTACCATTTATATAGTGATGGCAATTTTATAAAGTTGACCAAATATTAATTTTAACATGACTGCAAATGATTTATAAATTCTTTTTAATTTTATTTATCACGTTCAGCTGGATATATGCAAACGGCCAACAAAATCTTAGGAGAGCATTTCAACCTTCTAATGTAGTTAATAAAATACCTTATGGAGCAAATTCCGAAGTTGGGAAATATGTGCAGTCGAAAGATGCTAAAATTTATTATGAAGTCTATGGCAATGGACAACCCATTGTGCTTTTACATGGCGGTTTATTTGGTTCAATCATTGAATATTCTGATTTAATAGACAAATTAAAGCAGAATTTCCAAGTCATAGCTATTTCTACACGAGGTCATGGGAAATCAGAAATAGGTACAGAACCGCTAACTCTTGAACAACGAGCCAATGATGTTTTGGCTGTTATAAATGCAGTTACAAAAGAAAGTGTTATTATCATTGGATTTAGCGATGGTGGCTATTCTGCCTACAAATTCGGAGCGATATATCCTGAAAAAGTAAAAAAAATGATAATCATTGGAGCAGGAGAAGTTAGTCCAGGAATAAGAGAATTCAAATTTACAGCCAAACAAGCCATCGAAATGGACAAACCTTATTGGGAGCAACAACTAAAACTCATGCCCGAACCGAACCGCTTACATGAAGTGTTTATGCAAGTTGCAAATTGTTATAACAATCTTACTGTGAATAAAGATTTATTGTGTATGATAAAATGCCCCGTATTGGTTATGGCTGGCGATAAAGACGTAGAAAATCCTGTCGAGAGAGTTGTAAAAGCTGTTAGATATATACCTAATCATCGAATAAGCATTATTCCGAATACGGGACATAGTTGCCATAATGAAAATTTCACAACGGTTTGGGAAAGCATTGCCCCTTTTCTTGATATGCCAAAAATTGTATATTTTCCTTTGACAAGTGATACATTAGAGCCTTACCAAGTATCTTATTCATTTACGAAAATAGAAAGCCAATCAGCAGTTCAGGTTATCAAAGACCACAGAATTAAATTAGTTGATGAGCCTACTTTTGTTAAAATTAAAGGAACTGAATTTAAAGACGGAGAAATTGAAGTAAAAGTTTTAAGTAAATTATTGCCAAATGCACCCGATTTTGCCAGAGGATTTATTGGGGTTGCATTTAGAATCAATGATAATAATTCAAAATTTGAGTCAATATATATTCGTCCAACCAATGGTAGATCAGAAGAACAAATCAGACGAAATCATTCTATCCAATATTTTTCGTATCCCGAATATAAATTTAACAGACTAAGGAAAGAATCACCTGAAGTATATGAGTCGTATGCTGATATGGGGTTAAACGAATGGATAAAATTGAGAATAGTAGTTAGGGGTACATCAGCAATGCTTTTCCTAAATGAAAACAAAGAACCCTCTTTAATTGTAAATGATTTAAAACATGGAAATAATAATTTTGGAAGTATTGGTTTATGGGTTGAGGTAGGAACGGAAGGCTACTTTAGGGATTTGAAAATAACCCCATACTAAAAATAAAACTGCGATCACAGCTAGGTAAAATGGTGTATTTAGGTTTAATTAAAGGTGGTTTTATACTTGAAAAATTAGTGTTTAACCTAAAGTTTAAATTTCCTTAGTCGGCAACATCTCGCTAAGCTTTTAAAAGATAGAAGATGTTATGATTATCATCAACTTTGTATAAAGAAAAGTAAACGTAACTCTTTAGAACATACATCATAATTTAAATAGGATTTAAAAATATGATTTTAATTATTTAAGAAAATAAAAAGGTATGAAAAATTTAATAGCTGCATTACTTATAATTCTTTGTCATGGGTTTTGTCTGGCTCAACTTCAAAATACTGAAAAAAAGATCTGAATGTTTTAACAGACAATAAACCAGCATACAGCTGGATAGAAGCATATCCATTAGGAAATGGTCGCTTTGGGGCTATGTTTATGGTAATCCGTATAATGAACAGATTCAACTTAATGAGACTACTGTTTGGGCAGGTGGAGCATACAGAAATGATAATGTAAAGGCTGCGAAATCGCTTAAAGACATACTTCAATTGATTTTTGACGATAAATTTGCAGAAGCTGAAGACTTGCGCATGCAAAACCATAACAAGCAAAGGTTCTCAGGGAATGCCCTACCAAACAGTAGATGACTTTTACATTGATTTTGTTGGGATGGAAAAATACTCAAACTATCATCGGGAATTAAACCTTGACAATGCTACTATAACAACTACGTATAATGCTAATGGTTTAGTTTATAAGCGGGATAAGAACCAGAGGTAGTTTTGAGATTATTGAGTTAACCTGGAAAGAAAGTAAAATCGACAAATTAACTATCAAATCAACCATTGGAGGAAATTGCAGAATAAGATCATATTGGTCTTTAAAATCAGACAAACCAATAAGGCTTGTTGAAAATAGTTCAGGGAACCCGAATTCATTTTACACTATACCACAGGTGAAGAAAGCTATTATTTCTAAGCAAACCACAAATACTAAAAAAGTATACGCTTATGATATTGATACAAAATCTGGAGAAATAATAACTTTTAATAAGTAAATCATTGTAGTATTCTATCCCTCCAAATTAAGAGAGCCTCCTGAATACAATTTAAAAAAGTCTTTTTTATAGACATCACCCAAAGGAATTTCATTTTCACCAACATAAATAGTATGGTTGTCAAATGAATTTATACAATTAATATTGACTACGTAAGATTTACTCACTCTCAGAAAAATGTGCTCCGGGATTTTCTGGTGAATAGTCTTTAGGTTCATTGCGGTAATCAGTTTCTGGTTGTCGGTAAATATTACCACGTAGTCTTTCAGTCCTTCAATATACTTGATGTCAGCAAAGTTGATTTTATGAAATCTGCGATCTGACTTGATAATTAAAAAATCCGCTGTATTGCTTTCTATTATATTCTTCTCTGTTTCTTCTGAAAGCAGTTTTCCATACAACTTTGCTTTGTCAATTGCCTTTTCCAGACGAGATTTTTCAATAGGCTTCAACAGGTAGTCAATAGCGTCCAGCTCATAGCTTTTTAATGCATATTGAGGATAAGCCGTGGTAAAAATTATTAAGGTGTTTTTTGGTAATTGTGCGGCAAATTCCAATCCTGATACCATTGGCATTTCAATATCCAAAAAAATTAAATCTACCTCATTGTTCTCCAGGAACTTCAGGGCACTCGGGGCGTTCGCAAACTTACCTGATATTGTAATTTCTGACACTTCCTTAATCAGTGCCTCCATTTCTATTCGAGCCAATGGCTCATCATCTACTATTATACAGTTCATAAAGGTATCGTTAGTTTAACACTATATTCAGATTTTGTTGATTCTATATCAAGAGTATGGTTTTCTCCATACAAAAGTTCAAGCCGGCGTTTTATATTTACAAGCCCTAATCCACCACTTTTTTTATCTGATAAAAAAGGCTCGTAATCCTGGTCTTTTGAGTTTACACATTCAAAATAAAGGGTATCACCTTTTACTTCTATATTAATGCGAATGTAAGACACATCTCCATTAATATTTACACTATGCTTTACAGCATTTTCTACAAAAATTGTAAATAGGTTTGGAGGCAGAAATACATTATTTGTTATTTGAGATTTTATATTGCTTGTAATGGCTATTAATAGATTGTCTCTTCTTATTTTTTCTAATTCAAGAAAGTTCGTTAAAAAATCAATTTCTGATTTGAGCAATGTCGTTTCTTCATTGTTTTCATAGAGTTGGTAACGCAAAAACTCTGATAATCTCATTATGACCGTGGTAGCTTTCTCTTGATCTGTCCTTACAAGTGCTTTGATACCATTAAGCATATTAAACAAAAAATGGGGGTTAATCTGATTCCGTAGTTCATTGAGTTCCATTGTTAATGTTATATTTCTCAATTCAGTTATGCTTTCATTATCTCTAATCCATCTTTGAAATAACTTTATCATTGTGGTTACTAATATGAAAGGAGGCAATATTATTATCCCTTCAAATGATGCCCTGTAGTTTTCTTTATTATGCTGATTATCAATAATTTTTTTGGAATCTAAATATAAATTTAATAGAGTTGACATTACTATAGTACCAATCATTACAAGAAGAAATAGCAATACTATGTAAAAAATATATTGACCCTTAAAAAAAAAACGCGGAACCAAGACATACATGTTTACATAGAACATAGTTATTAGAGCGCTGAATACACATAACATTCTGTAATACATGTAAGCACCTGAATACTGTGACAGCCAGTCAGAAAAGAAAATAATAATTAAGGTGCTTAACAAAAGTATTGTATGACGTTGCAGCCTATAATTGTCGTCCACTATAAGGCTTATAATCTTTGTGTTTTGCGTTTCAACTTTATCATATTTCATAGCGTAGTTAAAATTTGAACTTTAAACAAAGATAAACTGATATATCCCTTGAAATTAGAAATTTATACAAAATACTGTTTCTCATATACCAAATCTTACTCAAATAAGCTTTAGTATAAAATGTAACAGGGTTTGTATAAAAATGAAAAATGAGCTTTGTATTATTATTTTCTTTGCCCTGTTGATGTTATAAACAGTTTATGAATTTATTAAATATGCTTCAGGAATTTACCATACAGATAATGGACAACCCACATTTATCTGGAAATCAGCAAGAAGTAAAAATGATTCAGGTATTTGACCTTTGCCACTTTATTGATATTTACAAGCCATCCTTAAAGATAATTGACTATGAGCATAAAATTAATATCGTTGATGATTATGGAGTGCAAAAGGGCATTTATTTCTGTGACTTGTCATACAATGCTAAATATTCTTTTGATGGTAGCTTTTATGTTCCAAGCAATGTAAGTGATATAGTAAATGATTTAAAAATCAATGAATTATGGCTTGTAATAGTAGAAGAGAGTTTTTACACAATCAATTTAATAATTAATGAAGAATTTATAAAAAGCAATAATACGGAGAACTTATTTGATAAGATTTTTTATTTCAATTATTCTCAATCAATAATTAAAATTTTAAAATAATTTATATGGAAATGATAAAAAAAATGGTATGGGTTTTCGGGATATTATGCATCTCGATTGAATGTTTTTCCCAAAACACTGATGCAAAACAAAAAAGGACTAAGGATAGTATTAACATTCCAAAACGTGCAGTAGCTTATGCGGCAGATAAATTTGCAATTATACGACCGTTGAACATTGAGTTCACACATTCAACTCCATACAATTTTACATCGAAAAGAGGAAATATTACCATACCGGAAAGTAGGGTTAACGATTTTACACAGGCTAAAGTAAGTGCCAATTTCAATTTTATAAAAAGAAAAACATGGCTTCTAGGTATGACAGCAGGTTATAGGTATACTAGTGTGGAAGCTGATATGACTAATCCATTTAACGAAGATATAAAGACTCTTAACAATGACTTCCATTATCTGTTTTCATCGGTAAATTTTTCGTATTTCTCTATGTTGTTCAAGAAAAGGACAATCTATACTTCGAGTATTGTTGTTGATGGTAGCGATCAGCATTTTGAAAGGGTCAAAGGCTTATTTACAGGTGTAATGGTCTTGAAAGCCAATCAAAAAACAAAAATGACTGTTGGATTATTGGTTAATATAGACCCAAGCGCTCAGACTCCGGTAATTCCTATCTTTACATATGAGCACAAATTCAATAATGGATTGATTGCAGATATTACGCTTCCAAAAAGTATTTACCTTCGAAAATACGTTTTCAATGCTGGAAGGGTATCCTTAGGAACAGAACTGGACAGAACATCATTTTATCTTTATAATATAGATGGGACATCTCAAAAATATGAGTACAGACAGTTAGACATAAATTCTGGTTTAATATACGAACATGCTATCGGTGATTTTGTATTCACAGGTAAAACAGGAATGAAGTTCACACCATCAGGAAAATTATTCAGAAAAGAGGATTCATTTAATGATGCTGTATACGAGACCAAACCTGATCCTACATTCTATTTTAATATAGGAGTATCATTTAATCCTTTTACGGTTTTAGGTAAGAAAAAATAAGATCATTGAGATGATGTTATTATTATGTGAAATCACCATTAACTAGCCGTTTGCTTAAGCAAACGTTTTTACATGAACAGCAAGTTTTATGCATTTTTTAACTATTGGTTCAGCTCCATTAGTGATAAGTCTTAGAACTGTTGTAGAAAATACACCAAATACACCAAATACACAATTAGTAGTTTCAAGTTTAAGTACTACATTACCGATAAAAACAATTCATTCAATTAACTATTAAAATTATGGAGTTTTAAAAAAAAGCTGGATTACAATAATAGCCATTATTATAACTTCAATAACAGCTTATGCATATTATTACTATTTAAGATGAATTAAAAAAAATCTATTTACATTTACTGCTTGTTATCAGGATGTTAATATGTTACAAATGAGAAAAAACATATTCCTAATTATTTTGGGGCTTTGCAGTAGTATAAAAATACAAGCACAGGATATGTTTTTAGGCTATTGGTCAAATGAAAATAGGAACCAAATTATTAAAATCTATTCACGATATATCAGAATAGGAAGCTTTGCGCTTTCTGGACATGTTTTTCATGATAAATTATATCAGATGAAGAGAAGCATAATAATATATTTAAAACACAATTAATAAGTAATAAGTATTTTAAATTATTTGTAGGTTTGAATTCAATAAAAAACTATCTCCAATGGCCTGATTTATAATTTCACTTAGTAACTATATAGAGACCTGTTTTGTATGATAATGGATTTACTTAAAACAGCAAAATTTGCCTTAGACGGAATTGAAGTCAGTATTGAGAATACAATAAATACTGAAAGATACGTTGGAAGTCTTTTGAGAATAATAGAAATGCTGATCCCACTAGAAGAGGCTGAATTACTGGATATACTTTACAGAAAACATTTAAATGAAAACAATAAGAGAATTCCTAATTAACTTTCCAATTAAAATTTTAATAAAACGCCGACTCCGGAGGCGTTTTCCAGCCCCGCAGGGCAAGTTGTTTTGAGATGCTGAATTCATTTCAAGTATCTCAAAACACAACTTGCCGGTTTCCTGCGAAACCATTTTTAGAGATAGATTTAATTGAAAGGGCTTGATGCCCTTTTTTTGTTTTGTACGTATTTTTGAATTTCAAGATTGTACTTAAGGTTCAAAATTGGTTGTGGCAAGGTCATATAGATATTGCTTTTGATAGTCCCTTCATATATAATTTTGTCTCGGTAAATTCCAGCAATCTCAATGACAATTTTTTGATCAAAGTCAAAGTATATAAATCTGTATAGTATAATTTACATATGTATGCACACCTGTTGATGAGTATCTGGGTGTAAATGTATTTTTGCAAGGATGGTCAGATATACAGCCATAAATAATAGTATAAGCAAGTGCACTTGTAAAATTGTAAATGAGTATGTATATACGCTTTTATGTTTTTATAGTTTTGCAGATATACATAAATACTTTTCTGTATAAATAAGTAAGTACAGTGTTATGTAAATATGTAAAAAGACAAAATATTTTCAAAAGAAAACAGAAAAATCGGAAAAAAGAAAAAGAAAGCAATTTCACAAGACAGGATGCAGTCAGGCCAAAAGGAATCGGAATAAGTCCCGAAGGGTGGCTTGTGAGGTACGAGCAAGGCATTATGCCGAAGTCTTTTTGCCAGACTGTACAGCCCGTCATATCTTCGGTTTCTTTTTTTATTTCTTGAAGAAAAATATAAAGTGGGAAGAATTATGTTATTAATGCTATTTTCTAAGTAAAGCTAAATCCAATGGTATGGTTTGTCTTTACGGTTTAGATAGCAGTACATCTCTTCCTTTTTGAGTTCGGGAAAGAATTTAAGGGCATCTTGAATGGCATAATTGGGCAGAAAGGAAATCTCATCTCGGACAGTTCTAATTACTTTTTCACGCCCATAAAAACGCACAATTTCGTCAATTTGATCCTGACCTCCACGCTCCACAATACGACCAATTACCATTTTATAGCCCCCGTCCCAATCAATCTTATCAAATTTAAAATCCCAGAAGAATTTAGGGTGAAGATTGGGTATATGTTTGGTTAATGGCTTCATTTTTTTTAAAATTAGTAACAATTAAAGATAATCTTTTTTGAGTGAATTACCTACGAAATCCTCTCTTTTTATTGGGGGTAATTGGTAAATCCTGGCTTTCTGATTTAAACTTATATAATGGATTTTTCACTGCCAGTTCTAGTCGTTTTTGGATATTTTTCCAGTTTTGCTGTTTCTCTTTTAGCACATCAACGCCTTCAAAGGTGGCAATCTTGTCATATGTGTTAAGACCTATTGAAGCCCAGTACGGGTCTTTATCATATTTTTTCTGATATGCTTGGAGGTAGAACTTTAAGGGTTCTTGTTCAAGCATAAAGTACATATCGACAAAATCCTTGTACCTGTTACCGCTTTGATGAATAGCGTGGAGTTTCATTGCGCCAATGTCTTCATTGGAAATGATACGAACTCCTTCAGTTTCTTCTATAGAATTTAGAAGAGGGTAATTGTGAGTAATAACATCGACCTTAATATCATCGATGTGCGTAAGAACTGTGTTCGGAAAGAGCCTGCTTTCTTTTATATTTGCACCATAGGTGCCATGTAGATATTTGAGCATCATCAGCGAATCAAAATCTTTTGTAGTAAAAAGATCAACATCTATTGATAGGCGGTGTCCTAATCTCAATGCTAATGCAGTACCGCCGACCAATATGTAGTCTTTTAGTTTTTCGTCTTTCATCAGCCTCTGGAGAAGTTCCCACATCTCTTTAGTAACGGTTTCTTTGTAGAGCATAATTTTATATTTTCAGAAAAATTAATTCTGAAAATGGTCTGCTCAGGCTTAGTGTCTTTAGATAGCTTTATTTGTCTGAAGTTGTCTTAATTGTAAATCTTTAATTGGTATCATAGGACAAATACTTCCACTTAGCTCCAAGTGATCCCCATTTCATGCTTGCTACCGATAATAATGTATTATTGATTTTTGAATGCTTAAGTAATACACTTAGTTATGGATAATAAAGAAAAAATCAATTTACAGAAAGGTGGCAGGCCTTTAAAAAATGATCCTGCAGTTCATCGCTATTCCATCAGCCTTACTGCTGAAGAAAATGCCAAATTCCTGACTCTTTTTGAGACATCAGGGATGAATGTGATGGCGCACTTTATTACAGCCTGTGTTTTTCAAAAAACCATTAAAACAGTAAAGATTGATAAAGCTACAATGGATTATTATATGCGTCTGACCTCATTTCATAGCCAGTTCCGTTCAATTGGGGTTAATTACAATCAGGTTGTTAAACTATTGTATAGTCGTTTTTCCGATAAAAAGGCATCTGCATTTTTATACAAATTGGAAAAACAGACAACCGAAATGGTGGTATTGTGTCAAAAAATAATTATTCTGACAGAAGAATTTGAAACAAAACATCTTAAAAAGTAAGATATTCAGAGTTTTGGATATTTTTTCATACCAAAGACACTGTGAAATAAAAGAAAAGGGTTTCTATTATACAATGAAAGAGGATGATTTTTCGAGAATCCTTAACAGAACTTGTTGTGGTGTCCGTCTTAAATTTGATTGGTTTTTATTCTTTTTGGAAACACTTTTCAAATACTCTATTAGGCAACTGCGTGCCAAACAAGGCAACAGAATACAATATCGGAAAGTCCTAAATAAATAGTTTTTATTTTCGAACTTAAATGACGCTGATATGGAAATAACGGTTTTAGATATTCAGATTTTAGGGGCACTACGAAAGGAAGTAAAGGAAGTTTCTAAATTGATCCAGGAAATAACTTCTCCTTACAAGGCATTGCAACAGGCTACGAAGTGGCTCGACCAGCAGGAAACTTGCCAATTGCTTAACATTAGTAAACGGACGTTACAGACGTACAGAGCAAAAGGTATTCTTGGGGCAACGCAAATCAATCGGAAGACTTATTTCAGATTATCAGATGTGGAATTACTCATACAGAGAGAACGACCATTAAAAAAGCAAAAGAAATGAAACCTATTGGAGATTCAAACGAGGACATGATTGTCCTGCTCGAAGCAGTGGTTGGCATCAAAAATGAACTGCTGTATATCAGAGAATATTTCCACCCGCTTTTGCGTGGGGAAATTTACCTGTCAGGCGAACAAGTTTGTCAGATGTTACATGTAAGTAAACGGACGTTGCAACAGTACAGAGATGACGGACAGATACCCTTTATCAAACTCGAACGGAAAATCCTGTTCCGAGAATCGGATATTATCAAGGTATTGGAAAATAATTATCAGCGTTCGATTGAAATCAAAAGAATACTCTAAAATCGCAATCTAATCAGGATAGTAAAAAAAAACAGCCCATTGTTACACTTAAAACAATGGGCTGTAATGTATCATGGAAATACATCATTCTTCTTACAAACTTGCTACAAAAGAGCGTTCCATAGCTTCAAACTTCTGCGATACCTTTTGCATATCTTTTCCAACTTTCTCGTTGAGTACCTTTGCATAAATCTGTGTAGTGGCAATGTTTTTATGTCCCAACATTTTACTCAAACTCTCTAAAGGAACGCCTTCGCTTAAAAAGAGGGTGGCAAAGGTATGGCGAGCCAAATGAAAGGTTACTTTCTTCTCTTTAAGGCATTCGATAAGTTTGGATATACGCCTTAAGCTACTATTACAGGTAGGATTTGATGGTACCGGAAATAATTTTCCGTCTCTTGATAATCCTGCATACTTACCAATAATCATTTTAGGTATCTCCAACAGCATTACATTGGATGATGTAGCTGTTTTTTTCCTGCGGATGATAATCCACTTATTCCCGTCAAAGAACTCTTGAATATTACTATTTTTAAGTCCTTTTATATCCGAATAGCAAAGCCCTGTAAAGCAACTGAAAACAAACAGGTCTTTGACCAATTCATCATTTCTTTTTTCACAATTGAATGTTACAAGAAGTTCCAACTCGCTACGCAACAGATAACCTCTGTCTTTGTCTTTTTTTGTGTTCTTGTACTCACTCAGCGGATTAAATCCAAGGTGCTTTCTGCCGATTGCCAATCGACAAACCGCTGTAAAGCCAAGCATGTAAATCCAAACGGTGTTGTGCGTTAAACATAGATCATCACGCAGGTAATAATCAAAGTCCTGCACAAAATCAGGAGTAAGGTCGTTAAATGACACATCGGAACAAGCGTATTTTTTAATAACAAAACTTCTAAGATGCTTCAAAAGCGCTCTGTACTTACCACGTGTGCCATTTACCCGAAGTCCGTTGTTGACTTTTTTCTCAAAATCTAAAAGAAACTGTTCGAAGAATTTGAAAAAGGTCAGTTCTCCACTTTCCATACCGAGAAAGGTATTTTTGAGTTTATCACTATTTACAGCTCCTTCATTTTTCAGTATTTTAGAATAACATTCCTCAATATCCAAACGGATTCTATCAATTTTATTGTTTACGCCTTGGGCTTCATGGCTTTTTCCTAAAATCCTACCATACTTCAAGTCCCAATTCGATGCTGAAACATCCATCTTTGTACTGAATGCAGACTGTTTACCATTTACGGTAATCCTGCACATAACCGCAACCATTCCATTTTTCTTTGGGGCGTTCTTTTTTAGGTAAAACAATACCTTAAACGTTGATTTTTTTGTCGTTTTCATACTCACAATTCTTAATGTTAAAATTAAACCTATGTGAGCTACGAAACAATATGAAATACAGTGCAATATCTTGAAAAACAACAATTTAAACCAATTGTTTTGATTTTTAAAAGTAACGTTTTGGTAACCTTACTTTTTCCAAACCTTGCTTTTTACTGCTTTTCATTTCATTACCAAAAATCACAAAATGACTGTAAAGCCTTTATTTTACTATCGTTTTGCCTGTTTTTAATCTTTGATGTATTTTTGTAAAAACTTTTCTTTAAAAAGAAAAAGATATAGCGGATAGCAGGAGTGAACTTGATAAGATGCAAAAAAATCTGTGCTCCAAAAAAAAATCCATCAGCCTTTCGATCGATGGATTTTCTATATTTAAATGGACTTAAAATTAAGCGTCGTGATCGACTTTAGTTCTGCTAGCTATTTCCTTGTAAGTTCCGTTTACTAATTTCTCACGAATCGCTTCAAAAGCTTTAAGTGTTTCATTAATATCGCTCAATGTATGCGAAGCAGTAGGGATAACACGCAATAAAATCATTCCTTTTGGAATAACTGGATAAATTACAATCGACAAGAAAATACCATAATTTTCTCTTAAGTCATTTACCATTACCATCGCTTCTGGCACACTACCTTCTAGATACACAGGTGTAACACACGTATTCGTATCACCAATATTAAATCCTTTGTTTCTTAAACCACTTTGCAAAGCATTTACGTTTTGCCATAATTTATCTTTCAATCCTGGGTTGTCGCGCAACAATTGCAAACGTTTCAAAGAACCGATAGTCTGAATCATTGGTAACGCTTTTGCAAACATTTGGGAACGTAAGTTGTATTTTAGGTAATCGATAATGTCTTTGTCAGCAGCTAAAAAAGCACCAATGTTGGCCATTGATTTTGCAAATGTAGAAAAATAAACATCAATTCCATCTTGACAATTTTGCTCTTCACCAGCTCCGGCACCTGTTTTACCAAGTGTACCAAAACCGTGTGCATCATCAACGAGCAAACGGAAATTATATTTTTCTTTCATGGCTACAATCTCTTTTAGCTTTCCTTGTTGGCCGCGCATTCCAAAAACACCTTCGGTAATAAACAAAATACCACCGCCAGTTGTTTCGGCTAGTTTTGTAGCACGTTGGAGATTTTTCTCCATGCTTTCGATGTCGTTGTGACGATATGTAAAACGTTTTCCGCTATGCAAACGAACACCGTCAATAATACAAGCATGAGCATCTACATCATACACAATTACATCATTTCGGGTTACTAATGCGTCAATACAAGACATAATACCTTGGTAGCCAAAATTCAACAAATAAGCTGATTCTTTCATTACAAAAGCAGCTAATTCATTTTCTAATTGTTCGTGATATTTAGTGTGACCGCTCATCATACGCGCACCCATTGGGGCAGCAGCACCAAATTCCAACGCTGCATCAGCATCTGCTTTACGAACTTCTGGATGGTTTGCAAGTCCTAAATAATCATTCAAACTCCAGTTCAAAACCTCTTTTCCTTGAAATTTCATTCTTGGACCTAAATCTCCTTCTAATTTTGGAAATACAAAATAACCTTCTGCTTGTGAAGCCCATTTTCCTAAAGGCCCTTTATTGTTTTGAATTCTTTCAAATAAATCTTTTACCATAATATATATCTGTACTACTATTAATTTTAAGAAGTTGCAAAAATAATTATTTATAATGTATTAGCATCTTGAAAGTATATTTATTTTTCAGAAGCAATCTCCTGCTGTCCATTACAAGCTCTCCGTCATAAACCTTTTTTTCTATTGTGCCGGCAGGAGCTTCCTCCGGTCGCTCTGCCAGCTCAGGAAAAAATAGGTTTATTTCATCGAGGCTTTCCATTTCCATCAGGGCTTGGGCAGTTGTTTTCACAATAAACTTTGTATCTTTGAATATAAAACCTGTCATTTTAGAAATTCATGTCACAAACTATAAAAGAACTAAAACTCGCCGTACTCATTGATGCTGACAATGTTCCTTACAGCAACGTAAAAGGTATGATGGAAGAAATCGCCAAGTTTGGAACTCCAACCACCAAACGTATTTATGCCGATTGGACCAAACCAAATGCAAACGGATGGAAAAACGTTTTATTAGAACACGCCATTACACCCATACAGCAGTACAGTTACACCGTTGGGAAAAATTCATCGGATTCGGCATTGATTATTGACGCGATGGATTTATTGTATTCTGGAAAATTGGATGGTTTTTGTATCGTTTCCAGTGACAGTGATTTTACCAGATTAGCAATTCGATTAAGGGAATCGGGTATGAAAGTCATAGGAATAGGCGAACAAAAAACTCCAAAACCTTTTATAAGTGCTTGTGACCGGTTTATTTTTATAGAAGTTTTAGACGGCGCTATCAAAAAGACCCGGAAAACTACCAACGCACAAACTAAATCTCCAAAACCAGCAACCACTACTGTTATTACAGGGACTAAAAAAGCAGTTGACTCAAGCAATAGTGAGCAGTTGCAGCAAAAAGAAGCTCCTAATAAAATAGACGGCGAAACCATCGAGCTCATCGAAGATACTCTCGATGCGATTGGCGATGATGACGGCTGGGCTTTCCTTGGTGATGTTGGAAACTTGATTGTAAAGAAAAAACCCGAATTTGATCCTAGAAATTATGGATTTTCTAAGCTAACTCCGATGCTTAAATCCCTAACGGATATCCTTGAAATTGATGAAAGAGAATCGGATAAGAAAGGGATCAAACATGTTTTTGTAAGATTGCGTTATACCTGATCCGAAACAGTTAGATGTAGGATTTACAATAACCAATTCCTCCATAAAATTTCCATTTTTTATTGCAAAAAAAAAGGAGAGCTTTTCAAGGCTCTCCAATTTGTTAGTTCTGATTTATCATTATCTAACTTATACCTTACTATAATTCGGTATAGCTGACTATTGAGATACTTTTTCTAATACTTAAATATTTGTGATATTATATCTCAAATGATTAATCAAAACCACATTTAAATTTACAATTTATTTGTTTTTAAAATACTGTAAATAAGTATTTTAACTATGTTTTAACATGCTGTTGTCAGTTGCGATTTTATTAGTCAAAAGATTAATATTAAAATGTATTTTAAACTAATACTTTTACTACTATTTTGTCAAGATCGTTTTCGCTGATCATAGGCGCATGAACGTCTTCAGGGAAAAAGATAACAAACTGATTGGCCTGCAGTTTAAAATAAGTATCCGGTTCGTCGTTAAAAAAACGAACATCTTTTTCTGTATTATAATCCCCGTTTGGAGAGATGCATTTTGCTCTTGGTTTCCATAAAAAGCCTTCGCACCCGCTGATACAAAACTGAATGTCAATATTTTTGTCATGGCACTCAAATGTTTCCAGACTTTTTGCTTTGCTTTTTCCTTTTCCTTTGTAAGCAAACATTTTTACGCCAGCTTCTTCATCGATTAAACCGTCTAAAGCTTCTTTATTATTTTGCTTTAAATAATCAAAGGCAGTTTTAAATGACGGATGTATCGTTTCGTATCGGGCTGAATTTTCTATAAAATCTATAATCATAATTTCTATTGGATTGAATTAATTGATTGTAAAAATAATGCAGAATTCAGACTTATACAAATAGGTTTTCTTTCATTAATTGATTACAAACTGTATTTTTGACTTCTCATTTTAATATTGCCTATATGAAGATCGTTTTTGCTACCAATAACAAAAATAAAATCAAAGAAATACAAAGCATGCTTCCTCCAAGTATTGAAATTATCAGTCTGGAAAGCATAGGCTGTCATGAAGATATTCCTGAAACTGCTGATACTATTGAAGGGAACGCTATTATGAAAGCCAATTATGTAACTAGAAAATATGGTTATGACTGCTTCGCCGATGATACTGGACTCGAAGTTGAAGCTTTAGATGGGGAGCCTGGAGTTTTTTCTGCACGATATGCCGGTGAACAAAAATCGGCAGAAGATAATATGGATAAACTGCTTTTGAATTTAAAAGATGAAGCCAATAGAAATGCTCAATTTAAAACTGTTATTACTTTAAATTTAAAAAGAGAACAGTATCTTTTTACAGGAATTGCCAGTGGTGTAATCACTTTGGATAAAATTGGAGATCAGGGTTTTGGTTATGATCCTATTTTTAAACCAGAAGGTTTTCAAGAAACTTTTGCGCAGCTTTCATTAGAAACCAAAAACGCCATAAGCCATCGTGGTAAAGCGACTCAGGAGTTAATTGCTTTTTTAAACGATAATCCGGAATAGGCTATTGTTAAAACTATATTCTTAAGTTATTTTTAACCAAATGATAGTTACAGTAAAATATAGTACATTTGGAATGCGTTATGTATTTTCATTCAAATAATCCAATATGTTTAATATCCAAAAAGTTTTTTTAGCGTCTCTTTTTTTACTTCCAATGGCTCATTATGGGCAGCATACCGATGAGATTAATTCTAACAGACCTGGAGAATCCATGTCGGCATTTGCAGTAGGAAAAACAGTTATTCAAGTAGAAACAGGTGTGTTTGGTATTCAAGAGAGCCATGATTTATCGAGATATGATGCCTACGGTTTTGGAATTGATATGGAATTGCGGTATGGAGCATTTCTAGAAAATTTAGAATTTATTGCTGATATTCAGTATTTGAATGAAACCTTTAATTATCCAATGCAGATTGATGAAAGAGCCGATTTTAAACAATCAGTTTTAGGTGCCAAATATTTGATTTATGATCCTAATAAAGGGTATAAAAGAGATGTAAATCTTTATAGCTGGAAAGCCAATCACAAATTCAATTGGCATCAGGTAATTCCAGCCGTAGCCGTTTTTGCCGGAGCAAATTTTACGGGCAAGGAAAATCCTTTTTATTTTTCTCCCGAATCTGAAATCTCTCCAAAAGTTGCTTTGATACTGCAGAATCATTTAGGTGATGGCTCATGGGTTTTTGTGACCAATATCATTTACAATTATGTCGCAACAGATTATCCCAGTTTGAGTTATATCTTGACATTAACCAAAGGAATTAATAAAAAATGGTCAGCTTTTGTAGAAAATCAAGGAATAAAAAGTGATTTTTACAGTGATGCGATTGTTCGTGGCGGAGCTGCTTATTTAATTAACAGAAACCTACAGGTCGATGCCTCAATAAGCACTAATTTTAAAGACACTCCTTCAATGCTTTACGGAGGTGTGGGTGTATCTTGGCGATATGACGGACGCTATAAGGAAGTGCGTCTTTTGACCAAAGAAGAAGAAACTGCTAATAAAATGGCTAAAAAAACAAATACCAAAAAAGGATTTAAAAAATCGAAGAAGTAAAATAATATTTCATAAAAGTATCAATGATTATCATAAAAGAAGCCAAGTCTAAAAATGAGTTAACAGAATTTATAAAATTTCCTTTTTCGTTATACAAAGGCAATCCATACTGGGTTCCGCCAATTATTTCAGATGAGTTAGCCACATTTGATAAGAACAAAAATCCTGCTTTTGACAGTGCTGAGGCTGTTTTTTACCTTGCATACAGGAACAATGCCATTGTGGGACGAATTGCCGTAATCATCAATTGGGATGAGGTAAATCAGCAGCAAAAGAGGAAAGTTCGTTTTGGCTGGTTTGATGTTGTTGACGATATTGAAGTAACTAAAGTGCTGCTTGAAAAAGTATATGAAACCGGCCGGAAAAATAATCTGGAATATGTGGAGGGTCCAATGGGATTCTCGAATCTGGACAAAGTGGGTGTTTTAACAGAGGGTTTTGATGAATTAGGAACTATGATTACTTGGTATAACCATCCATATTACGCTGCGCATTTTGAAGAATTAGGGTATGTAACGGAGAAGGAATATGTGGAAAATAAATTCCCATTTGCGAATGCGAAACCTGAATTTTTTGAGAAAGTGAATGAACTGGTTAAAAAACGGTACCAGCTAAAACCGATTAACTTTAAATCTACAAAGGACGTGATGCCTTATGTCGATAAAATGTTTGATTTGTTTAATGAATCGTATGCGAAATTGTCTTCATTCGTTGCTATTTCAGATATTCAAAAAGAATATTTCAAGAAAAAATACATCAGTTTTATCAATCCCGAATACATAAAGTATGTAGAGGATAAAGAGGGAAATCTAGTGGCGTTTGCCATTGTGATGCCCAGTTTTTCTAAAGCACTTCAAAAAGCGAATGGTAAATTATTCCCTTTTGGATTTTTACATTTATTAAATGCCAAACGCAATAGTAAAGACGTCGTTTTTTACCTCATTGGCGTACATCCCGACTATCAGAATAAAGGAGTAACTGCAGTTATTTTTAATGAATATCATAAAACATTTACCGAAAAAGGAATTCAAAATTGTTTTAGAACACCAGAATTATCAGATAATATTGCGATACAATTGCTTTGGAAAAATTTTAACCCAGTAATCCATTGCCGAAGAAAAACTTTTAGAAAAGAATTGTAGATAGTTAAGGAATATTTTAGGTCTTAATCTTACCGCAAAGAACGCAAGGTATTACGCAAAGTCCGTAAAGCTTTGCGGACTTTGCGTTTTTAGATAAGTAAAATCCTTGCGTTCCTTGCGGTTGAAATTTTCAATCTATCGATAAGACATAAAAAAAACTCCAAAAATCATGTAATTCTTGGAGTTTTTTTAATAGTATTTATTAGTTAAATATCGTCAAATTCGATATCAGTGAAACTTGAAGTGGTTGGTACACTGTCTTCGTCTGTTCTGTCTAAAGTATATTCTTTTTTGAAATCTTTTTGGTGTCTTTCTGATATTACTTCTTCACCTTTGTGGTTTAAAACGTAAGAAGTCATGTCCTCTAAAATTTCTGAAAATGCAGTAAAATCTTCTTTGTATAAATAGATTTTGTGTTTTTTAAAATGAAAAGAACCGTCTTCTTCTGTGAATTTTTTACTTTCAGTAATTGTAATATAATAATCATCAGCTTTGGTAGCTCTAACATCAAAGAAATAAGTTCTTCTTCCAGCTCTTAAAACTTTTGAAAATATTTCTTCTTTTTCTAACATGTCATTTTCTCTCATAATCTTTTCGTCATTTTTTATTTAATAGCAATCAAAAATCATAAAAATATATGTATTATCCAACAATTAAAGCAATTCTTTTTCCGAAAGTTGCTTTAAATAAAGTGCTGCATAATACCCGTTTTGGTTTATTAATTGATTATGAGAGCCTTGTTCGATTATCCTGCCTTCTTCAAGAATCATGATTTTATCGGCATTCTTGGCAGAGGATACTCTATGGCTCACAATAATGGTTGTTTTGTTCCTGCATATCTCGTGCAGATTGTTCAAAATCGCTTCTTCGGTCTCTGTATCAACTGCTGATAAGCAATCGTCAAAAAGTAAAATTGGCGGATTTTTTATGATGGCTCTTGCGATAGAGACACGCTGTTTCTGACCACCTGACAGTGTAATTCCTCTTTCGCCTAATATCGTTTCATACCCATTCTTGAATCCAATGATATTATCATGAACAACAGCGCTTTTTGCGGCAGCTTCTATTTCAAGATCAGAAGCATTTTCTTTACCAAACTTAATATTGTTTTTGATCGTATCTGAAAATAGAAATGCATCTTGAGGAACAGCTCCAATACTATTTCGTAAATCAAATAAGTTGACTTGGCTGATTTCATTATTGTCAATCAATATTTGACCATCGGTAACATCGTAAAGTCTGGAAAGCAGTGCCAGAATCGTCGATTTACCAGAACCGGTTTTTCCTAAAATAGCCAAAGTTTCTCCTTTGTTTACTGTAAAAGTGATATTTTGAAGTGCTTTTATATTAGTGTCCTCATAAGTAAAACTGACGTTGCTGAATGTAATGCTTCCTTCTATTTTGGAATGATTGGGATTCTTATTTTGTATTTCGGGTGTTATTTTTAGAAATTCATTGAGTCTTTTCTGCGAAGCTTCTGCTTCTTGAACCATAGAGGAAACCCAACCCAATGAAGCAACAGGCCAGGTCAGCATGTTGACATATAAGATAAATTCTGCAATGGTTCCTATGCTTTTGATTGTGCCGTCGATATACATTAAGCCTCCGAAATAAATCACTACCAAGTTACTGACACCAATTAAAGCAATCATTAATGGGCCAAAAAGGGCTTGTACTTTGGCTAGACTCAAACTTTTGCTTTTGCTTTCGTTGGCCAAATCTGCAATGTTGTCCTGATGCTGATTCTCTAAGGAATAGGCTTTTATCACTCTGATTCCGGAGAAAACTTCTTGAGTATAACTGGATATTTTTGATAAATACTGCTGAAAAGTGGTGGATCTTTTATTGATTTCTGAACTCAGTTTGAAAATGCAGTATGACAATACAGGCAATGGTAATATTGTGTATAAAGTTAATCTTGGCGAAACATTATACATATAGCCAATCACGATTGCAAAGCGGATAAATGTGTTTATGGAGTACATAACAGCAGGACCAACATACATTCTTACTTTGGAGACATCCTCACTAATACGGTTCATTAAATCACCGGTTCTGTTCTGTTTGTAAAAGTTTTGTGATAGCTTTTCATATTGATGGAAGACTTCGTTTTTTAAATCAAATTCAATATGGCGAGACATTACTATTAGAGTCTGTCTCATCAGGAAAGTCAAAAATCCTGCGACAATTGTGGTGGCTATGATTAATAAAATATTGGAAATCAACTGCTGGCTGATAATGCTGGAATCAGCTGAACCGCTTTTGGAAAAAGCTTCTATTTCATTAAATGATTTGCTAATAAGTTTTGGAGTAAATAATGAAAATATTTGTGCGATTATAGTGATAAATATACCTAGAGAAAAGCTGAATTTATATTTGATAAAATATTTATTTAAATAGCGTAATTCTTTCATATTATGAGGATTCAGTATAAAATTGTTTTTGTTCTTTGTTTAATGTTTAAAATTTAACAATTGCATTAAAATAAATATTTTCAAGATTTATTATTAAATATTTATTTTTAAGTAAATTAAGTTATGTATATTTATTTTTTACGTATGTTTGAAGTGTCTTTTTGATAAATTCGTATTTTTTAACTAATAAAAATAGTATTATGAATGCTACTGTTACAACTGGTAAAGAACTTCAAAAAATGGATCCTGTTTTTGGACAATTGTCTTTTAATGATCATGAGCAAATTGTTTTTTGTAATGACAAAGATACAGGATTAAAAGCAATTATAGGTATTCATAATTCGGTTATGGGACCAGCTTTGGGTGGAACTCGCATGTTTAATTATGCTAATGAATGGGAAGCTTTGAATGATGTTTTGCGTCTTTCCAGAGGGATGACATATAAAGCAGCGATTACAGGATTGAATATCGGCGGAGGAAAAGCAGTGATTATTGGTGATGCCAAAACTCAAAAAACACCTGAATTGATGCGTAAATTTGGTGAGTTTGTACACTCGCTAAGCGGAAGATATATTACTGCGGAAGATGTTGGAATGGAAACATCTGATATGGATTTAGTAAGAGATGTAACACCTTATGTTACTGGAATTTCTGAAGAAAGAGGAGGGTCTGGAAATCCATCTCCGGTTACAGCTTTTGGGGTGTATATGGGGATGAAAGCAGCGGCTAAACAACAGTTTGGTTCAGAAAAATTAGAAGGTAAAAAAATATTGGTTCAAGGAATTGGACACGTAGGTGAAACTTTGGTTGAATATTTGACAAAAGAAGGAGCGATAGTTTTTATTGCTGATATCAATGAAGAAAAATTATATCAGGTAGCTTCTAAGTATAATGCTCAGGTATTTACAGGAGATGATTTATACAGTGCCGATGTAGATATTTATGCGCCTTGTGCGATGGGAGCAACCATCAATGATGCTACCGTAAATAAAATAAAAGCAAAAGTAATTGCTGGTGCAGCTAATAATCAATTGGCAAACGAGAATACACATGGTTTGATCTTACAGGAAAGAGGTATTCTTTATGCTCCGGATTTCTTAATTAATGCGGGTGGAATTATCAATGTTTATGCTGAGCTTGCTCATTATGACAAAGAGGAGATCATGCGTAGAACCGAAAATATCTATAACACAACTTTAGAAATTTTTGAATACGCTATAGCAAATGGCATTACAACACATCAAGCGGCATTGACGATTGCTCAAAATCGTATTGATTTAAGAAAAATTGAAAACAGTAAAAAGTAATCAATATTAAGTTTCTTAATAGTAAGTTTTGAAAAGTGTTCAGTGTTTTTATTTTGAAAAATGCTGACCACTTTTTTTTGCAAAAAATAGTCATCACTAGTAAATTTAATACTCACCACTTTTTTCAAATAAAGCAGTTATAAATTTTCATTTAAGAGAGGAAAGTATTAATTTTGCAGACTTAATTTTAAAAGTTCTTACAAGGTGGTAAACAGAAGACACATACGCGTTAAAGTCATGCAATCCATTTATGCAATGCATCAAAATGGTTCTGATAATTTAGAAAAAGAGGAAAAATTCCTTATGCATAGTATTGACGCCATTCAAGATTTATACCTTATCATGCTTTCTTCGTTGATAGAAATCTGTAAAAAAGAGACTGTTTTTTTGCATCTTTCAAGCCAGAAACATTTGGCAACTAAAGAAGAACGCAATCCTAACGAAAAATTCATTAAAAACAGTATTTTTCAAATTCTTGCCGAAAATAATTCCCTTAGTATTGCTTTAGAAAATCGTTCAATCAACAATTGGTCTCTAAATGATGATTACATTATTTTGCTGCTGAATGCCATTAAAGAGAGTGAACTGTATGCAAAATACATGAGTACCACAGTGAATACTTTTGAGGAGGATAAAGATTTTATTGTTGATATTTTTTCGGAAATTATTGTTCCAAATGAAAAATTATACGAATATCTTGAAGATGATAAGCTGACTTGGATTGATGATATTCCATTGGTTAACACGCATATCATTAAACAGCTGAAAGCAATTAAACAAGGTGAAGACGATAATTTTAGAGTTCCAAAATTATACAAAGACAATGAAGATAAGGCTTATGTAAAAGATTTGTTCAGAAAAACAGTTTTGAACGAACCCGAATTAGCTAAAGAATACGTTGACAAAACACCAAACTGGGACAGCGAACGTATTGCCGAAATTGATACGATTATCCTTAAAATGGCAATTTGCGAATTCTTGAAATTCCCTTCTATTCCTGTGAAAGTAACTTTGAATGAGTATTTGGAATTGGCCAAAGAATATTCAACTCCAAAGAGCAGTATTTTTATAAACGGAATATTGGATAACTTGGTAAAAGAATTGGAATCAAAGAAAAGAATTGTGAAAATCGGAAGAGGTTTGATGTAAAAATTAAATTCTGTATTTCGCATCAAAAATAAAATTAATTAACAAAAACTAAATTTAAAATTATGGGACAATTACAACAGTTTTTACCATTTCTATTAATGTTTGTGGTTCTTTATTTCTTTATGATTAGACCACAGCAAAAACGTGCAAAAAACGAAAAAGAATTTGAAAGCGGGCTAAAAGTAGGAGATAAAATAATTACTAAAAGTGGTATTCACGGAAAGATATCAGAACTTGCTGATTCTACTGTGGTTATTGAAACTATGGCTGGAAAATTGAAAATGGAGCGTTCTTCAATTTCTTTGGAGTTAAGTGCTACTTTGAATAAAAAGGAGTAATTCTTAAAACATAAAACTTAAAAATCCCAAATTCCGATTTTATAATTGGAATTTGGGATTTTTTAATTTAAAAAGGTTGAATTATTTTTTCTTGCTTTTTTTAGCTTTTTTGGCTCTTTTTGCTTTTTTAGCTTTTTTTGCAGTAGATTTTGCTTTAAGTTTTGCTTTTTTAGCTTTATCTTTTTTAGCTTTCTTAGCTTTTTTTGCTTTTTTCTTAGCTTTGTCTTTTGCTTTAATTTTTGCTTTTTTCTCTTTCTCTTTTTCTTTTACTGCCATTTTATTTTTTGTTTTAGTTTTTTTCTTCTTTTTATCTTTTTTGTCTTCTTGAGAAACAGCGGTTTCGGTTTTAATTTCTTCAATTGTTGCGTCCTTAACAACTCCAGCTGGCGGTGTGGCAACTTTAGTACTGCTTGGGCTTGATGTTTTGACAGAAGTGGCTCTTGAAACGGCTGGTTTTGCAGGAACTGGTTTGGTTACTGCAGGTTTTGCTGCTACTGATTTAGTTGTGGCTGGTTTAGCTACAACAGTTCTGGATGTCCTAGGTTTTGGAGCGGACTTGTTAACAGCCGTCTTTGGGACTTCTTGATTTTCATTCTTTGGCAACTCGGGAGGCGTCACTTTTTCTTCTTCTTTTTTTTCTATCATAATTAATAATTTTAGGAATTATACAATTTTATATTAATGTTGAAGTTTGAGGTTATTCTGAGAACTACTTCAATGTTAATAAATTGTTTTGTATATATTAACAAATATAATGAATAATTTAATGTTGCAATGTTAAGCTTTTGCTGAATTTTAGAGGATTACTACATTGTTCGTTATGGTAAACAGCTTTGTTTTGAATAAAAAAATCCCAAATTCCAGTTTGTTGGAATTTGGGATTTTGTAAATGAATTTTAAATTCCTTTTACTTGTATTTGTCATTTAGGCCGATATTGTCTAAAATAATGGGTTTTATTTTTTCAATCCTCGAAAGTTTGGTTTCTTCCCGTTTTACGGTTTCAACCAATGCTGTTTTGTTTATAATAGCTTTTAAAATATCCAATTCAGTTTCTCAATGATTGATCATGTCCGTACTGCTATGGGGTGAGTTCTATTTTTTTAGATAATCACCTTTAGCTGTAAGTTCTGTAATTCGTATAATTACATCTACGGCTTTTTGCATACTTTCTACAGGAACATACTCGTATTTTCCGTGAAAATTATGACCGCCGGCAAATATATTCGGGCAAGGCAATCCTTTGTAAGATAACTGACATCCGTCAGTTCCGCCTCTAATGGGTTTGATTATTGGTTTAATCCCAAGTTCGCGCATCGCTGTTTCAGCGATATTTACAATATGTTTTACAGGGACAACCTTTTCTTTCATATTGTAATATTGATCGTTTACCTCAGTAATAACGATATCTTTCCCAAATTGTCTGGCAAATTTTTTGTTGAACTTTTTAGTTGTTTTATGAATTAGTTCTTTTCGCTTTTCAAATTTTAATTTGTTGTGATCGCGAATAATTAATTCCAAAACCGTTTCTTCAATACTTCCGGATAAGTGATGTACGTGAAAAAAACCTTGATATCCTCTGGTTTCCTGCGGTATTTCATCTTTAGGTAATTCATTGATAAAGTCATTAGCAATAAGCATGGAGTTGATCATTTTTCCTTTGGCATAGCCAGGATGAACGCTTTTTCCTTTGAAAGTAATTTTAGCTCCAGCTGCGTTGAAATTTTCATATTCCAATTCGCCTACTTGGCTTCCATCCATAGTATAAGCCCATTCTGCACCAAATTTTTCTACATCAAAATGATGAGCTCCTCGGCCAATTTCTTCATCAGGAGTGAATCCAATTCGGATTTTACCGTGTTTGATTTCGGGATTTTTTACTAGAAACTCCATAGCGGTTACAATCTCTGTAATACCCGCTTTGTCGTCTGCTCCTAATAATGTCGTGCCGTCTGTAGTGATTAATGTTTGCCCTTTGTATTGGAGCAGATCCTTAAAATAGGATGGAGATAAAATGATATTTTGTTCAGCGTTTAAAACAATGTCTTTGCCGTCATAATTAGGTATAATTTGAGGCTTTACATTGGCACCAGTAAAGTCTGGAGTTGTATCAAAGTGTGATATAAAACCAATTGTTGGTACTTCATGATCGACATTGCTAGGTAATGTTGCCATGATGTAAGCCTTGTCGTCGATAGTAACATCTTTCAGCCCAATGGTTTTTAATTCTTCAACTAATTTATTGGCTAAATCCCATTGTTTAGCAGTACTTGGTGTTGTATTTGAGCTGGCATCCGATTCGGTGTCGATAGTGACATAGCTTACAAAGCGGTCAATTATATGTTGCATGGTATTTATTTTTTGGCAAAGATAGACTTTTTAAAAAGAGAATATTGTTGGATTTGTGTAACTTGGGTATAAAAAAAATCCGTTTTTCAACGGATTTTTCAGTTTTAAATTGGTTAGAATTTAAGCTTGGTTAGGTTTTTTATTTTGGGTTGGCGAATTAATTAGTTTTTGCTGCTTTTTCGGCAGTTATTTTTGCTTCAGCGGCAGCGGCTTTTTCTGCTTCTGCAGTTGCTTTAGCGATTTGCTCTTCTAACATTGCTGATTTTTGCAAGGCTAATTTAGCTGATTCAGCTAATTTTAAATCAGCTTCTTCTTTTTCCTTTTTTAGTTTTGCAACATCTTTTGCTAATTTAACTTCTGCTTCTTTGGCAGCTTCTGCTTCTTTTTTATAAGCAGCTATTTTTTCTTTGGAAATTTTTTCAGATTCTTCAGCGGCTTTTTTGTCGACTTCAGCTTGTTTTTTAGCAACAATAGCGGCTTCTTTTGCAGCTTTGTTTGCTTCATCTTTTGCGGCTTCTGCAGCTTTTTTATCAGCTTCGGCTTGAGCTTTATCTGCAATAGCTTTTTCTTTAGCTGCTTTCTCTGCTGCATCTTTTGCTTCTGCTGCAGCTTTCGCTTCGGCTACTTTTGCTTGTGTATTTGCTTTTTCAGCAGCTTTTTGTGCTTCTTCAGCGGCTTTTTTATCAGCATCAGCTTTGATTTTTGCAGCTTTTTTATCGGCTTCTTGTTTGGCTAAATACGCTTTTTCCTGTTCCTTTAGTTCTTGTATTTGTTTTTTAAAATCTACTGGAGCAGTGGAAGTGGAGGGAGTTCCGGTGCTGGCTGTTTCACTTTTTGATTCCTGAGCAAAAATGGTTTGTGAAAACACAAGAAATACAATACTAATAGATAGTTTTAAATTCATAATTCATTGGTATTTGGTTGGTTTTTAGTTAGTTTTAGGAATAACAAATATAACTTTTTTTTTAAATTTTTGATTTTTTTGGTAAAAAATATTTTAAAATTTTGTTAAAATTGGATTTAAATTTCTTTTATATGTGAATTTACTGCGAATGTCTTGCATTTGATGTGTTGAAATTTCTGTTTTCTTGACTGTAGAATATTGCTCATGTGAGTATTAAGTAAAAAAATTTAGTATGGTTGCATAAAAAAAATCTGCTTGTTACAGCAGATTTTAAATACATTGAATTAAGATTTATTCCCCTTTTTTAGTAATTCCTTTACTTTTATCGGTATCCATCATCTCCATAAGTTTTAAACCTAATAAACCGCTCATGGATCCATCTGTTCCATTGCTTCCCGAGATAAGAACGTCTGGGATTACTTTGATTTTTCCTTTTCCTATTTCTTCGGTTATTTTATATTTCGTAAAGTTATCTCCACCCATTGCGGAAACTTGAAGCTGATATGCTTCGGCTGTAGATTTACCAATAGCCATGATTTTTTCAGCTTCGGCAAGACCAGTTTTAGAGATTCTTTCGGCTTCGGCACTGGCTGTAAGTTTGGTTGCTTCGGCTTGTGCGCCAGCTCTTGCTTTTGTAGCTTCTGCTTCTGCATTGGCTCTCATTTTTGTAGCTTCTGCTTCGGCATTTACATTGAGTTTTAAACTTGTGGCATCACCTTCTGCTTTTTTAACGGTAGCATCGGCGGTTCGTTGTGCAATCTCAACACTTTGTGATGCTTTTACAATTTCTTTTTGCATGTCGGCAATGGCAGTTTCCTTTTCCATACCTTGGCGTTGTTCTTGCGCCATTTTTTGTGTTTGATAAGTTTTTTGCTCTTCTTCGGCAATTTTTCTGTCAGTTAATGTTTTCATCAATGATTCTGGAGGGACAATATCTCCTATTAAAGTATCTACTGCATTAACGTTGTATTCGTCCAAGACTACTTTGATGTGGTTTTTGGCCGATTCCTGACGTTCTTTTCTTGTCGAAAGAAATGAAATTACATCACTTTCCTGTGCCGAGTTTCTAAAATAGTTTCCGATGGTTGGTTCCAAAACTTGAGAAACTAAGTTATTCATGCTTCCAAAACGCGCAATCACTTTTGGGGCTTCGTTTGCAGGGACGTGAATGATTTGTGATACATCAAGATTAAAAGGGAAACCATCTTTTGAACGAACCGTTATTGTAGATAGGTTTTGATCCAAGTTATGAGATTCACTTCTGGCATCTGCCCAGTTTAACACTAAGTTAGTTGTAGGAACCGGTTCCAGCTTGGTAGTGTATTTGTTAAGAGCGTATTTTCCAGGGCCAAAAGGTTCCATCCAAACACCGCGCTGTCCTTTTGAAACAATATTTCCGTGTTTGAAAGTATCACCCGTTACATCTTGTCCGTCCTCTCCAATATAAGAAATAACCACACCAACATAGCCAATTGGCACATCAGTCATTGGAGTTTGCTCAATTTGAACTGCCCATGAGTTTATATAATAGGAACCAGCAAGCATCACTTGTGGCTGTAATCCGCGATTTCCTCCATTTTTCAGGAATTGGTCAAAATCCTGAAAGTTATTGTGGTTGTCTACGAATTTACCGGCAATTTGACCAATTGGAATTGGCTCTCCATCCATTGCTGTTACAATACCGACCATGTTTTCGGAAATAACAATTTGAGGAGAAATAACAACTTCAAATAAATGTGTGTTGATACGATAAGATCCTGTCGTAACAAAGGCTGATTGTCGTCCTTTTTGTCCGCCATTATCAAGAAACATGGTTGCATCTTGGAAATTATCAGAGTTTACTTTTTGGGCAAGGATACGGCCTGTTGGAATTTCGGCTCCATCCTTACTCAATAGTAAGCCGATATTTCCTTCGGGAATTATGGTAAACGAAGCCATGTCTATGGCAAATTGCCAAGGCCACATAGCCCAATATAATCCGGGAGCAAGTGTTTTAGCCTGATAACCTGCTTCGCCTTTGGTAGCGATTATTCTGCCGTCTGGCAAAGATTTATCAGTTCCAAAAAGGACAAATTTTTTGGTCACTAATCCGATTTTGTTTTCGGGAACGATGACCATTCCAAAGAATACGCGTAAAACAAATTTGTAAAAAAGAACGGATAAAACAATTAAGAATATCCACCAGTTGGTAAGAAAAAATGACATAGGGGTTAGGGTTTAGATTACAAATCTAATTTAATTTTCTTGTACTTTGATTCTTATTTTGAAGTATTTTTTAACTTTTTAAGATTAAAATTTTAGTAATAATTTTGATTTTTTAAACACGATTTTGCCTGAATTTTAATTGTTGTAAAATAGATTTTATTAATTAATTTGCAGATTATAAGGAACTAGTATATGGCATTATTCAACCGATTGAATCTGAAAGCAAAATCTCTTGTTAATACCGGATTTGGAAGCAGTGCATCCAGTTATGGAGGACGTTTTATTAATAAAGACGGCTCGGTAAACGCAGTTAAAAAAGGTGTTGGTTTTTTGGATAAAATCAGTTGGTATCATACCATGCTGGATATGCCTTCATGGAAATTCCTTTCCATTCTTTTATTGTTTTATATTACGATTAATTTTGTATTCGCGTTGCTGTATTTTGGAATTGGGATTGAGCATCTCAACGGAATTCAAGCTACAGATGTTGTATTGGTTCAGTTTGGTCAGGCTTATTTTTTTAGTGCCCAAACGTTTACTACAGTGGGCTATGGCCATATCAGCCCGACTGGTTTTTACACGAGTGCTTTGTCTTCTGCTGAAGCTTTAATCGGATTATTGAGTTTTGCTATTGCGACTGGTTTGTTTTTTGGTAGATTCAGTAAGCCTTCTGTTTTTTTGAAATTTTCTCATCATGCGATTATTGCTCCTTTTAACAATGGGAAAGCATTGATGTTTAGGTTAGCTCCCTATAAAAACACGAATTACATTGATGCTGAAGTTAATGTAACACTCGGGATGCGAATTGAAGAAAATGGAGTTATGACGAATAAATTTTTCACTTTGGATTTGGAATACCAAAAAATAAATTCACTGGCATTGAGTTGGACATTGGTTCATCCGATAACAAGTGAGAGTCCTTTGTATGGATTGGAAGGTTCTGATTATGCTTCGATATCAGGCGAAATTATAGTGATTGTCAAAACATTCGATGATATGTTCAGCACTACGGTGGCTACCCGTACATCTTATGTTTTTAAAGAAGTCGTTTATGGAGCCAAATTCAAACCGATGTATTCTCAAAGTAAAAATCATCAAAGTACTGTCTTGGACTTAGGTTTGTTAAATGCTTTTGATAAAACTGTTATAGATTAGCCTGCAGTTTTTCTTTTAAAATACGTACGCCTTCCGAAGCTATATTCGGAATTACTTCAAGAGGATTTCTAAGATTAGGTATTTTTATGGGTTTTGGGTCGATATAATAAATTGGTGTGTTTTTTGGTGTGAAATTAATTAAGCTTGCAGCAGGATATACTTGCAGGGAAGTTCCAATGACTGCAAAATAATCGGCTTGTTCCGTTATTGTTATGGCGTCTTCTAAGGCAGGAACCTGTTCTCCAAACCAAACAATATGCGGACGAAGCTGATTTCCTTGTTGATCAACATCTCCAAAATTCAAATCATCTGTCCAATCCAAAATATAGTTTTCATTTTTAGAACTTCTTACTTTTAAAAGTTCGCCGTGCAAATGAATTACATTTTTGCTTCCGGCACGTTCGTGTAAATCATCTACATTTTGGGTGATGATGTAAATGTCAAAATCATTTTCTAATTCGGCTAAAATTAGATGTCCTAAATTGGGTTGTACTTCTTTTAATTGCTGACGTCTTTGGTTATAAAAATCAAGTACCAATGCAGGGTTTTTGTGCCAGCCTTCGGGAGTGGCAACATCCATAACATTATGTCCTTCCCATAATCCGTCGCTGTCGCGAAATGTTTTGATACCGCTTTCGGCGCTAATTCCGGCTCCAGTAAGAACCACTAATTTCTTTTTCATCTATAAAATACATTAGATTATAAAACTACTCTTTTTTAGTATTTTTGCCAAAAACAATACGTAATGATTGATACTGATTATCTGGATTTTTTAGAAAACATTTTAACTGATAACCGAAAAGAAAAATTTTTGAAGGTTTTGAAAGACAGAACCAAACATTTTACGATTGCTGTTGAAGATGTTTTTCAGATGCATAATGCGAGTGCGGTGATGCGCAGCTGTGAGGTTTTTGGTATTCAGGAACTGCATGTTATTGAGGAACGTTATGGCAAAAGAATCGATAAGGAAATTGCGATGGGAGCTCAAAAATGGGTTGACATCTCTGCTTATGACAGTGTTACAAATTGTATTGATACTTTAAAAGATAAAGGATACCAAATTATTGCGACTACACCGCATGAGAATGACTGCTTATTAGAAGATTTTGACATTTCTAAACCGTGTGCTTTGTTTTTTGGCACCGAAAGAGATGGATTGTCGGAGGAGATTCTTCGCAGAGCGGATGGTTTTCTTAAAATTCCGATGGTGGGTTTTACAGAGAGTTTGAATATCTCGGTTTCAGCGGCTATTATTATTCAGAATCTGACGAACCGATTGCGCAATTCGGATGTGGATTGGAAATTGAGTGAGGAAGAGATTCTGGAGAAAAGACTGGATTGGGCTAAGAAATCCATCAAAGATATCAAAAGGATTGAAGCGAGGTATTATAATAGTGAGAAGTAGTTTAGATATCAGGTTGCAGAATTCGGATTACAGAATCTGCACTAATGAATTAAGATAAAATGTTTTTTCTGATTGAATGCTAAAGTTCTTGATTGCAAAATGCTGAGTGAGGGATAGGCGAAAGCTACCGAAGTAGCCCAGATAGCCCGACAGCATAAAGGAAAGGGACCGACTCACCGCTGTGATGAGTTGGTCCCTTTTCTTTATGGTGGCACGCCCAAATAATTTTTGGAAATTGCAAATTATTTTTTCTTCAGGATTTTATATTGTTCATAACAGCCGCTTATAGCGTCCATGATTTGAAGGTCATTGGCGGATTTGATGAATGCTTCGGAATAGCTGCAACGGTTTAGGATTTCAGCAATTTCATCTTTTGTAACTCCTAAAAGCAATGAGATAGTTTCTCTGTCGTAACTGGTTTCCATAAGCTTTCTAACGGTATCATCTTTTCGCATTTCCCTTAGTTTTTTGAGCTGTTGGGGTCTTTTACCGAAAATATTATAGAGCATGTCTGCTGGATTGAAAATAGATCCTAATACTTTTCCAAAAGCTTCTGGGGCGTATTGCCCAGCTTCGTACCCTTGACCTAAGCCTGAAATATTATAACGAAAATCTTCTTTTATAGGGATTAACTTGGCGTCAATTTCAAGATAACCTGTTAGGTAATATGGGCTGATCACTACTTCGTTTAACGGAATTGCTTTTTGTGTAAGCTGGATTGTAGTTGTTTTGTTCTTAATCCAGTCATTAGTTACACGAACACGTAAAGATTCGAAGCCTAGAAGCGTTATGTGTAAAGTGTCGCTTTGGGTTACTGCAAGTTCAAAATGACCTTTATTGTCTGTTGTGGTTCCAGTTACCTGATTGATATTAATGATATTAACATTGGCTAAAGGACTGCCAGTATTATCGGTGATGATAGTACCAGATATTTTTTGAGGAATTTCAGAGGTTTGAGCAACTGAATTTAAAGAGGCAACAAAGAATAAAAAAAGTATAATATATTTCATAAACTGATTTAAAGGTCTAAAAGTAGTAAAACGACATTAAATATTTTCTCGTTCGATTATAATTATAAGAAAATTAACAAACTGTATTTTTTTTATATTATTTTACTCTGGGATTTATAGCTTGAAATATTTCAATTTATCATTTGAATCAAAATTTTTTAGACTTAATATATTCTAAATAGTTTAATGGCTTTTCTGAAATAATATTTTTTATTTGAGAAAATGTCTTGAATAAATGTGTTTAACCTAATAAAAACTTTTTTTTATTTTTAAAAATACTGCTGTAATATTAAAAAAAAAATCTCCCGAATGCTCGGGAGATTTGATATTGGAATTACTAATTGTATTAGTCTCTTCTTGGTCTTTTTGGTCTTGATGAATCACCAAAACTTTCAGAACGTCTTGGCGCTCTTTCTGAAGAACCTTCTCTTGGAGCTCTTTCAGATGAAAAACCGCCTTCTCTTCTTGGACTGGATGAACTTCTTGGTCCAAAACCGCCTTCACGAGGAGCTGAACTTCTGTCGCTTCTAAATCCACCAGAACCTTCTCTTCTTGGAGCAGAACTTCTTCCACCGCCAAAACCTCCAGAGCTTCTTCCGTTATGATCACGTCTTCCGCCACCATCATTTTTAGAGATTTCAACATTGATACGACGTCCTTCTAATTGTACGTTGTTCAATATTTCCATTACTTTGTCTGTATGTTCTGGGTCAGTGTTAAAGAAAGAGAAACCTTCTTTTACATCTACTTTGAAAACATCATCACGACCTAAGTCTAATGTTTCTTTCAAGTAGTCTTTTAATGACATCCAGTCGAAATTGTCTCTTGAACCGATGTTTACAAAGTATCTTGTAGCACCGCCGTTGTTGTTTTCTCTTGGAGCTCCGTCTCTGTCATCACGTTCACGTCTTTCTGAACCTGAAGATTGAGAAGAGATATCTCTGTTTTTCTTGTAATAATTTATGAAACGGTTGAATTCTACAGAAACCATTTTTTTGATTAGTTCTTCTTTCGTCAAACCTTCCAATACACTATTAATAGCTGGCAAGTAGTTGTCAATTTCATGATCTACTTCAGTATCTTTAATTTTCGTTGCTAAGTGCAGCAATTGGATTTCACAGATTTCAATTCCAGAAGGGATTGTTTTTTCTTCGAATTTCTGTTTGATGATTCTTTCGATTGAAGAAATCTTACGAATTTCACTTTTCGTTACAATAACGATAGAAGTTCCTAATTTTCCAGCACGACCAGTACGGCCTGAACGGTGATTGTAGGTTTCGATTTCGTCAGGAAGTTGGTAATTTACTACGTGAGTAATATTATCAACGTCAATTCCACGTGCAGCAACATCAGTAGCTACAAGCATTTGAATTTGTCTTCCTCTAAAAGATTTCATTACACCATCACGCTGTGCTTGAGATAAATCTCCGTGCAATGCAGCAGCACTGTATCCGTCTTCGATCAATTTTTCGGCAACAGCTTGTGTGTCACGTTTTGTTCTACAGAAAACTACTGAGAAGATGTCTGGATTAGCATCGGCCAATCTTTTTAAAGCTTCGTAACGATCACGAGCATTTACTAAGTAAAATTCGTGCGATACGGTAGCTGAACCAGAGTTTTTAGCACCTACTGTAATTTCAATAGGGTCAGTCATGAATTGTTTTCCAATTCGTGCTACTTCAGCAGGCATAGTTGCAGAAAACAACCATGTGCTTTTTTCGTCAGGCGTTGTAGAAAGGATGTTTACGATATCTTCGTAGAAACCCATGTTCAGCATTTCGTCTGCTTCGTCAAGGATACAATAATTAATTTGAGAGATGTTTACCAAACCTCTGTTAATCATATCCTGCATTCTGCCCGGAGTCGCTACTATAATTTGTGCGCCTCTTTTAATGTCTCTCGCTTGTTCTGTAATGCTAGCCCCGCCGTAAACTGCTACCACATTAATACCTTTTTCGTATTTAGAGTAGTTTTTAAGTTCGTTGGTAATCTGTAAACACAACTCACGTGTTGGAGATAAAATTAATGCCTGCGTATTTCTATTGTTGGCATCAATTTTCTGAATAACTGGAAAACCAAAAGCTGCCGTTTTCCCTGTCCCTGTCTGAGCCAACGCAACTAAATCTGTGTCTTTTTCCAATAATAGGGGAATCGCTTTCTCCTGTACTTCGGTCGGATTCTCAAATCCTAGATCTAAAATCGCCTTCAGTAACGATTCACTCAATCCTAATTGTTCAAATTTATTCATATATATTTTTAAAATAGGGTGCAAAATTACTGTTTATAATCCATATAAACTAATGCAATTTTAAGAATTAGGTTTTTATTAAGTTTTGGAAATCAATTTGTTATGGTTTTATTTTAGCTTTTTTAATTTTTTAATTTGTTTTTGTTGTGAAATTATGTCTTAGTTTTGATGTTTTTTGTTAAAAAATGATGCTTTAAAGCTGTTTTTAAGTTAGATCTCTTTTTTTTCGTTTTTCTAAAAAGGTTTTTGAAGTGTTGGTAATGTGCTTTTTATTATTTTTTTGGATGTTTTACCGGTTTTTTATCATTTATTTAAGAATGATATTTTTAAATTGCTCCAATGTTTCAATATTGATTTATTAATTTTGCCTAAAAATTATTTGATTATGCAAACAGCCTCTTTTACAGGTTTTATAAAAGCGATTTTTTATATGATCGCTTTCTATTATATTTTTAAATTTTTGGCTAGATTATTTTTGCCTCTTTTAGTTAAAAAGGCAGTCGAAAAAGCAGGACAGAATTTTCAGCAGCAACAGCGCGCTCAGGAGACTGCTTGGAATAAAACACCTAACAATGACGAAATTATAATTGATACTGCGAACAGTAAAAATCCTCGTGAAACTAAAAAAATTGGGGATTATGTCGATTATGAAGAAATTGACTGATTATTTAAAATTAACGATTTTTGATGTTTTGAACTTAAATAAAGAAATCAATTTAATTCTATCATGGAATCTACATCATTAATCCTTAATATTGCTAATCTAAAATCTCTCTTAAAGATTTGGAAATAAAATTTCAAATCAAAAGGCGTTAATCCTTAAACTAAAATCTACACCTATTATAATGAAGCAACTTCAAAAGTTCTTTCCGCACGCACTAGCCATTCTTGGTTTTGTTCTCGTTTCTACACTTTATTTCTTTCCGGTTTTGCAGGGAAAACAAATTTTCCAATCGGATATTGCCCAATACACGGGGATGGCGAAGGAGCAGAATGATTTTAGAGCTACGCATCATGAAGAGCCATATTGGACAAATTCCGCTTTTGGGGGAATGCCTACGTATCAGTTGGGAGCAAAATATCCTCATGATTATGTAGGTGCTATCGATGATGTACTACGTTTTTTACCACGTCCAGCAGATTATTTATTCTTATACTTTCTCAGTTTTTATACTTTAATGCTGGTTTTAAAAGCAGATCCACTGAAAGCTTTTTTTGGTGCTTTGGCTTTTGGTTTTTCTACCTATTTGATTATTATTCTTGGAGTAGGGCATAATGCCAAAGCACATGCGATTGCTTATATGCCAATGGTTGTTGCCGGTTTTATAATGGTTTTTCAGCGGAAATACATTTTAGGAGGTTTGCTCACAATGTTTGCTGTGGCGTTAGAAGTCAATGCGAATCACTTTCAAATGACTTATTATCTTCTGATTTTGTTATTGATTCTTTCCGCCTATTTTATTTATGAAGGAATTAAATCAAAGGAATATAAGCCACTTTTAATTTCTGTAGGAACACTTTTTGGTGCTGGAATTATTGCTATTGGTGCAAATGCAGGTAATTTATTGGCAACTGTAGAATATGCTAACTTTAGTATCCGAGGGAAAAGTGATTTAAGCTTTAAACCCGATGGAACCAAAAGTACTACTGATGGAGCAATGACCCGTGAATATATTACGGAATACAGTTATGGTATTGCCGAAAGTTTCAATTTAATTGCTCCAAGATTATTTGGAGGTTCTAATAATGAAAAGGTTGGAACAGACAGCAGTATGTTTGAGTTTATGATATCACAAGGTGTTCCAGAAGCTCAGGCTACCGATTTTGTTTCGGCGATGCCAACCTATTGGGGAGATCAGCCTATTGTATCTGCGCCTGCATATATAGGAGCAGTGGTTTTCTTTTTAGCAATTTTGGCTTTGTTTATTGACAGAAGAAAAATTAAATATGCATTTCTGGGTGGAGCATTCTTAACCTTGCTTCTTTCGTGGGGAAAAAACTTTCCTGCTTTGACCGATTTTTGTATCGACTATATTCCAATGTACAATAAGTTTAGGGCTGTTTCTTCTATTCAGGTTATTTTGGAATTGTGTTTTCCTGTTTTGGCTATTATGGGCTTGCAGTCTTTTTTTAAGTTGGAAAAGGAAAAACAATTAAAACCATTGATTCAATCGGGAGCTGTAGGTTTGGGATTGATTATAGCTTTGTTTTTGTCAAAAAGTTTGTTCAGCTTTTCAGGAGCCAGCGACAGTTATTTAATTGAAAGTTACGGACCAAGTTTTGTAGATGCGCTTAAAGCCGATCGTAAATCATTATACAGTGCAGACTTATTGCGTTCTGGATTTTTTATTCTGATATCGGCTGGTACTTTATGGCTGTTTGTTAAAAATAGAATTGCCCAAAATACCGCTATTGTTTTGGTAGGGTTATTTATGGTATCCGACTTGTTTTTTGTGGATAAAAATTATGTATCAAACAAAGATTTTATAAGCGCTAGAGATGTGGAAATGCCTTTTCCAGAAACACCAACGGATACTGAAATTCTAAAAGATCCAGGAAACTTCCGTGTGTTTGATATACAAGGTTTGATGCAGGCAAGAACGTCCTATTATCATAAAGCAATCGGCGGTTACAGTGCGGTGAGACCTAAAAGAATGCAGCAATTATTTGATTATCAAATTGCCAAAAATAATTTGGAAATACTTAATATGCTGAATGTTAAGTATGTGATTCAAACCGATAAAGAGGGGAAAGAGTATCCAATTATCAATCCAGATGCCAATGGAAATGCTTGGTTCGTAAGCAAAGTTAATTTCGTTAAAAATTCGGATGCAGAGATGAAAGCTTTAGATAAATTCAATTCTAAAGTAACGGCTGTGATTAATGAAAATGAGTTTACTTCTATTAAAGGTAAGGCTTTCGCCAAAGACAGTTCGGCTGTGATAACATTAGATTCGTACCAGCCAAATAATTTGAAATACACTTCAACCAATTCAAAAGAAGGCTTAGCAGTTTTCTCTGAGATGTATTATGAAAAAGGCTGGAAAGCTTTAATTGATGGCAAAGAGACTTCAATTATGAGAGCCGATTATGCGTTGAGAGCAATAGTTGTTCCAGCAGGAAAACATACCATAGAGTTCAAGTTTGATCCTCAAGTGGTGAAAACGGGAGGCGCAATTACACTTGTTAGTTGTATTGGGATGTTATTGCTTTTAATTGGGGGAATATACTTTGAGAGAAAGAAAAGTAGAGAATTAGTGTAGATAACTACTGCTGTGCGTATCTTTACTATAAGAATGAACAAAATAAAAAATTGAAACCAGAATCAAAAAAAATACTCGTCATAACCTATTATTGGCCACCAGCAGGAGGGCCAGGCGTGCAGCGTTGGCTTAAGTTTGTAAAATACTTACCGGATTATGACATTCAGCCGATTGTTTATATACCAGAGAATCCTACTTATCCAATTGTTGATGCTAATTTGGAAAAAGAAGTTTCGAAAAAAGCAGTTATTCTGAAAAATAAAATTTTTGAACCCTATCAGCTGGCTTCTTTTTTTTCTAAAAATAAAACTAAAAAAATAAGTTCGGGTATTATTCCAAATCAGAAGAAACAAACATTTCTTGAAAAGACGCTGTTATGGATCAGAGGCAATTTATTCATTCCAGATGCGCGTGTTTTTTGGGTAAAACCTTCTATTACTTTTTTAGAAAAATATATCATTGAAAATAATATTGATACTATTATAACATCGGGTCCGCCGCATAGTCTGCATTTGATAGGATTGGATTTAAAGCAAAAAACGAAAATTAATTGGTTTGCCGATTTTCGTGATCCTTGGACTACTATAGGGTATCATAAAGCATTGCGTTTATCTCTTCGGGCTGAAAGAAAGCACAAAGCGCTCGAATATAGAGTACTTAATACTGCGGACAGGATTATCGTAACGAGTAAAACTACAAAAACTGAATTTAGAGCAATAACTAATAAACCTATAAGCGTTATCACTAATGGTTATGATACAGAGCCAGCAACAGAAGTGATTCTGGATTCGAAATTTAGTCTGGCTCATATTGGTTCGTTCCTTTCCGAACGAAATCCATTTATTTTATGGGAATCTTTGGCAGAATTAATTCATGAAATACCAGATTTTAAGTCTCACTTAGAATTGAAATTAATTGGAGCTGTCAGTCAGGAAATATTGGATACAATTTTGCAGTTTAATTTGGATTTTTATCTGAATAATTTGGGTTATGTTTCTCATCATGAAGCTGTGGCGCATCAAAGGAATTCTCAGGTTTTATTGCTAATCGAAATTAATTCGGAAGAGACTAAAAGTATTATTCCTGGTAAATTATTTGAATATATTGTTTCTAACAGACCAATTATTGCTATTGGCCCAAAAGATTCTGATTTTGCCGAGATAATAACAGAAACAAATACAGGAGTGTTTTTTGAATATTCTGAAAAAGAAAAACTTAAAGGTGCCATTATAACTTATTATAATCAGTTTTTGGAAGGGAAATTACAATCCTATGGTGTAGGTTTGCAAAAGTATTCCCGAAAGAATCTGACAAAAGAATTGGCACAATTAATTTATTCAAAAATTTAAGGTGTTCCAGCTTTAAACTCTTAAAACCTTAAACTTTAAACTCCTATTAATGGGCATAGTATTAAATCAGTCATTAAAAAATACCATAATAACTTATATAGGTTTTGGAATTGGAGGAATAAGTACCCTTTTTTTATTTCCTCCCATTTTAGGTAAAACATTTTATGGATTGTCTAATTATATTTTGTCTTGTGCCAATGTTATAATGCCTTTATTTGCAATTGGTATGCAAAACACCTTGGTAAAGTTTTATTCACAATGTAAAACAGAGAAAGAACGGAATGAATTTTTATCGTTCACAGTATTATTTCCTATTTTATTAATCGTTCTGATCATGTTGATCGGTTTGATTTTTTATGATGAGATTTCTTTTTTTGTGACAAAAAAGAATCCAATTGTAAAAGAATTTATTTGGCTCATTCCTTTTGTTGGGATTTGTATGGCATATTTTGAAATTTTTTACGCTTGGGCAAGAGTCCATATGCATTCCGTATTTGGTAATTTTATTAAAGAAGTGGGATTGAGATTATTTTCGTTAATAGCTCTTTTAGGGATATATTTTAAATGGATTACTGTAGTAGATTTTATTTATTTGACTGCTGGTATTTACTTTGTTGCTTTTTTAGTAACGATGTTTTACGCATTCCGAATTAAAAAACCGGTTTTCCAATTTACTATACCTCACAATGTAAAAGGAATTTTAGAATATACATCTTATATTATTTTATCGGGCAGTGTTGCTAATTTACTCTTGGATGGAGATAAAATTATGTTGAATCAATATATGGAGATTGGAAATATTGCCTTTTATTCAGTTGCCACATATATTGCTTTGGTTATTTCAGTGCCAAGCCGTGCAATGCACCAAATTGTGTATCCGATTACCGCAAAATTAATGCATGAAAACAAATACGATGAGTTGAATGATTTGTATAAAAAAACATCCATTAATCTACAAATTGTGGGTGGATTTGTGATGCTTTGTATTTTTGTAAATATCAATCAGTTGTATGAAATGATGCCTAAAGAGTATGGTGGTGGTATTACGGTTGTTTTTATGATTGGTATTTCAAAATATTTTGATTTGATATTAGGGAATAATAATGCTATCATTTTTAATTCAAAATATTATAGAGCAGTATTGTTTCTAGGAGTAGGCCTAGTGATTTTAACAGTGGTTTTAAACATGATTTTTATTCCTTTATATGGAATTATTGGCTCCGCATTTGCAACTTTATTATCAATTACCTGTTATAGTGTTGCAAAATTACTTTTTGTTGTCAAACGGATGCATCTGTATCCATTTACAAAGCAAACCCTGCATTCTATTGGAATAACATTTGTAGTTTTTTTATTGTTTTATTTTTGGGAGTTTCCAATAAGTCCAATTGTAGCAATTATTTTAAAGTCTTTTTTGGTAACGGTTGTATATGTTTATATCAATTATAAATTTACTGTCTCAACAGAAATAAACCAGACTTTATATAAGGTTTATTCTAAAATCAGAAAAAATAAATAAAATTATTCAAAGCAGTTTATAAAGTTATTTAATTGCTTAGAACCGTCTTCAAATCCATTTTTCTTGTAAATCACTTCTTTTTTTATTGGGTTAATTTATACAAAGTGTAATGATTTTTTTTCAGGTGTTTAAATCAAAAATTAAATCATCTCATTGTAATTCTCTTTTGAATAGAAATAAATTTGCTATTTCTTATGAATAATTGATATGATTTAAGTCTTTCAACTTATTTTTTTAGACAAAGTGTAAATTAATAAACATTAACTTGTTAATTTGTATTTTTCACCTGTTTTTTTTGTAGGTAAAGTTGTGTTTATTTATTTATTAACTTTATCCTAACGAGTTTTTTTGCGCTTTTTTTTGTTTGTGTTTTATAACACACTGTTAGTCAGTAAAGTGCAATCGTTATTTTTTAATATCCCTAAAAGTAGGTATTGTGAAATCATTAAAGGTGGTTTATATTTGTAATGTTCTCAATATGATATGAATGCTTATTAACTTAAATGTCAGAAGATGAAAAATCATTTTATTAAACCGGAAAAATTAAATCTATTTACAAAAGTTATTGCGAATAAAATTCAAAATGGTTTTGTAGTTATAGAACAAAATGAAAAAACGCCTTTTACGGTACTTTATAAAGAAGGTAAAAAAGTTAACCATAGTTTAAATTTTTTGATTTGTTGCGCAACACTTGGTATGTGGTCATTACCTTGGTTGTATATGTCGCAGGTTACTGCTAAAGACAAAAAGGTTTTGGTTTCTATAGATGAGGAGGGTGTTGTTTTTGAGGAAAAATGCTATTTAGGGTAATTTTTAATGTCTAACTTGAAATTACCACGATTTATTTTAACGGTTTTTGTTTAAAAATAAATTGATTATATCTTATAGAATTTGAGTGATTATGTAAAAACGTAAATCTTTTCTTTTATCACCAAAAAAATAATTATAGAAAAGCCATGAAGCAATTGACTTCATAGCTTTTTAGTTTTTGATAAAAAAAGCTTATTTAAAATTTCTATAATTTTTCTTTTAAATATTTTGCAGTAATTGACTTTTTGTTTTTTACAATTTCTTCAGGAGTTCCTGCTGCGAGTAACAGACCTCCGTTTTCGCCACCTTCGGGGCCAAGATCAATTACCCAGTCGGCACATTTTATTAAGTCCAGATTGTGTTCTATTACCAATATTGAATGTCCTTTCTCTATCAAAGCGTCAAATGAGGCCATTAGTTTTTTGATATCATGAAAGTGTAATCCTGTTGTGGGCTCGTCAAAAACAAACAGCGCTTTTTCTTTTATTGTTCCTTTAACCAAAAAAGAGGCAAGTTTTATACGTTGCGCTTCCCCGCCTGATAGTGTTGATGATGATTGTCCTAATTGTACATATCCCAAACCAACATCTTGTAGTGGCTGTAGTTTTTGTGTGATTTTTGTCTGTTTATTTTTTTCAAAGAAAACAATGGAATCATCAATAGTCATTGTTAGAATATCGTGAATATTTTTGCCGTCAAAAGCAACTTCTAAAACTTCTTTTTTGAAACGTTTTCCGTTACAGGTTTCGCAAGGCAACTGAACATCGGCCATGAAAACCATTTCGACATTTATGGATCCTTCCCCTTTACAGGTTTCACATCTTCCACCATCAACATTAAAAGAAAAATGCTTCGCTTGATAGCCTCTTACTTTAGAAAGTTTTTCTTTGGCATACAATTCTCTAATATCATCATAAGCTTTGATGTAGGTTACAGGATTGGAACGGGAACTTCTTCCGATAGGGTTTTGATCCACATATTCGATGTGCTTTATGTGTGAAAATGAACCTGATAATTCGCTAAATTGACCTGCTTTTTCACCAGCATTATCCAGTTTTTTCTGCATGGCAGGAAAAAGAATTTTTTTGACAAGCGTGCTTTTTCCGCTGCCGGAAACTCCAGTGATAACGGTTAAAACATCAAGAGGAAATATAACATTTATATTCTGCAAATTTTTTTCTCTTGCTCCTTTTATTTCGATAAAGTTTTTTGATGTTCGTCTTTTCTTTGGGACACTAATTTCGAGTTCACCATTCAAATATTTTGAGGTCAGCGAACTTGATTTCAAGATTTCTTCATACGTACCTTGAGCAACAAGATTTCCGCCTTGAGTTCCGGCTTCTGGACCTATGTCAATAATCATATCGGCTGCTTTCATAATATCTTCATCGTGTTCTACCACAATTACAGTATTTCCAAGATCGCGTAATGAAATTAGTACTTTGATTAATCTCTCAGTGTCTTTTGGATGCAAGCCAATACTCGGTTCATCCAGAATGTACATAGAACCCACAAGGCTGCTGCCTAGAGAAGTTGCCAAATTAATACGCTGGGATTCACCTCCCGAAAGCGTTGATGAATTTCGGTTTAAAGTCAAATAATTCAAGCCGACTTCGGTTAAAAATGACAGTCGATTATTGATTTCGATTAATAACCGTTTGGCTATTTGTTTTTCGTATATATCTAAATCAATATTTTCGAAAAAAGTGACTAAATGTTTAATGGGTAAATCGACTAAATCTGAAACCGTTTTTCCATTTATTTTTACATAAGAAGCTTCAATTCTCAAACGCTTGCCTTTACAGACATGACATTTGGTTTTGCCTCTGTAACGCGAAAGCATCACTCGGTTCTGAATTTTATAATTTTTCTCTTCAAGTTCTTTAAAAAAGTCATTAAGTCCTTGAAAGTATTTGTTGCCAGTCCAAATTAAGTCTTTCTGTTCTTCAGTAAGCTGGAAGAAAGGTTTGTGAATAGGAAAATCAAATTTGTAGGCATGGTTTACCAATTCGTCCCGAAACCAGCCCATGCTTTCGCCACGCCAAGGAAATATTGCATTTTCAAAAATCGAAAGTGAAGTGTTTGGAACGACCAATTCGGCATCAATACCTATGATATTTCCGTAGCCCTCACAAACAGGACAAGCACCATAAGGGTTGTTGAAACTGAATAAATGAACATTTGGTTCCAAAAAAGTAATTCCGTCCAATTCAAAATTATTCGAAAATGACAGCCTTTTGTCTGAATTTAATTCCTGCAGATAACAAATTCCTTTTCCTTCAAAAAAAGCTGTCTGAACTGCGTCTGAAAGACGATTGTAAAATTCTTCTTCATTTTTGACAACTATTCGGTCAATGATAAGCAAAATGTCTTTATGGTCTAATGAGTGTTGTTGTTCTAAAGTAAAATCATCCAAACGAACCATTTCATTATTTACCAAAATTCTAGCGAAACCTTGCTGCAGTAAGACTTTTAGTTTGTCTTCCAATTGTCTTCCTTCTTCAAGATGAATAGGCGCGAGCAGAAGCCATTTGCTGTCCTGATCAAATTTTTTGACTTCGCTGACCACATCGGTAACGGTGTTTTTTTTGACTTCCTGCCCAGATATTGGAGAATAAGTTCTTCCAATTCTTGCAAATAATAGTTTGATGTAATCGTATATTTCGGTTGAAGTTCCTACAGTAGAACGGGCATTAGTCGTATTAACTTTTTGTTCGATAGCGATAGCGGGAGCAATTCCTTTTATGTATTCTACTTTTGGCTTATCCAATCGGCCAAGGAATTGTCTGGCATAGGATGATAAACTTTCTACATAACGGCGCTGTCCTTCGGCATATAGGGTGTCGAATGCCAAACTGGATTTTCCAGAACCGGAAAGCCCGGTAATAACGACAAGTTTATTTCTGGGAATAGCAACATCTACATTTTTTAAATTATGTACCTGTGCACCTTTTATGATGATGTTTTTCTTCGGGTCGAGTGTGGAAATATCAATTGACATACTAAAAATGAATTTCCACAAAAGTACTCAATTTTGATCTGAGAATGCCCAAAGAATTATAATCAAAAATTCGTTTTTTAGTCTATTTTTGTTTTTCGATTTGTATTTTTAATAATAGTTGAGTTAGTGCCAAATTATTATTTTAACCTGTATTAGCTTCTTTTTATTAGAAGTCTCTAATCTAAATACCGCATTTCCTTTGAAAACAAAAATTACTTTCCTGTTATTTTTCATCTTTGCTAATGTCTTTTCGCAAGAGCTTCCTCCAATCGTTAAGTATACTCCAAATTTATATGGGGCGGCAAATCAGAATTGGATGATTTCGCAGTCACAAAACCAATATGTATTTTTTGCTAATAATGAAGGTCTTTTAGAGTTTAACGGCTCAAATTGGCAGTTGTATCCTTCGCCAAATGAAACAATTATCAGATCAGTAAAAGTGATTGATAATCGTATCTACACGGGCTGTTATATGGAGTTTGGCTTTTGGACCAGACAATCAGACGGCAGTTTAAAATACACTTCTCTTAGTGAATCCATTAAAAGCAAAATCTTGAATGATGAACATTTTTGGAATATTTTAAATTATGACCAATGGGTCATTTTTCAATCCTTGAATCGTATTTATATTTATGATACCAAAGCAAAAACATTCAAAATAATTGCTCCCAACAGCAGTATTAGAAAGTCATATGGAACAAGTAATTCTATTTATTTTCAAACTGTCAATGATGGGTTGTTCGAATTGCAGAGCGGGAAAGCACATTTGGTTTCCAATAATCCAATATTAAAAAATAATAGAATTATAAATGTTTTTTCAATACCCGAAGGCTTGCTTATTCAAACCCAGCTGAATGGCTATTATAAAGTTATAGGAACAGCAGTTTCTAAGTTTGTCACCGAAGCGGATCCGCAGATAGAAACCAGCAGTGTTTACAGCAGTTTAATACTTTCAGATGGGAGTTATGCCGTAGGGACTGTTTCACATGGTGTTTTTATTTTGACTAAAAACGGAAAATTGAAATATCATATTTCCCAAAACAAAGGATTAAGCAATAATACTGCTTTGTCTTTATTTGAAGATATGGACAATAATCTTTGGGTTGGACTTGATAATGGTATAAACTGTATCAATTTACAATCTCCAGTTCAGAGTTATACAGATGATACAGGGGCTTTGGGAACAGTTTATACAACGAAACTGCATAATGGGAAATTGTATGTAGGAACTAATCAGGGGCTGTTTTATAAAAATTATAAATCCAAAGACGGTTTTAAGTTTATAGCCGGTACTAAAGGGCAGGTTTGGTCTTTGTTTGAATACCAAGGAACACTGTTTTGCGGACATGATACCGGAACTTATATTATTAATTATGCATCAGCTAAGTGTATTTTTTTTCAGTCGGGAACTTGGAAATTTGAAACCGTGCCTCAGCATGAAAATATTTTACTGTAGGGAAATTATTATGGAATATCAGTACTTGAGAAAGTAAATAATCAATGGATTTTTAGAAATAAAATAAAAGGATTTAATTATTCTTCCCGATATTTTGAGGTTACAAATTCGCTGGAAGTTTATGTGAGTCATGAATACAAAGGTGTTTTTAGATTTCAAATGGATGATAAATTATTAAAAGCAAGTCCGTTTATCGCTTATTCTTATCCCAAAAAAGGAAGATATTCGGGTTTGATAAAATTTAATAATGAAATTTATTATGCCTATAAAGAAGGGATTTTTAAATTGAATCCTAAAACAAAAGAGTTTAAAAAAGATAATCAGCTGAGCTCTGTATTCGAAAAAGACGAATATACATCGGGCAAGCTGATAGTAGATAATTCAAATAAATTTTGGCTGTTTTCCAAAAACTATATTCATTATTTTTCATTAAGCAAATTAAGCAATCAGCTTAAGAAAAATGTAATTCCAATTCCATCTTCACTTACGAATTCGATGCTGGGTTTTGAAAATATTACACAAATATCTAATTCAGAATATCTTATCGGGACTACAGACGGTTTTTACTCCATTAACATTAATGATATGAGTTTCAAAAGTTATTTGGTTACAATAACTAATGTTGGGGCTAATAAATTAAATGAAAAGGTTTTAAATAAAACAATAAATGAAGAGGGGAGTTTTAAATATGATGAAAATAACATCACTTTCGCTTATACTATTCCTGAATATAATAAATACATAAATGCAGAGTATCGATATTCTTTGGAAGGCTTTGATGAGGAATGGAGCGATTGGAGTTCTAAGACAACTGTAAATTTCAAAAATCTTCCTCCCGGTGATTATACATTTAAAGTTAGAGCTAAATTTGCAAATACTACACTGCAAAATATTGCGGTTTATAATTTTTCGGTTTTAAAACCTTGGTATAATAACAACTTAGCCATTATTATTTATTTCCTGCTATTTTTGATTTCGGCTCATTTTATAAATAAAGCTTATCTGAATTATTACCGCAAACAAAGAGAAAAGCTGATTGAAGAAAATAATTTATTGCTGGAAATCCAAGGATTGGAAAATGAAAAACAGCTTATGAAAATGAAAAACGAGCAGCTTTCTCAGGATGTTGATTCCAAAAACAGAGAATTAGCAGTTTCTACTATGAGTTTAAACAGTAAGAATGAATTATTAGCTTTCATTAAAGAAGATTTAAAGAAAACGTCCGAAAATGGAAATAGTAATGTAAAATCTGTAATTACTACAATCAATAAAAACATTACCGAAGAAGATTCCTGGAGTGTTTTTAAAGAAGCCTTTGATAATGCTGATAAAGACTTCTTGAAAAGAATCAAACTCGCACATCCAGCTCTGACACCAAATGATTTGAGACTCTGTGCTTATCTCAGGCTGAATCTTTCATCAAAGGAAGTGGCTCCTTTATTTAATATCTCAGTGCGCAGCGTAGAGATCAAAAGATATCGTTTGCGTAAAAAAATGGATTTGCCCCACGAGCAAGGTCTTGTAGAATATATCATGGAGGTATAGGTCTAATTCTTTTTGCTAAAATTACCTATACATTACCACAACATTAACGTGATAGTTGTGGTTTTTTTATGTCTTGTCCCTGAAATTATTTTTTGAATATATCTTAATTAGCAGGTATTTTATGAGTTATTATTAATTTAAAGGTGTTTTTTTTAAATTGTATGTTTTTTGTTGTGGTGATTTTTAAATAATCTTCAGTACTTCATTATAAGTTTGTAATTCACTAACTAAAACTTATAAATTATGAAGTCAAAACATTTATTAATTATCTTTTTGCTTTTTGCAACTTTTGGGTTCGCTCAAAAGAAGGATATAGCGGGAATAGTAAAAGAACGAAGTACAGGTTTACCCTTATTTGGGGTGAATGTAAAGGACAAGAGTTCTGGAAATTCGGTATCTACTGATTTTGATGGAAAGTTCACAATGAAAGGAATTTCTATAGGTACTGCTCTTGAGTTTACATATGTTGGTTATAAATCAGCTGAGTATATTGTCAATGCAGGTGATTCTAATATAGTAATCAATATGTTAGATGAAGCCAAGACATTAAATGAAGTTGTTGTCATAGGATATGGAAGTGTTTCAAAGAAAAATGTAACGGGATCTGTTTCTGTTGTAGGCAGTAAAACACTCGATGCTTTGAAACCAGTTAAAATTGAACAAGCACTTCAAGGGACAGTTGCTGGTGTAAATGTTACTACACAGTCAGGTTCTCCTGGTGCTGCTCTGGATATACGCATTAGAGGTGTCGGTACAAATGGGCAAAACGGACCAGCTGTTATCATTGACGGCTATGTAGGTGATTTGTCTTTATTGAATCCAAATGATGTAGAGTCTATGACTGTATTGAAAGATGCACAAGCAGCAATTTACGGAACTATTGGTGCGAATGGAATTATACTTGTAACTACAAAAACGGGTAAAAGAAATTCTAAAGCTAAATTTTCATTCAATACATATACCGGTATTCAGGATGTTTCCAGAAAACTTCCAACTTTAGATGCTACTGAATATGCTTTGCTGTTGAACGAAAGTTATGCTAATGGTGGAAAAGCATTGCCTTATCCTAATGTTTCAGGACTAGGAAAAGGTACTGACTGGCAAAATGAAGTTTTTTCTACTGTGCCTATCATTAATTATGATTTGTCTATCTCAGGCGGATCTGATAAAATATCATATTCTGTAAGCGGTTCTCATTTGGACCAAGAAGGAATCATTGGAGAAGACAAATCTGGTTTTTTAAGAAATACGGCAAGAATATCTTTGGGTGCCGACCTTACAGATAAATTGAAACTAAAAACCAATGTCATCTATACTTACATTAACAGAAAAGCATTATCAGAAAATGCTTTAGGCTCAGTTTTATTTAATGCCTTGAATGCACCTCCAACTTTAACTCCTTATGATCAAAATGGTAATTTGACAGTCTTTCCAAGTACGACAGGTTTAGGAACTGAAATTATTAATCCATTAGCACAGATTGAGAATACTTATAATAATTATGATCTGAGTAAAATAAACGGAAATTTAGGTTTGGACTATAAACTGTTTAATGGTTTTGTATTATCTGGATCTTTAGGTTTTAACTCTTCAAATAGTAAAGGAAAAAGTTTTGCGAAAGAAATAAGCTACGGCGGAAAAGTTTTTGATGTAAACCGCAGTTCGGTTTCTCAAAATGCAATAAATGACAATAATTACTCTTTTGATATTTATGGAACTTACACAAAAAAAATAGGCGAAAATCATAATCTTGTAGCAGTAGCGGGCAGCACTGTTTTCAAAACATGGGGCAATGGTTTATTTGCAACAGGTTATGATGTTCCAAATAATTCTTGGGAATTTGCAGATATTTCTTTGACAAAAGGAATTTCAGAGACACTAACAAATAGTTCATATAATTATGATGACCGCAGACTTTCTTATTTTGGAAGAGTTCAGTATGATTACAACGGAAAGTATTTATTCTCAGGGATGCTGCGCCGTGATTCTTCTACAAAATTTGGACCAGGAAATAAAGTAGGCTACTTTCCTTCTTTTACTGCAGGTTGGGTAGTTTCGGAAGAAAGCTTTTTTGGAGAGTCAGATACTTTTAATCTTTTCAAGATTAGAGGAAGCTTTGGTACCTTAGGAAATGATCAAATCCCTTCTAACGGGTATCTTGGATTATTATCTGGTGAGGCTACTTATGTTTTTAATGGCAATTTAGTGTCTGGTGTTGCCGGAGGTCAAATTCCAAATAAGGATATAAAATGGGAAGAATCTCAAAAACTTGATGTTGGTTTTGATTTGAAATTATTCAATAATAAAGTTTCTATTGTAACTGATTTTTTTAGCGATACCAGAAAAGATCTTTTGGTTCCAAATATACCAGTATCTGGAATTATAGGTGTTGGGGCTCCAGGAGCTAGCTCACCTACTATCAATGCAGGTTCTGTGCGTAATTCAGGAATGGAGTTTGCGATAGATTACAATACTAAAATAACCGAGAATCTATCGATGAATGTAGGCTATAATGTAGCTTATATCAAAAACGAAGTGCTAGAGGTTAATAATGGAACTGGTTTTATTGAGCAGGGTAATTTTGGAGTGGGTCAGCTTCCAATTTCAAGAATGGAAGTTGGAAAACCAATTGGATACTTTTATGGTTATAAAACCGATGGGATTTTTCAAAACCAAGCCGAAGCAGATGCGCATCCTTCACAAAAAGCCTTAGGTGCAAATGCTGCGCCTGGAGATTTACGTTACGTAGATATAAATGGCGACGGAGTTATTAATACTAGTGACAGAACAGATTTGGGCAACCCTATTCCAGATTATACAATGGGTTTCAATCTTCAATTGAATTACAAGAACATTGATTTTGCACTGTATACTTATGCATCTTTGGGTAATGATATGGTACGCAATTATGAAAGAACACTTACAGATGTGAATCATACTGATTATGTTTTAGGACGCTGGACAGGAGAGGGTTCTACGAACACTACTCCAAGAGTAACTACCGATGCAACTTCTAATAATGTTTTTTCTGATTATTTTGTTGAAGATGCTTCGTATTTAAGAATTCAGAATATTCAATTAGGGTATTCTTTAAGCCAAAAAGTTATTGATAAGATCGGGATTACTAAATTCAGAATATATACAGGAATTAACAATTTATACACTTTTACAAAATATAATGGTTATGATCCTGGTCAGTCTAATGGTCCTTTAAATCAAGATCAAGTTTCCAATTCTCCTATTGGTGCTGGAATTGATTATGGTTTTTACCCTATTCCAAGAACGTATATGTTAGGGTTAAACATTAATTTTTAATATTAATTATTATGAAAAAAAATATATATACTGCAATTGTAAGTATCGGGATATTCTGTCTTGCTGCCACATCATGTACAGATGAATTTGTAGATCGTGAACCTGTATATTCAATAGATACTGAGAATTATTTTAATTCAAAAACAGAATACGATAATGCATTAGTGGCTGCTTATGACATACTGCAGTCAACATATGTAAATGCATTACTTGGAGAAATCGCTTCGGATAACACGCTTTCTGGAGGTGAAAGTGCTACTGATGTACCCGGTTTTTAGCAGGTTGATGATATGACTCATACCCAAGTGAATGATAATGTTAAGAATGTTTGGGATTGGATGTTTGCGGGTGTTCAGAGAACAAATTACATTTTAGAATTTAAAGATAAAACCGATTTTGAGGGTAAAAATCAAATTATTGGAGAAACCCGTTTTCTTAGAGCCTATTATCATTTCGAATTGGTAAAATGGTTTGGCGGTATACCCTTGAACGGTGATAAAAGATTCTTGCGCGGAGACGAAACCAAAGTGCCTCGTGCATCTGTTTCGGAGGTTTATGCTTCTATTGAAGCCGATTTGATTTTCGCGGCTGCAAACATATCACCTGATGCTTCTCAAACAGGCAGAGCAACCAAAGGCGCTGCTCTGGCTTTATTGGGTAAAGTTTATTTGTACCAAAATAAATTTGCACAAGCTGCAGCGGCTTTAGAACAAGTAATAGCTTCATCAAAATATTCTTTGGTTCAGGATTACGCCTCTATTTTTGAAATGGAGGGAGAAAATGGTTCTGAATCCATTTTCGAAGTGCAGTACACCGATGTAGAAGGTGCAGGTTTTGGATGTTTACAATGCAGCGAAGGTAATGTAGCCGTAGGATTTAGCGGAGTAAGAAACTATGATGGACCAAAATACACTTCTGGTTTTAGTTTTAATATTCCAACCAAAGAAACCTATGATGCATTCGAAGCAGGAGATTCAAGATTAGACGCTTCATTATTGGATATTGTAGCTTGGTCTGAAACAAATAATGCCACTTTTGGAAAAGGATATAAAGATACTGGTTACTTCAATCAAAAATACCTTCCTAGAAAAAGAAGAGATGTAGCTGCAGGTGATTTGAATTTAACAAATCCTAATAATTACAGAGCAATCCGTTATGCCGATGTTTTGCTAATGGCTGCTGAAGCTCTTAACCGCGGAGGTATAAGTGATGCTAGAGCTTTAGGGTATTTAAATCAGGTGAGAGACCGTGCTTTTGGAGATACAAATCATCGAATTACGTCAGTTGCAGCAGCATTGACTGATGCAATTTTCAATGAAAGAAGAGTAGAATTTGTTGGAGAAGGGTTACGTTTTTTCGATTTAGTTCGTACTCAAAAGGCTGCTGGCACTATCGATGGATTTACAGCAGGTAAGAATGAATTATTCCCAATTCCGTTACAGGAAATTCAATTTTCAGCTGGTAATTGGAGCCAAAATCCTGGATACTAAAAAACTATCATTATGAGAAAAATACATTATATTATAAGTCTTTTTGTCCTTGCAATCACTTTGGGTTGTACAGATGACAATAGTTCGGTTGATTTAGATGCTATAGCAGCACCAACCAATATTTCTGCATTAACAACAGTAACGCAGGATAATACTGGAAAAGTAACTTTCTTGCCAAAAGGAGAAGGAGTTACTCAATATGAAATTTATTTTGGAGATGGAACCGTAGAACCTGCGATTGTAAACCCAGGACAAACAGTGTCTCACGTTTATACGGAAGGTGTGTATCAGTCTAAGATTGTCGGTACTACATTAAATGGAAAAAGAACAGAAGTGACTCAGGAAGTAGTGGTTTCTTTCAAAGCTCCAGAAAATTTAGAAGTAGTTATTACAAATGATTTGGCTGTTTCCAAAAAAGTAACTGTTACTGCAATGGCTGATTTTGCATTGTTTTATGATGTGTACTTTGGAGAAGCGGGCAAACCTGATCCACTTTCAGCAAACAATGGCGCATCTGTTTCTTATGTTTATCAAACGGCTGGGGTGTATACAATTCGAGTGGTTTCTAAAAGTGCTGCTATTCAGACAAAAGAATTTGTAAAGGAGTTTGAAGCTATTCTAATTGAGGGACCAACTTCAGCAGCTTCAATTCCAGCAAGATCTGCAACTAATGTCATTTCAATGTTTAGTGATTCATATACAAATGTACCAATGACAACATGGAAAACAGATTGGTCTCAAGCTACAAAAGGTGAAAAAATTATTGCAGGAAATAATATAATACAATACTCAAATTTAAATTTCGTAGGTGCTGAATCTGCCGCAACGATTGATGCTTCAACAATGACATTTCTTCACGTAGATGTTTGGTCTTCTGACTTTACAGAATTCAGAATAAAATTAGTTGATTTTGGAGCTAATGGTGTTTGGGAACAAGGAGGTGATAATGTTGAACACGAGGTTAAATTTACCGCACCTGCACAAGGAAGTTGGGTAAGTTTAGATATCCCTTTAAGTGATTTTACAAATTTGACCACACGTGAACATATTGCACAGTTAATTTTCTCAGGAAATCCTAGCGGAAGTCATACGATTTATATTGATAACGTTTATTTTTATAAAGAGGCAGTTACATCATCAGTATTAGAGGGAACTTGGAAAATTGCTCCTGAAGCAGGTGCTTTAAAAGTAGGGCCAAGCTCAGGCAGTGGTGGTTGGTGGGCAAACGATGCACAAGCAGTAATTGATAGAGCTTGCTATTTTAATGACACTTTTGTTTTTTCATCAAATGGGTCTTTTAGTAATGTTCAGGGGACTGATACTTGGCTTGAGAAATGGCAAGGTATAGCGGCAGAAGCATGCGGAGCTCAAGTCGCTCCTCATGATGGTTCTGTTGAGGCTACTTATCTACATGATGCAGCAGCAGGAACTCTTAAAATTAATGGGGCGGGAGCATATCTAGGACTTCCTAAAGTAAATAATGCAGGAGAACTACCGAATGTAGCTGTTCCAGCTTCTATCACATATAATGTAACTCTTCTAGATAACAATAACACCATGAATGTGGTTATTGAAGCAGGTGCAGGTGTGTTTTGGTCATTTAAACTGGTTAGAATTTAATTAAAATAAAGGAACATGAAAAAAATACTTATAAATATAGCGGTCTTTTTTAGTTTACTATTAATGGTCAATTGCCAGGAAGATAATTATTCTTTTGGTGAAGTAGGCTCTCCTTCAAATCTCCAAGTTTCGGTAGATATTATTGGAAAAACAGCCGATGCTCCAGATGGAGACGGATCTGGAAAAGTGAAGTTTACCGCTAAAGCTTCAGATGCAATCTCTTATAAATTCGCCTTTGGCGATGGAATTTCGGCAAATGCTCCAAGCGGTGTTTCAGAACATCTGTTTACTACTGTTGGTGTAAATACTTATACAGTAACTGTAATTGCTTCTGGTAAGGGAGGAGTTTCAACTAATATTACCGTCGATGTAACTGTGCGAAGTGATTTTAGCGATGAAAAATCGACTCAGCTTCTTACAGGTGGAACCGCAGCTGGTAAAAAATGGTATATAGCTGCCGCCGAAAAAGGGCATCTTGGTTTGGGGCCAAATAATGATAATGCTAAAGAAAATTATTTTGCATTATGGTATCAGGCTGGTGCTTTTGAAAAATCTGCTACTTGTTTCTATGACGGTGATTATACTTTTGCATTAGTTAATGGTAAAATTGAATTCAAACAGGACAATAAAGGAAATACCTTTTTTCAAAACGCTTACAAAAGTGTGGGTGGCGGTACTAATGGCGGTGATGATCAATGCTTGCCATACAGTACTGTGGGGACTAAAATAGTTGCTTTGAGTCCTTCAGCGTCCGCAGTTTCTAAAAATCCGGATGCTAGTAAGCAAAGTACCGGAACTGTAATGAATTTTTCTGATGGAGGTTTTATGGGTTATTATGCAGGTGCAACGCAATATGAAATTTTGTCAATTACTGAAAACCGAATGGTAGTGCGTTTTGTTCAAGAGAATAATGATGGATTTGCTTGGTATCAAACGTTCACTACATCTCCTCCTGGTGGGACAACAGATGATACAGATTACACTAATTTAGTTTGGTCAGATGAGTTTAGTACAGATGGAGCTCCAGATCCTGCAAAATGGACTTATGATCTTGGTAAAGGTGATAATGGCTGGGGTAATAACGAAAAACAGAACTACACGAATCTTGCTAAAAACGTAAAAATTATTGGAGGAAACCTTGTAATCACGGTTATTAAAGAAGCTTCTGGAGGAGCCGAGTACTCTTCTGCAAGAATTAAAACTCAAGGTTTGTATGATTTCAAGTATGGTAAAATTGAGATGAAAGCCAAAATGCCAACTGGTGCTGGAATATGGCCTGCGTTTTGGTCACTTGGTACTTCGCCGGGAATATGGCCTGCTATCGGAGAAATTGATTTTGTAGAATGGATTGGAAATAAACCATTATTGACTCAGGCAGCTTTACATTATCCTGGAAGTTCTGGAGGAAATGCAGCTGTAAAAACTACTGCTATTGCAAATGCAAGTTCTGAGTTTCATATTTATAAAACAATTTGGTCTCCAAAAACGATCCGTTTCTTTGTTGATGGTACTCTTTTCTTCACATTTGATAATTCCAATATGGATTTACCGTTTCATAAAAATTTCTTTATGATTATCAATGTCGCTATGGGAGGAAATTTAGGTGGTGCTATAGATCCTGCTTTCACACAATCAGCGATGGAAGTTGATTATGTAAAAGTGTTTCAATAATTTTTTTTGAATTAGTAATAGGAATAAGAAGATTGGATTTGATTCAGTCTTCTTATTTTTTAAAAGAGTAAGTTATGATGCAATTAATTAGAAAAACCTATTTGTTTTTAGCTGTCGGATTACTGATAATGAGTTCAACTGAAGCACAAACTAAGGCTAAAAGTGATGTTTCTATTGATAAAAAAGTAGAAATACTTTTGAAGAAAATGACCCTAGAAGAAAAGGTTGGACAGCTTAATCAGTATAATGGTTTTTGGGATGTTACAGGTCCAACTCCAAAAGAAGGTTTAGCAGCCAAAAAATATGAGGATTTAAAGAAAGGACTGGTAGGTTCGATGCTAAATGTGAAAGGTGTTAAAGATGTGAAAGCCTTGCAGAAAATAGCTGTTGAACAAACCCGATTAGGGATTCCTCTTCTGTTTGGTTTTGATGTTATTCATGGATATAAAACCATTAGTCCTATACCGCTCGCTGAATCGGCCAGTTGGGATTTAGAAGCTATTCAAAAATCTGCAGCAATGGCAGCTGATGAAGCTTCAGCAGTTGGAATAAATTGGACTTTTGCACCAATGGTGGATATTTCCCGCGATGCACGTTGGGGGCGTGTGATGGAGGGAGCAGGGGAAGATTCTTATTTAGGAAGCCGAATTGCCGAAGCTCGTGTTAAAGGTTTTCAAGGTGATTTAAGTTCTAACAAAAATATTTTGGCCTGCGCCAAACATTTTGCAGGTTATGGTTTTGCCGAATCTGGGAAAGATTACAATACAGTAGATGTAGGGGAATCGACCTTGCAGAATGTTATTTTTCCTCCTTTCAAAGCAACTGTGGATGCCGGAGTCCGAACGTTTATGAATTCTTTTAATGAACTAAATGGAATTCCTGCTACAGGGAACTCGTATTTACAAAGAAAGATACTGAAAGGTGATTGGAAATTTAAAGGATTCGTAGTATCAGACTGGGGTTCTATGCAGGAAATGAAAGCTCATGGATATGCCAAAGATGACAAACATGCCGCCGAATTAGCTATAAATGCAGGTTCGGATGTGGATATGGAGTCTAATGCTTATGTAGATTATTTGGCTCAATTGGTTCGGGAGGGTAAAGTTAAAGAGAGCATAGTTGATGATGCCGTAAGAAGAGTTTTGAAAGTGAAGTTTGAACTGGGTTTATTTGTTAATCCGTACAAGTACTGTGATGAAGCTCGAGAGCTGGTAACCGTTGGAAAACCTGAATTTCACAAAGAAGTTTTGGATATGGCCAAAAAATCTATTGTATTATTAAAGAACAACAATGATTTATTGCCTTTAAAAAAATCAGGACAAAAAATAGCCTTGATTGGTGCTTTAGCAAATGATAAAACAAGCCCGCTGGGTAATTGGAGAATTGCAGCTGATGATAATACTGCAGTTTCTGTTTTGGAAGGTTTACAGGCTTACAAAGACAACCAGCTCACGTATGCCAAAGGTGCCGATGTTGCACTTGGAACTCCAAAATTTGTTTTGGAAACTAAAATCAATACTACCGATAAATCTGGTTTTGAAGGAGCAATTACGGCAGCTAAAAATTCCGATGTGGTAATACTTGTTTTAGGTGAACATGGTTTGCAGTCGGGTGAAGGCCGAAGCAGGGCAGATTTGGGTTTGCCGGGTGTGCAGCAAGAGCTGTTGGAAGCGATATATAAAGTAAATTCAAATATAGTTTTGGTGCTTAATAATGGTCGTCCATTGGCTATTCCGTGGGCAGAAGAACATATTCCTTCAATTGTAGAAGCTTGGCAGCTAGGTACTCAAAGCGGTAATGCTATTGCACAAGTGTTATATGGGGATTACAATCCCAGCGGAAAACTGCCTATGACTTTTCCTCGAAATGTAGCTCAAGTACCCATTTATTACAATTATAAAAATACAGGAAGACCAGTTATGAACGAACCAGAAAGTGTTTTTTGGTCGCATTATATAGATGAAAAGAATACGCCTTTATATCCTTTTGGATTTGGTTTAAGTTATTCTAAATTTGAATATTCAGGTTTAAAATTGTCAACACAATCTTTTTCTAAAAATGGAAAAATTGAAGTTTCTGTTTTAGTTAAAAATACGGGGAAAGTAGTTGGAAAAGAAGTGGTTCAGTTGTATATTAGAGATTTAATCGGAAGTGTTACCCGGCCAGTTTTGGAGTTAAAAGGGTTTGAAATGATTGAATTACAGCCGAGCGAAACGAAGAACGTAATTTTTACCATTAATGAAAAAACAATTGAATTCTTTACTGCCAACTCTAAATGGGAAGCTGAAGCTGGAGATTTTAAAGTTTTCATTGGCGGTAATTCTGTAGAAACATTAAAAGGAGATTTTCAATTTGTAAAATAAAACAGCAATGAATAAACTTATAATAGCCCTATTGATAAGCGGGGCAGTATTTGGACAGCAAACCAAACGTAAATTGATTTGGGAAGAGAATTTTTACGGCAAAACTTTGAATGATAAAGTTTGGAATATTGAATTGGGTGACGGCTGTCCCAATTGTGGCTGGGGTAATAATGAACGCCAGTTGTATACCAATACTAATCATAGGCTGGAAAACGGAAATTTAGTGATCACTGCCAAAAAAGACGGAGACAGTTATACATCTACCAGAATCACTACCAAAAAGAAAAAAGAATTTCAATACGGGCGTTTGGAAGCTAGAGCCAAAACAAGGATTGTGGCCTGCTTTCTGGATGTTAGGGTCAAATTTTTCAGAGTCAGGCTGGCCAAAATGCGGTGAAATTGATATATTAGAATATGTTGGACGAGAGATGCATACTGTTTATACGACTTTGCATACACAAGACAGTCATGGGAATTCTATCAATAGTAAGAAAACAACAATACCGGCTATTGAAGAGGGGTATCACGTTTATGCGATAGAGTGGACGAAAGATAAAATCGACTTTTTTGTAGACAAAGATTTGGTTTATACTTTTCAGCCTGAAATTAAAAATGAAAATACATGGCCTTTCGACCAGCCTTTCTTTTTTCTAATTAATTTGGCAATAGGAGGTAATTTTGGCGGATTAAAAGTTGATGACAGTGTTTTTCCACAGGAATTTTTGGTTGATTATATCAAAGTCTATCAGTAATATAAAAACTGGAATTATTTTTATCCGTTTTAATACTTTTTGTAATCCTTTTTTAGTTTTTGTTTGTAGGTGTAATTTGTATTTTGTTAAAGAGGCAAAAAAAGTGAATGAGCTTTTTTTAATTTATAGTTTTATCAGTATGTCAGGTATATCAGTGTAAAACAATATTTTATCATTAATAGTTTAATCTTAATTTTTACAAAAAATATGAGTTTAGTTTTTTTTAAAATGATAATAAGCATCTTTTTTTTTGCTTTCTTAGATAATAATTTGTTAAATTTGGAAAATATTTAACTTTAATAAAACTTTTTAAGCCTATAGTACAGAACTACTTTTTAGAGAATTTTCCCCCAATGAACTAACAAGTCTAAAAGTAATAACTATGGTTAATAAAGAAAAAACGGATGCTTTATTAGTAAAGGAATATATAGCTGGTAATGAAAATGCCTTAGCTGTACTAATAAGAAGACATGAATCTAAAATATTTGGATTTATCTATTCCAAAATTACAGATAGAGATGTTTCCAATGACATTTTTCAAGATACTTTTATCAAAGTAATAAAAACCTTAAAACTAAATTCATACAACGAAGAAGGTAAGTTTTTGCCTTGGGTCATGCGTATTGCCCATAACTTAATTATCGATCATTTTAGAAAGTCAAAAAAAATGCCGATGTACAGAGAGACCGAGGAGTTTTCTATCTTTTCTGTAATGTCAGATAATTCACTTACGATCGAAAATCAGCTTATTGCAGATCAAGTTGAGGTTGATGTCCGCAGACTAGTCGAAGAGCTTCCTTTGGATCAAAAAGAAGTTTTAATCATGCGTATGTATCAGGATATGAGTTTTAAAGAAATTTCGGAAACTACGGGCGTTAGCATCAACACTGCTTTGGGTAGGATGCGGTATGCGATAATGAATTTGAGAAAAATTATAGATAAGCATAAAATTGTTTTGACAAACTAATAATAAAGGGGAAATTCCTCCGTTGTAATATAAAATGAAATTTATATTGATATGGAAAAGAATTACTCTAAAGAATTGAAAGTTGTCAAAAAAATGAAACCGGATAAAGAAGTTGTATCTTTATTATTAAACTACTCTAAAGCTTTGAAAATAGTAAAAACTGAGGATAAGGTTTTTGAAATTATTGCCAATTAATTGGGCTTCCTACTTAGTATTATACACAAATTCCGAATGCTCAACATCAAAAATAAAATTCACTAATTTCTTTTTAAAAAATTAGTGAATTTTTTATTTTGAATATATAATTATTTTTTATAAAATTCACTCAAAACTGATTTTCGCCCTATCATCCTAGTAATAATATCTTTCTCCAAATTCCATCCTCTGGCAGGCGAATACTCGCGTCCATACCAAATAATCTGCAGGTGGAGTTCATTCCATAATTCTTCTGGAAAAATACGTTTGGCATCCTTTTCAGTTTGAACTACATTTTTACCATTTGTTAAATTCCAGCGGTACATTAATCTATGAATGTGTGTATCCACGGGAAAAGCAGGAACTCCAAAAGCCTGAGACATCACGACACTGGCGGTTTTATGTCCTACAGCCGGCAATTCTTCGAGATACTCAAAACTTTGCGGGACTTGTCCATTGTGTTTTTCAATTAAAATTTGCGATAATCCGTGAATTCCTTTTGATTTCATTGGGGATAAACCGCAAGGGCGAATGATTTCTTTGATTTCTTCCACCGACATTTTAATCATGTCATATGGATTGTCTGCTTTTGCAAAAAGTAAAGGTGTAATTTGATTCACGCGCACATCTGTACATTGTGCCGAAAGTAAAACGGCAATCAGTAAAGTATAAGGGTCTTTATGGTCTAGCGGAATTGGAATAGTAGGATATAATTCATTCAACGTATTTATAACAAATGTTACGCGTTCCTGTTTGGTCATTTTTTTTTGAGTTGCTTGGAATCTAACTTTTTAAGATTGTTTTTGAATGTAAAAATAGTATTATTTAGTTTTTGAATTTAATTTGAATGTCATTTTTTTATAAAACTTAGTATCTTAGTGGCTTAGTAACTCAACAACTCATAAAAATGACTACATTAAAAATAGGAGATCAAGCGCCACAATTTTCAGGGGTAGATCAAGATGGAAAATCGCATCAATTAGCCGATTATAAAGGAAAAAAACTGGTGGTTTTCTTTTATCCAAAAGCTTCAACACCAGGATGTACAACGGAGGCTTGTGATTTAAGGGATAATTTTGAGCGTTTTCAAGCTAATAATTACGCACTTATCGGAGTAAGCGCCGATAGTGCCAAAGCACAAGCGAAGTTTCGGGATAAATACGAATTTCCTTTCCCGTTATTAGCAGATGAGAATAAATCTGTGATTAACGCTTTTGGAGTTTGGGGACCTAAAAAGTTTATGGGAAAAGAATATGATGGTATTCATAGAACTACTTTTGTAATTGATGAAAACGGAATCATTACAGATGTTATCTCAGATGTAAAGACAAAAGAACACGCAAATCAAATATTGAAATAACTCTTTCGTTTTTTCTGAAGTTCTAGTAACCGCGTGAGTGATGGGAGCAATCCGCTGCTGCGGAGCGTACAGAACGAGAGCATTAGGGAAAGGGGGAGAATGAGAAATTCTACAAGTTGCCCCCTTTTCCTAATGGTGGCTAACCCAAATGGTAATTGTTATTAAAAAAATCCAAGAAAAACAGTCTGTCTTTCTTGGATTTTTTAAATTTTGATATAGCTTTTTTAGCTTAAATTATTTGCTCTCTTCTAAAAGCGGATTCGGCTGATAGCCAAAAAGATGTTTTTCTTTAATAATTTCTGCTACTCCAGGAGGAAGCATTGGTTCCCAGCCTGGTTTTCCGGCATTAATCATTTTTAATACTTCGCGGGAGAATACTTCTAGTATATCAGGGTTGTAATCTTCGATATCGACTACTTTTCCATTGAATTTAAAGAATTTGTATAATTCTTTCATTCTAGGGTGTACCATTAAGTTTTCGGAAGTGATGATTTCGCCTTCTTCGCCTATCATTGGATATAAAAAGACTTTCATATCGCGGTAGAATAATTTTCCGAAAGCTTCCAGAATTCCACCGCTCAAATGGCGATAGTATTTTTCGTCAAAAATATCTACTAAGTTGTTTACACCCATGGCAAGTCCCATTCGGGCTTTGGTATAATTAGAGAAATATTCGACTACTTTATAGTATTCTTGGAAATTGGAAATCATTACAGTTTGTCCTAATGAGCATAGCAATTCGGCACGATCCATAAAATCTCTTTCGTCAATTTCTCCATCAGACCTAAGATTGGACAGTGTTATTTCGAAAATAACCAATGTATTTTCTTTCTCTACCTTGTTTTCTTCCAAAAACATTTTTAAGGAGTTTGCATACATGTCCATGTTTACCTTGGTAACTGGACGGAAACTTCCTCTAAAAGCAAGGATATTTTTTTTGTATAGAATGGCCGCTGGCAGAACATTTTTTCCTTTTGGGTTGAACATTACTGCATCGGTCATACCGTTTTTTACCAGTTGCAGACTCATTAAACGATTGTCAACATCAGCAAAACGAGGACCTGAGAAATTAATGGTATCAATTTCTAATTGGTCTTTGTCAAGATGGTCGTATAAGTAACGCAGTAATTTTTTTGGATCGTTGTATTTGTAGAAAGCACCATAAATAAGATTAACTCCTAAAACACCTAAGGTTTCCTGCTGTAAACGGGAATCATTTTCTTTGAAACGGATGTGGATGATAATTTCGTTATAATCTTCGGCAGGATCCAGCTGGTATCGAATCCCAACCCAGCCGTGGCCTTTAAACTGTTTTGCAAAATCGATAGTAGCAACTGTATTGGCATAGCTGAAAAACATTTTGTTAGGATGTTTTGTCCGGCTTAATCGTTCTTCAATCAATTCGCCTTCAAAAGTCAGCATTTTTTTTAGTCGACTTTCAGTTACATAACGGCCGTCTTCTTCGATTCCATAAACTGCATCACTAAAGTCTTTATCATAGGCCGACATGGCTTTTGCAATTGTTCCAGAAGATCCGCCTGATCTAAAAAAATGTCTGACTGTTTCTTGTCCAGCACCAATTTCGGCAAAAGTTCCGTATATGTTTTCGTTCAAATTAATACGAAGTGCTTTGTCCTTCAAAGAAGGAATTTGCTCGATAACTTTGTCTCCTTTTAGTTTTATCTTTTTGGCTTCCATTTTTTTTGTTTAAATTCGGCAATTATGTTACAAAGTTAACTAATTCGGTTCTTAATGAAAGAGAAATTAATCCTATTTTTGTAAAAAAAACAACGCAATTGAAGGTATATTTTTTAGGTACTGGCACATCTCAAGGAATTCCAATTATTGGGATTGATCATGAAGTTTGCAAAAGCACTGATTTTAAGGACAAAAGGCTCCGGGTTTCGGTTTGGATTACGTGGGAAGATTATTCATACGTAATCGATTGCGGACCTGATTTTAGACAACAGATGCTGTCATCAAACTGCAGAAAATTGGACGGTATCTTATTTACTCATGAACATGCTGATCACACGGCTGGCTTGGATGATATCCGTCCTTTTAATTTCAGACAGGGAGCAATTCCAATTTATGCTCATAAAAGGGTGCTTGCCAATATTGAAAAGCGTTTTGATTACATATTTGAAACTGTCAACAGATATCCTGGCGCACCTTCAGTAAAAACTTTCGAAATCGAAAATAACCAGCCTATCCAAATTGGAAATAAAACAGCTGTTCCGGTAAGTGTGTGGCATGGTGATTTGCAGGTTTTTGGATTTAGAATTGATGATTTTGCTTATTTGACAGATGTGAAAACTATTGATGAACCAGAAATAGCTAAACTGAAAAATCTCAAAGTTTTGGTGGTTAATGCTTTGAGGAGAGAACCTCATAATACTCATTTCAATTTGGAGGAAGCACTCGATTTTATAGCTTTGATTAAACCTGAAAAAGCCTATCTGACGCATATTAGCCACATGCTTGGTTTTCATGAAGAAGTTCAAAAAAAACTGCCGGAAAACGTTTTCTTGGCTTACGATAATTTAGAAATTACAATTTAATACACAAATGAAAAAATCATTACTCCTTTACGCTTTAATTTTGTCTTTAGTTTTTAATGTTTATACGTATATGTATTTGAGCAAAGAAGTGACTTTTGAGCAGGATAAATATAAAAAAACGAGTGCAAAACTAAAAGACAGCTTACAGGCGTTGACTAATAAATTGTCGGATATAAATTATTTTTCACTAGAAAAAAATGAAAACGCCCAAAATTATTTCGAGTCGGCTAAATCTGACAAAATCAGAAATCATGTAACTTTAGTTCCTTATGTTACCGCTCAATTATTGGATTTGAACGCTAATCCAAAGGGGAACCCTTATACAGGACAAGACCAATTGGGAGCCAATAAGTTTATTATCAATAAAGTAAAAGTGTTAAATCACCGTTGGATAATTGCCGATTACAGTGATGGAGAATATTGGGGCGAAGTATTATTGAAGTACTTTATCAATGATGATGAAAGTGTTTCTTTTGAAGTGAATCAGTCTGTTATTTATCAGAAATAAGTTTTAAGTTTTTGGTCACAGTTTTCAATATTTGGAAGGAATGAATACTGAAAACTGTGAATGAATGCTATTTCCCAGAAAGCCAATTTTTGAAATCAAAAAAGTTTTGCGGAGCTACTCCGTGGCCTACAGGATATTCTTTATAGGTTATTGCAACGCCCAGTTTCTCTAAAATCCCAGGTGTTTTTCTTGCCCAATCTACAGGAATTACTTGATCTACTGTTCCGTGAGAAGCAAATATTTTAAGTTTGCTTAGGTTATTTTTTAAGTAATCTTCGGCCACAATTTCTAAATTTAGATAACCGCTCATTGCTACTACTTTGTTCACTTTTTCAGGATATGAAAGTGCAACTGCATAACTCAAAATCGAACCTTGACTAAAACCAATCAGATTGATATCATTGGCATCAATAGGATAGTTAGCTACTAATTCATCAATGAAACCAGCAATTACATCTCTTGAAATTCGAGCTTGGTCGTTATCTGAAAATTTATTCTGGTCTGCATCAAAATTTATGGCATACCAAGCATAACTACCGTATTGTAAATCATAAGGTGCGCGTGCAGATATGATATAATATTCGTTTGGCAATTCTGTAGCAAATGAAAATAAATCGGCTTCATTACTGCCATAACCGTGAAGTAAAAGCAATACAGGGTTTTTGCCGAGAATCACTTTAGGCTCTCGTATTTTATATTCTAAGGATAGATTCATTTTTTAGTATTCAATTTTGAAATTCAAATTTCAGAATTTGGAATTTGGGTTTTATAATTTGGAATTTTATTTTATGAGATGCTTTTAAGCCATTTTTGGAAATATTCTCCAAGTAATGGAACCGGTTTTGTTTCTCCTTTAATGGCGCTGAATATGCCATAAGTCCATAATACTGAAATGAAAATCCACATTGGCGCAGAAATCATCAGGCTGTCAAAATTACTAATAATTAATCCCAGAGAAATAAAAGTAAGTGTAAGTCCCAATCCTTGACGAATATGGAATGAGGCAAATTCGTTTTTGTCTTCACCACTATTCATTGACATGGCTATAAATACGCCGATGCCTAAAATATAACTCGTGATAGCAGCTGTTTTTCCAGTTTCGATGTTGTTATTCATTTTTTTTATTATCCTAAGATTAATTTTCCTTGATTCAAAATTCCGTATGCTTTACCTTTTAGTGCTGTACCTAAAAAGGCTGAATTTTTGGATTTTGAAAGTATATTTTCTTTTGTGAATAAACTAGTACCTTCTGGATTGAATAAAGTAATATTAGCTATTTCACCTTCGCTGATACTATTTGCCGGAATGCTGAAAATCGATTTTCCTGCTGTAAATTTTTCAATTATTGTTTCTAATGGAAGCACTGTCATCAAAGTTCCAAAAGCACTTTCCAATCCGATTGTTCCGTTTTTAGCCAAATCAAATTCCATTTTTTTGTGTTCAATGTCAATTGGATTGTGGTCGGATGTGATTAAATCGATAGTTCCATCCAGAACTCCATTAAGTAGCGCTTGTCGGTCACTTTCCGTTTTTAGTGGAGGAGTTACTTTAAAACGCGTGTCAAATTCTTCCAGTTTTTCATCGGTCAATACCAAATGATGAACGGTTACACTGCAGGTTACGTTCAGCCCTTTTGCTTTAGCTTCTTTAATTAATTGAACTGATTTTGCTGAGGAAATTGTCGGAATATGCATTTTGCCTCCTGTGTATTCTAATAAAAATAAGTTTCGGGCAATTTGAAGTTCTTCGGCCAAATCTGGAATGCCTTTCAGTCCCAATCGAGTGGAAACAATGCCTTCGTTGGCAACGCCATTTCCTTTTATTTTAGCGTCTTGCGCAAATGCAATAACTAAACCATCAAAATCCTGTACATATTGCAAAGCTATTTTTAGCAGATTAGCATTATCTAAACTTTTTGTATAATCTCCAAAAGCAACTGCACCAGAATTTTTCATATCATACAATTCGGCCATGTCTTTGCCTTCGCTTTCTTTGGTTAAAGCTCCAATTGGGAAAAGCTGTGTTGCAAAACCGTTGGCTTTGTTTTTCACAAAATTTACTTGTGCTTGATTGTCAATTATTGGGTAGGAGTTGGGCTGCAGTGCGATGGCTGTAAAACCGCTTTTGGCAGCAGCATCCAGTCCGTTTGAAATTGTTTCCCTGTCTTCAAAACCAGGTTCTCCAAAGGAAACGCTGCTGTCAAACCATCCTTGTGAAATATGAAGATTATCAAGCTTTATTTCTTCTGTATTATCGGTATTAGGAAGTGCCGTTCCTATCTTTTTTATAAAACCATCTGTAATTAAAAGATCTGCAGTCTGATTATTAAAAGGACTTTTCGAATCGATAATTTTGGCGCCTCGGATGATTATTTTCATGTGTATTTAGTAATTTTTAGAAACTGGATTGTTATTTCACAAATTTGATAATTGCCATTTCCAATGCTAGGAAGAGTAGTGCAAAGATAATAAACCATTTCCAAATTTGATTGTCGCTTCGGTTGCTTTGCAGCGTGTCAAAAATCGTTGAAATGGAATCAGTTGTTTTATAATCGGATAAGAGCGTTTCGTTTACTTGATCCAGATCACTTTCGGTTCTTGGATAATTAAAACTGATGTTTTCTATTGGATTCTTAGAATCATATATAGTATAATTGCCTGCTTTTTCTGGATAATCATTGAAAAATAACTGTACTTTATTATTTAATAATTGTTGTACTGGAATAAACTTTTCATCTTGATTTTTTACCGTCAGAATTTCATCTTTTGCTAAATTTACAGAAACTAGATAAGAAGTGTTATTGCCGATTGTGTTTGAATTGACTCCGTTATTTAGCTTGCTCAAAGCCATTTTATAAAAGACAGGAACAATCAAAGGAGATTGCTGAAAATTGGAATTCGAAGTGTTTATTGGTGCTGAAAACACATAAACGGATGAAACGGTATTTCGTAATCCTATTAAAAAAGGAGATTCGTCTTCAAAATTTAATATGGCTGGACTTGAACTAAAAATCGTAAAATCTTTTTTGATTTTGGGATATTGGAAATTAGTAGTTTTATTTTCGAAAACACCAGCAAATAACGGATGACTGAAATTGATTTTGGTTATCTGTTTTTCATTCGATTCTAATGATTTGAATTGTGTGCTTCCAAATTGATTTAATAACGCATTTATATTGGGAACTGACGCTGTTTCTGATGGAATTACAATTAGGTTTCCTCCTTTTTTTACAAACGCTTTCAAAGTGGTTTGCAGTGCTTGAGGAATTTCGTCGAGCTCATTTAAAATAATTGCGTCTTGCTTGTCGATACTGTTGTAATCCAAAGTATTTAACGTGAAAGAATTATAATTGAATTCATCATTGGTGTAAATTCGGCTCAGGAAATTGTTTTTTTCGGGTGCTCCAATACTGATGATGTTATTCTTTTTTATTTTTGAAATACTAAAAAACAATTTGTTATCATATCCTAAATCATTGTCTTCTATCGAAACATAACCGTGAAAAGCTTGTTTTGGAATAGTGAAATTGATGGTTTCTTTTTTACTTTTAAAATTAATAATGGTTTTGGCAATCAGTTTGTTTTGATTGTACAAAGCCATGGAAACAGGTTTGAAATCCTCACTGTAATTGGTCGTGTTGATGCTCAATTCGTAAAAATCATCAAGCGTTTGACGGATAAAAACACTGTCTATTGCTACATTATTCTTTTGTTCAGCTTTAGGAATAATGAAATACGGAATATTATCTGTTTCAATATTTTTTAATTGATTTGGGGTTAAGCCTACAGCATCAGTAATTACAACAATGTCTTTTTTGAATGCCGATTTATGTGCTTTTACTTTTGCTAAAATATTATCTAGTTGAAAAGGAGTTGCACTATATTTTAGATTTTGCAGTTCGTTCCGAATGGTTTTGATGTCAGTATCCCAGTAACTGTCTGTGTTGGTGAGCAACGAAAAATTTGCGTTTTCAGGAGTCTCTTCTAATAGTTCCTGAATAGCCCGTTTTAATAATTCTCCTTTTTTTCCTTTGGCCTGCATACTAAAGGAATTGTCCAAGATAATGTACATTTTATTACTGGCATTTTTACTGTCTTTGGATTCAAAAAAGGGCTGAGCAAAAGCCAGAATTATAAATGTCAATAAAAGAAGACGGCACGCCAAAAGTAACCATTTTTTGATTTTAGAACTTTTTCGGGTTTGGATTGAAAGAGCTTTTAGGAAACGGACATTGGTGAAATATTCTTTTTTGAAACGTCTTAATTGGAATAAATGCACCAGAATTGGAACAATCAGCAGGAATAGAAAGTATAGAATTTCGGGTTGTTTAAAATGCATTCTAAAGTTTTGTTTGCTTCAAAGGGTTTATAAGAATTTGATTCCTTGAATTTGATTCAAAAATACAAATTTGTCAAGAGTTTTCTACAATGTTGTTACAATTTTTCAAAATGGGAAGTAAATAGGGGAATTCTGAAAGAAAATAAGTATTTTAGCTTTTCTGAAAATTATTTATATGAAAAAAGTATGCTTATTGTTGCTATTAATTATTACTGTTACTTCAATGAAGGCTCAAAAAAATATACTTAATCTTATTGTAGGTACTTATACCAATTCCTGCAGCAGCAGAGGGATTTATGTTTATGAGTTTAATACCAAAAAAGCTCAAATAAGGTTAAAAAAATCTTCGGATAGTATTTCTAGCCCTAGCTATGTGTCTCTTTCTAAGGATGGAAAGTTTTTATATGCTGTTAATGAAAATGGTAATGAAAGTACGGTAAGTTCTTTTAGTTTTGATCCAGCAAGCGGGAAACCAAGCACTATAAATAAAGTTGACTCTAAAGGTGCTGATCCCTGTTATCTCATCAATGATGATAATAATGTGATTGTAGCTAATTATTCAGGAGGAAATATTGCTGTTTTTGGAAAAAATGCAGATGGTAGCTTAACCGAAGCAAAGCAAGTAGTGCAGCATTATGGGAAAGGGTTAAATCCTAAGCGGCAAGAAAAGGCTCACGTACACATGGTTTATTTTTCGCCAGATAAAAAATATGTTTTGAGCAATGATTTAGGTACTGACAAAGTTTACGTATATCACTATAATGCCACAGCTGCTACCGATGTTTTAACCTTAAAAGACAGTGTTTCTGTAACTCCTGGAAGCGGGCCAAGGCATTTAAAGTTTAGTAAAAACGGAAAATATGTATATCTATTGCAAGAATTAGATGGTTCAATAACTTCTTTCAGCTATAAGGACGGAAAGCTTACAAAAGTTTTTGAAACGACAGTTTTGGCAAAAGATTTTAAGGGTACTTTTAGTTCAGCAGATATTCAGATTTCTCCAAATGGAAAGTTTTTATATGCATCCAATAGAGGAGAGGCAAACAATATTTCGGTCTTTAAGATTTTAAAGAAAGGAAAATTGGAACTGAAAGGGCAAACCGGTACATTAGGCAAAGGACCAAGGAGTTTTGTAATTGACCCTACAGGAAAATTTCTTTTGGTTGGACACCAATATACTAACAATATTGTAATTTTTAAGATTAACAAAAGTAAAGGAACATTAATAGATTCAGGAAAAAGTTTTGATTTGTGTTCGCCTGTCTGTTTGATCTTTGGTGAGACAGTGACTGATGAAAAAAAAGGGAAATAAAAAATTCATTGATAAAAAAATAACCCGTGATTGAGTCACGGGTTATTTTTTACAGAAAACAGAAAGTTCTATTTCTTATCCTTTCTCTTTTTAGCTTGATTTTTCAGCATATTTCTATTAACAGAACCGTGTGTTTTTTTCTTGGTTACACCAGGACCTCCCAAATTGACTTTTTTATTCTTTTTGCTTTTTTCGTGAAAAGCACCATCACCTTCCAGTTTTTGTTTTTTCATCAAAAACTTAATCGGCTGTCTGTCTTTCTCAGGTTCGATTAATTTGGATGAAACTTCAACTTCTTCTGGGAAAGATTCAATGGGTAATTCTGTATTCATCAAAATTTCAATAGCTACTTTTGATTCTTCTTCACGAGGAGTAATAAGACTTATAGCAGTTCCAGTAGCGTCGGCACGACCCGTTCTACCAATACGGTGCATGTACAATTCCGGTAATTCCGGCATTTCAAAGTTGATGACGTGCGAGATATTCGAAATATCCAAACCTCTCGCCATAATATCGGTGGTAATTAATCCGCGCAGATTTCCTTCTTGAAATTCAGCCATCGTACTCAAACGGTAATTCTGTGATTTATTCGAGTGAATCACACCAAACTGACCTTCAAAATTTTCTTCGATACGTTCGTGAACCATATCAGAAATCTTTTTATTATTAACAAAAACCAATACACGGCTCATGTCTTCATTGGTTTCCAATAAGTGTTTTAAAAGATTAATTTTGGTATTGAAATTAGGAACCTGATACGTAATTTGGGTAATCTTTTCAAGTGGAGTTCCTGATGCTGACAGTGTAACTTCTTCCGGATAATCAAAATAATCATTCAAAATAGCATCTACTTCATCGGTCATTGTTGCCGAGAATAATATGTTTTGACGTTTTTTTGGCATCATAGCCAAGATTGAAGTTAGCTGTGTACGGAATCCTAAATTCAGCATTTCATCAAACTCGTCAATAACCAGTTTTTGCATTTCTTCAAAACGAATAACATTATCCAATGTTAAATCCATGATTCTTCCGGGAGTTCCCACAAGGATGTCACAGCCTTGATAAACAGTCGTTTTTTGAGTATTGATATTCACACCGCCAAAAATTGCAATAGTACGAACCGACATGTATTTGGTCAGTTTCTCCACTTCCTCAGCTACCTGAACAACAAGTTCTCGGGTTGGCACCAGAATTACTATTTTTGGAGTATGGCCAGGAGTAAATTTGTAAAGTTTTAAAAGAGGTAATAAATAGGCAAATGTTTTACCCGTACCTGTTTGTGCAATTCCCATCATATCACGGCCAGACATTATTACAGAAAAAGTTTTTTCCTGAATAGGAGTTGGAGTCGTAAAACCTAAATCATCAATTGCTTTTTGTACTGATTTAGGGAGATTGAATTGTTCGAAAGTGCTCATTGTATGTAAATTTTGTGCAAAGATAGGTTTTTTATATGCATACAACCAGCAACTAATCAATCGTTATCGATATTGACGATTTAAAGAGGTGTGTTTTGATCTAGAAAAAGCGCTTAACGCGCAGTACTAATTCTATAGGATTAAAAGGTTTAGCGATAAAATCATCTACTCCTAATTTAAAACCCTCAATAACCGTTTGGTCTTCTTTGCCAAGTGCTGAAACAATAATTACAGGTATTTTAGGGAAGTTTTTTTTGCAATATGCGGTAATTTCCAATCCGGATTTATAGGGCATCATGACATCAGTTATAACTAAATCGGGTTGAATACTGCCTATTTTTTCAATGCCATCATTGCCATCATTTGAAATAAAAGTTTCATATCCTTCTTTTTTCAAAACAAAATCTAGAATTTTGATTATTAGTTTATCATCTTCAATAATCAATATTTTTTTTGGGGTCATGTTTTTAAATTTAATTAGTGTAAAGTTCTATTTCATCAATCATTACCATTGGTTTTTTGGACTTTCGTTCTCTCCACATTGGTACTTTTCCTTGATTAGTAATTAAAAGTTTTATTTTCTCAAATTTACTAAAGTTTTTATTGTTTAGCGTTATCACGTCAATGTTAATGACTGTATCTTCCTTTAGACTTTCTAATGATTTTTCGGTAACTAATAGCCATTCGTTATTGATAAATCCATAAACAGAAACTTTTGTTGGTTTAAATATCCAATGTCTTTGGTCGTTTAAAAAATTTATTTTTAAAGTATTGAAAATGAGTTTATTGGTATTTATTTCTATTTCTGGATTGGTACCATACCAACCAATCCAGTTAATGTTGTAATCTTTAAATCCTCGGTTTCCATCTGCCAATCCATAGCTTCCTTTTCCAGTAAAGTCGTTGGCTGGTGGTGTCAAGAACTTAATGTCTAATTTTTCTCCAAGATGATTAGTGGTATTTTTGGCAATTGTTAACCATTCTTCATAATATTTTTCAGGAGCAATTCCTCCTTCTTGTAACTCGTAGATTCCTAGTTGGGTACATGATTTTGTAAATTTCAGAACACGTTCACTTAAACCGCTTTTTAGTTCTTTTAGCCCTTTCTCGTTTGTTGTAAACATGCCATGTTTGTCTTTTCCATAAAATTTTGATTGTTCAAAAAATACAAATTCCAAAGAAAGTCTTAGTTTATTAATCCTAGTTTCTAGAACTGCATCATCATAAACGATAAGCGATGCTTCATTTAGCAATTGGTCGTATTGACTCATTGCTTCGGGTGTTAAAAAAGTGTTTCTGCTTTGTACCGGGCCAGAATAAATATCTAAATAGGCATTTGATTTTTCTTGATTTTCGGCTAATAAGTTGAGGTATTTTCTAATAGTGGGTGCCGCTTTTCCATAAAAGCCTCTTAAAAAATCATCAGTAGTTTTTTCGATATCAATATCAGGATTCCATAGTAATTTTGCTAGAAGGTATTGTCGCAATTCGGTAAAATCACCAGGGACATCTGCGTATCCTTGTACAAATAGCCCTTTTACTTTGTTTTTATTATAGAATTTATAATTGTCTGATAACGTGTGTAGGTTTGGAAATGGTGATAAATAATTAGAAAATTGAACCGTATAATCCCATAAATATAAATGAGAAGCAGTTTTTTTCCAATCTAATGTTGTCTTTCTAAAAGATTTACTGTAATCATCAGCAGCAACAGTTTTGCCTCGATTTAATTCAATTGGGCAAAATAAGGTGTAAATATTTGACTCTATTTTTATTCCTACTGGTGGTTTTAGGGTATGAAGATAGGCCAGTGTTACAATTTTTATTTTGGGGAAATGTTTTGCAATTTTATTCAAAAAGAAATACAATGAGCCTTGTGGTCCTCCGTATTTTTTGTTCAAAGATTGACATTCTTTGCATTCGCAAAATACAGCATCATCATTTTGACTGATAGAAAAAAATGGAATATTATTTTTTTTTGAAAGCAATAATTGTATTTTTTTTTCTACTAATTCAACAACACTGTCGTTAGTCATACAAAGAGATTCAGCTCTTCGGCTTCCTTCATAAAGCGCAAAAAAATTCGGATTCGTTTTAAAATATTCTTTTGGAGGCAAAAGTTTATCAAAGGAGTGCCCCCAAACAGTAAAGTCATCTAAATACCAGTCTAATTTATGCCAATCTCTAAAATCGGGATCGTATGCATCTGGATACAATAACATCCGGTATTCAAAAGTGGGTAGGTGAATTTGTTCCGTATTTTTTGGGAATTCAAACTGATGTAACTTTGGGATATAGGTTTCCTTTGAAGTAAATTTTCTAAATCCCCAGGTTTCTAATAAAGTGTAAATTGCATATCGCAATGTTTTTTCACTTGATGCAATCAAGAAAATATTATTTTCATCACTCTTTATTAGGAAGCTATTTTTTTCTTTTAGTTTTTTGGAGTTCCTTATTTCAAGATGAATTTTTGATTTCTTTCCGGTATAATTAATGCCAGTTTCTATGTAAAAAGCAGTAGAAAAGGATTTGTCTAAATAGGATTTTAAAAGCACAGCTGCGGATCTTTCTTGTTCCGAAGCAATGAGAATAGGATTTTCAATTCCATCATTTATAACAATGTTTGATTGAGCCATCATGTTGAAGCTAAAGAAAAGTATTGAAAACAATATTCTAGCAAAGAACCATTTCTGACCTACCATTTTTTAGAATTTATATTGAAAAAGTATCGAAAATTCCAATTCATTTTGTGTTAAATTCGGTGCGTATTCCTGATTATTTAAGGTAGTTTGAATTCCTGTGATGTAATGATTATTGAATAATTTATAATATCCAGCACCAATTCTGTATGAATTAAGAGAAACTCTTTGTTCGTATTGTCCAATTGTGGTTCGCTCATCTGGCGAAGTACCATATCCAGCGGTTACCGCAATGTAATCGTATTTTGTTTCAAAATAATATCGGGTGGTGAGGGAGAAGGAAGGGTCGTAGTTGTTTTGATTATTGTATAGATAGCTTCTAAAGTTAATCCAGTAACCCCCTATATATTTGCCAACACCAAATACCAATGTCTTAATTGTTGCGGTTTCAGTTTTTATGTATCTTAAACCTAAATCGGCTTCCCAACCTTTTTTAAAACTTTGATAAAAAGAGTAACCAAACTGAAACTTGGGAAATACAGTGTCTGGACTATAAGCAAGATTTACAAAGGAGTAATTTGTTTTTCCTGTAAAAAAATAAGATTCTGCTTCAAATTGTTTTCCTTCGGCAGTTGTTACACCATCAAACAATCGATTGGCATAATTGATTCGACCTATCAGCGAGCCCCAACTCCTACTTTTCAGATATTGCATGCTTCCCAAATGCCAAGGCCCATAACCGCTTCTATCAAATGTGGTAAAGCTATAATTTACGCCTACTATATCTGAATTTATTTTTGATTCAATTGTAAAAAGTGCTTGATTTATTGCATCGTCATTTGGATATCTTTCTTTTAAAGTTTTTACATATTTGTATTCTTTTTTGGTTTCTTTTTGGAGTTGGTATAATGCAATTTTCTTTTTTTGAAAAATTCTATCTTCAGGATGTTGTAAAATAGCTTGATCTATTATTTTTTCGGCTATTTCGTAGTTTTCTTTGGCTAATTCTAAATTGATTAAATAAATAAAAGCATCTTCGTTTGAAGCCGTTTTTTCTATATAATACTGGTAATAAAAACGGGCACTGTCTTTATGATTTAATAAATCATGATTATGTCCTAATAATAGATAATAGTCGAGATAATTGGGTGCTATTTTCTTTGCCAGTAAAGCTCTTTGAATGTTTTTTTCATAGTTTTTATTCTTTTGCATGTCTTTGATAATGACCGTCAAAAGACTATCAGCATCGATTTTTTTTTGAGCAAAAAGAGTTCCATAAAACATAAATGTTAAAAATGCAAAAAGGAATATTTTTTTCATGAGTTTTAAATTGAAGTTTTAAATCCTTGTCTGACCTGAATTCCCCATTTTTGTTTTTTTTGTCTAAAAAAATGAATATAGCCTTTAATTGAGGCCAACACATTTAGTGGGTGATAAATAAAAGGCTCTATAAATATCATTAGTAATAAGATCAGTACCTCTTTATTGCCAGTGTAATGTTTGTAAATTTGTTGGTCTAAAAATACTGAAATAAGAGTTAATGTAATGTAAAATAAATACACAAAAGTGCTTACAATTATCAAAAAATCGTAATTGATTTCAAAAAATATAAAATCGATTATCAGTACAATAACACCTATGCACTCTAAAACAGGAACAATAAACTCATAAAACAGATAATAAGGAAAAATGACCAAACCAGTTTTGCCATATTTAGGATTAAAGAATATTTCCTTATGTAGGTATAACGTTTGGATTAATCCTCTGGCCCAACGAACTCTTTGTCTGAAAAATATTTTCATACTGGCGGGAACTTCTGTCCAGCACAATGATTCTGGAATGTATATTATTAGAAACTTTTCTTTTTTGGTATGCATTAATTTTCTCATTCTAGTAATGAGTTCCATGTCTTCGCCAAGCGATTTATGCCAATAGCCACCCGCTTCAATAGCAGTTTGCTTGTCGAACATTCCTAATCCTCCAGAAACCAATAATAGACCATTTATCCTACTCCAAGCCATTCGGCCAAATAAAAAGGATCGAATGTATTCTAATTCCTGAAAACGGGCAAAAAAATTATCGGGAAAATGCGACCTGTAAAGCATTCCGTCTTTGAAAGTACAAGAATTAGAGATACGAATTGCTCCTCCTGTAGCGATTACCTTTTCTGTGCTTTCGATGAAGGGTTTAGCTAACATTGATATAGTATCTTTTCTCAAAATACAATCGACATCGGTACAAATAAAAAGGCTATATTTGGCAGAATTAATTCCTGCATTAGAACCATCTGCCTTGCTTTTTCCGTTTTCTTTATCCACAACCAAAAGTTTGGAATAAATGGGGTTAGTAGATTTATAATGCCCTTTTACAGGCTGTGTTGGTATTTTTTCTTGATAAAAAAAATCGACTTTTATCAAGCTGAATTCTTCTATTAATATCTCTAATGTTTTATCAGTACTCCCATCATTGATAATCACGACTTCAAATTTTGGGTATTCTTGAAAAAGTAATGATTTGACATTGTAAACAATTGTTGTAGCTTCATTAAAAGCGGGTGCGATTAATGAAACACCTATTGTATGATTGGATTTAACTAATACTTCTTTGAGCAAAAAATATTCTGATTTATAATATTTTTTTATTGCTTTCCAAGATAGAATTGCTAAAATAAGATATATAATGATATAGCTAATAGAATAAAATGCTATGACAATTTCGTAGGTTTTAACAATATTATGTAAGGTGTTCAATTGAGGTAAGGTGTATTTATATGTAAAACAATTCTATTTATTATGTCATTTTCTGTTGCATCCTCCGATTTGTAATTTTTAAAAAAAGAAGGGTCAATTTTTGAAATACAATTGACAATTTCAAATTTTATTTCAATATCTTTTTCAGTATCGAGCTGTCTGACAATAAAATTCTTAACGTCATTATCGCCAATAACAGCTAATGTTTTTAAAAGTGAAATTTTATTTCTTTTGTTAGTTTCTATGTCGTAATGATCGATTAAAATGGAGTTGACTTCAATTAAAAATAGGTTTCGAATAGCCAAAAAAGTTTCTTTACGTACCCTAGAATTAGGGCTTTCTAACAGCGTTTTTATTTGAGTGACACTCAGGCTTTCTCTATAATGGGTAATTAGCTTGATGGCAAGTATTACTATTGAACTATTTTTACTGCTTAGCCATAGGTTTATTTTTTCGGGTATCTCAGATTTTTTTTGATATATTATATTTAAGATTTTAAGTTCATCAGCAGCAGATAAAGTTTTTTCATAATCAATTAAAAAATCAAATTTTTTATCCGAAAGCGAAAGAATAGCAATTAAGGCATTCGATTTTAAGAACTTATTTTTTACATTCAAATGAGGTCGGATGTGCCCAGCTTTGATTTTATATTCTAAAATCTCATAATGGTAAATTCCTAATATTTTTTTTCCCAACTCTTACTTCGAATTAATTTGTCGCTGTATTTGTGAAATCCAAAATATTTATAAATCAATAATAACTGGTTCGCATTTACCCCGTTTATGTTTTGTTTTATGGTAATTATTTTATTAAGGATAACAATTTTACACCATTTTTTATGAAAAGGAGTATGTTCTTTGAAAATGCTTATTTTTTCTTTGATTTGTTGATTAGTAAAGTTTGAAAAAATAATTTCGGTTAAGAAAGAATTTATTTTAATATCAATTTCTTGTTTCATCATTATTTTTTTTTCAAAACCATAACGGTTCATAATCAACATTAAAACGAAAGAAATACTGATAATTAATAAAATAGGAATGAACAAATATTTAAATAGATAATAGGCGAGAAGCGTCGGAGAATTTGAATTATAGAAATGCAATAATTGAGTCTGTAGCGGATAATTGTAAAGTTTTAAATGAGAGTTTAAAATTTTTACAGCATTAAAAAAAGGGGTAATACAAATCAAATTATAGAAAAAAGTGAACATGTTTTGTGGTATTTTACAAATCTCAAAATTTGAACCTAAATGAATTGTCGTTGAAAATACCTAAAGGATAGCTATCTAACTAGTCTGCAAATTTAGAGATAAAATTCCTTTTTCACAATTTATTGTTAAACAACTAGTTAAAAATTCGTTTAAAAACCATTAAATCCGTTAAAAACCATTTGGAACTTCTAAAATCCCTCAAATACACCTAGTCCAAATAATGCAAAATCATATTTTACAGGGTCATTAGGATCTAGTTGTCGGAGTTTTAGGTCCAGTTCCATCAAGGCTTTTCCGTCGTTTTGTTTTCTTGTGAGCAAACCTAGTTTTCTAGCTACATTTCCAGAATGGACATCAAGAGGACATGAGAGGAGTGAAGGTGAGATGTTTTTCCATATTCCTAAATCAACGCCTTTGTTATCTTGGCGGCACATCCATCTTAGATACATGTTAATCCTTTTTGCTGCAGAACCATTCATTGGGTCTGAAATGTGTTTTTGAGCTCTGTTTTGATGCTGGATTTCGAAGAATACTTTTTTGAATTCAGAAATGCTTTTTTGCATCGAATCTGTCTCTTGATGTTTTGAAAAAACGTTTTCAAGTCCACCATAATTTTTGTAAATATGCTGAAGCCCTTTTATAAAACTCACAAAATCCTGCCCGTTGAATGTTCTGTGAACAAAGGCTTCTAGTTGTTCTAAATTATTTACGCTATGGGAAAGAACAAAATCATAAGGAGAATTTCCCATCAGATTCATCATCTTGTGAGCGTTTTTGATAATCATTTTGCGATTGCCCCAAGCAATTGTTGCACTCAAAAAGCCTGCAATTTCAATATCTTCTTTTTGCGAAAACAAATGCGGAATTTGAACAGGATCACTTTCAATAAAATCCAGGGTATTGTATTGAAGTACCTTTTCGTCAAGAAAAGTTTTGAGCTCAGTTTGGTTCATTTTAGTTACGGATTACTAATTTGACCATCTACCATAATTAATTTTCTGTCAGCCATATTGGCCAGCTCTTCATTATGGGTTACAATCACAAAAGTCTGCCCGAATTCATCCCGAAGCTTAAAAAATAATTGGTGTAAATTCTCGGCTGAGTATGTATCCAGATTACCGGAAGGTTCGTCTGCAAAAATCACATCAGGTTTGTTAATCAATGCTCTTGCAACAGCTACACGCTGCTGTTCACCACCCGAAAGCTCGTTTGGCTTGTGATTTATTCTGTGGGATAATCCTAAATAGTCTAATAGTTTTTTAGCTTCTTTTTCGGTTTCAGAAACTTTTTTCCCCGCAATATAAGCAGGAATACATACATTTTCTAATGCCGTAAACTCAGGTAACAATTGATGAAACTGAAAAATAAACCCCAAATTTAAATTTCTGAATTTGGATAAGGATTTGTCATTCATTTTCAAAATATCCTCATTGTTTATAATTAATGAACTTTGGTTATCGATACTTTGATTTTCGCTTTGCCTTTTTGTGCTGGGCTTGTCCAAAGTGCCTAATATCTGCAGCAGTGTTGTTTTTCCTGCACCTGAAGCACCAACAATAGAAACAATTTCGCCTTTTTTAATATGTAAATCTACTCCCTTTAATACTTCTAGCTGATCGTAAAATTTATGTATGTTTTTTGCGTGTATCATTTCCAACAGTTTTTGCAAAGAAACAAAGTATTTGGTAATTAACCTTCGTATAGAATTTTTTTATGGTGGGATAAATTATAAATTATTGTTAAGTTGTATTTTTGTTTAAGATTAATGTATATTTGTTAAACAAAAAAATAAATGATATCTATGCTATTAGAAAATGAAATATTCGATTTAATTGGTGATAACCACCAGATGACTTCCGCTGAAACTCCTATGAGATCCGATGCTTTTAATAGAACCGATTTGCAGAAAATGGAGGCTATAGAGAAACATTTTTATGGTATCATGCATGAAATGGGAATGGATATGACAGATGACAGTTTGAAAGGAACTCCTCATCGTGTAGCCAAAATGTTTATTCAAGAGATTTTTTCAGGATTGGATCCAAAGAATAAACCTAAAATTTCTGTTTTTGACAATAGTTATAACTATGATAAAATGCTGGTCGAAGCAAATATTAATTTTAATTCGACCTGTGAGCATCATTTTTTGCCTATTATTGGTAAAGCTCATATAGGATATGTTTCAAGCGGAAAAGTGATTGGATTGTCTAAATTAAATAGAATTGTAGATTATTATTCCAAACGTCCTCAAGTACAGGAACGATTGATTATGCAGATTTTTAACGAACTTAAAACGGTATTAAAAACAGATAATGTGATTGTGGTGATGGAAGCTAAGCATTTATGTGTTTCCAGTAGAGGGATTAAAGATGAGTCGAGTTTTACATCTACTATCCAATATGGAGGGGTTTTTAATGAAAAAGAAAATAGAAATGATTTCTTTAACTTAATAAATTCTGAAAAATAATTTTTGATTCGTATATTTATACAATCAAATTTCAGATTATGGAAAATGGAAAAGCATTTGCTGCATACGAAAATACTAAAAATAAGAAACTCATTTTAGGGATTTTATTTGATGCAATCGGAATGGTTTCGTATGTGATTCCATGGCTTGCTGAATACACTGATGTAGTTTGGGCACCATTGGCTGGTTTTTTGATGACCAAAATGTACAAAGGGCGAGTCGGTAAAGTAGCTGGTATTTTAACTTTTGTTGAAGAAATTATTCCATTTACAGATGTAATTCCATCATTCACTATTACTTGGATATATACGTATTGGATTAAAGGCAGTGTGGATAAAATGAGTAAATAGTGAGAATGTTTTACTCTTTAAAAATAAATCCCAGTCCCATACTCCGGAGCATTTTCTTTTCAAAAGCCCAAAAGAATGTAAATTGACCAAAAAGGAAACCAATCGAAACTAATAAAACTTGATAGATAGGAAAAATCAGTAACAGACGAACAGGTGTGAACCAATTTCCTAAGTCATCTTTGGTAATGCCCAACCACTCACAGAGAGGTTTAGAAAACCACGCTGACGCTGATCCTGTAATAGCAAAAACTACAAATATTATTGCCAATTGCCAATTGGAGGTAACGCCCCAACGCTGTTTTAATCGTTTCATTATTAATTTAATTCCTTTTTACAAATATAACTGGTTTTGGTATTTAAATCATTAATGAAAGATGAAAAACAAGAAGATTTTAGTCGTTAAATATCTTTTATCTTGGACACAACGGAATCACTGCAGTTTTCTATCTGGGAGGAACACGGCCAAATAATCTTTGATTGTGTTTGTTCTGAAAATAAATCATGTAGTTATAAATAAGATAGTTTACTTCATAGCCATAATTAATAGTTGACTGATAATCGATGGTCATTTCGTATAAATTAGGCGGATATATTTGTGGCTGGCGAACGCGGTTGTTCCATTCTAAAACGTAGAAATTATTTTTATTTTCCAAATAACTTTGAGAATAATATCCCCTTGGAAAAGCGGTTGACTGGAGCCAAAAATCAAAACCAGGCTCAATAATAATGACTTCATACTCTAATTCTTCATTTACAATTTTTATAGTATCATTGCTTGCAGTTTTTGGTTTTTCCGGATTCGAAACATTTGGTTTAGAAGTACTGCACGCAATAATTACACAGAGAATAATAAATATGCAGATGGAATTTTTCATAATAATGATTTTCAATTGTATGATAAAAATACGTTTGTAAAAAAACAAGCACTACTAAGGTGTTAATTAGGTAGTTGTCTATAAATTTACAAATTTTTATTGATTATCAGTTAGCTGTAGTAATTCAAAAAGACATTTGCAAAACTGCAAATGCCTTTTTTTAAGAGTTATAAAGTCGGAATAAATCTTATTTCCCAAAAAGTTTTCCCAGAATTCCGCCTATACCGCCACTGCTTTTTGTTGCCGCAATAGCGTCATTCATATCAAGTTTTCCATCGGCATTTTGGTCTAAACCAAATTGAGTTCCGTATTTTGAAATGGCATCCATAATCCCCGATGCTTGTCCGCTTCCTCCAGAAATAGCTCCAATTAAATCTGAAATTTGAAAACTGTCATTTGGGTCATTAGTTTTGTTTACCAATCCTCCTAGAATTTTTGGAATTAAGCTTCCTGCAACTCCTGAAGCAGTACCGCTGTCCAAACCAAATTTTTCTCCCAAACTTCCCGATAGCTGTTTGGTGATCTGCTGTACGGCTGGATTCGAAGAATCTTGTGCATTATTTCCTTGGAGTAATCCTGCAAGTTTCTCCACACCTCCTTCGGAAGCCATTTTTTGTAAGCTCGAAAAGATAGAATTTCCAGCTTCTTCCATCACAGCTTCATTTTGTTCATTTGGAATTGCATTGTTTTTTACAACATCATCTTGACCAAACTGCTGTACTAATTGGGTTAATTGTTCAAACATATTTTTTTTGATTTAAGGTTAATGTTTTATTTCAAATATAATCAAAAATAGTTATAAATTATTAAGGAATTAATAATTTACAAATATATGGTTTAGAATCAGTTGTTTATTTTAGTAAATGGATGATTTGATGTGCTAGTTCAATGCCAATTCGGTCTTGAGCTTCTTCGGTAGCAGCTCCAATATGCGGTGTTAATGATATTTTCGGGTTCATTAAAATCGTAATTTCTGGATTCGGTTCATTTTCATAAACATCCAGTCCTGCAAATAACACTTTTCCGCTGTCTAGTGCCTCTATTAATGCTACTTCATCAATAGCTCCTCCTCGAGCACAGTTAATTATTCCGACACCGTCTTTCATCAGTTCAAAATCTTTCTCACCAATCACATAATAGTCTTGAGCAGGAACATGCAAAGTAATAAAATCCGATTCTTGAAACAGCGATTCCAAAGACTGAGAAGTTAGCGATATGCTAATTGTTTGTCCATCAAAAAAATGAATTTTCAGGTCTTTATGCGGTATGTGCATGTCGCTGTAAATTACTTTCATTCCCAGCCCGACAGCCATTCGTGCAACAGCCTTGCCAATACGTCCCATGCCTATTATTCCCAGCGTTTTGCCTCTAAGTTCATTACCCTTGGCATACGCTTTTTTCAATTCTTCAAAGTGGGTATCACCTTCAAGAGGCATGTTTCTGTTCGAATCATGCAAGAACCGCACACCTGTAAATAAATGTGCAAAAACCAGTTCAGCCACAGATTCAGATGAAGACGCTGGAGTATTTATAACATGAAGTCCTTTGCTTTTGGCATATTCAACATCAATATTATCCATTCCAACACCGCCACGGCCAATAATTTTCAGACTTGGGCAAGCATCAATAATATCTTTGCGAACCTTTGTAGCGCTACGGACTAATAGCACTCCGATATCATTTTTGTTTATAAAATTAGCAACTTGTTCCTGTGCTACTTTTGTGGTAATAACTTCAAAACCAACTTTTTCCAAAGCATTAATACCGCTTTTAGAAATTCCGTCGTTTGCTAATATTTTCATTTATAACTGTTGTTTTTTTGGAGCTTTATCCTGCTATCCGTTTCAATCTTTTTATCCCGAAAAAAATCGGAATAAAAAGGATTTCCACTGCTATCAGGGCTAGGGCATTTCGTTTTTACTATTAATTATTTAGTTTTATTAACTAATTTCTATCTTTTCAACTTTATACTGAAATCTGCTAACTGAATACTAGATACTTACCTCAAGTTCTTTCATTACATCAACAAGAACTTGAACACTTTCCAACGGAAGTGCATTATACATAGAAGCTCTGTAACCGCCGACAGAGCGATGCCCAGGCAATCCGTTAATTCCTGCTGCTTTGCACATTTCGTCAAATTTAGTAGCATGAGATTCGTCGTTCAATAAAAACGTTGCATTCATATTAGAACGGTCTTCAACTGCAGCAGTTCCTCTAAATAATGGGTTTCTGTCTATTTCAGTATAAATTAAAGCTGCTTTGGCATCGTTTATTTTTTCGACAGCCTCAATTCCTCCTAAATTTTTCAACCATTGCAAGGTTAACAAAGACGCGTAAACAGGAAAAACAGGCGGTGTGTTGTACATACTGTCTGCTTTGATATGTTTAGTATAATCTAACATACTTGGAATAGTACGTCCGGTTTTACCAAGAATTTCTTCTTTGATAACAACCAAAGTAGTTCCTGCAGGTCCCATATTTTTTTGAGCACCAGCGTAAATAATATCAAATTTTGAAAAATCAATTTTTCTAGAAAAAATGTCAGAACTCATATCGCAGACAAGCGGAATATTCGTTTCTGGAAATTCCTTCATTTGAGTTCCAAAAATGGTATTGTTACTTGTACAGTGAAAATAATCTGCATCGGCAGGTATAGTGTATCCTTTTGGGATATGATTGTAATTTTGTTCTTTTGAAGAAGCAACAACAGTTGTAGTTCCAAAGCTATGCGCCTCTTTTATTGCTGCCGAAGCCCAAGTTCCAGTATCCAAATAGGCCGCTTTTCCATTTTCTTTCATTAAATTGAAAGGAACCATTAGGAATTCTAAACTGGCTCCTCCCCCAAGAAATATGGCTTGATATCCTTTTCCTTTTAAGTCCAATAGTTCTAAAACTAAAGCTCTCGCTTCTTCCATTACGGCGACAAAATCTTTACTGCGGTGCGAAATTTCTAATAGAGATAAACCTGAGTCATTAAAATTTAAAATGGCTTGAGCTGATTTTTCAAAAACTTCTTGCGGTAAAATACAAGGTCCTGCGCTGTAGTTGTGTTTTTTCATGGTGTAGTTACTGTTTGTTTTTACTTCCATTAACTATCAAAAGAAATCACCAATTTTTATGCCACTTTTGGACTTTTAAAATAGATAATTTAAAGTTATAGCTAAAGGTTAAATTTTTTAAAGTGCAAATTTCGGAAATACGACACGAATAACCATTAAATTATTCATAATAATATAAAAAGATTGATTTATACCGTTAATAAAAAAGAGACAGTATCAATGTTATCTGCATAATCCCATAAATTTGGTTTTTGAGCAGCTCCAAACGGAATACTATTTTGTACAAGATTATTGCTTACGATGCATTGAATCTGCTGGCTTTCGTTTTCTAAGCGATTTTGTAAATCCTCTAGGGTTTCATAATATTCATAAAACACGCTCGAAATAGGAGAGCTATAGCTAGAATCTTCCTTAAGAGTCAAAAAACCATTATCTAATAATTTGAAATTACTCATCAGGAAAACGGCTTTGTTGTAATCGTAATTGTTTGCGTATTTCTCGTAATGAATCACATCTTGGTATTCAAAAATAGCTTCAAAAAAGGTTTCAAAAGAATACCCCTTTGGAACAAAAAGTTTAGATACATTACGGCATCCCAATCCGAAATATCTAAAAATATCTTTTCCTAATGCAATTAGTTGTTCTTTGGTTTCTTCTCCATTTAATACGGCAATAGAATTTCTGTTTTTTCGTATGATAGATGGCTTGTCTTTGAAATAATACTCAAAATAACGCGCTGTATTATTACTTCCAGTTGCAATTACGGCGTCAAAATTTTCCAGTTTTCCTTCAACAAATGTGATTTTGTCTTTTAGATCGGGTTCGGCAGCAATTATATAATTTGCTAAGAATGGTAATAATTGCTGGTCGTTTGATGATGTTTTAATCAAAACATTATGTCCAGTCAGCAAAACAGACAAGAAATCATGAAAACCAACTAGCGGAATATTTCCCGCTAAAATCAGCGCTATGTTTTTAGGTTTTACGGTTATAAAATCATACTCAGAAAGCCATTTTGTTAAATTATCTTCGGTTAATGCTTCTGCCCAAGAGGCTATTGCAAAACGAACCTGTTCTGGGGTATACCAGCCATTATGAGATTGAGAAAGCTGAATTAAATTGATGAATTTTTCAAAAAATAAATCATTGCCAAATACAGTTTCATTCTTGATGTAATTCTCCTCTTTAAATTGATTTAAGAATTCTCCTAGTTTAACAAATACACTTTTTTTTGTATCTAATGTCATAATGTTTGTTTATGAAAAGTTTTGATTGTAATTTTGCACAAAAATAAGCTTTTTATAAGCTTTAGACAAAAGTTGGTTCGGTATTCGTATTTCGTTATTGTAGAACTTAAAGCTTTTGAACTTTAAACCTTAAAAAACTAAACTGATAATGGCAATTATAATAACTGACGAATGCATCAACTGCGGGGCTTGCGAACCAGAGTGTCCTAACACAGCAATATATGAAGGAGCAGATGACTGGAGATATAAAGATGGTACAAAGCTAAAAGGGAAAGTAATTTTGCCTGATGGTACGGAAGTGGATTCAGATGAGGCACAAACGCCAATCTCTGATGAAATCTATTACATTGTTCCAGGAAAATGCACGGAGTGTAAAGGATTTCATGATGAGCCTCAATGTGCTGCAGTATGTCCTGTTGACTGCTGTATTCCGGATGATAACCATGTTGAGTCTGAAGAAACTTTGTTAAACAGACAGTCTTTCCTGCATAATGAATAATAGTTTTCTAGCTATATAAAATTAAACCTGCGCTTTTTTTCGCAGGTTTTTTTTTATACAAAAAATGTATTCTTACACTTATCATCTGATTTTTCTTTAAAAAAAATATTAATTCAATTGTTTTTTATATTTTTAAACAAAGTTTTTTGTGAATAAGTTATCAGTATTCTAAATATGAAAAGAATTTTTGTTTTATTTCAGTTCATTTTTTGTTTTACTCTTTTTTCACAAACCAATGAAAAAAGGGTTATACTATTGGATTTTGATACCAATCAGCCAATCACTGAGGCGGTTGTTTTAGTTTTAAAAACAAAACAGGTTTTACTGACCAATGAGGAAGGTGCAGTTGCATTCGAAATCAAAGGAGGTTCAAATTTAAAAGTTACACATTCTTCCTATCTGCCAATTACTATAAAATGGGCTTCATTAAATCAAATGGAGAATATTTTTTATATGAAAAGCAAACTCACTGCGCTGGATGATATTGTGATAACCAGCAGGAATCCTCATGAAATAATTAAGGATTTAGTAGATAATTCTATCAAAACTCTCAGTGTTCCAGCAAGATTGAAAGTGTATTCCAGAGAATTTTTTAAATTAAATGGAGATTATACTTATTTTAATGACGGTCTAATTAATTTTCAATTATATAGAGAACAAAAAAAGGTAAAATCAATTTTATTATTAGAGCAAAACCGTTCTTTTGGTTTAGTAGAAGATGATATTTCTTCAGATTTATTAGGGTATAATTTAAATTCAATGATGGAAAAATATTATATTTTCTCGATTTTAAGACCATTAACAGATGATAAAATAATGAAAAAGTATAATTTTGTTATAAAAGTAAATCCTTTAAATCAAGACTATAATAATATAATTGCCACACCAATTCCTGTCGAAAAATCAACTGAAGTGTCAGATGATTTTAAAATTGTTTATGATGTTAAAAGAAAATTAATAATAGAGATAACCGCCATGGCTTCTCCTGAAACTCTGGCTTCAGTTGAAGAAAATACCGCTAAAGGGTTTAAAAACATAATTAGATCTGTGTTTAAAACAAATTACAGAGTGGATTTTGGGAACTATTATTTAGTCAGTTCCAATGAAGAAATCAATTATACTGTTAATGTTGGAAATGAGACAAAAAATATTGAAATTTTAAATAATCTGATTACTACTAATTTTAACATCCAGAATTTCACGTATAATGACAGTCAGGTTTTTAAAGATAAAACACTTTTTAATGCAAAAAATTCTATTTTGACTGAATATTGGAATGTTTCTGGTTTGACACCTACAGCTAAAGAATTGGAGATTATCAATAAAATCAGTAATTAAGAGGTTTTTTTTGAGCCATAATTACATAAGTATCATATGCGTATGTCTTTCTATCTATAACTTTTAGGATTTCAAAATTATTAAGATACAGGAAAAGCTCGATTTCGTTTAAGGTAAAAACCCTAACAGTAGAGAAATCTTCAGACAGAATTTCTTTTTCATCGTCTGTAATTTGATAGTATTTTGCATTCCAGTTCAGCATGAAATTTTCTAAAGGAGTGGTTTCCCATTGGCTTTTGCGCACATAATTAATTCCTTCATAGGTGGCTTCATGAATAATGATTTCATTCTCTTTAATAAAAGGAATAAAGCGGTTAGCATCAATAATATCAAAAATAAAAATCCCGTTTGAATTTAAGTTTTCGTGCACACATTCAAAAGTGTCAATAATATCTTCATTATTTATTAAATAGCTTGTGGAGCGGCCAGTTATGATAATTGCATCCACTGATTTTTTCAGCTCAAAATTACGCATGTCTCCATGTATAAAAATGCAGTCTTTGTTTCTATTTTGGGCAATTTCAATCATGCTCTGGCTATAATCAAGCCCCGTGTAGTTCTGATTATTTTCTTGAAAACGTTTGGCTAGATTCCCAGTTCCGCTTCCAATTTCAAGAATAGAACTGCATTTTTTTTCTTGGATTAATTGATTATAAAATTCATATTCTTCATCATAATCGATAAAGCTTTGGTACATGGCATCAAAAATAGCCGCCATTTTTCCTGTATATAAATTATTTGCCATAATGATACAAAATTGCTTAAGTATAAATTTAAGAATTTAAAAGAAATAAAAAAAGAGCTACCCGAAGATAGCTCTTTAATAGATTGTGGATTCAAATTAGAATTTATAGTTCAAAGATAAATTAAGCATTGTTCCTAATTGACTGAAATGGTATCCATCATAAGTCATTTGTGAATAACGCTGATTAAAAGTAATTAAATTCGATTGAGTTTTAATCGCAGCTGGATCATTAATTATAGCTGTTCCCGCAGCATTTTCAGCTTTAAATTCCCATTCTGGTAGTACATCAAAAATATTATTTACGTTTAATGACAATGTTAATTTGTCTGTTGCATTGAAATTAATTCCTAAATCAGTTACAATTTTTGGAATAAACTCTGTTCTTAAATCAGAACTTAATCCGTCTTGTTTGAAAGTTGCCTTTCCAAAGTATGTATTGTTAAGTGAAAAACCAAATTTTCCAATTTCATAATTGGCACCCAAGATCCATTTTGTTTCAGGACGAGATGTAAACATCAAGGCTTCAAGTGTAGGACTAAAACTATCTCCAGCTCTTACATCAGAGATTCTTTCGTTATCAATAGTTACATTACCTGATAAAGTAAATCCTAATTTTCCAGCTCCTAATCCTAAATTGTTATAGTTGATTACAACATCTAATCCAGATGTTCTTGAATCAAATGAATTAGAAAACCAGGCAACATTTCCAAATTGAGTGTCTTGTCTATCACCTAAAACAATTCTGTCTTCCACTTTTATGTTGTAATAATCTACAGTAAAATTAAAGTTTTTAAATGGTTTTGCTCCAACACCTACTGTAATGTTTGTTGATTTTTCTGCGTCAAGTTCAGGAATATTTAATTGGCGTGCCTGAGGTGATATATTGTTGATAATACCACTTACTTGAATTCCTTGACCGGCAACAAATGAGTATTGTGATTTTTGAGTATAAATTTGGTGTAAAGTTGGTGCTCTAAAACCAGTGGATAAAGATCCTCTTAAAGTAACTTTATCATCCAAAAACTTATATCTTGAACTTATTTTCCACACTGTTGCATCTCCGAAATCGCTGTAATTTTCATAACGAAGTGTTCCGTTAATCAGGAAATCTTTTGTTACATCATATGCAATATCACCATATATACCTAAATTATAGCGATTCCATTTATTAGAATTTTCAGGTCTATTTCCAGCAAATGAATCGGCACTTGTACCTTCCCAAGATGCTTTATCTCCTTCAATTACTTCGAAATTTTCGGTTCTAAACTCTGATCCGAAACCAATACTCACTTTATCCGATAATGTTTTAGAAATATCAATATTTCCTACAATATGGTTAAATGATGTTCCTCCTGGCTTAAAGCTAATTGGACTATTTTCTTGATACACATTTTGTCCATTAGCATCTAGTATATCGGATCTGTTTACCGAATTGTTTACTGAATACATTTGACTGTTTCCACCAGTCGTTATGCTCATGTCAGTATTCCATCCATTCTTAACAGTTTTAAAACCTAATGTTGCGTTGTAGTCATTTAGGTCACCTTCAAATGTTGGCACATAACCTCTATAAGTAGCTGCGGATCCATTACTAAAGAAGTCTTTATAATAAGTTGGATAGGTAGCTCCGATGCCCCAATTTGGAATAGCTTGATTTTCAAAAGGATTTTTAATAGATCTCCAGTAAGGAGTTCTGTAATTTGCAAAAGAGTTTACTTTTTTATAAACATATGCAGCATTATAATATATTTGGGTTTGCTCAGATAAATCAAATCCACCATTTATTAAAAATTTGGCTGCCGCAGTTTCTGGAGAACCATTAATATTTCCAGCATCTGGTTTCTCATTCAAAAAATCTACAACAGATTGTTTACCAGTTGTGTTTCCTTGATTGATAGTAGCAAATTTTGAATTATAGTCGGGTGATCCCATATAGGTAGCAAAAGTTGCCTCCTTTTCAGCTTCTGTCATTCCAGATATATCCGTGCCACCAAGAGTATTATCATCGTTAACATAGCTTTTATATACATTAGGATTTACTTTAACGAAATCGTTAAAATCTCCATCTGCGTCTACTGTGCCAGGTCTATTTGCAAGTTTTACTTTATTGAAATCTATAGTGTAATTTAAAAAGCCTTTATCGCCAACAGTTGTACCATTGTTTAAACTGATACCCAACATTTCGCCATCACCTTCAGCAGTTATTCCACTTCTTATTGTCACTGATCGATCTGTGGCATTTTTTTTCAAAATAATGTTCATTACTCCCGCAATAGCATCAGATCCATATTGTGCAGATGCTCCATCACGAAGAATTTCTACTCTTTCGATGGCGTCAGTAGGAATTGCAGAAATATCTGCTCCTGTCTCACCACGTCCTGGAGAAGTTTGTACATATAAGAGAGAACTTAAATTTTTACGTTTACCATTGATTAAGATTAGGGTTCTACTAGGTCCCATGTTTCTAATTTCATACGGATCCAATAATGATGTAGCATCATTAACAGGAGTCTGTACCGTATTAAACGAAGGTATTTTGTATTGCAATGCCTTATCAAAAGTTGCCTGTCCAGTTGATGTCAAGTCTTTTGCACTTAAGACATCAATAGGTAAAGCAGATGTTGTGTTACTTCGTGGTGCAGTACGAGTTCCTGTAACAACTACTTCATCAAGTTTTTGTCCACCGTTTTCTTCTTCTAAATTAACATCGATAACGGATTCTGTAGCTGATTTTGTAAACGTAGTAAACCCTATATAACTAAAAACTAATGTAGCTCCATCATTAACACTTAGTTTATAGCTACCATTTATGTCGGTAGAAATTCCATTTTTTGTTCCCTTTTCTTGAACATTAACTCCCGGAATCGGAGTGCCAGTTTTGTCCTTTACGACTCCAGAAACTTCTTTTTGTGCCAACATCAATGTGGCATTTAGTAAAAAGAATAATAATGTGATTTTTTTCATAATCATTTGATAATTTGGTTATTGGTTAAAGTGTTTTGTCAAATATAACATAATATTAACATAAAAAATATTAAATGTTATATTTTTTACAAAAAAGCATAGATATTTGTTAATTTGATAATTTTAATAAGTCAGAATTATCACAAAAAAAGCAATTGACAGTTTTATGAATTTATTTTACGTTTTTCCTTTTTTTGAACATATTGATTTAGGAGATATCTTATAAATTTTGATGAAATTTCGACCGATGTGATATCGAAAACGCGAAGTAATTAGATATTGCATAAAAATCGGTGTGACTACATGCCACTGTTCTTTATATATAGTTGTATCATAATTGCTATCATTTTTAGGTTATGATCAGGTGATAATTTTGAGCAATCTTCAATTCTTATAAGCTAAAGAATAAAAGGAAGAACGAATATTTGTGGAGTATTGGCTTTAAATCTTATATTTGCAGACTTTAAAAATGAATATCATAAAATAAATAACAGTTCTCTGTTATTTGTAAACAAAACATAACATGAAAGCAGGAATTGTAGGGTTACCAAATGTTGGAAAATCAACATTATTCAATTGTTTATCTAATGCAAAAGCGCAAAGTGCTAACTTTCCATTTTGCACTATTGAGCCTAATATTGGAGTTGTAAACGTTCCAGATCCAAGAATCAATAAATTGGAAGAACTAGTAAAACCGGAGCGCGTTCAAATGGCGACCGTAGATATCGTAGATATTGCAGGTTTGGTAAAAGGAGCCAGCAAAGGCGAAGGTTTAGGAAACCAATTTTTGGGAAACATCAGAGAGTGTAATGCTATTATTCACGTTCTGCGCTGTTTTGATAATGATAATATTGTTCACGTTGACGGAAATGTAAACCCAATCCGCGACAAGGAGACTATTGATATTGAACTGCAGTTAAAAGACTTAGAAACGGTAGAGAAACGTTTAGAAAAAGTAAACCGGGCTGCAAAAACTGGAAATAAAGAAGCGCAGACTGAAAAAGTACTTTTAGACCGTATCAGAGAAAATTTATTACAGGCAAAATCAGCAAGAACAATTACTCCTCAAGGTAATGACGAAGAAGTTTTGATGGAATCTTTTCAATTGATTACTGCAAAACCGGTATTGTATGTTTGTAATGTTGATGAAAACTCAGCAGTTAATGGTAATAAATATGTTGATCAGGTTCGTGAATTAGTTAAAGACGAAGATGCTGAGGTAATCATTCTTTCTGTTGGTGCAGAGGCTGATATCACCGAATTAGAAAGCTACGAAGAGCGTCAGGTTTTTTTGGAAGATATGGGATTGACCGAGCCAGGAGCATCAGTTTTAATTCGTGCAGCTTATAAATTATTGAAACAGCAAACGTATTTCACAGCCGGTGTAAAAGAAGTTCGCGCTTGGACCATAAATATTGGATCAACTGCACCACAAGCTGCAGGAGTTATCCACACCGATTTCGAAAAAGGATTCATCCGCGCCGAAGTGATTTCGTATGAAGATTACGTGCATTACGGTTCTGAAGCAAAAGCAAAAGAAGCTGGTAAATTCAAAGTCGAAGGAAAAGAATATATCGTAAAAGACGGTGACGTAATGCATTTTAGATTTAATGTATAATCTTTAGAAAATAGAGAAAAGAATAAAGAGAATAGATAGAAACCTGCAAGAGTCATTTTGCAGGTTTTTTTTATGGGTCTAATTCAGTTTTCGTTCCAAGATTATTTAAATTGATTTTATGATTTTTATACGTAATTTCGCTTTAAATTTTTATTAGCTATATGAGATGAAGAAATGCTTTTTAATTCTAGTTTTACTGTTTGTTGTTTCGTGTAAAAAAGTAGCTGCTCCTTATGCTGGATTTGATATGTGTTTTGAAAATCCACAGCCTATAAATGATTCTGAACTGTCTAAAATTCCAAATAAATTTAGAGGAATTTTTATGAATTCAGATTCGATGTATATCAATATTAAAGAAAATATCATTCTTGAGGAAAGTTATTATAAGTTTAGAATTCATAAAACGGATCTAGATTCTTTGAAAGAGTTTTTTAGTTATACGAATGGTGAATTTAAATTGTGTTCAAAAATTATCAGAGGAGATTCGTTAGAAATTATTAAAAAAGACATAGATACATTTTTTATTTTTTCTAATACCCAAAAAGCAAAGCGAATAGACGGACAGTTAGTGCTCAATTACAAAGATTCTATTTTTTGGAAAGTAAAAGTCATGAATATCGAAAAGAATATGCTTAAAATAAAATATATTTATTCTGAAGAGGATTTAAAAAGAATGGATTCATTAACTAAGATAAAATCAACCATGATTGACTCTTCTTTATTTATTTTAAAACCTTCCAGAAACGAATTTAAAAGAATTATAAATTTAAAGAAATTCGGAGAAGAACAAGAATACAGGAGAATCTCAAAATGATATAATGAAACTAAATATTACTTTTAAAAAAACAAATTATTATGAAAATCATCGCCTTTGCCGGAAGTCCAAGTAAAAAATCCATTAATAAAAAATTAGCTGCTTATGCCGCAGGTTTTTTCGAGCATGCAGAAGTGGAAGTTTTGGATTTAAACGATTATGAAATGCCATTATTCAGCGTTGATAAAGAAGCTGTGATTGGGCAGCATCCTTTGGCAAAAGCATTTTTAGAAAAAATTGCTTCGGCTGATGTTTTGGTGGTTTCCCTTGCCGAAAACAACGGAAATTACAGCGTCGCTTTCAAAAACACAGTCGATTGGTGTTCCAGAATAAACCCAAAATTATTTCAGGATAAACCCATGTTATTGATGGCTACTTCCCCAGGTGCAAGAGGCGGAGCAAGTGTTCTTGAAATTGCTAAAAACAATTTCCCACGCTTTACTGCCGATATAAAGGCAGTTTTCTCATTGCCAAGTTTTAATGATAATTTTGATGTTGATGCAAATGTTATTTCGGATGCCGAGTTAGACAATCAGCTTAAAGAAATCGTAACCAATTTTTAGATGAAAAAAAATATATTTCAATTGTTGTTTGTTTCTCTTTTTTTTAATTTAATATATTCTCAAGACTATCAGCGGGTTGATAAGGTTGTGGAGCATTATCCAGCATCATTCAATAGTCCTTTGGAGTTAGCCAATAAAATCAAACAAGATTTCACCTCTGAAGCGGACAAAGCAAGAGCCGTTTTTACATGGATGGCCTTACATATAAATTATGATATTGAAGCTTATTTGAATCCAAAACCTGCAAAATCATTTTCTTATGATAATGAACTAGAGCGGGATTTTAAATGGCATGAAATTAGAAATAAGGAAATTAATACTGTTTTTAGAAAACAGAAAGCCGTCTGCAGCGGATATTCTTTATTGTATTATCATTTAGCAACATTGGTGGGACTGCAGGCACAAATTATCGAAGGAGGTTCGAAAACTAAATTTGATGATATTGGTAGAAAAAAAATCGTAATCAATCATGCTTGGAATGCAGTAATGATAGATGGAGTTTGGCGATTGGTTGATGTTACTTGGGGCGCAGGAGCAATTAGTAATGAAAATAATTTGTGGGTTAAAAAATTTAACCCAATTTATTTTGATTCAAATCCAAAAATTTTCTTCGCAAAACATATACCTGTTTCAAAGGTGTGGGATAATAAAAGTCTTGATGAAAACTTTTTTTTGAAAGGTCCTCTCTTTTTTGATGACTATTTCAATAAAGAGGTTGAAATTGTTGAACCAATAAATGGAGTAATAGAAGTTCAAGGGAATCAAAAAATCAATTTTAAAATTAAAAACCGTTCAAAAAATCAAGAAATTCGATATGCAACGAAAGGGGATACGATAAGTGTTAATCCTAATAAAATAGATAATGATTTAGAGCAATTTGAGGTAGACTATACAAAAAGGGACGGAAGATTTATAAAAATATATGTCTCTGGTTCAGTAATCGCAATTTTTAAGATTTTACCCAAAAGGTAGTGTTTAAATTTAAGGATCAAATTATTTTTTCATTATTGTTATAGGCTGTCAATATCATTCTTGATAAATTTGATTGGGCACATTTTTTAATTTTGTCAAATTGCACTACTTTAGCCTAAAATCCACAAAACCCCAAAATGTCAGATCAAAATCAATACACCGAAGATAATATCCGTTCTCTCGACTGGAAAGAACATATCCGTATGCGTCCCGGGATGTACATTGGAAAACTTGGTGACGGCTCTTCGCCGGATGATGGCATTTATATTTTATTAAAAGAGGTTCTTGACAACTGTATCGATGAGTTCGTTATGGGCTCTGGGAAAACTATTGAAGTGACCATAAAAGACAAAACGGTTTCGGTTCGTGATTACGGACGTGGTATTCCGTTAGGGAAAGTGGTTGATGTGGTTTCGAAAATGAACACGGGTGGAAAGTACGATTCCAAAGCTTTTCAGAAATCTGTTGGTTTGAACGGTGTGGGAACAAAAGCAGTAAATGCACTTTCAAGTGCTTTTCGTGTAGAATCTGTTCGTGATGAAAAACAAAAAGCGGCAGAATTTTCAGGAGGAAATTTAGTTTCAGAAGAGGATATAATTGACACAACAAAGCGAAAAGGTACTAAGGTTACTTTTACGCCTGATGAAACTATTTTTAAAAATTACAAATTCCGTATGGAATATGTGATTAAAATGGTCAAAAATTATTGTTATCTGAACAATGGTTTGACGATTATATTCAATGGTGAAAAATACCTTTCAGAAAATGGTCTTAGGGATTTATTAGAAGAAACGATTAGTGCAGAAGATTTAGAATATCCAATTATCCATTTGAAAGATCATGATATTGAAATTGCTTTAACGCACAGTAAAACACAATACAGTGAGGAATATCACTCCTTCGTTAACGGTCAGAATACTACACAGGGAGGAACGCACTTGGCTGCTTACAGAGAAGCAATTGTAAAAACCATTCGTGAGTTTTACAACAAAAGTTTTGAGGCGTCTGATGTGCGTAAATCGATAGTGAGCGCCATTAGCATCAAAGTAATGGAACCTGTTTTTGAGTCGCAGACCAAAACAAAATTGGGTTCGATGGATATGGGTTCGGATGATGGAACACCGCCAGTTTCAGTTCGTACTTTTGTAAATGATTTTATTAAAACCAAATTAGATAATTATTTACATAAAAATCCGCCAACTGCCGAAGCGTTATTGCGTAAAATTCTTCAGGCCGAACGGGAAAGAAAAGAATTATCAGGAATCAGAAAACTGGCTACGGATCGTGCCAAGAAAGCCAATCTGCATAATAAAAAACTAAGAGATTGTCGCGCACATCTTCCAGATACCAAAAACCCGAGAAATTTAGAGAGCACCCTTTTTATTACCGAGGGGGATTCGGCTTCCGGATCGATTACAAAATCGCGTGATGTGAATACACAAGCTGTTTTTAGTTTGCGTGGTAAGCCTTTGAATTCGTACGGAATGAGTAAAAAAATTGTGTATGAAAATGAGGAATTCAATTTATTGCAGGCGGCTCTCGATATTGAAGACGGATTGGAAAAACTGCGTTACAACAATATCGTAATTGCGACCGATGCCGATGTCGATGGAATGCACATCCGTTTGCTGTTGATTACGTTTTTTCTGCAGTTTTTTCCTGAATTGATTAAAGAAGGGCATTTGTATATTCTGCAGACACCGCTTTTCAGAGTTCGAAATAAAAAAGAAACTATCTATTGTTATTCGGAAGAAGAACGAAAAGATGCTATAGAAAAACTAAAGCCAAAACCAGAAATCACCCGATTTAAAGGTTTGGGAGAGATTTCTCCTGATGAGTTCAAGAATTTTATTGGAGATACGATTCGGTTAGATCCAATTATGATGGACAAAAATACTTCGATTGAGCAATTATTGTCTTTTTATATGGGGAAAAATACTCCAGACAGACAAGAGTTTATTATCAAGAATTTGAAGGTGGAGTTAGATGTTTTGGAAGAGGTGAAATAATTTAAATTCAAAATGAAATCTTACTTTATGAGGAAAATAATATTTTTGATTACTATTTTAATTTTGGTTTCTTGTAAAAATGAAAAAACAAACAATCAAATTGAAGCCGAAGGAATTCCGATTGTAAAATCAGTAAGCAAAGTAATTAACAGAAGAGATTTTCCTATAAAGAATTTTTCAAAAATTGAATTAGTTTCTTATTATAATAGAATTTTTTGGGACACTGTAAGATACAAAGGGGAAGGACCTTCTTATAAAATGTTAGTAGATAATTATAAACTGACTTTTGATAGTACAATGGTACAGGAAAGAGTTATTTTAAATAAAAGTCAAGAGAAAGAACTTCTCAATTTAATGATTTCTGATACATGTATTTCTGAAGAAATGTCTGCAGCGTGTTATGATCCAAGACATATGATTTTGTTTAGAGATGATAAAAATAGAATTATTGGTTATAATGAGTTTTGTATAAATTGTATTGGTTCTAGAAGTTCAACTAATTTGAATGGATTCCAGAAATACTGTTATTCAGATATGGGTGATTTATTTAGAAAATTTGGAATTAAACTTTTTGTTGAATATGAAGATGAGGGAAAAGAATATGAATTTTTACGAAAAAAGGGATACTTAAATTAAATAAATTGTCAGACACTCTTCAAAATAAAGCTTTATTCTCTCAAGTAGCCGAGCTATTGCAAAATGCACGGCAACAGGTTTTACGTACTGTAAATTCAACAATGGTTTATACCTATTTTGAGATAGGAAGAATGATTGTAGAAGAAGAGCAGAACGGAAAAGACAGAGCCGAATATGGTAAGCAATTATTAAAAGGACTTTCTGAACAGTTGACTAATGAGTTTGGGAAAGGATTTTCATTGAGGAATTTAGAACAAATAAGAAAATTCTATTTGATTTATTCAAAATCCGAGACAGTGTTGCGGATTTTTAATATTCAAAAAACGCAGACAGTGTCTGCGGAATTGCTTGATAACAATTCGCAGACACTGTCTACGGAATTGAATTCAATAAAACCACAAATTCTTCTTTCATTTTTCAAACTAACGTGGTCTCATTATTCATTCTTAATGCGGATTGATGATGAGAAAGAAAGACGTTTCTATGAAATTGAATCCGAAAAATACAATTGGAGTGTTCGGGAATTAAAACGACAATATGATTCTGCACTTTATGCAAGATTGGCTTTAAGTCGAGATAAAGAAGGGATTTTAAAACTCTCTGAGGAAGGTCAGATTATAGAAAAACCAAAAGACATTATCAAAGATCCTTATATATTAGAATTTTTAGGATTGCCGGAATTGCATCAGTATTCTGAATCGGAGCTGGAAGAAGAAATTATTAATAAACTTGAACATTTTTTACTAGAATTAGGTCACGGTTTTACTTTTGTAGCAAGGCAAAACAGAATTACTTTTGATGATAAACATTTTCGAATAGATTTGGTTTTCTACAATCGAGTTTTAAAATGCTTTGTTCTGATTGATTTAAAAATAGGTGAATTAAAGCATCAAGATTTAGGACAAATGCAAATGTATGTCAATTATTATGACAGAGAAAAGCGTTTGGAAGATGAAAATAAAACGATAGGAATTGTTCTTTGCCAAAACAAAAGCGATTTGGTTGTAGAATATACTTTACCTGAAAATAACGAGCAAATATTTGCCAGTAAATACAAAACAATTCTGCCAAGCAGAGAAGATTTAATACAATTAATTTCGGAATCAAAATAAATGAAAGACGAAGAAGACGACAACTTAATTCCAGCAAACGAAGACAATAATTCTGAGGATTATTCTAGTGATGAAAATCATGAGGATAATGATTCAGAAGATATTATTGAGGTAGAAGCTAAAAGTTTTGAAGGACAGCATTTTTACGAAAATCAGGAAGAAGAAGGAGAGGGCGTTATTACGAAAGTAACTGGCATGTACAAAGACTGGTTTTTGGATTATGCTTCCTATGTAATTCTGGAGCGTGCCGTTCCTGCTATTGAGGATGGTTTCAAACCCGTACAGCGAAGAATCATGCACTCTTTGAAAGAGCTGGATGACGGACGTTACAACAAGGTTGCCAATGTTGTTGGTCACACGATGCAGTATCATCCGCACGGTGATCAGAGTATTGGGGATGCGATGGTGCAGATTGGACAAAAAGAGTTACTGATAGACTGCCAGGGAAACTGGGGGAATATCCTAACGGGTGATGGTGCAGCGGCTTCCCGTTATATTGAGGCGCGTTTGTCAAAATTTGCTTTGGAGGTTTTATATTCTCCAAAAATTACCGATTGGGGTGTTTCCTATGATGGCCGTCGTGCTGAACCAAATAATCTTCCAGTAAAGTTTCCACTGCTTTTAGCGCAAGGGGCGGAAGGGATTGCGGTTGGTCTTTCGACAAAAGTACTGCCTCATAACTTTAATGAGCTTATTGATGCGTCGATTAAAATACTGAAAGGAAAACCATTTACATTATATCCCGATTTCTTGACGCAGGGCATTGCCGATGTGTCGAATTATAACGATGGACTGCGTGGCGGGCGTGTTCGGGTTCGAGCCAAAATTGGTCAGCTTGACAAAAACACATTGGTAATTACGCAAATTCCGTTTTCGACGAATACAACAACTTTGATTGACAGTATTTTGAAAGCCAATGATAAAGGTAAAATCAAAATCAAGAAAATTGAAGACAATACTGCAGCTGAGGTTGAGATTTTAATTCATCTTTTCCCAGGGGTTTCTCCTGATAAAACGATTGATGCTTTGTTTGCTTTTACAGCCTGTGAAACTTCGGTAGCGCCTTTAGGCTGTGTGATTGAGGACAACAAACCTTTATTTATTGGGGTTTCTCATATGTTGAAAATTTCAACACAAAGAACAGTCGATTTACTTCGTCAGGAGCTGGAAATTCAGTTGGAGGAATTAAAAAATAAATGGCATTTCTCTACTTTGGAAAAGATTTTCATTCGTGAAGAAATGTATATTGATTTCAAATTGTATGGGGACAGAGAATCGCTGTATGTCTATTTATACGATCGTTTTGAGCCTTTCAAGAAATCATTTGTCAGAGAAATTCATGATGATGATCTGCAGCGGCTGACTCAGATTCCGATGATTCGTATCACTCGTTTTGACTCTGATAAAGCTGATGATTTTATAGCTAAGCTTGAAGACGAAATGAAGGAAGTAGAGCATCATTTGGAACATCTTACCGATTTTGCGATTGCTTATTTTACTAAATTAAAAGAGAAATACGGAAAAGGAAGAGAGCGCCAGACAGAACTGCGTATTTTTGATGATATCGAAGCCACAAAAGTAGTTTTGAGAAACACCAAATTGTATGTGAATAGGGAAGAAGGTTTTGTTGGAACTAGTTTGAAAAAAGACGAATATGTAGCTGATTGTTCAGATATTGATGATGTAATTTTGTTTCTGCGCGATGGGAAAATGATGATTACCAAAGTTGATGCTAAAACTTTTGTTGGTAAAGACATTATTCATGTTGCCATTTTTGATAAGAGCGATAAGCGCACGATCTATAATATGATATACCGTGATGGAAAATCGGGACCATCATATATAAAACGTTTCAATGTTTCGGGAGTTACTCGGGATAAATTATATGATTTAACCAATGAAAATAAAGGTTCACAAACTTTATATTTTTCATGTAATCCAAATGGTGAAGCTGAGGTAATTACTATTTTATTACGTCAGGTTGGAAGTGTGAAGAAATTGAAATTCGATATTGATTTTGCTTCTTTGGCAATTAAAGGACGGGCTTCCAAAGGGAATTTGGTAACTAAATATCCGATCAAGAAAATTGAATTAAAGGAAAAAGGTATTTCGACCTTACTGCCAAGAAAAATATGGTTTGACGATACCGTTCAGCGATTGAATGTGGATGCAAGAGGAGAACTGTTGGGCGAATTCAGACCGAGCGATAAAATCTTAGTGATTTCACAAGCAGGAAAAATTAAAGCTATTACTCCTGAATTGACTACTCATTTTGATGGTGATATGATTGTTTTGGAGAAATGGATTCCAAAAAAACCTATTTCAGCGATTTATTATGATGGCGAAAAAGAGCGCTATTATATTAAGCGTTTCTTGGTAGAAACCGAAAATAAAGAAGATAGTTTTATTACCGAACATTCGAATTCGAGATTGGAAATTGTAGCGACAGATTATCGCCCAGTAGCCGAATTAGTTTTCACCAAAGTAAAAGGAGTTCAGAAAGAGAATATGACTATAGATATTGAGTCTTTTATTGCTGTAAAAGGGTTTAAAGCACTTGGTAATCAATTAACGACTGATAAATTGAAACAGGTTAATCTGTTGGAATCACTGCCTTATGAAGAACCAGTTGAAGAAATTCCGGAAATAGTGACTGAAGCCGAAATAAATACTGATGACACCGATATCCAATTGGATGACGACGGTCAGGTTACTTTGTTTTAGCATAAAAAACAGTTTAGAAATTTCTAAACTGTTTTTTTTATTTTAATTATTGATTGCTATTGTAAGTAATAACAAGGAAGCAAAAATATCTCGCTTTATGTCATTAAGTTAAGCTTTAACTGTTCTCGCGAAGACGTAAAGACGCAAAATTTAGAACCGATTTCTTTGCGTCTTCGCGTCTTTGCGAGAGCTAAATTTTAAAAAACGTAGAGAGAAATCCTTAACTTAATGACATTGCACTTTAGTTCCGATTACTTCGTCAGTTCGCTATTGCTCGTGTGTAACGAAGAGCAGGACCGATATTTTCAAAAATGCCCTATGTTTCTGCTCCAAAAAATTAGTATTTACTTAATGAAGCTTTTTGGATGCATTCTTCTATTTTTTCGACCATGTTGTAGCTTCCGCAAAAGAAAGCAGTTCGTTCATGCAATTCGGTTGGTTCTATTTCCATTACGCGGTTTACGCCGTCGGAGGCTTTTCCTCCCGCTTGCTCCACGATAAATGCCATTGGGTTGCATTCGTATAAAAGCCTTAGTTTTCCTTTTATGGCTTTGGAGCTTGTTGGGTATAAATAGACACCGCCTTTAATCATATTTCGGTGAATATCTGAAGCTAAACTGCCAATATATCGAGAGGAGTAAGGGCGGTCATCTTCTTCTTGCTGGCAATATTTTATGTAGTCTTTTACTCCCTGCGGAAAATGAATATAGTTTCCTTCGTTTACAGAGTAAAAACTGCCATCGGGCGGGCACTGCATATTTGGATGAGATAAATAAAATGTTCCTATCGCTGGATTTAAAGTAAAGCCATTAACGCCTTGACCAGTGGTATAAACCAGCATTGTTGAGGTTCCATAAATCACATAGCCCCCAGCAACTTGGGCCGTTCCAGGTTGTAAAAAATCCTCTAACTGAACTGGAGTTCCAACAGGAGTTATTCTTCTATAAACCGAAAAAATGGTTCCTACAGATACATTTACATCTATATTGGATGAACCATCCAAAGGATCCATTAAAAGTACGTATTTGTTATTGTTTCCATTGTCACTGCCTTGTATGGTAAGAAAATCATCATTCTCTTCGGAGGCGATACCGCATACAATCTCTCTATTAATTAGTGTTTGAATAAAAACCTCATTGGCATAAACATCTAGTTTCTGCTGGTCTTCTCCCTGTATATTTTTTTCGCCTACGCCTCCAATAATATCAACCAATCCGGCTTTATTTACTTTATAGCTAACTACTTTTGATGCTAATTTTATAGAATTAAAAATTCGGGACAATTCTCCCGATGAATAGGGAAAATCTTTTTGGTTCTCAATAATAAATTCTCCTAATGTCTTATTTTTTTCCTGCATGTTGTCTTGGTTTGATGTAGTCGTTTTATTATCTAAATAATGTATTAAAGCTATGAAATTTAGTGTATTGTGTCTTAAATACGGATCTATTTATCTCAAGAATTCTCAAATTCTCAAATTTTGTAATATTATAATTCTAAAAGCGTATTAATCAGTGTTTAAAATATATAATCCAATTTTACTGATTTCAGTTTTATTATTATAGTATTGACAAAAAACTTGTTAAGGTTTATTATTTGATATATTCTATGATATCCAGTTTTGTTTTTTTTAATTCTTCGGCTACTATTTTTGCCATCTCAGTAGCTCCTTTTACAGAAAAGTGAGTATCATCTGCTTTGTCTTCTTTATAATAAGGAATTTCTCCAGCTTTGAAATGCAGATGCAGTTGTTTTGATTTTTCCGGACCATAGGACTGTTCTACTAATTCAGAAAAATATTCCATGTCTATAAATGGAACATTGTATTCCTGAGCTACTAAGCGGGTCTCTAATGTATACTCACCGTGAGTACTGATTAAAACTCCTTTTTCGTTAAAATTTCTTCGGGTCATTGAAGAAAATAAAATTGGTGTAGCTCCTTTTTCTCTGGTTTCGGTTACAAACCGGATTAAATTATGGCGGTAAGCAGTATGAGGATTGGTGTAACGCAAAGAGTCCTTTTCTTTTTGGTCATTATGCCCAAATTGTATAAAAACATAATCTCCTTTTTTCAACTCTTTGTAAACTGCATCCCAAAGTTTTTCGTTGATGAAACTTCGAGTGCTTCGCCCATTTACAGCTCTATTATCAAATTTTATATCGTCAGTAAGAAACATAGGAAACAGTTGTCCCCAGCCACGTTCCGGGTTTTCTTCTGGTTTTACTTTATTGGCCATTGTAGAGTCGCCAATGCCGTATATAGTTGGTTTTTGGGCAAAACAATTTATTGTAATTAGTATAAAAAATAAAGGAAACCATTTCATAGTCTTGCGTTTTTTAAGTTCATTTTACTGCTGTTGGAGTGGCTGCTTTTTGACCAATTACAACTTCATTGATAGTCACATTTTCAGAATTTGTAATTGTCATTCCATTTTTTGCAGCTTGTATATTGATGTTATCCAGCTTGATGTTTGAAACTTTTTTATCTGGGAATCCTTCGATCACAGTTCCGGTATTGGTGGCTTCAATACAGCTGATATTGGAAAACGAAATATCAGAAACTTTAGATGGGTTTAATCCGCTGCCTTCTCCATGATAATTAGCGGTGATATACAGACAGTCTTCTACTTTTCCGAACGCGAGATTATTGAAATAAATATCTTTGACATAACCGCCACGATCCGAATTTGTTTTTATAAAAATGCCTCTTTTCAAATAGCCTCGAAATTTGCTGTTTTCAACATATACATTTCGTACTCCTGCAGACATTTCACTTCCAATTACAATAGCGTGCAGGCCTTTGAATTCACAATTTCTGATAACAATATTTTCTGATGGCGTATTGGAATTACTGCGTCCCTCATCATCTCTACCTGCTTTGATGGCAACGTTATCGTCGGCATTATCAAAAAGAACGTTTTCAATCAGAATATCGCTGGAATATTCTGGGTCAATTCCGTCATTGTTATTGTTGTATGCTTTATATTTTACTCCCCGTATTGTAATGCTTTTGCTTTTTAGCAAATGAACGCACCAAAACGGCGAATCTTCAATTTGTACATTTTCGATAAGAATGTTTTTGGAATTGATAAACTGAATCAACTGAGGTCTAAGATAATGGCCTTCGCCAAAAATACGCTCCTTAACGGGAGTGTTTTTATGATTCATTTCCCTCGTTAACAGTTGGTCATTCTTTTCAAGAGGTTTCCATTTTATCCAAGTGTTTTTAGCCTCGCCATCAATAATTCCGTTTCCGGTAATGGCAACGTTTTCTACGTTATTCCCATAAATTAAAGGACTGTAATTGTAGAGCATTGTTCCTTCCCAACTGGTTAGAACGAGCGGATAATCTTTTGGATTGGATCCAAACCTGATTTTAGCACCATCTTCTAGATGTAATTTTGTATTGCTAACGAAATGAATGGGACCGTTTAGGGTGTAAATTCCTTTTGGAACAATAATTATACCGCCATTATTCTTTTTGCAAAGCGCCATTGCCTTATCAAAAGCGGGTTTTGCATTACTTATGGAATCTCCTTTTGCGCCTAATTTTGTTACTTCAATTTTATACGAAGGAATAACAGGCAATTGAATGCGTTTGACAATTTCATCCACTTTATCAGATGGGAAATCATTTTTTTGAGCAAAACACGGTGTCGTTAAAAGGAACATAATGAGGAGTCTAAGCTTCATGATTTCTTAGGTTTAATTGTTTTTTAAATACCATTGCTTAGTTGAAGCAGTAGAGTCAGAATCTAATATGTTTTCAATAGTGTATTTTTTGGCTTCCGAACTTTTTAATTGATGTGACCAAGCAACTCTTGTTTTGGGCTGAGAACCTTCTCCTGTGCAATTGTATTCAGCATAAAATGAGGAAATTTCTGCTTCTGGTTTTGACCAGTTGTGCCATCCTTCTGGCAGAATATGTTTGCCCATTTCACAGTTTATAAAAACGGTTTTGGCATAAGGTCTCCAAGGGCGTCCAAGATATACTTTGGTTGTATTTTTGTCAGCAGTAAGTTTACAGTTTTTAAAAACATATCCGTACGTAGTATCTTTTGGGGTTGATGCTGCAGTAATATATGAGTCACTTTTGCTGTTAATGGTGCAGTTTTCGAAAAGCACTGTTGCATCTCCAAATATAAAATCAGTCGTACCTTCGATATAGCAGTCTTTAAAATAGTTTTTGGTTCCTTCTCCCGAAGTGTAAAGCGTATCCTGATTTCCTAAAAAAGTGCAATTGGTAAACATCACTCTATTCGCATTTACATTTAATGCAACCGCTTGGCCTACTGGTCCAGAAGTATTTTTAATGGTTAGGTTTTTGCAGAAGAAATCATTTCCTTCTACCAAAACGGTGTAGGTATAAAAAGTACTGTTTCTGCCAAGACCTATTTTATTGAAATAATCATCATACGTTATGATTGTTTGTTGACGGCTTTCGCCAATGAAAGAAATATTGGTATTCCAGGCATGAACTTTTACTTTTTCATAGTAAGTACCGTCTTTTATAGAGATGGTAATTCTTTTGCTTGGATAGGATCTCGCAGCATTTACAGCTTCTTGAATTGTTTTGAAATCACCATTTCCTTTTTGATCCACCACAATATTGAACTCGTCCTTTAAAGTTATTTCACTCTTTTTTGCAGGAGCTGCGATTTCGGGTTCAATTTTTTTTTTCCAGTTTTCGTATTTTTTTAAAACTGCAGCAGGTTCATTTGTGTACCAAGCATATCCATTTCTTCGTTCATAACCGATCTCGGCTAATGAAGTTTTTTTTATTCCGTCGCGGTCACAAAAGAAAGGAGTGTTATCCTGTAATTTCATAAAACGTGCCCATAAAGGTTCTGCTTTTGCGTCTTGTACAACCACTCTGTCTGGTTTGCTGTTTTCTCCAATTTTAGTTTCAACTTTAATGCCTATAAGTTTTGATTTTTCGAACCAAGCCACAGCGCTGTTAACAGCTGTAATAACCTCTGGAGATGGATTTTTAAGAGACATTAAAAGCAAAACAATTTTGGACGATTCTTTACCGCTTAAAGAAGGCAGTTCATAAGCTCTTGCTTTTGCTGGAAGTAAAGTGATTTCATCGTGCTGAGCGCACCAAGCTGTCAATACTCCATTTTGTTTGTATTGTGTTTTCAGGATGCAGTCAATTCCTTTGTCGAACGCTTTTTTTGCTTTTTCAGCAGTGGCATCGGGAACTTTTATGCTGTAATAATCCGTTTTTTCCGCAACCTCTTTCAAGACGTTCAGAATATTAACCATCGAATCATCATTATAGGTAATATGAGTGTAATAACCTTTTTTCAATGGATAAAATTGAGGCCATCCACCATTTTCATATTGTGCTTCGAGTAAATAATTTAAACCTGCTAGGAAAGCATTTTTATATCTTTCATCTGGAATTTGAGCATATATTTTAGAAAGAAACAGCATCTCTTGGCAAGTAGCTCCATTATCAGTAGTTGTTTCTTTTGGGTCATATTTTAAAGCAATTAATTTCTGTTTTTCATCTGCTGTTAAAGTTTTTTGCATTTGAATGTTTTTTGGCCAGCCTCCAATATTGCGTTGGTACAATAGTACATTTTCGGCTATTTTTTTGGCTTCATTTGTGGCAAACCAAGCACTTTCTTTTTCCCTCATAAATGAACCCCATTTTTGCTCTTTTTGTGCTTGAGCGTTGGAGCTGAACACTATCAGTAATGTTATTATAATGCTTGCTTTTATACTTTTCATTTTAAAAATATATTATTTTGTTATTCTAAACCAGTCGATGGCTACGTTACCAGCATCATTAATAGTACCTTGTCTTAGTGCTGTAAAACCAATTTTAGCTCCAATCCATCGGCCTTCTCTAGCTGTAAACGATTCGCCTATAGGTTTGAAATTTTGTCCGTCTTCGCTATAATAGAAAGTACAGATTCCTCCTGATTTCACTTTTACTTGTAAATAAAGATTCTGATTACTGATAAGAATTGGAGTGTTTTCGGTTTCGATTCCTTTTTTATCAATATTTTTGGCCGTTTTTTGAGAGAGGTATAATTTGCCTGCTTCTTGTTTGGAACAGATATAGCTGTAATCCAATCCCATAATGGCTAATCCCATACTTTCGCCGTCAAAACGCGGATTGAATTTAATTTTTGCGGTAGCAGTAAATTCATTCGAAGGGAATTTTTGCAATAACAAATTCGGTACTTCATAAAGTGTAGATGCATCTTTCGGTACAGGAATGCAATTCAGGCTGTAATATCCCATAGATGTTGGAAATCCCCAAGTTATCTGCGGATTGGCATGCCATTGCCATTGCAGTCCCAGTTTAGGAAGGTTGAATTCGTCGCTTTCAGGAGGCGTTTCAATAGGAAAAGATTTTTTTCCAACATTTGGTTTTTTATAAACCATCACTGGTTCTCCAATTCCGTTTCTGTCTTCGTCAATTCCAATTACCGGCCAGTCATTCTCCCATTTCATGGGCTGTAAATGAACTACTCTGCCATAAGCAAATTGATCTTGAAAATGAATAAACCAATCTTCTCCTGTTTGCGTTTGAACCCACGCACCTTGATGAGGACCGTTTATTTTGGATTTTCCCTGATCCATCACTTTTCTTTTTTCATAAGGTCCATAAACATTTTTGGATCTTAAAACAGTCTGCCAGCCTGTTGCAACGCCGCCTGCTGGTGCAAATATGTAATAATAACCATTGCGTTTATAGAATTTAGGGCCTTCAATAGTTGTTTCTTCGGCATGTCCGTCAATAATCATGACGTCATCATTATTTGCTATTGTCCCTTCGGGATTCATCGTACAGACAGCCAATTGGCTTTTGATGCCGGCACGGCTTCCTGCAAAAGCATAAGCCAAATATACTTTTCCATCCTCATTCCATAACGGAGTTGGATCAATAAGTCCTTTGCCTTCTTTTACCATTACGGGCTCACTCCAAGGACCTTCTGCTTTTTTGGCTTTTATTTGATAGATGCCATAATCTGGATCTGGGTAATAAATATAAAATTCATTGTTATGGTAACGGATACAAGGAGCCCAAACACCATTTCCATGCTGGGCCTTGTTAAATACTTCTAAAGGTTTTTGTTTTGAAAGAGCATATCCAATTAATTTCCAGTTTACCAAATCTTTTGAGTGTAGTATAGGCAGACCCGGAATACAATTAAAAGAAGAAGCTGTCATATAATAATCATCTCCTACGCGTATAGCATCCGGATCGGAATAATCGGCGTACAGAATTGGATTTTTATAGGTGCCATCACCGTTATCAGCTACCCAAACCTGCGAATATTGCTTTTCATTTTTTTCTTGTCCTATTGCCGTTTGAATAGCAATACAGCATAAAAAAAAGGTTGTGATTTTTGTAAACTTCATTTCAATTGCGGAATATGATTTTTATCTGTTTAATTCTAAAGCGGCTAAAATAAATGGTCCTGTAGCTTTAGGGTCATTATCTTTTTTTCTTTCATTAATATAATATTCATAAGAACCGTCTCGATATGGAGTACCACCTAAACCAGCTACTTGACAGGCTTGAGTCAAAGTGATTCCTCCATCAGCATCTGTTTTTATTAATTGTTTTGTTAAGCCGTCAAAAGCCTTGTTCGCCAGTTTTTTATACTCTGCAGGTAAGTATCCTTTGTTCACTCCTTTTGCAAAAGCATAAGCAAACATTGAAGATCCTGAAGCTTCTAAATAGTTTCCTTTTTCTCCTCCCTTGTCTGTAACCTGATACCACAAACCAGATTTTTTATCTTGAAATTTGGCTAAAGCTGCTGCAGCATTATTAAAATAACCTACTATTTCTTTCTGTTTTGGATGATCTTTAGGGAAATAATCTAATGCGTCAACCAGAGCCATTGCATACCATCCTAAAGCTCTTGACCAAAAATTTGGTGACTTTCCAGTCTCTTTATTTGCCCAAGGCATTTGCTTGCTTTCGTCCCAAGCGTGATACAATAATCCGGTTTTTGGATCAGTTGCATGCATTTGAATTTGCTCAAATTGCTTAGCTACATCATCTAAGTTTTTTCCGTTTTCAAAAGTAGCGGTATATTGTGCGTAGAAAGGTTCTCCCATGTACAAACCGTCTAACCACATTTGATTTGGATATATTTTTTTATGCCAAAATCCGCCGCTTTGAGTTCTTGGATGTTCCTCAAGCTGTTTGCGTAACAGTTGCATTGCTTTTAAATATTTTTCTTCTTTTGAAGTGTCGTATAGGTTAAAAAGCAAACGCCCTGCAACAATCATGTCAATGTTGTATTTCTCTAATTCATACGTTTTGATTGAGCCATCGTTTTGAACAAAATTATCTGCATAGCTTTTTATATAGGCTCTATATCTTGTATCGGGACTTTTTTTATTCAATTCTTGAAATGCGTATAGGACTAATCCATGTACATAATCCCATTTTGGAGCTTTAGCATCGTCAATCATGTAGCTTTCTGGGTGACGTTTCATTAGTGTCAAAGCCATTTTGTCTGACCACTTCAAGTTTTGTGGAATTGTTATTTGATTCTGAGAAGCAATATTTTTTGCAGGTTCTTGAGCAGTAGTTTTACAGCTTAGAAATGCAAATGAGATAAAAAGCACTGTGGCTTTAAAAGCACATGTTTTTTCGTTTACCATGATAGTTTATTTTTTAGGCTTACTAATTTTATTTATTCAATTCAACTTCTGCATAATCTACAGTTTATCTTTTTTGTTTAAAACTGCTAATTTTTCATCTAAGTATTTTATGAAAGCTTCTTTGTTTTTGATGCCGTCTTTTTCCTGTTCCCAAGCGCCCAAAAAGTAAAATGAAGTTGATTTTGTCGTTGGTTTAAAAACTAACAGATAATCCAATTCGGTATCTTCTAAAGATTCTATAGTATTAATTTCATAAAAAACAGCCATTCCTAAATTATCAGGAACCAAAGATTGTGCTCCATAAGTTGCTATGTATCCCCACTTCTTGTTTTGGCTTTCTCTTTTAAGAAGTTCGGTGTTTTTTTGTTTAACAATTCCTGTGCAGATTCCTTTAATTTCTTTTGATGCCTGAAAAGTATGTTTGGTATAGCGCTGGTCAGGAGTAATAGTTAAATCTGATGTGAAATCAATTTTATCTGAAGCTGTTTTCCAGCCATAATAGTTCACTTTTACAGAAGATTGTTTTTCTTTATTTTCGACACTAGCAAAAGTCGAATCCACTTCGTAGAAATGTAATTTTTCATTATTCAGATAACGATCGATAGAACCTATTCCGATTCCTTTTCCAGCTTTCAAAATATCCGATCCCCAATCCTGCATATTGTGATAAGAATCAAATCCATCTTGACCTACTTGAGGTAAAATAATAGCTTCGGTTTTTTTTCCAAAAATATCAATCGCATTTCGCCAGTCTAAGTACAAACGGTATCCTATTTTGTTACTTTCCCAGCCTGGACCTTCATAACGGATGTCGAATGAATGATCAGTATGTTCTTTGGCTAATTTTAGTTTGTTAACATTTTTAAAAGTGCCTCCAATGTATTTTCTGTTTTCCCATTTTCCGTCATTTTTTACCGAAATTTCCGCATAGGTTTTTGCGGTTGATGGAGTAGTACCAGTATTTTGTGCATTAGCAGTTGTAAATCCTATCGTTAGCAATGCGGTAATTATTTTTACTGTTTTCATTTTATAATTATGATTGATAGTTGATAATTTATTTAAATATTTTGTTTAAAAATTGTGTTGTAGTGTCTATTGTTTTGTCAAACCAAGGATTTAAAAACCAAAAAGAATGGGGTGAGTTTTCCAGAGTTTTGACTTCGCTGTATATTTTATATTGGTTTAAAAGGGCAATCATATCATCTCTTCCTGCATGAAACAGCTGCTTACTGCTATTTATAAATAGAGTAGGAGGTGTATCTTTATTTGTATTTGTTAAGGCTGATGCTTCTTTCCAAATATTGGGTTTTTCTTCATAATTGTCTCCCAGACATAATCCTGCTATTGTACCTTCTTCAGACTCAGGATGCCTGAATGCTAAGATACCATCAATATCTACAATTGCATGTACGTTGCTAGTGTTTTTTGATTTTAAATCTTTATTTTCAAAAAGCTTATTTTTATTGGTTGATCCTATCAAAGCTGCCATTTGTTCACCAGATGAGCAACCCAATATGGTAATTTTAATAGTATCTACATTGAACCTTTTAGCATTTATTTTGATAAACCTGACTGCTTTTTTAATATAAAAAATACCAGCTGGTTATTTTGCTTCCTGTGATAGTCGATATTCTATTGTAAAACACGAAAATCCTTTTGAAGCCATTTCTTTTGCAAAAGTCTCCATTTGCGATTTGTTTCCAGATTTCTACCCTCCGACGTGAAGGACTACAATAGCTGGATTTTTACAGTTTGTATAATATGCATCTAAATGTAGTTCTCTGCCTTTTATTTTAGAATAGACTATTTCTTTTATCTCCAATATATTAGGAAGATGTTTGCGTTGTTTAATACTAATGAATTGGTAATTTTTATTTCTTTATTGTAAACAGTTTTTGGGTTATAAGTTGTATCTGTATTATAGTTGGTTTGAGCTTGAACAGTGTTTGAAAATAAAAATAATATTATCAATAATTTTTTCATATTTACTATTACAAGACTTTTATAATTTAAAATAGGAGTTTGATTTTGATGTCAAACTCCTATTTTCTACTAATTTATAAATAATAAAACTAACTCAAATACTTAATATGCAGGGTTCTGAGGGAAATTTTTATTCCTATTCAAATCTAAAGCAGATTGAGGAATTGGTCTTAAAATTTTCTTTGCATTATTTTTTCCATCAAAAACATTTGCATTCGTTATTTTAGGGTTATATAAAACCGTCCTTTCTATTAATGTTCCAGTACGTTTTAAGTCAAACCAGCGGTGGTATTCACCTAATAATTCTCTTCCTCTTTCATCTAATATCGTGTTAATATCAATTGTAGTCAGAACCGGGATTACCCCTGCTGTTCCACCTCCTGCTCTTCTTCTAACTTCATTTAAGCGAGCTAAAGCAGTTGAAGGAACACCAGCTTTAAAATAAGCCTCTGCGGCTACTAAATAAGTATCGCCCAGACGAGATATAATAAAATCACGAGTACTGCTTCTGTTAGAAGCTGGAGTTATAGGAGTTGTATTATAATTTGCACTTGTAGCACCACTGTAAGGAGATGCAGGGTCGTCAAATTTGCGAACACTGATTAGCTGGTAATCAGCTGATGCCGTAGTACCAGAAGAGTAAGTTCCCTTTGCGTGATATCCAGGAGGTAGTGTTGCCGGTGGTTTGATTGCTCCTAATTCAGGATGAGAAGCAATATAAGCAGCTCTTTCTGCAGATGTGTACCAGTTTGGCTCATAAAAATGACTTATTTTTAGTGCAGTTGGAGCTAAAGTATAATATTGATAATAGTCAGTAGCGATTTCAGTCATAAAAGTACCATTCCAACGTGTATCTCCTTTTTCGAATAAAGATATAGCATACGGAGTTGCAATAAGGGTATAACTTCTATTAGGATATCTAGCCGTGTTAGCTGGCCCCATATATGCACCAAACCAATAGTTTTGTGAATTTCCTAATCCGGTTACATTTGCCGTGTTAGAAGCAGCTGAAAATTGAACAGAAAATATAGTTTCAGCATTCATTTCATTTCCTGGTTTAACTACATTCTCAAAAGACACGCTTAATGGCTGACCTGCAATTACTTCATCTGCTAAAGTAGCTGCCGTTGTAAAATCTGTGGGAGTTCCAAAAGTTTCATAACCTTTAGTCAAATACACTTTAGCCATTAAATTTTGAACTGCCCTTTTATTTACTCTTCCGTTATATGCCGCAGTGCTTACAGCAGGAAGCGCTTCGTTTAGGTCTTTTATAATTTGCGTATACACTTCTTCAGCCGAATTTCTATCAAAAGCAGCAACAGCTGTATTAATATTATCTAATACAATTGGAACACCTCCGTAAGTTTGAACTAATAAGAAATAAGCATTCGCTCTCAAAAATTTAAGTTCTCCAACTCTTGTTGGTATAGTAGTTGTCTGTTCAGTAATAGTTGAATAATAAATACCTTTATTCGCTTGCTGAATCGCAGAAAAACAAGTTCTATACAACTGATCAACTCCAACAGTTCCAGAGGTAAGATTTGCATACCTGCTTAATCCTAAAGATGGCTCTATATTTCTTCCATCAGAAAACATATCTGTACCTGATTCAAATAAATATGGATCACCACCATATATTTCTTTTAGCGCAGCATAATTTACATTGACTAATGATTCAAAACCAGGAGCTGTTATATAATATTCTTCTGCTGAGCCATAAGACTTGTTTTCTTCATCAATGTAATTTGAACAAGAATTTAGTGTCGTTAGTAAGATTCCTATAATTACGATTATTTTTTTCATTTTTTATAATTTTATAATTTTAAACTTACTCCCATTTGTACTGTCATTGTCGCCACACGGTTAACTGCAAAACCAGCAGTAGCCCATTCTGGGTCATATCCTTCATAATCTGTAAATACAAACGGATTTAATACATTGATATAAAAACGCATACTTTTAATTTTTAGTCTTTGTATTAAGTCATCATCTAAACTATAACCAACAGCTATATTTTGAATTTTAACGAAAGAAGCGTCTTTATAGAAGCTGGCATTACTAGCGTAAAAAGCACCTACTCCAGCAGCACCACCTAGTGGATTTGTATTAGAATACTGCTCAGGCAGGCCAGCTCCATTTGCCGGTACATAGAAATCAGCAAGATCTAACTTTTGACGGCCTCTATCCTGAACATCAGCGAAATTATCATGAAAACCACTGAATACAGTCATTCCCTGATTGGTAATTAAAGATAGTGATAAGTCAAATTGTTTTACTTTTAATGATGTAGAAAAACTTCCAGACCATTTAGGATCATAGTTTCCTATAATAGCTCTATCGCCGTTAGGCTCAATTTTACCATCGTTATTTAAATCTTTTACTTTCATTTCTCCTGGTTTTTGCCCATAAGAAGCTGCTAAAGCCGCTTCACTTGGCTGCCATACTCCATCAAAAACGTAGTTGTAATAAGAATGAATGTTTTCTCCAATGTGTAAGTTGTTTCCAATATCACTTATTTTATCTTGTCCATAAAGAGAAACTAATTCATTCACGTTTTTAGTAAAGGTGAAGCTGGTTTCCCAAGTCACATTTTTAGTTTGAATGTTTTTAGTAGTCAAAGCAACTTCTATTCCTTTATTACTTACCGATCCAACATTAGACGTAATTGTCGGAATTCCTATCTCTAATGGTAATGCTTGTTGAAACAATAAATTATCAGATAATCTATCGTATATATCCACACTACCCGAGATTCTGTTATTGATAAATCCAAAATCCAATCCTAGGTTAACTTCTCTTGTTTTTTCCCAGCCTAATTCTTGATTTCCTAAGTTTGCAGAAGAATATCCATTTGCTGCAGTTCCATTAAAATCATAATAAGTTGGCGCTGTCAAAAGACTCAAACTTGAATATGGGTTAACATTATCATTCCCTGTATAACCAATACTTGCTCTTAATTTAAGATTAGAAACAGCAGTTAAGTTTGTCATAAAATTTTCTTTATGAATATTCCATCCTAACGCTACTGAAGGGAAAGATGTCCATTTATTTCCTTCCGCTAATACAGAAGATCCATCAGCTCTTATAGAAGCTGTTAATAAATAACGTCCTTTGTAAGCATAATTGAAACGCGCTGCGTATGATTCTAAAGTGTTTTTAGTATACGGAAAAAATACTCCTGAAGGAATTAATGCAGGATAATTTCCATTTAAAGGAGATAAAGTGTAGGTTTTCTGAGCACCTGATGCAAGATTATAAAATCCTGTTTCAAAAGGATTTTCTCTTGATGCCTGGAAAAAAGTTTCTGTAGTGTTGGAATATAAACTCATCAATCCTAAAAAACTGAAATCATGACCTTCTTTTAAGGTATAGTTGATGTTAAATTGGTTGTCCCAAGTATAATTAAAGTTGGTCATATTGGTTACATCACCAGAAGGCAAATTACCATTTTTACTTCCAAAGTCAGTTTGAGCCCCTAAAGACCTGCCTTCTCTGGCACTCGTATAGCCCGCAGATAAAGTAGATTTGAAAGAAAGCCAGTTAGTAACTTTATATTCACCAAAAGCACTAGTTATTGATGTCCATTTGCTTATCTCATCGCTAGAATTAGCAATTTCAAGAAATGGATTGTAAGATCCAGTTTTATTAATTGCATGAGCAGTTGATACGTTTCCGTATCTTAATGTACCTGGCTGTGGTGCATAAGTACCTATGATCTCATTCCCAGCAGCATCAATTGCCCAAGGAGAAGTATATGGATTTTGTCTGAAAGCTTCCTGCATGGCAAAGGGACTCCCTAATTGATCAACACTTTTGGAAAGTGTAAGATTTACTCCAAATGAAATTTTATCGTTTACTTTATGATTCAATCCTGCTTTGAAATTGTATTTTTCAATACTTTCATTGTCTATTACTCCCGTTTCTTTTTGAACTCCTAAACCTAAATTGTATGATAATCCGTTATCTGAACGTCCAGAAACATTCAAATAATTATTTTGTATCATTCCGCTTTTAAGTACCGCATCTTGCCAATCAAAAGATTGGTTGTTTGCAACCCTTATCCCCATAAGAGGGCTAGGGGTTGCCGTTCCTACTCCTAGAACAAGATTTGATAACTCAGCTGGGGTAGTATCCATATGAGTCGGATTTGTAGCTGAAAGATTGTTTGCTAAAAACGCTGATTGGTGGTAATACCACCATTTTTCTGGACTCATGAATTTTGGCAATCTTACTGCTTCTTTGTTACCATAAGAACTATCATAAGTAACTGTTACACCTGATTTGGCAGAAGATCCATTTTTTGTAGTAACAATAATTACACCGCTTCCTCCTCTGGAACCATAAATTGCTGCAGAAGAAGCATCTTTCAATACGTCCATTCTGGCAATATCCTGAGGATTCAAAAAGTCAATATTATCTGTTGGAACACCATCTACAACAAAAAGAGGTTTCGAACCATCCTTATTAATTGAGTTAGCACCTCTAATAATAATATTGAAACCATCACCTATACGACCAGAATTTGAAGTTACCTGAACCCCGGCAATACCTCCCTGAATAGCCTCCATAGGATTTGTAACATTTCTCTCTGTTATTTTAGCAGCGGATAAAGTATTTACAGCTCCAGTCACATCTGATTTTTTTACAGATCCGTACCCAACAACAACTACTTCTTTTAAGGTTTGCTCTTCGGATCTTAATTTAATATCAAATGTAGTTCTTCCTGCTACAGAAACAGTTTGTGTTTGAAAACTAATAAAACTTACTACTAATACTGCATTATCAGTAGTTAATGTTAAATTGAATTTACCATCGAAATCAGTACTTGTAGAGTTAGAAGTTCCTTTCTCAACTATATTAACTCCGGGCATAGATAATCCAGCATCGTCTTTTATAATACCGCTGATCGCAGTATTTTTTTGGGCAGCCATCTCAGTGGTCATGAGAAGCCCCATTAAAATTGCTAAGGCATAACAAAAGCCTATGCTATTTTTAAAATGTTCTTTTATTTTCATAAAAATAATTTTTTTGGTTGGTTTATAAATAGTTTATTGTTGGTTTTTACTTTTAATTTTTTAATAATTTCCCATTGATGTAAGTGTTTATGAATTTTAGGTTATTTACATTCTCAATTGTGTAAGGCTGTTTTACATTTTCGATAGTTACGTTTTTCAAAGTGATATTTTTGATTGGTGATTCTTTATAGCCTTTTGCTAATATGGTATACTTTCCTCCATTTTTCACTTTTATATTCTCTAAGAAAATGTTTTCGATTCTAGGAATGAAGGTTCCGTTTTGATTGCCATGAACGTTATAAAACATATCAGCTTTTAATACGGCTTCTTTAACTTGCCCTATTTCAATATTCCTAACATAAAAGTTTTCTATTAGTCCGCCTCTTTTTGAATTGGTTTTTAAGCGAATGGCAATATCAAGATTTGGGCTGTTCATCTTGCAGTTTTCTACATACACATTACTCACTCCTCCAGATATTTCACTTCCTATAGTGACACCTCCATGACCATCATACATAGTACAGTTTTGAACAATGATGTTTTCGCTTTTCATGGCAACTCTTCTTCCGTCTGCATCACGGCCAGATTTTATGGCAATGCAATCATCTCCAGTATTGAATGTACAGTTTTTGATAATTACATTTTTAGAATACTCAGGATCACAGCCGTCGTTATTTGGTCCATGGCTATTGATGTTGACACTGTCCACTATTATGTTCTTTGATTTGATAGGATGTATAACCCAAAAAGGTGCATTAATAATATTAATACCTTGAATAAGCACACTTTTGCATTCAAAGAATTCAATAAAATTTGGTCTTAGATAATGACCTTCGCCAAAAACTCTTTCTGAAACAGGTATATTATTTTCTGCCATTTCGACTAAGCGCAATCGATTTAGTGGGTCTACCTGAGATGGAGTTCCTTTTTTCCATCCATATTGTTCACTGCTGCACCATGGCCACCAGTTTTCGTTAGTTGCCTGACCGTTTAGAGTTCCTTCTCCCGTTATAGCCACATTCTTTTTTTGATAGGCGTAAACTAAAGGAGAGTAGTTCATAAGTTCGGTTCCTTCAAAAGATGTATGTACTAATGGATAATAATCTTTTGTATTTGTGCTGAAAAGAATTTCGGCTTCTTTGTCTAAATGAAAATTCACGTTGTTTTCTAAATGAATGGTACGCGAAAGATATTTCCCTTTTGGAACCAGCACAATTCCGCCTCCATTTTTATTGCACTCTTGAATAGCTTTTGTTATTGCTTCAGTGTTGTCAAATGAAGTATTTGATTGTGCGCCATATTCTAGTATATTATATGTTTTATTTGGAAAACTTGCGCGTTTAATGGAATTAACAATTGACTGCATTTTTTTCCATTGCTCTTTCGATTCATTATTACTTTGTGAAAAAACTGAAAAAGCTACCAATAAAGTACAAGCAAAAGTAATAGCTACTTTGCTTATGTTTTTTTTCAAATTGGAATACGTTTTAAATAATTTCATTGTGCTTTATTTTGAATGTGCAATTGTAATTATGTAATCGATTGCACAAACCTACATATAATTTTTATATAAACAAAAAAAAGTCTTTAAAAAAAGTGTAAATAAAATTTAAATACGATATTATTGCGATATTGTTAGTTATTTATTTAATTTTGTGATATTTTTAAGGTTAGTCTGCTACTTTGAAAACAAAAGTCATAGAATAAATTAAATTTTATGCAATCGATAACATTAATCGCTTTTTATTGAATTTTTTATTTATTTTTACCAATATAATTGTATATCTTAAACTCCAGAATGGATCAAAAAACAACAATCTACGATATTGCGAAAGCACTTGACATAACGGCTGCGACTGTTTCAAGGGCTTTAAATAACAATCCTAAAATCAGTGAAGTTACCAAGAAACTGGTATTGGAAACTGCTGCCAAAATGAATTATAAGCAAAACAGGCTGGCACAATCTCTCCGCAGCGGAAAAAGTAATAACGTAGGCGTTATTGTACCGCGTATTGACAGTAACTTTTTTGCTTCGGTAATTCGAGGAATTGAAGAAGAATTACGACCAGTAGGCTATCATGTTATTATTTGCCAGACGAATGAAGATGAAACGAGACAAGTCGAAAATATTACCACTTTATTAAATGCGCAGGTAGATGGAATTTTAATGTCTATCTCAAATGTTTCTGCCGAAAATGACCATGTAATAAAAAATGTAGTTAATAAAAATGTTCCTTTAATCTTTTTTGACAGAAAGAAAGAAATGCCGGGAGTGAGTTCTGTAACTATTAATGACTTTGAAGGTGGTTATCTGGCGACAAAGAATCTTATTGAACAAGGCTGTAAGCGTATTGCTCATTTAACAGGGGATCAATCTCTTGAAATATTTGAGAATAGGAATAAAGGATTTAAAAAAGCATTGCTTGACAGCGGTTTAGCATGTAATGAAGATTATGTTTTCCAGACTAGAAGTAATGTTGATGCCGGAAGACAGGCAGTCGATAAATTATTGAGTTTAAATCCTCCACCGGACGGAATTTTCTCTTCGAGTGATTTTGCAGCTTTAGGAGCAATCCAGGAATTGAGAGAAAGAGGAATAAAAATCCCTGAAGATTTTTGTGTTTTTGGTTTCGGTAATGAGCCTTTTACACGTTTTATGGAATTATCTATTTCATCTGTTGATCAATCACCGCTGGAAATGGGAAAAATGGCAGCCAAAGTTTTTTTGGAACAAATTAATAATACTGATAACATAAAAATTGAAAAGAAAGTGGTGCTTAACCCAGCATTGCATATCCGAAAGTCTTCTACAAGAATAATAAAACCTTAAACTTTGTTGATCACTATAAAATAAAAAAGCTGTTAGAAAATTAATCCTAACAGCTTTTTTTGAACAAAATAATCTAAAAAACTTTCTTTGATATTATAATGACACTCCTCTTTTCCAAGGAATAAAATCGTTTTGATTTAAAATAGCAGCCTTAGTTTTGATATCTCCACTTGCTACATTGATAATGAATTCCAGCATTTCGTCCGCCATTTCATTAATTGATTTTTCACCTGTGATAATGCCGCCGGTGTCAATGTCAATAATATCAGACATTTTTTGAGCTAATTGCGTATTTGATGATATTTTTACAACTGGTGCAATTGGATTCCCAGTTGGAGTCCCTAAACCTGTTGTAAACAATACCATATTCGCTCCTGAACCTACCATTGCAGTTGTACATTCTACATCATTTCCAGGTGTACATAATAGGGTAAAACCTGGCTCATTGATATATTCTCCATAATCGTAAACACCTACAATTGGAGAAGTTCCACCTTTTTTAGCAGCGCCTGCCGATTTCATGGCATCAGTAATCAAACCGTCTTTAATGTTACCCGGTGATGGATTCATGTCAAATCCTGAACCAGCATCTACAACTGTTTTTTCGTACCATTGCATTAATTCTAAGAAACGTTTTCCATCTTTATCATCTACACAGCGGTTTACCAATTCTTGTTCTACACCACATAATTCCGGGAATTCAGATAGAATTGTAGTTCCTCCTAATGCTACTAAATTGTCTGATAAAACACCTAATGTTGGATTAGCAGAAATTCCTGAAAATCCATCAGAACCACCGCATTCTAAACCAATTCTTAATTTTGATAATGGAGTAGGAGTTCTTTTAATTTTATTGGCTTCTTTGATAGCAGCGAAAGAATCTTTTACTACTGTACTCAACATTTTTTCGATAGTCCCAATTTGCTGCTGGTCGTAAATTAAAACAGGTTTATCACTGTTTGGATTGATAGCCTTCATCGCATCTTCAAAAATTGAGATTTGCAGGTTTTGACAGCCTAAACTCAAAACAGTAGCACCAGCCACGTTTGGATTGTTTACATATCCAGCCAAAAGTTTAGCCAAAGAGTGTGAATCCTGACGAATTCCTCCACAACCACCTTGATGCTGGATAAATTTTACCTCAATATTCTCGAATAAATCTACTTCGTTTGATTTTGTAACAACATCTTCAGCACCCTTTTCATTATTTACCAATGAACGAAGCAGCAATTGGTAATCGTTTTCTTTTGGTTTAGATAATTCTTTTTCAAAAATACCTTTTAAGATTTCGATGTTTCTGTTTTCACAAAAAACCAATGGAAAAAACAACCAAACATTTTCAGTTCCTACTTGTCCGTCAGTTCTTTGGTATCCGTTGAAAGTTCTGTCTTTCCATTTGTCAACATTCGGAACTGTCCAGCCGATAGATTCTGTTTTTCCAGAGACTTTAGCACTTTCGTGTTTTACATTTTCAGTAGAAAGGAGTCCTCCTTTTGCAATTGGAGCACTTGCTTTTCCAACTAAAACTCCATACATAATAATGCGTTCTCCTAATTCAAAAGGATACATTGCAATTTTATGTTTCATTTTTACATCTGACTCGATAGTGATGTCTTCACCTTCAAAGTTGATAACTTCACCAGCAGCAAGATTTACCAACGCGACGGCAACATTATCAGATGGATTTACTTTTATTAATTTTTTTTGCATTTTAATTAATTATAAAATGTTTATACTCACTTTCACTTCAGAAAAACAACAACATTCATCATTGTAATTTCAATCATTATTTGGGCGTGACCACAAGGGTCGGGCTATTCGTTCCCGCTTTTTTTGTGGCAGAAAAAGCCACAAAAAAGAGCTTCTCTGCTATCCCTCACGCGATCACTGCTATAAGGAACTCTTCATTTATTAATCTTCTGCAAGGTTTTTTTAACCTTGTAGGTATCTCAAATATTACAATTTTTGCAATTCAAATGTTTTCTCAAAATTTTTAAAACCTGCTTCAACACCATTGCTGTTTATTTCATCTAGTGCCAAAACTAACGCTTCCGGTAAACCATTAATTTTAGTTAAATCTTCACCCCAGAATTCTTTGTTAGCTAAAATGTAATTTACAACTGAATCTAAAGATCCTAATTTCCAAGCATTTTTGAATGCTTCCACTATCTCTGGAGTATCTTTTACTGGTAATGTTTCGTTATTCCAAGTTCCTTTGTAAAATTGGATTAAAGAAGCTAATGAAAAAGTCAAATTAACAGGTAATTTTTTGTTTGTATTATAATATCCTAATAAACTAGGCAAAACTCTTACTTTGAATTTTGAGATAGAGTTTAAAGCAATATCAGCAAGTGCGTGTTTGATAAATGGATTTTTAAAACGATCCATTACCTCTTCAGCATAGGCAGTGATTTCATTTTTGTCCATATCCAGCGTTTCGCTAATTTCGCTAATAACTTTATTTACGAATGGTCCAGTAAAATCTCCGTTAACGGTTTCCATTACTAATTTATTACCGTACAAAAGCGAAAAAGGAACCATTGCTGTGTGTGCTCCGTTTAGAATACGAACTTTTATCATTTTAAAAGGACGGATATCGTCAACAATCTTTACATTCAAATCCGTTTTATGAAAAGGAAGTTTTTCTCTCAAAGCATCACCGCCTTCAATAGCCCAAAGGAAGAATGGTTCAGCAGCAACAATTAAATTGTCCTGATAGTCTAATTTGTTATTGTAATCTTCAATTTCAGCTCTTGGATATCCAGGAACAATTCTGTCAACCAAAGTACTGTGATACGTACAAGCATCAGATACCCAAGTTTTGAATGCATCCTCTAATTTCCATAAATCAACATATTGTAAGATGATTTTTTTCAGAGTCTCTGAGTTGTAATCAATCAATTCACAAGGAATGATCGTCAATCCTTTAGCAGCATCTCCATTGAAATGTTTGAATCTTTCGTATAATAAAACAGTCAGCTTTGCAGGAAATGAAGCTGGTGGCTGCATATCCGGAGTATCACTTTCAACAAATTCAATTCCAGCTTCTGTAGTATTTGAAACAATAAATTGAAGCTCTTCTTCTTTGGCTAAAGCCAGATAATCTGCAAATTGAGTATATGGATTTATACCTTTTACAATATTAGAAATTAACTCAATATCTTGTATTTTTTCACCTTTTTTGATTCCATTCATAAACAATGTGTACAGACCATCCTGATCATTAATCAGTTGCACCATACCATCTTTCAATGGCTGCACAATTGCAATTCCCGCATTGAAATCTAATTCTTTATTTAGTTTGTGAAAAGCGTAATCAACGAAAGCTCTTAGGAAATTCCCCTCTCCAAATTGAATTACTTTAATAGGCTGTAATTTTTCTAATCCTAAATTTTTTCTATTTAAATTTTTCATTTTTTCCTTTTACTATTTATTTTTATAATAATAAGCGACTAACGTCCCAGAATATTAGTTTTAATCCTTTAATGAGGATTTGGGATCAAATTCTTTCCCTCTAGTATTTCAATCGCTTATTTAGCTTTTTAAACCCTATGACAGGTGTATAAGTAATCCTTATTTTTGTCTAATTTCTTTAATTGTAGCTAATGTTTTTCTAACAATATCTTCCAATAAAACTACATCTTGGTTTTTCAATATTTCGTTAGTAATTAGTTGTGAACCCATACCTACGCATACTGCGCCTGCATCAAACCAGCTTGTTAGATTATCTTTGGCAGTTGTAACTCCTCCCGTAGGCATGATGCTTGTCCATGGGCAAGGTCCTTTTATACCTTTTATGAATTGAGGTCCATAGATTTCACCGGGGAAAAGTTTTACAATCTCACAGCCTAATTCTTCTGCCCTTGCAATTTCGGTAAGTGATGCACAGCCAGGTGACCACAATACTTTTCTGCGGTTGCAGGCAATAGCTATATCTTCTCTAAAAACTGGAGTAACAATAAAATTGGCTCCTAACTGCATATAAAGAGAAGCTGCCGCTGCATCAGTAATTGATCCTACTCCTAGAATCATTCCTGGTAATTCTGCTAGCGCATATTTATTAAGTTCGCCAAAAATTTCAAAAGCAAAATCTCCTCTGCTGGTAAATTCCATTAATCGGGCGCCACCATCATAACATGCTTTTAGTACTTTTTTTGCTAATGATATATCAGTATGATAAAATAAAGGAACTAATCCTGTTTCTTTCATTACAGATGCAACTTCAATTCTTGTATATTTTGCCATTTTTATTTTTTTTAAGTTTCTGAGCTTCTGAGTTACTAAGTTTCTGATTTTCTGAGTTTTTAATGAAACTAAATCTTAGCAACTTAGTAACTCAGAAGCTTCTAAAGATTTTTTATCTAGACACTAATCCTGCAGAATCACCATCCGCCATGTTTTGTACTTCTTTTAAGGTAGCCAAATTGTAATCTCCAGCAATGGTATGTTTTAAGCAGCAAGCTGCGACAGCAAAGTTTAATGCTCTTTGATTATTATTTGGATATTCTAATAAACCGTAAATTAATCCTCCCATAAAGGCATCACCGCTTCCAACTCGATCAATAACTGGTGTAACTTCTTTTACAGCTCCTTGATATATTGCTTTTCCGTCAAATAATATTCCGCCAATTCTTTGATGCGAAGCACTTACGGAATAACGTAATGTGGTTGCAACTGTTTTTAAATTAGGCAGTAAATCAAATAAAGCTGTATATAAAACAGGAAGTGATTTTTCGTCTTGATAGTTTGGATTTACTTTAGGTTTTCCTAACATGAAATAAGCAGTATCAATATCTCCCAAAATTACGTTACAGTATTGCAGTAATTCTGGCATAACTTCACTTGGAGTTTTTCCATATTGCCATAATTTAGATCTGTAATTCAAATCACATGATATAGTTAAACCTAATTTATGAGCTGCTTTAATTGCTTCTAAACATGCTTGGGCTGAACTGTCCGATATAGCAGCAGTAATACCGCTCCAGTGAAACCAGTTCGCATCCTTTAGCACATTTTCCCAATCGATGCTTCCTTTTTCAATAGTCGCCATAGAACTGTGCGCTCGGTCATAAACAACGTTGCTTCCTCGTGTTCCAGCTCCAGTTTCAAGAAAATAAATTCCTAAACGTTCTCCTCCAAAAATGATGTTCTTGGATTCTACGTTCATTTTTCTCATTTCTCTTAATGCGCATGCTCCAATCTCATTTTCTGGTAATCGTGTTACAAACTCAGCGTTTACACCATAATTTACTAAAGATACGGCAACATTAAATTCGCCTCCGCCATAAGTTGCCCCAAATGATGTGGCTTGACCAAAACGTAAATTTCCTTCTGTTGAAAGGCGTAACATGATTTCGCCAAATGAAACTACTTTATTCATTGTATTAAAATTTGAAATATTCTTTGGCATTATTATAACTAATGTCTGATACCATTTTACCTATCCATTCGATGTCATTAGGAAGTTCTCCTCTTTTAATTTCATCTCCTAAAAGATTACAAAGAATACGTCTGAAATATTCATGTCTTGGAAATGAAAGGAAGCTTCTAGAATCCGTTAGCATTCCAATAAAACAGCTGATAAGTCCCATGTTCGAAAGAGCATTCAATTGTTTGGTCATTCCGTCTTTTTGGTCTAAAAACCACCATCCTGAACCAAATTGTACTTTTCCTCTAACGCTTCCGTCATTAAAATTACCAATCATGGTAGCCATTACTTCATTATCAGCAGGATTCAAGTTATAAATGATTGTTTTTGCCAATTTATCTTTACTGTCCAAAGCATTCAAAAAACCAGACAGTTTTTGTGCCTGAGGATAATCTCCAATAGAATCCCATCCTGTATCAGGTCCAAGGATACGGTGCATACGAGCGTTGTTGTTTCTCAATGCGCCTAAGTGAAGTTGCTGTACCCATCCAAATTCATGGTACGTTTCAAATAAGAAGAACAATATGGCGCTTTGAAATTTCAATGCTTCTTCATTGCTCAATGCTGCGTTTTCTCTTTTCTTTTTGAAAATGGCATTTACTTCGCTTTCAGTATAGTTTTCAAAGTAAACCTGATCTAAACCATGGTCGCATAACTTGCATCCGTTTTTGTCAAAATAGTCAATTCTATTTCTTAATGCGGAACATAAATCGGAATAAGTATTGATAGTTACACCAGCTACTTGACCCAGTGTATTAATATAATCGTTGTAGCCGTCATTTGAAATTAGAATCGCTTTATCAGGTCTAAAAGCGGTACTTACTTTTGTAGTAAAGTCACTTTTTGCCAATTGCTGATGGTATTCTAAGTTGTCAATAGGGTCTTCAGTAGTACATACAAATTCTGCATTTACTTTTTTAAGTAAGTTTCGTGTGCTGTATTCTGGAGAATTTATTTTTGCAGAAGCCTGTTCGTAAATTGATTCTGCAGATTTTTCGTTTAATAACTCAGTAATGCCAAAATAACGAGCCAATTCTAAATGTGTCCAGTGATACAAAGGATTACGCATTGTGTATGGAACTGTTTTTGCCCAATTGATAAATTTGTCTTTATCCGAACCATTTCCTGTAATGAATTGCTCATTGATTCCTAAAGTACGCATGGCACGCCACTTATAGTGATCTCCGTTTATCCACACATTAGTAATATTGTCAAAAATTTTATCTTCGGCAATAAATTGCGGGCTTAAGTGATTGTGATAATCAATAATTGGCTGATTTTTAGAATAATTATGGTATAATTCTTCTGCAAATTTATTTTCTAATAAGAAATTATCGTGTATGAAACTTGTACTCATTTTAAACGTCTTAAAAAATTATTATTCGTTTGATGGTTTTCCAATAGTAGCTAATATTCCACCATCTACATAAAGGATATGACCATTAACAAAATCACTTGCTTTTGAAGACAAGAATACGGCAGCACCTTGTAAATCTTCTGGTTCTCCCCAACGGTTAGCAGGTGTTCTGCTAATAATGAAATCGTTAAACGGGTGACCGTCTACTCTAATTGGAGCAGTTTGAGTAGTTGCAAAGTACCCGGGCCCAATTCCATTGGTTTGAATATTAAATTTAGCCCATTCTGTTGCCATGCTTTTAGTCAGCATTTTTAAACCGCCTTTTGCAGAAGCATATGCACTTACAGTATCTCTTCCTAATTCGCTCATCATTGAACAGATGTTAATGATTTTTCCTCCTGTTCCACGAGCAATCATTCCTTTTGCAACTGCTTTTGACATGATAAAAGGGCTGATTAAATCTACATTGATAACTTCGGTAAAATCTTTTACTTCCATTTCAATAATTGGAGTTCTTTTTATGATTCCTGCGTTATTGATCAAAATATCGATTGGACCAACTTCAGCTTCTATTTTTTTAATATTTTCTATTACAGCAGCTTCATCAGTTACATCGAATATATAACCATAAGCATCAATCCCTACTGATTTGTATTCAGCAACGGCATTATCTACTATTTCTTTTGAAGAACGATCGTTTATTACAATTTTTGCACCAGCATGACCAAGTCCTTTTGCCATTGCCATTCCAAGTCCATGAACTGCACCAGTTACTAATGCTGTTTTTCCAGTTAAATCAAAAAGGTTGATTGACATAAATTTTTTATTTAATAGTTAGTTAATTATCTTAATTCGGTTATTTTGCAGACATCCATATCTCCATAGTCTAAGTTTTCACCAGCCATTCCCCAAATAAACGTATAGTTACTTGTTCCAGAGCCTGAGTGAATTGACCATGGCGGCGAAATAACAGCTTGATGATTGTTCATCCAGATATGTCTTGTTTCCTGCGGTTGTCCCATAAAGTGACAAACGGCCTGATTTTCTGGAATATCCAAATAGAAATATACTTCCATTCTGCGGTCATGTACGTGAGCAGGCATTGTATTCCAAACGCTTCCCGGTCTTAACTCGGTCATACCCATCTGCAATTGGCAAGTAGTAACAACACCACCAATAATCATTTGATTTACGGTACGGTGATTTGCGGTTTCCATTGTTCCTAATTCCAGTTTTTTAGCTTCAGCTAAACTTACTTTTTTAGTTGGATAATTGGTATGAGCAGGAGCAGAATTGATATAGAATTTCGCTGGATTTTTAGAGTCTGCACTTTTAAAAATCACTTCTTTGTTACCGCTTCCAATATATAAGGCATCTTTAAAACCTAATTCATATATAGTTCCTTCAACTACTACAGAGCCATTTCCTCCAACATTTATGATTCCAATTTCTCTGCGCTCTAGGAAGTAACCTGCTTTTAACGGATCAATTGTTTCTAATGTTAAATCATTAACAGGAACAGCTGAACCGGCAATATAACGGTCATAATGAGAATAAGTTAATACAATCTCGTTCTCCTGCATTAAATCATCAATTAAGAATTCATCTCTTAATTCTTTTGTGTCATATTTTTTTACTGCTTCTGGGCTTGAAGCATATCGTGAGCTGTATTTTGTCATGGTATAAAGTTTAATGTAATCGATTGCACAAAATTAGATTTTTATATTTAAATAACATAATTCAAATCAAAATTAATTTGTTTGAATTTTATAATTCTACTTTTTTCATTTTAGGAACCAAAATATGCATGATAAGCCAGGCTAATAAATAAGCACCGCCGCAGATACAAAACATAATGAAATAACCAGTTTCTATTTGACCAATTTTAGTATAATAAACAAACATATTTTTTTGGACTACTAAAGTTAGCAAAATTCCTCCAAATGCACCGAATATTCCTCCAATTCCTGTTACGGAAGCAGTTGCGTTTTTAGGAAACATGTCAGATACTGTCGTAAATATATTTGCACTCGATGCCTGATGCGCAGAAACAGCAAAACCAATTACCAAAATTGCCCACCACATATTGATAGTGCCTAAATACTGAGAAAATAAAACAGGTAAAACAGCAAATGCGTAAAGCAGCATACTTGTTTTATGGGCTTTGTATGCTGGCCAGTTTTTTTCAATTAATTTTAATGGCAATCAGCCTCCAAAAATACTTCCAATAACATAAACTAATGCACAAGGCCAGATAATTTCAGTAGCCGTAAGTTTGTATTCTTTCATTAAGAAATCAGGTAACCAGAATAAATAAAACCACCAAACAGGATCTGTTAATAATTTACCGATTGCAAATGCCCAGGTTTGACGAAAAGAAAGCAATTTTAACCAAGACACTTTTTCGGTATTCTCTTCTTCAGCTGGCTCGGTTTTGTCAGAATTAATACATTCGAGTTCAGCCTGTTATAAACGTTTTTGTTTTTGAAGAACTTCATAATATATAAACCATAAAAACAGCCATATAAAACCGATAATTCCTGTCGCAATAAATGCTCATTGCCAGCCATAATTTTCAGCAATAAAAGGAACGGATAAAGGAACAATAATGGCTCCAATATTACTTCCTGAATTGAAAATTGCAGTTGCCAAAGCACGTTCTTTTTGAGGAAACCATTCGGCAGTCGCTTTTATGGCAGCAGGAAAATTTCCAGCTTCGGTAACTCCTAAAAACACACGCGCAATCAAAAATCCTCCTGTGCCTGTTGCAAATGCATGCCCGATTGCTGCTAAGCTCCATAATCCGGTAGCAATCGCATAACCTAATTTTGTGTCTAATTTGTCAATAAATCCACCCCTATAAGCATTCCTAATGCATAAGCAATTTTAAATGCCAGTTCAATATTTGAATAATCAATTACCTCTTGTTCTGATGACCAATGAAAAGCTTCCGCTAAAAAAGGTCTTAAGTAACTTATTACATTTCGATCCAAATAATTTACTGTTGTAGCAAAAAATACTAAACTGCATATTGTCCAACGGTATTTTCCTATCGACTCATTGGTTTGATTCATAATAGAAAGTACGGTTTGGTTGTTTGGTTGGTCAGTTTTGGTTGTATTTAAAGATCTGTTATCGGACTGTATTTAGGTACTAATGATTTCATTACCATCCAGCCTATTAAATAACAGACAGCACAGATAGAGAAAATAATCATGTATCCTGAATTGATACCATTAACAACAGTTTCTCCCGATTCTGATAGTAATTTTAGAAAATCTCCTAGATTAGCAACACCTCTTTCTTTTAAAAATATTTTTTCTGTTTCTGGATTTATAAATTGAGGATATTTAACGAGTAAAGACTGTCCGTTTATTAAACTCCAGTTTCGTTGAGTAAAATCAAATAAAACCCCTGATCCTTTATTGATTATGGTTGACCCTAAGCCTCCAGCTAAACCGCCAATACCTATTATTGTTGCAATTGCTTTTTTAGGAAACATATCTCCAACTGTTGTAAAAATATTAGCCGACCATGATTGGTGTGCAGCTCCTGCAATACCAATAATAATTACCGGCACCCAGTAACTAATGTACCCCAAAGGCTGAGCTATTAATGCTAATAATGGAAAAAATGCAAATATTAACATGGCTCTCATTCTTCCTTCATAAGGATTCATTCCTTTTTTCTCAACGAAATAAGTTGGAAGCCAACCGCCAATTATTGAAAGTAAAGTAATCATGTATAAAACAAATAATGGGAAAGCAGCTTCTGTAGAATCCATTCCATAAACCGAACTCAAATATGCAGGTGTCCAGAATAAAAAGAACCACCAAACTCCGTCTGTCATGAACTTACCAAAAGCAAAAGCCCATGTCTGCTTGTATTTAAAACAATCTGCAAGTGAAACTTTAGTGGCAGTTTCAGGCACATAACCTTCAATTTTACTGTCTGCAAGAATATCCTGCTGGATATAAGCTAATTCTGCTTCGCTGACTTTTGGATGTTTTTCAGGTTTTGCATAGACAAAAATCCAAAAGCCCATCCATATAAAACCTAAAGCTCCAATAATAATAAATGCCATTTCCCATCCAAAAGATTTTGCTATAAAAGGGATTGTTATTGGGGCAGCTAGAGCACCAACAGTTGCTCCGGCATTGAATATACTAGTGGAGAATGCTCTGTCCTTTTTAGGGAAATATTCAGCCGTTGTTTTAATAGCTGCAGGAAAGTTTCCAGCTTCACCAACTGCCAATACAAAACGAGCAAAAATGAATAATGAAACGCTGACAGAAATAATCATTCCAGTATCGTTTACGGTACTTATGGCTTCTTTTGCTCCTTCAAAACCAACAAACCAGTTTCCAGTAAGAATTCCTGCAGTTGCAATACCGCAAAAGGCATGTAAACAGGCTCCTATTGACCAAATACCAATTGCCCAAAGAAATCCTTTTTTTGTGTCCATCCAATCAACAAATTTGCCTGCAAATAATAAGGATACTGCATAAAATATTGAAAACAATGCTGTTATGTTTCCGTAATCATTGTTCGTCCAGTGGAATTCGGGTGAAATAAAATCACTCCAAGTTAGAGAAAGTACTTGTCTGTCTAAATAGTTGATAGTAGTTGCAAAAAAAAGCATTGCGCAAATGGTCCATCTGTATTTGCCGATTTTTTGATTATTCATATTTTTTTTATTTAATTTTTTTGTAGGCTTTATGTAATACAATATTTGATGTAATCGATTACACAAAAATAGTTTTTATTTTTATAAATACAATTTATTAACTAGTTTTTTTTTAATTCAGTAATAAAAAATCCTTTTTTTTATTGTAAAGGTACAATTCATATATACACAATCGGTTGTTTTGTGTGTAAAATGCAATGAATATTACAAAAAAATAATTTTGTGTTTTTTTGTAATTTCAAAAGGAAAAATTGTGTGCGGGAGGAATTAGCGTGGCGCAGATTTAGTGTATTGTAAAACTTTCAGACTGCATATTAGAATTATAAAGCGGGCTGTATCTTCAAATTATAGATAACAGCAAAAATGCTAAATATTGCTTTTTAGCCCCAATTGTAATGGAAATCCTTATGGCTTCGGGGTTCGAGCCATAAGATTGTAACGGAAGGGGGGGACGATACTTGCTGAAAATGCCTAATTTTTCTGCTACAAAAAAATAATCGGATTTAGTAGTTAGTAATAAAATAAATCTTTTAGAAGAAACTCACCTTTCTTTTTCCTCTCTTTTAATTTTTTTACAATTTTCAAGAATGCTATTGCAGTGATATAAGCATCGCCCATTGCGGTATGGCGGTCTTTTTTTGAAATATCAAATTTATCAGCTAGATCATCCAAAGCGTAATGATCTTTATATTCCAATAAATTAGATCTGATTAATGTTTTTTTATAGAGAAATGCCGTGTCCAATGTTTTATTTGATATCGACGGAAGTCCATTTCGCTCCAACGCACGATTAATCATTGTTATGTCAAATATGGTATGATGGGCAATTATAATAGAATCACCCAAGAAAGTCAAAAATTCTTGTAAAACTTCTATTTCACTGGGTTTTTTCATGACCAAATCCCTTAGGATGCCATGAATCTGGACACTGTTTTTATCATAATGTTCTTGATGTATGTACATCTCAAAACTTTCTGAAATGGAAATTACGCCGTTTTGCAGAGTAATGGCTCCAATGCAGAGCATTCGGTCATTGTCATAATCAAAACCAGTGGTTTCGGTGTCTAAAACTACAAAACGAGTGCTTTCAATGCTGTGTAAGAGTGTTCCATCAATCGGTTTTTTTGATATTCTTAAAAAATCAAGTAGGTCTGTTTTCCATTCTTCAAAAATGCTCTTCATTACAATATGTTTGACGGATTAAAACGAATGGAGATAATTTCCTGTAGCTCTTTAATAGTTTTAAAAGTGCTTTTCAGCTTGATTTTTTCTAATTTGGTAAGATGTTCTAAGGCAATATATTGCCCAGAATCGTTGTGAAGAAGCCCTTGTTTGGTTCTGAATTTTAAAAGCGCTTTGTATGAATAAGCGCACGATAAATACAATTCTCTGTTTTGAGGTTCCAGTTCTGCCAATTTCTCAAAACGTTCCGGAGTGTTGCTGATCGACTTCACCGCATGGGATAAAATTAATACTCTAGCCGCATCACTCAACGGCATTAATGCTCTTCTTTTTATATCGAAAAAATCTTTGTTGGCTCCATCTTGTTCTAATAGAAACTGTCTGAAAAAACCAGTAGGGGATGGACTTTGCAAAGCTCCGCTCACGAGATGAAGGTAAAATACAGGATTCGCTTTTATGTCTTCTAAAATAAAATCTGAAAGTTTGTTTACAAGTTCGCTGTCACCATAAGAGAGGCTGTAATCAAAAAATATAAAGGATAATAGGACTTCATCTTTTCCAGTATTTGTGATCCAATGGTGTACTAGGTTTTTCCATTCTTCCAGACTCAAACACCATTTTGGGTTGGACGCCATCATTTCGGCTGGACAATATTCGTACCCGATTTCAAATAATCCTTTGTTGACATGTGATGCCAATTCTAAGAAGTATTTCTTAGTTTTTTCTTTTAATTCTTCGGCAACATCTTCATAAACCAAGGCATTGTCCTGATCGGTTTGTAGTAATTGTTCACTTCTTCCTTGACTTCCCATAGCCAGCCAACCAAATTTTACCGGCGGAGGTGTACTCATTTTTTTCAGAGCTATGGTAATAACCTGCTGAATACAAACATCATTTAATTCGGTAATAATTTTCGACGTCAGTGTTATAGGTATGTTTTGATCTAAATAGCCTTGCAATAACTGCATGATACTGGCTCGTATAGGTTTTATGTCTTTATATTTTTTAGCTCTTTTTACAGCTTTTATTAATACAGCCGGATTGTTTCCTAATGATACCATAACGTCATGCTTGGAAAGAATCCCAACAGCTTTGGTATTTGGTGTGCCGTCTTTGGTAAGACATATATGGCTGATGTTACTTTTCATCATGGCCATTTGTGCTTGTGTAGTGGTCAGGTTTTTGGGATACGTAATAACAGGACTTGTCATGATTACAGACGCTGCAGATGTAATGGGATATTCGCCGGTAACAATTTTATTTCGTAAATCTTTGTCCGTAATAATGCCAATAGGAAGCTTATCCTCAACTACAAGTATTGCACCTACATTTTTTTTGGTCATTATTTGAGCAATCTCTTTGGCAGTAGTTGCAGACGAACAGGTAATAATCTTTTTGGAATATTTTACGGGCTGAATGTCCAGTATTTTGGGATTAGTATCCAAAAGATCTCCAGCTAAGGTCTCGCCATAGAGTTTTCCTCTATAGCTTTCAGAATAAGGGTTATGCGTATTGGATGCAAAACTTTGAATTAAAAAATCACCAACATTTTTATTTACTAAAGCATAGGGTCTGAAAATGTCTATAGGAATAGCGTAAAGAATAGTTTCTTCATAAGCCTTGGCTTCCATTTGGTAATTTTCATTAGCAATGAGGGGTCTCAATCCAAAGATATCTCCTTCATCGCACATATCAATAGTGTCATTTTTTACTCCTTTTCTAAGGGCAACAGCACCTTTATGAACAACGTAAAATGAGTCGTGGGTTTCATCATTTTCGGCAAAAATAACGCTGTCTTTTTCTTTATAAATAATTGAAATCTGTTCCGAAAGCACTTCAATATCATTCTGATTTAAAAAAGTAAAAGGAGGGAAGTTCTTTAGGAAATCGGCAACTCTATGCGAAATAGTATTTTTCATTTGATGAGAATAATGTTTTTAAATAAAATATATTGTAAAAAAAAAACACAGCTACTTTTCGGCAACTGTGTTTTTAGTATTTGTTTTTTCGAATGATTTTGATGCTAATGTAGAAGAATATAAAGAAACACAAAACGGAGTGATGTATGTCAATACGATTCTTAAAACATTTCTAAACGTAAAATTGCTTTCCCAAATCACGTCATAACTGTTAATCGTGTTCAAAATAGTTCCCACTATAACAGCAATAATTAAGGCATTTTTTATGTTTTTAGAAATCATATTATTTCTTTTTTGCCATTTTCATATTTAATATTTCTACAAATAAAGAGAATGAGATAGCAAAGTATAAATAGCCTTTTGGGACAGGAGTTACATGGCTTCCAAAAATAAGAGCATTTGCCAAATGTGCACTCTCTGTCAATAACATGAACCCTATCAAAATCAAAAATGATAAACCTAATATCTGAATGGAAGGATGTTTATTTACAAAATTCCCAACAGGTACAGCAAACTGCATCATAATTAAAACTGAAATAATCACAGCTGTAATCATAATAATCAAAGCGCCTTCAACTCCGTTAGTCATTCCTACAGCAGTCAAAATGCTATCAAAAGAGAAAACCAAGTCAATCATTATAATCTGCAGAATAACACTCTGGAAAGACTTCGCTGCAGCTTTGCCTAATTCTTTTTCTTCATGGCCTTTTTCATCGACTTTCTCCCGAATTTCACTGGTACTTTTGTAAATTAGGAACAAACCCCCAAATAATAAAATAAGACTCTGCCCGGTAATTCCAGCATGTAACCAGCTCCAATCAATAGTAAACCATGGTTTCTTCATTTGGGTTAAAAAATTTATCCCAAACAAAAGTGCAATCCGCATAAACATGGCTAAAAACATCCCTATTTTGGTTACTTTTTTACGGTCTTCTGTAGCTAATTTTCCAGTTGCAATTGAGATGAAAATGATGTTGTCAATCCCTAATACAATTTCAAGAAAAGTCAGTGTTAATAAGGCAATCCAAGCATCTAGGTTCAAGAATACTTCCATTTTATATTTTTAGGGTTATTTTTTTTAATCTAATTTCTGCAATCTGCAGTTTGAATTCTTTAATCTGCAATCTTAATAACCGTTCCTTTTTGTTTAGAATCGGAACCAACCATTCCAAATTCAAAGGTATAGGAATTCTTTGAAGTTGTCAAAATTTTCATAGAAATTGCTTTCTCTTCCGCCTTATTTTTCGGGTGTTTCTTTTTCAAAACATATTCACAGTCATTCACCCAGCGAATGGTGGAAGTATCCGTTTTGCCTTCATAAGTCTCAATTTCAATACTGTCATTACGCTCGAAAACCGTCGTTTTTTTAACGCCGTCAATTTTGTATTCAAATTTAAATTTTCCGGTTTTAAAATCGGAACAGTTACGTTCTGCATTATAGCAGGATATTAATAGCAATAGAGGAGCGAGCAGTATTATTTTTTTCATTGTCTTTCGTATTTTTATTTTTATTAGAGCCTAATCCAGCTGTCCGTTACAACTCCTCGGTCTATCCTCTTTTTTTCTAATGCCACAAAAGGAGCTTCCGTTGGTCGCTCTTTTGTTACAAGAAAAAATAGAGTTTAGCCCTGTGGGGTTTTCACTTCCATCTGGGGCAAGAATTAGTTATAACATTGATATTACTTTTTTGTTATTGCAATTGCCCTTGAATTTTGCCTTTATTTCAATCTTCTAAATTCTTCTTCTGTAAAATTTTTAATTGATTTCTCGTGTGCAAATTTATCGGCATTGTAGCTGTTTGATTTGTTTTTAGGAATTGATAAACTATTCCAATCGTCTTTTTTTAATTGTTTGGCACAAAAAACAATCTGACCAATATGATACGGATAATGTGCCAGTTGTCTGTTGAGGGCTTCAATAACCGTATGTCCTTCATTCCTGATATAAATAATCTCCGAAAGCTGTTCAGGCTGTAAGCTCTCCAAAGCTCCCAAAAAGCAGTCCCAACCCGCATTCCAGGCTGTCAATACTTGGTCTTTTATCTGCAGATCATTTTCAAATTCAGCATCGCGATTTCTCGTTTCCTTTTCACCATCGGTAGTTAGGAAATCCGTCCAGCGCGACAGCATATTCCCCGAAAGATGTTTTACAATCACGGCAATACTGTTGGTATCTTCGTTTACGGATATAAAAAGCTGTTCCGGTTCCAATTGCTCCATTGCTTTTTCTCCCAGCATTTTATAGTAGAGAAATTGCTTTTTTACGCTTTCAAGATAGGAAGTTGTTGCATTCATAATCACTCAATTTTTATGTCATATTTATCCAAAAGACCAGCAATTCCCTGACTTGAAAATTTAGCTTTTTTCATCGGGTTGAATTCGGGATCAATTTTATAATTGTAGGCTGTAGTAAAATCAACACCTGCCAAAAGGGTATCGTTAAAAATGGCATTGTCTAGATTACAGTTTACAAAAACCGATTGGGTTAAATTAGTACCTATAAATGTCACTTCTTTCAATGAGCAGGAATTGAATTTTGTCTTTGGCATTTTTTTATTCGCAAAAGAACTATAATCCAGCATACAATCTTGAAATTGTACATTGAATAAAAAGTCCTGACATGACTGAAATTGAATTCCCATTAATTTACAGTTCTTGAAATGAACAGTCTTCAGGCTGGAACCTCCCAATTGGGTCATCGATAAATTACATTCTATGAATTCACAATCCATAAAACTATTGTTCGAAAAATCACTATTCGAGAAATCGCAGTTTTTAAAAACGCAGTCCTCAAATTCACGATTGTTAATCTTCTTTCCTATATAGGTAATTTTTTCAAATGTTTTTTGAATGTGTATCAGGTCTTCCATTAGTCGTTAAATATGCCTTTCATTATTATTTTCAATCCCGCAAACATTAAATACATAGAAGCCAAACAAGCAATAATTCCAATGGCTAAAACCAAGTAATGCCAATTGGTATGCTGGTTCATAAACGCATTATAAATTACTGTTGGCCCAATGAACATGAGCGGTAAAGCTCCAGACAGATATTTGATTCCTTTGGCTAATAATTTTTTGTCTGCCATTTTTTAAAATTGAAATTGTAAGCCGTAACCGTTTTGATTGGCAATTATATTTAATTCAAAATTTGAATCGCTTGTGGCTGATTTTTTTAAGCCCTCATTATAAAGAGCAATGGCATCATTTCTTTTTTTAGTTCTTCCTGATAAAACGGGAATTGAAGTAATTAATGATGCTAACCCAATATAAGTAGCTCCTGTAGGATATTTAACATCTGCCAATGCCCCTCCAACTAGGTCAGCCAAGATTAAACCTCCGCCAAATCCGAGCAGAAAGCCTCCTACACCCCCTTTGGTTCTTGAAGATTTGAAAAGTGCTAAAGCTTCAGTGTTAGATGCTAATAATGTTTTGACTTCCTTTGTTGAAATTTGTTTTCCTTCTGCAAAAAAGCGATCTTTTTCAATTGTTATTTCTTGTGAAAAGGCTATTGAAGACAGAAGAATAGCAGATAGGGCAATTAATTTTTTCATTATTTTTTTGAGATTAGTTATTGCTTCCAATTGTCAACAGCTTTCCGTACACTTCCATATTTTGCTAGTAATTCGGCACCTTCTTCGTACGTTACAGGAATTTCTCCCATGATCATTTTTACACCACGATCTACTAGTTTGCTATTACTCAATTGCATATCCACCATTTTGTTTCCTTTTACTTTTCCCAGCTGAATCATAGTGGCTGTCGTAAGCATGTTAAGTATCAGTTTTTGTGCAGTTCCAGCTTTCATTCTGGAGCTTCCCGTTACAAATTCTGGACCTACGATGACTTCGATTGGGAATTTTGCTGTTTGCGAAAGCGGACTTCCAGCGTTACAGGAAATACTTCCGGTACTAATATTTTTTTCGTTGCAGGCTTGTAAACCTCCAATAACATAAGGCGTTGTCCCCGAAGCTGCAATACCCACCACAACATCATTTTCGTTTACATTAAATGTCTGTAAGTCCTGCCAGGCTTGAGTTGCGTTGTCTTCGGCATTTTCTACGGCTTTGCGGATAGCGGTATCTCCACCGGCAATAATACCAACAACCAAATCAAAAGGAACTCCAAAAGTTGGTGGACATTCTGAGGCATCCAGAATTCCTAAACGTCCCGATGTTCCTGCTCCAATGTAGAATAAGCGTCCGCCTAATTTCATTTTGGTAACAATCTCGGTTACTAATGTTTCTATCTGTGGTAACGCTTTTTCTACAGCAAGTGGTACAGTTTGATCTTCCTGATTAATGTTGGTTATTAATTCTCGAACCGACATTTTTTCGAGATGTTCGTATTTAGAGGATTGTTCTGTGGTTTTGGTGAAAGTCATTGCTCTTTATGGTTCAAACGTGTGAAATAAACACGATTTATTTGTTATTGCAAACTTAAAAAAATTAATAGTAGCAACCCTGATATATGATGATTTTTAGGTGTCTAAATTTTAATTATTTTCAGTATTTGGTTTATTAGTCATAAGTCCAAACATCATCACTAATGCACTCAGAATTATGACCTGAATGACCAATGAATTATTGACTAAATCAATTATTTGATTGTCTGGAATTGACAGAAAAAGTAAAATGGTTATCAAGCCTCTTGGAGCAATAAATAAAATAGGTTTGGTGTTGATTTTAAATGTTTTAAGCGTGATATAACGCAAAGCGAATATTCCTAAACAAATTCCAACTGCCCAGACGACGGTTTCTGTGTTTAATAATTCACGGGTTTTGATTAAGTAACCAAATAACAGAAAAAATAGGGCTCTTACTGAAAAAGCAATTTCAGTGGTTAATTCTTTAAATTTATGAACCTCTTTATTCAAAAGATCTGGCTGCAGTTTTTGAATGAATTTATTGCTTTTGAGTTCATCAAGGTTTCCAAGGAAAATACCAAAAAGTAGTATGAAAATTAAACCTGGTAGATGATATATTTTAGTAACAGCATATATCAGTACGATGCTTAATATGATGGGAATAAATTTTACTGGATGCTTTATTTTACTTAATAAAAAGGCGAGTCCCAATGTTGCCACAAATGATATAACAAGGATTATAAGTATTTCTAATATAAAATCACCTACGGATGACGCTCCAATATCGTCGTTTAGCGTAATAAAATTGAAAAGAATTACTCCAAAGATATCCGATAAACTGCTTTCATAAGTGATAAATTCTTTGTCTTTTGAGATAAGATTCTGAGCACTTGGAATTGCAATTGCACTACTTATCACAGCAAGCGGAATAGCATTAGCCAATCCAAATTTAAATGAAATGTTGCCAAAATAGTAAAAAGCAAATGCCAGTCCGAAGCTAAAAAGAAGCATTGGTATAATGGAGATAAGAGCAGTTTTTCCGATAAATGGAAATTTAGATTTGTTTAATTCTAATTCTAAAGAACCCTCCAAGACAATTAAAATTAGCCCCACAGTTCCAAGGATGGGTAATATTGAGGTTAAATTTGGAACAGAAATTTCAAAAAAATCAGTTCCTTGTTTAACTGCCCAGCCCACGATTAGCAATAATATGACCGAAGGAATTTTAGTTTTTGATGAAGTGATGTCAAATATATAGGCAAGAAGCAATAAAAGACATATTGATATAATGATAGATGTTGTCATTTTTGGATTTTAGTCTCTATTGAGTGTTTATAAGTCTGCAACCGGAATAGCTGTAGGTAAATATAATTGATTTGATGCAGAAAAGAAGTTTGTAGTCTGTTAATAAAAGTTAAAAGCACATAATGATTCACATTTGTAAAAGATTTATTGAGCTCTAAAAAAACAAATTTAATTAGCTTAATCTGTGCAGCTGGGAAAATGAATAATTTTAAAATTACAGGAATTGGCAATAAAGCAAAGCTCGTTTGCTTTGGTATGCAGGCTTAAAGCTTCCGGTATTTTTTCTTGTTGCCTGATTACAACTTTTGGATATAACTTAACTTCTATGAAACGTCCCGAACCATTTTCTAAAACTTCGAGAGTGGCTTCGGCATTGTCATGATAGGAAATTACATCAATTCCTTTTTGGGAGCAAACATACAAATACGACATCATGTGACAGGAAACCACAGCACTCAATAATAAATCTTCGGGATTGTATAAACTGGGATCGCCTTTGAAAGCTTTGGCGGCCGAAAGCTTTAAAATTTCTTTTCCTTCAATAGCAATTTGATGGTTTTTAATGTATTTTCTTGAAGTCGAAATCGTCCCTTTCGGAACTGAAGTCCAATTCAGTTTTGCTTTAAATAAATGTATAAATCCCATGTTTTCTTTGTTGATTTATTCCGTTAAAGTTATTTTTTATGAGTTTTAATAAAAGAATATAAAGATGCGAAGTTTTTTTCAAGACAACATAAAATTATGTCATAGCTTTCATTTTATAAATGCTTATGAAATTTTTGCATCTTACAGAGTGAACTAAAATGGTATATTTGTTAAAACATTAAAAAATAAATGGATCAATTAGTTTTATTAGAAGGCATTGCCAAAATTTCAGTTTTTGTTTCTTTATTGATGGCATTTTTTCTGCTGACGGTCAAAACCGATAATAAACCGGCTAACCGTTTATTTGCTTTCTTTTTTATTTTTTCCGCTATCGATCTCAGTGGATTTTTCATGTATATCTATACCGAAAATCACAGGAATCTGGAAATTTTCAGATCAACATTCTGTTTGTTGGGAATGCCTGCGTTTTACTTTTATGTATTAGCTGTCTGTTATTCTGATTTTAGATTAAAGTCGAAGCATACAATTCATCTGCTTCCTTTTATCATTGTTAATTTACTTTTTATACCAAGAATTTATTTAAGTATTGAAGAAGGCAGTTTTATCGGCCCGCTCAATAAAATGTCTGAGATTTACTTTATTCAGATTGTAATCGAATTTCAATACATATTTTATATTGTGAGTGTGTTTTTGATTTTGAGAAAATATAAAGAAATTTATCTGGAAAATTACGCCAATCCAAGTACATCAACATACAAATGGCTTTTTCAGATGACCTGTGTTTTCCTTTCGGCACATTTGATTGTGGCTTCAAAAAATATATTGCGTTATAGTGGTTTCAAGGAAATATTCCTTTGGGCTAATGTGCTCGTTGGGAGCATTGCTTTGTTTGTAACCTGCTGGTTTATAATGAAAGCATTAAAGCATCCGGAACTTTTTAGGGGAATTAATTCTAAATTGAAATTAACGAAAGATATTCTGCCGGAAGCTGATAAAAAACCGGAATCAGAAAATGAGCAAAACGATTCAATCAAAAATCAAATTGCAGAATTGAAACAATATATGACCGAAAAAGAGCCGTTTCTTGATCCGTCGCTTACAATTCAGGAACTGAGTAATCAGATTAATATGCCGGTTCGGGAGTTATCGATTTTAATTAACCACCATATCGATCAGCATTTTTTTGATTTTGTGAATGAATATCGCATTCAAAAAGCCATGCATATTCTAAAAGATCAGTCGAAAAGCCAGCTTACAGTTCTTGAAATTTTGTATGAAGTAGGTTTTAATTCAAAATCGTCGTTCAATACTTCTTTCAAAAAATATACCAATTTAACACCGACAGCTTACCGTAACAGTTGTAAATAAAGGCTTTGTGAAAAGTCGTACTTCCCACTCAATAAAGTCGAACCAATTTCATGATTAGAAATTGGTTCGACTTTATTTTGTCGGTCGCGTAAGGAGATTTTCTAAGGCAACTTTGCTTCAAATTAATCGAACAAGTTAAAATTAGAAACCATGAAAAAATTACATCTCCTTATCTTTTTAGTATTGCCTTTGTTTAGTATGGCACAATCAACATTAAAATTAAAAGGTAAAATAGCAAGTGAAAGAACTCCATTAGAATGGACAGATATTTCAATCTTAAATCAGGAAGGAAAAATTATTAACGGAACTATTTCGAAGGAAGATGGTTCTTTTGAAATCAATCTTAAAAACGGTACCTATAAAATTGGAATCAGTCTTTCGAGATTTGCTGATTATGAAAAAGAAATTTCACTTGAAAAGGATACCGATTTAGGAACCATTATTCTGAAAGAAAATGAAACAAAATTAGTTGAAGTTGTCATTAATACTAAAAAGAAAACAATCGAACAGAAAACCGATCGTCTGGTTTATAATCTTGAAAATAATGTTACAACAACTGGAGGTGATGCACTAAGCGCGATCAATACGGCGCCTGGAGTTGTAGTCAAAAATGATTTGATTACAATATTAGGAAAAGGAACTTCCCGCGTCATGATTGATGGAAGGCTGATTGAATTAACAGGCGAAGAACTGAATAATTTTTTAAAATCAATTTCAGCAGGTGACATCAAAAATATTGAAATTATCAGCAACCCGCCTGCGAAATATGAAGCAGATGGATTTGGCGGACTGATTAATATTGTCATGAAAAAAGGCGTTCGTGATTCCTGGAAAAACGCAACAACGGCTTCATACGATCAGAATAAGTATGGAATTTATACTTTGAGAAATAATTTCTTTTACAATAAAAATAAGTTTCGATTTTCAGCAAGTGTAAATGGAAAAACCGGTTATAAAAATGCGGATGAAAATCTGGAAATGTATTTTCCTGACGGACTTTCGAACATGGCTAGTACAACAAAAGTGAAGAACGAAAACCTTTCGGGGAAACTGGCTTTGGATTATGATTTTTCTGAACGTACTACTTTTGGTTTTCAGGTTTTGAATGATAGAAATAATCCTGATTTTGGTTCAGATATTAGAATTGATAACTATAATGGTCAAAACGAATTACAGAATGTTACCTTGAATAAAAGTTTTACCGATAAAGGATCAAGAAGCCATACTTACAATGCGCATCTGATTACGAAATTGGATTCTTTGGATCGAAAATTGTCTTTTGATATGGATTATTTTAATTACAACTCAAAGTTCGACCGGGATTTTGCTGCGAATAATTACACAGCGGATATGGAATTTATTGATGTAAATCAGACGGGAAGAAATATTTCGAATCAGGATATTGATAACTGGAGTTTTAAGGCAGATATGCAACATCCGTTCAAGGTAATTAATTTGTCTTATGGAGCAAAAATGAGTTTTACAAATAGTGTAAGTGATGTGCTTTTTTATGATACAATGTCTGGAACGCCAGTATTAGATCCGAGTCAGTCTAATAAATTTAAATACACCGAAAATAATCAGGCAGTTTACATTAATGGTGACAAGAAACTAAATGAAAAATGGAATCTTCAAATGGGATTACGACTTGAAAACACACAGACAAACGGATTTTCGGAAACGCTGAATCAGGAAAATGTAAATGATTATCTGAAGTTGTTCCCAACTTTTTATGCTTCGTATAAAAGAAATGAAAACAATACTTTCAGTCTGAATTATGGAAAGAGAATCAACAGACCCCGTTTTGATTTGCTGAATCCGTTTAGAATTTACATTAACAGTAATAGTTACTCCGAAGGAAATCCGTTTTTGAAACCTTCATTCAGCGATAACTTTGAGCTGGCACATTCGTACAAAGAAGTGTTGAGAACGAGCGTTTTTGTAAATATAATTGAAAATGGTTACGGAGTTATTTTTACATCAAATCCTGAAACGAACACTCAGATTGTAACACGTGAAAACTATTTTAAAGGTTTGAATTATGGTTTGGGCGAAAGTTATTCGGCTAGCTTTAGAGACTGGTGGCAGAGTGAAAATTCAGTATACTTTTTAGGCTCAGAAACTAAGTTTATAAAAGATATAAATGCAGTGCCGTCAAATAGTTTACAGATTGATTTTTCGACAAACAATACATTTATTTTAGGTAAAACAACCAAGCTTCAGATAGATTTTAGTTACAGTACGCCTTTCAAAAGTGGTTTGTATGAAGTTGGGTATGCCTCAAGTTTTGATATTGGTTTTAAACAGGATTTGTTTAATAATAAGATGCAGATTGCTTTATTGGCCAATGATATTTTTAATACTTCTTATTTAAAAGATTTTGTTTCGGTTGTAAATGGTGTGAAGCAGGTGTACAGCCAAAATGAAAGTAACCGATTTGTGCGTTTGTCTGTGGTTTATAATTTGGGGAACAAAAAAATTAATATGAAGGAACGCAATTTTGGAAATCAGGAGGAAAGAAAGAGGTCTGGTAATTAGTTAATTAGATGATTTTTTGAACTGAAAAACAAAATTTCTTGCGCGTGAGGGATAGAAGCAAGCTACCGAAGTAGCGCGGATAGCCCGACAGCATTAGGGAAAGGGATCGAATATGCGATTGCTAAATCAGGTCCCTTTTCCTAATGGTGGCACGCCCAAATTTATAAAAAGCACGCCAAAATGATTCCAATTACAATCATCGAAACTTTAGCAATGTTGAATTTGTGTCCTTCACTGCTTTCGAAAATGATAGTCGATGAAATATGGAATAAAATTCCAATGACTACAGCAGTTATCTCGGTATAATAATCATTCAATTGAGGTATAAAATCGGAGACAACGGTTCCTAGCGGCGTCATGACTGCAAAAGTAAGCATGAAGAAAAAGATTGCATTTCTGTTTAGAGACGCATTGATGAAAAATGTTGTCAATATGATGGCGATAGGAAAGTGATGAATAGCTATTCCTAAGGCTAAATCGTGATGATGACTTACTGGAAATCCTTCCAAGAAGGCATGAATACAAAGGCTGATGAAAAGCAACCATGGAATTTGGTGCATTTTGGCGTGACCATGTACATGACCGTGTTCTGCTCCTTTGGAAAAAAACTCCAATATAATTTGGAATAAAATTCCCAACATTATAAAAATACCGACCTTATGATCGTGGCTTTCGTACACTTCCGGAAGTAAATGCATCACTGTGAGTGACAGCAGGAAAGAACCGCTAAAAGCAAGTAACAGCTTGAGATTAGTTTTGCTTTTTGGCTTTAAAAATAAAGCGATAAAATAACCAAGCAGTACAGAAAGTAAGGGTAATAGGTAATTCATTTTTTATTGTTGATTCGTTTTTTATGTTTAATCGGGTTAATCGTCTAATTGTTTTTTTGGTTAATCGATTAAACAGTTAAACAAGTACACGATTAAACAATTACTTAAAAATCATAATTAATCTTTCGCTTTCGGTTTTGTGGAACTTTTTTAATTTATAATCACCAAAAATATCTAACAAGAAGATACCTGCTTCTTCCATCATTTGTTCAAAATCCTTGAGCGTAAGCGCTTTTACTTTTTCGGTAAAATGATAATGCTGGCCTTGGTCATCAAAATCTATTTCTTTGTAAATATGTCCGTCTTTTAAATAACGTTTAATATGAAAGTCAATTGAATCTACGGTTTTTACTTCTTCGGGAACCAAAGTATTGAGGACATTGGTTACGTTCATAAAATCTATTACAGCAAAACCATATTCGGTTAAACTCTCTTTGATGGCTTTCAAAGTCGTTATGTTATCCTCCTCATTTTCGAAATAGCCAAAACTCGTAAACAAATTAAAAATAGCATCAAACTTATCTTCAAACACTTCCCGCATATCATGTACCTGAAAATCCAAAGTTTTGTTACTGTTTCTTTGAGCTTCCTTTATACTGTTTTCGGATAAATCGGCACCTATAACATCAAAACCTAATTGGTTCAAATAGATGGAATGGCGCCCCTTTCCACATGCCAAATCCAGCACTTTGGCCTTTTCGGGAAGGTTGAGGTAATGGGTCAGATTGTCCATGAACAACTGGGCTTCTCTATAATTTCTCTCTTTGTAAAGTATATGATAATAAGGGCTGTCAAACCAAGAAGCGAACCAATTTTCGGGATTGGAATTGCTAATTTGCGTTTTGTTATTTGCGGAATCGGACATTTATTCTTTTTCAATTAATTTAAGTCCCGCAAATTTAGTGTATTTTTGCCGAATATTAATGATAACAATTCCTCCATTTGGGGGTTAGGGGGCTATGGAGAATTTTAAGATGATTGCTAAAACCTTTTTTGGTTTTGAAGAAATACTGGCGAAAGAGTTAACAATGCTGGGAGCTCAGGATGTGGAGCAGGGGGTGAGAATGGTGAGTTTTAAGGGAGACAAAGGATTTATGTACAAAGCAAATTTGTCTTTGCGTACGGCTTTGAAGATTTTGAAGCCAATTTATTTTTTTAAAGCAAGAGACGAACAATCGTTATACAAAGGAATACGAGGAACGAATTGGTCGAAATATATCAATGCCAATCAGACATTTGTGATTGATGCAACGGTACATTCAGAGTACTTTAACCACTCTGAGTTTGTGTCTCAAAAATGTAAAGATGCGATTGTGGATCAGTTTCGTGAAAGAACGGGACAACGCCCAAGTATTGACAAAGCTTTTCCTGACTTGAGAATTAATATTCACATTGATAAAGACCAAGTATCGGTAGCATTAGATACTTCAGGGAATTCACTGCACCAGCGCGGGTATAGAACAGCTACAAATATTGCTCCGATAAACGAGGTTTTGGCAGCTGGAATTTTGTTGCTTTCCGGTTGGGATGGCCAAACGGATTTCTTGGATCCAATGTGTGGTTCAGGAACTTTCTTGGCAGAAGCTGCAATGATTGCCTGTAATATTCCTGCGAATATTAACCGTAAAGAATTTGCTTTTGAAAAATGGAATGATTGGGATAATGATTTGTTTGATAATATTCAGGAAAGTTTACTGAAACGTGTCCGAGAATTTCATTATACCATAAAAGGATATGATAAAGCACCATCAGCAGTTCAAAAGGCTAAAGACAACGTGAAGAATGCTAATCTGGATGAATACATTAAGATAGAGGGACAGAATTTCTTCGATACTGAGAAAACTTCGGAAGGGAAATTACATATCGTTTTCAATCCGCCTTATGATGAGCGTTTGGATATTCACATGGAAGAATTCTATAAAAATATTGGTGATACCTTAAAGAAAAATTATCCGGGTACAAATGCTTGGTTTATCACAGGAAATCTTGAAGCCTTGAAATATGTAGGTTTGAAACCTTCAAGAAAAATTAAACTTTTTAACGCGAGTATTGAAGCCAGATTGGTGAAATATGAAATGTATGAAGGAAGTAAGAGAACAAAGTTTCAGGTTGTTCCGGATGCTGAATAGGGGGGGTGTAAATATGATAGATATTTTGAAAGTTTAATTTTTTGATGGTTTTTGTACAAATAATATAATAATCATCCAATATTGTTTGTTTTGATATTATTTCTTTGAGAATAGAAACAAATAAATTTTCGAAATTATTAAATATTTATGGATAAAAACATGGGTTTAAAAAAGCTCATGTATTTACTTGGATTTTTGATATACTAAAAGAAAATTCTATTGTCAGTTGTTAAATATTGAGAAATATTTTAAATTTATTTTTAATGTTAGAGATAAAAAATACTTTTTTATGAGAATTATCTAGATTTTCAATTAATTTTGGGAAATCACATTTAAACACAATAAAATGTCAAAATTACAAGTAAGAGCATTTTTATACAATCTGGGCTGTTTTGCTATATTGTTTATAGCATTTCGTTATTTGGTGGAAAATTACACGAATTTATCAGGTTTTTGGATTCCGATGACTGCTTTTATAGCTGGAACTCTTTTAGCTCCAAAATTTCAGGCAGCCAAAACCAAAGACGGTGAAAAACTATTCATGTCTTGGTTATTCGTAAAAGGGATTAAAGAGATTGGATAATCTTAGATTAAAAAAAAGGAGCAGAATTGAATTTATAATTTCAATTCTGCTCCTTTTTTATAGATTTAATTTTAGGACTATTTTTTAACTGCAGGCTTTGCAGGGATAACTTTCTTCTTGTAAATTGGAATGAAATAAGAAACGGTATAATTGAAACCTGCTCCAAAACTACCATCATACGTTCTGTTAAATCCCGGAATATAAAGACTTTCAAAACCGCTTGGTTCAGAATTGGTAATCAAAACTTTCAATTGCAAAGAAAATCCAACATATACATTATTAAAAACTTTTACATTGATACCAGGTGAAACTTCCAGCCAGCTTGCCGTTAAGCCGTCAAACGATTTTCCTGATATAGTTCCAGCTGTCTGCCCATAATAAGGATGCGGATTGTAGATAGAGTAGGTATTTAACTTTTCATTAAAAGCACTAAATCCGTAACGGACACCTACTGTAATTAGGTTTTCCATATCCAGCCAATTGGTATAAGCATTGTAATTGAATCCAACTTTAAGGTATGCTCCCGTGGTGGTGGTGTTTAATAAAGGGTCATTTACACTAACGTCTTCACTCCCTACTTCGCCATACACGTAATATTTTTTTGTTAATCTATAGTCGCCAACAAAAGCTATTCCTTTATAGTCTGAATCGTAAAAGGATCTTGCAATTTTAAAGACATCAACACCAAGAATCAAACCATATCGGTCTGTTTTTGGTTTTATAGTATCTGTTTGTGCTTCAAGTTTTTTTTCAGGGACTTTTTCTGTTTTTGCTGTACCATTTGCTCCCTTAACTATTATATTTGGAGTAGTTGTGGTGTTCTTTTCTTGTGCTTGAACAAAAAACGATGACAGCAAAAAGAAAATACTAAAAATAAATTTTAATGATTGTTTCATTTTCGGATGTTATGTTGTTTTGTTCTACTGTCACAAATTTAATCCACATTAAATCTGCAGGTGCAGCATCTGTTAATGTGAAAGGGTTTTGTGTGTTCAAATCGAAAATAGTTTTAAAGCCACAAGCTCTTGAAACATAAAAGTTTTCACGGGTATAATTAAACTCCAAATTATCTTCATTTTTAAGCAATGGATTTTTGTTGCCAAAGTTGTTAATAAATTTATATTTCACAAAATCTGCTTCAGTATTTAGCGGAAGCAATATATTGTTGCCGCTTGTCACATATCTCGAATCGCCTGTTGCTGACGGTGACAAAACTACGCCTTCAGTCTTGCCTTCACCAATTACTTTGAGATTATCAACATTTTTCAATTTAGCATTGTCAAAATCAAAAAACTGAATTAACATTCTTGGTGTAGTGGGCGTATTTGGGTCGCAAATATCATCGGGTTCGCAACTGGAAGATGCGAAACCAAGAATCATTATAAAAGCAAGTATTTTTTTCATCTAAATTGGCTTAACGTCTTTCCAAAAGTACAACATTTTCAACGTGATGCGTTTGTGGAAACATATCCACCGGACGCACGCGTGTAACTTTGTATTTTTCGTCCATCAAAGCCAAATCTCTAGCTTGAGTAGCCGAGTTACAGCTTACATAAACCACTTTTAGAGGTCCGATTTTAATGATTTGTTCTACAACATCTTTATGCATTCCGTCACGGGGAGGGTCAGTAATAATGACATCTGGGTGTCCGTGCTGCGCAATAAAAGCATCATTAAAAACTACTTTCATATCACCAACAAAGAATTCACAATTGTCAATTCTATTGCGTTCCGCATTAGCTTTTGCATCTTTTATGGCATCTGGCACACTTTCTACACCAATAACTTTTTTTGCTTTTTTTGATACAAATTGAGCAATTGTTCCTGTTCCTGTATATAAATCATAAACGATTTCATTACCAGTAAGTCCAGCAAAATCTCGAGTTATTTTGTATAATTCGTAAGCTTGATCCGAGTTGGTTTGATAAAAAGATTTAGCATTAATACTAAATTTCAACCCTTCCATTTCTTCAAGGATATAATCTCTTCCTTTGTATAATTTTATGTCGGTATCATATAAAGTATCGTTTGCTTTATTGTTAACCACATATTGTAAGGAAGTAATTTGAGGGAATTTCTCGTAAAGATGATCCAAAATCAATTCACGATTCTTCTTGTCATTTTCAAAAAACTGAATCAAAACCATGATTTCTCCAGTAGAAGCCGTTCTCAGCATTAAAGTTCTCAATAAACCTTCATGAGCTCTAGGATTAAAGAAAGTCAAGTCATTTTCGTTAGCAAAAGCACGAACTTCATTTCGGATAGCATTCGATGGATCTTCCTGTAAATGACACTTGTTGATGTCCAGAATTTTGTCCCACATTTTTGGGATATGGAAACCAAGTGCATTTCTGTTTCCTAAATCTTCTTCGCTTCCAATTTCAGCTTCGGTTAACCAACGGCTGTTCGAAAACGAAAATTCCATTTTATTTCTGTAAAAAAACTGTTTTTCAGAACCTAAAATAGATTCAAATTCAGGAAGTTCAATTTTGCCAATGCGCTGCAAATGATTTTTAACCTCATTTTGTTTAAAGAACAGCTGTTGGCCATAATTCATATTTTGCCATTTGCAACCACCGCAAACACCAAAATGCTCACAGATTGGATCTACACGATGCGCTGATAATTCATGAAAATAAACTGCTTTCCCTTCATAATAAGCTTTACGCTTCTTGAAAGTCTGCACATCTACCACATCTCCGGGAACTACATTAGGGATAAAAACCACTTTTCCATCGGGAGCTTTTGCCACCGAAACGCCTTTTGCACCAGCATCAAGGACTTTTATTTGATGAAAGACAATTTTGTCTGTATTTTTCTTAGCCATAGCGCAAAAATAAGGCTTTGGATTTATTTATAGATTTTAATTTTAATTTTTTTTGCTAAAAATAAAAGCAGGCAGTTGTTTACTCAAACTCATCCTTCCAGTCTTTGGTTGTAATCGCAGAAGCTTTATTTTCTGAGTTCATCGTTACTCGAAGTTCTTTATTTGCGTTTGTATAATCAAAAAGTGCTTTGAATCTGAAAACGTTAGTATTGTCAGTCTTATTTGGAACCATTTCGACAAATTCAAGATCTTTGAATTCCCCATATTTCAGACTGTATTTTGAGCCAATTTCTTTAACTTTTTTTACACTGGAGTTGGCAATAACTTTGTCTGTAGCCTCACTTTTCTTAAATGGTTTGAACTTGGACGTATTGCAAGTCAGCAAAATTCTTTTTCCCAGTTCGTAAGCTTTGTTTTTTTGAGCTGCTTCTTCAGCATTCATTTCGGTAACGGCAACACTTTTGCCAATCAATTTACCATTTACGTTCTTAGTTTTACAGCTGTATAATGCTAGAATGCAAATTATTATAATTACTTTTTTCATAATCTGATGGTTTTTTATTGAAACGAAATATTTAGATTTAAAGTATAAACGCAATATTATTGTTGATGTCTAATCCCGCTTTTCACTGCAAATCCTCATTCTGGAAGCAATTCCACTACGCCTGTAAAGGAGCTTCCGTTGGTCGCTCTTTACATGCAAGTGTCATTTGCTCCAATAACTCAGGGTTTTTCACTTCAATCGAGGGCAGGACATCTGCCATTACACAAATTTAAAAATTCACTTAAGCAGAGCCTTTTTTTATTTGATATTTTCAAGTATCAAAGCCTAATTCTTTTCTCCTAATTAACTGTTTTACAATGTGCAAAACAGTAGTGAACAATGTTGTAAGTTCTCAAAGAGTATTATATTTTAGTTAAATAAATTGGTTTCTTACATTCTTTTTTACTAAAAAACTTAAATTTGATAGAATCAATAAACACAATAACTATGAAAAGAAATGCAACCGCAGTTTGGAATGGTTCCTTGAAAGAAGGTGCTGGAAAATTAACAACTCAAAGTACAACCTTAGAAAATACGCAATATTCTTTTAAATCCCGATTTGAAGAAGGAGTAGGGACTAATCCCGAAGAACTTGTTGCCGCAGCACATGCAGGATGTTTTACCATGCAGCTTACTGCTTTTATTAGCGAAACAAGTGCTGTGATTGAAGTCATAGAAACTAAATGTGATATCAGTTTAATGGATGGGACAATTAATAGTTCGCACTTAACGGTCAATGCTAAAATTGAAGGAATTACAAATGAGGATTTTCAAGAATTAGTAAGTAAAGCAGAAAAGAACTGTCCAATTTCAAAGTTATTCAATACCGAAATTACGACTAGGGCAACTTTGGTTTAAAGACTTTATTTAACCGCAAAGTTCGCAAATAAAAAATAAAACGCAATGAACGCAAAGCTTTGCGTTCATTGCAAAATCCTTGCGCAGTTTGCGGTTAAATTTTTTAAGGAACTAAGTTTTCTTTTTTATCCATTCATAATTGAGGATTGATAAAAAGTAAAAAAAACAATCGGCTGTAATTTTTCCTAAAATAATTCCAACGAAGTAATTTCCTGTTGCTATCGGCATCGAATACATACAAAACGGACGAATAAAAAAGAAATCCAAAACTGCAGGATAACCAAATTCAAGAAATAAATTTCGGATTAAGTACAGTATACCCTTTAAAGTCGTTTTTTCATGCTGAAGGTGGTGTTTTTTGTAAGATCTGTATATCATCACACCATAAAATGCAAAATATTCGGCAAATGTTATTAGATACGCTGTAACCAATCCGCTAAAAATTCTACTGAATTGTGAAGCCAGTAAAGCGGCGCTTGTTGCGGCTAACTCGGAATATTTATAACGATCGAACCACTCTTTTAAATTGGCTTTATTGAACATTTTATTTTTTATTTTACCAGAGCTGATGTACTTGCGGTTTTATATATTGCTCATAAATCGCATTCATGGCAGTGATTTTTTCAGGAGTAAGTTTTGGTAAATCATACAATGAAAGATTAGACAAAACGTGGCTTTCTTTTGAAGCTCCCGGAATAATACAGCTGATTTCGTTAAAACTCAGAATCCATTGCAGTGCGATAGGAGCTAGATTTGTTGCTTCAGGAAATAATGCTTTTAATTCTTCGACGGCTTTTAAACCTAACTCATAATTAATTCCAGAGAATGTTTCTCCTTTGTCAAAAGAGGCTCCATCACGATTGAAATTTCGGTGATCTTGTGCGTCAAAAGTAGTATTAGCATCAAATTTACCTGTTAATAATCCGCTGGCCAGAGGCACTCTTGCAATAATTCCGATATCTCTTTTTTGCGCTTCTTGGAAGAATAATTCTGATGGACGCTGACGGAAAAGATTAAATATGATTTGGATTGTAGTTACATTAGAATATTCAATAGCTTTTAAGGCTTCTTCGACTTTTTCAACACTTACACCTAAATTCAAAATCTTCCCCTGATCTTTCAATCGGTCAAACATTTCAAAAATTTCAGGACGATAAAATACTTGGTTTGGAGGACAATGCAGCTGAATAAGATCAATTGTTTCTAATTTCATTCTTTTCAAACTGTCTTCTACATATTGCTGTAAAACCTTAGGCTGATAACCTTCATTTACATGCGGATTGATGTGTCGGCCACATTTTGTTGCTACATAAATGCGTTCAGAACGGGAACGAACAACCCTTCCAACAGCAGTTTCGCTCAATCCATTTTCGTAAACATCGGCAGTATCAATAAAATTTACACCGTTATCAATAGCAGTATTGATTAATTCGTCTGCGGTTTTATCATTAAAGGGAGAACCCCATTTTCCGCCTACTTGCCAAGTGCCAAGTGCTATTTCTGAAATGTTAAAATTTGTTTTTCCTAGTTTGCGATAGTTCATGTTTTTATTTTTTAAGTTTCTAAGATACTGAGGTTTTTTTTGGTGCTTATTCCTAAATTATAGAGATCAAAAAGTCAAAAAAAAGATTTAGAAGCTTTTTTTTAATCAAACAAATCCGAAGACAAATAACGGTCTCCACGATCACAGATAATAGCAACAACCACTCCAGATTCAAGTTGGTTGGCTATTTTTATAGCTACAGCTACTGATCCTCCACTGCTCATGCCTGCAAATACGCCTTCTTCTTTTGCTAATCTTTTTGTCATTTCTCTTGCTTCTTCTTCGCTGACATCAACAGTTAAATCAACTTTTGAGGCATCAAAAATTTTAGGTAAATATTCTTTAGGCCATTTTCTAATACCAGGAATTTGTGAACCATCGCTCGGCTGAGCTCCAATGATTTGGATGTTTGGATTTTTCTCTTTCAGGTAAGTTGAGGTTCCTACAATAGTCCCGGTTGTCCCCATAGCCGATACAAAATGAGTTACCGTTCCATCAGTATCATTCCATATTTCTGGGCCTGTAGTTTTATAGTGCGCTTTCCAATTGTCATCATTGGCGAACTGATTCAGCATCACATAACCGCCTTCTGCTACTTTTTTATCAGCATAATCTCTGGAACCTATTATTCCTTCACTTGCTGGTGTTTGAATAACTGTTGCTCCATAAGCCTGCATAGTTTGTGTGCGTTCGATAGTGGAATCTTCAGGTAATACTAATTCGATTTCTATATTAAATAATTGGGCGATCATAGCTAATGCAATCCCAGTATTGCCACTTGTTGCTTCAATTAATTTATCTCCTTTTTTGATGTCTCCCCTTTCAACAGCAGAAGCAATCATGTTATAGGCAGCACGGTCTTTTACGCTTCCTCCAGGGTTGTTTCCTTCGAGTTTTAATAGCAGTTTTACGTTTTTGTTTGCTACTAAATTGATAGTTTCCACTAATGGAGTATTCCCAATTAATTCTGTTAATTTATAGGTATTCATTTTATTTCTTTTCTTTTACTTTGACTTCAGTTGTGGTGGTATTCAATACGATTGAATCGGCTGGAATCGATTTGGTCACCCATGAATTTCCGCCAACAACACTATTTTTGCCTATAATTGTATTACCTCCCAAAATGGTCGCATTGGCATAAATGCATACGTCTTTCTCTACTGTAGGATGTCTTTTTGAGTTTTTCATGTCTTTGCTCACACTCAACGCTCCCAAAGTTACCCCTTGGTATATTTTTACGTTTTTTTCGATGACAGTCGTTTCACCAATTACGATTCCGGTGGCGTGATCGATAAAGAAAGGCGATGCGATGGTGGCTCCAGCATGTATATCCGTTCCCGTAATGCGGTGGGCATATTCGCTCATTAATCTCGAAAAAAGCATCAAATCCAGCAAGTATAGTTCATGGCTCAATCTGTAAATAGCAATGGCGTAAAATCCGGGATATGCAAGATAGATTTCTTCTATTCCATTGGATGCCGGGTCATTTTCTAAGATGTATGAAGCGTCTTTGTTTAAGTTTTCTAGTACAGAAGGGAGTTTTTCTAAAAAATCATCCCAAGCTGACTCGCAGGAAGTGTGTGCTTTTTTGCAGGCAATTGAAGCTATTTCCTTGAATTGTTTTTCCAGTTCATCAATACTTTCGTCGAGCGGGGCATTAGAATCAAATAAAGTGTAAAACAGTTTTTCGGTAAAGGCTTCTGTCTTGGTCTTTATGCTATAATTTATAGAGAAATGACTTTTTGAAGCACTAATATTTTGAACAATCAGATCTTTGGTCATGATTATGAAATTGTAATGTTATTTATGAAGAGGTAAAAGTAAGGTGTTTTTTAGAGAAAATAACAATGATTGGCTAAAGAATTAGCTGAAGCAAATAGGTTTTAAGAGATATAACATAATCGTTTGTTTTTAGATATTATATCACATTAATAGCATGTTTTTAAGGATTGATTCCATAATGACATATCCATTTTCATTAGGATGAACTCCATCTTCGGAATAAATTGATTTCAATCCTTTTTGTTCATCTGCCATTGCCGAATGATAATCTGCATATGGAATGTTATTTTCTACACCATATTTACGAATCATTGCATTTAATGTTTCGATTTTTTCAGCGGGTTGGATACCTCGCCTCCACGGGTAATCATAAGCAGGAAGTATCGAACATAAAATGACTTGAACATTATTAGTTTTTGCTAATTCGCACATCGATATAAGATTTCCCAGAATGGTTTCGAGTGCAGTAGGGCCTGTATTTCCTGCAATATCATTAGTCCCTGCTAAAATAACGACAATTTTGGGTCTCAGCTCAATAACGTCGGGTCTAAAACGCAAGAGCATTTGTGAAGTCGTTTGACCGTTAATTCCCCGATTGATGTATGTTTTGCCAATAAAAAATTCAGGGTGAATAGTTTTCCAACCTGCAATAATGGAATCACCAAAAAACACAACCCGATTTTCTCCTTTTACAGGAGCTAAAATCTGTTTGTTTTCGTCTTTGTATTTGTTCAAATAAGCCCAGTCAGGGTTTTTGATTTTTCCATCCATAAGGTGTACAAAAAGAGATTTTATTTTTGATTTGTAGAATGCCATATTCAAAAATAAAACTAATTTGTTGGTTTATCTTTAAGTTTTGATTTTTTTAAAAAAATTAGAACCCAAATTCTGCTATTTCTTCAGGATTCTCAATGCAGTTTTCTATATCGCTGATGAATGAGTCAATTTGATCTTTCGTCACATTGGGCATGCAAATAATATGTGAGATGTCACCTTCGGTTGCCAATTGCCATTTTGATTTTACTTCTTCAGCTGCTTTAGGAAAAACTACTGTGATAGAATTTGGATTTCTCCAAGCGGCAATGCCTATGTTTTTTAGTCTTTTTTCACAATATGTAGCAACTTCCAAGCTGTGTAAGTATCGTTTTTTTAATCCTTCAACTCCCAGTTTTTTTAAGGCATACCATAAAAATAAAGGGCAATGACCGTTTCTTGAACCTGTAATAGTGGTGTCTAAAGAACCGATGTAGGATATTCCTTTTGAGATTCGGTCTCTATTGGAACGTTTCGTAATAATAACTCCAGAAGGAATAGGGGAGCCAATAAATTTATGTCCGCTGATAGAAATACTGTCAGCACCATCTTTAAAATCAAATGGCAATCTAGGCTCCATAAAAGCTCCGTAACTGCCAGACAAAGCGGCGTCGCAGTGAATATAGCTATCTTGTATCGCTAATCCTCTTAGAATGTACCTAATTTTTGAAACGTCATCTTTGGCTTCTTTCATCGTTGTCCCAAAAGTGGTCAGCACAATAGCAGGTTTATGACGGTTCATTTTTACTGTATTTTCAAAATCAGCATAATCAATTTCGCCATTTTCCTGCGAACGGATAACAATGCTTGGAATGTTTAGCAAATGAATGTTTTTGCGCACGCTGTAATGAGTCGATTCTGAATAATAGACCATTGCTTTTGGATATAATTCACGAGCCAGATATAATCCGTATAAATTGCTTTCAGAGCCGCCATTAGTTACATAACCCCAATAATCTTTTGGATTCGCACGAAATAATTTGGCAAAAAAGCCAACAACTTCTCTTTCTAGTTCATGAGTCTGCACTTTGTAAGTACAGTCCTCAAAAGGATCACCTAAGTTATTGATAGGATATTTTAAAAAATGGTTGATTTCAGAATAGTCAAAATCTTTGGATACTGGATAACCCAAAAAATTATCTCTGGCATTTTCTAAGTATTGTTCCAATTCGAATAAACGCTGATTGTCTTGTTCCGACAATGATTCTGAAATAATTTTCATGATGCTCGATTTTACTGTAAATGTAGTTTTAAAGATTTAAAATTCTTTATATGTAGTTATATTTAGAATATAATTCTAATTTTGGAATTAAATACGGTTTTTAAGTATTGATTTTAATATTGAATTTTTTTAAAACCATATAATTATTCTGAAATGGATTCGATAGACAAAAAAATATTGATGCTTTTGCAACAGGATGCGAAACAAAATACTAAAGAAATTGCTGAAAAAGTGGGATTGTCTGTTTCTCCAACTTTTGAAAGAATTAAAAAACTGGAGCAAAAAAAAATCATTAAGAATTATGTGGCTTTGCTGGATGCTACTAAAATAGGCAAATCCATCAGTGTGTACTGTCAAGTGACTTTGGCGGTGCATTCCAGAGAATTGATAGATGATTTTAAACAGCACATTCTGGTATTGCCTGAAGTTACTGGCTGTTTCCACGTTTCAGGAAATTATGATTTTTTATTAAAAGTGGCTGTTAACGATATGAATGAATATCAGAAGTTTGTTATTGATAAATTGTCAGTAATCAAAGGAATTTCAAATGTGCAGAGTTCTTTTGTAATGGAAGAAATTAAGAATGATTTTGCTTATAATTTATAGTATAAAAAAACCGACTTGCTTTCACAAATCGGTCAATTATTAAGAGGATTTATTTTTATTCGAATAAACCTTCGATGCTTAAATAGCGTTCTCCGGTGTCGTAACAAAAAGTAAGTACTTTAGAGCCAGCTGGGATTTCTTTCAGTTTTTTGGCAACTGCGGCTAATGATGCTCCTGATGAAACACCAAGAAGAATGCCTTCTTCTTTAGCAGCTCTCTGGGCATATTCATAAGCTTCGTCTTTGCTGACTTGTATGGTTCCATCAAGGATTTCGGTATGTAAATTGGCAGGGATAAAACCTGCTCCAATACCTTGAATAGGGTGGGGCGAAGGTGCGCCGCCACTAATAACTGGTGAAGCTTCAGGTTCTACTGCAAAAACTTTTAGATTTGGAAATTTTTGTTTTAACACTTCGGCACAGCCTGTAATATGTCCGCCTGTTCCAACTCCGGTAATCAGATAATCCAATCCATTTGGGAAAGCTTTGATGATTTCCTGTGCAGTGGTGGTTTTGTGAATGTCAATATTTGATTGGTTTTCAAACTGTAGCGGTGACCAAGAGTTTGGAATTTCAGCGATTAATTCCTGCGCTTTTTCTAAGGAACCTTTCATTCCTTTTTCGCGGGGAGTAAGAACAAATTCGGCTCCATAAATACTCATTAATCGGCGTCTTTCAACAGACATAGAATCTGGCATTACTAAGATTAATTTATATCCTTTTACGGCTGCAACCATTGCTAATCCAATTCCTGTGTTCCCAGATGTAGCTTCAATTATGGTACTGCCTTTTTGTAATATTCCTTTTTGCTCTGCATCTTCTATCATGGACAAAGCAATTCTGTCTTTGATGCTGGCGCCGGGATTCGTTTTTTCCAGTTTTATCCAAACATTGGCATCTGCACCAAATAGTTTATTGATTTTTACGTGTGGCGTATTGCCAATAGTCTCTAATATGTTGTTGTGTATCATGATAGTTATAGAATTTATTTGAGTAAATATAAGTCAGAAAATGCGATTTTCAAAATTATATATTTATTAATTCTATGAAAATTATAGAATATATGTAAAATAAAAATCCCGATTTGAAATATTTCAAATCGGGGTTTTGTTTATTGTTGAGATGCACTGCGGTGCATCTGTATGGCAATCGTCATTTATTACAAGTGAATCACTTCTCCATACGCATCAGCAACAGCTTCCATAACCGCTTCGCTCATTGTTGGATGAGGGTGAATAGATTTTAGGATTTCGTGTCCTGTAGTTTCTAGTTTACGAGCTACAACTGCTTCAGCAATCATATCGGTAACACCAGCACCAATCATGTGACAGCCTAACCATTCGCCGTATTTTGCATCAAAAATTACTTTTACAAAACCGTCTGGAGTTCCAGCAGCTTTAGCTTTTCCTGAAGCTGAGAATGGGAATTTACCAATTTTCAATTCGTATCCTTTTTCTTTTGCTTGTTTTTCTGTTAATCCAACAGAAGCAATTTCGGGAGTTGCGTATGTACAACCAGGAACGTTTCCATAATCGATTGGGTCAACGTGTAAGCCTGCAATTTTCTCCACACAATTTATTCCTTCTGCAGAAGCAACGTGAGCCAATGCTTGTCCAGGAGTTACGTCACCAATTGCATAGTATCCTGGGATGTTAGTTTGGTTGTAAGCGTTAACTAAGATTTTATCTCTGTCAACTGCGATTCCAACTTCTTCCAATCCGATGTTTTCGATGTTAGTTTTGATTCCAACAGCAGACAATAAAATGTCAGCTTCAAGAACTTCTTCTCCTTTTGCAGTTTTAACAAATGCTTTAACCCCAGCTCCAGTAGTATCAATGCGCTCTACAGAAGAGTTAGTCATGATTTTGATTCCGGCTTTTTTCAAAGAACGCTCAAATTGTTTTGATATATCTTCATCTTCTACAGGAACTACATTTGGCATAAATTCTACGATGGTTACATCAGTTCCCATTGAGTTATAGAAATGGGCAAATTCTACTCCAATAGCTCCAGAACCTACAATAATCATAGATTTTGGTTGCGTTGGCAAGGTCATTGCCTGGCGGTATCCAATTACTTTTACGCCATCTTGTGGTAAGTTTGGTAACTCACGTGAACGAGCTCCAGTAGCAATAATAATGTGATCCGCACTGTATTCAGTAACTTTTCCGTCTTTATCGGTAACATCTAGTTTTTTACCAGCTTTTAGTTTTCCAAAACCATCAATTACATCAATTTTATTTTTTTTCATCAGGAATTGAACTCCTTTGCTCATTCCGTCAGCAACACTTCTGCTTCTGTTTACCACAGCAGGGAAGTCTTTGTCGAATTCTTTTACAGTTAGTCCGTAGTCTGAAGCGTGTTTTAAATAATCAAAAACCTGTGCTGATTTTAGTAACGCTTTAGTTGGGATACAACCCCAATTCAAACATACACCACCTAGGTTTTCTTTTTCTACCACAGCTACTTTAAATCCTAATTGAGAAGCTCTAATTGCAGTAACATATCCTCCAGGGCCACTTCCTAAAACTATAATATCGTATTTCATTTCAAATTTTTTATTTAAATTAATGTAAAAATGAATTCGTAAAAACCCATTTCATTTTAAAGTTTAGTATAATAATTAATTGAGATTGCGAATTTAATGATTTATTTGATTATTGGGTAATTTAGAGGCTACAAAGTTTTGGGCTATTTTGTTGTAATCCTGAACGATTTTTAATATCGGAAGCTGTAATAGAATTGGTTTAAAGGAACTATGGAATATGTTATTCAATACAAATAAATTTTCTAATCTCAAATGAAATTCAATGGATGGAAAAGGAGTCTTTTGTTAAAATAAAAACTCCTTCTATTAGCTCTATGGGAGATAGAAGGAGTTTTATTAATTATTTTATTGACCAATAATAACCAATTAATTAAATCTTTACATGTCCCCAGTTTTCTCCGCTGGCAATACGTCTGATTTGCATTTCGCTTACACCAAATTGTTTGGCAATCATTTTAAGGCGTGTTTTTTGGTTAGGGCGTGCTAAAATCGTTTTGATTAACATGACTTTGGTAGTTGTTAATTTTCTTCCGTCAGCTTTTAAGTTGTGCTCAATTAAATTTTTTCTGGCCTGAATTATATTTGGATTCTTATTCCTGTGTTCAATCATTTCAGCTTTGGTAGCCCAGCGTAAATTTTTGACATCATCGTTATTTCGGCTATAATCTAAGTGTAATACATACGTCTCTTCCTCAGACTGTTTAGGGATAAAATATTGAGCTACTAATTTATAAAGGAATAAACATTTGCTAATAGTTTTTCCGTCTTTTTTGATTCGGAATGAAAAAATAGGATAACCGTCACTTAAAGATCCTTTTAAAAGTCGGCAGTCTTCTATGTTTTCAGAAAAACTGATTAATCTTCCTTTGTTTGAAATGGCATATCGAAGTTTCAAAGAGTAATCGAGTTCTATTTCTTTAAACTGCTCATTTGGATAAATTCTAATTTGTGGCATTTGAATTTGAATTTAGATGTTCAAAGATATTTAAATTAATGCATTTAATGTATCAAACGAGTGTTTTTTAGATGTTATTTTTGGTTTTTACTAGTGTAATATAATTTATTGTGATAATTTTCTTTAATTTATAATCAGTTTGCAACCGAAAATTGGGAGTCATACAAGTTTTTATAATAACCTTTGTCTTGGTTTATTAATTCCTGATGAGTTCCTTGTTCTACAATAAGGCCTTTGTCCATAACCACAATTTTATCAGCATTGACAATAGTTGCTAATCTGTGTGCAATAACAATAGATGTTCTGCCTTTGGTAATTGTTTCTGTAGCGCGCTGTATTAATTCTTCCGAATAGGTATCGATAGACGAGGTTGCTTCATCCAAAATAAGAATACTTGGATTGCTTACATACGCACGCAAAAATGCAATCAGCTGACGTTGTCCTGAAGACAGCATTACGCCACGCTCTTTTACATCAAAATCATAGTTGTCTGGTAAGCTCATAATGAAATCGTGAACGCCTATTTTTTTGGCAGCATTCAATACTTGATCTCTTGTGATTTCGGGATTGTTGAGCGTTATGTTGTTGTAAATGGTATCGGCAAAAAGAAAAACATCCTGTAAAACTACAGCAATTTGTTTACGTAAAGAACTTAAACTGTAGTTTTCAATATTGTGATTATCTATAAATATAGAACCGCTGTTGATTTCATAAAAACGATTCAGTAAATTGATGATAGTAGATTTTCCAGCTCCGGTAGACCCCACAATGGCGATAGTCTGGCTTGCTTTTACCTCCAGATTGATTCCTTTTATTACTTCTTCGTCTGGAATATACCCAAAACGGACTTCCTCAAAACGAATGTCTCCGTCAAATAAAGGTGCTTCGATTGTTCCTGTATCCTGTATTTGATTTTGTGTGTCCAATATGTCAAAAACACGGTTGGCAGCAATCATTCCCAATTGCATTTCGTTGAATTTATCTGCGATTTGGCGCAAAGGATTAAATAGCATTCCGATGAACATCGTGTAAGAAAATAAATCCCCAAAAGTCGTTGAAGTATCACTATCTAAAATATGAAAACCTCCGTATAATACGATAAAACCAAGCGTTAATGACGAAATAATATCTGCTATAGGGAAGAAGATTGAGTTGTACAAAATGGTTTTTATCCAAGCTCTGTTGTGCTTTTCATTGATAACTCTGAATTTTTCGGCTTCAATATCTTCACGGTGAAACAGCTGAACGATTTTCATACCAGTAACTCTTTCTTGGACAAAAGAATTCATGTTAGCAATTTGTGTTCGTACTTCTTCAAAAGCAATCTGCATCTTTTTTTGAAATATACGAGTGATGAAAACCAAAATTGGCATTGCCACAATTACAATCCATGTCAGTTTCCAGTTCATGTAAAACATAAAAATAAGAACAACCAGCATTTTCATCAAGTCACTTATAATCATGAATAATCCTTGGCTAAAAATACGCGCAATCGCCTCGATGTCAGATACGGAACGGGTTACCAATTGACCAACAGGAACCATGTCAAAATATTTCATTCTGAAACTCAAAATGTGTTTAAACATTTTTACCCGAATATCTTTTACAATATCCTGTCCAAGCCAGTTCGCCCAATACACAAAGAAAAATTGTGCTAAAACCTCAAGAATAAGCACAATTCCCATTAGGGTGATATACATCAATAATCCGTTTTGATCTTTTGGCTGGATATAGCTGTCAACAGTCTGTTTCAATAAATAAGGGCGCAGTGCTGCGAAAATAGATAAGAAAATAGCAAATGCAATTACCCCATTAAAACGCTTTTGATAGGGTTTGGTGTATTTTAATATTCTCTTGAATAATTTGGTATCAAATGCTTTTGCTTTCATTTTTTTTGGAGCTATTTCCTGCTATTCGTTGCAATCTTATAAGCCGAACCCCGGCTCATAAGGATTTCCACTTCTATCAGGGCTATTTCGTAATGTAATCGTATCCTATCTTAGTTAAATATAAGCCATGTGCTGGAACCGAAAAACCGGCTTTGTCTCTGCTTTTGCTTTTTATAATCGATTCAAAATCATCCAAAGTAATTTTATGCAGGCCAATATTAATTAAAGTTCCTACTATGGAACGAACCATATTTCGTAAAAAACGATTGGCCGAAATGGTAAAAATTAATTTTCCATTTTCTTGGTTCCAATGCGCTTCAAATATAGTGCAGTCAAAGGTATTTACATCGGTATTTACCTTAGAAAAACATTGAAAATCGGTATAGTTAAATAATAATTTTGCAGCCTGATTCATTAAATCTACATCTAATTTTTGATGAAAGTACCAGCTTTGTTCCAGTAGAAACGCATCTTTAAAAGTATTGATGTGGTATTCATACGTTCTTTTGGTGGCATCAAAACGTGTGTGAGCATCATCTGCAACTATAAAAATATCATAGATAACAATGTCTTTTGGTAAAAAAGAATTCAGTTTGTGTATTGTGTTTGAAATGTCAAAAGGTTTTTCCAAATCAAAATGAGCATACATTTCTTTGGCATGAACACCAGTATCGGTTCTTCCTGCTCCCATAAGATTGATCTCGGAGTTGAGAATAACCGAAAAGGCTTTGTTCATCGTTTCCTGTACAGAGGAAGCATTCGGCTGGTATTGCCAACCATGATAATGCGTTCCGTTGTAAGCTAGTTTTATAAAATACCTCAAAGTAATTTTTCAGTTTTCAGTGTTTAGTTTTCAGTATTTATTGTCAGTTTTCCGATTGTGTTTGAGAATTGGCCTTTTGACAGAAAACTTTTTTTGTTGCAAATTTACAAAGAATGTATCTTGTTTGGTTATTTTTTATTTAAAAGCGAATGTCTATTTTTGTCGAAATGCCATAGCCCTGATAGAAGCGGTATCCTTTTTATCCCGATTTTTCTTCGGGATAAAAAGATACAAGCGGATAGCAGGAATCAGCTCCTAAAAAAATAACTATTTTGAAAAAAATTCTCCTTCTTTCGGATACGCACAGCCACATTGACGATGTTATTTTAAAATATGTAAATCAGGCTGATGAGGTTTGGCATGCAGGTGATATTGGGGATTTAGTGGTTACAGATACCATAAAAAAGCTGAAACCTTTGCGTTGTGTTTATGGTAATATTGATGATGCACAGGCGCGTTTGGAATTTCCACTGCACAACCGTTTTTTTTGTGAAGGGGTCGATGTTTGGATAACTCATATCGGAGGTTATCCGGGGAAATACAATCCAGCGCTGAAGGCCGAAATGGCATCGAATCCGCCTAAATTGTTCATCTGCGGGCATTCGCATATTCTAAAAGTGATTTTTGATAAGAAGAATAATCTCCTGCACATGAATCCGGGAGCTGCAGGAAAAAGCGGTTTTCACCAAGTACGAACGATGCTTCGTTTTGTGATTGATGGTGATGCTATTAAAGATTTAGAAATTGTAGAAATAGGTAAGAAAGCATAATATTCTTAACTGACAAGCGGAACTTTCAGATAAATCGCCGTGCCTTTATTGGGTGCCGAATTAATAAAAAATTCACCTTTCATATTGTTTATTCTGGCTCGAATTTGGTTAATTCCAAATCCTTCGTGAGTGTCAAACTGATTGGTCTTAAAGCCGCTTCCGTCATCGTTGATATGGATGATTAAGGAAGTGTCAGCTTCTTCTGTATTAATTGATGCGTGAGTTGCGTTACTGTGTTTTATGATGTTGTTGATTAATTCGGCAATGATAAAATATAATTTCATTTCGAAATCTTCATTATATCTTTTCTTAATTTTAATCAATGAATTAAAAGCAATTTTAATTCTAGAATTGGATGTTTTCTCACACAAATCTTCCAATGCATATAAAAGCCCAAACCGAACTAATAGGGCAGGCATTAATTCGTGGGATAAATTTCGGATTTGTTTATGTGCTTCTTCAAGAATTTCTTTGGTTTTGTTGATTTCTTCGGCTTGTGATTTTTGCTGTGAAGTAAAAACATTCAGATGCAGACCTGCAGACGAAAGTAATGCACTGATATTGTCGTGTAAAAATGTCGAAATCTTTTTTCGTTCCAATTCCTGACCGTCAATGGAAGCATTGATGATTCTTTCCTGAATTTTGCTCTGGATATCTATCAGCTTGTTTTTTTGTTTTAAATGGGTGATCTGGAAAAAATAATAAAAAGATATAATACTGCAGATTAAAACAAGAAGAATAATAATTACGATTTTTTTATTTTTGGACTGCTCTTCAATTAGAATGTTCTGCTTGTTTTTATAAGAAGCTTCTATCTTGTCAATTTCTCTTTTATAATGGTCAATTTCAAGATTGATACCTACAATATTGGCTTTGTTTAATTTTTCTTCGATATGAAGCTCTTCGGTGATTTTATTGAACAAGCAAAGGTTTTTATAGGCTTTTTCAGGCTCATGAATCTTATTTAAAAATTTTGAATATTCTAAATGAGTAAAAGATAAATCTGATTTTTCATTTCCATTAGTGCCTAGTTCTATTGCTTTTTGGAAATATGAATTTGCTTTTTCATTCTCGTTTGTAAAATTGTAATACATGCCATTGAGCATGTTTAATGCAACGATAGTGGATTCACCGCCAAAAATAGATTGGTATTTATTAATGTAATTTAAATAGGTAAGTCCTTCCTGAAATTTTCCAATATCAAAATAAGCCCATGTAATATTTAGCTTTGTAGAGAAAATTTGTTTTTTATCTAAAATTTTTTGGCTTTGCTGCAGCGATTTTTGATAATAATAGATCCCTTTGTCATATTGTTTTTTATCAAAACAATAGATGTTTCCCAAATTATTGTAAAACTGATTTTTTAGGTTGAAATTGTTAGTCCTATTAGCATAGTGAAGTCCTAAATTATAATAATGCAGCGCTTTGAAGGGTTCTGTCAGTTCGTCAAAGTTGGAGGCTATTATCAGATAAGAGTTGGCAATCAAATCATTGTTCTTAATTTTGATTGACTGTTGTAATGCTACTCTTGATTTTAGTAATGATTCTTCGTAATACCCTTTTATTCTATTTATTCTAGCATCTTTTAATAAAGAAGTTATTTCTGAACTGGAAAGTGTTTTATTTTGAGCGAGTGAGGTTAGACTAAAATTGATTAGAAATACAAAAGGGATTAACAGCCTGAACCTAATTTGAAACATATTTTTAGTATCGGTAAATAAAAGGCTTATAGTGTTTAAATGGCTGGATTAAGATATAACCAAATGATTATTCATGGCGTATTTTACTATGCCAATAGTATTTTTGGCTTTTAGTTTTTTCATGATATTTTTGCGGTGAGTTTCTACAGTGTTTGTAGTGATAAAAAGCTGTTCGCTTATTTCTTTTCCGCTATACTCAAGAGCAATCAGAATGACGATTTCAATTTCTCGCTCTGTTAATAATGGATTTACATTTGGCTTGTAAATACTGAGTTTTGGGTTATTTTTAGTAGCATGGCTGAATATTTTTTCTCTGATAGTTTCGCAAAAATATTCTTCACCGTTGGCAACGGCCTGTACCGCTTCAATAATACTGTCTCCAGCGCATTGTTTAGTCAGATAACCAGTTACTCCCATATCCATGATTTCTTTAATTAATTTTAAATCATCATAGCTGGAAAGGATTATTACTTTGCATGGAAATCCCTTTTGAGCAAATTCTTTAACTACTTCGATTCCGTCTTTTTCTGGCATGCTAATGTCAAGGACAAGAACATCTGCATGATTATTGGTAACGTCATCAAAAACCGTAGTTCCGTTTAGTGAAAATCCAACAACTTGAAAATTTGGAACAGTATTGAGTAGGGTTTGAATTCCGTGAATAATTATTTGATGATCATCTGCAAGATGAATTCTAACATTATTTGTCATAAGTATTAATAACTGTATCCAAATTTATAAAAAAAACATTCTTAATCATGTTTTATTATTATAAATAAATCAGCTTTTTTTAATAAAAAAAACCCGAACTGTTACATTCGGGATTTCTTCGCACATTAATAAATTAAATTTTATAGGTTTATCTCAACCGATCCACTGATTTTACAAGATCTTCGTCCTTCTTGATGGCTTTGTTAGCTAAAACTAAAAAAACAATAGCCAAGACAGGCAGAAACATCCCAATACCTTTCTCAGAAACAGCAGCTGTTTCTCCAGATAAATTTAGTGAATGGTGTACAAACAACCCTAATAAAATCAAATTTAATACGATATTCAATCTGTTGGCAACAAATTGAGTTTGTCTTTTTTTAAATGATATAATGCTGTAAAATGTAATTGCAGTACTTAAACCAAGTAATATGGCGTAAATTTGATTTTGCATAAAAAAATAATCTTTGCCGTCGTTCAATGTCCAAAGAGGGAAAATGAATGGCAAAACACCAATAAGTAAAAAGGTAATTATTAAATATACGGTTTGAATTCGTTGTATCATGTCTTTGTATTGTAGTACAAAAATATATTTTCTTTTTAATAAATACTATTGTATGATAAATTTTATTTGTATTATTGCATAACATTACCGTAAGCACTTCATACTGCGGTTCATTAAAACAAGATACTACCTAAAAAATCTTTTGCATTATTTTCCAAATTAATTAAACAAATAGAACATTCATGTTTGATATTTCTGTATTAAAAGAATTGAAGCTTGCTGAGCTTCAAGATATAGCTAAAACAGCTAAAACCATAAAATTCAACGGTGTAAAAAAAGATACTTTAATTAGTCTTATTTTAGAACATCAGGCAGTTGCCGAATCTCCTCAAGAGAAATCAGCAGAGGAACAAAAGACCAAAAGAACCCGTATTGCTGCTGAAAAAAAAGGGACAATTGAAAAAAATGATGCTCCAGTTTTATTTGAAAGTGAAGAGGTAAAGGACAATCCTGAAATAGTTGATGCACCAGAGAAAAAAGGGAAAACTATTGCAAAAGATGCTGTTATTGCCAGTGATGATACAGGAGTTTCGGAGAATAATGTAAAAGAAGTTAAAGTTGTAAAATTCAGTAAGTCTGCTTATGAGAAGAAGATGGCTTTGCAAAGAGAAAAAGAAGCCTTAAAAGAATCTGCTCCTGAGAAAGAAATAGCTACTGAGAAAGATGCGGTAGCTGTAGAAGAAACAGCATCAGATTCTAATCCAGATACAGCAGCTGAAAAAACAGAAAATATTGTTTCGGAAAAAAAAGTAAATCCGAATCAATTAAATAAAAAAGTCCAAAATCCAAATAATAAGATAAATCTAAATCAGAACGGCAATTCCAATCCAAATGGAAACCAAAATCAGAATTCCAATCAAAACGGAAATCAAAATCCTAGCCAGAACCAAAATCCTAATTTTAAAAACAAAAAAAGCAATTTCAAGGATGCTGATTTTGAGTTTGACGGAATTATAGAAAGTGAAGGCGTTCTGGAAATGATGCCTGACGGTTATGGTTTTTTACGCTCTTCTGATTATAATTATTTAGCATCACCAGATGATATTTATTTATCAACGTCACAAGTTCGTTTGTTTGGTTTGAAAACGGGAGATACTGTTAAAGGGGTTGTGCGTCCTCCGAAAGAAGGTGAGAAATTTTTTCCTCTTGTACGTGTTTTAAAAATTAATGGTCATGACCCGCAGGTGGTTCGTGACAGAGTTTCTTTTGAACATTTGACTCCGGTTTTTCCTTCTGAAAAATTTAAGTTGGCCGAAAAACAAAGCACTATTTCAACTAGAATTATTGATTTGTTTTCTCCAATAGGAAAAGGACAGCGCGGTATGATTGTGGCACAGCCAAAAACTGGTAAAACAATGCTGTTGAAGGAAATTGCAAATGCAATTGCGGCGAATCATCCTGAGATTTATTTAATAGTTTTATTAATTGACGAACGTCCCGAAGAGGTTACCGATATGCAAAGAAGCGTTCGTGGAGAAGTAATTGCATCCACTTTTGACAGAGAACCGCAAGAGCATGTTAAAATCGCCAATATCGTACTTGAAAAAGCAAAACGTTTGGTAGAATGCGGACATGATGTTGTTATATTATTGGATTCTATTACCCGTTTAGCTAGAGCTTATAATACAGTGCAGCCAGCTTCAGGTAAAGTATTGAGCGGTGGGGTTGATGCCAATGCTTTGCAAAAACCAAAACGTTTCTTTGGTGCAGCACGTAATGTTGAAAATGGCGGATCGTTGAGTATTATTGCAACAGCTTTGACTGAAACAGGTTCTAAAATGGATGAGGTTATTTTTGAAGAATTCAAAGGAACTGGTAATATGGAACTGCAGCTGGATAGAAAAATTGCAAACAAACGTATATTCCCTGCTATTGATTTGACATCTTCAAGCACAAGACGTGATGATTTATTATTAGATCCAAAAACATTACAAAGAATGTGGATTATGCGAAAAATGCTATCTGATATGAATCCAGTTGAAGCTATGACTTTGATAAATGATCGTTTCAAACAAACGAGAACTAATGATGAGTTTTTAATCTCGATGAATGATTAGGAGAGCAAAGAGAAGAGAAGAAAGA
>CAUPJC010000005.1:0-190456 GCA_963511475.1 uncultured Flavobacterium sp.
ATCTGAAGAAAGCTACTCACGAGATTGTGGTTACAAATCTGGCATCAACTTTGTCTAGAAAAGCTATTGCTGAAGTGTACAAAGGCAATCTGAAGATGAAAAATGAAAACATTGTAACGGTGAATTAATCTTTTGCATTTTGGTTAAGTTAGGATTTTGAGAAAACAGCTCTTCTTTGGGGCTGTTTTTTTGTTTAATAATTAAGATATTTATGCGAGAGAGATAAATTCAATCTGAAAAAGTTATATTTATGTTATTAGAACATGGTATTAAGGCTTTTAAAAAATCAGCGAGGTTAATAATTTGCTTATATAAATGTAATTTTTATAGAATGAAACCTTTAAAAATATTTTTTTAAAGGTTTTTAATAAATTTAGAATAAACATTCATAATTAAATTTTATGTTAAGCAATTGAATAGTTGTAGTTTTTATTTAAAGTTACAAATGAAAAACTCTAACCCCGTCTGAATGCCAATAGTATATGGATTTGTTTTTTCGCTGTTCTTATAGTCCATTAAATGATATTTAAAGACAGGTTCTATATTAAAATTAAGTTTATTTGAAATTTTATAATTTAAGTTAAGTCCCATATTAAGACTGTATGTATTGTCAGATAGTTCTTTGGTTTTGCCTATTGAAAACATATTGCTAGTTGTTTTAAATGATACGTTGTTTTGGTTTAAATGCATATAACTTAGACCACCAAAAATTTCTATTCCGAATTTAGCATTTGTAATATTGTATTTTGCTTCTAACGGTATTTCAATATATGAAATATCCTGAATAATGTTTATTAATTTAGAAACTTCAGCTTTATTGTATATATCTAGATTTGAAATGCCTTTAGTATAGTTGATGTTGTAATAATTTGTTGTATTGATAATGGCATTTTTTGTGATTAATTTCATATTATTTTTTGCAATTCCAAATCTGAAACTCCATTTTTGATCTATTTTATGGGTTAAATAGACGCCATAACTAAAGGTTATTTCTGAAGTTATATTATTATCAAGTGTTTTGTCAATATGTGATTCTTTTGAAAACATTCCACTATATGTAGGGGATCCATAAACAAAGACATTGAGATCTTTTTTCTCTATTATATCTAGGCTGTCCATATCTTTAGTCTTAATTGGTTTTTTAGTAAGAAGTCTTTTTTTATTTTCGCTTTGATTTAAACTATCTGTTTTAACTAATTCAATTACTTCCAAAAGCATTTTTTTTCCTGACATAGATGTTGTTTCATCAATAATGGGTCTTGATTCATCTTTTTTTGAAGATTGGCTTGATTCAATTGAGTCTTTTACTATTTGGGGATTATTAAAAAAATTTTTTTTCTTGGATATACTTTTTTTTATTTTTTTTGACAGAGATATTTTTTTATAGCTTGTATTTGCAGAAATTTCTTTAAAAACTCTTTTTTGTTTATGTGTTGAATTAATGATTTTATTGTTAACAAAGATTGTTTTAGTAGCTTTTGAATCTTTAGAATTTATATTTAAAAATGTTCCGTTTTTAATAGATAAAGTATCTTTATTATCTAATGCTATTTTGTTTAAGGTATTTTCCGAATCTGTTTTCTGAATGGGAGAAATACGTTTATCGGAATCTAATTTTATCGAATGAATATTTAAAGTCTCATTTACAGTGTCTTGATACAGATAGCTGGTTAGAAATATTGCAAAAGTAAATATGCTTGCACACGTCACCCAAAAAGGAATTAAGATTGCTCTTCTTTTTTTCTTTTTTTGTAAGTCATGTTTAACTATTTCCCAGACAGCCTCCTTTGGAGATTTATCCAATAGATTTAGTTTATCTTTAAATGCGTTTCCAATTTCTTTCTTATTTTCCATATTTTATGGTTTGATTATTGGATATATTTTTAGAATTAATTCTTTCTTTCAAAATTGATTTAGCTCTATGTAAATTTGATTTTGAAGTACTTTCAGAAATTGAAAGCATTATTGAGATTTCTTTATGTGAGAAATCATCCAGTTCAAATAGACAAAATACCAATCGATATTGATTTGGCAATTCTTGAATTAATGATAAAATGTAATCTAGAGAGAAATTTAGTTCATTTTCATCAATCATTATATCCTCAAAAACATCATCTTTAATCGGAGTAAGGTGATGTTTTTTTTTGTAATTATCTATTGCTTTGTTAATTGTGATTCTTTTTATCCACCCTTCAAAAGAGCCTTTATTTTTGTATTGTTTTATTTGTGTAAAAATTTCAATAAACGCATTATGCAAATTATCTTCAGCTTCACTTTCGTTCGCACAATACTTTAAGCTTAACACAAAAAGAGTTTTTTTATATAAATGATATAACTCTTCTTGTGCTTTGCTATTTTGCTTTATGCACCCTTTAATAATTTGTTCTAAGTTCAAAAAAAATATTTTTGCTTGATTTTTAATTTATATCAGTTTTAAAAGTATCTGATTGCTCTTGTTTTGGTATCATTTGATACTGAGAATTTTGTTTTTAAAACAGTACTGCCGTTTTTAAAATTTATTGTTTTTGCATTGTTTTCATTTTCTTGGGTTGAACTCCAATAAATAGCATTGGAGAAATTGCCAATTGCTTTTTGGTGTAGGTTTGTATACATTAAATAAAGTTCGTCATTTGAGGGCAAAAACCAATTTTTAAGATTGTTATTTCTAAAAAGTATAGCTTTTTTTGCAGCGACAGTACCATTATTTGCTGCATTGCAAATACTAGGATTTTCATAGTATGTTTTAAGATTATCATGGTAATTAGCTATTGTTACCGAATTAAAAAAACCATAACCAATTTCAGATTTGCTACAGTTAGGAATTAATGACCCTGAACATCCCCATTCGAAAGTTTCTAAATCTGCTGGAGCGGCTTCGATATACCTCCATCCTTTAGTGTAGTTTCCTTTGTCATAAAAGACAATTCCGCCGGAAGGTCCAGTTTTGCCGATTTCATAAACTATTGTTGATTCTATGTTTTTTTCAAGATTAATAGATGTGATACCATCAATAATTACTATTTTATCTGGCGTTAATATAATTTTTTTATCAAAACTCCAATCTTTTGCTGTTTTAGAATCTCCTTCAAGGTGGATATTAATATGCAATTGATTGTCTACCAATAAAAAGCGCCAGTTGCCATTATAACTGATTTCATTAAAATAAAAATTTAATGTACCATCCTGATTCATTTGTAATGCAGTGCTTGCATAATCATTATTATGATTTTCAGTAAATGGAATTTTCCATATCAGAATTTCTTTGTCTTGACCCTGAGGGATTCCATCTGTACATACTGCAATGCAAGATTTAATAATTTCCTCTTCTGAGCAATTTTCGATAGCTAATTTTAATTCCTCATTATTGGTTACTTTAAAAGTAGTTCCATCTCCTAATGTTGTAGTTATTGGATAGGAAATACTTATTGCATTGTTTTTAGATAATGTTTCTAAAAAAGAGCTCAGTTCTTTATTTTTTGTGAATGTCTGAATTCCAACAGGATTTAAGTTTGCATCGTAAATTTTAAGATTTAATGGATAAATAAATTCTACACAGACTTTTTCTTGAGTTGGATTTTCATTCTCTGTACTGGTTTTAGATATCATTTTATATAAATCTGAATCTTTTTTTATGACAGTTTCAGGGTCCCCACCAATAAGATCTATCTCTGTTAATTTTACTAGATTATCATCAAAATCTGTACAAGCATTTAGGACAAAAAGAGTGATTAAGAATAGGGTAAAACTTGGTTTGAATAAGTTTAGTATATTTTTCATGTTAGTTAGTTGTAAAAATTTAAATTTATTCAGTTCTTAAAAAGTTGAAACTACAGTCTCCGTTATAAAAATTACCTAATGAAGTTGTTGTTTGATAGCTTAGAGTACTGTCGTAGTTCATTATAGACTGCAGTATTTTTATATTACCAACAATAATCGGATATAATGGCTGTTTCCATTCTTCCGAATGCCTCATATAGTAGCTATTGGTGTAGACAGTAATAGCATATTTAACGTTTTTTGACAGTTCGAGTGGATCAATTCTTAATTTAATCTCTGAATTTGGTAAGTCAACATCGCAAGTCTCTGTTCTAATGACAGAACGCTTATCAAAATTCCAAAAAGTAATTTTTATGTTTTTATAAATACTTGGAAGTTTTACTGTTATTGAGTTGACTACTCCTTTTGCAACTGGTTTAAAAACAAAACCAATTTCGGCATAAGATTTTGTCTTGATACAAGGAATTGTAATATTTGAAAATTCTGATTTTACTAAAAATTCAGTTATGGGATTTTCTTCTTCAAAAGGGGGTGTTGAAGGGTTTTCTATACTTACTGGTTCAGGGTTCGTATTTAGTTCGCTATTTTCGTTTGTGCAAGAAACTGCAATTGTAAAAAAAAGCAGCATTTTTAAAGGAGATATTTTTTTCATAATCGTCGTCTCTTTTTCTTATAGTCTTTAAACTTTGAAAAGGTTGCGCTTGATTATGCTTTTTTTTATCCAACAACTATGTTTGTGAATATGTAGTTATAAAACAAAAGGAAAAGTAATTGATAAGACCTGAGTTTATTTTTTATTAAACACGAAATGATCCGTTGCTGTTAAAAAAGCAATTTGATTTTTTTTAACAAATATTAGTAGTATTAATATTTTGAGATTAATGATAGTGTTTTTTAAATGATTTATTGTCAGCGTTCATACTTTTCTGAAAGCGTAGCTCTGGATACAGGATTTGCATAATGTATAGTTCAACCTTGGAGAGTGGGTACGCCCATATTTTTTTGTTTTCAATTTTGAATAAAAAAAAGCCACCAAAACTTAATTTGATGGCTGATTACGAATTAAACTAATTCAAAATTTTTATTGTTTGATGAACTTCATCACTTTTACTTGGTTATCTTCGTTATAAACCTTAATGAAATACATTCCTTTATCTAAATCGTTTATATTATACTGATGGTCTTTTTGTTGACTTTTGCTGAAAGTTTTAACTAATTGGCCTGTTACGGAATAAATTTGAATTTTGGATGTATTGGTGTTTAATGTAAAATAACTTGAAGCTGGATTTGGGTAAATATAAATGTCTTTTAAAACCTCAAAATCTGTAGTGGCTAAAGTTGCTGTTTTATTTCCGTAGATTCTAAACTCACCAGGCTGTAAATTGATTGTGGCATTAGCATCAGTCACGGTATATGGAGAATTGTCCATTAAATTGTACCATGAGCCAGTATATTGAAATCCAGTCGCTACATTTTTTGCAGTTACATCAAAGTTTGCAATGATAAGTACATCTTTAAGGGATGTGCTAGCTAATGTACTATTAGTGATTTTAATATTTGGGGTTAGGTTAGATGAATTAACCATAGTAGCTGTACCAGAAAATACAGATTCTGTTGTTTTTAAATCAATCATTCTTGCCCAATCATTATATATTTTATTTCTGGAGTTATCGCCTAACCAATTATTTGTCCATTGTGGTTGTGGCTTGGTAGACAATTTACAATCACCTGCTATTGTTGCAGAATTATCATTTACAATGCCGTCAGTACAAGTAAAAATTGAGGTGTCCCATCCTAATTCTCCAAAATGCCATATCATTTTTGGACCTGGAATTAATAGTGAAACAGCACCAATTGCTGACATTCTGGATAAACCAACACTTAATGTTTTTACATTATGGGCAGCATTTGTACTATTTCCAGCATTTTTGTTGTAATACATTAATCGCTCTTCATCATGGCTCTCAGGATATCCGATTAATCTATTTGTGGTAAATCCACGACTAGAGCTAGTCATGCCTGAAATATTTCCAGAATAACCTTTAGAGAGCTTGCCATATTCGCCGTTCATATTTCCCCACATCATTACACCTTTACTTGGTGTTTCTGTGATTCTATAATTTGCCCATTGTTGTTCTTCTGTATTTCCTCCTAAATGTTCAAAAATAGTATAGTGTGTTGGGTCTAATGACCATGAGTAGTCCGCATAACTTTTTAATACATCTATACGGTCTTGTTGGTAATTGCCAGTACAAGCTTCTTGTCCGCCAGAAACATTTGATGGGCAGTTTTGTGTAAAACCTTTGGTTAAGTCCCAACGGAAACCGTCAATTTTGTATTCTTCAATCCATTGCTTGATTACACGTTTCACATAGTTTTGTGTTCTTGGTAATTGGTGATTAAAATCCTCTCCCACATTATAACTGTGTCTTGCAACCATATTAAAATAAGGATTTTCGGTAGTTGGCGAACCAAAACCATCACCATCGGCATCATTCATCCACATGCGTACCATTGGGTTTCTTCCAAAAGCATGATTTAGCGCTACATCTAGAATTACAGCGATACCATTTTGATGACATACATCGATTAATTCTTTTAGCTTTGCTGAAGTTCCGTAAAATTTATCCAAAGCCATGTGGAATGAAGTATTGTAACCCCAACTTTCGTTTCCTTCGAATTCCATTACCGGCATTAACTGAATAGCATTTATTTTTAAATTTTTAAAATAATCAATACGGTCTATTATGTTTTGATAATTTCTGTTGGCATCAAAATCTCTTACTAATAATTCGTATACGACTAATTTGTCTTTTTCGGGTTTAACAAAACTTGTTGTTGCTGTACTCCAGGCGTATGGAGTTTGACCGGTTTGTAAAACGGTTACTTCTCTATCTTGCCCAGTTGGATATGCAGGCATATTTGGGTAGCTTGCTACTGGAATTCCTGCATCTTCATTAGGAGTTAATACTAAAGTTGAATAAGGATCAGCTGTTTTTACCAATGCTGGAGAATTGGCAATTGGAGTTGATTCTCCTACCCAATACTGATAGGTATAATTTGTTCCAGATGCAAGTCCGGTCAGTTCTAACCAAAATTTTGTTGACCCTGAGGTTGCATCTTTTTTCATAGCATAGGTGTTGCCTGGCTGCCAGTTGTTAAAACTTCCAGCTACATACACAAAATCTTTCAAAGGTGCATCCAATACTAAAGTTGCTCTGGTGGCATCCGTTGTGTTGTAATTGATACCATCAACTAAACCAGCCGGAATTGTTTCGGAAATTGTATTTGGATTTATAACGACATTAAACTTTTTAGTTATCTTAGTTACACCTTGGGTTACTTCCAATTCGTAATTTTGATTTTGATTAATGTTGGTGTGATTGTAGGTGTAATTTGAAGTACTCGCAATTGTATTAATACTAACTCCGTTTGATTTTAAATTATAACTTGCAACACCATTAGTATTTGTTGCAGTAATTGATATGTTCCCGCCTGAAGCCAAAATGGTTATACTGTTTGTAACTGGAGAAGTAAGATTAACTTGAAAAGAACCTACTTCAGCAAGTATGTCTTGTGATTTTTTGTCTCCTGTTCCATTTTTAGCTTTTATTAAAAAGCCAATTTTTCCAATATTGGTTGTATTATAGTATGTAGTAGGTATAAATGTTTTTGTATAAGTATCATTTACTGAATTGTAAGTGAATTTACTGGCTTCATCTGATGCTTCCCAAGCACCGTTAAGAGGAGTTCCTTTTTGGGTTGCATCATCTAAATCAAATGCCCAAGCCCATAAATAAAGTGCATTTCCAGTTACACCCCAAGTAGCCTCATTGATACTGTTTCCATTAATGGTAATTGTAATGGATGTTGTTTCCTCAAATGTTGTCGGACTTATAGAATAAGTAACTGTTTGCTGTTGGGCTATACTGGCCAAGGACACAAATAGCAATAATAAAAGTATAAGTTTTTTCATGTTTTTTCGGTTTATTTTAACTTAAAATAAAAAAAGGGCTATCCTTTAAGATAGCCCTTTTTTAAGTATTGAAAAATATTAGTTTAATGTGATAGTTTTTGCAACTGTATCAATTTTTAAAACTCTCAATCCAGTAGCCCCAGTGTATTTAAAGTTACTATCTCCATCTGCTGCATTTACCAATTCAGGAGAAATAGTATATCCTGCATCTACGTAATAAGGATAATTGTGGCTTGCATCCCAGTTTCCGTCATCAGTACCATTATTTCCTAAAAATATTCTAAAGGCAGCATCACTTGTTAATGTCACTGGTACTTCAAAAACACCATCAGTAATTAAAGGTAATTCAGTTTCACTATCACCAGACCATGTCCAGCCACCAGGTGTAGCAGAACCTACTAACCAGTTTGAATTTGTAGCAGTTTCACCTTGTGCAAGAGTAACAGTTTTTAAATTAGCATCAATTTTAATACGATATTTCCCGGGTGTTCCTGTAAATTTAAAATTTGAATCACCATCATTAGCATTTTCTAATGAAGAACTAATTTTATAGCCTTCAGTAACATACCATGGATAGTTTCTTCCTGATCCCCAATCTCCGCTTGTTGTAAAAAATCTAAAAGTATCATTAATTAAATCTGCAGATGAAATTAATACATTGTCATTACAAATCAAGGTTAATGGTGTACCCCAACCCCAACCTGCAGAAGGAATTCCTGCTCCAACAGCAAATTGATTAGGGCAATTATTAGCTACAGCTGGAGTATATGAATTAACTAATATAGTTATAGGAGTTGCAGAAATCATTGTTTCATTTCCTGCAAGGTTTGATTGAACTTTAACGTCAAATGATCCAATCTCTCCAGCAACACCTCCCAAAGTAATAATAGCATCGTTCAATGTTTTTACAGAAACTTCAAGTTGTGTAGTGCCATCTGTTCCTCCTAATTCAACTGCATTAGTGAAATCTCCATCTTTAACATCAATTAATACTTTGTAATTAATTAGAACATCTCCTCCATAAGTTGCAGCGCTCCAAACAAAACGTTCTATAGAGGTTTCTGCATTTTCTTCAAGTAAAACATATGATTTATCATTTTCTGGAGCTACAAGCTCAGGTGTGTCAATTCCTTGAATTACGGGTCTATCTTGAACATCTTCTACACTACATGAGAGTGTAATGAATGCGAATAAAGCAATTATTGATTTAGTTATATTTTTCATCGTCTATATATTTTAATATTATTAATATCCAGGGTTTTGTTGTAATTTTTGATTTGTAGAAATTGCTCCAGCGGGGATTGGAAATAAATTTCTATATGATTGGGTAGGAGTACCAGTTGATACATTCCCTTTCCAAGGCCATAAATAACTGCCTCCAGTAAATTTTCCAAAACGAATTAAGTCTGTTCTTCTGTGTCCCTCCCAATGCAATTCTCTGGCACGCTCGTCAAGAATAAAGTTTAAAGTCAGATCACCTTGTGATACTGTTGTAGCATTAGCTCTTGTTCTTAAGGTATTTACATAAGTGATTGCTGTTGCTAAGTCACCTCCAGCTCCTCTAATAGCACATTCTGCATACATCAAATACGCATCCGCAAGTCTGAAAATTGGAAAATCTGAGTCTGAAAAGGTACCTGTTTTGTCAGATCCCATTACACCATTTATATCAATATTTCTAAATTTTTGAACTGCATATCCGTCATTAAAAGATCCAATATTTTCTATTTCTTTTGATTGGCCTTCTTTGTAAAACTGCCCACGAGTGTCTGTTGTATTTTCAGTAAATTTATCTACGAAAGCAGATGTAGTTCTAATACCTCCCCAGCCACCGCTGATCCCAAATTCTGCTATTGGCATACTGCCTCCTACTGGAGCATGAGTCAAGAATGTTGTTCCTCCGTATGTTTGTGTATTAATTCCGTCATATGCAATTGTGAAAATAAATTCATTTTGCGAACCATTTTTATCATTATCGGCATAAAATAACTGGTTGTAATTGTTATGTATGGCATAACCTGAACCAATAACTTTATTGATTAGAGGAATAGCTTCAGTATAATGATCAGTACCAATATATATTTTAGCATTCATGTATAGTTTTGCTTGCAGCATCCATGCAGCAGCCTGATCAATACGATATTGTTCATTTGTTTTAGGTGCTTTTAATTCTGGAGTAACTGCTGTTAATTCATCATCAATAAATTTATAGATTTCAGCTCTAGAAGCATATTCTGGGTAATAAAAAGTACTTGGGGAGTCTTCTGTTACCAAAGATCCTCCTCCAAAAGTATCTATTAAATGCCAGTATGTCATCGCTCTCAAGAAACGAGCTTCAGCACGAAACTCTTTTATTTGAGTTAATAATGAAGCATCAGTAATACCGCGTCCAGCTAGTTTTTCATTTGTAGTTTGTCTTAAAAACTCATTACAGTTTACAATCTGAAAAGAAAAACGAGAGAATGTCGCTGCTATAAATGTATCGGAAGATGACCATGTTTGAGAGTGAAAATCTTTAATAGTTCCATCATTCCAGCCAATAACAGCTTCGTCAGTTGTTAATTCCTGCATCATCCAAAAACCTCTGATGTATTGACTTGTTCCTTCATCGATTCCAGAAATATCTGGACTTCCAGCAGGTCCTTGTTGTCCAGTTGTAGCAAAACCAGCATATAGTTTTGCTAAGTATTGTTTATATGAAGCTGGATTGGAGAAAAGTTCATCAGCACTCACAGAGTCTCCAGAATCTGGCGATTGGTTTAGATCATTTGTACATGATGAAAAGAACATCGTCATCATAAACAAAGAAATACCTATTAATTTTATTTGTATCTTTTTCATTTTTCTTGTTATTTGAATTAGAAGTTTGCGTTTAACCCTAACGTGAAAGTAATTGGTCTTGGATAAATGTTATTATCGATACCTCCAGAGATTTCTGGATTTAAACCCTCATATTTGGTAATAGTTAGAACATTTTGAGCAGATGCTGTTAATTTTAGCATAGAAATACCTTTTATTTTTTGATTAAAAGTATAGCCAATTGCCACATTGTCTAATTTTACGAAAGAAGCATCTTGTACGTAGTAATCAGAATGTATTATATAATCATTTTGTGCCTTAAAATTTGTTTCCAAAAGATTCTCTACTCCGTTTGACAAATCGGTTTCTCTAGTTAGAATGTTGTTATAGGTTCCATTTCCAGAATCTACATTGTTGTACATATAATTCCCCCAAGATCCTCTCCAGTTCATAGATATATCCCAATTTTTGTATGTTAAACTTGTATAGAATCCGTAAAAAATATCAGCTGCTGGCTTATGAAAACGATACTTATCGTCAGTATTTACAATTCCATCTTTATTACGGTCGATAAAAACGTTGTCTAATGGTTTTCCATCCGCTCCATAGGCTTGTTCGAACACATAAAACGAACTTGGAGCATAACCTACTTGGTGATTTTGAATTAAATTTCCTGTACCTCCAGAAATTCCTCCAGTATCAATACCAGGTGAATTATCCTGAGTAGTTTGCAATTTGGTAATTTTTGAATCTTGGAATGTAATATTTCCGCCAATTCTCCATTCTAAGTTATCATTTTGAACTGGTATAACCTCCGCAGACAATTCAATGCCTTTATTTTCAATACTTCCAATATTATAGTTATCGAAATTAGAAAAACCGAAAAAAGCTGGGTTTTGAGTATATAACAATAAATCATCAGTTGTTCTTTGGTAAAAATCTGCAGTTCCTGTAATTCTATTATTGAATAATCCAAAATCTAATCCAATATTTACTGTTGTAGTTTCTTCCCATTTTAAATTACTATTATAAGCCTTTGGTCTGTAAGTGGTATAAAAAGTATTGCCTATTTGATATTGAGCAGCACTATTAGATGCTACATATAAAGGTAATGAAGGATATGGATCCCCAACATTTTGTTGCCCAGTAATACCCCAACCTGCTCTTAATTTCAAAGAGTTTATACTTGCTACATTTTTTAAGAATCCTTCTTCATTCAATTTCCATGCTACCGAAGCCGCTGGGAAATTTGACCAACGATAATCCTCTGTAAACCTTGAGGTACCATCACGTCTTATAGACAATGTCATTAAATATTTATCGGCAACTGTGAAATTAGCTCTTCCAAAAAATGATTGCAAATTAATATGAGTAGGAATAAATAACTCGAGATTTGTAATGTCATTATCGAAAGTATAATTTGATTTGTTTTTTTCCTCTCTAAAATCCTGATACGTATAACCGCCTGTTACATCAAGCTGCGTCTCTATAGCCTCAATTTTTTTATTATAGTTAAGATACAAATCCATCAGTTTATTGTTTCTCTTTTCTATGTTTTCATATCTATTATGCCCTGATCCTTTAAGGCCGTACAAATAATCAGCACCAATTCCGCCATAACCTCTACCGCTCATTTGGTCGTAACCAAGATTTACTGTTGCTTTTAATTCTGGTAAAAAATGCATTTTATAATCAACTTGAATATTTCCAATACTTCTGTAAAATGTCCCCAAATTATCTTGCTGTTGAATCATTGCTACCGGGTTTTTCCCAGCCAATTGATTAAATTCATCTTCGTCAGTCATCCATTGAAAATAAGTTCCATCTGGGTTTTTTACCGCTTGAGTTGGGTCAAATGCAATAGCAGCTCCAACAGCTCCAGCATTACTGTAATTACTTTTTATTACCGAAGAATTATTATTAACTTGAATTTTTAAATGCTTATCTAAAAAATCTCCAGTAAGTGAAACTCCAATTGTAGTTCTTTCGAAATTATCTCTTAACAAAACCCCTTCTAAATTTGTATAACCTAGAGAGGCTCTATAAGCTATGTTATCAGAACCTCCGCTTGCAGAAATATTTTGATCTGTACCCAGAGCAGTTCTGTAAATTTCGTCTTGCCAGTTAGTATCAGCAGCACCTAATAATAAAGAATGGATATTTTTTCCAAAATTTGCTGAAGTAGGTTCTGTTTCAATAGTTCCATTTGCATTAACAAAATCTCTAAATTGACCGCTTGACAATGCATCAACTTGTTGTATTATCTCAGAAACCTGCATGTTTCCGTTGTAGCTCACTTTAATGCCACCAGCTTTTCCTTTTTTAGTAGTAATAATAATTACACCATTTGAAGCTCTAGATCCATAAATAGCAGTAGCTGAAGCATCTTTTAAAACAGAAACAGATTCAATATCATTTTGATTGATTGTTGATAATGGGTTTCTACCTCCCTCAACTCCTCCAGATGCAACTGGAATACCATCAATTACATATAAAGGATCATTACTGGCACTAAGAGAAGATCCGCTTCTAATCCTTACAATTGGATCAGCTCCTGGAGAGCCCCCTCCGTTAATAATTTGTAAACCAGCTACTCTACCTTGAATCATTTGGTCTGCAGAAGTGACAGGTCCCTTGTTAAAATCTTTTGCTGATAATACCGTTACGGCCCCTGTTGCATCTTTTTTCTTAACAGTCCCATATCCAACTTGTACTACAACCTCTTTTAATTGATTGGCGTCTTCTTGAAGTTTAATTGTTAATGAAGTTTGATTGCCCACTACAACTGTCTTAGTTGTATAACCCATATAGGATATATTTAACACATCTGTCGGCTTTACATTGGTTAATTGAAATTTACCGTCAAAACCCGTTGAAGCACCAGTGGCACTCCCTTCTATCTTTACATTTACTCCTGGGATAGGCTGACCTGATACATTATCAAGTACCGTTCCTTCAACTTTGTTCTGGGCTATTGCGCAAAACGGAAGCAGGAGCAATAAAAATAACAACTTTCTATAAATTGTTTTCATACTTTTTGTTTAAATTAATTGTTTTTTTGGTTAAGTTTTGTTTAAGTTTTCTTTACTTCGAATTTCAAAATTATGAATTAATTAACACGTTCGACATGATGAAAATTAGATAGGCTTACGAAAACGTGATAGTGTTGAAAACTTTGCTTTTTATATTCATTTTTGCATGAATATTTACAATAAATAAAAAATTATGTTACCTTTATTACGAATCGAATAGTTCAATCAAGTAATGCCACTTTATGATGAAGAAAAAAATAACACTGAAGCAAATTGCCAAAGAATTGGATGTCTCAATTTCAACTGTTTCAAAATCACTTAGAAACAGTCCCGAAATTGGAGAGGAAACCCGGCTGAAAGTTCAGGCATTTGCAAAATTTTATCATTATAAACCGAATAATATTGCGCTCAGCCTTAAAAACAGAAAAACAAAAACAATAGGAATTATTATCCCCGAAATTGTACACCATTTTTTCTCTACGGTAATTAATGGAATCGAACAGATTGCCAATGAAAACGGATACAGTGTAGTCATTTGTCTCTCTGATGATTCCTTTGATAAAGAAGTACTCAATATGGAGCTTCTGGCAAATGGCAGTATTGACGGTTTTATTATGTCTTTGTCTAAAGAAACACAATTTAAAGGAGATTTTCATCATATTACCGAAGTCATAAATCAGGGAATGCCGGTTGTAATGTTTGACCGTGTAACTAATGAAGTATTCTGTGATAAAGTGATTATTGACGATAAGCAGGCCGCATATGAAGCTGTTCAGAGTTTAATTGATAAAGGCCGAAAAAAGATAGCCCTGGTAACAACTGTAGATTATGTAAGTGTAGGCAAATTGAGGACTGATGGTTATGTCAAAGCATTGTTAGATAATAATCTGCCTTTTGACGAACACTTAATTATAAAAATTGAAGATATAGATACCTGCGAAATTATTATTGGAAAATTACTGGAAGATGAAGCTATCGATGCTATTTTTGCTGTAAATGAAATTTTTGCTGTGACCTGCATCAAAGCAGCTAATAAAATAGGATTGAATGTGCCAAAAGATCTTGCTGTAATCGCCTTTACAGACGGAATGATTTCCAAATATTCTACGCCTACAATTACTACTGTGAGTCAAAGCGGTGTTAAAATGGGTAATCGCGCTGCCAAAATAATCATCGACCGTTTAGAATCTGAAGATGAATCGGAGGAGGAAAATTACATTACCGAAGTTATTGAAACCTATTTGGTCGAAAGAGAATCTACCAATTAGCAGCAGGCTGCAAATCAGACGAAGCAAAAGAATATTTTTTTAGATAAAATATAGTTTTAAAAATTGAAATCGAATGGGTTTTATCCATTCGATTTTTTTATGACAATCTGTTAATTCGAAAAACTTTGCAAAAAAAACATGTAATTTATTAATTACTACAACCTTGTAGTGAAAAAAAATGAGGTTTTTTGAATTTTATTAAATAATTACTAAAAAGAATTTTATACATTTACTCCACGTTTATAACTTTTCTTTTACTTCGAAAAATAAGATGAGTTTTTTTATAACGATAAATTTCGTGTTATAATTTTTTAAGACACGATAAATCTTTTGAAAAAAGATTCATAAATTGTATAATGATTTAATGAATTTTTACAAGAGCACAGTTAATTATTTAAGTGAGTTCCTTTAGGGATGTTTATTTAGCTGTAAGTATATACACCCATAACAATTTTTTATTAAAAACATGCTAAATTCAGAAATGAGTTAATGTTTAGTCTTTTTCCAAAATGCCAAAGTTTGCTGTTTTGAAAAGATGTGCTGAACAATATTGTGTTTAAAAGTTGATTTGATCGTATTGATTTGAACTCAATTTCATTTTGTATTATTTGTATTTTCATTAATAAATTATAATCAATTTTGATAAAGGATACAGTGTAACTATTTGTTTAGTAAACAAATGTAAATTTTTTAATAATGGGAAAACCAAATTTAAGTTTTTGGCAAATTTGGAATTTAAGTTTTGGATTCTTAGGAGTTCAAGTCGGATATTCTTTGCAAAATGGAAACACAAGTAGAATATTAGAAGCATTGGGAGCAGATGTTCACAGCATCGGCTACTTTTGGTTAGCAGCACCTTTGGCCGGTTTAATCGTGCAGCCTATTATTGGTCTTTCAAGCGATAAGACTTGGACTAAATTAGGCCGTCGTATTCCTTTTATATTTTTTGGGGCTATTGTATCGGCTACGGCAATGTTTTTTATGCCAAATGCAGAATATTTTACTTATTTATTGCCTCCTTTGGCTTTTGGAGCTGTAATGTTACTGCTGATGGATACATCATTTAATGTTACCATGCAGCCGTTTAGAGCACTTGTAGGTGATATGGTAAATGATGAACAGCGAAATTTAGGGTTTTCTGTTCAAAGCGCACTGATTAATTTCGGAGCAGTTTTCGGGTCATTACTGCCGTGGATTTTAGTAAAAATAGGATTGTCCAATGTTCCTGCAGCCGGCGAAAAAGTTGCGGAGTCTGTAATATGGTCTTTTTATATTGGAGGAGCAATATTATTAGGAACGGTTCTTTGGACTGTTTTTAGAACCAAAGAATATGCTCCAAAAAAGCATGCAGAATACAATAAAATTGATCTAACTGCTGTCGAAAATAAAAAAAGTGAAAGTGTTTTCAAACTAATTGGGAATGCGCCAAAAATCTTTTGGCAGCTTGGTATTGTTCAGTTTTTCTCTTGGTTTGCCTTGTTTTTAATGTGGGTTTATACCACGAGAGCTATTGCAAATCAGGTTTGGGGACCTACAGCTCTAGATGCAAAATCAATTGGATTTAATGAAGCAGGTGACTGGACTGGAGTAATGTTTGCTTTCTATAGCGGAGTTGCTGCTATATTCTCTTTGCTTATTCCTTCGATTGCCAAATCAATCGGAAGAAAAAAAACATACAGTTTCTCTTTATTTATGGGAGGATTAGGATTGATTTCCATGTTTGTTGTCGAAGATAAAAACATGCTGCTTCTTTCTATTTCTGGAGTAGGATTAGCTTGGGCTGCGATTTTAGCAATGCCTTACGCAATGCTTTCAGGTTCATTGCCTGCCGAAAAAATGGGAGTATATATGGGATTGTTTAATGCCACTATAACCATACCGCAAATAACTGCAGGACTATTAGGAAGCACTATAATTATGCTTTTTGGCGGAGAGCCAATGGCAATAATTGTAATAGCTGGTATATCGATGTTAATTGCCGGTTCAGCAGTATTTTTTGTTAAAGAAAAAGTACAAGAATAAAATATAATAATAAGAAGAATAATGGAAAAGAGAAAAGGATTTATTTTTGATTTAGACGGTGTAATTGTTGACACTGCCAAATATCATTTCTTAGCGTGGAAAAAAATCGCAACTGAATTAGGAATTAATTTCACATTAGAACACAATGAATTATTAAAAGGTGTGAGCCGCGTTCGTTCTTTGGATATCATTTTAGAATTAGGAAGCGTTGAAGCTTCTCAGGAAGATAAAGACAAATGGTTAATCCAGAAAAATGAAGATTATCTTTCGTATCTGGTAGATATGAATGAGACTGAAATTTTGCCTGGAGTAATGAAAGTTTTAAAATTTTTAAAAGAAAACAATCAGCCAATTGCTTTAGGTTCTGCCAGTAAAAACGCAAGACCTATTCTGAAGAAAACTGGAATTCTGTCTTTTTTTGACGCTATAGTTGATGGAAATGATGTTGTTAATGCAAAACCAGATCCTGAAGTTTTCCTTCATGCAGCACGTTTATTGAATGTTACCAATGAAGATTCAATCGTTTTTGAAGATTCTGTAGCAGGAATTCAAGCTGCAAACATTGCCAAAATGATGAGCATTGGTATTGGCCATGAAGAAACGCTGTATGAAGCACAATACAATTTTAAAGATTTTACCGAAATGAATTCCACTTTCTTGGAATTATTAATAAACAAATAACAAACAAAATATAAGGTGAAAGCAGAATGAAGCAAAGAGGTGTTTTATTCTTTAACTTCAAACCTTAGCCTTAAATTAAAATAAAAAATGAATCAAGATTATATAAAACCAGACAATTGGTCAATCATAGAAGAAGGATTTGATAAGGAGCAGGTAAAGTCTTCTGAAAGCTTATTTAGTATCGGAAACGGTGCAATGGGACAAAGAGCCAATTTTGAAGAAACTTATACAGGCGAAACTTTTCAGGGAAGTTATATCGCGGGAATTTATTATCCAGACAAAACAAAAGTGGGCTGGTGGAAAAACGGATACCCGAAATATTTTGCCAAAGTATTAAATGCTCCAAATTGGATTGGAATTAATATTGAAATCAACGGAGAAGATTTTGATTTAAATACCTGTACCGAAGTTTCAAATTACCGTCGTGAACTGAATATGAAAGAGGGATGGTACCACCGTTCTTTTCAAGCGACTCTTAAAAACGGAACTCAAGTTGCTGTGGATGTTCGTCGTTTTCTTTCCTTGGATTTAGATGAAGCTGGGGTGATTAATTATGAAATCACACCTTTAAATAAAGATGCTAAAATCATTTATAAGCCCTACATCGATGCCGGTGTAACTAACGAAGATGCAAACTGGGACGAAAAATTCTGGGAACCGTTAGACGTTAAAAAATCAGGGAATGAAGCTTTTGTTACGGCTCAAACTTTCAAAACACATTTTAAAGTAACAACCTTCATGCAGAACACCATTTGGGCAAGAGGTGAAAAACAAAATATGTCGCCAACATCGGTAGATACAAAAGCAGATAAAATTTTGTTTTACTATGATGTTATTGTAGCAAAAGGAGAAAAATCCGGGATCCAAAAAATAGGAGGTTATACCGTTTCGTTAAATCACACTGATACTGTTTCGGCTGCCGAAAATGTTATTCAATCTGCTTTAGCAAAAGGATACAATCAATTATTGCAGGATCAAATTGATGCTTGGGCAAAAATTTGGGAAATGTCTGACATCACTATTGAAGGTGATGTAAAAGCACAGCAGGGAATCCGTTTTAATATTTTTCAACTGAATCAAACTTACTTAGGAAAAGATTCTCGTCTGAATATTGGCCCAAAAGGATTTACAGGAGAAAAATACGGCGGATCTACTTATTGGGATACCGAGGCATATTGTATTCCATTTTATATGGCGACCAAAGACCAGCAAGTTGCCCGAAATTTACTAACGTATCGTTACAATCAGTTAGACAAAGCCATTGAAAACGCCAAAGATAATTTAGGATTTACAAACGGAGCAGCTTTGTACCCAATGGTTACCATGAATGGTGAGGAATGCCATAACGAATGGGAAATCACCCACGAAGAAATCCATAGAAACGGCGCTATTGCTTTTGCGATTTACAATTACCACCGTTTTACTGGCGACTACTCTTATATTCCAGAGAAAGGATTGGAAGTGTTAATTGGCATCGCCCGTTTCTGGCACCAAAGAGCTTCTTTCTCTAAAAACAAAAATCAATACATGATTTTGGGAGTTACAGGACCAAACGAATACGAAAACAACATCAACAATAATTTCTACACCAATTATATTGCTAAATGGTGTATTGATTATGCTACGGAACAAATCCAAAAAGTATCATTAGAATATCCATCAGACCATAAACGCATTATCGAAAAAGTAAAACTTTCTGATGCCGAATTGCAGGAATGGAATAAAGTTGCAGGAAACATGTATTTCCCAAAATCGGAAGAAATGGGTATTTATCTGCAGCAGGATGGTTTCTTGGACAAAGATTTAGTTCGCGTAAAAGATTTAGACCGTTCACAAAGACCAATCAATCAAAAATGGTCTTGGGACAGAGTTTTACGTTCGCCATACATCAAACAAGCTGACGTTTTACAGTGTTTTTACTTCTTCGAAGATCATTTCTCTAAAGATGAACTGGAACGCAATTTCGATTTCTACGAATCATTTACGGTGCACGAAAGCTCGCTTTCACCTTGCGTTCACTCGATTCAGGCCGCTTTGCTGGACAAAATGGACATGGCCTACGCCTTTTATTTAAGAACTTCCCGTTTGGATCTTGATGATTATAACAAAGAGGTTGAAGAAGGTTGCCACATTACATCTATGGCAGGAACGTGGATGAGTATCGTAGAAGGATTTGGCGGAATGAGAGTAAAAAATGATGCACTTCATTTCTCTCCAAAAATTCCAAAAGAATGGGGAGGATATTCGTTTAAAATCAATTTCAGAAACCAGATTGTAAAAATCACGGTAGATCATAAGGAAACTGAATTATCCTTGGAAGGAACAAAAGAACTAACCGTTTATGTAAACAGCGTTCCAGTTTTGGTTCAGCCAAATAATTAAAATGAATTACAAACCCTTTCTTAGTACTGCTTCGAAAGGGTTTTAAAATTACAGTTCCACCACTTTTTATCTATAAACAGTAATTCGAATATTTTTTAGGAGCACTAATATCAGGCATCTTTGGTTGTATGGTTTCCTGCTCTTCGCTACAATCTTTTTATTTTTAAAGAAAAAATAAAAAGGATTTCCACTGCGATCAGGGCTAAAAGGAGGCATAGTGCTTTTTTGCTTTCATTTACAATTACAATCAAGCTCATGATATTAGTAGGCCGTTGGTTGCTACTATTTATTCCAATAAAATCAATTTCTCACAAATATGAAAAAAGTAATTCTTCTATTATTTTTCATCTCAACATCAGTTTTTGCACAAATTGACAGAGTTGAACCTCCGTTTTGGTATGCAGGAATGCACAATCCAGAATTGCAGATTATGTTTTACGGCAAAAATATTGCCGAAAATGAAGTTACAGTATCCAATAATATTGCGATCAAAGATGTAAAAAAAACTGAAAACCCAAATTATCTTTTTGTTACGATCGACACTAAAAATGTGACGGCGCAAGATTTTGTTTTTTCATTTTCTAAAAACAAAAAAGTTACTTTCATTAAAAAATACAGTTTAAAACAACGAAGAGAAAATTCAGCTTCCAGAAAAGGATATGACGCATCTGATTTGATTTATTTAATTATGTCAGATCGTTTTGCCAATGGAAATCCTAAAAACGACAGCGACAAATCGGTTACTGAAAAAGGAAACAGAGCACTTCCCGGCGGGAGACACGGCGGTGATATCGCTGGTATGATTCAGCATTTGGATTACATCAAAGAATTGGGAGCTACAGCACTTTGGCCAACGCCGCTTTGCGAAGACAATGACAAAGCGTATTCCTATCACACATATGGACAATCTGATGTTTACAAAATTGATCCCCGCTTCGGAACGAATGAAGAGTATGTAAAACTTTCGGCCGAATTGCACAAACGTGATATGAAGCTGATAATGGATTATGTAACCAACCATTGGGGAGCCGAACACTGGATGATGAAAGATTTGCCAACGTATGATTGGATACACCAATTTCCCGGTTATGCTCAAACGAATTACCGAATGACTACTCAATTTGACAGCAATACTTCTCAAATTGATGCTAAAATGTGCATGGACGGCTGGTTTGTAAAATCAATGCCTGATTTAAATCAATCCAATCCATTAGTGAATACCTATTTGAAACAAAATGCAATCTGGTGGATAGAATATGCCGATTTGGATGGTTTCCGTGTAGATACCTACTCGTATTGCGACAAAAAAGGAATAGCCGAATGGACCAAAGCAGTAACCGACGAATACCCTAATTTTAATATCGTTGGGGAAGTTTGGATGCACGATCAGGCTCAAATGGCATATTGGCAGAAAGACAGTAAAATTGCAGCTATTCAAGACTACAATTCCTACTTACCTTCTGTTATGGATTTTACTTTACAAGATGCCACAAGTGTTATTTTTAATGAAGATGCAGGAGCTTGGGATAAAGGAATGATAAAAGTATACGAGAATTTTACCAACGATTTTTTATATCCAAATATCAATAATATCATGACTTTTGTAGAAAATCATGACACGAACCGTTTCAATGAAATTTATCAAAAAGACCTTTCAAAATATAAAATGGCGATGACTTTGCTGGCAACAGTTCGTGGGATTCCTCAGACTTATTATGGTTCCGAAATTGGAATGGCAGGTAATAAAGACAAAGATGGCGATGCTGCAATTCGTCAGGATTTCCCGGGAGGCTGGGCAGGAGATGCCAATAATGCTTTTGTAAAAGCAGGAAGAACGCCTGAGCAGCAGCAGTTTTTTGATTTTTCGGCTAAATTATTCAATTGGAGAAAAACAAATGATGCGGTGCATTTCGGAAAAATGAAACATTACATTCCCGATAACAATGTGTATGTGTATTTCAGATATACCGATTCAAAATCGGTTATGGTAGTCATCAATAACAATAAAGAATCTAAAACCTTCCCAACAAGCCGTTTTCAAGAAAGTATTTTAAATTATAAAACAGGAAACGAAGTGCTTACAGGAAAATCAATTGATTTGAAAAACGATATCACCATCGAAGGAAAATCCGTTCTGATTTTGGAATTAAAGTAAAATTAAAATTTAAACCATATAAGGAATATAAGTTCATTTAAGGAAATACTTGATTGAGATTTAGGAAATGAAAACAAAAAGATTTCCCCGAAATCTAAATTATAACTCAAAAGCTTATATGACCTTATATTCCTTATATGGTTAAAATAAACAATTATGAAAAAAATAGTTTTTTTCCTTTTAATTTCAAGTTTCTCCTTTGCCCAAAACGCAAACAGAAAATTTGAAAGTTATAAAGCAGTTCAAAACACTTTGGAAATAAAAACATCCGATGGGATTTATTATATCAAACCCTATTCCGATAAAATAGTAGAAACAACTTTTCTGCCTACTAGTGAAAAGTTAAATCCGACTTCACACGCTGTTGTTTTAACTCCAGCGAAAGCAGTTTTCAAAGTAAAGCAAACGCAAAATGAAATTACTTATTCTTCTAATGGAATAACGGTTTCTGTTCAAAAAAGCCCATTTCAAATTAGCTATTTGTATAAAAACAAACCGTTGATTTCAGAAAAAAATGGATATGCAAAACGTGAGAATTCTAGCAAAGAACAACCAAAAGAAACGTTGGAGTTCAATCTGGATAGAACCGAGGCACTTTACGGTGCAGGAGCCCGTGCATTGGGGATGAACCGCCGTGGAAACCGTTTGGAATTGTACAACCAAGCCGATTATGGATACGGAACACATTCTAAAAAAATGAATTTCTCCATTCCGCTGGTAATGTCATCCAAAATTTATGCAGTTCATTTTGATAATGGCGCTATCGGTTATTTGGATTTGGACAGTAAAAAAGACAATACATTAGTTTACGAAACCATTTCAGGACGAAAAACATATCAGGTAATTGCAGGTGATACTTGGACTGATTTGACTGCGAATTACACTTCATTGACAGGAAAACAGCCTCTTGTTCCGCGTTGGGTTTTGGGAAATTTTTCGAGCCGATTTGGATATCATACGCAGGAAGAAGTTACCAAAACCATTGACAAATATATCAAAGACGAAATCCCTGTGGATGCCATAATTCTGGATTTGTATTGGTTTGGAAAAACGGTTCAGGGAACAATGGGGAACTTGGATTGGGACAAAGACAATTTCTCGGATCCGAAGAAAATGATCGCCGATTTGAACAGCAAAGGAGTTAAAACAGTTTTGATTACAGAACCTTTTATTTTGACAACTTCAAGTAAATGGCAGGAAGCTGTTGATAAAAAAGTATTAGCGACAGACAATGCTGGAAACCCTTTCAAATACGATTTTTATTTTGGAAATACGGGACTTGTCGATGTTTTTAAACCTGAAGGGAAAGATTGGTTTTGGAACATTTATAAAAATTTGGTCAACCAAGGAGTTGGTGGTTGGTGGGGAGATTTGGGTGAGCCTGAAGTATTCCCGTCAGCGGTATTTACAGCTCAGGGAACTGCCGATGAAGTGCATAATATCTATGGACATACGTGGGCTAAAATGATTCGTGACGGGTACAAGAATGACTTTCCAAATGTGCGTCCTTTTATCCTGATGCGAGCTGGATATTCGGGATCACAAAATTACGGAATGATTCCGTGGTCTGGAGATGTGAGCCGTTCTTGGGAAGGGTTACAGTCTCAACCCGAAATCGCATTGCAGATGGGAATGCAGGGAATGGCTTATATGCACTCGGATTTGGGAGGATTTGCCGGAGATTATTTTGACAATGAATTGTATATCCGCTGGCTGCAGTATGGCGTTTTTCAGCCTGTTTATCGCCCGCACGCACAGGAAGATGTGCCTTCGGAACCTGTCAATAAAGATATTTTGACCAAAGCTAAAGCTAAAAAACAAATAGAGTTGCGGTACCAAATGCTGCCATACAATTACACTTTAGCTTTTGAAAATAATAATAAAGGTTTGCCGTTAATGCGTCCCTTGTTTTTTGATGAACCAACTAATGAAAAGTTGCTGAATTCTTGTGATTCCTATTTATGGGGAAATGATTTTTTGGTGACTCCAATTACCAAAGCAGGAGTTACGAGTACAACTGTTTATTTCCCGAAAAACAACAATTGGTATGATTTTTATACTGGCGAAAAGCATGAAGGTGGAGCAACTGAAAATATTGCGGTCTCGGCAGATAATATTCCGGTTTTTGTTCGTGGAGGCGCTTTTATTCCGATGATTAAAACGATTCAAAACACCACCAAATATTCATTGGACAATTTTGATCTGCATTTTTATTTTGATGAAAAAACATCTTCAATCACAGGAAAATTATACAATGATGATGGTCTAACGCCAAATGCTTTCGAAAAAGGAGCATACGAAATATTGAACTTTTCAAGTAATGTAATTTCCAAAGTAATTATGCTGAAAGTAAATACAACTGTAGGGAAAACGTTTACCAGCTTAGACAAGAATATCACTTTGATGGTTCATAATATCAGTTCAAAACCAACTAAAGTTACCATTAATGGTGCAAATATTGATTTTAAAACGAATGCCAACACGATTGAAATTATGGTGGTATTGAAAAATGGATTAGATAACGAAATTAAAATACAATTATAAAATGATAAATAGAAAAGTAATAGTATCGCTGTTTGTTTTATTGGCAACAACTTTAATGTTTGCCCAAGAAAAAAAGGACTCTAAAGCAAAAACAGAAAAAACGCCTTTCGTTTGGGAAGGTGCCAACTTGTATTTTTTGATGACCGATCGATTTGCTAATGGCGATAAATCGAATGATTTAAATTATAGCAGAACCAAAACTCCCGGGAAACTTCGTGGTTTTGAAGGAGGAGATTTAAAAGGAATTATCCAAAAACTGGACGAAGGTTATTTTACAAAACTCGGAATCAATGTGATTTGGTTCACGCCTGTTGTCGAACAGATTCATGATGGAGTTGATGAAGGAACGGGTTTCAGTTACGGTTTTCACGGATATTGGACAAGAGATTGGACGGCATTAGATCCTAACTTCGGAACAAAAAAAGATTTGGCTGAATTAGTAAAAAAAGCCCACGCTAAAGGAATCCGAATTATGCTTGATGGTGTAATCAATCACACCGGACCGGTAACTCCAACGGATACCGTTTGGCCAGATGGCTGGGTTCGTACCGAGCCAAAATGCCAATACAGTAATTTCGAAAACACAACCGCCTGCACATTGGTGGCGAATTTGCCTGATGTAAAAACGGAAAGCAAAGTAGAAGTATCTTTACCTCCTTTTTTGATCGAAAAATGGAAAGCCGAAGGAAGATATGAAAAAGAAGTGGCTTCATTGGATGCTTTTTTCAAAAGAACAGGCTATCCAAGAACTCCAAAATATTACATCATAAAATGGCTGACAGATTATATCACAGAGTTTGGAATTGACGGATACAGAGCCGATACCGTTAAGCATACAGACGAAAGTGTTTGGGCCGATTTCAAAACCCAATGCGATTATACATTTGCCGATTGGAAAAAGAAAAATCCAACACAGGTTTTGGACAACAATCCATTTTACACCGTTGCAGAAGTTTATAATTACAATATCAGCAGCGGACAATTATTCGACTTTGGGGATAAAAAAGTAAATTACTACGAGAATGGTTTTACTGCCATGATCAATTTTGAATTCAAAAGCGATGCTCAGAAAGACTATTCCACTTTATTTTCAAAATATTCAGATTTGCTTAATAATCAATTGAAAGGTCATAGTGTTCTGAATTATTTGTCATCGCACGATGATGGCGGGCCATTTGATGCAAAACGAACAAAAAGCATCGAAACGGGAACAAAATTATTATTGTCTCCAGGAATTTCTCAAGTGTATTATGGCGACGAATCGGCTCGATCTCTTGTCGTTGAAGGAACTCAAGGCGATGCTACATTGCGTTCTTTGATGAATTGGAACGATGTAAAAACGAATGCCGAAACTCAAAAAGTCCTTTTGCATTGGCAAAAATTAGGACAGTTCAGAACAAACCATCCATCGGTTGGAGCTGGCGTGAATACTGAAATTTCTACAAAACCATACGTGTGTTCCAGAACTTTTACCAAAGGAACATATTCAGATACTGTTGTAATCGGTTTGGATTTGTCCAAAGGCAAAAAGGAAATTCCTGTTGGATCAGTTTTTAAAGAAGGAGCCAAAATTAAGGATGCCTATTCTGGCAAAACGGCAACAATTTTGAATGGAAAAGTAGCAGTTGACAGTGAGTTTGATATTGTATTATTGGAATTGAAATAATAAATAAAAATAAATTGTATCAAAACGCCTTTAGAAATGAAGGCTTTTTTTATGTTTACATTTTACAAAAGCTATGGATAAAATTCTCAAAATAGGACATCGCGGTGCCAAAGGATACGAACCCGAAAACACTTTGGTATCGTTTGAAAAAGCAATCGATATGGGAGCTGACGGAATTGAATTGGATGTACATCTAAGCATAGACGGACATTTGATTGTAATCCACGACGAAACCATTGACAGAACCACAAACGGAAAAGGATTTGTAAATCAATTGACTCTGCAGGAACTAAAGTCCTTTACAATCAATGACGAGCACGAGATTCCAACATTGGAAGAAGTTTTAGATTTGGTTGACCAAAGATGTTTTGTAAATATCGAATTGAAAAATCAAGATACTGCCGAGAAAGTGGTTCAATTAATAGAGCATTATATTTCAGATAAAAATTGGACTCATGCTCACTTTATAGTTTCCAGCTTTGATTGGAATGCGTTGCAACAAGTTCGATTCTTAAATGAAAATATCCGAATTGGAGTTTTAACAGAAACCAACTTGGACCTAGCCATTTCTTTCGCCCGATTCTTCAAAGCCGAAGCTCTGCATCCCGATTTTCAATTGTTAACTAATGATTACGTTTCCAAAATTCAAGAGAAAGGAATTTTGGTTTTTCCTTGGACTGTAAATGAAAAAGAGGCTATTCAAAGAATGAAATCATTTGAAGTCGATGGTATAATTACCGATTTTCCGGATAGAGTTTAAGAATTTAGAATTGAAATTCTTTCAGAAATGAATGCTTACCTTTGCAGTCTAAATTTATTTCCTTTTATAAACATGAATCAAAATTTTGACATACTCGTTGTTGGCGGTGGCGCTGCCGGTTTTTTTACGGCTATCAATATCGTGGAGAAAAATCCGAAAACTAAAGTAGCCATACTCGAAAGGGGAGCCGAAGTATTAGGAAAAGTTCGTGTTTCCGGTGGAGGACGATGTAATGTGACGCATGCCTGTTTTGAGCCAAATGAATTAGTCAAGTTTTATCCGCGTGGCGAAAAAGAATTGCGAGGTCCTTTTCATCAATTTTGTTCGGGCGATACAATAGAATGGTTTGAAAAACATGGCGTGGAGTTGAAAATTGAAGAAGACGGGCGTATGTTCCCAGTTTCAAATTCTTCACAAACTATTATTGATTGTTTTGTGAAAGCAACCCAAAAGCTTGGGATTGCTGTACTCACAGGACAAAGCGTTCAGTCCATTTTTAAGAAAGACAATTTCTGGAAAGTAGAAACGCAGAACGAAAATTACATTGCCGAGAAATTGGTTCTTGCGACAGGAAGCAATCCTAAAATTTGGGAAATGCTTCAACAGAAAGGCCATGCCATCGTTAGTCCTGTTCCATCTTTATTTACTTTCAATATAAAAGATCCCCGAATTAAAGAATTGCCTGGAGTAGCGGCTCAAGTTATGGTAAAAGTAAAAGATACCAAATTGGTTTCAACTGGTCCATTGTTAATCACACATTGGGGAATGAGCGGTCCTGCAATCTTGAAATTATCGGCTTGGGGAGCGCGAATTTTATTTGATAAAAACTATCAGTTTACCATTTATGTGAATTGGCTGAACGATGCAGATGCTGAAGATGCCGAGAAAATTCTAAAAACTTTAAAACAAGAACACGCCAAAAAAGCAGTTTCCAAAAAATCGCCGTTTGACTTTCCGAATCGTTTATGGGAAAGTTTAGTTTTGGCTTCGAATATTTCAGAGGAAAACAAATGGTCAGATTTGTCTAAAGTGCAGCTACAGAATTTAGTGAGTCAATTAACAAATAGCACTTTTCAAGTCAATGGAAAAAGCACGTTCAAGGAAGAATTTGTAACCGCAGGCGGAATCGATTTAAAGGAAATCAACTTTAAAACTATGGAAAGTAAACTGCATGAGAATCTATATTTTGCTGGCGAAATTGTAAATATTGACGCTATTACTGGCGGATTTAATTTCCAAAATGCCTGGACTAGCGGGTTTATTGTGGCGAATACAATCTAATTAATTAACAAAAAATTACATCAATTCTAAGCTTTTCTTAAGGTCGATTAGAATATATTTACATTCGGTAAATTCCTATAAATGAAAATAAAATTACTTCTTCTCATATTCTTATTTGTGCATCAATTCGGTTTTTCACAAACAGAAAAACTTCTTAGAGGAATCGTTTCAGCTGAAAATTTTTTATTATCTAATATAGATGTCATTAATAAAAGATCAAAACAAGTAAGTACCACTAATGTAAATGGAGAGTTTGCAATTTTTGTTAAAACGAATGATAGTCTTATTATTTATGGGAAAGGCTATGTTTTTCAAAGACTAAAAGTTAAGTCAGAGCAGATAGAGTTGAATGATCTTCGCATTTCAATGGTTCGTAATCCAGAAGAATTAGACTCAGTTTTAATTACTAGAACAAATAAGATTAAGTTAAACTTGAACACATGGCGCGAACAAAGTAAACGTGATGAAATTACCGCAGAAAAAAATCCCTATACTGAGAATAAGGTTGTTATGGTTAGAGGAAACACATTTGTTAATGGCTTGAATTTTTGGGGAATTGGTAAAAAGGTTGTAAAATTATTATCAAAAAAGAAAGAGCTGGAAAAAGAAACTTCAAATGAAATTGAATTTGCAACATTGGCTAAAAATACTTGTGAAGAAAAATTCTTTACAGATAATTTAAAATTAAAACAAGAGGAAATTGAGCTTTTTCTACGATTTTGTGATGCTGATCCTAAATCCAAAAAACTTAATAGTCAAACTAATATCCTTGAAATAATGGATTTTTTATCGATTATGAATAAGGAATTTCAAAAGCTAAAATAAGCAACCAAACAATTATAAAGGATGAATGTGAAATTACTTTTGGCACTGTTTTTATTTGTTCATCAATTCGGTTTTTCACAAACTGAAAAGCTTCTTAAAGGAGTTATTTCGTCAGAGAATTTCTTATTATATAATGTGGATGTTATCAATAAGACTTCTCAAAAAAGCACCAAAACAGATGATAAAGGTGAATTTGTAATTGCTGTCAAAGCTAATGACAGTCTGCTTTTTTATATAAAAGATTACCATTTAAGAAGGCTTAAAATATCTCCAAAACAGATTGAATTAAACAATCTGCAAGTTGAAATGCTTAAAAATGCAGAAGAATTAGAGGAAGTGGTAGTTGAAAAAAAAGAAACTTTAAAATTAAGCAAAGACAAAAAATACGAGCAAAGTAAGCTAGATGGATATGCTACAGAAAAATTTGATAATAACGAGGGATTTCAAGCTATGAGAGAGGGTACGTTTGTTAACGGTTTAAATTTTGTTACAATTGGCAAAAAGCTTTTAGATTTATTCTCAAAAGAAAAAGAACCAAAAAAAGAATCTCCTCCAGAAATTGAATTTGCAGTATTAGCAAAAAACAACTGCAATCAAAAATTCTTTCTTGAGACTTTAAAATTAAAACCAGAAGAAATTGACCTTTTTCTTCAATTTTGCGACACCGATCCTAGATCAAAAGAACTAATCAAAAATCATAATGTACTCAGCATGATGGATTTTTTATCAATCAAAAATATTGAATTTCAAAAGCTGAAAAACTGACTACTGTCAGCTTATCGATTCAGCCACCAAATACTTCCGTTTAAAACCGTTGCAAAACTTACCCAAAGCAAATATGGAATAAATAGATACCCCGAAATTTTGTTGATTTTGGCAAATTGAATATAGGTTTCATAAATCATCAGCCAAAGGACAATTATTTCCAGACCGGCTAACATTGGGTTTTTAAGTCCAAAAAATAAATACGACCACAAAGCATTCAAAGCCAATTGAGTGGCAAAAAACTGTAATGCTTTTTTAACGGCTTCTTTTTCAAAATCAATTCTGTCCCAAACAAGTCCAGCGGCGATTCCCATCATAATATAAAGCATGCTCCAAACGGGTGCAAAAATCCAATTGGGCGGATTAAAACTTGGTTTAATCAAAGTAGGATACCAAGTTGTTATAGCTGAACGGGTAACAATTCCAGAAAAATAGCCCACAACGAGGCAAGTGACAACTACAGATAATATTCGGGTGAGCTTATTCATTCCTTTTGTTTTAGAGAGATCAAAAATACTTAAAAACTTTCTAAGGAATGCATATAAAGGAATAAACGATTTAACCAAAAAAAGTATCTTTGCCGAAAATTACAATTTATGTTTGAAGCTGAAGATTTTATACCATCAAAATATAATCATCAAATAGATCAAGGAAATTTCTCTTGGAGTGCGCCGAGTAATATTGCTTTGGTAAAATATTGGGGAAAAAAACCGAATCAGATTCCAGCAAATCCATCCGTTAGTTTTACGTTGAATAACTGTAAAACGATTACCAATTTGGCTTTCGCCAAAAAACAGAAGGACGGTAATTTCTCTTTTGATTTGTTATTTGAAGGTAAATCAAAAGATGATTTTAAACCAAAAATTCAAAAATTCTTAGAGCGTGTTGAAATATATTTACCGTTTCTAAAAGACTATCATTTTACAATTGACACCGAAAATACTTTTCCGCATAGTTCCGGTATTGCTTCATCGGCATCGGGAATGGCGGCTTTGGCAATGAATTTTATGAGTTTGGAAAAAGCCTTAAATCCAGAAATGACCGAAGAGTATTTCCTCAGTAAAGCTTCATTTTTGGCGCGTTTAGGATCAGGAAGTGCTTGCCGAAGCGTAAAAGGACAAGTAGTAGTTTGGGGAAATCAAGCCAATATACAAGGGAGTACCGATTTGTATGGAGTTGAATATCCGTATGAAATTCATTCTGTTTTTAATAATTTTCAAGATACTATTCTGCTTGTTGACAAAGGCGAAAAACAAGTTTCGAGTACGGTAGGGCACGATTTGATGCACGACCACCAATTTGCCGAAAGGCGATTTCTTCAGGCTCATGAAAATCTTGATAAGCTGATTCCTGTTTTTAAAAATGGCGACTTAGAAGAGTTTATCAAAATTGTAGAAAGTGAGGCGTTGACTTTGCATGCGATGATGATGACTTCACTGCCGTATTTCATTTTGATGAAACCCAATACTTTGCAGATTATAAATGCAATTTGGAAATTTAGAAATGAAACTAAAATCCCAATTTGTTTTACTTTGGATGCCGGTGCCAATGTACATGTTTTATATCCGAATGATGTAAAAGAAAAAGTACTTCAATTTATTAAAGCAGAATTAGTTGGCTATTGTCAAAATGGTCAGTACCTTTGCGACGAAATCGGAAACGGTGCTTGGTTAGGGTAATCCTTTTTTTTTGTATCTTTAGTTCTTAATTGATCGTAATTATGGACTTAAATGCCGAAAAATTGAAGTTAATCAAGAAGATAGCAAAGACTAAGGATATTGATATTCTGAAGAAAATTAAGGCTGTTTTTGAAGACAGAGAAAAAAAAGTCTGGAAAGAATTAACGCCCGAACAGCAGGAAGAAATAAACATAGGAATACAAAATGAAAATCGTGGTGATGTAGTTGATTTTTGAAAAAAATGATTTCACAATTTATAATTTAAATAATCATGGACATACAATTTGAAAAATCAGAATTGATGAAAAAGTTGGAAGAGACCAATGATATTTCAATAATTGAAGCCATTAAGAAGATTTTTGTATCTCAAAGAAAAGATTTTTGGGAGGAGCTGTCTCAAGAACTGAAGGACGAAATTGAAGAAGGAGAAAGACAGATTGAAAGAGGTGATTTTGTACTTTATGAGGATTTGATGAAAAAGTACAGGTAGATGAAAAGAGAAATTATCTTTTCAAAAAATGCCGAAAAAAGTTTAATTGATTTATTGGAATATTTAGAATTTAAATGGTCAGTAAAAGTTAAGGAAAAATTTATTTTAAAGCTAGATAAGTTAATTTACTTAATTCAAAAAGATCCTGAAATTTTTCCAAAGTCCCAAATAAATAAATTCCAGCATAGATGTGTGATATCTAAGCAAACAACAATTTATTACAGATATAATGCTAGGGAAATAAGAGTTTTATCATTGTTTGACACCAGACAAAATCCAGCAAAAATTAAGAAAATACAATAAGTATTCATATGAAAGGACCTTTATTTTACTCAAAAATATTACTCTTTGGAGAATACGGAATTATTCGTGATTCCAAAGGGTTATCAATTCCTTATAATTTTTACAATGGAGCTTTGAAGAAAGATGCTAATCCTTCTGCAGAAGCAATAGAGTCAAATGGACATTTGAAGCGATTTGTTGTCTATTTAGAAAAACTGCAGCAAGAGCAGCCTGATTTGGTGACTTTTGATTTAGAGGCTTTAAATAATGACGTTCAAACCGGAATGTATTTTGATTCGAGTATCCCGCAAGGATATGGAGTCGGGAGCAGCGGTGCTTTGGTAGCCGCTATTTATGATAAATATGCACAAAATAAAATTACGGTTTTAGAGAATTTAACGCGTGAAAAACTATTGACACTTAAAACTGTTTTTTCTCAAATGGAGAGTTTCTTTCACGGGAAAAGTTCTGGGCTTGATCCGTTAAACAGTTATTTGAGCATCCCAATTTTGATTAATTCAAAAGATAATATTGAAGCCACAGGAATTCCTACACAAAGTCTTGACGGAAAGAGAGCTGTGTTTTTATTAGATTCAGGGATTGTTGGCGAAACCGCACCAATGGTTAATATTTTTATGGAAAATCTAAAAGATAAAGGTTTTCGTACAATGTTGAAAAATCAATTTGTAAAATATACAGATGCCTGTGTAGATAATTTCCTTGGTGGCGATATAAAGTCATTATTTGAAAACACAAAACAACTGTCAAAAGTTGTTCTTAATAATTTCAAACCAATGATTCCAGAACAATTTCATGGAATTTGGCAGGAGGGAATCGATTCAAATGATTATTATTTAAAATTATGCGGTTCTGGAGGAGGTGGTTATATTTTAGGATTTACCGAAGATTTAGAAAAAGCAAAAGCATCATTGAAAGATTTTAAATTGGAAGTCGTTTATCAGTTTTAATATTTAGTATAAAGAAATTAATAAACATCCATTATAAATTCTAAACCAATTCCATGTTAAGCAGAAAGCATAAACTATTTATATGGAAAATCATCAGTTTATTCTCTGTCGTAAGAGGTTATAACATACCCGTTATTGCTTTAGCTCAATATTTATCAGCTATTTTCATACTGGCGCCAGAACAGAGAGCTTTGTCAATATTATTAGATTTCCGTCTTTTTATTATTGTGTTGTGTTCAAGTCTGACTATTGCCTCGGGCTATATTATTAATAGTTTTTATGACAGTAAAAAGGATTTAATTAACCGTCCGAATAAATCACAATTGGACCGTTTAGTGAGTCAGAAAACCAAACTGCAGGTCTATTTCAGTCTTAACCTTTTTGTAGCTGTGATAGCTTTTTTTCTTTCTTTCAGAGCAGTTTTATTCTACTCGGCTTATATCTTTTTGATTTGGTTTTATTCTCATAAAATTAAAAGATATCCTTTAATCGGAAATTTAATGGCTGCATTTCTCGCAGTCCTTCCATTTTTCGGTATTCTGCTGTACTACTATTTAAAAATGCCTCTGTATGAAATCGAAAGCAATAGCGGTAAACTTTCCGTAATACTTTCGCATGGCGCTTTCTTATTTTTATTAATCTTAATCCGTGAAATGATAAAGGATTTAGAGAATTTAAAAGGAGATTTTGCCAATAATTACAGGACTATTCCAATCATTTACAGTGAAGAAACGGCCAAAAAAATAATTACAGCATTAACCCTTTTAACGGTTCTGCCAGTCTATTTTTTAATCAATATCTACGATGTCGGATACATGGATATTTACTTTTATTTCGGCTTTATAGTTTTGATTTTTTTCCTGCTGTATTTATGGAAATGGAAGACAAAAGCACAGTACGTAATGCTTCACAACGTATTGAAATTCCTCATTGTATCAGGCGTTTTTTGCATTGTGCTTATCAATCCAAGCGTGTTATGGCACGGAAAAAAAGTATTAATGACAATCTAGTTGATTATAACTTTTTGAAGCAGTAAGACAGGGCATTTTCAGTAAACATGTTTCCCGCTTTTCGTTATGACCTCAACCCCGGCTTATAAGGATTTTCACTGCAATGGGGGCTAAATATAAAAATCCGGCATTTTTGTTATTATTACAATCGGAACTACATTAATGACTCACTTGAAATGTTTTAAAAAGCATTAAATTAAGGAGTTAACTTTTTCTAATTACCAAAAATCGTTTCTCAATGATATAAATAGTATCTTTGCACCAAATTATAGAATATTATGAACAATAAGGAAGGCAATAATAAAAGAAGTGGTGCTAGACCAGCGGGCTCTAGACCAAGTTCCAATAAGCCAAAACCTGCGATGCAAAAAAGGGCACAAGGGCCAAAAAAAGTAAAAATAAACACTAAAGTTGCCGAAGCAGAAGCAAATAAAGTAGAAAAAAAACCTAATCAAGCGCCAAAGAGACCTAAAGTAAAAGATGAAATTCGTTTGAATAAATACATCTCAAACTCAGGAACCTGCTCAAGACGCGATGCCGATATTTATATTCAATCAGGAAATGTAAAAGTAAATGGAATTCCAGTTACCGAAATGGGGTATATGGTAAAACCAGGAGATGTAGTAAATTTTGACGGTGCAGTTTTGACTCCTGAGAAAAAAGTATATATTCTTTTAAACAAACCTAAAAATTTTACAACTGCACTTGATGAAGGGCAGGAATTCAGAAATGTTTTAGAATTGGTTAAAGGTTCAACTACTTCCAAAATAGCTCCAATAGGAAGAATGGATAAAAACACAACGGGTCTTTTGTTGTTTACAAATGACACCGATATGATTCGTAAGTTTACCTTGCCAAGTCAAAAGTCATCTAAAATTTATCAGGTTTCACTAGATAAAAACTTAAAATTTGAGGATTTAGAGAAAATAAACAAAGGACTAGTGCTTGACGGACACCGCGTTTTTGTCGAAGATGTAAGTTACATTGAGGGTGAGGCTAAAAGCGAAATCGGAATTCAATTAAAATCAGCAAACGTAAAAGTTGTACGATCTATATTTGAAAATTTCAGTTATGATGTGTTGAGAATCGACCGTGTTGCTTTTGCAGGTTTAACTAAGAAAAATTTGCCGAGAGGAAATTGGAGGCTGCTGACAGAACAAGAAATTATCAATTTGAAAAACGTATAATTTTTTCACAATACTTTCAAAATCCCTTTCATCATTAAATTGTTTAAGGGATTTTTTAATTTAAAAACGCAAAGAGAATGACGCCAGAAAAATTACAGTCTATTGCTTTCAAATGGTTTGAAGCGTTTAATAATCATAATTTGGAACAGTTATTATCTCTTTATGATGATGATGCAGAACATTTTAGTCCAAAATTAAAAGTAAGCAGACCAGAAACTAAAGGTTTAGTAGCAGGGAAGGAGAATTTAGGTAGTTGGTGGCAGGATGCTTTTGACCGACTGCCAAGTCTGCATTATAAAGTAACTTCATTAACAGCCAATGCTGACCGTGTTTTTATGGAATACATCCGCACTGCCGATGGGGATGAAGATATGCTTGTTGCTGAGGTCCTTGTGGTAAAAGAAGATAGAATCGTTGCTTCAAGGGTTTACCACGGGTAATTTCTTGAGAGATCTAAAATCAGAGTTTAAAAAACTTGGTTAAAAAACGGGATTTTAAGTCTGTATTTGTTAATGGATTGGAATGAGAATAGTTGTCGTCACATTTAAAGTTAGCGTAACCAAGGAGTACTCTAATGCCTTCGGGCACGGTGTTTAGTATTGCTTTTTTCTCAGAATTTAAATCGTTTTGAATGATTTTTGCTTTTTGTTTTTCATTGATAAAATGTGACAATATCAGCATAACTGCAAAATTTAGAATAGCCCCTGCAGTTTCACTTTTCACACCCACTTCATTGGATATCATTTCGGAAATCCGTCCTTTTTTTACAGAAAAAATTAAGCCTAAAGGAATATAGCCTTCATGTTCAAAACAGTAATTTATTGATGAAAGTTTCCCGTTTTCAAATTCTATAGTTTTGTAAAACTCGGTAAAAGTTATTGATTCAATGATTTTGTCATACAAAACAGAATTGTCCATTATGTTTTCGAGACCAATAAGAACAGTACAGATACTGGTGTCAATTGATTTTTTCAATACTATTTCATTCTCTTCAAATTTTTTGCAAAAAATTGAAATCAATGGCGAAGTGATTATACCTCGAAGTTGATTAAGTAAAATGGGGGTCATACTTTTATCGTTTATCAAGTAAATACATTATTTGTATTAGTTTTAAATAACAGACAAAAAGATTGATTTTGTCGATTATCTGATAAATATATAAAAAATATAACAATGTGCAATAAAATTAAACTTTTTTATAAAATAGTTTTTTTTAACTAATAAATTTTTTGTATTGGTTATTATTGATAAGGTCAATAATTTAGGGAAAAGTACTGTTTTAACAGCCTGAAAATAGGTTTAGTCCAAATATCCGGGGAAGTATTTGTTCATTAGAGAAATAAGGGCTTCCATAGTCAGTATTTTGTTTTGAAAACCTGAAATAGCCGGAAGCAATGACGCTTTTTCTCTATCATCAGGGTTGAGGGAGCTGGTGAGCATTACAATTATGATTTTTCCTTTTTGAATGTGTTCCAGTTTATCAAAAGCTTTGGCAAATTCCCAGCCGTCCATTACAGGCATATTTATGTCTAACAAAATGAGCATTGGCTGTGGATAAATACCGTCTGATTTTTCATAGTTACCTTCGTTTGTCAAATAATCCAAAGCCTGCCTGCCATTCAAAACGGTTTCTATATGATCCGTTATTCCTGCTTTATTGATAAGCATTTTACTGATGAAATTGGTTGCCGTGTCATCATCGATTAGTAAAATTGAATTTAATTTTTTCATTTGAATTGGAGTGTCATTTTATTGGTCCCAAAAATAGTTAAAACTATGAACTTTAGTGCATTTTGCTTTAGCTTCTAAAAATATTTCAGCCATAAACTGCACAAATTTTTACAAATTAATTAGTGCTAATTCGTGTAATTTGTGGCTAATAAATAAGTGTTGCAACCTTGCAGACTTTCAGTCTGCCAACCAAATCTATGAACTCTCAGTACATAGTGGTTTAGTTTGAAAATAGCTTTGTATTCTGATTCAGCTGTTTTTTTAATTTTTTGGGATGTTAAAATAAATAATAGAACCTTTTCCAAATGCTAATTCTGTCCAAATTTTCCCCTAAGCAAAGCTATTATTTTTTTGCAGAGCGCAAAGTCCAATTCCTGGATATTACTGACGGTCATTCAGGCGTTTGAAAATGACGAACATTTTTTCTTTATTGCTTTCTTCAATAGCAAACACTAGTTATTTGCGTTCAATTTGGTATTGATCCGTTTTTTTGGATCAAAAAAGTAATAAAAACAAAAAACCCACTAATTTCTTAGTGGGTTTCGTGGTACCTCCAGGGATCGAACCAGGGACACATGGATTTTCAGTCCATTGCTCTACCATCTGAGCTAAGGTACCTTGCTAATATTTCACTTTGCTCTTATTTTATTAGAGTTCGATGAGCTTGTTTGCGGGTGCAAATATATAACCATTTTTAATTTATCCAAAAGAAATTTTAAAAAAAATCAATTCGTATCTTCGCATTGTTAAATATAAATTATGATTCTAGCCATCGATGTTGGAAATACAAGAGTTAAATCTGCTGTATTTGAGGGTAATGCCGTTTTGGAGAGTTTTGTTTTTTCGAAAAATGAGCTTGGAAAAAACATTCAGAATATTTTAAAAAAATACAGAAAACTTACTCATTTAGTTATTTCTTCGGTTTCGGATGTAGAAAAACAGTCTTTTGCAGATTTTGAAAGACTTGTAAATGTTCATTTTGTTTCCCATAATGATTCATTCCCATTTGTCAATCGTTATAAAACCCCTACAACTTTGGGTGTGGACAGAATGGTGCTTGCTGCAGGCGCTACACTTCAGTATCCCAATCAAAACCGGCTGGTTATTGATGCAGGAACTTGTATTACGTATGATTTTATCGACGAATCAGATAATTATCAAGGCGGGGCAATCTCTCCGGGATTACAGTTAAGATATGCTGCACTGCATAATTTTACAGCAAAGCTTCCTTTATTAGAATTAGAGAATCCGGAACATTTTATAGGTAAATCAACCTCAGAATCCCTGCACTCTGGTGTTGTAAACGGATTGGTCTATGAAATAGACGGTTTTATAGAGGAATATAAGACAATGCATCCAAACTTTATAATAATTTTAACGGGTGGAGATGCAGTTTTTTTGGCTAAACGATTAAAAAATACCATATTTGCCAATTCAAATTTTCTATTAGAGAGTTTGAATCAAATTTTTCAATATAAAACAGAAAATGATTAAAAAATTTATTGTTATTGCATGTTTCTTTTTTTCGTTAATGGCCAATGCTCAAAGCGGATCTGCATCACCTTACTCTTTTTTCGGATTAGGGGAATCCAGATTTAAAGGAAATTTTGAAAACCGTTCTATGGGAGGACTTAATATAGAGCAAGATAGTCTTCGTATGAATATTTTGAATCCAGCAAGTTTTGCGGCTATGAGATTCACAGCTTTTACAATTGGAGGAAATTATACATCAACCAAATTGAAAACGGATTCCAGAAGTGATGCAGCACAAAGAACGACTATTGATTATCTGGCTGTAGCTTTGCCTTTAGGTAAAATGGGAGTTGGATTTGGGTTGCTGCCTTACACTTCGGTGGGATATAATATTGAGTCAACTAACCCAGATGTGCCCGATGCTGTGAATAATGTGATGAAAGGTACTGGCGGATTAAATAAAGCCTTTTTCTCATTGGGATATACAGTTATTCCTAATTTAGTAGTGGGTGCTGATTTTCAGTATAATTTTGGGAAAATTAATAATTCAAACTTAGAATTTTTAACAGGTGTAATGATTGGTACCGAAGAAAAAAACAAAGCAGATTTAAGTGGATTGGCAACCAATTTTGGTATCATGTATAAACATAAAATCTATAAAAAAACAAATTTTTACAGCAGTTTTACATATGCTCCTGAAGCTAAATTATCGTCAACAAATACTAAAACTATTTCGACGGTAATTTATAATTCAAATTATGATGTTGCCATTTACGATTCTATGGATGATAAAGAAATCAGAACGGATTTGAAAATTCCTGCAAAAACATCTCTTGGTTTTGGAGTTGGTGAAACCAAAAAATGGCTGTTAGGGACGCAATTGGTTTTTCAAAATGTTGGAAAATTGACGGATGATTTTAACACGGTAGACAATGTTTCTTACCAGAAATATTCGAGTTATAGTTTAGGCGGTTTTTATGTGCCTAACAATAATGTTTTTTCCAAGTATTTTCAAAAGGTAATTTACAGAGGCGGTTTAAAATATACCAAAACAGGAACAGTTATTAATTCTGAAGAAATTAACGAGAAAGCAGTTACCTTTGGAATGGGACTGCCTATTCTTGGCAGTATTTCCAATGTAAATATAGGTTTGGAATATGGGCAGAGAGGCACAACTTCAAAGGGACTTGTTCAGGAAAATTATTTTAGTCTTGCAATGAGTTTTTCTCTTAATGACAAATGGTTTGGACATAGAAAAATTGACTAATTTTAATTTACGGAATTAGTTTTTTCTGTACTGTTTAAATATTTATTATGAGTTTTTTAAATAAATATACTCCTTTTGTTTTATCACTTTTCGTCATTGTTAGTGTTCTTTTTGGTTGTGAAAGTAATTTTAAAGAAGTTCATAAAAATGATTATGCAGAATTTGTTCCAAGTGGTGATGCCGATCAGGTAAATTTAAAATATACTGATTCAGGAAAAATAAAATCCATACTCGTAAGCCGAAAAATGCTTGATTATGCAAATGTTGATTTTGCCTTTACAGAATTTCCCAAAGGAGTAGATGTAACAATTTATGATAATAAAGGAAAAAAAACATTTATCAGGTCTAATTACGCAGTTTCGTATAAGCAGACAAATATTATTGATTTGCAGGGCAAAGTAAAAATAACTTCCGAAGCCGGGCAGATATTAGAAACAGAACAATTGTTTTTTGACCAAAAAAATCAATGGTTTTATACAGAAAAAAAATTCAAACTCACTGATGCAGCAAACAGTTCTACTGGACAGGGAATTGATTTTAGCAAAGATTTCAAAACTATTAATTCCCAAAGAATACAAGGAGAAATTGAATCCAAAGAATAATAAAAACAAACAAACACATGAATTTTTTAAAATACACCTCCTATTTATACTTAGCATTTGGACTCTATTTTTTATACGAAGGCTATACACAATGGAGTGCTAATGAGAATCCTTTTCTAAGTTTTGTTATTGGTGGGTTAGCTATTTTTATGTTTTTCTTTAGAAGAAAGTTTGCTAAAAAATTTGAAGATAGAAACAAACAATCATAAAATAAAATGGAAATAAGTATCATAATATTGAGCTTAATACTATGTGCTTTTTTTTCAGGAATGGAGATGGCCTTTATATCTTCAAACAAAATTTATCTTGAATTAGAAAAAAAACAAAACACTTTTATTTCAAGAATACTTGCTAAACTTATAGAGAAACCATCAAAGTTTATTGTCGCAATGCTTGTTGGCAACAATATTGCACTTGTAGTCTACGGTTTTTTCATGAGTGAATTATTTATGAAATGGTTGCTGCTTTTGGATTTTCATTTTTCTCAGGCGGCAGGTCTTTTAATTCAAACCGTGATTTCGGCTTTAATAGTTTTGATTACGGCAGAATTTCTTCCCAAGGTTTTTTTTCAGATTTATGCCAATTCACTTATTAAGTTTTTTGTCATTCCCTCTTATTTTTTCTATAAATTATTCTATTTTGTTTCTGCTTTTTTGATTTGGATTTCAGATTTTATTTTAAAGAAATTTTTTAAAACCGAAGGCGATCAAATGCAGTTTTATTTCAGTAAAATAGAATTAGGGAATTATATCACCGAACAGATGAGTACGGTTGAGGATAATGATGAAGTAGATTCGGAAATACAGATTTTTAGAAATGCATTAGATTTTTCGGGAGTGAAAGCAAGAGATGTAATGACTCCTCGAACAGAGATTTCTGCAATTGATGTGACTGAATCGGTAGAGAATCTTAAAACATTGTTTATAGAGACAGGTTATTCTAAAATGATAATTTATCAAAATTCTTTGGATGACATCATTGGTTATGTACATTCTTTTGATTTGTTTAAAAAACCTTCAGGGATTAGTGAAATAGTAATTCCGGTAGAATTTATTCCAGAAGCGATTTTTGTAAAAGATGCTATGGATTTATTGACTAAAAAGAGAAAAAGTGTCGCAGTAGTATTAGATGAATACGGAGGAACATCAGGAATCCTGACAATTGAAGATATTGTCGAAGAACTTTTTGGCGAAATTGAAGATGAACACGATTTGGATGAGGAATTAATCGAGAAAGAGCTGGGAGAGAATTCGTTTTTATTTTCTGCCCGTTATGATGTGGAGTATTTAAATCAAACGTATAAGCTTGCAATTCCGGAGAATGAATCTTACGGTACGCTTGGGGGATTTATTGTGAATTTTACTAAGGAAATTCCTCAAAAAAGTGATGAAATTACTATTGATAATTACCATTTTTTCATCGAAGAAGCAACAAATAAGAAGATTGAATTGGTTAAAATGACAATCAAAGACTAGGATTGCTTTTTTAATTTAAAAAAAAACAAAAAAAAAACAGTAGTTCTATAATTATTAATTAGATAATTGTATTTTCGCAAACAAAATTTTAAAATAAACAATAATATACAATGGCAGTTTTATCAAAAATCAGACAACATTCCGCTATAATGATTGGAGTTATTGCTCTAGCATTATTTTCATTTATCATACAGGATCTTTTTACAAAAGGAAGTTTTGGTAGTAGTACAAAGGATGTTGGAAGCATCAATGGAAAGGATATTTCTTTTGAAGACTTCAGGCTTAAAGTAAGCAATGTTGAAAAGAGCGGGCAGGGAATTACTGCAACAGAAGCATCCAGAAGAGTTTGGGATCAGGAAGTGACAATCGCTTTGCTATCTGCTGAATTTGATAAATTAGGATTGAGAGTAGGAGAGAAGCATATTTTGGAAATCCTTAAAGCTGATCAGAATATTGGTAAAAACCCAATGTTTTTGAACGCTGCAGGTATGTTTGATGTTGCGAAATTTAAAGAATTTTTTAAATCAAATCCAGAACAGGCTCAGTTTTTAAAAGACAGAGAAAAAGATGCAGAATTGAATGCAAAATTTCAAATTTATAATACCTTAATTAAAGGAGGAATTTATACAACAGAAAGCGAAGGAAAATTCAATTATGAATTGGGAGCAAACAAAGTGAATTTTGATTATGTTGCTGGTTTATATTCTACTATTAAAGACAGTGAAGTAAAAATTACTGATGCAGAAATATTAGAATTCATGAAAGCAAGTCCAAAGAAATTCAAATCAGAAGAAACTCGCAATGTAGAGTATGTTTTGGTTGAAGATAAAGCTTCGCCTGAAGATATTAATGAAGTTAAGTCTAAACTTACTGCTTTATTATCAGGAAGTGTGGTTTACAATCAGGCAACTGGTAAAAACGATACTTTGGCAGGATTTAAAAACACTAAAAATGTTGTAGATTTTGTAAATTCAAATTCAGATGTACCTTATGATTCTTCTTATGTAGCCAAAAAAGATTTGCCAGCTGTAGATGCTGATAAATTATACAATTTAGCTCCAGGAGAAGTTTATGGTCCATACGTTTTTGGTAAATACTTCTGTATTTCAAAATCTTTAGGAAGAAAAGCTGGCGTAAATGCCAAAGCAAGCCATATCCTAATTGGTTATGAAGGTTCTCAAACTCCAAATACAAAAGAAAAAAGAACTAAAGAAGAAGCAAAAGCGAAAGCTGAAGCTATTTTAGCTCAAGTTACAGCAAGTCCTGATAGTTTCATGATGTTAGCTTTTACTGCATCTGATGATTCTTCTTCTCAACAAGGAGGTGATTTAGGGTATTTTGGGCAGGGACAAATGGTAAAACCGTTTAATGATTTTGTTTTCAATAGCGGTATTGGTAAAGTAGGTTTGGTAGAAACACAATTTGGTTTTCATATTATAAAAGTTACAGATAAACAAGATGGTATCCGTTTGGCGACTGTAGCTCAAAAAAATGAAGCTTCAGAAGCTACTTCAGATAAAATATTTGAGAAGGCAACTAAATTTGAAATGGAAGCTGCAGAGAAAGATTTTAATAAAACTGCTAAAGAATTGGCTCTTACTGTATCACCAGCTGTTTCAGTAAAAGCAATGGACGAAAATTTTGGTTCTCTTGGCGCTCAAAGAAATATTGTAAGATGGGCTTTTGAAAAGGATACTAAAGAAGGAGCTGTTAAAAGATTTGAGGTTGCTAATTTAGGACACGTAATTGTAAAACTTAAATCTGTTGATGATTCAGGATTAGTTCCTGTTGAACAAGCAAGACCTTATGTTGAGTCTATTCTTAAAAACAAGAAAAAAGCCGAAATGCTAAAAGCAAAAATGACTGGAAGTTCATTAGAAGCAATTGCAAAAGCAACAGGTTCTGCTGTTCAGAAAGCATCTAATATTACTTTAGAAAATCCAGTTTTACCAGGAGGAGTTGGTCAGGAAGCTAAAGTAGTTGGAAATGCATTTGCTTTGATAGCTAATAAAATGTCGGCTCCAATCGAAGGTGTTACCGGAGTTTATGTAGTGAAAAATATAAGTACTGTAAAAGCTCCAGCCCTAAAAATCTATGCTGATAATGTTGCTAAATTGAAGTCACAAAGTGCATCAGAATCAAACAGAGTATTGCCAGCTTTGAAAGAAGGTGCTGAGATAAAAGATAATAGAAAAGACTTTAATTACTAAACGGTAATTAATAATAACAAAAAAGCCCGATACTTATAAACTGCGAGTATCGGGCTTTTTATTTTAACTATATTCTTAATTATTGTTATAAAATCACAGTTAAACATTGTAAGGTATTTTTTTAATTTTTAAAATCTTTTTTAATCTAGTTAGAAATGCATTTTTTTATTTAAACCAGATTTCTATGGGGAATCTGGGTTTAACCTACCTTCTTAAGCTTTTTTAAAGGAGTGAGAGATATAATAGTGTGGTTTTGTATTTCTAAGCGGTAATGTTTTTTTTTTTATTAAATAAGATTTTTAACAGTGTGTTTTTATTTTTTATAAGTTTATTTTAGTATATAATGTAAACAATTTGTGTTATTAAAAAAAATGCCATTAATTTGTTCTTTAATTTTCACAGAAAGGATTTTCTTAATAGAATTTAGCTTTAAGATAGATTGCTTCAAAAATTTAATTAAATAATACTTTGTATGTATATTTTTTTTAGAAAAAAGCGGAAAGTATATTCCAAAATCGAAAGTCATATTTTTGGAATAATTTCAGAATTATTGAAACTTAGCGTTACAGATATTAATTGTGATGAATTAGGAGGTAAATATTATTTAAGTAACGAAGAGCAGCATTTTAGAGTTACCATCTTCAGTAATGATGCTGTTATCAGATTGACTAATACCCGTGATTCGGTTGCGGAGAAATACGATAAGTTCTTTGTTGATGATGTTTTAAGAGCTGTAAAAGAAGAGAAGCACCGAAGAATGGAATTAGTGTGTGATTCAATCACATCGAGTATAGAAAAGATGGCTGAGCGCTTGCATAATACACTTATTGAATCAAATGAACAGGCAGATCATACAATTCAGCTTATGGGAACTGCAAAATATAATAAAACTAAAAAAGTCAATTAGTTGAATTTTTTTCTTTGATTATTTATAGATTCTCTCCTATAAATTTACAAAATCATATCGCTGTATTGAATCACTGTTTCGTATCCTTTGTCTGAAAAGTAAGATTTAGGATTCTCTTCGGAAACTACCAAGACAAAATCACCTCCCCAAGCGCCAAGACTTTTTATGGTTCCATTAAAATCTGGAAATAAAGTTTCTTTGACCGTTTTAGTTTCAAGAATAGAACTCAGTATTTTTTCGTGGTTTTCTAAAATTTGCGCAAAAACATCTCTATTTTCAGCATCTAAAACCTTTTGTGTTATTTGATTTATAGCTTCTTTTTGGGTTTCTAAATTGTTTTTTTTCTCTTTATAAGAAGCTATAGCACTTTTACTGCTTTGCTTTTGATTTAGATAAACAAAATATAAATTTTTTAAAAAAGAAGGATTGAATTTTACACTTTCAACAATCGGTTTTTTCTTTTCCAGGTGATATATAACAGGAGTGTTATTTTGAGCACAGGCAATATCATAACCACTGCCTCCAAAGCTGTTTTTAAGCAGTGTAAAAGCATCAATTTGGAACCATTGAGCAATATTGTTTATTAGAGTAGAAGAGGTTCCTAATCCCCATTTTCTTGGAAAATCCAATTCGGTAGTAATGATATAGCCTTCGGAAATTAATAACGCATTTGGGTTGAGCTGATGGGCTGATCTTAAAATGGTAATTAAGGTGTTTTTGATTGATTCTGTTTCTAAAGGAGAGAATGAGACTACTGCGGTAAACGGAATTGTTTCATCAAACCAGATACTTCCGTCGGCATCATAACTTGTCCATTTTATCTCTTGGCTATTGCTTTTTTCAACAGTTAGGTTTTGACCAAACTTTGTTGGCAGGGCCAATGCTTTTGCACCGTCAAGAACCAGATATTCTCCTGTTATTAAAAGTTTTCCGTTGCTGTAAAAGGTTTTTTTCATTTGGAAAAGAATAAATAAAATAGAATTGTGAATTTTTGAGTCTATGCTCTTAATAACTCTCTTTGCTTTTCATAGCCCCGATAGTAGTGAAAATCCTTTTGTGCCGGGGTTTGGCACAAAAGATTGTAACGAATAGCGGGAATAGCTCCTCAAAAAAAACTTATTTTCTTAAATTTTCTAGAAAATCAACAACTGCGCTATGCGAAACGACATGGTGTTTAAAATGTTTTTTGATCAAATGACGTTCTTCATCATTGGCTTCAAACTGATTGAGAATATTATTTAAATGCATTTTCATGTGACCGTCTTGAATTCCTGTAGTTGTCAGCGAGCGCAATGCAGCAAAGTTTTGGGCTAATCCTGCTACTGCTACGATTTGCATTAACTCTTTAGCAGATGGTTTTTCCAGCATTTCTAAAGATAATTTCACTAAAGGATGGAGAGATGTTAACCCACCAACTGTTCCTAATGCCAAAGGAATTTCCAGCCAAAAAGTGAATATTCCGTTTTCTATTTTGGCATGGGATAAGCTGGAATAGTGACCGTTTTTTGAAGCATAAGCGTGAATTCCGGCTTCGACCGCTCTAAAATCGTTTCCTGTGGCAAGAACAACAGCATCAATTCCGTTCATGATTCCTTTATTATGGGTTACTGCACGGAAAGGTTCTATTTCGGCAATGTGAACTGCCTGAACAAATTTGGTTGCAAACTCATTTGGATTTTCGATGTGTTTTTCGGCTAAATCTTCTATCGGACAAGATACTTCGGCACGGACAATGCAGTCCGGAACATAATTGGAAAGAATACTCATTACCACTTCTATGTTTTTTTCTTCCTCCGAAAAGGACTCAAAAACCAAAGCTTCCTCTTTTAATGTTTTAGCAAATATTTCCAGGCAGGAGTTTATAAAATTGGCTCCCATGCTGTCTTTGGTTTCAAAAGTGGCATGAAGCTGATGGTAATTTGGAAGCAGATTGGTCTTGTCTTTTAATACAATATCCAAAATACCGCCACCACGTTTTTGCATGTTCTTGGTGATACTTTCAGTTGAATCAAATAATTTAGATTTTAGTTGTGCAAAGAATGATGCTAATTTTGATTTGTCTCCTTTGTAGATAAAATGAACTTGACCAATTTTTTCGGTATTAATAACTGTTGCTTTAAAACCGCCGCGTGTTGACCAAAATTTGGCGGCTTTGGAAGCCGCAGCAACTACAGAGCTTTCCTCAATAGCCATTGGAATGGTATGGTATTTTCCGTTAATCAGGAAATTTGGTGCCACTCCCAGCGGAATATAAAAATTGGATATGGTGTTTTCTATGAATTCATCATGCAGTTTCTGAATTTTTTCATCGGTATTCCAATAGTTTTTTAACAATGTGACCGCCTCGCTTGGAGCAGAAAAATAGTTATTGGCAATCCAGTTTATTTTTTCTTCTTTGGATAATTTAGAAAATCCGGCAACTGCGTTATTCATAGAGTATAAATTATAGCTTTATCACAGCAAAGATACATATTCATTTATTTTATTTTGGAATTGATTTTGTTCCGTTTAATACGAAAATTGAAAGCTTAGTTTCTATAAAAAACTTGACACAATTAATTTACGAATGTCAGCGGCTTCTTGTTTATTTTCATGTCGAAAGTAAAAATCACTTTTGCAGCAGTTTTGGGTTAATTTTTAAATATTGCCTATTTAATGGGAAGAATGTTTAGTATTTATTCAGTTGTTGAAAAACATTCATAAGGATTGTTAAAAATATTATTTTATAACATTTAACAGCGTAAAAGTGTTTTATTTGCGAAAATTTCACTAAAATTGTTGTTTTTATAACTTAATCCACATTATGTATTCGAATAAAATTACTGCGTTACTTTTCTTTTTGTGTATTACAGTATTCGGGCAGCAAAAAATCACTGTCGATGAGATTTTTACAGGCGCTTTCCGCACCAAAGGAATGGATGAATTACAATCGCTGCAAAACACCAATCAATATACGGTATTGAATTTTGACAGAGCAACGAGGAGTATGCAGATCGATCTTTATGATTTTGCTACTTTAAAAAAAGAGTCAAACCTAATTGACACTAAAAACTTTACAACACTTGCAGACGGAATAGACAGTTATACGTTTGATGCTTCGGAAAAGCAATTATTAATTGCATGTAATTCTGATAAAATTTTCCGCCACTCTTTTACTGCAGATTATTTTTTATATGATCTCACAGCCAAAACCCTAACTAAGCTTTTTGATTTTAAAGTACAGGAGCCAACTTTTTCTCCTGATGGGACAAAAATTGCTTATGCTAAAGGAAATAATTTATATGTATATGACGTAGCTTCGAAAAAATCGACAGCAATTACATCAGACGGGAAAAAGAATTCTATCATTAATGGTATTACTGACTGGGTTTATGAAGAAGAATTTGCTTTTGTAAGAGCTTTTGATTGGAGTATAGACAGCAAAAAAGTAGCTTTTATCCGTTTTGATGAAAGCGAAGTTCCTGAATTTTCGATGTCCATTTTTCAAAAAAGTCTGTATCCAACTATTGAGACGTTCAAATATCCGAAAGCAGGAGAAAAAAACGCAGCAGTTTCATTACACATTTATGATGTAGCAGGCAACACAGCCAAAAAAGTTGATTTAGGAAATTACAAAGATTTTTATATTGCAAGACTGAAATGGACAAATGACACCAATATACTGTCGGCACAGGTTTTAAACCGTCATCAGGATAATCTTGATTTGTTATTTATTGACGGGACAACAGCTAGCGCAAAAGTAATCTTGAATGAAAAAGACAAAGCATATGTTGATGTAACTGATAATTTAACGTTCTTGCAAGATAACAGTTTTATCTGGACAAGTGAGAAAGATGGTTTCAACCACATTTATCTTTATGATAAAACTGGAAAACTTAAAAATCAAGTTACAAAAGGAAACTGGGAAGTTACTTCATACTACGGTTTCGACGAAAAAGCAAAAACCATTTTTTATCAGTCTACAGAAAATGGTTCTATTAACAGAGATGTTTACAGCATAGCATTAGACGGGAAAAATAAAGTGCGTCTGTCTAAAAATACAGGAACTAATACGGCTACTTTTAGTCCTAATTTCCAATTCTTCATTAATACTTTTTCAAGTGCTGCTCAGCCTACAGTTTATAGTTTAAACGAATCAAAAACTGGGAAAGAAATTAAAGTTATCGAAAATAATCAGGAACTTGCTTCAAAATTAAAAGGTTACAATTTGCCTTCTAAAGAGTTTTTTGTTTTAAAAACCGAGAAAGGAAACGAATTAAACGCTTGGATTATGAAGCCTAAAGATTTTGATCCTTCTAAAAAATATCCAGTTTTCATGTTCCAATATTCTGGACCAGGATCACAGCAGGTAGTCAACGGATGGGGCAGTTCTAATGAATATTGGTTTATGATGCTAACACAGCAAGGTTATATTGTGGCTTGTGTTGATGGTAGAGGAACCGGTTTTAAAGGCGCAGATTTCAAGAAAGTAACACAGCTGCAGTTAGGAAAATATGAAGTTGAAGATCAAATTGATGCTGCCAAAGTATTAGGAGCTTATCCTTATGTAGATGCTTCAAGAATTGGTATTTTTGGCTGGTCTTATGGAGGATTTATGGCGTCAAACTGTATTTTTCAAGGAGCTGATGTCTTTAAAATGGCAATTGCAGTTGCTCCAGTAACCAACTGGCGTTTTTATGACAGTATTTATACCGAAAGATACATGCAGACGCCACAGGAAAATCCAAGCGGCTATGACAATAATTCGCCAATCAATCACGTAAATAAATTAAAAGGGAAATTTTTATTAATTCATGGTTCTGCCGATGATAATGTGCATGTGCAAAATACGATGCAGATGATGGAAGCATTGATTCAGTCTGATAAGCAGTTTGACTCTCAAATTTATCCAGATAAAGATCACGGAATTTATGGAGGAAAAACAAGGATTCAGCTGTACAATAAAATGACTAACTTTATCAAGGAAAATTTATAACCCAAATCATAACCTAAACATAACCCAAAACAAAAAAATGACAGAAACTAAAACGAATACAGCACATCCAAAAGGACTTTGGGTGTTATTTGGAACCGAAATGTGGGAGCGTTTCAACTTCTACGGAATGCGTGCCTTACTGACTTTATTTCTTGTAAATTCATTGTTGATGAAGGAAGAAGAAGCTTCATTGATTTATGGTGGCTTTCTGGGACTTTGTTATTTGACCCCAATGCTTGGAGGTTTTATTGCTGATCGCTTTTTCGGAAATAGAAATTGTATTTTGCTGGGCGGTATTATGATGGCTATTGGACAGTTATTGCTGTTTACCAGCGGTAGTATTTTTGATGCTAACTTAGGTTTGGCAAAAATAATTATGTACTGCGGATTAGGAGTTATCGTTTTTGGAAATGGTTTTTTTAAGCCAAATATTTCCAGTATGGTGGGGAGTTTGTATCCAAAGCAAGAAAAAACAAAACTAGATTCTGCATTTACTATTTTTTACATGGGTATTAACATCGGGGCTTTCCTAGGTCAGTCTATTTGTCCGCTTTTAGGAGATGTTAAAGATGCTTCTGGTTTTAGAGATGTTCATGCTTTTAAATGGGGTTTTTTAGCAGCTTCTATCGCAATGTTTTTAGGAACTATTCTTTTTTACTTCTTGAAAAATAAATATGTAGTGACTCCTGAAGGAAGACCATTAGGAGGTTTGCCATCTAAAAATATTGATTCTGATTTTGAAGAAGGAGAAGCTCAAAAAGCTAATTTTTCAAACAAAGCTTTATCTATTGCCGGAATTGCATTTTTAGGTTTAGGCTTGTTTTTTCATTACGCTGTAGGACAGAATTTAATTTATACGCTGATTTATTCAAGCGGTTTGGCTTTGGCCGGATTAATTATTTCCGATTCCTCATTGACTAAAATTGAGAGAGACAGAATTTTAGTAATCTATATTGTTTCGTTCTTTATTATTTTCTTCTGGGCTGCGTTTGAGCAGGCAGGTTCATCATTGACTTTTATTGCAGATAATCAAACAGATAGAAACTTTTTTGGCTTTTTAATGCCCGCTTCTATGGTTCAGATTTTCAACGGATTATTCGTGGTGTTATTAGCAGTTCCATTTAGCGTATTGTGGGATACGTTAAGAGCAAAAGGGAAAGAACCAATTTCTCCTGTAAAATTAGCAGTTGGTTTAGTAATTATTTCTTTGAGCTTCTTTATGATTGCAACTCAGGTTTCTTATATCGGGACTTCAGGATTGCTTTTGGTTAAATGGCTTATTTTGTTGTATTTCTTAAATACTTGCGCAGAGTTATGCTTATCTCCAATTGGACTTTCATTGGTAGGTAAATTATCACCAAAACGTTTTGCATCTTTATTGTACGGAGTATTTTTCTTGTCGAATGCGTCAGGTTATGCTTTAGGAGGAACTTTAGGTTCTATTTTGCCGGCTACCGGTGATAAATTTGAAAAAGCAAAAGAATTAGGTATCGATCTTCAGGCAGTTTTAGACAAAACGGTAACGCCTACAGCTGAGCAATTAGTTCTTTTAGAAAAAAATCAGATTAGCGCTGCCAATCACTTTTTTGCAGGTTTTGAAATTCACAACTTGTATGAATTTTTTATGGTATTTGTAGTTCTTACAGGAATTGCGGCAGTATTGTTATTTGCATTAACTCCATTTTTGAAAAAAATGATGCACGGTGTCAGATAATTCAATCAAATAAAAAAACACAAAACATCATCTTTTGGATTCAATCTGAAAGATGATGTTTTTTATTTATATACTTAAGATAATTATAATGGAACAAAATTTAAGTTTAGAACAAATACAAAATTTTAAAGGAAAATATCCTAAACAATTATGGTATCTGTTTACTGTAGAAATGTGGGAGCGGTTTTGCTTTTACGGAATGCGCGGTGTTTTAACCTTCTTCATGGTTGATCAGCTTTTGCTTAAAGATGAAGCTGCTAATCTGCAGTATGGAGCCATTCAGGCATTTGTGTATGCTTTTACTTTCATTGGGGGTATTTTTGCTGATAAAGTTTTAGGGTTCAAAAAATCTTTGTTTTTTGGAGGAATCGTTATGATTCTGGGGAATCTGCTTATTGCTTTTGCGCCTCAGCAGTTATTTTATTATGGTTTGGCTTTTTCTATAATTGGGACTGGTTTTTTTAAGCCCAATATTTCTTCAATGGTTGGAGAACTCTATCATGAAAGCGATCATAGAAGAGATGCAGGTTATGGAATGTTTTATGCAGGAATTAATATTGGCGGTTTTTTTGGCGGTATTCTATGCATTTATTTAGGGAAATATTACTCTTGGCAATTGTGTTTTCTTTCGGCAGCTATTGTTATGGTGTTTGGACTGCTTACTTTTTTGTTTACCAAAAAACATCTTGGTCCGATAGGGAATTCTCCGTTGCTGCATTTAGAACCAAGTAAAAGAAAATTTAGGGAGATAGCGGTTTACATTGGGTCACTATTAAGTATTCCTTTTATTTTTATAATGGTAAAAAATACGGATTATACGGATTATTTCATGTACACCATTGGTATAATTGCGGTTATTTATTTTCTGTATGAAGTTGTAAAATTGGGTGATGCAAAACTGCAAAAAAAGATGGCTGCAGCTTTTACGTTTATTTTCTTTTATTTAGTGTTTAATGCCATTTACGAACAAAGCGGTGGATCATTGTCTTTGTTTGCTAAAGACAATTTAAGTTATGATCTGCTTGGATTTACTATTGATCCCAATGCAGTAAATAACAGTTCTAATACATTGTTTGTTGTTGTTTTCAGCCCTTTAGTCGGGTTGCTTTGGCTTTGGTTAGCAAAAAAGAAAATCGAGCCTAATACTTTAATTAAATTTGGAATAGGATTTTTGTTTCTAGCTGCTTCTTTCTACATTTTTTATTATACTAAATTTTTTGCTGATGTTAACGGAATCACTTCGTTGAATGTATTCACTTTCGCTTATTTAGTAACTACTATTGGAGAACTTTGTTTGGGTCCAATCGGAATGTCAATTATTACTAAGCTTTCGCCAAAAAGACTTTTCGGGATGATGATGGGATTATGGTTTTTAGCAAGTGCTTTTGGTCAGTTGTTTGCTGGGAAACTAGGAGCCGAAATTTCTAAATCAAATACAGGGACAACTTTGATGTCTAAACTGCAGTCATACACTGATGGATATTATCAATTGGCTGTTTACTCGCTGATTGCCGGGGTTATACTGATTGCGATTTCACCTTTAATTAAAAAATTAATGCAAGAAGTAAAGTAACTGATTACTTTTGCTGTTATTTTGTATAAATTTGTAAATTAGAAATATAATTTTTGGTGTAAATAAAGTTCAGTTTTTGAATTTAGCTTTGCTTTAACAAATTAATAAATACATTAGATGAAAAAAATAATTTTAATCGCATTCTTTTTTATTGGAACTAGCATTTCTCAAGCGCAAGAAACAAAGCCAGAATTAAAATCAGATTTAAAATGGTACACAGATGTAAAAGAAGCTATCAAAGTTTCAAACAAAAAGAAAAAACCATTACTGTTATTCTTTACAGGAAGTGATTGGTGCGGTTGGTGTATTCGTTTGCAAAATGAAGTACTAAAAACACCTGAATTCAGTACATGGGCAAACAAAAACGTAATTCTTGTGGAGTTGGATTTTCCTAGAAGAACTGCTCAGCCTGAAGCTGTTAAAACTCAGAATAATGAATTACAACAGGTGTTCGGAGTTCAAGGTTTTCCAACGATTTATTTTGCAAATGCTAAGACTAATAAAGAAGGAAAAATAAATTTTGAAGGTCTGGGAAGTACAGGTTATGTCGCTGGAGGTCCAAGTGCGTGGATTGCAACTGCAGAGAATTTTGTCAAAAAACCTGTAGCTGCGCCTAAAGCTAAAACTAAAAAAGCGTAAAAAAAATATTAGTTAATTTTAAAGAATCCCTTTTCTGCAGTTGCATGGAAAGGGATTTTTTGTTTGTAACAAGTTGCTTCCCACTTTTTTTGAACTGACTTATAATTAGATGCATCGGCAACAAGAATCTTGGGTTTTATGGTTTGCAGTAATCGGTCAAGATTGATCTTTGGTGACTGTGTGAGCAGTAAAACATCGGGATGAATATTCTTTGGGAAAACCATTGAACTGTCTATCAAAAGGATTTTTTTTCCTTTAAAATAAAACAGATTTTTCAATCTCGGCTGTTCTTTCAAAGTGCTGAAATTAGCAGTAAGATAAGAAGAGATCATCGTATTTTTTAAAATACTGTCATTTGCATATACAGTTGCTGTATTTCCGTTTCTTTCTACGATCTGTGTTTTTTTGGAGGTGTTTAAGACTATGAATTCGGTTTGATTTTGAATCTGCCATTTGGTTGTAATACAGGATAATTGAAGTAGTATAACAGCTGCTAATACTGCAAATATGCTTCTTGAGTTTTTTTGCTGAAAAGCAATAATCAGCGTGATAATTACCAAATAACTGCTTATTAGAAGAGCAGTGTTTAAAGGAATGTTTTTTATAATAAACTGTTCAAATGAAGCAATGAAACCAATTATTTTGTCTAAATAATAAATGCTTAATTCCAGTATTTTTGCCGGATAATATGGAACCCAGCTGAATGCAGCCAAAAGCATTACCAAAACACCCAAGCTCATAATGAAACCCAGAAACGGAATCACGATTAAATTTGTAATGAAAAATAACCCTGGAAATTGATGAAAGTAATAAATGCTTAGTGGCAACGTGCCAATTTGAGCAGCAAACGAAACGGTTAATATGTCCCAGAAATAGTTCCCAATTTTGTTTTTTGGTCTCCATATATTAGCCAATAAAGGCTGTAGCCAAACGATAAAAAACAGCGCTACATAACTCAGCTGAAAACCTACATCGAATAAAAAGGAGGGCTGAAATAACAAAATAAGTAGGATTGAAACAAGCAGTGTGTGATAAATGCTGACGCTTCTTCTTAAATATTGACCAATAGCAACAAACGAAAACATTGTCACAGACCGTACCACCGAAGGCGCAAGCCCAGCCAGAATCCCAAAAAGGAACAACGCAGCGAGTGTAATAAATAATTTGATGAAGGCTCCTTTTCTGGTATTTGGAAAAGGTTTCAGTACAAAAGTGACAAATAACAGTATAAACCCAATATGCAATCCCGAAACCGACAGAATATGTACGGCTCCCGCATATTGATAGTCCTTTGTGATTTCTGGGTCTATGTCCTGCTGTTGTCCCATAATTAAGGCAACAGCCACGTTTAATTCTTTATTGCTGAATTTGCTTTTCTCCAAATTTTGGATAATCCGAGATCTGAATTGCGAAGCTTGGTACCAAATGTCTTTTGTTATTTCCGAGTTGAGCTGTATTTCATTTGGGTCAGCATAGAGCTGGGCATAGATTTGTTTGTTTTCGAGATATTTAGAATAATCAAATTGATTTGGATTTTTTTGAGGAGTATTTTTAATTAATGGAGCATTTATTTTTAATTGATTTCCAATGATAAAAGGATGTGTCAAGCTGTCTTTGCGAATGTTGAGCAGCATTCGGCCCGATGCTTTCTTTTGGTCAACCGAATTTAGTAAGGCAATATAACGATCATTGAATGCGGTGCTTTTTAATTTTTCCTTTAATGTCAGTGTGAAAGTGTGGTTCTTGTCAAAAATATTTTTGTAATGGGTATAGTTGTCCGGTCTATTGGAATCGGTGTGGACAGTTTGTGTTGTGGTACCAATGGAAAAGGCAAGTAGATAGACGGCAATACCGAAACGCAGTTGGATTTTGGTGTTTTTTTTGCTTGAATAATATACCCTTAAAAAAATAATAACCGTTATAGTCAAAAAAGCAAATATTGCTGGAGGAATTGGCTTTAGAAAATAGACAGCGAGTATGCCTGATATAAAGGCTATTGTGATTCTGGCTAACGGAAATTGTAGTACTTTCATAATGCCAAAGTACAAATATTTCTGTAAGAAATAAAGTCTTTTTTTAATTATGGTTTTGAAGATCAGAAGCATGAAGCATTCTATCCGAAGATTGCAGTTGGGAGTCCGAAGCTCGTTTTTTACATTCCGAAGCATTCATAATGCGCTCAGAAGACCGTTTGATGAGTTCCGAAGCTTGAATCAGGCTGTCCGAAGACCGTATCAGGGAGTCCGAAGCTCGTATCAGGGCATTATTTTTTCTTCGGATGCCCAATTTTACTGGGCGGAGTGTAAAAACGAGTAAAATAAACAAAATTTACGCTTTGTAAGTTTGTAACTATTATTTTTTATATTTGGAAGGAAGTATAAAACGAAGTTGACCTTCGCCAATCTATCTAAATAAGATGTATACGCGAAGGTTTTTATCGCGTATATTTTAGTTACCAGCAATTTTACCCGAAAAAAAAATGACAAATATCAATACAGAATATGAACTTTTAACTAAAGATATTTACGAAGTTCTGCTGAAAAATGACGGCGTAACAGTTGAAGTTTTGCATGATGTGGAAATTCAAGGAAAGCATTTAAGCACCAAATTGATGTTTACTGGGAATATGAAATAGCAGGAATTAAGCATAAAGTTGCAATAGAATGCAAAAACTATAACTCAAATGTTTCAGTTGCAAAAGTGAGAGATTTTTTTGGTGTACTTTCAGATATTGGCAATACAAATGGTATTATGGTTTCAAAAGTTGGTTTTCAAAAAGGAGCTAAAGAATTTGCTGAATTTTATGGAATAAACTTACGAGAATTAAGAAAACCAAATGATATTGATTGGAAAGGAAGAATTAAATCTATACACATAGATTTAAATATGATAACAACAAATGTTATTGATAGAAAATTCAATCTTGATGAAGAATGGATTAAAAAAAACATAAAATTTAAAGACGAAAAAGAGTTTGTATTTAAATTGAGTGGAATGGCTGACGAAATTTGGATTTATGATGAAAATGGAAAAGAAATTATAAATTTATATGAAATAGAAAACAAACTTCCTCAAAATTGGAAAAGTGAAAAAAATGTAGTTCACGATGAAAAATTTGATAACGGTTTTTTTAAAACTGAAAAATATGGGTTAATTAAAGTAAATAGTATAGAATATTTATACGACATAAGAGAAGGAAAATCTAAACCTGTAATTATTGACGGAACAGAAGATGCAAAAGCAATTTTGAAAGATGCTCAATCTGGAGAAATTAAATTCTTTAATAAAGACGGAACAATTAAATAAAAAAACTGCTGGTAACACACGCTACAAGCAATTTGGGCATAAGGCTTAATTTGAAGTTGGTCTTGTGTCAAAAGATTTAGCAAATCCGAAAACAAAGCTTTATTTGTTCAAAATGCTGTTTTTGAGAACGTTGTATTGCGTGAGGGATAGAAGCAAGCTACCGAAGTAGCGCGGATAGCCCGACATCATAAAGAAAAGGAGCCGACTCACCGTTGCGATGAGTTGGCTCCTTTTCTTTATGGTGGCACGCCCAACATATTTTGAAAATTACTTTATAGCATCAACAATTAAATGGGCTGTTTTTTTGCTGGCACCTATTCCGCCAAGTTTTTCTTCCAGTAAATCATAATTTTCAAGTAGCGTTTTGCGGTAATTGGGTTCTAGGATTTTGGTTAATTCTTCTCGGATGCGTTTGGTGGAGCAATCGTCCTGAATTAATTCGGTTACTACTTCTCTGTCCATAATTAGGTTGACGAGCGAAATGTATTTTAGGGTGATGATGCGTTTTGCGATTTGGTAGGAAGCCCAGCTGCCTTTGTAGCAAACGACTTCCGGAACTTTGAAAAGAGCAGTTTCGAGTGTGGCTGTTCCAGAGGTTACAAGTGCCGCGGTGGCGTTGCGCAATAAAGCATAGGTTTTGTTGGAAACGAATTTTATGTTTTCGCCAGAAATGAATTGCTGGTAAAAGGATAATTCCTGACTTGGCGCTCCTGCAATCACAAATTGATAATCGGGAAAATCCTTGACAACGCTTAGCATTACCGACAGCATTTTGCTGATTTCCTGTTTCCGGCTTCCAGGCAAAATAGCTATAATCGGTTTTTCGGATAAGTGGTTTTCTGCTCTAAAAGTATTAGCGTCAACACCTGACTGATTGTGAATAGCATCAATCAACGGATGACCGACAAATTCAACTGGGAATTTATGTTTGACTTCGTAAAAGTCTTTTTCGAAAGGCAGAATCACGTACATTTTGTCAATATCAAGTTTGATTGCTTTGATTCGGTTTTCTTTCCAAGCCCATATTTGAGGGGAAATGTAGTAGTGATTTTTGTACCCAAGTTGTTTAGCCCATTTGGCAATCCGCATGTTGAAACCAGGATAATCGATGTAAATAATCACATCTGGTTTGAATTGTGCAATATCATTTTTGCAGATAGTGATATTATTTAAAATGGTCTTCAGATTAAAAATCACTTCGACAAAACCCATAAAAGCCAGTTCACGATAGTGTTTTACCAAAGTTCCGCCTACATTTTGCATCAAATCGCCTCCCCAAAAACGGATGTCGGCATTTGGGTCTTCTTCATAGAGTGCTTTCATCAAATTGGAACCGTGTAAGTCTCCAGAAGCTTCTCCTGCAATAATATAGTATTTCATATTATGTAAATTTTTTGATAAACAAAGATAATATTTAGATGCTAAGAAACTAAGATTCTAAGTTGCTAAGACTTTTGAGGAGAAAAAAACTTAGAATCTCAGCAACTTAGTAGCTTAGCTTTACAAAAACAAAGTAACAATAGTTAGCGCAATAACTGCCAATACTACACCTCTTGCCATGAGTTCTTTATTCATTTTTAGCAAAACAGCAAAGGCTACTAAATCGAGTATGGAACCAAGAGTAACAATTTTTCCGAGATTTCCTTGGCTTTTCATTATTTGTATTCCTGATATAAAGCCGAAGTCCGTTGCAATCGTGATGTAGAGAAACATTCCCAGTAAGGAACCTAAAATTCCTATTACAAATCCGATGAGTATGTCTGTTTTGTTCATGTTTAGGTAACTTTAATTTTTTTAAATTAGCATTGTTGTGGGAACATTTTAGTTCCAGTCCCTTTGAGTTAAATGCTGTATGGCGTGGTGTGCAGTAAGGTCAAATTGTACGGGTACTATGGAGATAAATCCGTTTTGTAGTGCCCATTCATCAGTATCTTCCCCTTTGTCCTGATTAACGAATTCTCCGGTAAGCCAGTAATAATCTTTACCTTGCGGTGTTTCTCTTTTATCGAATTTTTCCGTCCAAAGTGCATTCGCCTGACGGCAGATTTTGATTCCTTTGATTTCTTTTTCTTTTAATTTTGGGAAATTTACATTCAAAATAACGCCTTCCGGAAGTTTGTTTTTTAATACTTCGAGTGTAATGGATTTGACAAAGGATTTAATCTGTTCGAAATCGGCATTCCAATCGTAGTCCAGCAAAGAGAAACCAATCGCTTGTATGCCTTCGATTCCAGCTTCTACAGCTGCACTCATGGTTCCGGAATAGATAACATTTATCGATGAATTGGATCCGTGGTTAATGCCCGAAACACAAAGATCAGGTTTTCTTTTCAGAATTTCGTGTACGGCTATTTTTACGCAGTCAACGGGAGTTCCGGAACAGCTGTATTCTGTTATGGCATCTTTATCTTTTGAGATTTTGTTGAGATACAAAGTGTCGTTAATGGTAATGGCATGCCCCATTGCGCTTTGAGGTTTGTCCGGAGCAACAATAATAACATCGCCAATTGAAGACATGACATCGATTAAAGCCCTTATTCCTGGAGCAGAAACTCCGTCGTCATTTGTTATTAGTATTAAAGGCCTTTCATTTTTCATAGAGGGAAGTTAAAAAGAATAATTTTATGATAAAAATTGTATTTGAAAACAAATGTACTAACACAAAATCTTATATTGCGAAAAAATAAAATATATTTTTTGGATGTTTTTTTTAAACTTAAAAAATCTATTTTTATACCTTTAACAAAAAATTATGCAGCAGAATAAGGAGGTGGCATGGTTTTTAGTGTAACTTAGTTTAAAAAATTGATGAATTCTATTGTAAGCTTTATGAAAAGAAATTATAAAATACTCATAGCTGTGGTGTGCCTTTCGGCGACCCTGTTTGCCTTTAATATAAATTCAAGAAAGGCTATTGATCCGGAAAGAGATAAATTGCTTTTGGAGTTATTGACATTTGTAATTGAAAAAGGCCATTATAATCCGGCGGTTATTGATGATGAATTTTCAAAAGGGGTTTACAAAGATTATATCGCTGCGCTGGATCCGTCTAAGCGTTTTTTCCTGCAGTCGGATATTAATGAGTTTTCTCAATTCGAACTGGAACTGGACGATCAGTTAACGAATAAAGATCTGACTTTCTTTAATCTTACTTATGACCGTTTGATGCTTCGTATGGAGGAAAGTAAAAAAGTTTTTAAAGTTATTTTGAGTAAACCATTTAATTATAGTCTCGATGAGGATTTTAATGTGGATTATGACAAGGCTCCGTATGCTAAAAATAGTTCAGAATTGAAGGAAAAATGGAGAAAACAAATTAAATTATCCACTCTTTCATCTTTTACAGATAAGAAAAAAATGGAGGAAGATAAAAAACTGAAAGATCCAAATTATGTAATGAAAACGGATAAAGAACTGGATGAAGAGACAAGAGAAAGCTCCTTGACTTCGTTGAATGATTCTTTTGGTTTTATGAGTGAATTAAAAAGAGATGATTGGTTTACATTGTATATCAACTCAATTATGTCTCGTTTTGACCCGCACACGACTTATTTTGCTCCAGAAGAAAAAGAAAGATTCGATGTGAGTATGAGTGGTAAACTGGAGGGAATTGGAGCCAGACTGCAAAAAAAGAACGACTACACTGAAATTTCCGAATTGATCTCAGGCGGACCAGCTTGGAGAGGTAAAAAGTTAGAAGCTGGAGATTTAGTAATGAAAGTTGCACAGGGTAACGGTGTAGCTGTTGATGTTGTTGGAATGCGTTTGGATGATGTAGTTAAAAAAATTAAAGGACCAAAAGGTTCTGAAGTTCGTTTAACAGTTAAAAAAGTAGACGGAACTATACAGGTAATTTCTATAATACGTGATATTGTAGAGATTGAAGAAACTTATGCAAAGTCAAGTATTGTTGAGAAAGACGGTTTAAAATATGGAGTGATTTACCTGCCTAAATTTTATATCGATTTTGAAAATAAAGACGGCAGAGATGCTGGAAAAGACATTGCACTTGAGGTAGACAGATTGAAAAAATCGGGTGTGAATGGTATTGTTTTGGATGTGCGTGATGATGGAGGAGGGTCCTTATCTACTGTTGTTGATATTGCTGGTTTATTTATTGAGCAGGGACCTATTGTTCAAATAAAATCAGCGGGTAAGAAAAAAGAAATTTTATACGATACCGATAAAAAAATTGAATGGGACGGCCCATTAGTAATCATGGTAAATGAATTTTCAGCATCGGCTTCAGAGATTTTGGCTGCTGCTATTCAAGACTATAAAAGAGGTATTATCATTGGAAGTAAGCAAACTTATGGAAAAGGAACTGTTCAGAATGTAATTGATTTGAATCAATTTGTACGCAACAGTTCAGCCGGTGATTTAGGCGCATTAAAAACAACCACCCAAAAATTTTACAGAATAAACGGTGGTTCTACCCAGCTTGAAGGAGTAAGCAGTGATGTTGTTATGCCGGACCGTTATGCTTATTTAAAAATGGGAGAACGCGATGAAGAAAATGCAATGAAGTGGGACAAAATTGATCCAGCTCCTTACACTGTTTGGGATAAAAATTCAAAATTTGAACAGGCAGTTGCTAATAGCAAAGAAAGAATCGCTAAAAACAGTCAATTTCAATTAATTGAAGAAAATGCTAAATGGATTGACAGCAGAAGTAATGAAAATACGTATAGCCTGAATATTGATAAGTTTAAAGTTGCTCAAAATCAAATTGAAGAAACAGCTAGTAAATTCAAGCCTATTGTTGATTATAAAAACAATTTGATATTTAATTCACTGCCATATGAATTGGAAGAATTTAGTAAAGATCCTGTTCTAAAGGAAAAGAGAGAGAGATGGCATGAAAGTTTATCCAAAGATGTTTATGTTGAAGAAGCTTTAAATATTCTGGATGATCTGCAGACTAAATCAATTGTGAAGAATTCTATTCCAACTGATAAAAAAAGGAAGTTAGTTAAATCGTAATTTTAAGTAATTTCAAATAAAAAAGAAAACGATTCAATTTTTGGAGCGTTTTTTTTTGATAGTTAATCGAAAATGTTAAATAATATAATAAATAGCTTTTCGGCTAATTGATTTGTTCAAGTTAAAAAAACTAATTTATATCTTTAGCAAAATATTCTTGTTTTATGCAATCAGCATGACAAAGAAATGTCATAAATACCACCGCATACAAGTGAGTTTATTTTATCAGTAGACCAAAAACAAAATGTCCATATGAAAAGAGATTACAAAAAGCTTATAGCTGTAATATGCCTTTCTATTACTTTATTGGCCTTTACAGTTAATTCAAAAAAAACGAAAGATCCAGAGAAAGATAAGCTTCTTCTGGAATTATTGATGTTCGTAATGAAAAAAGAACATTATAATAAGGCAGCCATTGATGATACTTTTTCAAAAGGCGTTTATAAAGAATATATTGAAGCTTTGGATCCTTCCAAACGATTTTTTCTGCAGTCAGATATCAATGAGTTTTCTAAATTCGAATTGGAACTGGATGATCAGTTAACTAATATAGATCTGACTTTCTTTAATCTTACATACGATCGTCTGATGCTTCGTATGGAAGAAGGGAATAGAATTTTCAAAGAGATTTCAGGCAGTCCTTTTGATTATAAAATTGATGAGGATTTTAATGTGGATTATGATAAAGCTCCATACGCTAAAAATAATATTGAGCTGAAAGACAAATGGAGAAAACAAATTAAGCTGTCTGCTCTTTCTAATATTACTGAAAAACAACAGCAGGAAGAAGATAAAAAAATCAAAGATCCGGCTTATACTGTAAAATCAGATGCTGTACTTGAAAAGGAAACTAGAGAAAGTTCAGTAAAGTCGCTGAATGATTCTTTTGGGTTAATGAGTGAATTAAAAAGAGAGGACTGGTTTACACTGTATATCAATTCTATCGTGTCTCAATTCGATCCGCACACCTCGTATTTTGCTCCTGAAGATAAAGAAAAGTTTGATGTAAGCATGAGCGGTAAATTTGAGGGGATTGGTGCTCAGCTGCAAAAGAAAAATGATTACATTGAGATATCAGAGTTAATTTCCGGGGGGCCAGCTTGGAGAGGAAAGCAATTGGAAAAAGGGGATTTGATTATGAAAGTAGCTCAATCAAATGGTGTTGCAGTTGATATAATTGGCATGCGTCTGGCTGATGTTATAAAAAAAATAAAAGGGCCAAAAGGTTCTGAAGTTCGTCTTACTGTAAAAAAAGCTGATGGCACAATACAGATTATTTCAATTATTAGAGATATTGTTGAGATTGAAGAAACATACGTAAAATCAAGTGTTGTTGAGAAAAACGGACTGAAATATGGCGTCATTTATTTGCCGAAATTTTATGTTGATTTCCAGAACAAAGACGGAAAGGGGAGAGATGCTGCTAAAGATATTGCCCAAGAAATAGACCGTTTGAAAGAAACGGGAGTAAAAGGTATTGTTTTAGATGTTCGTGATGATGGAGGTGGTTCTTTGGGAGCAGTTGTAAATATTACAGGTTTATTTATAGAAGAAGGGCCTATTGTTCAGGTTAAATCAGCTGTTAAAAAAGAAATTCTGTACGATACCGATAAGAAAATAAAATGGGACGGGCCATTAGTAATTATGGTTAATGAATTTTCGGCTTCGGCTTCAGAGATTTTAGCCGCCGCTGTTCAGGATTATAAGCGTGGGATTATCGTTGGCAGTAAGCAAACGTATGGTAAAGGAACAGTCCAGCGGGTGATTGAACTTAATCCGTATATTAATAATAACTCTTTTGGAGATTTTGGAGCCTTAAAAACTACTATTCAAAAGTTTTACAGAATTAATGGCGGTTCTACTCAATTAGAAGGTGTAAGCAGTGATGTCGTTATGCCAGACCGTTATGCTTACTTAAAAATGGGAGAGCGTGATCAATTGCATGCATTATCATGGGACAAAATCGAAGCAGCTCCTTATACTCTTTGGAATAATACTTCAAAATTTGATCAGGCTATTGCTAATAGTAAACAAAGAATTGAAAAAAATGTTCAATTTCAATTAATTGAAGAGAATGCTAAATGGATTGACAGCAGAAGTAATGTTGATACTTACAATTTGAATATTGATAAATTTAAAGCGGCTCAGAATCAAATTGAAGAAACTGCTAAAAAATTTAAACCCATTTCGGATTACAAAAACAATTTAGAATTCAATTCATTGCCATATGAGTTAGAAGAGTTTAGTAAAGATCCTGTTCTGAAAGATAAGAGAGAAAGATGGCATGAAAGTTTGTCTAAAGATGTTTATGTCGAAGAAGCTTTAAATATCCTAGATGATCTGCAGCCAAAATCAATTGTAAAGACAAGTATCCCTATAGACAAAAAAGGGAAGCTTGTTAAAAGATAAATTACATCTGCTTTATCAATCGTATAGCTTCTTCTAAATTGTATGCCCCGTCAATAGCATTTTTATCAAATACCATCATGTATTTATATTTGGTTGAGTTTGTACTTTTTTCCCAAGCCAAACCTAATCGTAATTTCGCAGCACTATCCGAATTGTCTCTGTCTGAACCTTTTGTTTCAACCACAATTACGCGATTATTTTTGGTTACCAATATAAAATCTGGATAATGATTAGACTTGAAACCATTTAATGAAAAACCTTTTCCTCTTCCTAAATTTCTGTGCCAAAAAGCAATATTTGATGAATTTGAAATTTCTAAAATGAATTTTTCTTCCAATCCATTCATGTCGCCTTCGTGTGTGTATAAAGAATTTCCAATGTCATTTCCAATTTTAGATGGGATAATAGCAGGTTCAAACTTCCAAACACCTTGTGTGGTTATTTTATCAATTGCCAGCCATTCAAGAAAAACTTTTTCGGCTTCAATATCGGCTAAATCGCTTATTTTCTTTTTGATTAAATCAGTGTAGGAAAATTTGTGTTGCAAAAAATCCTGCAATTCTTCGGCTGACATATCTTCGAGAATGCGGTTTACATATTTCTTAATTTCATTGTCTGCAATGGGTGGCATTTTGTCAATTTGCTTTACAATTTGATACGCAATATCTTTAATCTGACTTTCTTTTGGTTTGGCTAAAATATACTCGGTTATTGATTCTTTAAAGGCATCCACTTTTAGAGAAACCATTTTATAACCGCCATCATTGGTGTTTTCAGTATCAATTTTGTACAAATCAGATGAAATACTTTTGAAAGGAATATCAATATCTTTATTCGAAAGTTTAAAATTCTTTAAAAGATTAACTCGGTCTAACAATTGCGTTTCACCTTGTCCCATATCCAGAAAATCATTTTGAGGAACTTCAATTACAAATTTTGGTATACTAATTTGTTGCGCTTGTTCGGCAACACTTTCACGCATTTTATATTGTTTGACTTTCATACCTACTTCAGAATAAATTTGTTGAATGCTATTTGAATTTTCCTGACTGGCAATTGCTTTTTGAAAAGCTTCGTCTTGCGCAATAGCTAATTCTTCAATTTCAAATACCGTTGTATTTGTGTTTTGGCTAATTTGATTGGGATTGAAATTGATTTTTCGAACATCAATAACCTCTTCTTCATTAACTTCAATCTGTTCTGGGAACAAGAAATTATCCAAGGACTCTTGTTTAACTTCTTCCTTTACAAATTCGGGCATAATATCTTTTTCGCGATAATCTTTTTCGCTAAAACCCGATTGTTGCAAATCTTTGATAATATTTTGTAAAGTATTTTGAAACTTAACTGATGCTGTAATTACGTACGACAAATTCAACATTGTACTATTGTGTTTCATCACATACGGCTGACGTAAAACTCGCCCAAGAATTTGGGTAACATCCACTTCCGAAGATTTATCAGCCAAGGAAGCCAAGATATAAGCAAATGGGCAATCCCAACCTTCTTTCAAGGCGTTAATAGTGATAATGTAACGAACTGGACAGTCTTTGCTCATTAAATCCTCGTTTTTCAACTCATCTTTATTCGCCGTTTTAATTTTGATTTGTTCTTCGGGAATTCCAATTTTGATTAATTGAGCTTTCAATTTATCAAAAGTAGTATTGTCTTCTTTTCCTTTAGGTTGCGCTTGAAAAAGTACGATTGGACGAATGTATTTTCCGCCATTTTCTTCTAATATTTTGGCTTCGATTTCCAATTTATTTTGCAAATGCAAAGCACTTTCAATAACGCCTTCTATATTTTGATGGTTATAAACAATCACAGGCAACTTAACCATGTGTTCTTTTTTCAATTCAATTGCCGAAACCAGACTCACGATATTGGCATTCTGTTTGGGCGTTGCGGTCAAATCTAAAATAAAACTTGGATTTAGGTTATTGAGCATTTCTACACTCAAATCGCTTTCGGCATTATGGCTTTCGTCGACCACCAAAATTGGATTTAAACTTCGAATTACATTGATTAATGCTTCTTTTTCAGTCCCTTCCAAAACATCATCATCGCTAATCATTGCAGAAAAATTAGCCAAATTCGAGTTCTGTTCGTTTACCTTTCTGTCTTCTTTATTTTTGGCTCTTATCGATGCAAAATTCATCACCATAATACTCAATTGTTCCTGAACTGACGATGGATTAAAATTAGCTCCTTGCAACAAATCCCGTTTTTCATACACTTGAACACGGTTATTAAATAACGAGTTCAGTTTTTGACAATACGGATGATCGGGATTGGAAAGGTTTTTTACGGTTTGGTCTAAAAGATTGCTCCAAGGCACAAGCCAAATCACAGTTTTGGTTGGCTTATCGGGCATGGCATCAAAAATTGTTTTCAAGGCATTGCAGGCAATAAAGGTTTTTCCACCGGCTGTTGGCACTTTTATACTCAAATGCACAGCGTTTGGAACCGTATTTTGATACGGACGCATTCCTTCGCCAGTAAGCGGATTGTAGAAGCCTACTTTTTCTTGCCAAAAAGCATTAAAAGCAACATTGGCTTTTTTGTGGTTTTGCAAATACTCAAAATAAAGTTGCAAATCGTTTATTACTTCTTTTTGGTAGGCTTTTAGTTCCATAGTTTATAGTAGTTTAGACCTAACAGGTTTTAAAAACCTGTTAGGTCTGGCAGTAGCTAAAATCGGGTTATATCTCTTGGGATTTTCTTGAACTCAATGTTTTTTTCTCTCATAAACAATTCTGGTAACAAGCAATTATCTGCATAAATGATGTATCGTTCTGCTTTTTGTTGGACGTATTCTGCTAAAGACTCATAATCGAGCGTGGTTAAATTATCTTTTTCATAAATAAAATAGTAACTGGTGTCGTTATAAATTCCTAAAAATGGCGAAGTCAATTCTTGAATTGTATAGGAAATTCTAGTTTCGGTAAACCAAACGTATTCTCTGATTTTTTCGATGCCAACGGTTTCATTTAAGTTATTATTTTCGTCAAATAGCGGTTCTCCTAAAGTGTAATAATCAAAACTTCCGCCTGTGGCTTCTTTGTCTGCGTAGCCGTTAATTACTCTTTTGACACGTTCGGCAGTGATGGTTTCGGCATAGTTTTCCATTTCTATCAAAATGAATTTTCGGCTTCCTGCGTCTTGTTTGTTTAAGTTTAAAACAGCGTGGGCTGTTGTTCCTGAACCTGCAAAGCTGTCTAGGATTATGGAGTTTTTTTTATTATAAGTTACAGATCTTATTAGATTTGAAATTAATAATGAAGGTTTAGGATAATCAAATGGTTTTACGGTAAAAATACTCTGTAATTCTTTATCACTATCTTGATTATCACCCCAATCTAATAATAAATCAACAACTGTCTTTTTTTTATCTTGTTCTTCAAATGTTGGCAATCTTCTAAATCCAAAATTTCTTGTAATAAAAAGTAAATCTTCATTACAAAATTTATCGAAATCTTCTTGTTTATTTCTGAAATTTCCTTTCACACTAAAATCATTTAATGTTCTATAATCCTTTATTAAAACATCATCCAAAAATTCTAGTTGCATCGTTTTATTTTGATATATGCCTTTTTCAATAATCTCGACATCGACTTTAGCAATTATGCCTTTTTTAATATTCCTCAACCCAATATCATTTGTTGCATTATCAACTCTTCTCGTTTCATCTGAAACATTATCAATACTTAATTTATTAACAAGATTGCTATTTTTTCCATAGACAAATATAAATTCAGTAATATTTGCTATATGTTTCGCTAAAAATGATGGTTGTTTTTTTTTCTTCCAAATAAATCTTCCAACAAAATTTCTGTTACCAAAAATTTCATCTAACATTAATTTAAGATTAGCCTCTTCATTATCATCTATAGAAATAAATATCGCTCCATCTTTGGCTAATAATTTATGAAGTAATTTTAATCGTGGATACATCATGCACAACCATTTGTCATGTCGGGTTAAATCTTCACTTTCTTTGCCAACAACTTTGCCCAACCATTTCTTCATTTGAGGCGAATTGACATTGTCATTGTACACCCAACTTTCGTTTCCTGTATTGTAAGGCGGATCTATGTAAATGCAGTTTACTTTGCCTTCGTATTTGGGTAATAAGGATTTTAAAGCTTCCAGATTATCCCCGTTTATGATGAGATTTCCAGAATCAATTGTAGTATTGGTTTTTCCGTTTTCAGAAAAACCATATTGGTGATTTAAAACTTTATAAGGAACTTCTTGATGATGATTGATGATTTTGTCTTTACCAATCCAGTTTAGTGTAGGCATTCTAATTAATTTTTTCAAATATAATTAAATAATCAGTTGTAAACAATCTGATTTTTACAATCCCACTTATTTAATCAGACGAAAGTAATTTTCCGATTATGGAAAAAAGAGTTCGGAAATCGGAAATGAAACAAGAAATCATCCTTTTAGGAAAACGTATTGAGGAAATCATCAAAGAGAAAGGATTGAAAACCAGAGAAGTTGCCCACGATGCCGATATGGATGTAGAAAATTTAAGGAAATACATTAAAGGAAAACAAGAAATGAAAGTAGGAACAATGCTTAAGATTGCTTTTGCATTAAATGTTGAAGCAACAGAATTAATCAAAGATTTAAAAATCAGTAAATAAGCCGTGGTTTTCCCATACAAAATAACATCAACTGATTTTAAAAGTATTAGTAGATTCTCCAAAGAATTGAGCAGCATTTGATTAAAAGTAATATGTTCTTCTAATTGAAAAAAATCTAATTTCTGATGAAAAAGCCGCCTTGCTAAAAAAATAAAATAAGTGCTTGAAGAATTTAATTTAAGATTGGTAAAAAACAAGCTAGTAGAACAATAGATTTACTGAATGAACTATAAAACAGAAGTTTATCATAATTTACAAAAAAACACCTCAAAACGAACTAACGTTATGAGGTGTTTTTTAATTAGTACTATGCCAAATCAATTATATTGACCTAGACTAGTATTATTTCAAAGCTTTCACTTTCGCTTTCACTTCTTCCTCAGTTCCTTCGAAAGTTTGAGTGGTGGTCGTTCCGTTGGCTGTAGTAGTTACTGTCGCTTTGGTTTTTCCGTTATCATTGGTCATTTCCACACGAACATCTTTCATCGTAGTCAATTTGATGGTTTGTGTTTTTTCGCCCACAAATTTTCCATCGGCATCATACATTGATAAACATTTGGCAGTACATTCTTCTGAACAGCCATTTTCTTTGCACATCGCTGCACATTCGTCTTTGGTCATTGTGGCCATTTTTGCAGGATCACATTTGCCTTCGCCACAAACCATTTCAGTCGTACCCATTTTAGCACAACAAGAAGCTGTTACTGCTGTATCAGTATCTCCGCTTCCTAAAATCGGTGCCATTACCAATCCGATCAAACAAGTCAATTTGATTAAGATATTCATTGATGGTCCAGAAGTGTCTTTGAATGGATCTCCCACTGTATCACCTGTAACTGCTGCTTTATGCGCATCAGAGCCTTTATACGTCATTTCTCCATTAATCATAACTCCAGCCTCAAATGATTTTTTGGCATTGTCCCAAGCTCCTCCGGCATTGTTTTGAAAAACTGCCCAAAGTACACCCGAAACGGTAACTCCAGCCATATAACCTCCCAACATTTCAGCGATTAGCTGATTGTTATCTCCATATACTAATTTCCCTAAAAGAACAATTGCAATTGGAAAACCTATTGTTAAAACACCTGGTAACATCATTTCACGCAAAGCAGCCTTAGTTGAAATATCAACACATTTTGCATATTCTGGTTTTCCGGTTCCCTCCATGATTCCAGGGATTTCTTTGAACTGACGGCGTACTTCATAAACCATATCCATAGCCGCTTTCCCAACAGAATTCATCGCCAAAGCCGAGAAAACCACAGGAATCATTCCGCCAACGAATAACATTGCCAATACAGGTGCTTTGAAAATGTTAATTCCGTCAATACCCGTAAAAGTTACATACGCCGCAAACAAAGCCAAAGATGTTAACGCTGCCGAAGCAATAGCAAATCCTTTTCCAGTTGCTGCCGTTGTATTTCCTACTGAATCCAAAATATCGGTTCTGGTACGCACTTCTTTTGGCAGTTCACTCATTTCAGCAATTCCTCCAGCATTATCTGAAATAGGACCAAAAGCATCGATTGCCAATTGCATTGCTGTAGTTGCCATCATTGCCGAAGCAGCTAATGCAACTCCATAAAATCCTGCCAAAGCATAAGAAGACCAAATGGCCGCAGCGAATAATAATACCGTTGGAAAAGTAGAAATCATTCCTGTCGCCAATCCTGCGATTACGTTTGTTCCTGCACCTGTGCTTGATTTTTGAACAATCGCCATTACTGGTTTTGTGCCTAAACCTGTATAATATTCAGTTACTGATGAAATGGCTCCACCAACAACTAATCCAATAAGTGTAGCATAAAAAACACGCATAGATGAAATATCTTTTGCCCCTTCACCGAAGAAGCTCATGCTCATTGTTTCAGGAAGCATATACTGTACTAAGAAAAAACAAGAGATTGCTGTTAAAACAATAGAAACCCAGTTACCAAAATTCAAAGCTTTTTGAACTTGGGCTTCTTTGGCGTTCTCGTCTGTGATTTTAACAAGCATTGTACCAATTATAGAAAACAAAATTCCGAAACCTGCAATTGCCATTGGTAATAAAATAGGCCCGATTCCGCCAAAAGCATCTTGAATTTTTCCACCCATATCTTTAATCACATAATTTCCAAGTACCATCGCTGCTAAGACGGTTGCTACATAGGATCCAAACAAATCGGCCCCCATTCCTGCAACATCACCTACATTATCTCCAACATTATCTGCAATTGTTGCAGGATTTCGAGGATCGTCTTCTGGAATTCCTGCCTCAACTTTACCTACCAAATCAGCACCTACATCTGCTGCTTTGGTGTAAATTCCTCCACCAACACGGGCAAACAAAGCAATTGATTCAGCTCCAAGAGAGAAACCTGCTAGGGTTTCCAGAACAACAGTCATGTCTTCTGTCGAAGTCCATTGTCCGTTCATGAATATTCTAAAAAAAAGAATAAAAAAACCAGTTAAACCTAAAACGGCTAAACCGGCTACACCTAATCCCATTACAGTTCCTCCGCCAAATGACACTTTCAAAGCTTGTGGTAAACTATTACGGGCGGCCTGAGTAGTTCTTACATTGGTTTTTGTGGCAATTTTCATTCCCATATTCCCTGCTAATGCTGAGAAAAATGCACCGAATACAAATGCAACTACTATTAATATATTTGTTTTAACACCTGGTATAAAAGTGATACTTGCTAATACAACACTTGCAATTATTACAAAGACAGCCAGCAACCGGTATTCTGCCTTTAAGAAAGCTAGAGCTCCCTCATATATATAATCTGATATCTCTTTCATTTTGCCGTCTCCAGGATCTTGTTTCAATACCCAAGATCTTTTGACAGCCATAAAAATAAGTCCTATTATTGCCATAATAATTGGCACATAAATCATAATTGAATTCATAAATATTCATTTTGGTTCGTTAATAAAAAAAAATATAATGGATAGCAATTTAACGAAAAAAAGCAACACTCTTTGCAGAATGTTGCTTTTTTTATAAATTATAAGGGCGAAAATTATTTAATACTAAATAATCCTTCCGGTTTATTTGGAATGTCATTAAAACGCTGTGTACATTCTTCGATGATAGCAAATGCTTCGCTTATATCTCCCCAGCCTTCTACATCAACTTGCTTGTTTTCAAGGTCTTTATAAACTTGAAAGAAATGCTCAATCTCTTTTAATAAGTGAGGATTAATATCGGATAGGTTTTCTAACGAATTCCAAATTGGATCTGAAACTGGTACACAGATTATTTTTTCGTCTGGTCCTTTGTCATCTGCCATGTGGAAAACTCCAATAGGCTTAACTTCCATTACACAACCAGGAAAAGTTGGCTCATTAATTAATACCAAAACATCTAATGGGTCACCATCCAATGCTAATGTTTCAGGAATAAAGCCATAATCAGCTGGGTACATCATCGAAGAGAATAACATTCTGTCGAAACGCATTCTTCTAATTTCAAAATCGTACTCGTATTTATTTCTACTTCCTCTTGGTATTTCAATTAATACATCAAAAGTTTTTATTTTGTCTGCAGTCATTTTTTGTCTTTTCTTAATTTTATTAACGATTGCAAAAGTAATCAAACAATACTTTTTTACAATAAAAAAAGATAATTTAATCCTGTGATTTGTGATTAGTCCACAGTAATTAACCTTAATTAACACTTTTATATACCATTATATTCAAAATAATTGAAAAACAATAAATCAAAAGAGCCTTTTTGCAAAGAGTTTGGTTTTTTATATTCCAAACAGCCAATTACTAATTACTACCCGCTAATTACTTATTTCTCAATACACAATTGTCCTCTTTCGCTTTTTTAAATAATAATGCCAAAGCAAAAATGTGGCATAAGATCGATATGGACTCCAATTAACCGTGTGGATTTCCATGATGGTTTTATCATGAATATCCAGTAACTCTTTTATTGTATTGACTACTGCTATATCGCCTAGAGGTAGTAAATCCTGTTCCTGCAGACAAAACATTAAATAAATATCAATTGTCCAATTGCCTATTCCTTTGATCTTAATAAGTTCTTCGCGGACTTGCTGTGCTGATTTTTGCGACAAGCTATCCAAATCTATTTCTTTATTTAAAATAGCAGTTGATAATGCTTTTATATAGGCAGTTTTTTGTCGGCTTACGCCAAAAGCTCTGTATTGTTCATCAGAAACTGTCAAAAGTAATTCAGGCTTGAATATGGTGTGTGCTGCTTTAATTTTTAAGAAAGTTGCTTTAGCAGAATCTATAGAAACCTGCTGTTCTAGAATTAACAGCACTAAGGTTTCAAATCCTTGAGGTCTTTTTGGGATTGTTGGTAATCCATAGGTATCAATAATATACTGAAAAATAGGATCTTTTTGAAAAAGATGGTCGATTGCTTCTTGCATGGTCTGATTTTTTTAGCCCAGATAAAATGAAAAGCCTTATGAAAAAAATTGCTAATTTTTGTTGAAGTAAAAAAGCGACCAAAGGAAGCTCTTTTTACTTTTTACAAAAATAGCAGTTTTTGAATAAGCTTGTAATTGCTAGCTGGATTTAGCTCCTAAAAATAGAATCCAAACGATGCTTTTACCGCAAATTTATTAGCATTTGGCACATCAAGATAACTGCCTCTCCAAGAGAAATCCAAGCGCAATACCTTAAAAATATTCCCTATTCCTGCGTTGTATTCCCAGTACACATTCTCTGGTGCAATGTATTCTAAGCCTGAAGCATTTATAGCTTTATTGGCATCACTAACTGTTCCGTATACTCCTTTTACTCCTATAATTTCTCTCCAATTGAGTTTTCGCAAAAAAGGAACTCTTGCAAACAATCTGCCATTGAAATTGTGATACCATTGCAAAGTTGCATATTGATCAGTCACAAATTCATAATAATTAAGATTACTAAAAGTATTCTCAATAGTGAAAAAAGTCTGATTACCAGGTACTATACTCATTAATCCCAGCGGAACAGTGCCAAAAGTTTTTCCGAGTTCCAAAATCAAATCAGTCCGCCCCAATGGTCCAATAGTTATGGGCTGCTTATAATAAATTTCGATTTTTTTATAATTAAAATCACTATTAAAGATTCCTTTATAACCTTGACTATAATTGGCAAAAACCGTAGTATATGGACTACTGGCAATACTTCTTTCTACACCATAAGCAATGGTTCGTCGATTAGGCGTCCACTCGGCCTGAACATTAAACTCTGATTGAGTTGTGGTGCTTTTTACAACCCCCTCAGGATTTGTAGGCGTTGGCAAGGTGGTATAATAATCTAAACTAAAAACAGGCGATGCTGATTCTAATGTTTTATAAGACAGTCCTGTTTGAAACGTCAGATTTTTAACTGGCTCTATGGCAACGTAAGCATTCGTCAAACCTATGTTTGTTAATTTTCCGTTAGATCCTGTAGTAAAAAAGGAGGCTGAACCATAATTCCTAGCCAATATATCATTCGTTGTCGTTAATTGAGCCCCCAATTGTTCGATATCACGCCTATTTCCTCCAGAAATGATAATTCGGTTTTTCTTGTCGATCATCCATTTTCCGGCAAAACCATATTTAAATTTATTGTCATTGGCACCATAGGCAATAAATGCTTGTATACGCCAAGGATCATTGGGACCAAAGTAGGTTCGCGCTCCTAGCCGCGTTTTAAAGCCCTCAACTTCATTATAACCAAAGGTGGAAAAAATAGGTCCAAAATCATAATTACCATAATTGACGTAGCCGCTAGCCAGCATGGTTACCAAACTGGTGATTTGCTTAAAGGCATTGACAGTTTTGAGCGTATCAAGCATTTTGTAAACTCCCTGCTCGTCTTTGGTTAATTTTTCAAAACGATTCTCTTCCCAAAATTCATCGCTCTTTTTATATATTTCATTGTCTACAAAATTGACTTCTTCTTTGTAGAATTTCTCAGGCTTTTCGATATTGAATTTATGGTTCTGGTAATAAGTGGTGCGCTTGCCATAAACTCCTTTTGATTTTTCTTTTTTATTAAAGGCAAAATCAGACATCAGATAATCTTTGGTCAAAAGAAAAACAGAATCATTTAAAACTTCAAATTCCTGCTCTACATAAATATCTTTTACCCAGTTGATATTGGCACTTTTGGTAACGGCCATATTTATTCTTTTTATGGCAAATGTGGTGTCATTTACCCAAAAATCTCCTTTGAATGTCAATTCATTTTTTCTCCTTGGATAAAAAACAATATTATAACACCATTTTTTGTCAATATAAGCACTGTCTTTTAGCACATAATTATATACATCAATTCCTGTTCTGGAAAGCGGACTCGTAAAACTTTTGTCAAATAAAGCAATGTAATTATTGTAGATATTATAATCTGAATATAAATCTTTTATAAAAGACAGAATTTGCTGATTTCCATCAAAACCCGAAGTTTTACTGGCTTTTGTGATCTCTTTTACTTTTGGTATTTTGTTGTCTCCATAGACATCGACCAGCGCCTCATTGATAAAAATAGGCAGATAGGTTTTACCCGTCACTTTGGATGTATCAACATGGTCAAATATGAATTCCATGCCTTTGAAAATCTTTTGTTTTCTATAGGTACTGTCAATGGAATTAATGTCAAATTCCACTTTTTCATATTTTTCCATTTGGTATTGAGCAAACTGATACAATCCGTTTTTGCGTTTTTTCTCCCAAATTTTTCGCAGAATATCGAGTGCTGGATTGTTTTTCTTAGAGGTTTTACCCGCAAAAATCACTACCTCTTTCAACTCCTGTTGTTCGCTTAATTCAATGGTGAAATTATAATTAACCGTTTTGGTAAGCGTAATTTCTTTGTCAGAAAACCCAATCGAAGTAATCAGTAGTGTGGTATAGGTGTTGGGAGATTCCATATAAAATCTTCCATCTTCATTGGTTACAGTACCAATACTTGAATTTTTGAAAACAACATTTGCATAAGGAACAGGCTGTTTGAGTTTATCCATAACAACACCACTCACTTTTGTCTGAGCAAAAATGGAATTAGCTGCAATAAAAATCAATATGATGACGGCTAATATTTTCTTCATAATGTATAAAAAAAACTTCATCACAATTGATGAAGTTTTTTAAATAATAATATTAAAATTATTTATATAATACTTTCTTAACTGCTTTAACAACATCAGTTGCATTTGGCAACCATTCTTTCAATAATACCGGGGAATATGGTGCTGGAGTATCAGCAGTAGTAATACGTTGGATTGGTGCATCAAGGAAATCGAAAGCCTGCTCCTGAACCAAATAAGCAATCTCTGAAGATACACTTGCGAAAGGCCAAGCCTCTTCAAGAATTACTAATCTATTTGTTTTTCTAACAGAAGTTAAAATCGCTTCATTGTCCATTGGACGAACAGTTCTCAAATCGATGATTTCACAAGAGATACCTTCTTTTGCTAATTCATCGGCTGCGATATAAGCTTCTTTAATAATTTTTCCAAAAGAAACGATAGTTACATCAGTTCCTTCTCTTTTAATATCTGCAACTCCAATTGGAATAGTATATTCACCATCTGGCACTTCACCTTTGTCACCATACATTTGCTCAGATTCCATGAAAATTACTGGGTCATTATCACGGATAGCCGATTTTAATAAACCTTTGGCATCATAAACATTTGAAGGAACTACCACTTTAAGTCCTGGAGTATTTGCAAACCAGTTCTCGATAGCTTGAGAGTGAGTCGCACCCAATTGACCAGCCGAAGCAGTTGGTCCTCGGAAAACGATAGGCACGTTAAACTGACCACCTGTCATTTGACGCATTTTGGCAGCGTTATTTATAATTTGATCAATTCCAACCAAACAAAAGTTGAAAGTCATATACTCAACAATCGGGCGGCATCCGTTCATTGCCGATCCTACTGCAATTCCGGTAAAACCAAGTTCAGCAATAGGTGTATCGATTACTCTTTTTTCGCCAAATTCAGCCAGCATTCCTTTAGATGCTTTATAGGCACCATTATATTCTGCTACCTCTTCACCCATTAAGTATATGGACTCATCGCGACGCATTTCTTCACTCATTGCTTCACAAATGGCCTCTCTAAATTGTATCGTTCTCATATTTATATAGTCTGTGTGTAATTTTTAGAAATGCAAAAATAATTATTTTAAATTACTTAAAAGCATAAAACAGTTTAAAATAACAAGGTTTTATACTATTGTTTTTTTTAGGAGCTATTTCCAGCTATTCGCTATATCTTTCTATGATCTCGTTAGAAAAAAACGATACCATAGAAAGGATGCCGCTACTATCTGGGCTAGGGAATCTGTTTAATGAAAATCATTATGCTGTTCCAAAAATATTTACAAAGTAAATAATCGTTTAACCTAGATTCCGCATTAGAAATCTACTACATCTAAATTACTTCACCATTTTTATATTTTTTAGCGGAGTTCAGTGAATCAATTTCATTTGTCATTATTATTTTTTAATTGGTCAAATGTAATCTTCGATGCCTTCTTCAAAACCAAGAACTTACTCCTATTTTTAAAATCGAAAGACAAAAGTATTAGTTCATAAGTTACTATTCATTTTTATATTCACTGAACTTGGTTTAATTCTTCAAGAATAGTCCTTGAGCTCTTGCTTTTATTGAATAATTTAGCTTCGTTACGAAGTCTAATGCAGAATCTGGGTTTAACAAACTTCTGACAGTCAATACAAATTGTTGAAATTCACAAAATATCATTCACTTTTTTAAAAAAATATCATTATTAACATTCTTATCACATTAGAATTAACGAAATCGTAATAGTTGTATAAAATATTATGCATGCATAGTAAATTATTCGATTTATTATTTTAAATTTGTCAGAGAAAAAAAAGAATTTAAATATATAATTATGAAAATATTAGTTTGCATCAGTCACGTTCCTGATACTACTTCAAAAATCAATTTCACAAGCGGAGACGCTGAGTTTGATACCAATGGAGTTCAATATGTAATTAATCCAAATGACGAATTTGGTCTAACACGTGCAATATGGTTCCAAGAGCAGCAAGGCGCTACAGTTACTATCGTTAATGTAGGCGGACCAGATACCGAACCTACCTTAAGAAAAGCATTGGCGATTGGTGCTAACGAAGCGATTCGTATTAATGCAAATCCTACTGATGGTTTTTTTGTAGCTAAACAATTAGCCGAAGTAATTAAAAATGGCGGGTATGATATTGTAATCGCCGGTAAAGAATCATTAGATTATAATGGAGGAATGGTTCCTGGTATGATTGCGGGTATTTTAGGATACAATTTTTTAAATTCTTGTACAGCTATCACTGTTGACGGAACCAATGTAACTGCTGTCCGCGAAATAGACGGTGGAAAAGAAACAGTAAACACTACATTACCGCTTATCATTGGAGGTCAAAAAGGACTTGTAGAAGAAAAAGATTTGCGTATTCCAAATATGAGAGGAATCATGACTGCTAGAACAAAAGTGTTAACAATTCTTGAACCAGTTGATGCTCCTGTCAATACCAAAGCAGTAAAATTTGAAAAACCAGCAGCAAAATCAGCAGTGAAATTAGTTTCTGCAGATAATCTGGATGAATTAATTAATTTATTGCACAACGAAGCAAAGGTAATTTAAGGATGCAGATTTTAGAATTCAGATTGCAGATTGCATTGTGAAAATCTAAAATTCATCTTATATCAATAATCTAAAAATAGTTAATTTAAATACTGTATAAATCAAGTTTTTAGTTTCCAGATTCTGAAATCTGAAATCTGCAATCTAAAATCTGCAATCTAAAATCATTATGTCAATATTAATATACGCAGAATCTGCAGAAGGAAAATTTAAAAAAGTAGCATTAGAATTAGCTTCTTATGCCAAAAAAGTAGCTGAATCATTAGGAACAACCGTTACAGCTGTAACTGTAAATAAAGAAGATGTTTCTGAATTATCAAAATACGGAGTTGATAAAGTCTTGAAAGTAAACAGTGATAAATTATCAGGCTTTACAGCCAAAGCTTATGCTGATATCATCAAACAAGCTGCACAGAAAGAAACAGCCAAAATAGTTTTATTATCTTCTACGACAGACAGTATCTACATGGCTTCTTTAGTTGCTGTAGCGTTAGAAGCGGGTTATGCTTCAAATGTTGTTGGTTTGCCAATAAGCACTTCACCATTTCAAGTAAAAAGAACCGCTTTTTCAAACAAAGCTTTTAATATCACTGAAATCAATACCGATGTAAAAGTATTATCTATAGGTAAAAACTCTTATGGTATTTTCGAAAATGCTTCCTCATTAACTGAAGAAGATTTCAATCCAACAATCGGAGATGATGATTTTGGAGTAAAAGTAGCATCAGTAGAAAAAGTTTCAGGAAAAGTTTCAATTGCTGATGCCGATATCGTAGTTTCTGCAGGCCGTGGGCTTAAAGGACCTGAAAATTGGGGAATGGTTGAAGAATTAGCTGGAGTTCTTGGAGCTGCAACTGCTTGTTCAAAACCAGTATCTGATTTAGGATGGAGACCTCACGGCGAACACGTAGGACAAACTGGAAAACCAGTAGCGACTAATTTATATATTGCCATAGGAATTTCAGGAGCAATACAGCATATTGCAGGGATCAACTCTTCTAAAGTAAAAGTCGTTATCAACAGTGACCCAGAAGCACCTTTCTTTAAAGTTGCCGATTATGGAGTTGTAGGTGATGCATTCGAAATTGTTCCGCAATTAATAGCAAAATTCAAAGCTTTCAAAGAACATCAATCCTAAAATTTAATTTCTCTTATAATTAAGCTGCCTAAAAATAAGATAATCGTATCTTTGTTTTAGGCAGTTTTTTTGTTCCATAAATTTTGATTAAAATTGCACTTTATTTAAAACAAGAAAAAAGACACAATTAATAGAGTACTTTGTACTTCTCACTATACCAACATGAGCTTAGTTAAATTATCTATAAAAGGAATTTCATACAGTCAAACTCAAAATGGCGCTTATGCGTTAATTTTAAATGAGGTTGACGGAGAAAGGAAATTACCTATTGTTATTGGCGCCTTCGAAGCCCAGTCTATTGCAATTGCCTTGGAAAAAGAAATTAAGCCACCACGCCCTTTGACTCACGATTTATTCAAGAATTTTGCAGAACGTTTTGACATTATCGTTAAACAGGTAATTATCCACAAACTGGTAGATGGTGTTTTTTACTCAAGCATTATTTGTGAAAGAGATAAAATTGAAGAAATAATTGATGCTAGAACTTCAGATGCTATTGCTCTGGCCATTCGATTTAATGCGCCTATTTTCACTTATAAAAACATATTGGATAAAGCTGGAATTTATTTAAAAGCCAATCCTCTTGAAAGTGAAGCGTCTAATGAAATAGAAGACATTCTTTCCAATCCGGAAACTTTTGGTTCTACCGAGAGTAACGAATCAGGCAGCACCTATTCCAATCATACTTTACAGGAATTAAACGAATTATTAGCGCAAGCGGTCGAACATGAAGATTATGAAAAAGCCGCTAAGATTCGAGACGAAATTTCTAAACGATAGTTATAATTTGAAATAGCTTAATTGGTGATTTGTTAACCGTTTATCGTTAGACAAATTAACGTTTGAGCAGTTTTTAACGATTAAACACAAATGAAACAATACCTAGACTTAGTGCAGCATGTTATGGATAATGGCTGTCAAAAAGGAGACCGAACAGGAACTGGTACAAAAAGCGTATTTGGATATCAAATGCGATTTGATTTAAGTGAAGGTTTTCCAATGGTGACCACCAAAAAACTGCACCTTAAATCTATTATACACGAATTGCTTTGGTTCTTAAAGGGCGATACTAATATCAAATACCTTCAAGAAAATGGAGTAAAAATATGGGATGCTTGGGCAGATAATAATGGTGACTTAGGTCCTGTTTACGGTCACCAATGGCGCAATTGGAATAGTGAAGAAATTGACCAAATTTCAGAGCTTATTACAGAATTAAAAACAAACCCAAACAGCCGCAGGATGCTTATTTCCGCATGGAATCCGTCTGTGCTTCCTGATACAAAGAAATCATTTGAGGAAAATGTAGCTAATAATAAGGCTGCATTGCCTCCTTGTCATGCATTCTTTCAGTTTTATGTAGCTTCTCCAGATGAATCAAAAGGAGAGACAAAAGGAAAACTTTCCTGTCAATTGTATCAGCGCAGTGCAGATATATTTTTGGGAGTGCCGTTTAATATAGCTTCTTATGCACTGTTAACTATGATGATTGCACAAGTTTGTGACCTTGAAGCAGGCGAATTTATCCATACTTTTGGCGATGCTCATATTTACAACAACCATTTTGAACAACTTGAGTTACAGCTTACACGTGAACCGAAACCATTGCCAAAAATGATTTTGAATCCCAATATAAAAAACATCTTCGATTTTGATTTCGATGATTTTACTTTAGAAGGATATGAGCCTCATGCCCTTATTAAGGGAAATGTTGCTGTATAAAACACCAAAATCCGCTTTAAGCGGATTTTTTTTATTTCAGTTCTTCATTTAAATTCATATCATCTGGTAGCCTCCCGACGTTTTGCAACTTTATACTGGCTAGTTTTTGGGCAATCGTAATTGTTTCTTCAAAATTCTTATTCAATAATTGTGCGTATAAAAAACCAGTCCAAAAAGCATCTCCTGCACCAGTTGTATCTTTTATATCAGAAATTGGAATCGCTTTTTGATGAAATATTCCATAAGTGATATTTGATAATACAACGCCGTCTTTCCCTTTTGTCAAACAAATGGTTGAAGCACCTAATTGATGAAAATATTCAAAAATATAATCTTCCGTTTTTGTCTCAGCAAAAAGTCTGTAACAATCATCTGTGCTTAATTTTACTAAAGGATCTGTAGACAAGTATTCCTTTAGAACAAGCTTAGCCTCCTCTCGATCTGTCCAAATCCTCTCCGAAAAATTAATATCAATACTTGTCTGCAAGCCCATAGCTTTTGCTTTTTTGGCGCTTTCTAAAATAGTGGTACGGGCTGGATTTTTGCTTAAAGCAAAACAAGTAGTGTGAAAAATCTTGGCACATTCTAAAATTTCATCCGAAATTTGACTGTTATCAATCTGACAATCAGCTTCTCTATAAGGAATAAAATCAGGTGTTCCAGTTGATTTTGATACAAAAATAACGGAGGTAGGTTCCGTTTCTGATTTTCTGACTTGAGAAGTAATTACATTGTTTGCTTTTAATTTTCGAATAATATATTCTCCCAAGCCATCTTGTCCACAAGTAGCTACCAATACAGATTTTAGTCCTAATCTGGCAGCATTAACAGCTACATTTGTAGGCGAACCTCCCAAAAAACGATGGTAATCTTTTGTCTTATTTATCGAAGTATTCACTTCATGCCCTATAAAGTCGATGAGTACCTCACCAGCACTTATTATATCTATCGTTTTTTCCAATTTAAACTAAAAATTTAAAATTTGTATTAATACTTTGGTGTAAAATAACAGTAGCCGCTCCACTCCATGCACAAAAAGGAACTCCGTTTGGCACTTTTGTTTTGCTATTGAAATTTTCATAGAAACTATAGTCATCAATGGCATTCGCTTCATTTATTGCGTTTAGTATCTTTACTGCTTCGCTGTTTTTTTCTTTTGAAAGCAAAGCTAATCCGAAGAAACCATTAACCATAGGCCAACTTCCACCGTTATGAAACTCATTTGGATAATTCCGAAATTCATATTTGCAGTTATTTTTGAGCAAGTTCCAATCTAAATCGCATTCTTCGATTGGCGGCCAAAAGGCTGGTATTAATTTTAATGGTCTTTCATTTGAAAGTTTTCGGGCGTGTTCCAGAATGCTTTTTTGAAAATTTTGATTCCCAATATTCAAATACAAAGCAAGGGAATTGGCAAAAGCATCAAATTGAGTTTTATAACCTGCTGGAGAGAAAGAGCAAGGCATAAAATTTTGAATTTCAATTTCATTATATGCTCTTTCGTGGTATTTCTCTCCAATAGAATTTGAGGTGTAATTAATTTCAATTTGTTCTGTTATTTTTTCAATTTTGGAAGCAATAAAATTGTCTTTCACAAAATGGTTATAGCTTTTTAATGCCCATATTCGGAGCAGCTGATCATATAAAACATATCCGTCTGTTATGTATTCGTCGGCCCAATTTCCCGAAAGAGGCACATATAATAAATGCTTGTTGTTGAATTCCCAACTCTCAAGAAGCTGCAAACATTTTCGAATATTTTCTTCGTACTTTTTTACGAAAGTGCCATCTTTTTTATAAAAAGCATATTGGCAAATTCCGATGATAAACCAAGTTACAGCATCAACCCTTCCTGCCAAGCCACCATAACTTACTTCACTATTATCGCCATTGGTCATTACATTTGACGGGATAGTTCCGTTATAATGCTGATTATCTGCCAATGTTTCTAATGTTTTCTGAAAAGTTGCAATCAAATCATCATCTCCCGAAGCCAAAGCTGCCAAACCGCAAATCACGCCGTCACGAGCCCAAACTCTCTTATAATTGGAAATATTTTGTGCACTCGCCAAAAAACCTTCGGTAGACGAGCAGTTTTGAAGTAACTCGATAGCTTTTATATAGTTTATATTCTTCATTATTCTGTTATTGTTTTCTGTTTTTTACTGTAATAAAAAGAGTCAGAACTGCCCCAATAATTAAAAACACACCCGCCAATTTAATTACGTTAACAGGATTTTTACCTAATAAATCATAAACAAAATATTGCATGGTTACGACTTGTATCGCCATTGGAATAACAATAAACATATTGAAAATCCCCATATAAACTCCCGTTTTATCTTTAGGTATGGATCCTGCCAAAAGCTGGTAAGGCATCGCCATCATTGAAGCCCAAGAAATTCCTAAACCAAATGAATACAGAAATATAGTTGTTACTGCTACGTTTTCTCCAAATGGGTTGTGCATAGTAAACAGTACATCGGCATTGTTTAAAAAAGGGATGCACAAAAGCCCAATTCCACCTAATAGCAGTGCGAAAAAATGGACGCCTTTTGCTCCAATTTTTAATGCCAATGGAACTAGCAAAAAGGCCACCATAAAACAAACAATGTTATAGGTTCCGTTTAAACTTCCGGTTAATAATTGTGCTTTCGAAAATCCTTCCGAAGCTTGATCTGTAGTGTTAAATATGGTAACTGAAAGGGTAGAAGTGATGTATTGCCAATAGCAAAACATAGCATACCAAGTGAAAAATTTTACTGGTATCAGTTGTTTCATCGTTAAAGGCATCGTTCGAAAGGCCTCTGCAATATCCGTCCAAACGGTTTTAAAAATATTTTGTTTTTTCTTTTCGGCAATAATGGTTAATTCTTCGGCTGTAGGCGGATATTCCTTGGTTGTTGTTACAGAGAGTAAAACAGATGTGATAGACGCAAATGCCCCAATAAAAAACGCCCAATAGGTGTAGGTTGGAATTCCATTGGATAATTTGTCGGTAATGGCCAAAATTCCGAGGGAAACCAATATAGCGGGGGTAAAATTAGCTAAAGTAATACCTAAACCCGTAAAAAAACTCTGCATCAAAAAACCTAGAGATTGTTGTTTTTGGTCTAATTTATCGGCAACAAAAGCGCGATACGGTTCCATTGCCAAATTGTTTGCGGCATCTAAAATCCACAGTAAACTGGCAGCCATGAATAGGGTGTTTGAAAACGGCATTGCTAATAATGCTACACTCGAAATTAATGCTCCAATTAAAAAAAAAGGTTTTCTGCGACCAAATTTTGGCGACCATGTTCCATCACTAATGGCACCAACGATAGGCTGGATTATAAGTCCCGTGATGGGCCCTGCCAGCCAAAGCATTGGTAGACTAGCTTCCTCTGCACCTAAATATTTATAGATGGCACTCATATTGCTTTGCTGCAATCCGAAACTGAACTGGATTCCGAAAAAACCAAAATTCATATTCCATATTTGCCAAAAATTCAGTTTTGCTTTTTTAAACATGACTTAGTGTATTAATTTTTTTATAAAATCATCAAAAATAGTGTTGTTTGAAAACAGTTCGCCATGTTTATCAGCAACTGGAATTCCGAGATTATTTGTGCTTATTTTGGCATTTTTCAGTTTAGCAAGCATTTCATTAAGAGCTGCTTTGTCCGTATCGATATCGTAAAAGATGAAATCGATTTTATTTTCGATCAAAATGTTTTTAGTCTCGATACAATAATGACAATCTGCACTGCCATAAATAAGGATTACTTTTTTTGCTTTTTCATTCAATTTTTCTGGTCCAGCAATATCTTGAGCATTCAAATTAATTTGAAAAAGAGTAAAAAAGAGTAAAAACAAATAAGCAATTTTTTTCATTTTGATGAATTTAAAGAGTGGTCAGCAATAATCTTTTTTTTGTAAAAACAATTCCTGTACTTTTAAGATATACATACAGGAATTTGTCAACTAACTAAAAATATAATATTCTTTAAAATTTATAAGATAAAGCCACAGAAGTAGATCTTCCTGGCATTGGTCTAGCTCTTACGTAGTTTACAGTATTTGCTGTAATACTGCCTTCTTCTGTTTCTGTAATTGCTAAGGTGTCAAATAAGTTGTTTGCTGAAAAATTTACTGATAATCCTTTTGCAATTCCAACTTCAACAAATGCATTTACAATTACAAAACCATTCATCACTAACTCATTAGAATCTTGCGTATAAGCTTTAGTTTGGCCAATAAAACTCAATCCAAGGGTGTTTTTGTTTTTTGAAAAATTATAGGTAGGCATAAAGTTATACATTAATTTTGGCTGTCTCCTTGGTTCGTTTCCACTATTATCGCCAGATGTAATTTCCGCTTTTGTATAAGTCAATGCTCCACGTAAATTAAAATCATCATTCACGTCATAAGAAGATTCTAATTCTAAACCATACGATTTGTAATTGTTTTTTATAATGCTGTTTGAAGTCGCTTCATAACCGCCTTGCTCGTCTGTTTTAGAGTGAAAAGCAGTTGCATAAACATATCCTTTTGAGAATTTTTGTTTATATCCAAATTCGGCTTGTGTCAAAAAGTCCAATGCGTTGATTTTATTTCCGTCTAAATAATCCAATCCCGAGAACAAAATACGATCGGCTTTTGCAGAAGCACCTTTACTGTATCTTGCAAAAAGAGATTGTTTTTCTGTCAATAAAAAATTAGCTCCAAAAGTATAGGAAACATAATCGTAGTTATAGTGAACTGCAGTTTCGTTTGCGGTGTTTACTGCAGAAACACTTGCTTCGGGAGCAGAAATTACACCGTTATTATTGATGTCAAAAATAGTTTGTGCGCTGCCCGCAAAAGATCCTGAAACCTTACCCATATCATAACGCAAACCACCTTCAAGCGAAAGTTTATCAGTTGCATCGACAGTTACGTTTACATAAGGTGCTGATACATTGTATTGAGTATCATAATTTCTGGTACAACAATTGCCCCAAGCAGGCACACCATAGGCATACAATCCGTTTTCCGACAATAAATTCCCGGCAGCATTCGTAACATTTATCAGGCGAGGATTATCATCTGAAACCTCCTGTAAATAAGAGTTCCATAACCATGACGTAGAAATGCTTTGTATTGATTTGAAGTAACCAGCCGTGATTCCAATCTTATCAAATTTTTTCGTTAATCTTAAATCATTCATAAAATTACTTAAATCATTTAATTTTGTGTCAAACATGTGTATTCTGGAAACTAATCCGTTAGGATTGTCAAAAGCTGTTCCTGAATTTGCATACGTCAAAGTAGAACCTGCTCCGAATGAATTTGCTATTGCAGATGCAGAACCAACCTCTGCAGGAAATGGAGCTATAAATCCACCACTATTAGCAGAATATCGAATATTATCGTCAACTTTCCAGCCTTGATCCAAATTAAAAGAAGCACTAGCTCCAATTGACGTTGAAACGGGGTTCATTCCATCGGCTACATTTCCTCTTCTTAACTGCCCATCAGGACCAAGACCTACGTTATGGTTTAAATAAATAGATTGCAAAGCCCCTGTAGTCGCATCAAAACCGTTGATATTTCCCCAAGTTGGGTCAGCATTTGTTCCTGTAACTTGAACCGGCATTGGCATATAAGCTACCGCTCTGTCATTTAAAAATTTCGCATATACAGTTACTGTTCCTTTTTCAAATTCTTTGGTGATATTGAATTTTACCTGCCCTCCGTTATTAGATGTCGAACCTGTTTTTCTTACGCCTTCACCTGCTCTGTAAAAACCGCCGGCATGAAAATACAAACCATCCCCAATTTTTGCACCGTAGTCTAAATCAGTTCTGAAATTATTGTAATCTAATCCAAAACTTGTTCTCATCATTCCGCCTTCTGTTTTTCCTGTTTTGCTTATAAAGTTGATGATTCCTCCTGGTGAATTGGAAGATAAAGTAGAGGCCGATCCGCCACGAATGGCTTCGATTCTAGCAACGTTCCCGTCAAATCTTGTAAAAATATCGGCTGTTGCAAAAGCGATATCCCCAAATAAAAGCACAGGAAGTCCATCTTCTTGAATTTGTAAATATTTTGACCCTCCCGAAGAAATTGGCACACCACGAACAGAAATATTCGAGTTTCCTTCTCCGCCTGAGGATTCTGAACGAATTCCTGGAATTGATCTAAAAATTTCTGCTGTTGATCTTGGAGCTGACTGTTCAATTTGTTTTGTATTAAGCGATGTAATAGAAACACTGGATTTTATTTTAGTTCTAGGACTAACAACACCTGTAATGATTATATCATTTAATAAATTTGCATCTGCAGTCATGGAAATATTTTGAATCGTATTTCCATTAATGTTAACAGAAGTTTGTGTCGTTTTATACCCGATATAGGATGCTATGATAATAACATTCCCATTTTGTAGATTTGGGAATTGATAACTCCCGTCAAAATTAGTTGTAGTTGCCTTTTCTGTATTTTGAATCGTAATATTTGCTCCTGAAATTGGATTACCATTAGTGTCAGAAACAACTCCTGATAGCGCGGAATTCTGAGAAAAAGACAAATTGAATAGCAATAGCGCTAAAATCAATTGGCTTCTTTTTAGTAATAAAATGATTTTTTTCATGGTTTAAAGTTGTTTAATTAATAAATTTAACGTTAATTAATTACAAATTTATCTTTACCTTAACTAAATAACACAATAATCTTATTGCAAACGTTTGCAAAAACCACGAAAACGTTTGCGTTTTGAAATTGAAAAAATAAATTTAATATTTGCTGTATGAAAGAGACAACTCTAAAAGAAATTGCAGAAATTTTAGGAATATCTATTACCACTGTTTCAAAAGCATTGCAAAACAAACCCGATGTCAGTAAAAAAACGATAGAGAAAGTTCTTGCTTTGGCAGAAGAACTTAATTATACACCTAATAGTTTTGCAGTAAATCTTCGAACCAAGGAATCTAAAACCATCGGATTAATTATTCCTGAGGTTGTACACCATTTTTTCTCGAATGTAATAAATGGAATCATCGCTGCAGCCGAGAAAAATGGTTATCTTGTTATTATTTTACAATCAAATGAATCTTTGGAATTAGAAAAGAAACAAGTGGCTCTTTTAATAAATAAAAGAGTTGACGGAATTATCATGTCACTTTCTAATGAATCCAACAATGATTTTCACATCAAGGAAATACTCCGAAAAGAAATTCCTTTTGTTCAGTTTGATAAAATCTCTAAATTAATTCCCAGTTCGAAAGTTATTATCAATGATCAAAAAGCAGCTATGGAAGCAGTTCAGCATTTAATCGATAAGGGCTGCAAAAAAATAGCCCATATTCGGGGTCTTGAAAATCCACAAAATTCGATAGATCGTTTTATAGGTTATAAAAAAGCTTTGGAAAAAAATGGAATTCCTTACGATTCTAAATTGGTTTATACGAGTAAAAGTATCACTTTTGAACAAGGAGTAGAATTTGCGAAACAAATTGTCGAGGAGAATTTGGAAATTGACGGTATTTTTGTCATCACTGATTTGGTTGCTATTGGTGTTTTGGCATATTTTAACGAAATAGGAATCCAAGTACCTAACCAAATTGCTATAATTGGTTTTAGTAATTGGTTTGTGTCCCAAGTAATCACGCCAAAGCTGAGTACTGTTGATCAACCGAATTATGAAATGGGAGTTGCCGCCTTTACCTTATTACTAGAAGAAATGATTTGTCGTAAAAAAGGACATCCATTTTTACCTAGAACAATTGAATTAGAAACATGCATAATTGAGAGGGAATCAAGCATGAAAAATTAGCTGGATGATTCCCTTTTCAAAAAAATAAAAGTATTTTAGAATTAAACTTCTAAAACACTATTCTCAGCACCTGCAAATTCATTCCATTTGAATGAATCAGCTTCTGGTTCATTTACATATTCACCATCAACTACATATTTAAACTCATATGTGGCATCTTTACCTAACTCGAAAGTTCCTTTAAAAGTCCCATTTTTTAATTTACTTAAAGAACCTTCTTCAATTTTCCAATCATTAAAATCACCAATTACAGATACTTCATTAGCCTCTTTCGCTTCTAAAGAAAAAGTAACTTTACAAACAGGCTTTGCTTTTATAAATTGCTTTTTTATTGACATAACTATTTTATTTTTAAGGTTATAACAAAGTAAGCAAAATAATCCGAAACATATACAAATCTCTTAATTTTTAGCATAATAGCAAAAATGGGCAGGCTTTTTTGCTATTAAAAAAAAAATGAATGTATTAAATATTAATTTCAATTCAAGAAAACGTTTTCCTAATAAATATTCAGTAATCAAAATAGCTGCATTTTGAAAATAAATTTTATCTTTATAAGCAAAATTCTACATTATGGAAAAAGAAATACATGAACAATATGAATATGCCAGAAACCGCATAAAACAAAAGAAAAGATTGTATTATCATTTTGTCTTATTCACATTGTGCAGCATTTTTTTATTTACAGCAGTATATTTTTTTGAAACCGGAATAGAAATAAACTTGTTTATTTGGTTTATTACTATATGGTTATTTGTTTTTGTATTGCATTTTATAAAGGTTTTTATTACCAATAGATTTATGAATAAATATTGGGAAAGAGACCAAATTGATCGTTTAGTAGCTTTACAGCAAAAAAAAATAGCCCAATTGCAGTCCAAAATCGAGGACATTAATTCCAAATAAATACTGATAGTATGATTATCATGATTGCTGCTGTTGCAGAAAACAATGCTCTTGGTAAAAACAATGAGTTAGTTTGGCATTTACCAAATGACTTTAAGAGATTTAAATCCTTAACTACTGGTCATCATATAATAATGGGAAGAAAAACATTTGAGAGTTTCCCTAAACCGCTTCCTAACAGAACTCATGTTGTAATAACACGGCAAAAAGATTATAATCCGAAAGACTGCATCGTTGTAGATAGTATTGAAAAGGCTCTTGCCGTTTGCCCGGAAAATGAAACCTCTTTTATAATAGGAGGAGGAGAGATTTATAATTTAGCACTTCCGTTTACAGACAAACTTGAAATCACAAGAGTGCATCATAGTTTCGAAGCTGATGCTTTTTTTCCAGAAATCGATTCTAAAGAGTGGAAAGAAATTCAGGCGGAGTTTAATCCAATAGATGAAAAACATCAATTTGCATATACTTATCAAACGTTTGTAAAAGTATAGTCATATTTTTAAAAAAAAAACATTCACTTTGTCAAAGCTGAAAACAAAAAAGCATTCTATTACTAGAATGCTTTTTTTAAAATGATTAGCGGAATGACCTACTCTTGTACTATGATTTGGTAACATAATATACAAATCACAAATATCAATATTACCCCTGATGTAAGGACAATATAATTTGATAATTTTTGAGAGTACAACTCAAAAAAGCCTTTAGTACCAAATACCACAAAGGTACTAAAGGCGAAGAAAATTAAAATTTCCAAAAACAAATTTAATCCTAAGAACGTATTTTGCGCTTTTAAAACAATACTGCCACTGCTGACAGTACTTTCAAAAAACAGCACAAGAACAAATGAGATAAATAGCGCAAGAAACATCCATTTGGTTTGGGTCATCAGTTCCCTTCTAATCATTTTAAAAATATTAAAATTTAAAGTACAAACATCAGCAATAAAAACAGTATCTACAATACCCACTTTTAGTGATATTTCAATTATTTTTCTTTTAATAATTATAGATGATTTTAAAATTAAGTAGTCTAATTACGATAAAATAAAATTTTACGCAGAAGAAAAAACACATTTATAGTTTATACAGTTTGTTTATATTTGTAGAAATTAAAAAAATGCCAAAAGAAATCACACCTTATAAAGATTCTTCTCTCAGTAAAAAAGAACAGGTCGCCAAAATGTTTGACACTATTTCCGGTAACTATGATAGTCTAAACCGAGTTATTTCGTTTGGAATCGATGTTAAATGGAGAAAAAAAGTTTTGAAATTGGTTGCCGAAACTAATCCAGAAACTATATTAGACATTGCTACAGGAACTGGTGATTTGGCTATTTTAATGGCACAGACCAAAGCAAAAAAAATTATCGGGCTTGATATATCGGCTGGAATGCTCGAAATTGGCACTAAAAAAATACAGGAAAAAAATCTGTCCCAAACTATCGAAATGGTATTAGCAGACTCAGAGAGTATGCCTTTTGAAGATAATTATTTTGATGCTATAACTGTAGCGTTTGGTGTCAGGAATTTTGAACACCTTGAAACAGGACTTTCAGAGATTCTGAGGGTGTTAAAACCGGGAGGGATATTTGTTATTCTGGAAACATCAGTACCTGATAAAACACCTTATAAACAAGGGTACAATTTTTACAGTAAAAATATTTTGCCCTTGATTGGAAAAATATTCTCAAAAGACGACGTAGCCTATGGATATTTATCAGAATCTGCTGCAGCCTTCCCTTACGGTGAAGCTTTGAACAATATTTTAAGAAAAACTGGGTTTATATTGGTGAATGCTATACCTCAAACATTTGGTGTAGCTACTATTTATTCAGGTTCCAAAAAATAATATTGAAATGTACAGCATAAATATGAAAAAAATAATTGTTTTGATTCTATTGAGTATTGCTGTAGAAGGATATTCGCAAAGCAAAGGGATTTTTAGTAAGGATCCGATCGTTAATTTAGAGAATTGGCAGAAGAAAAGACTCTATTTTGGTTTTTTCTTAGGGTTTAATTCTTATGATTTCAAAATTGACTATAAAACAGTAGGTCCCGATGTACAAGTTGACAAATCGGGCGGTTTCAATGTGGGGTTAGTTACAAATTTCAGACTGCAGGAATATTTAGATTTGCGGTTTGAGCCGGGTCTTTATTATTCGGACAGAATTTTACATTATCCTACAAATTCTGTCTTTAACTCTTCGAGTGACGCTATAAGAGAGATAAACAGTACTTATGTTAATTTTCCTTTATTGCTAAAATTTTCTGCCCTTAGAACTGGAAATATACGTCCTTATTTATTAGGAGGCGTATCTGCAAATTTAAATTTATCCAGCAATGCAAAATCTTTAGATGACAATCTCGAAGAACGGTTTAGAGTAAAATCGTGGACTACCAATTATGAATTGGGTATTGGAATTGATATTTTTTCAGAGTATTTTATATTCTCGCCTTCAATTAGAGGGCAATTTGGAATTTCAGATGAATTAATTCGTGACAAAGACCCAAACAGCCCTTGGACAGGGAATATTGAATCTATGAAATCGAGAGCGATTTTAATTAATTTTACCTTTCATTAGAATCCTTTAAGATTTGGAATTTTAATTCAAGCCTTGTCTTCTAAATTCGCTTAAAACAATTGCTGTGGCATTGGCTACATTGAGGCTTTCGGTAATTTGAAGCTCTCCAAAACGAGGAATGGTGATTCTTTTTGTAACTAATTTTTCTATACTTTCAGAAATGCCATTTGCTTCATTTCCCATAACAATAATTCCTTCCTGCGGTAAATCTGTTTTGTAAATGTTATCACTGTCCATAAAAGTTCCAAAAATGGGTAATTCAGTTTTTTCCAAAAAAGGAACTAAATCGACATAATTAACGTTTACTCTGGTAATGGATCCCATAGTTGCCTGAACAACTTTTGGATTATAAATATCAACAGTTTCTTTTGAACAAACCAGCTGCGCAATGCCAAACCAATCACACAATCTAAGGATAGTTCCCATATTACCTGGATCTCTGACCGAATCTAAAGCAAGTATCAATCCAGATTCAATGATTTTGCTCTCCAACGGAATTTTAAATACCGCCAAACAAGTATTTGGTGTAGTCAGCGCACTTATTTTATTCAATTCATTTTCAGTAATAAGCGTTATTTTATTGGGAGCAATCTCCTTAAAGTCATCTTTGGTAGTATAAAGATGTTCAAGTTCAAAATTTGATTTTACTAATTCTTGAATTACTTTTACACCCTCAGCAAAAAACAATTGATTAGCAAAACGGTATTTTTTTTGATGCAGACTAGATATAAGTTTTATTTGGTTTTTACTAAGCATAAAAGATGTATTTTTGAATTTAATATTCTATAACACGAATTCCCAAATGAATAAATGTTTTTTTTCCTTAAAAATAAAAAATAGTTTAGCCGAAAATTTAAGGCAAACTATACTTCTTAAGAGAAAAAAGAATGCTGCAAAAATAGCAGTATTTATTCTAATTAGTGTTCTTTTCTACGCTTGTAATTCAGAAAAAAGAGTACCTGCCCGAAAACAGCTTCTGGTAAAAAACGAAATCTTTGAGAATAATAAATTACTCAAAGAACAGACGGTATATGACCAATTGTATCAACAGCCCAACAGCAGTATTTTGGGTTATCGAATGCTTTTGAATATTTATAGTATAGCCAATCCAAATCCAGATTCTACTTTCAACCTGAAATATTTAAACAATCAAAAAAAGTACGACAGAGAAGTTAAATGGCTTTCGGCGAAACAAGTGCAGGGTCTCCGAAAATCGTTCTGGTATTACGGTATTCATCAGTTCTTAAAAGAAACAGGTGAAGCACCAGTAATTGTAGACACTTTGAAAGCTAAGAAATCAATTATCAGACTTAGAAGCCATTATTTCAATCAAGGTTATTTTAATGTTAAAGCATTTTACAAAATTGATTCTTTGGCTCCAAAAAAAGCTCAAATAAAGTATTTTTTGAACACAGGAAGTCCTTATTATATTGATTCGGTTAGGACAAAAATAAAAAGTTCCGCTTTAGATTCCCTTTATAAAAACATAAAATCGGCAATAATTCCAGGCAATCAATACAAAACAGAAGATTTTGAAAATGAAAAGAATCACATTAGTACCTATTTCAGAAATCATGGTGCTTATCGTTTTCAGCCCAACTATATTAATTTTGATATAGATACTATCAATAAAAAAGACAAGGCTACAGTCATCTTAAATATCGAAAAGTATTCTTATCAGGAAAATGATTCCACAAAAACAGAGCCTTTTAAATTATACAAAATAAGTGAGATTAAAATTTATACTGATTACTCGACTGCAAATCACAGTAAAGCAGTCAAAGACAGTGTGACGCACAATAATATGACCTTATATGGTTTTCAAAAAATAAAATATACGCCGCACGCAATAACCGACGCCATATTTATTACTAAAGGAGATGTATTCAGCGATACCAAAACAGTTTTGTCTACGAGATATCTGAACAATCTCAAAACATTTAATTACCCGACTATACAATATGAAGTTGATAAAAAAGATACAACGGCTCAATCTTTGGTTGCCAAAATTTATCTGACTCCGCGAAAAAAATACAGCTTTGGCTACACTTTAGATTTTACACATTCTAATATAGAAGATTTTGGAATCACAGCAAGCATTACAGAAACAATACGGAATGTGTTTAATGGTGCTGAAACATTAGAACTTTCGGCTAGAGGAAATATTGGAGCTTCAAACGACATAGCCAATGCAAATGACAGTTTTTTTAATGTTTCAGAGTATGGAGTTGATGCAAAATTGAATTTCCCTAGGGTATTGTTTCCATTCAAAACAGAAAAAATAATTCCCAAGAGCATGATACCCTCTACAGTGGTTAGTCTGGGGATTTCTAAACAAACCAATATTGGATTAGACAAGGAAAACTTTACAGGCTCTTTTTCATACAACTGGACTCCAAAGAAAAATACAACGGCCAGATTGGATCTTTTAAATTTTCAGTTTGTCCGAAACCTGAATCCTAGCAACTATTTCAATGTTTATACTAGCTCTTATGATGCTTTAAATGATATTGCTAAAACCTATAATAACGAACCGACTTATGTTGATGAATTTGGAAATCTGGTTATAGAAAGCGGAACAAAAGGTTTTACAAAAGATGTTTTAACACTCCAGACACCATTAACTCCCAATAATGCTGAATTTCAAAATGTAAACAGTATTGAACAGCAAAGAATAAGGCTCACGGATAATGATTTTATTCTGGCGACTAATTTTAATTTTACCAAAACAAGCAGAATGGATTTGCAGGACAATGATTTTTATACTTTCAGAACAAAATTGGAATCTGCGGGGACTATATTATCAGCAGTTTCTGCAATTGGAAATATTCCTAAAAACCAAAACGGGAATTATGAGATTTTTAATTTAGAATATTCTGAATATATAAAAACAGAATTTGATTTCATAAAACATTGGAGTGTTGGTAAAACTGGCATCTTTGCAATGCGCAGCTTTTTTGGAATAGCTATACCATACGGAAATTCAAATTCTATTCCGTTTACAAAAAGTTACTTTGCCGGGGGATCGAATGATAACAGAGCATGGCAGCCCTATAATCTTGGACCTGGAAGCAGTTCTTTCTCCAATGATTTTAATGAAGCCAACATGAAAATTGCTATTAGCGGTGAGTACCGTTTCCCAATAGCGGGTAAATGGGGAGGTGCTCTTTTTGCCGATGCAGGAAATATTTGGAACGTACTGGATGCTGTTACTTATGAACCGGCAAAATTTGAGAGCATAAAAGACTTGAGTGAAATAGCTCTGGGAACAGGATTTGGGATTAGGTATGATTTAAGTTTCTTTGTGGTTCGGCTCGATTTAGGATTTAAAACCTATAATCCAGCCAAGGAAACAGGAGAAAGATGGTTTACCCAATATAATTTCGCAAACGTTGTATATAATTTTGGTATCAATTACCCTTTTTAAGTGCTAATTAATTCTTATTTTTGCAAATTATAATCTAAAAACTAAAAAAAAACAATTAAAAGAAAATTACAATGGCACACAATATTAAACCCGGAGTAGCTACAGGCGATCAAGTACAAGAAATATTTAACTATGCAAAAGAAAAAGGTTTTGCACTTCCAGCTGTAAATGTTATTGGATCGGATACAATTAATGGAGTTCTAGAAACTGCTGCAAAACTAAACGCACCAGTTATCATCCAGTTTTCAAACGGAGGAGCACAATTTAATGCAGGAAAAGGACTTTCTAATGCTGGAGAAAAAGCCGCTATTGCTGGTGGTATTGCTGGAGCAAAACACATTCATACATTAGCTGAAGCATACGGAGCAACTGTTATTTTGCACACTGACCACTGTGCTAAAAAATTATTGCCTTGGATTGACGGATTATTAGATGCTTCAGAAGAGCATTTTGCTGCAACTGGAAAACCATTATTCTCTTCTCATATGATTGATTTATCTGAAGAGCCTATCGAAGAGAACATTGAAATCTGTAAAGGTTATTTAGCTAGAATGAGCAAAATGGGAATGACTCTAGAAATCGAACTTGGAATTACTGGTGGTGAAGAAGACGGTGTAGACAACTCTGATGTAGACAGTTCAAAATTATATACGCAGCCAGAAGAAGTAGCTTATGCTTACGAAGAATTATCAAAAGTTAGCCCAAAATTCACAATTGCAGCTGCTTTTGGAAACGTTCACGGTGTTTACAAACCAGGGAACGTAAAATTAACTCCAAAAATCTTGAAAAATTCTCAAGATTACGTTCAAAATAAATTCAGCACAGGTTCAAATCCTGTTGATTTTGTTTTCCACGGAGGATCTGGTTCTACATTAGAAGAAATCAGAGAAGGAATTAGCTACGGAGTTGTAAAAATGAATATTGATACTGACTTGCAGTTTGCATTTACAGAAGGTATCCGCGATTTTATGGTAAACAATATTGAGTACCTTAAAACTCAAATCGGTAACCCAACTGGTTCTGATGCTCCAAACAAAAAATACTACGACCCAAGAAAATGGTTGCGTGAAGGTGAAGTAACTTTCATCTCAAGACTTGAGCAGGCATTTGCTGACTTAAATAACGTGAATACACTATAAAAAAGTGAACAGTTTTTAGTTTTAGTGTTCAGTCCTCAAATACTGATTATTGAACACTAAAGCTGATACTAAATTACTGAAGACTGAACACTATATTACTGAACGCTGAATACTATATAAATGGCTTGGTTTAAAAGAAAAGAAAAAGGAATCACTACGGCTACCGAAGATAAAATGGATATCCCAAAAGGGCTTTGGTACAAATCACCTACAGGAAAAATTATTGATGCCGATGAATTGGCTCGTAATTTATTTGTAAGTCCAGAAGATGGTTTCCATGTTAGAATTGGGAGTGAAGCCTATTTTGATATTTTATTTGACAATAATGAGTTTGTTGAGTTGGATAAAAACATGACTTCAAAAGATCCTTTGCATTTTGTGGATACAAAAAAATATGCAGACCGATTGAAAGAAGTGATGGAAAAAACAAAACTTAAAGACGCTGTGCGCACTGGAGTTGGAAAATCCAAAGGGCAAGAGGTTGTGATTTGCTGTATGGATTTTGCATTCATCGGCGGATCAATGGGAGCTGTTGTTGGAGAAAAAATAGCAAGAGGAATTGATTTTGCCATCAAAAACAGACTGCCTTTTGTAATGATATCCAAATCAGGAGGTGCCAGAATGATGGAAGCGGCTTATTCTTTGATGCAGTTAGCAAAAACATCTGTGAAATTGGCACAGCTTTCTGAAGCAAAGCTTCCTTATATTTCTCTTTGTACAGACCCTACAACAGGTGGAACTACAGCATCTTATGCGATGTTAGGAGATATCAATATCTCAGAACCTGGTGCGTTAATTGGATTTGCTGGACCGCGTGTAGTAAGAGATACAACTGGTAAAGATTTGCCGGAAGGATTTCAAACTGCTGAGTTCTTACTCGAACATGGTTTCTTAGATTTTATAACACCAAGAAAAGAATTGAAAGACAAGATTAATTTATATCTTGATTTAATTCAAAATAATCCTATTAGATAAATGAAAATCCCGAGTAATCGGGATTTTTTTTGTTTTACTCTTTACTTAAAGACTTCTGTAATTCTTTTTATTTTTTTGGTCTGCCTTTTTTTAGTTCCTTTTCGGCAATTTTGAATACCAATTTTTCTCTCCAGTTTGCATAACGGCCTTTGAAAGTCACTTTTATGGCACTATCAACAGCTCCATGCATAAACAAACTCCACACACTGGCCATTTTTCTAGTAACTGACCGATCCCAAGCGCGAAGTGTCAATGAAAATGAACCGTCAATATAGCGCATCCAATGCCACATTCCGGTTGGCATAAACAAGGTATCTCCATGTTCCAGAAAAACTTCATATCCTTCAACCCCTTTTAATGCCGGAAATTTTTCGAAATCTGGATTGGCAACATCATAATCTTCTAATGCATAAGTGGTATTGGGAACACAGTAAAGCCTTTTTTTCCATTTATTATCAAATAATATAATGTGTTTTCGTCCTCCAAAGTGAGTGTGGAAAAGATGCGGTAAATCAATGTCATAATGTAAAAAAGTAATGGCTTTGGATCCGCCAAAAAACATGGCAGGCATACTTTCTATAAAACCACCCATTAAGTCTTTGGGTACTTTAACATCATTAACTAATTCTGGTCTGTGCTTAAAAAGGTTGAAGAAAAAAATACGCAGTTCTGTAGGTTCTCTTTTTATTAAATCCAGATATTCCCCAAATTTCATGCTGGCAATAGAAGCATTAATTGGTTTAGTTGGATCAGCTTTGGAATTATCCACCAGCTTTACTTCAATATCTCCGGCTATCTCTTTGAAATATTCGGTTGACCATTTTTCACGGGCAGGCCAATCGTTTGTTAATCCTTTTATAATTAATGGTTTTCTTTTGTCTAAATAGTTTTTCTTAAAATCCTCTCTAGTAATAGAATCAACTGTATCTACATTTTTTAAAATAAAGCTCATCTATGAAAATTTAATTATTGGATGTTTATTCAAAACTAATTAAATATTTACCCTCTGCCAAATTTACACTAAAATAACAATAATATAATGTAAAACAAGTGCTTACATTCCAGTTCTGATTGCTTCAACCGGATCTAGCTTGGAAGCGGTAATAGCAGGAATAATTCCGGATATAACTCCAACAATGATTGATAATCCAGAACCAATTATTATGTTCAGTAGACTTAATACAAATTCAAAATCTAATAAGTTTGTAAGAAGCATTGATATAATCCAAACCATAAAAAGACCTATTAAGCCACCGATTACACAAAGGATAATGGCTTCAAATAAAAACTGAAATAAAATAAATCGATTTTTTGCGCCTAATGATTTCTGGATTCCAATTAAATTCGTTCTTTCTTTTACAGAGACAAACATAATATTGGCAACACCAAAACCGCCTACCAAAAACGAAAAGAAACTTATAAAGATTCCTCCGATGCGTAAAGACCCTAAAATTTCATCTATAAAATCTAAAAATCCAGCAAAAACATTAATGAAAAAATTATCAATTTCTCCCGCTTTCAATCCTCTGAAATTTCTAAGTTTTTGCGAAATTTCACCCTTGTATTCTTCCATATCTACTCCTTTCTCAGGTTTAAATATGATAACATTCGTCAAATTAGGATTGTTATCGCCATACATTTTTCGAACAAAATTCACAGGAATATATGCAGAAGAGTCATTGCTTCCTCCAAATGTAGATCCTTCTTTTTTCAAAACTCCTATAACTGTAAACCGCTGGCCATACAGTCTCACATTTTTTCCAATAGGATCTGTGTCTTCAAAAAGTGATTTTGCAGTATCAGCACCTAAAACAATTACTGCTGCGCCAGAATTAGCTTCAGACTCATTATAGAATCTCCCTTCTTCAAATGTCAGCCCTTCAATGTCAATAAATTCATGAGAAACTGGCATTATTTGGACATCACTTACAATGTTGGCTCCGTATTTTATAGATTCGCTTCTGGTGAATATGCGGTAACCCAATTCATCAGTATGGGTCATTGCATCTTTCATATAAATATATTCAGAATATTTTACGTTAGGAAACTGTTCTCTTTTCCATTGCGGTATATCTGAAGGTCCAAAAGGGAATTTTAATAAATAAATGGTATTTTTATCCATACTGCTCAAATCTTTGGATATTTTTTTCTCCAAAGAGTCAACTGCTGCAAGTACTGCTATTATTGAGAATATCCCAATAGTTACCCCCAGTAAAGAAAGAAATGTTCTTAATTTATTGCTTCGTAAAGCATTCATGGCAAAACCAAAACTCTCTTTTAATAATCGTAGGTAAACTAGCATATTTTCAAAATTTGTATTATTGTAAAATTATGTCTTTTTATTTCTTTCGAAAAGTATTTAAAATTTGACTGTCGGGAATAGCTTTTTTTATTTTAATATGAAAAAATTTCACCCCCAGCGGTTTCAAAAGCTTAAAAAAATATTTAACAATAGGTATGATATTTTAAGAGATTGTTACATCTTTTTTATTGAATTATATTATCAAAAAAAACTATTTTTGCACTCTAAAATTATAACTACTCAATGAGCACAACAAAAACAATCCAATCAGCATTAATTTCAGTCTTTTCAAAAGATGGTCTTGAGCCAATTGTTAGAAAATTACACGAGCAAAATGTGGTTTTTTATTCTACAGGAGGCACGGAAGAATTCATTAAAAATTTAGGGATTCCTGTAATACCAGTTGAAGATGTAACTTCTTATCCGTCAATTCTTGGAGGAAGGGTAAAAACCTTACATCCAAAAGTTTTTGGTGGGATCTTAAACCGTCAAGACAACGAAAGTGATGTACAGCAAATGAAGGAATATGAAATTCCTCAAATTGATTTGGTAATTGTTGATTTATACCCTTTTGAAAAAACAGTAGCTTCTGGAGCAAGCGAAGAGGATATTATTGAAAAAATTGATATCGGCGGAATTTCATTAATTCGGGCGGCTGCTAAAAACTTTAAAGACACTGTGATCGTTCCTTCAATGGATCAATACAGTTTGTTTTTGGATATGATTACTGCTCAAAACGGAGCTACAACTTTGGCTGATAGAAAATTATTGGCGACTAAAGCTTTTCATGTATCTTCTCATTATGATGGAGCTATCTTCAACTATTTTAATACCGATGAAACAATATATAAAGCTAGTATTGAAAACGGTCAAGTATTGAGATATGGTGAAAATCCGCATCAAAAAGGATTCTTCTTCGGTGATTTTGAAGCGATGTTTACTAAAGTTCACGGAAAAGAATTATCATACAATAATTTACTTGATGTTGATGCAGCTGTAAATTTAATTCATGAATTTAAAACAGATGATCCAACATTTGCTATTTTAAAACACAATAATGCCTGCGGATTAGCAACCAGAAAAACCATTTCTGAAGCGTATAACGTTGCTTTGGCTTGTGATCCAACATCTGCTTTTGGAGGTGTACTGATTGCCAATATGACAATAGATGTGGCTACTGCCAATGAAATCAACAAACTGTTTTGTGAGGTAGTTATTGCTCCTTCGTATGATGCTGAAGCGATTGCAATTTTACAGGAAAAGAAAAATAGAATTATATTGATTCTAAACGAAGTTGAATTACCTCAAAAACAAGTAAGAACATGTCTTAATGGTTTGTTAATTCAGGAAAGAAACAATATTACGGATACTAAAGCGGACTTAAAAACCGTTACGTTAACAGCACCTACAGAACAAGAAATTGAGGATTTGATTTTTGCTTCGAAAGTGTGTAAGAATACCAAATCAAATACGATTGTTTTTGCTAAAAACGGAACTTTAATATCTTCGGGAACAGGTCAGACTTCAAGAGTGGATGCATTATTGCAGGCCATCGAAAAAGCAAAAGTTTTTGGATTTAGCTTAGAAGGCGCTTCAATGGCAAGTGATGCTTTTTTCCCATTTCCAGATTGTGTAGAATTGGCTAAAAAAGCAGGAATAACTGCGGTAATTCAGCCAGGAGGATCAATCAAAGATGAATTGAGCATCAATTATTGCAATGAAAATAATCTTGCGATGGTATTTACAGGAACACGTCATTTTAAACATTAATTTGTTTAACTTTGTGCGTAATTTATTTATAACTTTTTAACCCTTAAAAGGCATATGGGATTTTTTGATTTCATGACCGAGGATATTGCGATAGACCTTGGTACAGCAAACACTTTAATCATTCACAATGACAAAGTCGTAATTGACAGTCCGTCTATAGTTGCGCGTGATAGAATATCAGGCAAAATTATCGCAGTTGGTAAAGAAGCCAATATGATGCAAGGAAAGACGCATGAAAACATTAAAACAATCAGACCTTTAAAAGACGGTGTAATTGCCGATTTTGATGCCTCTGAAAAAATGATCAGTATGTTTATCAAAAGCATACCGGCATTGAAAAAAAGAATGTTTACTCCTGCCTTAAGAATGGTAGTATGTATCCCTTCGGGAATTACCGAAGTGGAGATGAGAGCGGTAAAAGAATCTTGTGAAAGAGTAAACGGTAAAGAAGTATACTTGATACATGAGCCTATGGCGGCGGCAATTGGTATCGGAATTGATATTATGCAGCCAAAAGGGAACATGATTGTTGATATAGGCGGTGGAACTACAGAAATTGCAGTAATTGCATTAGGCGGAATCGTTTGTGACAAATCCGTAAAAATTGCGGGAGATGTTTTTACCAATGATATTGTTTACTACATGCGTACACAGCACAACTTATTTGTTGGAGAAAGCACCGCTGAAAAAATAAAAATTCAAATTGGTGCGGCTATTGAAGATTTAGAAACTCCACCAGACGATATGTCAGTTCAAGGTAGGGATTTATTGACAGGAAAGCCAAAACAGGTTGAGGTATCTTATAGAGAAATCGCAAAAGCATTGGATAAATCAATTCAGCGAATTGAAGATGCAGTAATGGAAACATTATCCCAAACTCCTCCAGAATTAGCGGCGGATATCTATAATACGGGTATTTATCTTGCAGGTGGTGGATCAATGTTAAGAGGTCTTGATAAAAGAATTTCTCAAAAAACAGATTTACCGGTTTATATTGCCGAAGATCCATTAAGAGCGGTAGTAAGAGGTACAGGAATGGCTCTTAAAAATATTACCAAGTTTAAAAACATTTTAATTAAGTAATTTCTTTTTTACTGAAATTAGTTTATATCTAACATTCAATATATACAGTTAAGAAATGCAGCAGATATTTTCATTTATTATAAAAAACAGTAATAGAATACTGTTTTTGCTGCTTTTGGGTATTTCATTATCTCTTACCATTCAGTCCCATTCTTTTCATAGAAGTAAAGTCATCAGTTCAGCCAATTTTTTAAGTGGCAATGTTTATGAAAAAATAAATTCTGTAGAAGAATATCTTCATTTAAGAGAACAGAATGATCAGCTTGCGATTGAGAATGCCAACTTAAAAAGTTTACTGTTTAAAACTCAAGATTCTGCAGAGATTCCAAATTTAGACAGTTTAAAAGGCGTTTTACCAAAAGATATTGTTGTATCTAAAGTAATTCGTAATTCGTATAATGTCTATGAGAATTTCTTAACGTTAAATTCTGGTGCTAAACAGGGAGTTAAACCCGACATGGGGGTAATTAACAGTTTAGGCATTGTAGGTATTATTGATAATGTTTCTGAAAATTATGCTACGGTAATAAGTATTCTAAATACTAAATCACAGATAAACGCAAAAATTAAGCATTCAGATCATTTTGGAACCTTAAATTGGGATGGAAAAAATACTGGTTTTGTTCAATTAATAGATGTTCCAAGATTAGCTACTATTAGAAAAGGAGACACCATTGTAACTGGCGGGCAATCCGTTATTTTTCCTGAAAACATTGGGATCGGAACTATTGATAAAATATATGTTCCAGATGATAAGACTCATTATTTTACGATCAATGTTAGACTTTTTAATGATATGACTAATTTGGGTCACGTGTACATTATAAAATCAGAAAATAGCGAAGAAATTAGGAATTTAGAAAAACAAGGAAAAAAAGATGAATAGCACGTTGTTAGTAAACGTTTTTCGATTCGTGTTCTTATTAGCTTTACAGATTCTAGTTTTTAATAATATGAATTTTGGGGGTTATATAAGTGCATTCCCCTATATTCTTTTTATTATTCTTTATCCAGTAAACGGAAATAAAGCCAATCTGCTTATTGCCAGTTTTTTTCTGGGTTTAATGATGGATATGTTTTGTAATTCAGGAGGTGTTCATGCTACTGCATGTGTTGTTTTGGCGAACTTCAGGCCTTCATTTTTTAAATTTTCATTTGGTCTCAGTTATGAATATCAAACGGTCAAACTAAATGATGTGCTCACGCCAGAGCGGTTTACCTTTATCTTATTGTCAGTTATTACGCATCATATTGTTTTATTTTTATTAGAATCGTTTCAATTTTCTTTTCTGTTAGATGTTTTACTTAGAACTTTTTTAAGTACACTGTTTACTATTTTAATCTGTATTATTCTTATTTACCTAATAAAGCCAAATAAACGATGAGAAAAGCCTTGTTGCCAGCTTTAATTATTATTGGTGCATCTTTATTAATCATACGTGTTTTTTATTTGCAGATTATTGATGATTCATTTAAATTAAAATCAGAAAATAATGCCATAAAAATAAAATATGATTATCCAGAGAGAGGTTATATTTATGATAGAAATGGTGTATTGTTGGTGGCTAATCAGCCTTCTTATGATATCATGGTTATTCCTAGAGAGTTAAAGAATACAGACACTCTCCAGTTTTGTAAATTATTAAATATTACCAAGGAAGATTTTATTGAAAAAATAAAAAAAGCCAAAGTGTACAGTCCTAGGCTACCTTCTGTATTTTTGGCTCAATTGAATAAGACTGAGTTTGCTGCTTTTCAAGAAAAAATCAGAAAATTTGAAGGCTTTTATTTTCAAAAGCGTTCTTTACGCGATTACGAAGTAGATTATGGAGCCAATATTTTTGGATTCATTACGCAAGTAAATGAGAAGTTAATTGAAAAAAATCCTTATTATAAAAGCGGCGATTTAATTGGAAAGCAAGGTGTAGAGGAAAGTTATGAAAAATTTCTGCGTGGAATAAAAGGAGTTAAATATTTTCAAAAAGATAAATTTAACAGAGAAATTGGTTCCTATAAAGACGGAAAATATGACACCATTGCTGTTCAAGGGGAAGATATTAACCTAACCATTGATGCGGAAATCCAAAAATATGGAGAACAGTTAATGAAGAACAAAAGGGGAGGTATAGTAGCTATTGAACCTGCAACAGGCGAAATTTTAGCCCTTGTAACTGCTCCTTCCTATGATCCTGGAATTTTAGTGGGAAGACAAAAATCTAAAAATTACACAAAATTATATCACGATTCTATTGCAAACCCGCTTTACGATCGAAGTTTGCTAGCTGAGTATCCGCCAGGTTCTCCATTTAAAATTTTAACAGGTCTTGTTGGATTACAAGAGGGGGTCATAAATGAAGAAACTACTTTTGTTTGTAATCACGGTTTTGCTTATGCTCCCGGCCGATTTCAAAAATGCCATTGTGGAATTTTCGGGCCTAGGAGTCTGAATGTTGGGGTTTATAAATCATGCAATGCTTATTTTTCGAATGTGTATTTGAGAACTATAGGGAAATACAAAAAGACACCTTATGCCGTGGATGCATGGAGCAATCATGTTAAGAGTTTTGGATTAGGTCAATTTATGGGTTATGATTTACCAACAGGTAAAAAAGGAAAGATACCTACTTCCAAAACTTATAAAAGAATGTATCCTGGTTGGGGCTATAGTGGGAAAACGATTATTTCCAATGCCATCGGTCAAGGAGAAGTATTAATGACTCCAATTCAATTGGCAAACATGATGTCGGCTATTGCCAATGAAGGTTATTATTATACACCTCATATCATTAAAAAGATAAAAGGGGAGAAAATCGACACAAAGTTTACCACAAAACACGTAACAACTATTGATAAAAAATATTTCCCACCTATGATTCAAGGTTTGTTTGATGTATATAATCATGGAACCGCATATGCCTTAAAAGTAGAGGGAATCGATATTTGTGGCAAGACAGGAACAGCCGAGAATTTTGCTAAAATTGATGGGAAGAGAGTTCAGCTAAAAGACCATTCCATTTTTGTTGCTTTTGCACCAAAAGACAATCCAAAAATAGCCATAGCTATTTTGGTCGAAAATGGGGGCTTTGGGTCAACAATTGCAGGTCCTATTGCCAGTTTGATGATTGAAAAATACCTTAGAAAAAAAATCACCAGAACTGATTTAGAAACGCGTGTACTAAATACGAGCTTACAGAGTCGTTATGCAATATTGGGCGGACTTTCGGAAGAAGTGAAAAAAGAATTAAGGATTAAGGATTCCATTACCCAAAGCAAAATAAAAGCAGCAGCAAAAAAAATTGACACAACCAAAACCAAATAACACATTCATATCAGATGAAAAATCAAAGTTTATCAAGTAATATTGATTGGATATGTATCATTATCTATAGTTTGCTTGTGTTTCTGGGCTGGCTGAATATATATTCGTCTTCATTGTCATCTACGGATGGAACCTATGAAAAGCAAGCCATATTTATTGGTTTAGCAATTCCTATGATTTTTATTTTATTATACATTGATGGTAAGTTTTATGAAAAATATGCCAGTATTATATTTGTTGTTTCACTAATTTCACTCGCAGGTCTTTTTGTCTTTGGAAAAACAATAGCTGGACAGCGCTGTTGGTATGGTATTGGTAGTTTTACACTGCAGCCTTCAGAATTTGCAAAAGCCGCAACCTCACTAGCTATTGCAAAATATTTGAGCGACACACAGATTAACTTAAAAGAAGTAAACAGGCAAGTACAGGCATTAGCAATTGTCTTTTTGCCTGTAATGCTTATTTTGCCACAGCCAGACCCTGGAAGTGCAATGATTTACAGCATATTTATAATTGTTTTATATAGAGAAGGATTGCCTTCTTGGTATGTTTGGACAGGTTTTATTACTGTTGTATTGTTCATGCTGACATTAATTTTAGAACCTCAATATGTAATTTTGATATCACTTCTGGTCATTGTTTTTATACATTATAAATCAAGACTATCTGACAGGAATGTTGTGTTGAGTGGTATTCTGTTTGCAATTATATCTGGGTTTGTTTTATCTGTGAATTATGTTTTTACTAATGTATTTAAACAGCACCACCGTGACAGGTTTAATATATTACTCGGTAAAGAAGTCGATATGAAAGGTATTGGATATAATACAAATCAATCTGAAATTGCTATTGGTTCTGGTGGCTGGTTAGGTAAAGGTTTCCTTGAAGGCACTCAAACTAAAGGTGGTTTTGTTCCCGAACAGCATACCGATTATATTTTTACAACCGTTGGTGAAGAATGGGGATTTGTCGGGTCTTTAGTAGTAATTGGCCTTTTTGCAGGATTATTACTTAGGGTAATTTACCTCGCTGAAAGGCAAAAAACAAAGTTTAGTAGAGTATATGGCTATTGTGTTGCAGGTATTTTGTTTATTCACTTTTTTGTAAATATCGCAATGGTTATTGGAGTTTTTCCAACCATAGGTGTGCCACTGCCTTTCTTTTCATACGGAGGATCTGGACTTTGGGGATTCACTATTTTATTGTTCATCTTTATAAAAATGGATGCCAATAAAGTGAATGAGTGGTAGTTTATTTTCTTTTTATTTTTTTTGAAGTTTATATATTGTCAAAAATATCCTCGAAAATAATTTTTCGAGGATATTTTTTAAATGAATATATCAATTCTAAAACAACCCATTCAATTCTGCATCAATTCGATTGATGATATTTCCTAAATCTTCAGGATTGTCTACAAAATTAATATTGTCTACATCAATAATCATTATTTTTCCTTTGTTGTAAGTTTGTACCCAAGCTTCATAACGTTCGTTAAGTCGGCTTAAATACTCAATAGAAATCGTGTTTTCATATTCACGACCGCGCTTATGAATTTGTCCAACTAAGTTAGGGATAGAGCTTCTTAAGTAAATTAATAAATCGGGAGCTTCGACGTGAGATTCCATTAATTCAAAAAGAGAAGAATAGTTTTCAAAATCACGGCTTGTCATCAGCCCCATAGCATAAAGGTTGGGAGCAAATATATGGGCATCTTCATAAATAGTTCTATCCTGAATAATTTTTTTGCCACTTTCTCTAATCTGCATGATTTGACGGAAACGGCTGTTCAGGAAATAGATTTGTAAATTAAATGACCAGCGTTCCATTTGATGATAAAAGTCATCAAGATATGGGTTGTCTACTACTTCTTCAAAATGAGGTTCCCATTTAAAATGTTTGGCTAACAGACGGGTTAATGTTGTTTTTCCTGAGCCTATGTTTCCTGCTATAGCTATGTGCATTATAGTGTTGCGATTTTATAATTTCTAATTTCTAAGATTGTAAAAATAGCTAAAATTTGGATTTAGCAAAGTTATTTAACTAATGATTTTTGAAATATAAATTCATAATTTTATTCTTGCTAAAGTTTATAGAGTAAACCTTTTTGACTGAACGGTGCTTGTTTTTTTTTAAAGGAATAGTTGTAATTCAATTTTGATTATCGCTTTTGGATGAGAAATATATTCAAAAAAAAAACCATTCGAATCCCGAATGGTTTTTTGTGTTATTTCAAATTTAGATTTTTACAATCCAAAAGCAGTTTTCACTTGATCTACGAAATCTAATTTTTCCCAAGTAAACAAATCAACAGTTACTGTTTTAGATAATCCGCCTGGAGCAGAGAATGTTTTGGTTACTGTTTCTGGAGTACGTCCCATGTGTCCGTAAGCAGCAGTTTCGCTATAAATAGGGTTTCTTAATTTCAAGCGTTGTTCGATGAAGTATGGACGCATATCAAAAATAGCTTCTACCTTTTTGGCAATTTCACCATTAGTTAAGTTTACTTTAGATGTTCCGTAAGTATCAATAAAAATACCCATTGGTTTTGCTACTCCAATAGCATACGAAACTTGTACTAAAATCTCATCGGCAACACCAGCGGCAACAAGATTTTTAGCAATATGACGTGTAGCATAAGCCGCACTTCTGTCTACTTTACTCGGATCTTTTCCAGAGAAAGCACCACCACCGTGAGCTCCTTTTCCACCGTAAGTGTCAACAATAATTTTTCTTCCTGTTAATCCGGTATCTCCGTGCGGTCCTCCAATTACGAATTTACCTGTTGGGTTAATATGGTATTGAATTTTGTCATTGAATAAATGTGCGTGAGCAGGATTTTTTGCAATAATTCTTGGAATCAATATGTCGATGATGTCTTTTTTGATTTTTGCAAGCATTGTAGCTTCTTCGTCAAAATCGTCATGTTGTGTAGAAATTACAATGGCATCAATACGTGTTGGCTTGTTGTCATCACTGTATTCCAAAGTAACTTGAGATTTTGCATCAGGACGTAAATAAGTGATTTCGTTGTTTTCACGTCTTAAAATAGCTAATTCCTGCAATAATTTATGAGACAAATCAAGTGCCAAAGGCATGTAATTTTCAGTTTCATTTGTTGCATAACCAAACATCATTCCTTGGTCTCCAGCTCCTTGCTCTTCTTTGCTGGCTCTGTCAACCCCTTGATTAATATCTGCAGATTGTTCGTGAATGGCCGAAAGAATACCACAAGAATTGGCTTCAAACATGTATTCACTTTTTGTGTAACCAATTTTACGGATTACTTCGCGTGCAATTTGTTGTACATCTAAGTAAGTATTCGACTTTACTTCACCTGCCAAGATTACCTGGCCTGTAGTTACTAACGTCTCACAAGCTACTTTTGATTCAGCATCAAATGCTAAAAAGTTATCAATTAATGCATCCGAAATTTGATCTGCAACTTTGTCTGGGTGTCCCTCACTTACAGATTCTGACGTAAATAAATAAGCCATAATAATTATAAATTTTAAAAATTAATCGAGAAAAAATAATTGCAGGAAAGGCTAAAGGAGAGTTTCTGCTTTAGCATTTTTTATACTGAAAATTTTTCAGCATTCATAATGAATTTGTTTCATTATGAAGAGGTTGCAATCAGTTCAAATTTTTCCTCTTGTATTCGGGTGCAAATGTATGAAACCATTTTGATTTGCAAATTATTCTTTTGCTTTTTTTAATTTATTAAGAGGAATTTAACAAACTATACTAATTCTATAGAATTTAATAAAATAAATTGATTTTCGCTTGGTGGATTAAAAAATTGGTTGCATTTTTGTTCCATCAAATAGAAAGAGAATGAAATTATTGATTATGGATATGTGTTGTATGATGTGGAAAAATTCCGCAGAGTCATAGTATTGTATAGTTTAAAAAGATAACAATATAGACCTCTGCCAGCTGCAGAGGTTTTTTGTTTTAAACCAATAAGTAAAAAATAAATAGATGAAAACAATAGGAAACAAAATGATGATGATGTATTTTATTATAATATTGTTAGGCGGATTAGGTATTTTATTTTACCAGACAGTATATTCAAAGTTTCAAGATTTTTTGTTTTCAGCTTAATAAAGCTTTATTTATACATATAAAAGGAGAATTTTTTATCGAAATATTTAACAATTTGTTAAATATTTTTCGTATAAATATTTTAAAATGTTGATTTGTAATGTGTTTGAATTTTAATTAAATATTTATTAATCATTAAATTTACGTTTAGTGTTTGGAAAATTGAAAAAAAGTTTAGATATTTGTAAAACAAAATAAAAAAGAGGAAAAATGAGATTTAATTTTTGCAATATGTCTAAAAAAGCCATTCAGGTGAAAACCTGCAAGGGGAGGTGTATATAGCTTTATTTTAAATTAAATAATATATAGCAAAAAACCTCTCAATAATTTGGGAGGTTTTTTTTTGAAATCAATCAGGTTAAAAAAATAATAAGAATAGGTAAAACAATAATTAAGCATGCCCCAACTTTACACGATTAACATTACCGTTTGCCAGGCAAAGAAGATTATGATGCGTAAGTACGCCATGGTATGTTTTTGTATACGTTGATTCCAGAAGTATAAGTTTATAATACAACTTAAAACCCTTTTGGATACGTGTCTAAAAGGGTTTTTTGTTTTCAAAGGACAAGAAAGTCAGAATTAAAAAATAATATAAAAGCAATAAAGCTTTGTTTAAATAAAAATTAAAAAAAAGAAATTATGAGTTCAAATAAATTTGCTACCGATGCATTGCACGCAGGACACGATGTAACAAAACACGCAGGGACACGCGCAGTGCCTATTTATCAAACGTCATCTTATGTTTTTAATAATTCAGAACATGCCGCCAATTTATTTGGTCTTGCAGAAGCTGGATTTATATATACTCGATTGAATAATCCAACTAATGATATTTTGGAGCAGCGTTTGGCTGCGTTAGAAGGCGGTATTGGAGCAGTGGTAACCGCATCTGGAACTGCAGCTATTGCAACATCATTATTAGTACTGCTAAAAACAGGAGACCATATTGTAGCTTCAAACAGTTTGTATGGTGGAACCTATAATTTGTTGAGTGCAACATTACCAAGACTGGGAATCACGACCACATTTGTTGACCCGTCAGATCCAGCAAATTTCACAAAGGCAGCGAAAGAAAATACCAGAATATTTTTTGCAGAAAGTTTAGGAAATCCAAAATTAGATGTTCTTGATCTTAAAGCCATTTCGGCAGAAGCCAAAGCCTTTAAAGTTCCTTTCATTGTAGACAATACAGTTCCGTCACCTTATTTATTGAATCCTATTGAACATGGCGCCAATATTGTAATTCACTCCCTGACCAAATACATTTCAGGAAACGGAACTTCACTAGGAGGAGTTGTTATTGATGCAGGAACTTTTGATTGGAGTAGCGGTAAGTTTCCAGAATTTACCGAGCCTTCACCTGGATACCACGGATTAGTGTATCATGAAGCTCTTGGAAATGCAGCGTTTATTGCAAAAGTAAGAATCGAAGGATTACGAGATTATGGAGCAGCTTTGAGTCCGTTTAATGCTTTTCAGATTATACAAGGATTGGAAACCTTGCCAGTTAGAGTCCAGAAGCACAGCGAAAACGGATTGGCTTTGGCGCAGTGGTTAGAAAAACAGGAAGTCGTAACGTGGGTCAATTATCCTGGTTTAAAGTCGAGTGAGTATTATGATTTGGCGCAACAATATTTACCAAAAGGACAAAACGGATTGCTGACATTTGGTTTAAAAGGGGGATTTGAAGCGGCCAAGAAAGTGGCAGATGAAACGAAATTATTTTCACTTTTAGCCAATATTGGAGATACCAAATCCTTGATTATCCATCCATCCAGTACAACGCATCAACAGTTGTCTGATGCAGAACAGGTCGCCACGGGAGTTACCAAAGATTTGATTCGACTGTCTGTAGGATTGGAAGATATTGAAGATTTAAAAGCTGATTTAGCAGCAGTTTTTGCCGAATTAACTGTGAAAGTATAAATGCACAATTGATTTTTTAGGAAACGAAACTCATTGTGCTATAAAAAAGAAAGAGAATGTTGTAAAACATTTGAAATATAAGCCATAAAACAAACATTAATTACAAAATAAAGTATCATGAAAATTATAACATATATCACAAGCAGAGTAGAGTTACTAAAAAAAGCAATTTTAAGAGCAGTAAAACCAGAACCGTTTAATCCTATGAAAGAGTTGGATCATACCAGGTTTCATGTAGATGAGAACTTTGATTTGAATGAAAAAAAAGGCAAGAGCTCTTTGTTGTTTCACATGTATTCTAAAGAAAACGAAACTCTTTTTATTTAAGCTAGAAGAGTAGTAACCTGAAAATGGGTGGGTAAAAATTATTTGCCAAGAACTTCACGGATAAAAAACATGCTTTATTCTTTTTGGAATTAAAATAATGTGTGGGAATAAGTGAATTTTTTGGCAAATTTTTTAGTGATGAGAAATGACTGTTTCCAATAAGAGTTAATTAATTATTTGGTCGTTTCATAAAATTGTAGTTAATTTGCACCTTTAAGTTCAGAAACGTATTGAAATGTTATAAAGAAAGGCAGAGGGATTAGACCCGATGAAGCCTTAGCAACCCTTCGATTTATCGAAGAAGGTGCTGCATTCTACCACGCCAAACGTGGAAAGATAACACAAGAAATCATCTAGTTTTTTCTAGTTTTCTTCATAATATTTCCAGGTACAAATCAAAAAATAAAAAATAGATTTGAAATTGGAAAATAAACCAACCATAATTACATTACATAATTTTACTACCGAGAGTGGTGCTTTTTACGATAAGATCAATTTGAGTTACCATCTTTTTGGCCCGATATTGAACACAGCACCTATTGTTTTGGTCAATCACGCATTAACAGGCAACTCAAAAGTCGTTGGTTCAAATGGATGGTGGAATGTGCTTATTGGCGAAAACAGAACAATAGATACCAATAAATATACCATCTTAGCTTTTAATGTGCCGGGAAATGGATTTGACGATACCATTATCGAAAATTATTTAGATTTTACCGCCAGGGATGTAGCAAGACTTTTTGTAGAAGGATTAAAAGCACTTCAGATTAATCAGCTGTTTGCGATTATTGGAGGTTCTGTAGGTGGTGGAATTGCTTGGGAAATTGCAGCATTGAAACCAAAGATAACAAAACATTTAATCCCGATTGCAACCGACTGGAAATCGACTGATTGGCTTATTGCCAATTGTTTTTTGCAGGAACAAATTTTGAATAATTCGGCTAAGCCAATTGAGGATGCCCGAATTCACGCGATGTTGTGTTATAGAACGCCGGAGTCTTTTAAAGCAAAATTTGATAGGACTACAAACGAGGAATTAGCGGTTTTTAATATCGAAAGCTGGCTAAATCATCATGGTGAGAAATTGCAGAAACGCTTTCAGCTTTCGGCATATAAGTTGATGAATCAATTGCTGAAAACAATAGATGTTTCGAGAAACAGAGAATCTTTTCTTGCTGTAGCGACACAAATTGAAGCGGATATTCACATTATCGGAATCAATTCGGATTTGTTTTTTACTGTAAATGAGAATAAAGAAACATACGAAACATTAAAAAAACACAAAGCCAATGTGACATTCCAGGAGATTGATTCCATTCACGGACACGATGCTTTCTTGATAGAATACAAACAACTAGACAATTTGCTTAAAGGAATTTTTAAGCTTGAAAAAAATATATCAAAATGAAAATATTAAAATTTGGAGGGAAGTCTTTGTCAAATGGAGACGGAATAAATAAGGTTGTGGCAATTATTGCTGATAAAGTGAATAATGGGGAACAGATTGCAGTTGTAGTTTCGGCGCGCGGAAATGCCACAGACGAACTGGAAGATATATTGGCTTTGGCTTCAAAAAACGGAAATTATAAACCACTTTTTGAAGATTTTAAAAGCTACCAGCAAGATGTTTATGATGTTGATTTGTCTGAAGAGTTCGGTAAACTGGAAAAGCTTTTTGAAGGCGTGAGCCTGATTGGGGATTACAGCGTGAAAATTAAAGATGAGGTTTTGTCTAAAGGAGAGCTGATTTCGGCTAAACTACTGACTGCTATTTTAGTTGAAAACGGTATAAAAGCAAATTTTGCCGATACGAGAGAATTGATAAAAACAGATTCTAATTACGGAGACGCACAGCCAGTTGAACAGCTTTCGAAGAAAAATGTGGTGGCTTATTTTAAGGAACATAACGGCGAAACGGTAAATGTTGTGACTGGTTTTATTGGTTCCAATAATAAAAATGAAGCAACTACTTTAGGAAGAAATGGCAGTAATTACACTGCATCATTGTTAGCGAATTACTTAGATGCAACAGAACTACAAAATTATACACACGTTGACGGAATCTATACTGCCAATCCTGATTTGGTTTTGGATGCTAAAAAAATAGACCATTTGACGTTTAATGAAGCGAATGAATTGGCCAATTTTGGAGCAACAATTTTGCACGCAAAAACGATTATTCCTTTGTTGGAAAAAAATATCCCGCTTCGTATTTTGAATACGTTCAATCACGAAAATCAGGGAACGTTAATTACATCGAATGTAGGTAAAGAAGGAATCAAAACCCTTTCGGTTCTGGAAAATGTAGCTTTGGTGAATCTGGAAGGTAGAGGATTACTTGGAAAAACAGGTGTTGATGCCCGTATTTTTAAAGTGATGGGAGATAACGAAATCAGTGTTAGTATTATCTCGCAAGGTTCATCTGAAAGGGGAATTGGACTTGTGGTTGATGCTGATAAAGCAACGCGCGCAATGATTGAATTGGAGAAAGAATTTGAAAATGATTTTTACTCGAAAGATGTCAACAAAATTACGGTTACCGATAATGTTTCGGTGATTTCGATTATCGGACAGGATTTGAGTACGTTTCACAAACCCTACACGGCTTTAATCAAAAACAAAATTATTCCTATTCTTTTCAACAACACCGTTACGGGAAAGAACGTGAGCTTGGTAGTGAAAAAATCGGAGCTGAACAAAGCGCTGAATGTAATTCATGGAGAGATTTTTGGGGTTTCGAAGAAAATCAATATTGCAATTTTTGGCCACGGACTAGTTGGAGGAACGCTGATTAACCAAATTTTGGAATCGGCTGGTGCGATCGAAAAACGCAAAGGAATCAAATTGAATGTTTTTGCAATTGCCAATTCTAAAAGCGTGCTTTTGAATAAAGACGGCGTTTCGCCAAATTGGAGAAATGAAATCCAAACCAACGGAACTTCATACACGATTGATGATGTTATTGCTTTTGCGTCAGAGCATCATTTGGAGAATTTGATTGCAATTGACAACTCGGCAAGTACATCTTTTGTTGAAAATTATATCAAATTGGCAGAAAACAGTTTTGACTTGATTTCGTCCAATAAAGTAGCGAATACATTGAGTTATTCGTTTTACAAAGAGTTGCGACAAGTATTGGAAGACAATCAAAAGACGTACCTTTATGAAACCAATGTTGGTGCTGGTTTGCCATTGATTGACACTATAAAATTATTACACTTATCGGGTGAAAATATTACTAAGATAAAAGGAGTTTTCTCAGGAACGTTGAGTTATTTATTCAATAATTTCTCTGCAAAAGAAGCTCCGTTCAGCGAAATATTAAAAGAAGCCATTGATAACGGTTACACAGAACCAGATCCAAGAGAAGACCTTTGCGGAAATGACGTGGGAAGAAAATTATTAATTTTGGCTAGAGAATTGGATTTGCAAAATGAGTTTGAAGAGATTAACATTCAGAACTTAATTCCGGAGCATTTGCGTGAAGGAGATGTTTCTGATTTCTTGAATAAATTGACCGAGTTTGATCCTATTTATGCTAAAATCAAAGCAGATCAACAACCGAATCACGTGTTGCGATACATTGGAGAATTATCGGGTGATTTACAAAACGACAAAGGAAATCTTGAAGTGAAATTGGTTTCGGTACCAAAAGAAACTGCTTTGGGCGGATTGAAGGGATCGGATTCGTTCTTCGAAATTTACACAGAATCCTACGGGGACCGACCAATCGTTATTCAAGGAGCAGGAGCAGGATCTGCAGTAACGGCGAGAGGGGTTTTTGGAGATATTTTGAGATTATCGGATAAAGGGTGATAATTTTAGATTACAGATTTTAGAGTTTTGATTTAAGAATAAAAATAATCGTTGAATCTGCGCTAGAAAATCGCATTATCAGCATTTAAAAAAATAGTTATGATAGAAGTTTTTAGTGGGTCGTATTTTGAGGCAATGAATGTTAGAAATTTATTAGAAGGAAAAGAAATTTCAGTTTTTACCCAAAATGAATATATGTCCAATATTGAACCTTGGGTTGTTACTTCGGGAGGTTTAAATCCAGTAAAACTTCAAGTTGATGAATTGGATTTTGATGCATCAAAAATAATAATTGATGATTATTTAAATGGCAATAATAATTTAGAAACTGGAGATCAATAAAAAAACCGCATCATCAGCGTTTAAAAAAGATAACAATGAAAATAACACTAAACAGAGTAAACGAAAATTTCCATTTCGAATTAAAAAATGAACGTGGACACCTAATAAATATAGATGCGCGTCCAGAATTTGGCGGTAATGATATGGGACCAAGCCCAATGGAATTAGTATTAATGGGCGTTGCTGGCTGTAGCGGAATTGATATGATTTCGATTCTAAAAAAACAGCGTCAGGAAATCACTTCTTTCAAGGCTGAGGTTGAAGGTGAACGTGTACAAGTTGGCGAAGCAAAACCATTCAAAGATATTCACGTTGTATTTTATTTGGAAGGAAACATTAAAGAAGACAAAGCGGCCAAAGCGGCTCAATTGTCTTTTGAAAAATATTGTTCGGTTTCAAAAACATTGGAACCAACCGCAACCATACATTATAAAGTAGTTTTGAACGGAGTGGAATTAGCGAAAATCTAAAACCAACAACCATAAACTATTAACCATAAACTCATTAATAATGAACGAACAAGAATTTGGTTTTGAAACTCAAGCCATACGTACCCAATTAGAAAGAACGCAATTTCAGGAACACTCGGTACCTTTGTACTTAACGTCTAGTTTTGTATTTGAAGATGCCGAAGATATGCGAGCTTCTTTTGCCGAGGAGAAAGATCGAAATATTTATAGCCGTTACAGCAACCCCAACACCAACGAATTTATCGAGAAAATTTGTAAAATGGAAGGTGCAGAGTCGGGATTCGCATTTGCATCTGGAATGGCGGCCGTGTATTCAACCTTGGCGGCTTTGTTGAATTCAGGTGATCATATTGTTTCTGCGAGCAGTGTTTTTGGTGCAACACATTCCTTGTTTATCAATTATTTCCCGAAGTGGAATATCGAAACATCTTATTTTGATCTTACCAAACCAGAAACCATTGAAAGTTTTATAAAGCCAAACACAAAGATTCTTTTTGCTGAATCTCCAACCAATCCAGCGGTAGATATTATCGATTTGGAATTGTTGGGTTCTATCGCCAAAAAGCATAATTTGATTTTGATAATAGACAACTGTTTTGCTACACCTTATTTACAGCAACCGATCAAATGGGGAGCGCATTTGGTTGTACATTCTGCAACAAAATTAATAGATGGCCAAGGTAGAGTTTTGGGCGGAATAACAGTTGGAGATACTGAATTGATTCAAAAAATCTATTTGTTTTCTCGACTTACAGGCCCTTCTTTATCCCCGTTTAATGCTTGGGTATTATCAAAAAGTTTAGAGACTTTGGCCATTCGCTTAGACAGACATTGTGAAAACGCCTTGAAAGTGGCTGAGTTTCTGGAAAGCCATCCTCAGGTTAATAAAGTGAAATATCCTTTCTTAAAATCACATCCGCAATACGAAATTGCCAAAAAGCAAATGAAATTAGGAGGCAATATCGTTGCTTTTGAAATCAAAGGCGGACTAGAAGCAGGAAGAGCATTTTTGGACAAAATAAGATTGTGTTCATTGTCTCCAAATTTAGGTGATACAAGAACAATCGTTACGCATCCGGCCTCTACAACTCACAGTAAATTAACTGTTGAGGAGCGTTTGGCGGTGAGTATTACCGACGGTTTGGTACGTGTTTCTGTAGGTTTGGAAACCGTAGAAGATGTAATCGCCGATTTGGAGCAGGCGCTTTCATAAAAATATAATTTCATCAATAGCCCACGGTTTAAACTGTGGGTTTTGTGTTTAGGGGTATTTTGGAATAAATTATTTTCATTATGAAACCAAGATTAGTCATTTTATCGGATTTGTGGGGAAAAGAAAAGTCAGAATGGGTTTCTGATTATGTTGAATTATTGAAGGATAAATTCGAAATTAAATATTGCGATTGTTGTGAATTAGGCGAAATTGACAAAACTAGTTATACAGAAGAAAGTCTCTACAGTCAGTTTATTAATGGAGGAATTAAAAAAGCAGTCGAGAATCTTTTGAAAATAGAAAAGAATCAAATCGATGTTTTAGCCTTTAGCATTGGTGGAACAATTGCTTGGAAAGCTTCTATGAAGGGATTGAATGTTAGAAATTTATTTGCTGTTTCATCAACAAGATTGCGGCATGAGAATGAAATTCCTAACGGAGCTATAAAGCTCTATTATGGAGAAAATGACTGCAATAAACCAAGCAATGATTGGTTTGAAAAACATTCGATAGATTTTGAAATCATAAAAAATAAGGAACACGATTTTTATACAGATAAAGAGTGTGGAACTTTAATTTGTGTCGAAATTTTAAAATAGTTTCATACAATTTGCTGATAAAAGGATAAAGTTTGTAGTTTCGTAAGCGTAATTTATAAACGACTTGTTTCGATTCCAAAAAAATCATAAATCAGCAATCGTTAATCATAAATCATTAAATCACAATGCTTTCAAAGAAAACAAAATACGGAATTAAGGCTTTGACATTTCTGGCTAGACGCGAGAATAAAGAGCCTGTTGCTATTGCTGAAATTGCCCAAAGCGAGCATATATCAATTAAGTTTCTGGAAAGTATTTTGTTATTGCTCCGTAACTCTGGTTTTTTAGGAGCAAAAAAAGGAAAAGGCGGTGGTTATTATCTGATAAAAGACCCGAAAGATATCAGTATGGCCAAAGTATACCGTATTCTTGAAGGACCAATAGCTTTATTGCCTTGTGCAAGTCACAATTTTTATGAAAAATGTGATGATTGTGACGACGAAACCAATTGTGGCGCACGTCGCTTAATGACTCAGGTTAGGGACAATACGCTTAAGGTTCTTGAAAATAACACTCTGGCAGACATTGCATTATAATTTATTAAATTTTATTTAAAAATAATTTTGAATTTAAAAAAAAGTGTTACTTTTGCAAAGTAATCTAGTAAGCCGATAGGGTAATAGGTTTAAAATTAAAAGAAAAATAAAAATGAGTGCAGCGATAGCAAATACTTTATTGGAAAAAACAGCGGGTTTCTCGATTGAGGAAACTTTGGCTTTTTTGGCTAATGAGTACAAAGGGAAAGTTGTTTTTTCGACTTCATTTGGTCAGGAGGATCAGGTAATAACCGCTTTGATTGCCAAAAATGAGTTACCAATTAATATCTTCACTTTAGACACAGGAAGATTATTTCAGGAAACTTATGATGTTTTTCATAGAACAATAAAAAAATACAAAGTGGCTATCCAATCGTATTTTCCGGAAGCCAGCGATGTAGAAAATTTATTGAATAAAAAAGGCCCAAACAGTTTCTACGAATCGGTAGAGAACAGAAAAGAATGCTGTTTTATTCGAAAAGTAGCACCGTTGACCAAAGCTTTGAAAGGAAATGAAATTTGGATCACTGGTTTACGTGCCGAGCAATCAGAAAATAGAAATGATTTGGCTGCATTTGAATACGATGCTCATTTCAATATCATAAAATTCAATCCATTGTTGAAATGGACTTTAGCAGCTGTTCAAAAATATATTGATGATAATAGCGTACCACAAAATGCTTTGCATAAAAAAGGATTTGTAAGTATAGGCTGTGCGCCATGTACGAGAGCCATTGTAGAGGGAGAAGATATCAGAGCAGGAAGATGGTCATGGGAATCGAGTCATAAAGAATGTGGATTGCACCAGAAGTAAGGTAAGAGATTAGAAAATAGAAGTTAGAAAAAAATAATAATAGTTTGGAGATTTAAAAGAGGTGTCAACCTTAAACTTTTAAACTTTAAACTTTTAAACTAAAAATAATGAGTTCAGTTTTAAAAACAAATGCTTTAGAAAGCGAAGCAATTTACATATTCAGAGAAGTAATTTCTCAATTTGACAAACCCGTTTTGCTTTTTTCTGGCGGTAAAGATTCAATTACATTAGTGCGTTTGGCACAAAAAGCATTTTTTCCGGCAAAAATTCCTTTTCCTTTATTACACGTTGATACAGGACATAACTTTCCTGAGACGATTGCTTTTAGAGATAAATTGGTTGCCGAATTAGGATTAGAATTAATTGTTAGAAATGTTCAAGACGCTATCGATTCAGGTAAAGTTGTTGAAGAATCTGGAAAATATTCAAGCAGAAACAGTTTGCAGACTACTACACTTTTAGATGCTATCGAAGAATTTAAATTCGATGCTTGTATTGGTGGAGCACGTCGTGATGAAGAGAAAGCTAGAGCTAAAGAGCGTATTTTCTCTGTTCGTGATGATTTTGGTCAATGGGATGAAAAAAACCAACGCCCTGAGTTATTTGATTTATTAAATGGTAAAATTGAAAATGGTCAAAACGTTCGTGTTTTCCCAATTTCAAACTGGACAGAATTGGATGTTTGGAGTTATATCGAGCAAGAGCAAATCGAAATTCCGTCAATTTACTTTTCACACAAACGTAAAGTGTTCTTGAGAGACGGAATGATTTGGTCGCATTCTCCTTTTGTTTATCAAGAAGAAGATGAAGAAATCGAAGAAAGAATTGTTCGTTTTAGAACTGTTGGAGATATGAGCTGTACGGCTGCAGTTGATTCTTATGCTGCTACAATTGCAGAAGTTGTTGGTGAAATTAGACAATCTACTATTTCAGAAAGAGGTGCCAGAATCGATGACAAACGTTCTGAAGCTGCAATGGAAAAAAGAAAACAACAAGGATACTTTTAGAAAACAATTATAAATTATGAATTATAAATTATGAATTGTTCCGACACATTTAAAATTTAAAATTCAATATTTAAAATAAAAAAATCAAATTTAGAAGTTTACATAGAGGTGTTTAGGAAAACTTAAACCTTAAACTTTTAAACTCTAAACAAAAAAATAAGAATGGAAGTTTTAAAAATAGCAACAGCAGGAAGTGTAGATGACGGGAAGAGTACTTTAATCGGAAGATTATTATACGATACTCAATCCTTGACTACAGATAAATTAGAAGCAATAGAAAAAAGCAGTAAGCAAAAAGGATACGATTATTTAGATTTTTCTTTGGCTACCGATGGTTTGGTTGCTGAGAGAGAACAAGGAATCACGATAGATGTAGCACATATTTATTTTTCGACTGCGAAAAAAAGTTACATCATTGCTGATACTCCTGGTCACGTAGAATATACAAGAAACATGGTTACTGGAGCTTCGACTTCGCAAGTGTCTATCATTTTGATTGATGCCCGTAAAGGAGTGATTGAGCAGACTTACCGTCACTTTTTCATCAATAATTTATTGAGAGTAAAAGATGTGATTGTTGCTGTAAACAAAATGGACTTAGTTGATTATTCGGAAGAAGTATACAATAAAATCAAAGCTGATTTTCAGGCATTAAATGCAAAAAGCGCCTACAAAGAACAAAACGTAAGTTACATTCCGTTAAGTGCTTTGACAGGAGATAATGTGGTGGAAACATTAGGGAAAATGCCTTGGTATTCTGGGCAAACTATTTTGCAGCATTTGGAAAATTTACAAGCAAAAGATGTTTACGATAATGGACAAGCACGTTTTCCAGTGCAGACAGTTATTCGTCCAAAAACGGAAGAATACCACGACTTCAGAGGATATGCTGGAAAATTATACGGGAACAATATTAAAGTGGGTGATGCAGTAACGGTGCTGCCTTCTTTGACAGAATCTACAGTGACTAATATTCACTTTTTCGACCAGCAATTTGAGGAAGCCAGCGTTGGTTCTTCAATCACATTGGAATTGGAAAATGACATCAATGTGACTAGAGGCGATATGATTGTAAAATCAAACGAGCTTCCTAGAATTGAAAAAGACATCACAACAACGGTTTGTTGGATGGACAGCAAAAAATTAGTGGCAGGTGCAAAATATTTTGTGCAGCACAATACCAATAGAGTTTTGGCAAAAATTGACAGTGTGAAAAACGTAATCGCAACCGATTATTCTGGTGTTACTCCAGCAACTCAATTAGCCATAAACGAAATTGGAGAAGTGACCATTAAATTGAGTAAAGCTATTTATTTTGATGCTTACAACGATAATAAATCAAATGGTGCTTTCATCTTAATTGATGCAGCAACCAATACAACAGCTGGAGTTGGATTTATTAAATAATCCCTACCCAACCCCGAAGGGGAGGGAGCTAGGATAGGAAATAGAATTGAGTAAAAGGAAATATAGTAACATTCCCGGTTTCGGCTCCCCCTCCTTCGGAGGGGGCTGGGGGGAGGATAAACCAATAAGATATGCAAAGTTTTAGAACCGAAATAGAAGACCCGATTGTCCAAAAAGAGATTATCGATTTAGAGAAAAAGATACATTCATTCCGCAGCGGACAAATTGATGACGAGCGTTTTCGCAGTCTTCGTTTAGCGCGTGGTATTTACGGACAGCGTCAAGAAGGCGTGCAGATGATTCGTATCAAATTACCTTACGGGAAAGTGACAAGCGAACAATTGCATCGTATTTGTAAAGTTTCAGACGAATATTCTACTGGACGTTTGCACATTACAACACGTCAGGATATTCAAATTCACTATGTGAGTTTAGATAGAACACCAGAACTTTGGGCTGAATTAGCGAAAGATGATGTTACCTTGAGAGAAGCTTGTGGAAACACAGTGCGTAATATTACCGGAAGCGAATTGGCGGGTGTAGATGTTGACGAACCTTTTGATGTGTCTCCGTATGCACATGGTTTGTTCCAATATTTGTTACGTAACCCAATTTGTCAGGAAATGGGACGTAAATTTAAAATATCGTTCTCGTCTTCGGATAAAGATACTGCTTTGAGTTATTTGCACGATTTAGGATTTATTCCAAAGATTGTAAATGGTGAAAAAGGATTTAAAATAATGTTTGGTGGTGGATTAGGTTCTCAACCAAGTCACGCCGAATTGCTTACAGAATTTGTACCGGTAAACCAAATTATTCCAACTGCCGAAGGTATAATTAGAGTTTTTGACCGTCACGGAGAAAGAGCAAAACGTTTGAAAGCGCGTATGAAATTCTTATTAAAGGATTTGGGGCGTGAAGAGTTCTTGCGTTTGGTAGAAGAAGAGAAAAAAGCATTGCCTTTTCATTCTTATGAAATAGATACAACTGCGTTTGAAGGACCAATTACAGAACCTTTGTTAGCTGTTCCATCAGTAACAATTGATAATGTTGAAGCTTTTGAAGCTTGGAAAAAATCAAATGTGATTCCACAAAAACAAGCAGGATACGCAGCGATTGGTATTAAAGTGCTTTTAGGAGATTTTTATACAGACAAAGCAAAATTATTAGCCGATTTGATTAAAAATTATGGGGCTAACGAATTGCGTTTTTCATTGAGACAAAATATCGTTTTACGCAATATCAAAGAAGAAAATCTGCCATTTTTTTACCAAGAATTAGCCAAATTGGATATGGTAGCTTTAGGTTACGATACTATTGGAGATATCACGGCTTGTCCTGGAACAGATACTTGTAATTTAGGTATTGCGAGCAGTACAGGTATTGCCGAAGAGTTAGAAAGAGTAATAAAAACAGAATATCCTCAATACAGCAACAATACAGAAATTGAAATTAAAATCAGTGGATGTATGAATGCTTGCGGACAGCACAACATGTCTGCAATTGGTTTCCAAGGAATGTCGATCAACTCCGGTAAATTAGTAGCACCTGCGTTGCAAGTTTTATTAGGAGGAGGAAATTTAGGAAATGGTGTCGGTCGTTTTTCTGATAAAGTAATCAAAATTCCAAGCCGTAGAGGACCAGATGCGTTGCGTTATATCTTAAATGATTTTGAAGCAAATGCTAACGGATTATCTTTCTTGAATTATTACGATGCCAAAGGAGAGAAATATTTTTATGAGTTCTTAAAACCATTGGCTGATGTAACTAATTTGACCGAAGCTGATTTCGTAGATTGGGGAAATGCCGATAACTACGTAAAAGCAGTTGGAGTTGGAGAGTGTGCTGGTGTTGTAATTGACTTAGTTGCGACTTTAATTTTTGAAGCTAAAGATAAATTAACGTTTGCTAAAGAGGCTTTTGACGATAAAAAATGGTCTGATGCTATTTATTTGGCATATGCAGGTTTTGTAAATGGTGCCAAAGCATTATTGTTGGCTGAAAATGAAAAAACAAATCACCACGCTGGAATTATCGATTTGTTTGATACCGTTTTTATCGAAAGCAAAAAAATCGAGCTGGATTCAAGTTTCAAAGATTTGGTTTATCAAATTAAAGCCAATGAACCATCTGAAGCTTTTGCATTAAAATACATTCAAGACGCGGTAACTTTCTTTGAAAAAATAGAAAAATACAGAGCAAAAGATTTAGCAGATGCCTAATACAATTCAACCCAAAGTAACTTTAGTAGGTGCAGGTCCTGGTGATCCAGAGTTGTTCACGCTAAAAGGCGTAAAAGCACTTGCTGAAGCGAATGTGGTTTTGTATGATGCCTTGGCTAATGAAGAAATATTGAAGTACGCTCCACATAATTCCATAAAAATATTTGTGGGAAAAAGAATTGGATGTCACGAATATTTGCAAGATCAAATCAATCAGCTGATTGTCGATAATGCGCTTACTTATGGTCATGTAGTTCGATTAAAAGGGGGAGATCCATTTATTTTTGGAAGGGGAAGCGAAGAAATAGAGTACGCAGAAAGTTTTGGAATCCCTACATTTGTAGTCCCCGGAATTTCATCGGCGATTGCAGTTCCCGCTTATCAGGGAATTTCATTGACCAAAAGAGGAACTTCTGAAAGTTTTTGGGTAATCACGGGAACAACTTCCGACAGAAATTTGTCTAATGATATTGCTCTTGCAGCACAATCATCAGCAACTGTTGTGATTTTGATGGGAATGAGCAAACTATCACAAATTGTTGGTTTATTTCAAAAAGAATCCAAAGGAGAAATTTCCGTTGCGATTATTCAAAACGGAACTACACCAAACGAAAAAATTGGTGTGGGAACAATTGACACGATTCAAGAAGTGGTTGCCGAAAAGAATTTAAGCTCGCCTGCAATTATCGTCATTGGAGAAGTAGTCAAAGAAAGCAACAAATTAAAAGGCTTTTACGAAGAATTTTTATCAAAAGAAATTCTTTGAGATAACATAAAAGTTCCCTAGGAACGATTCATTTTGTAGCGTCGGGTTTTAACCCGATGTTAGGAAGCATTGAAAATAAAATTATAATGGAAAGAAACGAATTATATCCTATTTTTTTAAAACTGCATAACCTTAATGTGCTTATTGTAGGTGGAGGAAATGTGGGGTTAGAAAAGTTGTCTTTTATGTTGAAGTCCAGTCCCAATGCCAATGTTGAGGTTGTAGCACCAAGGTTTTTGCCTGAATTGGAAGCATTAGCCCAAAAACATCCATCGGTAAAATTGACTTACAAAAAATTCAATCGCTGGATGCTTCGCAAACGCAATATGGTTATCGCTTGTACCGATGATTTAAAAGTCAACAAACGAGTATATGATTTATCACGAAAGCGTTATTTGATTTGCAATATTGCCGATACACCCGATTTATGTGATTATTATTTGGGTGGAATCGTAACCAAAGGAAATGTAAAGATTGCCATTTCAACCAATGGAAAATCGCCAACAACAGCCAAGAGGTTAAGAGAATTTTTCGAAGAAGTAATTCCGGAAGATGTCAATAAAATGGTAGAAAATCTAAACGAATACAGAAAAACGCTGAAAGGCAATTTCGAGGAAAAAGTGCAACGAATGAACGAAATCACCGAGGCATTAAAAAATAAAGAATAAAAGAATAAAAGTTCCATCGGAACGGTTCATTTTATAGAGTCGGGTTTTAACCCGATGATTCCGGAAGACATCAATAAAATGGTTGAAAACCTGAATGAATATCGCAAAACCTTAAAAGGTAATTTCGAGGAAAAAGTTCAAAAGATGAACGAAATCACCGAAGGACTGAAAAAAAAATAATATAGAAATAGCGGATGGAATTCTCTGATATTAGTCATATTTAAGAATTGAAATCATTTGTTTATTTGCGCACTAAATAAAAAAAATAATAAGAAGTTAAAATTAAATGTAATGGTTAAAACAGACATACTTATCATCGGAGCTGGGCCAACAGGTCTATTCGCAGTTTTTGAAGCAGGATTATTAAAATTAAAATGTCATATTCTTGATGCGTTGCCACAACCAGGAGGACAATTATCAGAGTTGTATCCAAAGAAACCTATTTATGATATTCCAGGATTTCCGGAAGTATTAGCAGGTGATTTGGTAGATAATTTAATGGAACAGATCAAGCAGTTCGAACCTGGATTCACTCTTGGTGAGCGTGCAGAAACTATCGAAAAACAAGAAGACGGAAGTTTTATTGTTACTTCTAATAAAGGAAAAAAATTCCACGCTTCGGTAGTAGCTATTGCTGGTGGATTGGGAAGTTTTGAACCAAGAAAACCACTTATTGAAGATATCGAATTTTATGAAGATAAAGGAATTAAATACTTCATCAAGAATCCAGAAAAATTCAGAGACAAAAGAGTTGTGATTTCTGGAGGAGGAGATTCCGCTTTGGACTGGAGTATTTTCTTGTCGAATGTTGCTTCTGAAGTTACTTTGATTCACCGTAGAAACGAATTTAGAGGAGCTTTGGATTCAGTAGAAAAAGTTCAGGAATTAAAAAATTCTGGAAAAATAAAAATGATTACTCCAGGAGAAGTAGTAGGTTTGAACGGAGCAGAGCATTTAGAATCTGTTGATGTAGAAATCGACGGAGCTCACATGAATATTCCAACTGATTATTTCATTCCACTTTTCGGATTGACTCCAAAATTAGGTCCAATCGCTGACTGGGGATTGGAAATCGAAAAAAATGCCATCAAAGTAAACAACGCTTTGGATTATCAAACAAATATACCAGGGATTTTTGCAATAGGTGACGTAAATACATACCCAGGAAAACTAAAATTGATTCTTTGTGGATTCCATGAAGCTACAATGATGTGTCAATCAGCATACCAAATTATCAATCCAGGTAAAAAATATGTGATGAAATATACCACAGTTTCTGGTGTTGATGGATTTGACGGAACTCGTAAAGAAGCTCCAAAAGCAGTGGTGAAAGCTATTGTGTAGTTTTTGGGTTTAAAAGTTTAAAGGTTTAAATTGTTTAAAAGTTTAAGTGTGGCGTCGATAAAACGACAATCTTAAACGACATTAAACAATTTAAACCTTTTTTTGAACTTTTAAACTTTAAAAAAAACTTGTAATTGTTGGGGCTATGTCGTTTCTTTGCACAGTTCCTTTTTTTATTGAAAGTTATCACGAAAGGCGGAGGGAAAAGACCCGATGAAACCTTAGCAACCTCCCGTACTTACGGGAAAGGTGCTACATTCTACCACGCACAGCGCGGATAGATAACACAAGATACATCACGTATTTTTTAAACCTTTTTCTGATAACATTTCGATAATTTTTTAGAGCGAATGATTGGCGCATTTTTTGCCAACAACGTTCCCGCTGTACGCTATATCTTTTATTCTGAACCCCCAGAATAAAAGGATAACGCTTCCATCGGGGCTAAAGAGCCAGAATTAGGAATTTTTGGAAAAATAGTAATCAAAAAGCTTTGCGCCCTTGCGACTTAGCGGTTTAAAATAAGTTATGTCAACAATTCAAGAAGAAATAAAAAAGAGAATACTCGTGCTCGACGGAGCAATGGGGACAATGCTGCAGCGTTATAATTTCTCCGAAGAAGATTTTCGGGGCGAACGATTCAAAGATTTTCCGCATCCGTTAAAGGGGAATAACGATTTATTGTCCCTAACGCAACCACAGGCCATCAAAGCAGTGCATGCGGCCTATTTTGAAGCAGGAGCAGATATTGTGGAAACCAATACTTTCTCAGGCACCACCATCGGAATGGCGGATTATTACTTGGAAGAATACGTTTATGAACTGAACTACGAATCGGCAAAATTAGCTCGTGAAGTAGCTGATGAATTTACTGTCAAAAATCCAAACCAGCCTCGTTTTGTTGCCGGTTCAATTGGTCCGACAAATCGTACGGCAAGTATGTCGCCAGACGTGAACGACCCGGGTTACCGTGCTGTAACTTTTGATGATTTACGAATTGCCTACAAGCAGCAAGTTGAAGCCTTAATGGATGGTGGCTGCGATTTACTTTTGGTGGAAACTATTTTTGATACGCTAAATGCCAAAGCAGCACTTTTTGCTATCGAAGAAGTCAAAGAAGAACGCAATTTTGATATTCCAATTATGGTTTCGGGAACGATTACTGATGCTTCGGGAAGAACGCTTTCAGGACAAACGGTAGAGGCCTTTTTGGTTTCGGTTTCGCATATTCCGTTGTTGAGCGTAGGATTTAATTGTGCTCTTGGTGCCGATTTATTGAAACCATATTTGCAGACTCTTTCACAAAACACTTCCTTCAATGTGTCGGCGCATCCAAATGCTGGATTGCCAAACGCTTTTGGAGAATACGATGAAACCCCAGAGCAAATGCAAGCCTTTATCAAAGAATATTTAGACGATAATTTAATCAACATCATAGGAGGCTGTTGCGGAACAACCCCAAATCATATTAAATTAATTGCTGATATTGCGAAGGATTATAAACCGAGAGTTTCGACTGCGGTGATGTGAAATTGTTAATTGGGTTGAACAAAAATTGTGCTTTTCTATCTGATTTTTAGCTGAAAATGACTTGTATGAAGAATTTTTTGATTTTAGTTTGCTTTGTGCTTATAAGTTGCAATCAAGTAGGAAGAACAACTTCTATTATTAAAAAAGATATTAGTTGTGAAGATTGTTTAGTTACAAAAGAAGAAACAGCAGTTGGGATAGCTGAATCAGTTCTATTTGAATCATATGGAAAAGACATGATAGAGGATGAAAGGCCATACAAGGTATCTATAGAAAATGATTCAATTTGGCATCTTGAAGGGACTTTTTGGAGTATAGGTTATGGAGGTGTTTTCGAGATCAGTATTTCCGCAAAAAATGGAAAGGTTATTTATATGACTCATGGTAAATAATCGAAACAGAGCGGATTTGCAATCCGTGCCCGCAAAGAGAATAAGTCTAGTTTTGTCATTCCGACGGAGGAGGAATCTCATCAAGTGACTCACGTAATGTGATTCCTACTCCATCGGAATGACAAGCTGGGTGGAAAAGGGTATGAGTTCCCGATAGTGCGGTTCCCGACCCGCAAAGAGAATAAAAAATAAAGTTTTAATTTTGTAATAGCGAGTGAAGAAACTATCACAAAAAGAGAGCTACAAAGAGAGATTGCTTCGTCCCTCGCAATGACAAAAAAGGCAAGAGTTCCATAGGAACGAAACATTTTGTAGCAACTGAATTTATTCCGTTGTGAATAATGAAAATTTCAATTGAAACGGAATTTATTCCGTTGAAAATTAAAAAAGATGGAAATACAAGGAGGTAATAATTACTTACAGGCTGTCCAGCAAATAAAAACGGCAATTTTACGAAGTCGTTATGAGGCTGCTGCGCTTGCTAATAAGGAATTATTGAAATTGTATTTTGGAATTGGTCAATATGTATCGTTCCATAGCCGTAACAAAAACTGGGGAAAAGGAGCAATTGATAATATTTCGAGTTTGTTGCAACAAGAACTTCACGGTCTGAGAGGTTTTTCGGCTACGAATATTAGAAATATGCGTATTTTTTATGAAGAATGGGAATGTATGAAACCGTTTTTGATAGATGAAAAAGAACCTCTTTTTTATTTTTCGGAACAAGAGTTAAATCGGCAGTTGCCGTCTGCTGAATTGAAAAATTCAAATCGCCAGTTGCCAACTGACGATTTGAATGGTGGTTCTCTAATTCAGCAGTTGCCAACTGCTGAATTAGAAAATGAATTGGTAGAGTTGTTTTTGAAAGTTCCATTCACACAGCACCGTCTCATAATTCGAGGAGCGGAAGTTACTGAAGAGCGTTTATTTTATATCCAAAAAGTCGCAACCGAGTTTTGGAGTTACGAAACTCTAAAACACCATTTAAAGTCGGATTTGTACCAAAGACAAGGGAAATTAGCGCATAATTTTCAAACTACTTTGTCTGAAAATAGTTTTCGACAAAAAGCGTTGATGGCTTTTAAAGACGAGATGCTTTTGGATTTCATCAATATTGAAGATGCTGATGAAGAGCCAAACGAACGTGTTTTGGAAAATGCAATTGTGCAGAACATCAAAAAATTCATAATGGCTTTAGGGTCTGAATTTAGTTTTATTGGGAATCAGCACCGATTACTTATTGAGGACGAAGAGTATTTTATAGATTTGTTGTTTTATAATAGAAAAATTCAAAGTCTGGTGGCAATTGAATTGAAAAAAGGAAAGTTCAAAGCGGAATATGTTGGTAAAATGAATTTGTATCTTTCGGCACTCGATGAAATGGTAAAACAGCCACACGAGAATCCGTCAATTGGAATTATTCTTTGTAAAGAGAAAAATAATAAAATAGTGGAATTTGCATTTAGGGACACCTCAAAACCGATGGGAGTGGTGACGTATAAAACGTATAATGATTTACCGGAAGCTTATAAAAATATTTTGCCAGATACTGAAACGTTGAAATCATTGTTGTAATGAAGAAATATAAAATTGATATAAAAAATAAAGCTGTTGATTGGCACTTTGCGTGAGGGATAGTAGTGGAGCTCTTTTTTTTTGATTTTTTTATCAAGAAAAAAAGCGGGAACGAATAGCCCGACCCTTGTGGTCACGCCCAAATAAAGTTGAAATTAAAATAAAATATAGCTGCAGTTTTTTGGACTGTGGGCAAAATAATAAAAAACTCAGAACCTGAGTATCTTAGGAACTTAGTAACTCAAAAAGAAATGAAAGAACATAGAAGAAACCTTGTATTATCAGGATTAGAGCCCTTAATCATTACGCCCGAAAGTGTATTTGTGAATGTTGGGGAACGTACCAATGTAACGGGATCTAGAAAATTCCTGAGGTTAATAAAGGAAGAAAAATATGAGGAGGCACTTGATATTGCGAGACAGCAGGTAGAAGGAGGAGCGCAGATCATTGATATCAATATGGATGAGGGGATGCTGGATGGCGCTTATGCGATGACCAAATTCCTAAATTTAATTGCTGCCGAGCCGGATATTTCACGTGTGCCTATTATGATTGACAGCTCGAAATGGGAAATCATTGAAGCTGGTTTGAAAGTGGTGCAGGGAAAATGTGTGGTAAATTCGATTTCCCTGAAAGAAGGCGAAGAGGCTTTTATTCATCACGCCAAATTAATCAAACGGTATGGTGCGGCGGCCATTATTATGGCTTTTGATGAGGTGGGACAAGCCGATAATTTTGACAGAAGAGTTGAAATTTGCCAGCGTTCGTATGATATTTTGGTCAACAAAGTAGATTTTGCGCCGCAGGATATTATTTTCGATTTGAATATTTTTCCCGTAGCGACCGGTATGGAGGAACACCGCTTGAATGCTTTGGATTTCTTTAGGGGAACTAAATGGGTTCGGGAAAATTTACCGCATGCACACATCAGTGGCGGGGTGAGTAACGTTTCGTTTTCGTTTAGAGGGAATGATACGGTGAGAGAAGCTATGCACTCGGTTTTCTTGTACCATGCCATTCAAAACGGAATGACAATGGGGATTGTTAACCCTGAAATGCTTTCTATTTACGATGAAATTCCAAAAGATTTATTAGAACACGTAGAAGATGTAATTCTAGACAGACGCGACGATGCTACAGAACGCCTTTTGGATTTTGCCGAAAACGTAAAAGGCGATACCAAAAGCAATGAAGTTGCTGTACAGGAATGGCGTTCGGGAACGGTTCAGGAAAGAATCACGCACTCTTTGGTAAAAGGAGTGGACGCTTTTATAGAAATTGATGTAGAGGAAGCAAGATTGGCTGCCACGAAACCTATCGAAGTTATCGAAATCAACTTGATGACGGGTATGAATGTGGTTGGAGATTTGTTTGGCTCTGGGAAAATGTTTTTGCCACAGGTGGTAAAATCGGCTCGTGTGATGAAAAAAGCGGTGGCATATTTATTGCCGTTTATTGAAGCGGCTAAACAGGTGGGTGACAAATCAGGGAACGGAAAAATCCTGATGGCAACCGTAAAAGGAGATGTACACGATATAGGTAAAAATATTGTTTCGGTGGTATTGGCCTGTAATAATTATGAGATCGTAGATCTTGGAGTTATGGTGCCTCCCGAAAAAATTATTGCAGCAGCTATAGAACATGAAGTAGATATTATTGGATTGAGCGGCTTAATCACGCCGTCGTTGGACGAAATGGTTTACCTCGCGAAAGAACTGGATAAAAAAGGAATGAAAATTCCAATAATGATTGGAGGAGCAACCACTTCACGCGCACATACTGCCGTGAAAATTGCTCCACAATATAAAGAAACGGTGATTCACGTAAACGATGCGTCGAGAGCTGTTACGGTGGCTGGAAATTTATTGGATCACAACAGAAAAATTTATGCAAGCGACATTCGTGCCGAATACGATGCGTTTAGAGAAACATTCCTGAACCGTTCGCGGGACAAGAATTTCTTGACGATTGAGCAAGCCCGTAAAAATAAATTGCAATTGGATTGGAGACATTTCGAACCTGTAAAACCAAAAGTTATTGGCGAACAAATTGTCGAAGTGGATTTGGATGTGTTGGTTCCATATATCGACTGGACTCCATTTTTCAGAACTTGGGAATTGTTCGGAAAATATCCAGCGATTTTGACAGATGAAGTAGTTGGTGAACAAGCAACTTCTGTTTTTGCAGATGCACAAGCGATGCTGGAAGTGATTTTGAAAGAAAAGAAATTACAAGCAAAAGGAATCTACGGAATTTTCCCTGCGAACCAAATCAATGATGATGATATTGAGCTGACGGATGAAAACGGAAAACCATTACAGACATTCTTGACTCTGCGTCAGCAATCACAAAAAACAAAAGGTGCTCCAAATATCGCATTGGCCGATTTTATTGCACCAAAAGAAAGCGGAAAAGTAGATTATATGGGAGCGTTTTGCGTAACCACCGGTTTTGGTGTAGACGAATGGGCGGCTGAATTCGAAAAGGATTTAGACGATTACAATTCGATTATGGTTAAAGCTTTGGCTGACCGTTTCGCAGAAGCATTCGCCGAATATTTACACGAAAAAGTCCGTAAAGAAATTTGGGGGTATGCTCCAGATGAAGCATTAACAACCGAGGCAATGATTGAGGAAGTATATGCGGGAATTCGTCCAGCTCCAGGTTATCCAGCCTGTCCAGACCATTTAGAAAAACCAACGATTTGGAAATTGTTGAATGTTGAGGCAGCAATAGGAGTAACCTTGACCGAAAGTATGGCGATGTGGCCGGCTTCATCAGTTTCGGGATATTATTTTGGAAATCCAGAAAGCAGGTATTTTGGACTCGGAAAAATAAAAGAAGACCAAGTTATTGATTACGCCAAACGAAGAAGTGTTTCAACCGATGTAGCCATGAAATGGCTGAATCCAAATATTGCGGATTAAAACATAGTCATAAAGTCAAAAGTCATAAATTCTAAAAGGACTTGGCTTTCGACATTTGACATTCAAACTTTAAGACTTAAGATGAAAGTAACAGAACATATAGAAAATGCCAAAGGAGAAACGTTATTCTCTTTCGAAATTATTCCGCCTCAAAAAGGCAAAAGCATTCAGGAATTATACGATAATATCGATCCGTTGATGGAGTTCAAACCGCCATTTATAGATGTAACCACTTCTCGCGAGGAATATATTTATGTGGATAAAGGAAACGGATTATTAGATAAAAAATTGACTAGAATGCGTCCGGGAACGTTGGGAATTTGTGCTTCAATTAAGCATAAATACCAAGTAGATACCGTACCGCATTTGCTTTGTGGAGGTTTTACAAAAGAAGAAACTGAGTATATGCTTGTAGATTGTCATTATCTTGGAATCAATAACGTGATGGCTCTTCGCGGTGATGCAATGAAAGACGAACAGTCTTTTGTACCAAAAGTGGGAGGAAATAATTTTGCTGTAGATTTGGTTACTCAAATCAATCAGTTGAATTGCGGAAAGTATTTACACGATGTGATGGACGTTGACAACAAAGCTGATTTCTGTATTGGTGTTGCGGGTTATCCGGAGAAACATTTAGAATCACCTTCTTTAATATCAGATTTAAAAAGACTGAAAGAAAAAGTTGATGCAGGAGCCGATTATGTAGTAACTCAAATGTTTTTTGACAATGCCAAATATTTTGAGTTCGTAAAAAAAGCAAGAGAAATGGGAATTACCGTTCCGATTATTCCGGGAATTAAACCTATCGCAGTTCAAAAACATTTACAGATTTTACCGCAGATTTTCCGTATCGATTTACCGGAAGATTTGATAAATGCTGTAGAAAAGTGCAAGAATAACGCAGAAATTCGCCAAGTGGGTATCGAGTGGGCTATTCAGCAATCTATAGAATTGAAAGCTGCAGGAGTTCCTGTTTTGCATTATTATTCTATGGGAAAATCAGAAAATATAAGACAGATAGCTAGTCAGGTTTTTTAGAAACTTTAGATATATCTTTTATACAGAGGCTGTCCGAAAAGAGATTTTTGGACAGCCTTTTTTATTGGCATTATATCGAGTCCTTAAATTAGAGCAGTTTTGAGACAGTAAATTCTAAATGTTTTTTGCAGTATATTTAGCCACTAGTATTTTAAATATGTATTGGATGAGAACAATTAAGAAACTGTATCTATGTTTTAGTTTTTTAACTATTAGCTTTTTTGGGTATTCACAGCAAAAAGAGTTGAGTATTCCGTTATGGGAAAATGGTGCGCCAGGTTTTGAAAATCGTAAAAATGAGCCGGAACAAGCTAAAGACTGGTGGGTAAGAAACATTCATAATCCATCGATAGTAGCTTATTTGCCTGAAAAACCAAATGGTATGGCAGTTCTCATTTGTCCTGGAGGAGGTCATGAAAATTTAGTTTTTAATTCTGAGGGCAAAAACGCAACCGAATTTTTCAATAAATTAGGAGTAACGGCTTTTGTGTTGAAATATCGTCTGGCTAGGGAAAAAGGTTCTGTTTATCAATTAGAAACGCACGTTAAGCAAGATGCTGAAAGAGCTATGCGAACCATTAGAAGCAAAGCCAAAGAGTTTAATATTGATGCAAATAGAGTTGGAGTTATGGGCTTTTCAGCTGGTGGAGAAGTAGTAGCTTTAATTGCTTACAATTCTTTGAATACTGTCAAAAATGCTTCAAATGAAATAGATAAACTGGATGCACAGCCTAATTTTCAGATATTAGTATATCCAGGACCATTATTTATTCCAAAAGAAATCAAGTCCGATGCGCCTCCTGCATTTTTATGTGCAGCAAATGATGACCTGTGCTGTTCTTCGCCAATTGTAGAGTTGCTAAATGGCTATCGCAAAGCAAATGTTTCTGTAGAAATGCATTTGTATTCCAAAGGAGGACACGCTTTTAATATGGGCAATAGAGCGAAAACCAATTCTTTGAAAACATGGTCTCAACGATTAGCTGATTGGTTAGAAGATAATAATTATTTTTTGAAGCAGAAAGATTAGGTATTTTCAGGAAAGATCGTCCCGCTATCCGTTTCAATCTTGTGAGCCGAACCCCGGCTCACAAGGATTTTCACTTCTATCGGGGCTAAAAGGAGAGATATTGTTTCTTTGTTATGATTTAAATCCAAAATTACTGTGATACTGTAAGAGTTGTCAAACAATTCAAGAACAGTTAAAAAAACCAATTTTGGAGCTTCGCATTAAAATACTATATTTGATTTTAATATCATAGATTTACCCAGATGAAACCCATTTACTATACTTTTTTAGCGGTAGCAATTACAATAACTTCTTGTAAAAATAATGATGAAGAAACGGCTAAATCTACTCCAAAAGTAATCACGCCTTTTACTCAGCAAACCGTTGCTGCAACGCAGACAGAACAGCAATCTGCAAGTACGCAGAAACATAATTTATTTCATGAAAACAACGCTGTAGGAACAACATCAGTCGTTGCCGGTATAAATCCAGCACACGGACAGCCAAATCATAGATGTGATATTGCGGTTGGGGCGCCGTTAAATTCTCAGCCCAACGGAGCAACAGCAGTTACGCAACCCAATCAAGTACAAATGCAGCCACAAGTGCAGACAATAACACAAACTGCAGCTACAAAAAAAGTAACGCCAAAAGGAATGAATCCGCCTCATGGACAACCCAATCACCGCTGTGATATTGCAGTTGGAGCACCGTTAAATTCAAAACCTGCAGCACCAGTTACTACTACTACAACAGCTACACCAGTTCCAGCTTCGGGGGAAGTGAGTAAAAATATTACGGTACAACCTCCAGTGCCGGCATTATTATCAACTAGTTCAACAAATACTGAAACTCCCGAGGGAATGAATCCGCCGCACGGACAAGCAGGACATCGCTGTGATATTGCAGTTGGAGCTCCTTTGCCAAAAAGCTAAATAATATCACGAATATTTTCAAAAACAGTAAATTTGTAAGAGAGATTTAGTTAAAAAATATTTATATTTACGAGTTCTCATTTTTTTTACAAAAAAGGATGAGATATTTTAGGAAGCCAGTTTTTGTGGCTTCGTTTTTTGTCGTAAAGTATCATATTTAAATAAAAAAAACTCTACTATTGAAAACCTTAACTGCAAAACAAATTTTATATTCATTGGTCTCTTTATGGATATTCTCAAATTCCTATAGCCAAGAATCAAATAAATTGATTGAGAAAAAAATAGACAAAATCATAAAAGGAATGAGCATTGATCAAAAAATTGGTCAAGCTTGCTTAAAAGGAACTTCAAGCCGAAGCAAAGGACTGTCCGAAGAGCTTAAAAATGAAGTTAGAAAGGGATTAGTTGGCTCTGTTTTAAATCTAACTGAACCTAGTCTTGTTCTCGAATTACAGAAAATCGCTGTTGAGGAAAGTCCAAATCATATTCCATTATTATTTGGCAGGGATGTCATTCACGGATATAAAACAATTTTCCCGATTCCTTTGGGATTGGCAGCTTCTTGGGACATGGAACTGGTTGAGAAAACATCCAAAATCGCAGCAAATGAATCCTATTCAAGATGTATTAACTGGACATTTGCTCCAATGGTCGATATTGCCAGAGATGCCCGCTGGGGAAGAATAGCGGAGTCGCCAGGCGAAGATCCTTTATTGGCATCCAGATTAGGAGTAGCTTATGTAAAAGGATTTCAAGGTTCTGATCCTTCAGTTCCGGGTCAGATTTTAGCCTGTGTAAAGCACTTTGCTGCTTATGGTGCTGCAGAAGGTGGAAGAGATTATAACACCGTTAGCATGTCTGAATCTTTACTTCGAAATATTTATTTAAAACCTTTTGAAGCAGTTGCAAAATCAGGAGCTACCAGTTTTATGACTTCCTTTAATGATCTTAATGGAGTTCCCGCTTCTGGAAACACTTTTTTGCTGAAAAAGGTTCTAAGAGATGAATGGAAATATGACGGATTTGTGGTTAGTGACTGGAATTCTGTTACAGAGATGATTCCGCATGGTTATGCAGCTGATGAAAAGGACGCTGCATTTAAATCTGCCTCAGCCGGGCTTGATATGGAAATGACCAGTTTATCTTATGCTCACCATTTGAAAACTCTGATTAAAGAAAATAAAATTTCTGAAAAGCAATTAGACGAAATGGTTCGTAATATTCTCCGAATAAAATTTAGAGCAGGAGTTTTTGAAAATCCATATTTCAAAGACCGCGAAAAATTTTCATTATTAAACGCCGATGCACTGCAGACTTCCAGAACGGCAGCAAGTAAAAGCTGTGTTTTATTGAAAAATGAAAATCAAATCCTGCCATTAAAATCAAATCAAAAAATAGCTGTAGTCGGGCCATTAGCAGATGCGCCAAGAGAGCAATTAGGAACTTGGATTTTTGACGGTAAGAAAGAAGACTCCCAAACTCCGCTGAAAGCACTTCAAAACAGTTTTGGTGAAAAAAATGTGTTTTATGCTCCTGGACTTTCGCACAGCAGATCATTATCAGAAGAAGGGTTTGCAGCAGCAATAAAGGAAGCTGAAAAGTCTGATGTAATCTTGTTTTTTGCCGGAGAAGAAGCTATTCTTTCTGGAGAAGCACATTCAAGAGCAAATATTAACCTGCCGGGTTTACAGGAAAAATTAATAGCTGAACTGCAAAAAACTGGAAAACCAATTGTGGTAGTGCTGATGGCTGGAAGACCAATAACTTTGGGAGCAGTTTTGCCAAAAGTAAATGCTTTGATTATGGCTTGGCATCCGGGAACTATGGCCGGTCCGGCAATTTCCGATATATTGTTGGGAGTAGTAAATCCTTCAGGAAAACTGCCTGTAACTTGGCCAAAAGAAGTGGGGCAGATTCCTATTTATTATAATCACCCAAATACAGGAAGACCCGCTGATCCAAAAACTTTTGTAGCCATTCAGGATATTCCTATTGAGGCTTGGCAAAGTTCTTTAGGGAATAATTCTCACTATCTTGATGCGGGTTATGAGCCTCAGTTTCCTTTTGGATTTGGATTGAGTTACACGACTTTCTCTTACAATAATTTAAAAACCGAAAAAAAGACACTTAAAAATAGTGAGAAATTAATGGTTTCAGCGACTATTACTAATACAGGAAAGAGTTCAGGAACTGAAACGGTACAACTTTATGTTCGAGATATGGTTGGAAGCATCGTCAGACCAATTCGGGAACTTAAAGATTTTGTGCAGATCGAATTAAAACCACAACAATCGAAAACCGTACAATTCTCAATTCCTGTCTCTGACTTAGCATTTTATAATGATAAAATGGAACTAAAAGTGGAACCTGGTGATTTCAAATTTTGGATTGCTTCTCACGCTGAAAATGGTTTGGAAGGCGACTTTAAGGTTGAATAAATAATTAAAAAAAACATTGTAATGAATCCAACTCTTCAGCAAGATTTACAAGATATAGAGAGTATCCTTGAACAAGTAAAACAGCATGGAATTGATTTTCTGAATGCTATAGATAAAGTCCCAACTTCCACTCAGAACACTATTTACACAAGCGGAAATTTAAATGATTCCGGGTTAGGCACATTGTCTGCTTTGGAAGTATTCAAGCAACGATTGGCTCCATTGATGGTTTCACAACCTGGACCAAGATATTGGGGATTTGTGACGGGAGGAGCAACACCAGCTTCAATTGCAGGAGATTGGCTGACAACTATTTACGATCCAAATGCGCAAGCGACGAAAGCGCAAGGTGGTGTTTCGGCATTGATCGAAATTGAAACCATTAATTTATTACTGCAGTTATTGGCTTTGCCAAAATCATTTTTGGGAGGATTTGTAACGGGTGCAACGATGTCAAATTTTACAAGTTTGGCAGTTGCTCGACAATGGCTCGGGAGGCAATTAGGGCATGATTTTGCTAAAAACGGAATAACAGCACCTATAAATATTCTGACGGCTACGCCACATTCATCATCGGTAAAATGCTTGGCAATGTTAGGAATTGGAAGTCAAAATTTCACTAAAATAAACACTATTGAAGGCAATCGGGAAGCAATTGATATAGCCGATTTAGAGCAAAATATTAAAAATTTAAACGGTCAGCCATTTATTTTAATATCAAGTGCTGCAACCGTAAATACAGCCGATTTTGATGATTTTTCTGCTATTTCAAAGCTTAAAAAAAAATATAATTTTTGGTGGCATATTGATGCTGCTTTTGGAGGTTTTGCAGCTTGTTCACCTAAGTACAAACATTTGGTAAACGGTTGGGAAAACGCAGATAGTATTACGATTGACTGTCATAAATGGCTCAATGTTCCTTACGAAAGCGCTTTTTATTTGGTAAAAGAACAGCATAAAAATCTTCAAGTTCAAACGTTTCAAAACTCAAATGCTCCTTATTTAGGAGATCCATTGGAGAATTTTAGTTACCTGAATTTCTTGCCTGAGAATTCCAGACGGTTAAAAGCATTGCCAGTTTGGTTTTCATTATTGGCGTATGGAAAGCAGGGATTCCAAGATATAGTTGAAAATAGTGTTGCAAGAGCATTGCAGTTTGATGCTTTTATAGATAATGATGAAAACTTCGAATTATTGGCTCCAACACGTCTCAATAATGTTTGCTTTACTTTGGCAGGAGACCACAATCAGGAAAAAGTAAATTTATTTTTGGCACATCTTAATGATAAAGGAAAAGTGTTTATGACACCTACTGTTTACCAAAACCGTAAAGGAATGAGAGCTTCGTTTGTGAATTGGAGAACGGCTGAAAAAGATATTCAAATTGTTATTGAAGAAATGAAAGCCAGTGTTTTGGAATTAGGGATTGAGTAATTATTATACACGGTTTAATAATTTTCAAAGTAAATAGCCTGTATATTTGAGTCTGTTTCTGGAATACTGGAAAACCGATAATTTTTTTAATATGCTGAATTTTCCAATCATAATGGGTATTACTTCCGGAGCTGCCTTTCTTTTAGGGTTTTTGCTTATTGCTCATCCCCGAAAAATTAATGCTATTGCAAATAGATTTTTGGGATTATTCATTGTTACACTTGGGTTAGCGATGCTTGAAATTCCTTTGTTTTATCAAAATTTTCATTTAAAACATCCCAATATATTTGAATTGATAGGTTTGGTGCGGTTCCTGACAGCTCCTTTTCTATATATCAGTATTTTATATTTCACGGCATTGCAGAAAAAATTTGGAAAGAAAATTTTATGGCATTTTTTACCCTTTTTAATTTTTTTGCTTTTCAGATTTCCTTTTTTTATTACAGGAAAAAATATTGAATTTAGTTATGAAGTTGGCAGAGTTGTATTCTTCATTTTACAAATAGTATTACTGCTTCAAGCTATAATTTATTGGTATTTGTCTTTTAGTAAATTGCAAAATCACATAAAAAATATACATCAATTTTCATCATCAACGGAGCAAATAGACTTGTCTTGGTTAAGATATTTTTTATTGGTTTTGATTCTAATTATAGTTGCGTGGTTCAATCTTGTGTTTTTCAACCTGCAAAATTTAACGCAGCTTACCCCATTTTTATATCTCTCCTGTATTTTTTTCCTAGCTTATTTTTCTTTACAGCAAAAAGAAGTCTTTGATTTTAATAAAAACGAATTAAATGAGTTGTCGGCGATTAAAACAGATAAAAAAGAGAATCCAAAACGTGTTTCAGAAAATCGGCTGAATGAATTAGATAAAAAATTGCAGGGACTTATGAATTCAGAAAAAGTGTACTTAGAAAATGATTTAAGTCTGCCAATATTAGCCAAAAGTATGAATGCCAGCTGTAATGAAACGTCATTTGTAATCAACGAATTGTATCGCGATAACTTCTATAATTTTATAAATAAATACCGAGTAGAAGAAGCAAAAATATTACTGTTGTCTGAGAAATACAATCAATTAAACATTCTGGGAATTGCTTACGAATCTGGATTTAATTCCAAAACTACTTTTAACACTACTTTCAAAAAGCACACCGGTTTTTCTCCAACCGAATTTGTAAAAACGAATCGTATTTTAGAAAAAAAGGAACCCTAAATACGTTCGAACGGATACATCGGAACATTTGGAATTTGAATTATAGCCAATTTTGAGGCATATTAATTCAAATGAAAAACACCATGTTAGAACAATCAACTTTAGAATTTTCAGATTCATTTTTAAAAAAAATTGGCACTTCCATAATACTTGGACTTGTGCTTGCTGCTTTACTATTAATGCTTGGTAACGGCGGAAATATTTTTTGGCTTCCACCGATAATAGTTTTTCCTTTAGTCGGGCTTGCTATATTGAGCGCAATTGTATTTCCATTTATATGGCATTATCTGGAGAAAAGACAAAAAATCAATACTGAAAAAGAGTATGCTTTTTTATACAGCGGAATCCGATATGCTATAGCTTTTAATATTGCCAGTTTTGGCTGGAAAAAGTTTTATGGACTTCAGTTTATCGTGCCTACAGAAATTGCTAGTTTACCTATGAATCAACAATCTGGTGAATGGCTGACTTGGTTTTATTTTGGACACTCGCAGGCTTTTGGAATCATAATAGCAGTGATCCAGATAGTTGGAGGTTATTTATTATTGTTCCGAAGAACATTGCTGATAGGTTCCATAATTTTGTTTGTGCTGCTCTCAAATTTGACTTTAATTAATATTTTTTATCAAATGAATGCGGGAGCATTATTGCAGTCTGTAGTATTAACGATTGGCGTTTTGTTCCTGATACTATTAGATTATAAAAAGTTGATTGTCTTTTTTCTAAAAACAAAATCCAATTTACCCTCGCTGAATTTTAATAGTGTTTTTGTAAAAAACAGTATTCGCCTTTCGGCAATTGTGTTATCGTTATTATATACGATTTATATAAAGTCATTGGTAAAATAAAAAAACAAGCTCGTTTAAAATCATTTAAACGAGCTTGTTTTTTATCTACAAACTAAAATCTACAGTCTGCCAACTTATTTAGTAATCTCCCTAAAAACAGTTTCTAAGTTCTTATTCTTCTGGTTGAGCTGTAAAGTTTTCAAGCCATTATCATATGCAAAATCAAATACAGTTGGGCGCATATCTTTATCGGAAACAAAAGTCAATTCCCAAGAAAAACCATGACTGTTTTTGAAAGATTTTATATGCGGAATTTGAGCAATAAGATCTTCTTCCGCTTTCTTGTCAAATTCTACTTCGATTACCTGTTCTTTATCGGCTGAGATTAAGTTGTTCAATTTTTTATCGGCAACAATTTGTCCTTTATCAATAATAATTACACGGTCGCAAATTGCTTCCACTTCCTGCATAATGTGAGTCGAAAGGAAAACCGTTTTGTCTTTACCAACATTTTTAATCACATTTCTTATTTCGACCAATTGATTTGGATCTAATCCGGTAGTAGGTTCGTCCAATATTAATACATCTGGATTGTGTAATAATGCATTTGCAAGACCAACTCTTTGACGATAGCCTTTGGACAATTGTCCTATTTTTTTATGGCTTTCGGATTGCAAACCAGTCAGCTGAATCACTTCTTCGATTCTTGATTTTTCTACCTTATATACATCGGCATTAAAAGCCAGATATTCTCTAACATATAAATCTAAATACAATGGATTGTGTTCTGGCAGATAGCCAATAGAAAGCTGCACCGGTTTTTCCTGAGTGTTTACATCAAATCCATTGACTAATGCAACACCGCTATCAGCATGAATGTATGTGGTCAATATTTTCATCAAGGTCGATTTACCAGCACCATTTGGTCCTAAAAATCCAACAATCTCTCCTTTTTTGACAGAAAATGAAATATTGTCTAACGCTTTTTGAGTACCATAACTCTTTGAAATGTTTTTGACTTCTATTGACATAATGTTTTATTTGTTGCAAAAGTAATTAGAAAATAGATAGTTCTCCATTAATCGGAAAAATTTATGTTTTAATTCACCACTAACAAGATATTTAAGGAAAACAAGTTTTCTCAAATTATCCGAAAATTATTAAATGCTGGCATAGTTCTTGTTGAAGGATTATTAATTTTTAATAAATCAAAAAAATAAATTATGAAAAAAACATTAGTAATTCTTGCGCTAGCTATGATAAGCTTGGCAAATGCTCAAAAAGGGACGTATCTGGTATCTGGAAACATGAGTTTTTGGTCTAACAAAAACTCTAATCAAGTGAGTGAGTCCAAGGATAGAAACTTTAATTTTTCTCCAAAAATTGGATATCAGTTCAAAGATAATTGGACAGTAGGGGTTGAAGCTGGATTTTCATCTTCTAAATATGAATATACTTATCTAGAAAATGCATTGAATAATCAGGAAAGAATAACTAAAAACTTTTCAGCAGGAGCTTTTGTTAGGTATTCAAAATCACTAAGCCAAACGTTTTTGCTATATGGTGATTTAGGTGCAGGTTATAGGAATAGTAAAGAAACTTATACATATTTATCATACCCCCAAAATAATTCAAAAAACACCTTTGATGGTATTTATGCGAGTTTTGCACCTGGTTTATTTCTAAATATTAAAAATAATTTTGGATTAAATTTTGGTATTGGAGGGTTGACATATTCAAATACAAAGAGTGATCAAAACAATGGAAAGAATAGTAATTTTTATTTCAATTTTGGGCAGTCATTTAATATTGGTCTTTCAAAGAATTTCTAATTTATATTTTTCTTGATTTTAAAAAAGCATTCGTTTTAACGGATGCTTTTTATTTTTAAAATTGTCTCATTAAGATTTATATATTTACAATTAAACTAAATCAATATGGGAAATAATCAGTCAGGTAGTTTCTTAAAAAATTACAGCAGTATCCTCTTGCTTCTAGGCGGAATATTGGTTGGGAGTATTTTAGGGTTGGTTTTTGGAAATGGAGTAGAAGTCATAAAACCATTAGGAGATATATTCCTAAATCTGCTTTTTACGGCTATTATTCCGCTGGTGTTTTTTACAATTTCGTCATCAATTGCCAACTTGCAAAAAACCGAAAAACTCGGTAAACTTTTCGCGATAGTTATAGGAGTCTTTTTGACAACCGTCATTATTTCGGCTGTAATTATGATTATTGGCGTTTTGATTTTCCCGATTCATCAAGATATAGTGCTTTCAAAAACTGCAATAGAGAGTATTCAGGAAAGCAGTACTGGTTCTCAAATTACCCAATTGGTAACAGTTAATGATTTCTACGAGATTTTATCCCGCAAAAATATGCTGGCGCTTATACTGTTTTCTTTTCTTATTGGTTTTTCAACTTTGCGCGCAGGCGAACAAGGAAAAGATTTTGCCAAGTTCCTTAGCTCTGGAAACGAAGTGATGAAACAATTGCTGCATCTTATTATGAAAACAGCTCCAGTTGGTCTGGGAGCTTATTTTGCGTATCAAGTTGGCGTTTTTGGGCCACAGCTGTTTGGCGCTTATGCTAAACCTTTAGCACTTTATTATGCCGTCTGTACTTTTTACTTCATTGTGTTTTTTAGTCTGTATGCATTTTTTGCGGGAGGAACTCATGGGTTTAAAATATTCTGGAAAAACAATATTACTCCAGCATTGACAGCCGTAGGAACCTGCAGCAGTATTGCAACAATCCCCGCCAATCTTGAAGGAGCAGAGAAAATGAATATCCCAAACCATATTCGAAATTTGGTAATTCCGCTCGGTGCACCTTTACATAAAGACGGTTCGAGTATGTCCTCGATTGTCAAAATCGCGGTTCTTTTTGCCTTATTCGGCAAGGATTTTACGGATCCTTACACTTTATTAACCGCAATCGGAATCACAATAATAGTATCTGTAGTCGAAGGTGGCATTCCAAACGGCGGTTATATAGGAGAAATTCTCGCCATAACAGTTTACGGTTTCCCAATGGAACAAGCCCTGCCGGCCGCAATGATTATAGGAACCTTGGTCGACCCAATCGCAACTCTACTAAATGCCAATGGGGATTTAATTTCGGCAATGGTAGTTACCCGAATTTCCGAGGGGAAAAAATGGATTTCCGCAAATAGTACTCAATAAATAAGTTGAAAAATCATTTACTTCGTCTGTTCGCAAAAGCTCGTGTGGGCGCGCCACTTCGGTAGCCAGCTTTCACTCACGCGGTCATAACAGCATTAAAGCAATCAAAAGACCATTTTTTAATCAATATTTATCTGCAAAAAATTAAAAAAGAAACGCTTTTGATTCAAAACGAAATTCAAAATTCCTTTTTTTGTTTTGAAATCAATAATTTTAATCAATCAAAAAGCTTCTTTTTTATGAAATAGTAATTTTAAAACTAGTTTAACAAAGAAATCTTTTTTTGTTATGTAAAATATTATTTTTATTTTGGGTGATTCAAAATATGTTATACATTTGCAATCAAATAATTGAAACCCACAATACAATGTCTAATAACCGTTTTTATTTTAGCAACTCTTTTTATTTCTTTTTCAGGAAGTAAGGGATTGTGCTATGGTTATTTGAAAAACAACAAACAAATAAAACTAATATACAATCCTGATGAAAATCAGGATTTTTTTTTGACCCAATGAGAACGAAAATTGCAATACAAGGAATTAAAGGATCTTTCCACCATCAAGTGGCTCAAGATTATTTTTATCAAAATATAGAAGTTGATGAATGTATGTCTTTTGAGGAATTGGTGGCTAGTTTACTATCTGGAAAATCAGATCAAGCGGTAATGGCTATAGAAAATTCTATTGCAGGACCTATAATTCCAAATTACGCACTGATTGACAAAAATAATCTGCACATTATAGGAGAACATTATTTGGATATTCACCAAAATTTAATGGCACTCAAAGGACAGAAAATAGAAGATATCAAAGAAGTGCATTCACATCCGATGGCTTTGCTGCAATGTATGGAGTTTTTGAAAAAATATCCAAACATAAAGCTGGTAGAAGACAAGGATACTGCCGAAACTGCCAGAAGAATAGACGAAAAACAGCTAAAAGGAATTGCAGCTATCGCTAGTAAAACAGCTTCGGAAATGTATGATCTGGAAATTTTAGCACCAGAAATCCAAACGATAAATAATAATATGACTCGTTTTGTGATTATCAAAAAAGAAAAAAAATATGCAGAAGAAAACGAAATCAGCAGAGCTTCGATAAAATTTGAATTGGATCACAAAAGAGGAAGCCTTGCAGCAGTTCTGAATGTAATGAGCGACTGTAAATTGAATTTGACTAAAATTCAGTCGCTGCCAAAAATTGAAACACCTTGGAAATATTCGTTTTTCGTAGATGTAACTTTTGAGAAATACGAAGATTTCGCCAAAGCAAAATCACTATTACAGATTATGGCTGAGTATTTTAAAGTATTGGGAGAATACAAAAACACGAAACCTTAAAAAGGTAAAATAATAAAAAAACTAAATTACAAATTCCAAATAGGGAACATTAAATAAATTGTCATGATTACAACAGCGAAGCGTCTCGATATTATTGAAGAATACTACTTCTCATCCAAGCTGAGAGAAGTGAGACAATTAGCCTCAGAAGGAAAACCAATTATCAATATGGGAATTGGAAGCCCGGATTTAAAACCATCACAAGCGGTTATAGATGCCCTAGTTTTGGCAATGCAGGACGAAAATGCACACCAATATCAAAGTTATCAAGGGTTACCGGAACTTAGAAAAGGAATGGCCGATTTTTATCAAAATAACTATGGAGTTGCTTTAGATCCAGCTGTTGAAATTCTGCCATTAATTGGTTCGAAAGAAGGGATTATGCATATTTCTATGGCTTTCCTGAACGAAGGAGATCATGTTTTGATTCCAAACCCAGGGTATCCTACTTATACTTCGGTTACTAATTTGGTTGGAGCTGTGCCTGTTTATTATGATTTGAAAGAAGCTAATAATTGGGAACCTGATTTTGAAGCTTTGGAAAAATTAGATTTGTCTAAAGTAAAAATCATGTGGCTGGGATATCCGCACATGCCGACAGGAGCAAGAGGCAGTTTGGAATTGTTTGCGAAATTAATAGCATTTGCAAAAAAGCATAACATATTATTAATCAATGACAATCCGTATAGTTTTGTTTTGAATGATAAACCAATGAGTTTGCTGCAGGTTGAAGGAGCCAAAGAAGTTGCATTAGAGCTGAATTCTTTGAGTAAAACTTTTAACATGGCCGGCTGGAGAGTTGGAATGGTTTTGGGAAGTGCAGCACTTATAGATGCGGTTCTAAAAGTAAAAAGCAACATGGACAGCGGTATGTTCTACGGAATTCAAAAAGGAGCTGTCGAAGCTTTGAAAAGCGACAAATCGTGGTTTGATTCGATGAATGCTGTTTACAAAAAGCGTCGTGTTCTTACGGAGCAATTAGCAGAGAAACTGAATTGCGAAGTATATAAAGAAGGAGTTGGACTTTTTGTTTGGGCAAAATTACCAGCAGGAATCACATCAGCGGAGGATTTTATAGACAAGATATTATATGAGAAATCTATTTTTATCACTCCGGGAACAATATTTGGTTCTAATGGAGAAGGCTATATCCGATTTGCGCTTTGTGTGAAAGAAGAAAAAATAGAAGAAGCAATTAGTAGATTTTAAATCGAAAAGTTCTAAAGAAACGGGAAGCCCTAGCCCTGATAGCAGTGGAAATCCTTTTGTGCTGGGGTTCAGCACAAAAGATTGAAACGGATAGCAGGATTAGCTTCAAATAAATTTAAAAAATGAATGTACACGTAATAGGAATAGGATTGATTGGGGGTTCAATGGTGCTGGACATCAAAGGACTGTATCCTGAAGCGACTATTCACGGTATTGATACTAACGAAAAACACGTTCAAGAAGCGATTGCTTTGGGAGTGATTGATAAGGAATCCAGTTTTGAGGATTTGGTAGCTGCTGATTTTGTGATTGTTTCGGTGCCGGTAGATGTAGCGATGACGGTTTTGCCAAAAGTGCTCGACGTTATTGGAGAACAGACTATTGTTTTTGACGTGGGCTCTACTAAAACACCAATTTGTGAAGCATTAGCCAATCATCCGAAAAGGAGAAATTTTATTGCAGCGCATCCTATTGCAGGAACTGAGTTTTCGGGACCTTCGGCAGCGATAAAAGGATTGTTTCAAGGGAAAACGAATATTATCTGCGAAGTCGAAAAAACGACTTTCAAGCTGCAGGAAAAAGCATTGGAACTGTTTAAAGAATTGGGAATGAGAATTCGCTATATGGATCCAAAATCGCATGATAAACACATTGCTTACGTGTCGCATTTATCGCATATCAGTTCGTTTATGCTTGGCAAAACGGTAATAAATAAGGAAAAGGACGAGCAGGATATTTTTGATATGGCAGGTTCCGGTTTTGAAAGTACCGTTCGTTTGGCCAAAAGTTCGCCGGCAATGTGGACGCCAATTTTTAAGCAAAATAAAAAGCAGGTAGTCAAAACATTAGAAGAATATATAGCTAATTTATCTAATTTTAAAGACCTATTGGTAAATGATGATTACGAGGCGATTTATAATGAAATGCAGAGCGTAAATAAAATAAAGGAAATATTAAACGGAATGAATGCTAAGAAATAGCGCATTGCGTAGGAGTAAAAAAAAGAAAACTAAAATAATTAAATTAAAAGAATAAAACTAGAAAAGATGGAAAACAAGAAAGAAATGAGAGATTGGTTGAACGAGTTCAAATTGTCTCATCCATTCGTAATTGCAGGACCTTGTAGTGCTGAAACTGAAGAGCAGGTGTTGAAAATTGCTCATGAATTGAAGGATTCAGATGTAAGCGTTTTTAGAGCTGGAATCTGGAAACCCAGAACTCGTCCAGGAGGATTTGAAGGTGTTGGAGAAATTGGATTAAAATGGCTGAAAAAAGCTAAAGCAGAAACTGGTTTGCTTATGGGAACTGAGGTGGCTACTGCTGCACACTGTAAATTAGCTTTGGAAAATGATATTGACGTTTTATGGGTTGGAGCTCGTACAACTGCAAATCCTTTTGCAGTTCAGGAGATTGCGGATACATTAGCAGGAACTGATAAAATTGTATTGATTAAAAACCCTGTAAATCCAGATATGGCTTTATGGTTGGGTGGTGTAGAGCGTTTGTATGCTGCTGGAATCAAAAAATTAGGAGTAATCCACAGAGGTTTTTCTACTTACGAAAAAACGAAATACAGAAACATTCCAGAATGGCAGATTGCTATCGAATTGCAGAATAAATTCCCTGATTTACCATTAATCATTGATCCTTCGCATATTACAGGAAACCGTGATATGATTCTTGAAGTGACTCAGGAAGCTTTGGATTTAAATTATGACGGTATGATTATCGAAACGCATAATGATCCAGATAATGCTTGGTCTGATGCTGCGCAGCAAGTTACTCCAGATGCTTTGAAACAAATTTTCAAAGATTTGAAAGTAAGAAAAGTGAGTGGCGATACAGTTGATTTTGAACAAAAAATGACCAAATTAAGAGCTAATATTGATGTGCTAGATGCTAATTTATTAGACTTGCTAGGAAAAAGAATGAAAGTGGCTGACGAAATTGGACAAGTGAAAAAAGACAATAACGTTGCAATTCTTCAAAACAACCGTTGGAACGAAATCCAAGAAAAAATGGTTGCCGAAGGTGCTAAAAAAGGATTGACAGAAGAATTTATCGTAAGATTATTCAAAGATATCCACCAAGAAAGTATTGGTCACCAAGAAAAAGTATTGAACTCATAAAGATTTCAGATTTTAGATTAACGAATTTTGATTTCAGATATCAGAAGTCCTAATTTTTTTGATTTTAACATAAATCCCAAGGCTTAAGCTTTTGGGATTTTTTGTTTATTTTAATGTCTTCCAAAATCATAAATCTAAAATCTAAAATCATTACTCTTCAATTATAAATCAATTATCTTTGCAACATCTTAGGTTTTAAATAATGTCTTTTACTTAAGGTTTCTTGTTGTCATTTCGACGAAGGAGAAATCACAAACTAAAGGTAATTCATTTTTTAAGTAAACAACATTAAATCTAAAATCTGCAATCTGATATCTAAATTCTAAAAATGACAGGACTCGTTTATAAATCTACAGGAAGCTGGTACACCGTAAAATCCGAACAAGGCGATTTTATAGAATGCCGTATGAAAGGGAAATTCCGAATCAAAGGAATTAAAAGCACCAATCCAATTGCTGTGGGCGATATTGTCGATTATGAACTAGAAGAAACATCAGACACTGTTACTGGGACAATCCATAATATTCACGACAGAAAAAATTACATCGTTAGAAAATCGGTGAATCTGTCACATCAGATGCATATTATTGCGTCCAATATTGATCGTGTTTTTCTTTTGGTTACCATAAATAATCCGCCAACTACTTTTAATTTTATTGACAGATTCTTAGTAACTGCCGAAGCCTACGGAATCGAAACGATATTGGTTTTTAATAAAATCGACACTTTTGACGACGCTACGTTAGACGAACAGTTGTACATGCAGCACGTTTATCAGGAAATTGGATACCAATGCCTGCGAGTTTCTGCTACAGCAAATAAAGGAGTAGAGGAATTAAAGCAATTGATGATTGGAAAAGTGACTATGTTCTCAGGTCATTCGGGAGTTGGAAAATCAACTTTGGTCAATGCTCTAGAGCCTTCTTTACATCTAAAAACCAAAACGATTTCTGAAGCCAGTAAGCAGGGACAGCACACCACGACTTTTGCTGAAATGTATGATTTGAGTTTCGATGCTCGAATAATTGATACTCCGGGAATCAAAGGTTTTGGGATTGTAGATATGGAAAAGGAAGAAATCAGCGGCTATTTTCCAGAATTTTTCAAATTGAAGGATCAATGCAAGTTCAATAATTGTCTGCATAAAGAGGAACCGCATTGCGCCATAAAAGCAGCTTTAGAAAAAGATGAGATCGCTTGGTCTCGTTACAATAGCTATCTTAAAATTTTGGAAGGAGACGATGAGCATTATCGCGTTGATTCCTATGATGAAGAACGAAAAGCAAGTGATGAAACTAGGAAATAGTTGTGAATTGTGAATGGTAAATTGTGAATTATGTCTGAGAATGTAATTAAGGTGAAGTCATTTAGTTTTGCTTTAAGAATTGTAAAATTATATCAATTTTTAAGTTCTGAAAAGAAAGAATTTGTTTTAAGTAAACAATTATTACGAAGTGGAACTGCAATAGGAGCTTTGGTCCGAGAAGCTGAACAAGCAGAAAGCAAACCTGATTTTATTCAGAAACTAGCCATTGCACAAAAAGAAGCTAATGAAACTGATTATTGGTTGGAACTGTTATTTCAGTCGGGTTATTTAAATGAAGTTCAATTTCAATCTTTAAATTTTGATATTCTTGAAATCAATAAAATTTTAGCCTCGATTATAATAACTAGTAAACAAAACCACATCAAGAAATAATTAACAATTTACCATTCACAATTCACCATTATTTTGAAAACTGTAATCCAAAGAGTTTCCTCTGCCTCCGTAACCATCGATTCTAAAATTGTAGCCGATATTCAAAAAGGATTATTAGTTTTGGTTGGAATTGAAGATGCAGATACACAAGAAGATACCGATTGGCTTTGCCAAAAAATCACTAACCTCCGCATTTTTGGTGATGAGAATGACGTAATGAACCTCTCGGTAAAAGATATTGATGGTGAAATAATCGTTGTTTCCCAATTTACTTTGCATGCTTCTACCAAAAAAGGGAACCGTCCATCATACTTAAAAGCTTCAAAACCTGAAGTTGCAATCCCAATGTATGAAAACTTCGTAAAACAAATCGAAAAAGAATTGGGCAAGAAAGTTCAAACCGGAATATTTGGTGCCGATATGAAAGTTGCATTACTCAATGATGGTCCTGTAACTATCGTGATGGACAGTAAAAACAAGGAGTAACGCAGGAGAAATTTATAGAATATTTCCATAAATGTTCCCAATCTTTTTTAGATTATTTTATTAGCTGTCAGCCAATTTTTGCAAGCAGTCGGCCAGTCTGTATTGGTTCCTTGTGTACCCAAACCAAAACCATGACCGCCATTTTGATACAAATGCATCTCGGCAGAAACTTTGTTTTTCTTCAATGCTAAATAATAATTAATGCTATTTTCTACAGGAACCGCCTGATCGTCGGTGGCATGTATTAAAAATGTTGGTGGTGTGTTTTCGTTTACTTCCTTTTCATTCGAATATTTAGCAATCAGCTCAGCAGAGGCTGTTTTCCCTAAAAGACTTTCTTTGGAACCAGTATGAGTAATTCCATTTTCCATGGAGATTACAGGATAGATCAGCATCGAAAAATCTGGGCGTGCGCTGATATTCTCTTTACTGTCATATATTTTATCCAAATAATGAGTGGATGCGGTTGAAGCCAAATGACCTCCTGCTGAAAATCCCATGATTCCAATTTTAGTAACATCCAGATTCCATTTTACTGCATTTCGACGTAAGGTCCGTATTGCTTCTTGTGCGTCTTGAAGCGGGCCAACTGTTTTATCAGTCATAATATCATCTGACGGTAAGCGGTATTTAAGTACAAAAGCCGAAACTCCTATCGAATTAAACCATTTTGCAATATTGATTCCTTCTTTGTCAATCGACAAAACCCCATAGCCACCACCTGGACAAATGATTACTGCGGCATTTTTGCCTGAGTTATTTTTGACCAAAAATGGCATTAAAGTTGGTTCAGTAACTTTCCTGATTCCTGTTCGAATTCCTTTAGCGTCAAGTCGTGGCTCTTCTTTGTAAGCTTCATTTTTAATAGCTCCCGGGATTTGATTCCATAGAGGGAATGCTGCACTTTCCTGCGAAAAACCTTTAATGGACAATGCTAAAAAAAAGACTAATACAAAGAGCAGTGTGTTGTTAAATCTATTCATTATTTTTTTATAAAATTCTATTTCTAATGTAATGAAATAATCGATAAAAAAATCATTATAATAGATTTGGTTTAGAAAAAAACCTGCTTATGGCTCAATCCAATTTTATTCTTTAATCAATATAATAGTAGCTTTATAACCTGTTCCAACATTCCATTGGCTTTCCGAAATAACAGCTCCTTTATCATCATAAACCTCAAATTGGGCAGTATTTGGCGAAGCAAACCCCTCGTTCAAAGCTTCAAAATCAATTTTATTTATACCTTCAATTAAGTTTATTTTGAATCCTTGAAATTCGCCGCTCAAACTGACTTCGGGCTGAATCACTTTGTCATTCAAATATACTTTTATCCTATCGCCATCTACAAAAGCTGCATCTCGAAACCGAATGGAAGAAGTAAACGTTTTCGTTTTAAAGCTCCCTAAATATTGATTTTGTCTATAAAAAATACCTTCAGAATTGGATGGTTTCTTGTACAGATAAGGGTTCTTAAAAAGTTCTTCAGGATTGATCTGCATAGGATCTGGCGTTTTTGTAACAACAGGAGGCAGTTTTTTAGGGACAATTTTTTTGGGTGCAATAATATCTGTGTCTTCCATTTTAGGAGGAATTGGCTTGAACTTAGTTTTAGGCTCATCCTGAGCAGACCCTTGCAGGGACATGCCAATCATAATAATTAAAAATAATATCCTTTTCATACGTTATAAATTCTATTGATTAAAAAAAATGAATGCCATTTATTTATAACATTTAATTGTGTTATTTATTGCTTTTATAGCTTACCAATTACGAACTGCTTTTTTTTGTAAACACTATAATTACATTTTGAAGCAGCCTGAATAATCAAAATACTCTTATATTTACTAGACATAGGTAGGTGGTCTCCCTAAAAGTATGGGCATTGCTACCACAAAGCAGTAGTAATGCTCATTATTTTAGGGAGTATTAGGGGGTATAATAGGTAGGTGTACCACCTGTTTTTGACACTATAGCTACCCATTATTAGTAGGTAACAGGGGTATTATTATGTGATATGCTACCCATTTATGGCAGTATTGCTACTACAAAACAGTAGTAATACCACTTGTTTTAGGGAGTGTTAGGGGGTATAATGGGTAGGTTTACTACCTGCTTTTGAACGTTTTATCAAAAAATAACTGAATATGTTTGATTTTTTAATAAAGAAACTTAATAGAACACGTATCCTTTCTCAAGGCCGGGCTGTGTTAGTAATTTTCTTTTCGGTTCATTGTGCTGCACAGCTAACTACTTACGAAAGCGAAATTGGTTTGGGCTGGAGCAATAATTCGGTGAATACCGTTATTTTTAGGAACAGTGCTTTGACCACTTTTAAAAACTGGCAGTTTACCGCTTATTATGATGCTGACGGCAAAATGGTTCTGGCAAAGCGAAAACTGAATTCCAAAGAATGGCAAAAAGTAATTACTCCCTACAGCGGCAATGTAAAAGATGCTCATAACAGCATTAGTATTGCGATAGATATAGATGGTTTTCTTCATGTAAGCTGGGATCAGCATGATACCCGATTACGGTATGCTAAGGGTAAAACACCTTTTAGTTTAGAGCTGGGTGAGGAGCAATCCATGACTGGAAATGACGAAGCTAAAGTGACTTATCCCGAATTTCATAATCTCCCAAATGGGAGGCTATTGTTTTGCTACCGATCGGGTGCTTCGGGAAGAGGAAATATGATTTTGAAATTGTATGATGTGAAAACTCAGAAATGGACATCACTGCAGCATAATTTAATTAACGGCGAAAACCAGCGTTCTGCCTACTGGCAAATGTGCGTGGGCAAAAAAGGAATTTATATTTCGTGGGTTTGGAGAGAAAGCTCGGATGTTTCGACTAATCATGATATTTGTTACGCTTTTTCGGCAGATGGAGCACAAACCTGGGAGAAATCTACAGGAGAGAAATACAATTTACCCATAACTAAAAACAGTGCAGAAATGGCTTGGCAAGTACCTCAAAAGAGCAGTTTAATCAATCAGACGGCTATGGCTGTTGATTCGAAAGGGAATCCGTATATTGCAAATTATTGGGATGATAACGGCGTTCCTCAGTATAAGGTAGTGTATTTAGATAATGGTAAATGGAATAAAATCGATACTGATTTTCATACTAAGCCTTTTACTTTAGGAGGCGGAGGGACGAAAAGGATTCCGATTTCACGTCCTGAAATTTTGGTCAGCAAATCGATGCTTTATCTGCTTTTTAGAGATGAGGAAAAAGGGAATAAAATTACTCTGGCCAGTGCCAATTTAGTTAAAAAGCAATGGAAACTTACTGATGTTACGGATTATTCGGTAGGGCAGTGGGAGCCTAATTTGGACAAAGAATTGTGGAATGATAAAGCGGAACTGCATATTTTTTCTCAAAATGTAAGTCAGGCAGACGGAGAAGGATTAGCAGATGCAGAACCTCAAGCCGTGCGGGTTATTGAAATAAAAAAGTTGCCAAATAATTAAAAAACAACAATATGAAAAAGGGTTATCTGTTTTTGATAATTGCTGTATTTTTTACAGCTGCTGGTTTTCGGAAACAAAATTTAGAAGAGAAAGTAAATGATGCTTTACAAACTGCTGTAAAGCAATATGCTTATTTGAGTAAACAAGTGAGCGTTGGAAAGTATCCTAAAACTTATTTTGCAGATAAAAATAAACTGGAAACTTCGGATTCTGGCTGGTGGTGCAGCGGTTTTTATCCGGGAACGTTGCTGTATCTGGATGAGGCTAAAGGTGCTTCCGAATTAAAAAAAGAAGCTCTGAACGTAATGGGAGATTTGAAAAAAGAACAGTTCAATACCACTACGCACGATTTGGGTTTTATGATGTTCTGCAGTTTCGGAAATGCTGAAAGGTTACAGCCAAGTAAAGAATATGAAACGATATTAATGAACAGTGCCAAATCATTAGCCAGTCGGTTTAATCCAAAAACAGGCTGCATCAAATCGTGGGACAGCGCGCCTTGGAATCATGCTGATAAAGACGAATCACCAGTGATTATTGATAATATGATGAATCTGGAGCTTTTGTTTTGGGCAGCGAGACACAGCGGTGATAGCACGTATTATAAAATTGCCGTTAAGCACGCAGATGTAACGATGGTTAATCATTTTAGGAAAGATCACAGTTCGTATCACGAAGTAGTTTATAATACAGAGACCGGAAAAGTTACCAAACAAATCACCAATCAAGGAGCTGCCGATGATTCGTCTTGGGCGAGAGGACAGGCATGGGGATTGTACGGATACGTTGTAATGTACCGTGAAACGAAGGATGTAAAGTATTTAAAACAGGCCAAAAATATTGCTGATTATATTCTAAATCATCCTAATCTGCCGGCAGATAAAATTCCATATTGGGATTTTAATGCGCCAAATATCCCTAATGCTTTGCGTGATTCTTCTGCAGCATCAATAGTTGCTTCGGCTTTATTGGAATTGGGCGGGTATGTTGCTAAAAAAGATGGAATACGCTATTATGAAACAGCCAAAACGATTTTGTCTAGTTTATTAACTCCAGAATATATGGCAAAGGTGGGAACAAACGGCGGTTTTCTGCTAAAACACGGGGTAGGGAATATGCCTAACAAAACTGAAATTGATACACCGCTTTCGTATGGTGACTATTATTTGGTCGAAGCGATGATGCGTTACAAAGCTTTGATAAAAACAAATCCAGAGCTTAAATAAACTTTATAAATTGAACTCGATTATTAATTTTTTGGAGCAGAAAGATTAGACTTTTTCAGGAAATTTCGTCCCACTTTCCGTTTCAATCTTTGTAGGCTGAATCCCAGCCTACAAAGGATTTTCACTTCAATCGGGGCTAAAAATGAAATATTTTGTTTTTTTTGGTCATTTAAAAAAAAACAAGTATTAACTGTAGTTAATGGTTTCAACAGTTGGAGTAAAATAATTGAGTTCAGCATAATAGAGATAATCTCTTAATGGTTAATGAGTATCTCCTCGGATTATTATTTCGTTTGATTTTTTTATGTTTTCTGCTGATTTGCTTATCACTTTTATGATGCTTAAATCTGGACTTTCTAGTTTGTTGACAGTTATTTTCAAGATATAATTTTTGTCTATTAGATATGTCTTGTAATCGCCATCGGCTATTTCATTGTCAATTTGGAAAAGCGCTGCGTTTTCGGGAACCGTAGTGTATTTGAGCCTTAATTCATTCAGTGAAATTAAATTAGGCTTGTAATCGTTTTTGGTCTCAATTGTAATTTTGCCCTCATATTTTGTATTCTCTATTACAATATCTTCTTTTTCGACTTTTATACTTTCAATTTTATTCGGGTCCAAAAATTTCATTACACTCTGACTGACAAGTGCTCCATTCAGAAAGTAAGCGGTTTTTTTCGCCCCTTTATATTTAATTACATGAACGACTTTAATAATAGTGTCCTGTTCAGTTATTGCCTGTGAATTTTCAGATTTCTTTTGCGCAAAAATATTTGCGGTCAAAATTAAGACTGATATGATGAGAAACTTTTTCATTTTACGGTTTGTTGGTAACTATAGTATCGTCTTCTGTTTTTCCTGAATTATTTTCTGCAATAAGAACAATAATAATTCCCGCAATATAACATACTAAATCAATCCATGCAAATGAGGTTCCAATAACGGTTCTGGCGGTTTTTGAATTTTGCAGACCCAGTTTTTCAACGATATTCAAATACTGAAGGAATTCTACACTAAAGGAAAACAGCAGAACAAATACAACAACAGGTAAAACACGCAGTTTCAAAAAAGATTTTATAAAACAGTAAATCAGAATCACGACCAATACATCACCAATATATGGACGAATGATTGTATCATGAAGATATAATGCAATTAAAACTTCTATGACAAATATTAGAATTGTTAAGAGGAAGTATTTTTTGTTGAATGTTAGCATGATAATAGGTATGTTAAATATTCTCAAGAGTTAATAAAAAATGCAATTCTACCGCTTTTGTAAAACTACTTTTTTTTAAATCTACAAAAAGTGAGATACTTACATTTTTACTGAACCTTTTGCTACTTTTTTACCAACGGTAGTTTTCTTGCTAAAATCAGTTTTAGCATTGGAAACCAATTCGATATTCTTGCTGGCCTCACCATCAATAGTTACTGCTTTTTGAGAATCGGAATTGAAATTGATGTTTTTTAAAGACATGTTTTTTCCATTGTAAATTTCAAAAACTGTAGTGTTTTTGATTTCCAAATTAATGTCCTGTAATTTAATTCCGTTAGCGTCAATGATAGATAAACCTTTATCTGCTTTGCCTGTTAAATTGGAAATTTCGATTTTCTCTAAATTCATTTCTGGCAATCCCTGCAGAAACACAGCTTGTCTGGCTCCGTCAATGTAAACATTCTTGATTGTGATGTTTTTAAACTGAGGTGTTTTTTCATCAACAGGAACGGCTGGCGCGGCAACATTGTTTTCTCCATCGGCTAATTTTTCAGCAATTGATTTTCCGCCATAATACAAGTCGAATGAAATGGCCTGCGATGGGATATTGGTCATAAAAATATCTGAAATAAAAATATTTTCTACCACTCCGCCACGTCCTCTGGCACTTTTAAATCTTAAACCAACATCAGTTCCCATAAAAGTACAGTTGGAAACATGCATGTTTTTTACACCGCCGGACATTTCACTACCAACAGTTACTCCTCCGTGTCCATGATAAACGATATTGTTTCTGATAATAATGTTTTCGCAGGCAACGCCACGGTCACGGCCATCTTTGTCTTTCCCTGATTTGATGCAGATAGCATCGTCACCAACATCAAAACTGGAATTTTCTACCAATACATTTTTACAGGATTCTACGTCTAGTCCATCTCCGTTTTGAGAATACCAAGGATTACGAACCGTTGTGTTTCGGATAATCAAATCTTCAACCATCAGGGGATGAATATTCCAAGCCGGTGAGTTTTGAAAAATCGGGCCGTCAAATAAAACGCGTTTACTGTTTTGAATGCTAACCATTACAGGACGCAGAAAATCACGGATTTCTTCAAATTGTTCTTTGGTTTTTAAATCAAAACGTACATTTTGATCTGCATTTTGGTTTCCTTTTACATATTGTTCTGATGGATACCAGCTTGTTTTTTTATCGTTTAAAACTCCTCCGGATGCTACTAAATTCTTCCATTGGCTTTCCGTCAATTTATCTTTTTTAACCATTCTCCAAGCATCGCCTGATCCGTCATATACGCCATTTCCAGTAAAGGCTACATTTTCAAGGTTTTTTCCAAAAATTGGGGAGATACAGCGCCAAGTATTTAATCCCTCAAAACTGGTTTCGATAATTGGATATAAATCTTTGTTGGGTGAAAATCTAACTAATGCTCCTCTTTGGGCATGCAGTTCGATATTGCTTTTTAGAATAATTGGACCGGTAAGCCAAATTCCCGGGGGAATAATTACTTTTCCGCCTCCTTTTTTAGAAACGGCATCAATAGCATCAGCAAAAGCTTTGGTACATAAAACTTTTCCGCCGTTTACAGCACCAAAATCAATAATATTTATAGTATTGTTTGGGATAACAGGTTCATTTATTTTATGCATTTTAAATTCAATGTCACTATAAACATCTTTTGATGAACTAGTACTCTGCGCCATAATATTTATGGGACAGCTTGTGAATGTAATTGCAAATGCAAGAAATAATAGTTGGTTTAATCTGAATTTCATTGTCTAGTAAAGTATTAATGTTTTGGATACATTGTTATATATAAATAAATCATGTAATCGATTGCACAAATATATATTTTAAAAGTATAGATTTGCAATAATTACTAATAAAATTTTAATTGCCATTCAAAAGTAGAACTTAAAATTTTGTGGGAGCTTTGTTTTCTCTCAAATGATTAGTCAAGTTTTAAGTTTCAGTAAGAGAAACTTTTGGCAACACTCATAATAAGTATGCTTATCAATATTAATTAGTTTTAAAAAGTATTGGAAGCGATTTTTGGAAGTATCGAATTACGCTGTAAATGCCTAATCTTTCTGCTCCAAAAATTAATAATTGAACTCAGGATTTTTAAATATTTCCTTAAGCAGTTTCTCGGTTTTACTTAAGAAAATAAACTTTTTTTGAGTCATTAGTGATTTTAAGATTCGGTACTGTTTTAGGACAATTTTTTGGTTTTAAGAAATTTCCTTTCCTGATAAATTACGTATCTTTCAAGGCTGGAATTAAAATACTAATTAAAAATAACCAAATTTGAAAACAGATTTTTTATTAAACGATAAAGTTATTGTTGTAACAGGAGCTACAGGAATTTTAGGAGAAGCTTTTGTGAATGGTATTGCCGAGGCTGGAGCTGCAGTCGGTATCTTAGGCAGAAATGAAAAAGTAGCTAATGAACGTGCAAAAGCTATTACTGATAAAGGCGGAAATGCAATTGCTTTAATTGCTGACGTTACCAATGAAGCAGATTTAATTGCTGCTCGTGATTTGATTCTTTCTAACTACGGAAAAATTGACGGTTTGGTTAATGCTGCTGGCGGAAATATGCCTGATGCAGTTGTACAGCCTGATCAGGATATTTTTAAATTGAATATGGATGCTTTACAGCAAGTAATAAATCTTAATTTGTTTGGAACGCTTCTGCCGACGCAGATTTTTGGAGAAGCTATGAAAGATACTGTTGGCAGAGGAAGTATTGTGAATATTTCTTCGGTATCTACAGTTGCAGCAATGACTAAAGTTTTAGGGTACAGTTTAGCAAAATCGGCAATTGATTCTTATACTAAATGGTTTGCTGTAGAACTTTCTAAACGTTACGGCGATAAAATCCGTATGAATTCAATCGCACCAGGATTTTTCTTAACAGAGCAAAACAGAACTTTATTAACGAACACAGACGGTAGCTTAACTGAAAGAGGGAATTTGGTGATTCAAAATACACCCTATGGCCGCTTTGGGAGTCCAGATGAATTAACAGGCGGTTTGATTTGGCTGTTGAGTGATGCATCTAAATTTGCAACTGGTTCAAAAGTGACTTTAGATGGCGGTTTCACCATTTTTAGCGGCGTTTAATATCTTCTAGGAAACACCGCAAAAGCAAATAAAAGATTGTTCAAAAAAAGAGCAATCTTTTTAAATGTAAATATTTTGTATATTTTATTTAGTCTAAAAAAATCTAAAAAAAACGTTCTTAATTAAGTTTTATTTAAACGAAATTTTCTTATATTTCGTTGCTAAAACTTTTTTATGTTCCAAAGATTTCCCCCCGTAATGACGATTGCTTTTCTATTTACTGCAAGCCTGCTTTTTTCACAAAAATCCGATTACAGTGCTCTAACACTTTCCGATAGTCTTAAAGAAAATGCCAATGCTATTGTTCGTTTGAATCAAATAAATATTGTAATTGCCTCTCAGCGCAGCATGAATATTAAAACGAAGAGAGTGGTAACTGTTTTAAATGAGCATGGTCTTGAAGCTGTTGAAGCTTATGAAAACTATGACAAGTCCAGTCCTGTCAAGAACATATTGGCAACGGTTTATGATCCCTTTGGTAAGGAAATTAAAAAGGTTAAGAGAAGTGATTTTAGAGATGTCAGTGCTGTAAGCGGTAGTACGCTTTTTTCAGAGTGCCGTTATATCTATTTAGATTTTACTCCAACTCAATATCCATTTACAGTAGTTTTTGAAAGTGAAATGCAGACTTCAAATACTGCTTTTATTCCGCAATGGTTTCCTTTGAATGATTACTCAGTAAGTATAGAAAAAAGTATTCTCAATATAAGTTTTCCTTCAAACCTTGGATTTAAATATAAAGAGTTTAATTTTTCCAATTTTAATGTAAAAAAAACACAGGAAACTGCGACAGGTATTTCTTTTGAGGCTGCAAAAATAGCTGCAAAAAAAGAAGAAACAGCCAGTCCGTCTGTGAGCTATCTTTTTCCAAGGGTAATGATGGGATTAGAGCTGTTTCATCTGGAAGGAGTCGATGGAAATGCAAAAAGCTGGACTGAATTTGGAAAATGGTACAACGAAAAAATACTGACAGGAACAACTGATTTGCCAGAAGAAACTAAAGTAAAAATCAAAACTTTGATAGGTGCCGAAACTGACCCTATAAAAAAAGCTCAGATCATTTATAAATATGTTCAGGAAAAATCAAGATACGTCAACATAAGTATCGGTATTGGCGGTTGGAAGCCAATGTTGGCAGCTGATGTGGATCGATTGGGTTATGGAGATTGTAAAGCTTTGAGTAATTATACCAAAGCGCTTCTTAAGGCAGTTGATGTCCCTTCTTACAATGTGATTTTATACGGAAATCCCAGAAAACGCAATATTGAAGCTGATTTTGTTTCCATGCAGGGAAATCATATGATTTTGGCAGTGCCAAATAAAGATTCGTATGTTTTTTTAGAGTGTACAAGCCAAGTCGATCCCTTTGGATATCAAGGAACTTTTACAGATGATAGAGATGTTCTGGTAGTAAAACCAGAAGGCGGTGAAATTGTGCATACCAAAATTTATGAAGATACAGGGAATATCCAAATCAGTAAAGGAGGCTATTCTATAGCAGAAAATGGAGATTTTACGGGAAAAATAGGAATTGTTTCAGAGGGTTCTCAGTACAATCAAAAATTTCATAATGATAAACTTTCACCAACTGAGATGGAAGCTTTTTATAAAGACTACTGGAGTACCATTAATAACTTAAAAATTAAAAAAATCACTTTTAAAAATGACAGTGATAAAATAAGTTTTACTGAAAATGCAGAGATAGCAGCTGTCAATTACGGAAATGTATCTGCTAATAAAATGATGTTTGCTCTAAATGCTTTTAATCCGTTGACTCAAAGTGTAAAACGAATTCGAAACAGAAAGAATCCGCTGGAAATTCAAAGAGGATCTGTAGATGTTGATGAAATTGAGATTGCTTTACCGACTAATTTTTCGATTGAGTTTCTTCCAAGTAATGTTGAAATTAGCGGAAAATTCGGAGAATATAAAACGGAGATTATAAAAAAAGACAATAGTAATATCGTTTATAAGCGAAAACTATTTTTGAAAAAAGGTTTATACAGCAGTAAAGAATACGATGAATTTCGTCTTTTTATGGAACAGATTTCTAGAAACGACAACGCCAAAATAATTTTAACCAAAAGCTAATTACCAAATGAAAATTAAACATTTAACCTTTCTGTTTTTTATAGTTTTATTTTATTCCAATGCAAATGCACAAGAATTTAAATTAGGCAAAGTCTCTATAGCCGAATTAGAAGAAAAAGCACATCCCAAAGATTCATCGGCTGTAGCTGCTATATTATTCAAAAAAGGGCAAACCAGTTTTGAGTTTTCCCAAAGTGAAGGATTTAAAGTGATTACTGAAGTAATCATGCGAATTAAGATTTATAAAAAAGAAGGGTATGATTGGGCAAATAAGCAGGTAGCCTTTCTAGCTGGAAATGGTACTAGTAAAGAAAAAGTTTCCTTTTCAGACGCAGCAACTTATAATTTAGTAGCAGGTAAAATAGAAAAAACAAAATTGAACAGTGAAGGGGAGTTTATAGAAAAGGTTAATAAATATTGGAATAGAAAAAAAATAACTTTGCCAAATGTAAAAGAAGGTTCTGTTTTGGAGTATAAATATACTATTCAAACCAATAATATAGGAATGCTGAGAGAGTTTAATTTTCAAACAGATATACCTGTAAATTACGCTGAATATAAAACCTACATACCAGAGTATTTTGTTTATAACAGTAAAATGAAAGGTTTTGTTACACCAAAAGCCGTTGTAGAAAAATCTTCAAAATCTTTTGATGTTACAAGTAAAGAGAGAGCAGGTTTTTTTTTTTCGAGTACTAATTTCTCTACAAACAAAATTGAGTATCAAGAAACAAAAACAACCTACACTGTCAATGATATGCCAGCCATGAAAGAGGAGGCATTTGTTAATAATATTGATAATTATACGGCCAGTTTAGAGCAGGAGTTATCGATGATACGTTATCCTAATGAACCTACAAAGCCGTATTCGACTGACTGGAATGCTGTTGTAAAAACTATTTATGAATATGAAGATTTTGGTCCGGAGTTAAATAAAACAGGATATTTTGAAGAGGATTTAAATGCTGTTATTGCAGGTTTGTCATCCCGAGATGAAATTATTGCAGCGATTTTAAATTATGTAAAATCTACGGTGATATGGAATGAAAATTATGGCTATTCCTGTGATGAAGGTGTTAAAAAAGCGTACAAAGACAAAGTAGGAAACGTAGCCGAGGTTAATCTAATGCTTACAGCGATGTTACGTAATACGGGCTTAAAGGCAAATCCTGTGCTAGTGAGCACCCGGTCTAACGGAATTTCAATTTTTCCTAATAGAACTGCGTACAACTATGTGATTGCTGCGGTTGAAACGCCTGAGGGGTTAATATTATTGGACGCTACAAATAGATATTCTACTCCAAATGTATTGCCATTTAGAGATTTAAATTGGATAGGAAGATTAATTAGAAAAGACGGTTCGTCAGAAGAAGTCGATTTAATGCCTAAGATGGCTTCAAGTGATAATGTAACCATGATGTATACAGTTGATGCGACAGGTAAAATAATTGGTAAAGTGAGACGGCAGAGAACAGATCATAATGCCATGATTTTTAGATCGGAGATTGCAAATACTAAAGAAGAAGAGTATCTGGAAAAATTAGAAAATGAAAATCAAAAAATTGAAATTGCAGATTATTCTAGAACTAACGAGAAGGATGTAAAACTACCAATTATGGAGACCTGTTCTTTTACCGGAACTAATCTATGTGAAGTTATAGGCGAAAAAATATATATAAATCCATTATTGTTTTTTACGAAATCTAATAACCCTTTTAAACAGGAAACTAGGGAATATCCTATTGATTATGGATTTCCTTTTGTTGAAAAATATAGCGTTAATATTGATATTCCCCAGGGTTACGCTATAGAATCACTTCCGAAATCGGCTCAATTAAGTATGGAAGACAATATTGGGGGGTTTAAATTTATTATTAATTCATCTGAAAATAATATACAGTTATCGATTAGTCATCAAATTAACACTCCAATTGTTTCTTCAGAGTATTATTCTATGCTAAAAGATTATTACCAAGGTATGATTGCTAAGGAAACTGAGAAAATTGTCTTGAAGAAAGTATAAGGAATGAAAAGAATTATAACACTTTTGGGATTGCTCATTTTTTTATTTTCTTTCGTAAAGATATATGCTCAAAACTTTGATTTAGGAAAAGTATCAATTGCAGAATTGAAAGAAAAACGGCATCCCAAAGATTCCAGTGCTGTTGCGGCAATATTATTTAAGAACGGTAAAACGAAATTTGAATATACTAGAGATAGAGGATTTGTTGCGATTACTGAAGTTTCTATGCGTATTAAAATTTATAAGAAAGAGGGTTATGATTGGGCAAATTTTACGGTGCCGTATTATGTAGGATATGAAAATTATAATGATGATATCGTAGCATTTTCAAGTGCTGCAACCTACAATCTGGTGGATGGGGCTATTGTTAAAACAAAACTCAACGGCGAAGGCAGTTTTAAGAAAAATGTAAATGAATATTGGAATGAAGCCTCCATAATATTGCCAAATGTAAAAGAGGGATCTGTTATAGAGTTTAAATATGTCTTGAAAACTGAAAATATTGTTAAGTTTCCAGTTTTCTATTTTCAATATAAAATTCCAGTAAATTCGGCTGAATATACTACCAACATTCCTTATTTTTTCACGTACAAGCCTATTCAGATTGGTTATATAGATCTTAAAGCTGATTCAAAAGTGGTAAATGGGAGTTTTTTGTTTGATAATGAACATCATCAGTCGGTTAATTTGAGTTTCAATCAATTGAAAAGTAAATACACTGCAGAAAATATTCCAGCATTAAAAGAAGAAAGTTTTGTTGATAATATTCAAAATTATCAATCCTCATTGCATCATGAACTTGAAAAAACAAATTTTCCAGATGAAAAAGAGAAAAATTATTCAAAAGATTGGGATGGTGTAGCCAAAACTATTTATGCAGATAAAGAATTTGGAAAAGAGTTAGAAGAGTATTCTTATCTCATAGAAGATACTAAATCGATTTTAAAAGGAATTGATTCTAAAGAAGAAAAGCTAGAAGTAGTTTTTAAATTTATTCAAGATAGAATGCATTGGAATAATGATAATGGATATTACACAGACAAAGGCGTAAAACAGGCTTACAGTAATAGAATCGGAAATGTAGCCGAAATAAATCTTATACTAGTCTCAATGCTAAAACTGGCAGGATTGGATGCAAGTCCTGTATTAGTTAGTACAAAAGAACATGGGAAGCCATTTTTCCCAAATAGAACTGGTTTTAATTATGTTATTGCTGCTGTGATTATGGACGAAAAACAAATTTTATTAGATGCAACTCATAAATACACAGCACAAAATATTTTGCCCTTGAATGTTTTAAACTGGAAAGGACGGCTTATTAAGCAGCAAGGAATTTCTCAAGAAGTGGAGTTAGTACCGGCTAAGAATTCAGGGAAATATTATAATCTGATGGTAAAATTAGATAAGTCAGGAGGGATAGAAGGCAAGTGTAGATCACAGCGTACAGATTATGAAGCTTACAAATTTAGAGATAAATTTGCCGAAATGAATATGGATACTTATCTCGAAAAATTAGAAAATGATTTAAATGGAATTAAAATTCAAGGGTATGTCATTGATAATGAAAAGACTCGTTTAGGTGATCCTGTTATCGGAACATTCGCCTTTAGTGGAAATAGTCAATGTGATATTATTGGAGATAAAATGTATGTCAAGCCTATTTTGTTTTTAACGGAATCTCATAATCCTTTTTTTCAGGAAAAAAGAGAAATGCCAATTTATTTTGGTTACCCAAAATCAGAAAAATATAATATTAGTTTTGAAATACCTGAAGGCTATACTGTCGAGTCAATTCCTAAATCGATGAAAATTTCAACAGAAGGAAAGGAATTATCTTTCTCAATTAATGTGGTTTATGAAGAGAATAAGATACAGATTCTGATAACTAAAGAAGTAAATTTGGCTATTGTTTCATCTGATTTTTACGAATCAATTAAAGATTTTTACCAAAAAATGATTGACAAGCAAAATGAAAAAATAGTTCTTAAAAGAATATAGTATGATTTTGTGCATTTGTATATTTGCCATAAAAAGAAAGCCATGAACCTAAAAAATGCTCAACTAGACGTTGATACTTGGATTAAAGAACACGGAGTCCGCTACTTTAACGAACTAACGAATATGGCGCAGCTTACCGAAGAAGTAGGCGAAGTTGCCCGAATTATTGCCCGCCGTTACGGAGAACAATCCGAAAAAGAAAGCGATAAAAACAAAGACCTTGGCGAAGAACTAGCCGATGTTGTTTTTGTAGTGCTGTGTTTGGCTAATCAAACGGGAATTGATTTGCAAGAGGCCTTTGATAAGAAAATGGATTTAAAATCCGTTCGTGACAAAGACCGTCACAAAAACAACGATAAACTAAAATAATGTTATAAGTCTAGGCAAAGTTTTGGTACATCCTTTTTTTAAAATAAATTTGCCAAACATACCTTTTCAACTTATCCAAAAATGAATTTACTAGTACAGACTTCCCAACCCGATTTACAAGACCAAATTGCAATTACAGGATCCAAAAGTGAAACAAACAGACTTTTGCTGCTTCAAGCATTGTTTCCTAATATCACTTTAGCGAACACTTCAAATTCAGATGACAGCGAGGTAATGCAGAAAGCATTAAAAGGGAATGACGAAATTGTAGATATTCATCATGCTGGAACAGCAATGCGTTTTTTGACTGCTTATTTTGCAGTCAATGAAGGCCGTGAAGTGGTTTTGACAGGATCTCAAAGAATGACCGAACGCCCGATTAAAGTTTTGGTGGAAGCTTTGATACAATTAGGAGCAAAAATCACGTATGAAAAAGAAGAAGGTTATCCGCCAATTCGAATCAAAGGACAAAAAATAACGGCTCACAAAGTTAGCATTCCTGCTAATGTCAGCAGTCAGTATATATCGGCATTGCTTTTAGTAGCGCCAAAATTAGAGAATGGAATTGAACTGACTTTAGTTGGCGAAATAACTTCTGTTCCGTATATCAAAATGACTTTAGCTTTGCTAAATGATTTAAATATTGAAACTAGTTTTGTTGGAAACGTTATAACTGTAAAACCAAAGAAAGAAGTAGAAACCAAAGTAATGACTGTTGAGTCCGATTGGAGTTCGGCCTCCTACTTTTTTAGTTTAGTCGCATTGGCAAAAACAGCTTCAGTTTCTTTAACAAGTTACAAAGAAACGAGTTTGCAGGGAGATTCAGCTTTGGTAGAAATTTATAAGCAGATGGGAGTTTCTTCAAAGTTTGAAGGAGATAAAATTACATTGACAAAACAAGAATATTTTGATTATAAAGACATCACTTTAGACTTAAATAATACTCCAGATATTGCGCAGACTATTGTAGTGACTTGCTTAGGATTAGGAATTGGCTGTCACTTAACAGGTTTGCATACCTTAAAAATTAAAGAAACTGATAGACTGGAAGCGCTTCGTATAGAATTAACTAAACTAGGAGCCAATATTTTAGTAACCAAGGACAGTTTGACATTGGTAGCAACAGAAAATATTAACCCAGAGATAAGAATTGATACTTATAATGACCACAGAATGGCGATGGCTTTTGCTCCGCTAGGACTAAAAGTTCCAATTATTATCAATAATGCTGATGTTGTGTCAAAATCATATCCTGATTTCTGGGATGATTTAAAAAAATTAAACTTTTTAGTTATTCAAAAGTGGTCATTTACTTAGGCTTTTATTGACTTCTGACTCCCTCACCTTTGGAGAGGGTCGGGGTGAGGTGAAAATAAACACCTAAACACTTGACAACGCCTATCCCACAGTCGTATATTTGCAGACGATTTAAAATTATGAGATCAAACTCATAATTCATATTTCATAACTCATAACTTTTTCAGATGAAATTATCACACTTTCAATTCAATTTACCAAAAGAACTTCTTGCAGAATACCCAGCCGAAAACAGAGATGAGTCTCGTTTGATGGTTATTGATCGTAAGAAACAAACGATAGAGCATAAAATGTTTAAAGACGTTATCGATTATTTTGATGATGGTGATGTTTTAATCCTAAATAATACCAAAGTTTTTCCAGCACGTTTGTACGGAAATAAAGAAAAAACGGGAGCTAGAATTGAAGTGTTTTTATTGAGAGAACTAAATGCTGAACAAAGACTTTGGGATGTATTAGTAGATCCAGCCCGTAAAATCAGAATAGGAAATAAATTATATTTTGGCGACGACGATTCATTAGTGGCTGAGGTAATTGATAATACTACTTCTCGTGGTAGAACTTTGCGTTTTCTTTATGATGGTTCTTATGAAGAATTTAGAAATAAATTGACTGAACTAGGAGAAACTCCTATCCCAAAATACATTAACCGTGAAGTAACTCCAGAAGATGCTGAGCGTTACCAAACAATTTATGCCAAAGAAGAAGGAGCTGTAGCGGCACCAACTGCAGGTTTACACTTTTCTAAACATTTATTAAAAAGATTAGAAATTAAAGGCGTTAAATTTGCCGAAGTTACGCTTCACGTTGGTTTAGGGACTTTCAATCCAGTTGAGGTTGAGGATTTGTCTAAACACAAAATGGATTCTGAGGAATTAAAAATCACTCAGGAAGCCTGTGATATTGTAAACACTGCAAAGGCTGCTAAGAAAAGAATCTGTACCGTAGGAACTACTTCTATGCGTGCCGTAGAGAGTTCAGTTTCTTCACAAAACACGCTGAATCCTTATGATGGCTGGACAAATAAATTCGTTTTTCCTCCTCACGATTTCAGTATTCCAACTTGTATGATTACAAATTTTCATACGCCAAAATCTACTTTGTTAATGATGGTATCTGCTTTCTGCGGACATGATTTAATGAAAAGAGCTTACGAAGAAGCAATCAAAGAAGAATATAAATTTTATTCTTACGGAGATGCAATGTTGATTATCTAATCACATTCAAAATTATAAATACAAGTCTCGTCAGCAATGGCGAGATTTTTTTTTGGACAAATAAGCCTGCGAACTTCTCGTTTCGCATTTGTCTATTTTCTGCAATCTAAAATCTGCAATCTGTTCTCTCGGGCGTATTACGGGTCATCCATTACAAGTTTTGACCAGAAATCAAAGTAATACTAGCACTGCGGGAGCTTCCGCTGGTCGCTTCCTCGTTGCTGTATTACTAAATGATTTCTGGTCAAAACTTTCCATTTCTACCCCTAACGCAATTTCTTTAATAAGGATATGTGTTGCTTTAAATGCAAAATTTGGTTTCAAATGAATTGATTTTTTATTGAATTGTCACTTTTATTTCAGCTATTGTCTATTTTCTCTATTCTATTTTCTTTTCTCAATTTTCTTTTTCTATTTTTACAGCATAAATAATAAAAAGATGGATTTCAAAAACACGCTGGAATTTGCCCAAAAATTGGATGCTCAAGATAATTTACATAAATACCAAGACGAATTTATTTTTCCAAAAGTCAATGACAAAAAGGTAATTTATTTTACAGGAAACTCTTTAGGGTTACAACCGAAAAGAGCCAAAAAATATATTGATGAGGTAATGGATGATTGGGCAGATTTAGCCGTTGAAGGCCATTTTTACGCCGAAAAACCTTGGTGGGACTATCAGGAGCGTTTTGCTAATCCTTTGAGTAAATTAGTAGGTGCTTTGCCGTCAGAAGTCACAGTGATGAATACGCTGACTGTGAATCTTCATTTATTGATGGTTTCTTTTTATAGGCCAACAGCAAAACGGTACAAAATCATTTGCGAAGAAAAAGCATTTCCTTCAGATCAATATATGTTTCAGAGTCAAGTGCATTTTCATGGCTACAAACCAGAAGAAGCTATTGTAGAAATTAAAAGCCGTGACGGCGAACATAACATCCGTTTGGAAGATATTTTATCAAAAATTGAAGAAGTAGGAGAGGAGCTGGCTTTAGTTTTAATAGGCGGTGTAAATTATTATACAGGTCAGGTTTTTGACATGAAAACCATTACAGAAGCGGGACACAAACAAGGTGCATATGTAGGCTGGGACTTAGCTCACGCTGCAGGAAATATTAAATTAGAACTGCATGATTGGAATGTGGATTTTGCTGCCTGGTGCAGTTATAAATACATGAACTCAGGGCCAGGAAATGCTTCAGGTTGTTTTGTTCATGAACAACATCACAATAATAAAGAACTGCCTCGTTTTGCAGGCTGGTGGGGACATAACAAAGAAAGACGCTTCAAAATGGAACCAGTTTTTGATCCTGTTCACGGAGCTGGTGGCTGGCAGATAAGTAATCTGCCAATTTTATCTTTAGCACCTTATTTAGCTTCTGTTGAAATGTTTGATGAAATCGGGATGGAGCAATTAATCGTAAAAAGAGATCAAATAACTTCTTATTTAGAATTTATCCTGAACGAAATCGGCAAAGAAGTTCAAGGTTCTTTTGAGATTATTACACCGGCTAATTCTTCTGAAAGAGCTTGTCAATTATCTGTTTTTTTGCATGGTGAAGGGCGCAGGCTGTTTGATTATTTAATGAAAAATGGTGTAATTACAGATTGGCGTGAACCCAATGTAATCCGATTGGCACCAGTTCCATTATATACATCCTATGAAGATATGTTTCATTTCGGGCAGATTTTGAAAAAAGGAATATTAGATAAATAAAAAAACGGGAATAGCTATAAATGCTGTTCCCGTTTTCTCTTAATTGTAATTTCTTATTCTTTGTCTTTCTTAAAAGATTTTGTAGGAACATCTTGTTTGGCTTGTTGAAAGCGATCAATTAGTTTAGGCAAAAAATAGCCATCTGCACCATTTAGTGTAACAATATTTCCTTTATCTAGTTGCAGCCAGCCATCTTTATGTTCTAATGCTTCTTCAAAAAAGATATTCTCAATAGAGGCTATAACGTGTATTGTATCATTTTCCTTGATTACGTATTCATTAACAAATTTACAATAAAGTTGTACTGGACTGCCTTTTACAAAAGGAATATTGATTCCTTCCTTATATTCTTCTTCAAGATTGGTTTTGTCAAATTCGGAAATTCCTGACTCATAATTTGCAGAGGTGTGATGAGCATCAGCAATCATATCAACTGTTATATGGTTTACGGTGAAGTAACCGGTTTCCATAATATTTTTATAAGTATCTCTTGGAGTAGGGGTTGGCCGCACAATAAATCCTATTAATGAAGGGCTGCTTCCCAGATGAGTAACGCTGCTAAAAATTGCAACATTAGTATTTCCCTCAATAGATTTTGTAGCAATCAAATTGGCAGATTTAAATCCAGTACATGAATTAATTAGATTTAATTTTTCAATCTTATCCATTTTTAAAATGGTCTCTTTCGAAATACTCTTCATGTTTTTTGTGTTTAAACAAATATAAGGAACTGTTAATTAATTGTATAGAATTTCTTGTAAAAATCTTTTTTAAAGATGTTTCAGAAAATGAATATAATATATAATGATTTTTGCATAAGTTTGGCAAAGTCTAAAAATTGCTTCTGATGAGAATATTAAAGAGGGTCTTGTTTGTTTTTGTTTTTTTGGTAATTGCTGTACTGATTTTATTCGCAGTATATAGAGAATATCAAAAGCCCAAATATGAAGGTGATATTTATTTAAAAAGTATTCAAAAAGAGACTGTTGTTTATTTTGATGAATTTGGAGTGCCTCACATTTATGCCAAAAATTCCAAAGATGCAATGGTTGCTTTGGGATATGTACATGCTCAAGACCGATTATGGCAAATGGAGTTGCTTAGACGGATAGTTCCGGGAAGACTTTCCGAAATATTTGGTTCGGTTGCTTTAAAAAATGATAAATTTTTTGCTGGTTTAGGAATTGAGGAGGCATCTCAAAAAGCAATCGCAGACTTAGATAAAAAGAGCCCTGCGTATCAAATGATGATAGCGTACCTAGAAGGAATCAATCAATATATGGATGAAGGGGCAGCTCCAGTTGAGTTTCAATTGTTAGGAATTAAAAAAGATAAATTTACGGTACAAGATGTCTATAATATTTTTGGGTACATGTCTTTTAGTTTTGCTATGGCTCAAAAAACAGATCCGTTACTTACCGACATTCGTAATAAATATGGGATGGATTATCTGAAAGACTTTGGTTTAGAAGGGCAGTTTAACACGACTCAAATCAAGAACGCAAAACAAAGCCCGCAAGAATATGCTGCTATTTCACAATCTATTACTGCGTTATTAGATAAGTCCCCAGTTGCTCCTTTTGTAGGGAGTAACAGCTGGGTTATTGCTCCGCCGAAAACCAAAAATAAAAAAGTACTTTTTGCCAATGATCCTCATATCGGATTCTCGCAGCCCGGGACTTGGTATGAAGCTCATATAGTAACTCCGGATTTCGAATTATATGGCTGTTATTTAGCAGGTGCTCCATTTCCTTTATTGGGACATAATCATGAATATGCCTATGGTCTGACGATGTTTGAAAACGATGATGTGGATTTTTACCAAGAAGAAAATAATCCAGAAAATAGTAATCAGTATAAAACTAAAAACGGATTTCAAGAATACGAAATCAGAAAGAAAACTATCAAAATAAAAGATTCTTCAGATGTAGTTTTGAATATCAAAGTAAGCCAGCATGGACCCGTTATGAATGATTTATTAGCGGGTTTAGAAGGTGATAAACCAGTTGCAATGTCTTGGATTTATACGCAGCATCCTAATCATAATATTGAAGCTATTTATGCTTTATCACATGCTAAATCTGTTTCCGAATTTAAAAAAGGCGTAGCACTTATTCATGCGCCGGGGCTTAATGTGATGTATGGTGATGCCAAAGGAAATGTGGGCTGGTGGGCAACAGGAAAATTGTACAAGCACAAGAATGGTGTAAATACCAATTTCATATTGAATGGATCTGATGGTAAAGATGATGATCTTGAATATTTAGATTTTTCTAAAAACCCTTCGGCACTCAATCCAAGTTGGAACTATGTTTATTCTGCAAACAATCAGCCAGAACCAATTGATGGTTTTGTTTATCCAGGATATTACCTTCCCGAAGACAGAGCCAAAAGAATTACGCAGTTATTAGATTCAAAATCAAATTGGGATAAAAGTTCTGTTGGCGAAATGATTAATGACAACACCTCTGCAGTTGCTCCCGAAATGGTGAAAAAGCTAATTTCAAATTTAAAATCGCTTTCCAAAATAGAAAAAGAAGCAGTATCTGTTTTAAAACCGTGGAAAGGAACTAATAATTTGACTGATGCTGCTCCAACAATTTATAATAAATGGATTTATTTGTATTTAAAGAATACATTTCAGGATGAATTGGGAGATGAAAAGTTTAAACAGTTTCTCGGGACTCATTGTATGAAACAAATTACAAAAAGGCAGATTTCTAGTGAAAATTCACCATGGTGGGATGATATTGCAACCAAAAACAAGAAGGAAACCAGAAGTGAAATAGTGACAAAGTCATTTGAGGAAGCAATAACGGCTTTAGAAAAACAATTAGGAAGTTCGCCTTCGGATTGGAAATGGCAAAAAGTTCACGCGGTAGAATATCAGCATCCAATTGGTAAATTAGCAATACTAAGGCCTTTTTTTAATGTTGGACCTTTTGACGTTGCAGGATCAAATGAAGTGATAAATAATCAATTTTTTGATTTTACTCAGGATGGTTTTTATAAAGTAAAAGGAGGTCCTTCAAGCAGAAGAGTAATCGATTTTTCCGATATTGAAAACAGCTGGGGAATTTTACCAACGGGTCAATCTGGAAATCCGTTCAGCACGCATTACAATGATCAGGCTGAATTGTATAATACCGGAAAATTTAGAAAAATGAAATTAAATAAAAAAGAAATCATACAGTCTTCCACAAAACTGGTTTTTTACCCTGTAAAGAATTAATATTAATCCCAAATGTATTTCCAAGAACCGTCTTTTTGTTTCTTCCAAACCGTATGAAAAATTCCTTTTGAAATCTGCTCCTTTCCAGTAGAATCTTTTGAAGTCCAAACATATTTGCCGTAACTCGAAGCCATGTCGCCAGCATCGGAAACCGTTACGGCATCAGGAGACCAAGTTACCGTTACGTTTTGATATCTAGGATTGGAATAATAATTTCTAATGTTGGTTTTTCCAATGATTAAAGTATCGTGTTCTCTTTTGATAACTGCATTGGAATCTGCAAATTGGTAAAAGCCTTCTGCAGGTCCTTTTTCGGCTACTAATTTTTCAAAGTCCTTTTCGGCTTTAACAATTTGTAACTTGATATATGCTAAATTCTTTTTTTCTGATTTTGGCGAACAGCCATTCAAAACTAAAACAAGAATAAAGAACTTGATAACGTTTTTCATTTTCACAGTTATTTTTTAAACAGTTTAGAGAGTATTCCAAATGCTCCTCTTATGAATGTAGCACTAGTTACAACTTTCAAAACCGATTTTGTAACTACACTTGCAGTGCTTGGTTCATTGCTTACTTTTTTTGTTTCTTCAATAACCACAGTTTGTTCTTGCTCTTGAGCTGATTCTATTTTTTTAGTAAGCATTTCATAAGCACTTTCCCTGTCAAGGACTTCGCTGTATTTTTTAACTAATTTAGAATTTGCGTTAATTTCTTCAATTTCAGCATCAGTCAAAATATCCATTCGGCTCATTGGGGCACGCATCATCGTGGCAACAAGCGGAGTTGGGATACCTTTTTCGTTTAATGCTGTTACAAAAGCTTCACCAATTCCTAAACTGGTCAAAACTTCATCTGTTTTGTAATATTCGGACGTTGGATAATTATCCGCTGATTGTTTGATCGCCTGCCTGTCATTGGCAGTAAAAGCTCTCAAAGCATGCTGTATTTTTAATCCGAGCTGTGCCAAAACACCGCTTGGAATATCCATTGGATTTTGAGTGATAAAATAAACACCGATTCCTTTCGAACGGATTAATTTCACAATGGTTTCTATTTGTTCCAATAAAGTTTTGCTGGCTTCATTAAAAATCAAATGGGCTTCGTCTATAAATATAACCAATTCGGGCTGGTCGGCGTCACCTTTCTCAGGCATTTGCTGATATATTTCAGCTAATAAACTCAACATAAAAGTGGAGAATAATTTAGGCTTATCTTGAATATCTGTTAACCGAATGATATTTATGTAGCCTTTTCCATTTTCATCAATGCGGAGTAAGTCATCAATCTCAAAAGACAATTCTCCAAAAAACAAATCACCGCCTTGTTGTTCGAGTTCGATTATTTTTCGTAGAATAGTTCCTGTAGTCGAAGTGGATATCTTTCCGTAGCTTTCTTCAATTTCATCTTTTCCCTCGTCAGTTATGTAATTAATGACCTTCTTAATGTCCTTTAAATCTAGCAAAGGCATTTTATTGTCATCACAATATTTAAAAACAACCGAAACAACACCCGCCTGCGTATCATTTAAATCTAAAATTCTAGAAAAAAGTACAGGTCCAAATTCTGAAACTGTAGATCGCAGCCTTACACCATCCTGTTTAGAAAGCGACATCAATTCGACAGGAAAACTTGATACAGCATAAGGGATATTTAATTTTGAATGTCTTTCTTTTATAAAATCTTTCTCTTCCCCTTCTTTGGCTATACCGCTAAAATCCCCTTTTATATCCATCATTAAAACAGGAATCCCAGATGAGGATAATTGTTCAGAAAGAACTTGAATCGTCTTTGTTTTTCCGGTTCCAGTAGCACCAGCTATCAATCCGTGTCTGTTTAATGTTTTTAATGGGATTTTTACATAAGTATTTGGGAGTACTTCACCGTTTAGGATAGAACCTCCAAGTGTTATACTTTCACCTTTGGATAAATAGCCGTTATTTATGTGCTGAATAAAATTTTCTTTATTGTTCATCTTTAGGAAGTTTTGAAATCAACCGCAAGATATTAAATATTCTCCAAAATGAAATAATCAAGTGTTTCTTATAAATAATATCACAAAAAGAGATTGATTTGATAGGAATTTTAAGTTTTTTGATTAGACCTTTTTTTGAATAAAAATATTTGGAATGCTTAAAATGCTTTATTTTTTGAATATTTCTGAAAGGATTTTTAACAAAAACATTCGATTATTCTTAAAAAACGTTGTAGTACTGTTTTAAGAATAAAATAAATTGTTAGAATACTTAAAAAAAAGTTTTTTTATTTCAACTAAAAATTTAAATTTGCTCCTATACAAGTTTATTAAAACTAAAATAAATATTTAAAATTTAAAAAAATGGCAAACGTTAAAGTTAAAAAAGAAAGCACTTCAAAAAGTGGGGGAATGTTCTCAGGAATTGTTATTGTATTATGTGTTTTCGTAGGATGGTTAATTTGGAATTTTATAATGGGTGATGGCTCAAATTTTGAAGGTGGCGTAAATACAGGTCATCCACTAAAAAGTAATTATTTAGCAATGGTATACAAGGGAGGTCCAATTGTACCTGTTTTGATGGGTTTACTTTTAATGGTTGTGGTTTTTTCTTTTGAAAGATATTTTGTGATTACTAAAGCTACTGGTAAAGGTGATCTTGATAAATATATGAAAAATCTACAGTCAAGTATTAAAACTGGGGATATTGATGGTGCAATTACTCTATGTGATAAACAGCAAGGTTCAGTAGCAAATGCTATTAGATCAGCTTTGGTTAAATACCAAGATGTTAAAAAAGAAGGTTTTAATAGCGAAGAAGCTTCTGAATTGATCCATAAAGAAATCGAAGAAGCTACTTCACTTGAGATGCCGATGTTAGAAAAACATATGACTATAATTTCAACATTAGTTTCATTAGGAACTTTAGCTGGATTGTTAGGAACTGTAACTGGTATGATTAAAGCATTTGCTGGATTAGCTGGTGGTGGTGGAGCAGATTCAGCCGAACTTGCAAATGGTATTTCTGAAGCTTTGATTAACACTGCTACAGGTATCTCTACTTCAGCATTGGCAATTATTTCTTATAATTTCTTTACATCTAAAATTGACAGTCTTACTTATGCTATAGATGAGGCAGGTACTACAATTGTAAATACTTACAGACATTTTAGAGGTAGTTTGAAACAATAATTAATTTTTGATAATTTTTTTATCAAAATAATAGACATAAACAATGGCTAAAATAAAAATGACAAAAAAGTCCACATCGACTGATATGACTGCGATGTGTGATGTTGCCTTTCTTTTGCTTACATTCTTTATTTTGACTGCTACTGCTAAAGTACCCGAAGCATTACCCGTTGATACACCTGCATCTACTGTAAATACTAGGTTGCCTGAGAAAAATTTGGCTACTTTGACTATAGGTAAGGGAAAAGTTTTTTTCGACATAAAAGGTAAACAAACTCGTATTAGAACTTTAGAATTGATGAGTGATAAATATGGGGTTTCGTTTTCTGATGAAGATAAAGATAGATTTGGTAAAATGGAAAGTTTTGGGGTGCCAATTCAAAGTCTTAAGCAAATTATTGATTTGAATGGTTCAGATAGAAATAAAGCAGTGCAACCTGGAATTCCTAAGGACTCTTTGGATAACCAACTAAAAGATTGGATTCTTTATGCTCGAAAAGCTACTCTTGAAGACACTCCGGATACTGAACTGCAAATTGCTATAAAAGGTGATGCAAATGAAGAATATCCTACCGTTAAAAAAGTAATGGATATTTTACAAGATCAAAAAATAAATACCTTCAGTTTAATTACTGGTTTGAGAAAAAAGGAATTATAATTAAATAAAGACACTAAAATGGCTGAATTAAATACCGGCGACGGTGGTGGCGGAAAAGGTGGTAAAGTAAGGAGTAAAAAACAAAACTCTAAGGTAGATTTAACTGCTATGGTGGATTTGGCTTTCCTGCTAATTACTTTCTTTATGCTTACCACGACTTTATCTAAACCACAATCGATGAGTTTGGGGTTGCCAGATAAAGAGGATAAACCAGATGATCCAAAATCAGAGCAAAAAGTAGATGAAAATCGTACATTGACAATTTTGATGGGAGAGAACGACCAAGTGAAAATATTTCGAGGTTTTCTAGCTACTCCAAAACTTGCTCCAAAATCGGTAGCTTACGGTAAAGAGGGGCTTCGTGAAGTTTTAATAGAGCAGAAAAAAGCTGTTCTTGAATATACAGGTACTAAAGATAAAGGTATGATTGTAATTATCAAACCGAGCAAGAAATCGAAATATAGAAATTTAATTGATGTATTAGATGAAATGGCTATAGTTGGCGTGCCAACTTATGCTATCGTAAATGAGTTTACACCTGAAGAGACAAAATTATTAGGAGATGGAAATGTAAATTCCACACCAGCTGAGACTGTTCCAAATCCTTAAATTTCAATAATCTAATTAATTCAGGAATGAGTAATTATAAATTATATGTTTTTACAAAATTTCGGAATAAATTATAAAAAAATTAAATAATGAAATTAGATTTATTAAAAAATCAGTGGCTTGATATCGTTTTTGAAGGACGAAACAAGTTGTATGGTGCTTACGAATTAAGAAAATCTAATAACAAAACGACTATGAAGTCACTTGTTATTGGTGCAGTTATTTTTGCCTTCTTAGTAAGTATTCCTATGTTGGCCAGTTTGATTCCTGATAATTCGGATGATGCTATATTAGATACAAAAATCACAACTGTAAAGTTACCACCTAAGAAAAAGGTTGAAGAAGTAAAAAACCTGCCTCCTCCTCCTCCTCCTCCTCCTAAAGTTGATCAGGTGAAATTTGTGAAACCTGTTGTTGCTAAAGCGGAAGATGTAACTGAAGAACCACCAAAAATAGAAGATACTAAAGATAAAAAAATTGGTTCAGAGACTATTAAAGGAGATCCAAATGCTATTATTACTATTGATGAACCTGTTGGGAATGGTCCTGTAACTGAAGTTGTTGCTGAAGATAAAGGTATTTACAACTTAGCAGGAATCGAGCAAAAGCCAGAGTTCCCAGGAGGAATTGAGAAATTTTATTCTTTTATTGGTAAAAATTATACACCTCCTGAAGAAGAAGGTCTTAAAGGAAAAGTTTACGTTACTTTCGTGGTAGAAAAAGATGGATCATTAACAGATATCAAAGTAATTAGAGATATTGGTTACGGTACTGGAAAAGAAGCAATCAGGGTTTTGAATAAATGTCCAAAATGGCTTCCAGGTGAACAAAATGGTAAAAAAGTTAGGGTTTTATACTCCCTTCCAATTACTATTCAATCAGCAGAATAATGTTAAATGATTTGTTTAACAATTTGAAGAAGAAATCGCTTATTGAGCGATTTCTTCTTGTTATAAGCATATTGGTTTTACTAGCTTACTTTTTTTTAGGGTTAGTGGTTATTTTTTGGAGAAAATTTCCTTTTAATATACAAATGCAATATAGAATAGCTTTAGGCGTTTTATTAATTCTATATTCAATTATTAGGTTTTTGAGAGTATATAATAATAATAATAATAATAAAGAATAGTTATGTCAAGATTTAATGTTTATTTGGTATTAAGTTGTTTCCTTTTTCTTTTTTTTAATTGTAAAAAAGAGGAACGGAATAATTTAAACGATGAGACAATGCTAAAAGGAAAATCTATTATTTATATAGACGAAACTGTTACTCCTATTGTTGAAGATGAAGTTGTAGTATTCGAAAGTCAATATGATGCTAAATTTACCTTAGTTTCTAAATCTGAATCAGAAGTCTTAAATTCATTGTTTAATAAAAAAGGCAGTATTGTTGTATTAGCTAGAAATTTATCTAAAAAAGAGTTAAATTTTTTTGAGCAAAGAAAAATAGTGCCCAAAATAACTAAATTTGCTATTGATGGCATAGCTTTTGTTTCTAACAAATCCAGTAATGACACTTTAATTGCCTTGAAAGATGTAATAGGTTTCATGAAAGGAGAGAGGAGTTCCAAAATAAAAGGTATAGTTTTTGATAATCCTAATTCAAGTACTGTGAGTTATATGAATAATTTAGCTGGGTTGAGTGGTTTACCAGAAAAAGAGGTGTACACTTTTAAAACTAATAATGAAGTTTTAAAATTTGTTTCACAAAATAATGGAATGATTGGTGTCGTTGGTGTTAATTGGCTTTCTCAGCCAGTTGCCTCCATGCAATCTGTTATTAAGAATATAAATGTTTTAAATGTTAAAGGATTAACTGCGGAAGGATATTACGCGCCATCACAAAGCAACTTTGCCGAAGGTACATATCCTTTATTGAGGGATATATATATTGTAAATTGCCAAGGATATTCTGGTTTAGGGATGGGGCTTTCTTCATTCGTTGCAGGTGACATTGGTCAGAGAATTGTTCTAAAATCAGGTTTATTGCCTTATAAGATGCCTACAAGAAAATTAAATATAATACGAAGTAAGTCAGATATAGAAAAGAAGTAAATAAATTAATTTAATGAAGATGAATACAATAAAAGTTTTAAGTATTGCTCTACTGGCTGTTGTGGCAACAAGCCGTGCGCAAGATCTTAACCAAGCTAAGAAAGCAATTGATGCTGAGCAGTTTGAAAGTGCAAAAAAAATATTAAAATCTATAGTTCAGGAAAAACCTGCCAATGGTACTGCAGCTTTTTATTTAGGTAATGTATATTTATTGCAGAATAATGCAGATTCTGCAAAAATTTATTATCAAAAAGGTCTTGCTGGTTCAGAAGGAGCTAGGCTTAATAATATTGGTCTTGGTTTAATCGATTTAGATAATGGAAATGCCGCCGCCGCAGAAGAAAAATTTACATTAGCAACAAAAGATTTAAGAAAGAAAGATATTGAAGAGTATATTTTCATAGGTCGTGCTTATACATTTTCGACTAATCCTGATTATAAAAAAGCATTAGAATATTTGAATAAAGCTAAATTAATTAATTCTCAGGATTCACAATTAAATTTAGCTTTAGGAAACGCATATCATGGTGATAAGAATCAAAACGAAGCGTATTCAGCCTATAGAAATGCTTATTCAGCTGATAATACTTTGATTAGAGCAAAAATGCAGTTAGGTGTTTTGCTAAAAGGAGCTAAAGCTTATACAGAAGCTGTAAAAGCTTATGATGAAGTTATTGCTATTAATGCAAATTATGGTCCTGTTTATCGTGAATTAGCTGAAACTTATTATCTATGGGGAAGAAATGAACCTTCTAAGTATAGAGTGTATATCGATAAAGCATTGGTAAATTATGAAAAATACTTGAGCTTAACTGATTATTCAGTGCATTCAAGAATGCGTCATGCTGACTTTTTGGTTTTAGCGGGTGAATATAAAGCGTTAGAAATTGAAGCTAATAAAATGATAGAGCTAGATAAGGTTAATCCTAGGATCCTGCGCTATTTAGGTATTTCGGCTTATCAAAATGGGAATTATGATGTTGCTATAAAATCTTTAGAGAGTTTTATTTCTGATGCAACTAATAAAATCATTGCATTTGATTATCAGGTTTTAGGTTTTGCTAAAATTAAAAAAGCTGTTGGTGAAGACGGTAAAAATCTTGATGTGGCATTGTTTGATAATGGTATTCTTGATGTTAAAAAGTCAGCAGAAATGGATACTAATGGTTTAGCTTTAAATATCAGTGATATTGGTAAAAAATTATATGAATTAAAATTATTCAAGCAGGCTGCAACAATTTATGAAATCGCTGTTGCAAATAAAGAATCTAAAAATTATACTTTGGACAACTTCTATCTAGGGAATAGTCTGTATTTTGACAATACCAGAAAAGATGTTAAACCAGATCCAATCGCTTTGCAAAGAGCTGATTTAGCTTATGGCGCTGTAATTGAAGCTTCTCCAAAAACTCAAGATGCTTATTTATACAGAGCAAGAACAAATAGTTTATTGGAAAATGATGAGATGACAATAAAGTATTACAATGATTATGTTAGTATAGTTACGGAGAAAGGACCAGAAGAATTGGCAAAACCAGCAACAGTTAAAAAACTAATTGAAAGCTATAATACAGCTGGAGCTAGTTATGCAAATACTGACAAGGCAAAAGCAGTCGAATATTTCAATAAAACATTAGTTATTGATCCAGCTAATCAATACGCTATGGATTCATTGAAATCTTTAAAGTAATTAAAATCTTTTTTTTTAAACGGCAATTAGAAATAGTTGCCGTTTTTTTTATACAGCTATTGTTACTTCTTTTTCATTGAGATTGTGTTTCCTGCGGATTCTTTAGGGTTTCTTTTAAATGCGTATATTTGTAGCCTAAATTTATATAATGTTATCTAAAGAAGTTCAATTAGAAGTTAACAAAGGAACAATGCTTCCATTAATGGAAGAGTTTTATACTATTCAGGGAGAAGGTTTTCATACAGGCACTGCTGCGTATTTTATTAGAATTGGAGGATGCGATGTTGGCTGTCATTGGTGTGATGTTAAAGAAAGCTGGAATGCAGAGTTGCATCCGCCAACAAAAATTGATTTGATAGTAGATAATGCTTCTAGATATGCAGATACCGTTGTAATCACAGGAGGAGAACCTTTAATGTGGGATATGAGTCCATTAACTCAAAAACTAAAAGTCAATAACTTAAGAGTTCATATTGAAACTTCTGGAGCTTATTCGTTAAGCGGTACTTGGGATTGGATTTGTCTTTCACCAAAGAAAAATAAATTGCCAACAAAAACAGTTTATGATAATGCTAATGAGCTTAAGGTGATTATTTATAATAAGCACGATTTTGTTTTTGCAGAGGAACAAGCTGAGAAGGTTAATCCCGAAGCAATTCTTTTCCTTCAGCCTGAATGGAGTAAAAAGGAAGAAATGACTCCTCTAATTGTGGAATATGTTATGAATAATCCCAAGTGGCGCGTTTCCTTACAAACGCATAAATACTTGAATATCCCTTAAAGTAGATATTTCTTTTTATTTGTAATTTTAGAGAAAATGTTAGTTGTCATGGTGTAAGTATTGATAGTTAACATTTTTTATTTCCGAAAGTTTTTCTTGTGAAATAATTATTTTAAAATTTTTCGCACATGAGATATTAATTTGCTATTTGTGTTTTGTAATAATATGTGAATTTTATTTGATTATTTTTATGTAATATGTTTTTTAAGTATATTTTTTTATACATTTACAAAAACCTAAGTTTTAAAACATAGTCATAATATTTAATTAACTAGCCCCATGAAAAAAATTTTACTCTCTGTAATTACTTTGTTTATTGTGGATTTTGCTTCGGCACAGGCAACTGCCACTATTGTTGATGATGCTCCTTATAGTTATGAAGAGGTAGAAGTGAGGCCAGAGTTTCCTGGCGGTAACAGTGCATTCATGACATTTATCAGTAAGAACTATCAAATGCCTGAATATGATGGTAACGGTGGAACTTTAAAAATTGCTTTTATTATTGAAATTGACGGTACAGTTTCAAATGTTAATGTAGTAAAAGATCTTGGCGGAGGCACTGGTGCCGAAGGAAAAAGAGTTATAAGTCTGTCTCCAAAATGGAGTCCAGGCGAAACTAGGGGGCAAAAAGTCAGGGTTCTTTATGAATTGCCTATAAAAATTGCCGGTCAAGGTTAATTTACCTATTTTAAACTAAGAAATAAAATATTTTAAAAAAACCAAATGCTGTTAAGTATTTGGTTTTTTGTTTCTAGATTGATAGTCTTGCTAGATAGTCGTAATGCTCTCCTTTAAGAAGTAACTCACACTGAAGACCATTTGCGAAAGCGCCATTTTGTAGTGTGTTATAATCTAGAAAAAGCCAGTCCAAAGGTTTTTCTTTTTCTCCTTTGTAGGTGATAGTGAAAATAGTTTCTCCATAATATTCATTTTCTGTTGGAATCCATTTTCCACCATCTTCATCTTCATCAAACATATATATAATATCAGAGCTGTCCATTAGAATCTGTCCTCCATCATTTAATAGAGATTTTAATTTCAAGAGAAATTTTGGAAGATTTTTTAGTTTACCGCAAATTCCTGGTCCATTCATTAGAACAATAATGGTGTCGAACTTGTCATTTTCTAAAGTCATCAAGTCTTGGACTTTTGCGTTTTTTAGTCCGCGAAGTTTGCAGGCTTGAATTGCATTTTCTGAAATATCGATGGATGTAACATCAAGCTTTCTGTCGTTTTGTAAAGTCAAACTGTGGCTTCCTGCTCCGCACCCCACATCAAGAACTTTTCCTTTGGATAGTTGTAGTGCTTTTTGTTCTATTTTTGGCATCTCTGTATAGCTTCGAAACAGATATGCAACGCTCATTACGTCTTCTTCTGAAATTGAAGTTTCGGTTAATAAATCTTCAGGTTTATTGTTGGTTTGGTAGTCGAGTATTGCTTTTCCAAAAAGATCTTTCATAAAATAAGTTTCAAGTTTAAATTTCCAAGTTTAAAGTTTATTACTTTTGCGCATTCAACATCCAAATTTAAAAATTGAAACCAGCTTTAAACGAACTAGGAAAACTTGCCAAAGATAAGCATATCGAAAACAAAAAGTATTTCGATAAGCTAAAAAAGAAAACACCTAAGAATTTGGATTATGTAATGCAGGATATTCATGATGCTGAATTCAAAAAAACAGATTGTTTAAAGTGTGCTAATTGTTGTAAAACTACAGGTCCATTATTTACTTTAGCAGATATTGAGCGAATCTCAAAACATTTGCGACAAAAGCCACAGCAATTTATTGAACAATATCTGCGTATAGATGAGGATAAGGATTATGTGTTGCAAAATGTGCCTTGTGTTTTTTTGGATGCTGATAATACTTGTTTTATATACGATGTTCGCCCAAAGGCATGCCGGGAATTCCCGCATACAGACAGAAAGAAGTTTCAGCAAGTTACTGATTTGACACTTAAAAATATTGCAATATGTCCAGCAGTATTCAATATTGTAGAAGAAATGAAAAAGAAATTACCGCTTTAATATTTTTCAGGGTAAGACCATTGTGATTGTAGTTGTCAAAAGGATTGGTAAGGTCTTAAGTGAAACTTTATGTATATTTGTTCAGTTCCTCAAAATAAATTAATTTGAATTTAGAATATTTCATAGCCAAGCGGCTCATAACTGCCAAAGATTATAAAAGCAACATATCGGCTCCAATAATTAATATTGCTATAGCTGCTATTGCTATTGGTATGATCATGATGATTGTTTCTGTGGCTACCGGAATTGGTCTGCAGAATAAAATCCGCGAAAAAATTGCAGCTTTCAATGGTCATATTATAATTTCGAACTACGACAATAATCAATCCGAAATTACATTATCGCCAATTTCAAAGAATCAAGATTTTTATCCAAAGTTTAATACGGTACCCGAAGTAAGTCATGTTCAGGCTATAGCCAGTAAATCGGGTATTATTAGAACTGAAAATGCATTTGAAGGAATTATTTTTAAAGGTGTGGGTGACGATTATCAATGGGGAAATATTAAAGAATATCTTGTTTCTGGGACATTGCCTGATTTTTCAAAAAACACGCAGGAAGTTGTGATTTCTCAGTTTTTGGCCAATCGGTTGCAGCTAAAAGTTGGAGATTCCTTCAATACTTTCTTTATTAAGGAAGATCAAAATCGATTGCCAAATGTTCGAAGATTTAAAATTACAGGTATTTTTAATTCAGGATTTCAGCAATTTGATGCAACTTATATAATAGGTGATATTAAGCATATACAGCGAATCAATAAATGGAAACCAAATCAAGTCGGAGCATTTGAGGTTTTTGTCAAAGATTTCAATAGAATAAAGGAAACAGGAGATCAGATATATAAAAAAACATCTTCAACTCTGGATACGAAGACAATTATTGAAAAGTATAGTTACATATTTGAGTGGTTGCAGCTTTTTGATTTTAATATTATTGTCATATTAGTAGTCATGATACTGGTGGCAACCATAAATATGGTAGTTGCTTTGCTAGTATTAATACTCGAACGTACTCAAATGATAGGAATTCTCAAGGCATTAGGAGCTAACAATTGGTCTGTTAGGAAAATTTTCCTCTACAATGCATTCTATCTTATTGTAAGAGGATTGTTTTGGGGTAATCTCATCGGGATTTCATTGTTGTTATTGCAGCAACAATTCGGAATTATAAAATTAAATCCCGAAAACTACTATGTAAATCAGGCGCCAGTACATATTAACTTGATGTATATCATGGCATTAAATGTTATTACAGTTGCAATTTGCGCACTCGTATTATTGATACCGTCACATATAGTTACAAAAATTTCTCCCGTCAAAGCCATTCGATTCGATTAGTTTTAATCAAATAATCAGGAGCTTGATCCTGCTATCCGCTTCAATCTTTCTTGTCCCGAAAAGGGGACAAGAAAGGATTTCCACTTTTATCAGGGCTATAGCATTTGTTATATAAGATCTGATGTTTAAAATCATACCTTATATATGGTATAGAAGCACTAAAAGAAAAAATATGTTAAATTTGGGGACAATGCCAGTGCTATACATGATACCTCCAATGATTAAACCTAAATAATAAAGGAAAAAATCTGTTTAAATCCGTTTGATCCGTTAAATCTGTGTGCTATGTCAATGCAATGTAATACGTATTAAAGCTAAAAAAACAGTTTAAGTCTTAGTAAAACCGCAAAAAAGACAATAAATCGAGCTTTAAATTGCCAAACCCTCAAAAAACCGTATTGTAACCCGCAACAAACCAATACATTAAAAAATAAACTCAAAATAGTTAAGAAAAGCTATTGTTTTACTGAATAAAGAGACTACTTTTGCACCCGCAACAACGGCATACGTTCTAATAAATCCTGAAAGCTCACTAGATCTAAACGAAAATTTATTTTCAAAAAAAGATTAAAAAGGCTTGTGAGATTTAAAAGATTGAGTTACTTTTGCACCCCGCTAAATGCGCAACGTTATTTTATAAGCTGATAAGAAAATGAGAAGAAAACGAAAAATAAAATTTTCAAAAAAACTTCAAAAAGTTCTTGCCAGTTAAAAAGAAATTGCTACTTTTGCACCCGCTTTGAGAAACAAACGAAAGGCGAACAAAAAAGAAGAATACGTTCCTAGACATATTGAATTGACAGCCGTTCTGTAGAAATACAGAACAAAAGAAATAAGAGTAATAGAATCGGAAGATTTGAATAATGACCACTAGAATTTGAGTCGAATAAATAAAGAGATGCAAATCTCAAACAATATACGATGAAGAGTTTGATCCTGGCTCAGGATGAACGCTAGCGGCAGG